>JAVKDD010000034.1:0-2384 GCA_040222455.1 Balneolaceae bacterium | reverse complement strand
GCGTCTCACGCGTTCAGGAAAGCACGCTTTCCCCACGGTATCACCGCAAAACCTGCAGGTTCAGTCGTTCGACTGTCTCTTCTGTTCTTCAATCCCCAAATCGTAGCTGAACTCTTTGCGACAACAATGCATCTTAACGACCAACTATCATCCGTCAGCTGGACATGTCAAATTTCTACTAAAGTATCTGATCCCAATTGTCTTTGCAAATAGCTTAGATAGCTTATGGATGATAGTGACTGTTAGAAGTGGTTTTAAGTGTATTTTACCTAAATTAGGGGTAGTTTTGCGGAATATATTCAAATTTTACATTAATTCAGATATATGCTACTGGAATTCACAGTTTCAAATTTTCGTTCGATAAAGGACGAGCAAATATTTTCAATGATTCCGGCTAAAGGAGTTAAGGAGTTTAATGATCAGTTAATTGAAGCTAATGATAGACTGAAAGTATTGAGTTCAGCAATTGTATATGGAAGAAATGCGTCTGGAAAAAGTAATCTACTAAGAGCACTTAAAGCAATACAATTTCTAGCTACAAGTTCTTCTGAATTAAAGGTCGGGGAACGAATTCCGCCATATGAACCATTTAAATTAGACGGGAAATCTCATCAAATGCCAATTAGGCTAAAAATTGAATTTCTTGCTAAAGATGACTTAAAATACGTATTCGAGATTGAATACACTGAGAAACGAATCGAATATGAAAAAATGAGTTTCTACCCTAAAGGACAACCCGCCATACTTTATGAAAGACTTGCAGGTGAAGAAATTAGGTATGGTGATTATATGACTGGGAGAAAGAAGGACATTGAAAGTCTCTTGTATGAAAATCAATCTTTCTTATCAAAAGTAGGTGCTGATAGAATCCCACAGTTAAAAGAACCTTATATGTTTTTTGAACAGTACTTATATCTTTCCATTTTTCATGATACCGATTATGATGACGCATTGATACAGGTCTTTACTCAAAAATTGAATGAGGATGATATCCCTCATTTCAAAAACAATATGAACAAGCTAATCAAAGTAGCTGATACCGGAATTCAGGATATCATTGTTAAAGAGGTCGATATTGATGTATCCAAATTGCCGGAAGATATGGATGAAGAAGACAAAAGGAAATTTGTTGAAAGGTTCAAACATCAAATCAGAACGATTCATCCGTTATATGTTGATGGAATTCGAGAAGGACAAATAGAATTTCGATTAAATGATGAGTCCACCGGAACATTAAAATTATTGGCAATTGGTGGGTTAATTCTTGAGGCTATTTCAGATGGATCAGTTCTAGTTGTCGATGAACTCGATAAAAGTTTACACCCGAAATTAACCAAGGCTCTTATCAACATTTTCAACAGCCCGATTACCAACCCGAAAAAAGCTCAACTCATATTTGCCACTCACGATGTAAGCCTACTAAGCTCCGATTTATTCAGAAGGGATCAGATTTGGTTTGTTGAGAAAGAACTAGAAGGTTACAGCTATACTTATGCAATTTCAGATATTCAAGGAGTTAGGCCAGATGTTCCCTATGACAAATGGTACATGAATGGCAAGTTTGGAGGAATGCCAGTAATTAATGAAAAGGAATTAGATTTTCAATTCTAATATGACACGGTATAGAAAATCTAATAAGGTAATCAAATACAAAAAAAGTGGGCTTATTCTTTGCGAAGGACAGACCGAAGAAAACTACTTTAAAGGGTTAGTTACAAGCGATGAAAATAAGCGAAGGTTGGGCTCGGTGAATGTTGATATTTATAAACCTAAAGATCATTCTCCTAAAGGTTTAATTAATGAAGCAAAATCTAGAATTAGAGAGGCACATAGGTTAAAAATACCTCTAGATTTTGTTTGGCTTGTTTTTGATAGAGATGGTCACCAAAATATCCCTAATGTATTCGAGGAAGCCCGCTCATCCAAAACAAAAATTGATATCGCATTTACAGTTGTTTGTTTTGAGTATTTTGTGCTATTACATTTCAAGAAAACTACTAAAGCTTTTCGAAATTGTGATGAACTTATCAAGGATGTTAAATTAGAATTTGCAATTTACGAGAAAGCTTCAAACCTTTATGAAGAACTTCGCCCCAACTTTTCAGTTGGTATTGAGAATAGCAAATGGAGCTTAATGCAATGTAAATCGGATTTAGAGAGTGGAAAACATCCTTATGAGCTATCTTATTATTCAAATGTTCATGAGTTGATTGAATATCTTCAGAATCTGAAGTAATCACTTCTAACGTCCCTTTAGCTTAGTGCCATAGGATTAATTAAAGATACTAAAAAATGGAACCGTTATAAATGGCTGGTAAATATCTTTAATAAAAACAACTCCAGCAGAGGCGAGCTAGATAACGTCCGGGTTTCAAGAACCATTA
>JAVKDD010000033.1:0-252478 GCA_040222455.1 Balneolaceae bacterium | reverse complement strand
CCCCACCCGTTCCCATCCCGAACACGGTCGTTAAGCCCTGCAGCGCCGATGGTACTGCTTTGCGGTAGAGTAGGTCGCCGCCTCTTCTTTTTTTCCCACATAAACCCTTCCTTGCTCTTGCATCGAAGGGTTTTTTTATTTACATGTGTGGAACAATTTTACTATCAAATATGTCGTATATTATAGTTTAAACGTTACCATAAAAAATAATTTTGTATGTTTGATTTCGAATCTTTTTTACAAGAATACAAAGATAAGCTATCTCAAATTTTTGCTTCTAAAGATGAAACTAATAAAGAAGCACTAAATAGAGGGATTACAGAAAAATCTCTCTCTCAGATTTTAGATTTAAATCCTTTAGGGGCATTTATTCCTTCTGAATATGGAGGCTTTGGTGGTAATACCGCTGAAGCTTTATCTATGTTAGAAGCTAGTTCTTATGAATCTTTACCGCTTTCACTAATGATGGGAATTAATGGTGCACTTTTCCTTCAACCCATCGCTAATTACGCAGACGAATCAGTAAGGAAAGAGGTCTATAATGGTGTTTTAAATGCGAATAAAATGGGCGGTTTGATGATTACTGAGCCCGATTTTGGATCAGAAGCATTAAAAATGCAAACTTCATATACATTAAATTCAAATACAGGTATTTATAATATTGAAGGATTAAAACATTGGGCTGGTTTAACTGGTATGGCAGATTATTGGTTAATGACTGCACGTGAAAAAAATGAAAATGGAGAATTAGGAAGAGATATTTCATTTTTTGTTCATGATACCAGAAACGGTGGGATAAATGTAGAAGAATATTATAATAACCTTGGGTTATATATGCTTCCATATGGCAAAAATCGAATAAATATTGAAGTACCTGCATCTCATAAACTAGAACCTAAAGGTACAGGTATTACCTTAATGCTAGATTTACTTCATAGAAGTAGACTTCAGTTTCCAGGCATGGGAATGGGCTTCTTAAAAAGAATGATGGAAGAAGCGGTAATCCATTGTAGAGAAAGATTTGTAGGTGGACAGAGTTTGATTGACTATGATCAAGTAAAATCTAGAATTACAAAACTACAGTCATATTTCACGGTTTGTTCTGCAATGTGTAATTTCACAAGCTCGAATGTACCTTTAGAAAAAAATACTTCGAGAATGGACGTCCAAGCTAATTCAATTAAATCGGTTGTAACCGATTATATGCAAAAAGCTTCTCAATCTTTGCTACAACTTACAGGTGCAAAAGGGTATAGATTGGATCACATTGCTGGAAGATCAACTGTAGACAGTAGACCATTTCAAATTTTCGAAGGATCGAATGATATTTTATATCAGCAGATTTCTGAATCAGTTATCAAAATGATGCGCAAATTTAAGAGTACGAACTTGTATGATTTCTTAAAACAATATGAGCCAACTCTTAGATCATCAGATTACTTTAAAGATATTTTGAACTTTGAAGTAGACGCTAAAATGCCTCAACGTAAGCTAGTAGAATTAGGAAAAGCACTAGGTAGAATGGTTTCCTTAGAATTTACATTAAGTCTTGGTGATCAAGGATTCAATAAAGACCTTATACAAAATGCTGTTTCAGTTCTTCAAGAAGAGATTAATGGTATTTTGAATACGTTCCAAAGTGGAGCAATTAACGAAGTTGTTGATGATTTTCAGTTCAATAGCTCTTGGTTTCACCTTCAAACAGTAAATGCCAAGTAAGAAAATTGTTGTTCTAACTGGTTCAGGTGTAAGTGCTGAGAGTGGGCTTTCGACTTTTAGAGATTCAGGTGGACTTTGGGAAGGATACGATATCAATGAAGTCGCTTCTATTGAAGCATGGAATAATAATCCTGAGAAAGTACTTGAGTTTTATAATCTAAGAAGAACTCAAGCTGCAAAGGCCTTACCGAATAACGCTCATCTTAGTCTTAAGAATCTTGAGACTAAGTTTGATGTAGTTATTATCACTCAAAATGTTGATGACCTACATGAACGTGCTGGATCAACAAATATAATTCATTTACATGGTGAGTTATCAAAAGCTCGAAGTGAACATAACTCAGAAGAAATCATTGAAATTGGAGATCGGACAATAAGTATTGGTGATCTTTCAAAGGATGGCTCTCAACTTAGACCAGCCATTGTTTGGTTTGGAGAAATGGTACCAATGATTGAAGTTGCAGCTAATGAAGTTAGAACAGCCGATTTTTTAATTGTGATTGGAACATCGCTATCTGTTTATCCAGCGGCCGGTCTTATACATTTTGCTAAACATGAAACTCAAAAAGTAATTATCGACCCATCAAACATCGAAACGAATATTTCTTCTAATTGGCGTCATATCCGAAAGAATGCTACAATTGGAGTCCCAGAATTAGTAAATGAATTAGTAAATATGAAAGATATAGCATGAGAAAACTTAGTGTAGAAGAAAAAAGTGTACTGGAACAATTTATGATCCCATTTTTTAATTTGGGTAAACGACATCCATTACTTCCTGGAAGAAATGAGCTTGAATTAGAGGCAATTTTGATGGGCGTTTCTGTTGATGAATTGAAAACTTATCACAATAACTTAGATGAAAATGCAAAACAAGGTGCATTAGAACTGCTTAAAGAGGATGAGATTATCGACTTAATCGATAAACTTCCTTTTGATGGTGAAGAAACTATTGTTGCTTTTGGAGATTCTTCGACTGAAGATAAACAGGGATGGTTTTCTATTCTAAAGTATTTATTAGAGATTTCATTTGAGAATGCTGAGTTTAATTTTATTAATTCAGGAGTAGCATATAACACTACTTCAGAAGCCTTAAAAAGGTTAGATCGTGATGTTCTTCTTCATGAACCAGATTGGGTATTCGTTTCATTGGGTATTTTTGATGTTCAACGTTTGAATATTGCACCTCAAAGAACATTACTACCATTATCTGAAACATGGGAAAACCTAAATACAATTCACGAAATTCTTGAGGTTCACGTTCAAAATCCAACAGTTTGGATAACTCCCACTCCTATAATTGGTGAACTTTTGGCTTCAAACCCTATTTATGAATTTACAATTGATGATAATGATCTAGAGCAAGTTCGACAATTGGTATCAGGTAAAACTGGAGGTATTGTAGATCCTAAAGGTGTGAGAATGGGAGAGGGAGAACCTAAAGCCTGGAATTTTTTAGGAGACGGTTTACACCCATCTTTAAGTGGTCATATTAATACTGTTCGGGAAATATTAAGAACTTTGGTTGAAATTCAGGCTAAAAGTTAAATTTATAGTTAACCAATTCAACTCCGGGAGAGAAAGACCGAGTAAAGGAGGTTGGTGTTAATTCGAGTGTCTGAAAGACTGAAGGATTCAGAAATCCCAGAGAAGAACCTTTTTCCAAATTAACGCCAATCAATCCACTTGCATTATTTGAAGGAGTATACACTCCGGCTAAGGGTGATGTAGTTGTATTAGCAAGTACAAAAGTATCAAAAATACCAAACCCAAAACCTACCCAAGCTCCAATTCCAGCACCATATTGAAGTCCATCTAAAAGAGGTTCGTTTGCAACAAGCATTATTGATGTAACAATTATAGAACCTGCAGCAGCACCATAAAAAGTATCAAGTAGAACGATAATGGAACTATTATTACCATCATTAAACAAACCAGAGACAAGCAATTCTTTTCCTCCGCCTCTAGTAATATCGTAGCCACCCATTCCAATTCCATAAAGTGTTCCTAGCCCAAGTCCAACCTGCAAGGGATAAAAATCATCACTATTGGCTATGGCCATCGAAGCTCCACCTAGTAAAGTCCCATTCATTGCTCCGTTCAGTGTGTTTCCTGCCAGAAGCTCAACAGTTTGTGCATGAATATTTTGCGTAGAAATTGAAATTGCAAAAACTAAGGCAATGCTAAAAAGAAATTTTTTCATCGAAAAAGTAAGTGATTCTTGTTTTGGTGAAGTTAAACAAAATAGTGAGGCTTTACCATGTGCTATTCTGGATTATTTAAGGCTACCGGTAAAACTTTTCCATTAAAGAATAAGTGAGCAGATAAAGCAAAGTTCGCTATAAATGCTCCCATCTCATCTGGGTTTGTTGGAGCTTTATATCCAGGAAATGCCTCTTCAAGCATTTCAGTTTGTACAGCTCCCAAACAAAGACAGTTTACAGCGATTCCATCTCCCGCAAATTCTGTACTAATACATTCGCTAAGTATAGTTAGGGCTCCTTTTGAAGTACTGTATGCGGCAAGACCCGGGAATTTAGAACTTCCCTGAAATCCTCCCATACTACTTATGTTAACTATATGGCTTCCTTTTTTAAATTTCACTTTCAAGGCTTTTATTAGTCGTATTGAAGAGAGTACGTTTATATCAAATTGGCTATTCCATTCTTCAATAGTAGTTTCCATAAAAGGTTTATTTACTAATGCACCTGCATTATTAATCAAAGCATCCACAAATTCGAAATCTGATAGGGCAAAGGCAATTTTATTAATATCCTCGCTATTAGTTAAATCAGCTGAGATGGTGGTGATCTCACCTGAGAAATTTTCATTAGCTAATTTTAAGAGGTTTTTTTCAGAGCGTGCTATAGCAAATACATGATGTCCATTTTCAGCAAGTTTTAAAGCTGTTGAATAACCTATTCCTTTGCTAGCACCTGTAACTATTATTTTTTTCATACTATAAGGTAAAGATTGATACGCCTATCTGAAACGTTAATAGCTAAACAATTATAAAATGCGATTATTAAGTCGTAATTTTGTATAAAATTGGAGACGGAAGACTATGAGTTCATCGAAAAGTAAAGCACTAGTACCAGCAAATATTGAAGAACTAAAACCTTATATACCTGGGAAAACGATCGCTGAAGTTGTTGAAACCTATCATCCTGATCAAATATCTAAATTAGCTTCAAATGAAAATCGACTTGGCTTCAGTCCAACGATTAGAGATGCTGTTCAGAAAGCTGTACAAACAATAAATGATTATCCAGATCCGCTTTCAAAAGAGCTTAGAAAAGAGATCGCTAAGAGAACAAATGTTGAAGTTGATAATGTAATTGTGGGTTCCGGTTCAGAAAGTCTACTTTCGCTTCTCAGTAGAACATTTTTTCAAAATAAAGAGAATATTGTTACTGCTGATGTCACTTTCATTGGAATGTTTGTGCAGGCAAAAATAAGAGGGGTAAAACTCAAAAAAATCCCAGTAACTAAAGAGTATAAGTTTGATGTTAAGGCAATAGTAAATGCTATTGATGAACATACTAAGATGATTTATATAGCAAATCCCAATAATCCCACTGGTACTTATATAAATACAACTGAGTTTGAGTGGTTAATGAAACAGGTGCCTGAAGATGTCATAGTAATAATGGATGAAGCTTATTATGAGTTTGCACATTTCGTTGCTGATTATCCTGATGTATTGAGCTATAATTTTGAAAATGTACTTGTTCTAAGAACTTTCTCAAAGGGATATGGTCTTGCTGGTTTTCGTGTTGGATATGGAATAGGACCTTCTGAGATTATTAAATACATGTATAAAACAAAAATGACATTTGAGCCAGGTGGTATTGGGCAAGCTGCGGCTCTGGCAGCTATTCATGATCAAGAGTTTCTTAAGCAGTCAGTGGATATGGTTGAAGAAGGAAAAGAAGAACTATATCATTTTTTCGATGAGAATAGCATAAAATATGTACGATCTGTGGCCAATTTTGTATTAATGGTTTTACCATCAGAAGAAGAAGCAAAGGTTCTAGTTGAAAAAATGCTTGAAAAAGGTGTTATCCTAAGAAGAATAAATGCCTTTGGGTTACCAAATTGTGTTCGTATCACAATTGGATTAAAACATCAGCTTGCCCATTTCATGAGTGCTTATAAACAGATTTATTCTTCCTAGATCTCAATTTATTACATTACTCATGCTCATTAGAGGTAAATAAAAAAATTAAAATTTTACGTAAAGTAAGTTTCAAGAGTATTTCAGCGCGTAAAAAAAGCGTAACAGACACTATAAGCGTATGTGAGACCTGTAAAATTCTACATGTGTTAAAATGTTACATGAATCTTTTCTAATCTGAGACGGTAGTGATTGCATCTTACAACTAATAAATTGTTTTAAAAGAATACGTTTTGAAGTTGGGTAGCAAAATAATAGTAAGTTTCGTTTGCATTAGCATGTTGATTGCTATGTTAGGGATCGTTTCGCATCGATACTCAAACTCCATTCAAAATCAGTTGTTAAATAGTAATATTGAAACAACAGAGCTAGTACAGATTACCGCAAATATTGAGAGAGATTTATATCAGAGTTTAGTTTACTTAATTACAATTAAAGACTTAGATAAGAAACCTGATAACGAAATTACAATTGATGAACCAACATTGGGTATGCTTACTCAAAGTTTTAAGAAGCAAATTTTAGACCTTTCGGTTTCATTAAACCAAGTAAAGCAATTTTTAATAGAGTCTCCTCTAAATGAAAATGAGCTAGGGTACCAGGAAATTAAACGCCTAGATGAAAGTCTGATTTTTTATACTAGTCTTTCAATGGACTGGCTAGAGCTCATTGATGAAGACGTTGAGGAAGCAGATGCCTTGTTCAATACTTCAATTAGCCCATACTTCCGAAATCGGGTAATTCCAGATATCTCAAATTTAAGAATGATAGCTATTGAGAAACAAACTCAAGAGAATAATTTACTTACAGATCAATTGAATCAAGCAAACTATGCAATAGCATTCGTTTCAATAATATGTGTTTTATTATCCATTCTTATTGCATTATATGTGCATAGATCAATAGCTAAGCCTTTGAAGAAGTTAAATGAAGGAGCCAAAAGTATAGGGGAAGGTAATTTAGAAGAGCACATTCAGATTAATAGTGATGATGAGTTAGGTGAATTAGCAAGCTCATTCAATACTATGGCATCTAATCTTCAGAAAAGAACCCTAGCAAGAGATTATCTGGATAACATTATAGAGACGATAAGAGAGACGCTGATTGTTACCGATACTGAGGGTATTATTGTTGGAATAAATAAAGCTGGACTGGAAATGCTCCATTACAAGAAAGAAGAGATTGTGGGTATGGAAGTAAAAAAGTTTTATGATCTAGAAAATATGGGTGACGAATATGATGCAAATAGTGCAAATGGAAGTGTTTTTGAGTTTTGCTTATTAACTAAGAGAAAGAAAAGGATACCTGTATTATTTTCTGAGGCTGAATTGATAAATGGAAATAATGAAAGAGTTGGGAGAGTGTGTGTAGCTACCGACATCACAGATAGAAAAAAATCCGATGAGCAAGTAAAAAAATCATTAAAGGAAAAAGAAGTTTTACTTTCGGAAATTCATCATCGAGTTAAAAATAATCTCGCAGTTATTTCAGGAATCTTACAGTTACAAGCTTATGAAACGGATAATGATGAGGTTACTAAAGCATTATCAGAGAGTCAGGCAAGAATTCAGTCAATTTCATTAGTGCATGAAATGCTATATCACAGCGATACTTTATCGTTTATTGATTATAGAACCTACGTAAATGATCTGATTCAGGCCATAACAAGTATGCATATTAATGAAGGGAAAAATATTACGGTAAACTCAAAAGTGGATGAAATTTCACTGGATGTTAATCAAGCAATTCCCTGTTCATTGCTCTTGAACGAAATACTAGTAAACTCATTTAAGCACGCCTTTAAGGGAAAAGATGAAGGGTTAATTATGGTTGAAATGAGAGAAAATAATGGGCTAATAGAATTAAATATTGAAGACAATGGGGTTGGAATCCAAGCGGATAATTCTACCAACTCAAATCGTAGCTCGTTAGGTAAAACACTTATCAATACGTTGGTCTCTCAGTTAAAAGGTAAATACAAGTTTAGGCAGAACTCTGAGGGAACGGGTACTCAAATAAATATAAGATTTCAAAAAGTATAGGCTTTTATTTACTGAAAGCATGTTCCATGTATCACTTCATGAAAAGACTTGAAAACATGTCTGTTATGTAGAATAGCCAGACAATTTTGAAAGTTATAGCCCAAATAAAATGACTATAAAAATAGAAACAAATTGTCCGAGGATTACATAAAACACCCACGCAAATAAGTTTAATATAAAAGCCTTTATCATTATCCAATACCATTTGCCTTGATGAAATTTGAAAATTACATATACTGGATAGATTAAGACCAGAAGATAATTTAAAAGGAAGAAATAAGAAGAGATGGAGCTAGCAAGAACTATAAATAGGCTGAAAAAAATGTATTGGGCTACGACATAAAATCCGAGTGCTAAATATTCAACGAAATAAATTCCGGATTTTCTAAAGAAGAGTTTGTTAAATAAAGCCAGGAAGAAGGCAAAGAATAACAGAAATAGATTAATATTATTTCTAAAAAAGTAAGAGCCTTTGGTTTGAGGGCTATCTGGGTTGGGTTGTTCATTAACCCCCAGTATTTCCCCAACAGTTTTAATTGGGTCAAAGTCGATTAAACTTTGAATAATCAAATATACTGCCAAAACTAATATATAGTAGCGAATGGGATGAGCGTACTTTTTTCTTTTCCCAAATATATATTCTCGAATTACTGTTCCCGGACGGGTTATTAGACCAGTTATGGTTCGAAAAAGTGGTGCATCAAAATCAAAGTAATGCTCGAGTACATCACGCATTGATTCCTTGAAAATTATTCTTCCACTATTCAGTTTCTGTCCACAATTAGGGCAGAAATTGCCTTCAAATTCTGTATTGCAGTTATTGCAATTGATCATGGTTGATTTTAAAGAATAATTGGAAAACCTCAAATCCTATTTCGAATTGAAGAAGGAAAGCTGATTTTGCATTCTTTCAGAAGTGATTATCCCAAACTATGATAGAGTTCTTAAAAGAAAGAGAACAATAAAGTCTAACAATCACTTTCTTTTTGATTTACTGATAATCATGACTCCAGAAATGATAATTACAGCTCCACCAAATTGAATAAGTGTTAGCATCTCCCCTAAAAAAATCATTGAAAGCGTAATGGTAGAGACAGGACCTAAACTTCCTATAATTGAAACGGTAGGAGCACCGATTCTTTTAATTGCTTCATTAATTAGAAATGATGGAATAACGGTTGCAAAAACAGCCATCAGAAAGCTTAGCAAATATACTTCTTTTGGATAGCTCAAAAGATCAATTTTGGAGGTAGTAAGGTAGTGAAGAATTACAGCAAGGCATGATATAAGCATTGAAAAAGTAGTTAATCGAACACTCCCCACTTTTCCAATAATAAGATTACTTCCAACCAGATAAAGAGCATAAGTAAAAGCGCTTAGCAAGATAAAGGAAGCTCCCAAAAATAAATCTTCCGTATTTCCTGCAGCGATGCCACCCCGATCTAAAAAAATGACTAAAATTCCTAAGTAAGTAACGAATATCGAAACAAGCTGGACCCTTGTAATTTTTTTCTTAAGTATGAAAACGCTTAGAATGAGTACAATAGTTGGGTAACTGAATAATATGAGTCGCTCAAGACTTGCCGAAATTAAGGTTAGACCTCTGAAATCGAAATAACTAGCTAAATAGTAACCTACCAAACCTAGAAATACGATTAAAAAAGTGTCTTTTTTTGAAACTGGTTGATTTTTCCATCTAGCCCGGTGAATTGCCCATATCAATAAATAGAAAGGTAGAGAAAACAACATCCTAAGTAATAGCAGGCTTATAGAATCCACATCGTACTGATAAGCTAGTTTTATAAGTACTGCTTTTGTTGAAAAAAGAATAACACCTATTGCAGCAATGAGAATCGCTGGAAAGTTCTTTTGTTTAATGGTGTAGTAAATTATTTGTTTAATAAAAAAGCCGTGAATTTTTCACGGCTTTCAAAGATATGTAGAATATTTATTTCAGACTTTAATGTCTTGCAAAACATGAACACTGCAATCCGGCAGCTTCAAGGGTGATAGCGTGCCAGTCAAATTGTTCGCCATACCCATCTCTTTCCCACCAGAATGGAAGTCGTTCTTTAGTTTGATTTCCAATCTCATTCATAGTTGATGCATCAAACAGGCGACCATTTACCATAGTATACCGTACAGTATTTGTGTTATTGATATCCTCTAATGGATTTCTGTCCAGTACAATCAAATCAGCTAGTTTTCCCACTTCTAAAGAACCTATATCATCGTCAAGTCCTAAATAATGAGCACCATTAAGAGTAGCAACTCTAAGTGCTTCCATATTTGTCATTCCACCCTGACTCATCATCCAAAGTTCCCAATGTGCTCCAAGTCCTTGAAGTTGACCATGAGCGCCAAGATTTACTTTTACTCCTGCATCAGTTAAAAGCTTAGAAGATTCAGCGGTTTTTATATGACCATGATCATATTCTTCATCAGGAATCATTGTTCTGTGGCGTGAACGAGCATCGATAATACTTCTTGGTGTAAACGTAAGTAATTTCTCATTTTCCCAAACATCGTATTTTTGATAGAAGTAAAACTCACCGCTCATACTTCCATAATTTACAATGTGAGTTGGCGTATACCCAGAACCTGAATTACTCCAAAGCTCACGAACATCTTTATAAAGTGGTACTACAGGTATATTATGCTCAATACCTGTATGTCCGTCTAAAATCATACTCATATTATGAAAGAAAAAAGATCCACCTTCGGGTACAACCATCATTTCAAGGGCTTTCGCAGCTTTTATAACCTGCTGGCGTTGATCTCTTCTTGGCTGATTGTAACTTTTTACTGAAAAGGCACCAAATGCTTTAGTTCGTTTTAATGCAAAAAGAGCATCTTCATAATTGTTAATGGTTGCTTTGAAAGCGCCATCAGCTCCGTATAAAATTACACCTGTTGAGTACACTCTTGGACCTATCATGTTTCCTGCTTTTATTGCTTCAGAATGTGAAAACACCATTTCAGAATTAGAAGAAGGATCGTGAGCCGTCGTAACTCCATACGCTAAATTAGCTACATATTCCCATTGTTGTTGAGGGCTGAGTCCTAATCTAAAATTACCTAAATGAGCATGTGCATCCACTATTCCAGGCATAATAGTTTTTCCGGAAACGTCCATAACTTTTGCACCCAAAGGTATTGATACATTAGATCCGATAGCTGTAATTCGATTTCCTTCAACAAGAATAGTTCCACTTTCAATTACATTATCACCTTCCATCGTTATAATACGTGCGTTCGTAAATGCAATAGTACCCTCTGGAACATAAGTATCTAATTCTACTCCGATATTCATTCCTGTTTTAGGAGGTTCTGGTAAACTGTCTGGAGCACCTTCTATAAAGGTAAAGTTATCCTTTAAATCTACGGCAAAGTATTCTTGACCGAGCGTCCACATAAGTTTTTTACTATCTGAAGACCAATGCATGTGATAGCCACCTTCGCTGGAAACTTCCCGAACGGGAATACTTTTTGTGGATGGCGATAACTCGATCGCCTTCCCTGTCATCGTCATTGGGGCGATGTATACTTTGTATAAATTAGAAAATGCGATCCACTTATTATCTGGACTTGGCACAAATTCATGTCCATATTTTGATGTAAAGTGTGTTTTTTCATCTTCACCTTGAAGATTTACACTTCGATAAGTTTTATCGATAGCTCCAAAAATATATCCTCCTGTTTGAAAGAAAATTCGTGATCCATCAACACTAAAACGCGGCCAATTACCCGATTCTGCAATCATTTTTGAAGTACCTCCTTTCGTAGGTATAGTATAAATTCCAGGATCTAAGGTATAAGCAAATCCTTGTTGACCATTTCCGCTTTCTTTGCGATAAACAATTGTATTTCCGTCTGGTGAGAAAGAAGGCTCGCGGTAAATTCCTTTTTCTGAAGTTAGTTTAGTAGGTTTCTTAAATCTATCACGAGTTCTAAGATTGACTACATTTACTGCCCCCATTTCAGTATCACTCCAAGAAACATAGGCAAGAGTATTGCCATCAGGCGAGAAGCTAGGTTCAAACTCAAAATCAGTGCCATTCGTTAATCTAACAGGTTCACCATTTGAAAGTGATTTTGTCCATAGGAACCCAGCGGCACTGAAGGCAACTGTTTTACCATCAGGAGAGGTAACAGCGTTTCTGATCGCATTTGTAGTAAATTTTTCAGGAGCAACATCCTGCTTAAAACGAGCAGCTTCAACAATAGAATGATTTGACTCTACCTCAAATGGGATGATCGTTGATTCACCAGATTTTGTATCAATTTTGTTAATTTTCCCATTTGCCCAAACTATAATATGGTTTCCATCTGGAGTCCAGTTAAAGTTAGTATATACTCCAAAAATAGCCCATGCTTCCTGCTGATCTTTACTTAAGTTTTCGAAAAGTGGTTTCTCCAAACCTGACTTTAAATCCCTTAAATAAAGCACAGATTTAGTTCTAACTCTTCGTACAAAAGCGAGTTTTTTTCCATCAGGAGAAATTTGAGGTCGCGCAGCTCCTCCATTTCCTCCAGTTACTGTTTCAATATCTCCATCTTCCCGATCGTATTTTCTGATTACATATATCTGAGAATTTGGATCTTTGTTATACTGGAAAAACCCACCCGGATAATTATCCTCACTGTAGTATATGTATCTACCATCTGGCGATACTGAAGGCTCTCCTATATCTTGTTGTTCATTTTTTTTCTCTACTAATTGTATTCCACTACCACCACTTTTATGAAATATCCAAATTTCACCAGCTCCCAAAGAACGAGAAGAGGAAAAGTGTTTTTTTGCGATGATATACTCACCATCTGGGGTCCAGGTTGAATTATTGAGGAGTCGGAAGTTCTCTTCAGTAATTTGTTTTGCATTAGAACCATCAGCATTCATAACCCAAATATTATCTCCTCCACCTGCATCACTTGTAAAAGAAATATGATTACCGTCAGGGCTGAATCGAGGTTGCACTTCAAAAGCATGACCACCTCTTAATAGTGTGGCTTTACCGCCTGAAATAGGAATGGAATAAATATCACCTAGTAAATCGAATATTATATGTTTTCCATCGGGACTAACATCCAAATTCATCCAGGTGCCTTCGTCAGTTGTAAATGAAAGTGATGTTGTGTTGCCGAGTTCAGGGTTCGAAACATCCCATTTATCTTGAGCAAACATAGTTTGTGCTAACAAAAGAGAAAAAATAATAAGAAGATATGCGCGCATAATTTTAAATTGGTTAAACTGTGTCAGATAATACTACATGATTTATAAATTATTGGTAAAAGTTATTGGCTATTATTAAACGAATTAAAATCCAGAATTTTTATATGTTGATAAAGTTATAAATAAGCGAGGGGTTAACTGGATTGATTGTTAAAAGACTTTTTTTACTTGCCAATTTTCTCTTTTTGGGTTACATGGCCGGGTATACACAGAAATATGATTTTAAAACATATTCTGTAAATGATGGTTTACCATCAAGTTTTGTATATGACGTAATTATCGATGATCAAGGGTTGGTGTGGTTCGCAACCACTAATGGGCTTGTAAAATATGATGGAAAAAACTATCAGAATTACACTTCTGAAGATGGCTTGAATGATGAATTGATTAATGATATTTATAAAGATCAGGATAATGATTTATGGGCGGTAACTGAATTAGGTGGAGTTTTTAAATTTGAAGAAAATCGGTTTATTAAGGTTCCAGAATTATCCGTATTAGATACACTGCTCATACATTATATGAGTGATGGTGTTGATGGTAAAATTTGGTTTGGTTCTGATAAGAATGGCGTTTATGAATGGGAAAAGGGAGGAGAATTAACTAAAGTATTATCTACTGAAAACGGGTTACCAAGCAATCAGATTTGGGATCTTACCCAAGATGGGGATGGTAACTTCTGGGTGTCAACGTCTAAAGGAATAGCTAGATACGAACCAAGTGAAGGAATCACTTATACACTTACTTCAAACTCAGGGCTATCAGGTGAGTTCGCATATCAAGTTTTTGAATCTAGTAATGGAGATAAATGGGTACCTACAAGTGATGGTATTACTATCATTAAACCAGATTTTAGTATTGAAACGATTAAAAATATAAACGGAACAAAGCTTGGCTATGTATTCTCAATTTCTGAAGATGATAATGGTTCAATATGGATAGGTACTGAAAGAAATGGACTATTTATATATGATGGTGTTAGCTTTATTCAGATTAAAAAGAGAAATGGGCTAAGTAGTAATTTTATATATAGACTGGTTAAAGATGATGAAGGTACTATTTGGATCGCCACTGACGGAGATGGGGTTAGTATTTTAAAAGATCAAAACTTCCTGATTTATGATAGTGGTTCTGCTTTAAATGCAAATTCTGTGTTTAGCACTTTACTACACTCTGATGGAAGTATTTGGGTTGGAACAGAGAATGGAATTAGTAAACTAGAAAACAATCAGTTTTTCAACTATTCAATTCCTAAAGAATACTTTGATGAAGGAGAGATTTGGGACATAGAAGAACTCCCAAATGGTAACATAATAATGCTAAGTTTAGATTATGATATCATTGAGTTTGATGGCACGAATTTTTTCCGCCCCAAATTTTTTGAAGAGATTTATGAGTACTACATAAGTGATATTTTTATTGATAAAGAAGATGGCTCAATTTGGTTTGCAGCGTTTGATATGCTTTTAAGATATAAAGAAGGTGAAATTACCAAGTTCCCACCTCCTGATAAGGTATTTTGGCAAACCGATCTTATATCAATAGATAAAGATTCAAGAGAATATTACTGGATAGGAACTCATTCCGGACTTGCACATTTCGACGGTAAATCATTTAATTATCTAACATCTAAAGAGGGATTAGAAGGCGGTAATATTTTTGATGTTGAAGAAGATAAAAATGGAAACATTTGGGTGGGAACAAATAAGGGGATATTTATTCTTTCAGATTTTGATGAAAAAGGAATGCCAACTAAAATTTTACCTTTTAGAACCCTAGACTTATATATGCAAGAAACCATTTTTTTACAGTTTGATAAAAATGGAAACTTATGGCAAGCTACCAATGGAGGGATAAATTATTTTGATTTGAATAACTGGGAATTCGGGCAAATGGCACCTCAAGAACATTATGCATTTAATGATTATGGCCATGGAATTGAATTCAACGGTCATGCAAGTGTATTGGAAGAGGATGGAAGCCTTTGGTTCGGAAGTAATTCTAAAGGTCTAGTGAAAGTAGAAAGTACATTTTCTAACACTAAAAATAGTCGTAAAGGCGCTCCCAATGTTTACTTAAGAGAAATACTCGTAAATAATGAATTGGTTTATGACCAATTGAAAAACGATTTGAGTACAAACGACTTAGTTCTGGGTTATGACAATAATAATATTGAAATCAGATTTAATGGAATAGATCACAAAAACCCAAACAGAATTATTTATAAATATAAACTGGAAGGATTTGATACCCAATGGGAGTCTTCAACTAATCTTAGTGATGTAAGATATACACATATCCCTCCTGGCGAATACAAATTTTTTGTACAAACTAAATCGATAAAATCCAGCTGGGGAGAACCTGTTTTATTAACAACGTTTGAGATAGAAAACCCATATTGGAGAACCATTCCGTTTTACTTTTTAGTAGGGTTAACTTTTGTGTTAGCTATTTTCATTTTGGTTCGAATAACTGCTGAAAAGATAGAAAAAAAGCAATTAAAAATTCTAGTAGAAGAGAAAACCAAGGACCTGCAATCTGCTTTAAATGAAAAGGAAGTTCTTATTAAAGAAATTCATCACAGAGTTAAGAATAACCTTGCAGTGGTCTCAGGGTTACTCGAACTTCAAAGCTGGAATATTCCTGAAGGAGATGCAAAAAAGGCAATTCAAGAAAGTAAATTGCGTGTACTTGCTATGTCAAAGATTCACGAAAACCTTTATCAAAACAAAGATTTAGCGCGTGTAGATTTTAATAAATTCCTAAAAGAATTGGTGTTAAGTATTTCTGCGACAATGAGAAATCCCAATTGCGAAGTAGAGGTTAAACTTGAATCAACTCAAACGCATATTAATGTGAATATTGGCATTCCGATAGGTCTAATTGTAAATGAATTATTGAGCAATTGTTATAAACATGCATTCAATGAAGTTAAAATAGGTGAGGTTTTTATAAATTTCGAAGATCATGATAGCTACTATACTATGATTATTCGAGACAATGGAATAGGTTCAACAGAAAATATTTTGGAAACTAACCAAGATTCACTTGGTATTAGTCTAGTTCATTCTCTTTGTTCCCAGATAGGAGCAAACATTAAATATAATGGGGTAAATGGATCGTGCTTTGAGCTCATTATTCCTAAAAATAAAAAAAGAAGCTAGGATTTAAATTGTTCAATAAATTTTTTTGTAAAATCACTTTGGGCTAATGCCCCACTGATTTGAGCTCTTTTTTTCAATTTATCTTCCATTAATTCAAATCCTTCCCATAGCACGTTTTTTAATTCCATCATTGCTTCAGGGCTACTTTTCGAAAGGTTGGTAGCAAGGGTATTTATAGCTTCGTCAAGTAAATACGATGATTCAAAAACATCATTGTAAAGACCTTTCTCATTTGCCCAATTAGCACTTCTCCAGCTAGAAGCATTAATACTAAGAGAGGAAAGTGCGGAAATACCAATTTTACGTTCTACAACAGGAGCAATTACGAATGGTCCAATCCCCAAATTAAGCTCACTAAGTTTTATAGAAGCCTCGGAACTTGCGATCGCATAGTCTGCAGCTGCAATAATACCAACACCACCACCCACAGCTTTACCCTGAACACGGCACAGTATTAGCTTAGGACAGTTTTTCATTGCAAGAATAACCTTGGCAAAACCCGAAAAAAATTGAGATCCTTTTTCATTGCTATCAATCTCTGCAAGTTCATCAAAAGAGGCACCTGCACAGAAAGCTCCATTCCCTACGCTTTTTAAAACAATCACTGCTATTTTTTTATCAGAACCCGCCGCATTTATTTCTTCTGCCAATTCATTTAATAACTTCTTTGGAAGCGAATTTCCTTTAGGGTGTTGAAATTCAATCGTACCAATGTTATCCGATATTGTTAAAGAAACTGAGCCTACCATATTTTCGGAAATGATGAATTAAGCATGAGATAATTTCTGGAGAGATGATCATTATAATCACTGACAGAAACAGGATTATATGCTCTAAAATCGAACAAAGGCATTGAACTAAATTGATCGAGTGATGATTGAAACTTTAAACCCTCTGTTACCTTTAATGAGGATAATAATAAAGAGTTCTTATCAGGTAGAATCTCAGAAATATTCACTTTAAACGAAAAATCGGTTAGATGAGATGATTCTAAATTCGAAGAAACCTTGTTAATTGCAAGTGGGGTTTGAAAAGTTTTATCTAAAAAACTTTGGGCATTTACTTCTTGAGTAATTAATAGACCTAAAAACAATAATACAGTTATTTTTTTCATTGTAGTAAAGTAAATGAAAATTAAGGTATGGAAAAGTCCTCTTTTAAATCTTTAACGTCCTTACTCTTGCAACACTCTTTAAAGCTCTTCATATTCACCTTTCTTTTTAAATTAGATCTACCTATGCAAAAAATCATACCACTGTCTATTTTTCTTATTATTACTTATTATGGGGGATTAAGTGCACAAACAGCCAATGAATATTCAATCTCGTTCGAAAATGCGGTGCATCACGAAGCTAACATAACGGCTGTTTTTAAAAATTTGGATGCAAAACCTCTTGAAATAAGAATGAGCAGGACTTCACCCGGTAGATATGCTATACATAACTTTGCTAAAAATGTATATAGTGTAAAAGCATTTGATAGCAATGGAAATGAACTTGAAATCTCCCGACCAAATCCCCAACAATGGGATGTGGTAGGTCACGATGGAATGGTTAGATTTGAGTATACATTATTTGCAAATCGAGGAGGGGGAACTTATTCTCAAATAGATGAATCACATGCCCATTTAAATATTCCTGCCACTTTCGTTTTTGCACGTGATTATCAGCATCGCCCAGTGGAGGTAACGTTTAATATTCGAGAAGACTTGAACTGGCAGGTTGCTACTCAGCTGAAGCAAATGGATGAGAAAAAGTATTACGCTCCGGACACCTATTATTTTATGGATAGTCCAATCGAAATTGCAGATTATCATTTGAGAGAGGAAATGATTGATGGACAGCTAATTCGTTTAGTTTTACATACTCCTGCAAATGATAGGGAAGTGAATGAATATTTTGGGAAAGTTATAGCCATAGTAGAGGCTCAACGTGATGTTTTTGGCGAATTACCAACTTTCGATTTCGGCGAATACACATTTTTATCTTGTTACATGCCCAATGCAAGTGGAGATGGAATGGAACATCGAAATTCAACGATTGTAACGGGTTCAAAAGATTTAGATGAACCTCTTGGAGAATACCGCTTAAGTACCATCTCACATGAGTTTTTTCATGCCTGGAATGTGGAAAGAATTCGCCCGGCTTCTCTTGAGCCTTTCGACTTTGAGGAAGCAAATATGAGTGGAGAACTCTGGTTTGCTGAAGGTTTTACCAGTTATTATACAGGGTTGATTCTTGCAAGAGCAGGAATTAGAACACATGATCAGTATATAGAAGGGTTAGACGGAACACTTAACTATGTGATTAATTCTCCGGGAAGGAAGTTTTTTAACCCAATTGAAATGAGTTATCGGGCCCCTTTTGTGGATGCTGCTACTTCTATAGATCCTACAAACGATAATAACATCTTTGTTTCTTACTACTCATATGGAAGTGTGCTCGGGCTTGCGCTGGATATGTCGCTACGATTGCTGGATAATGGATTAAACCTTGACGATTACATGAAATTAGTGTGGGAGCACTATGGTAAAACCGAGATTCCATATTCGATTCGGGATTTAGAAGCTATTTTAAAAGAGTATGCAGGACAAGAATTTGCATCCCAGTTTTTTGAGCGTCATATTTTTAATAGCGAAATGCCAGACTATAAATCACTTTTTGATGAAATGGGTGTTAACTTTGAGTTAGAGGATTCGAATCGAGCAGTTCTAGGAGGTAATATCCAAGAACAAGAAGGAGTTTGGAGGCTCACAACAAACGCATTAATTGGAAGTCCACTTTATGAAGCAGGAATCGAATCTGAAGATGAAATTATATCTATTGGTGGCATTCGGTTAAGTGATGTAGAAAGCGTCGATGAAATTCTTAAACGTAGACGACCCGGTCAATCAGTTGAGGTAGTACTTTTAAGATGGGGACAAGAAAAGAGGGTTCGAGTGACTTTAGGAGCTTCTGATAGTTTAAAAACTGAAATAGATAAACGTGCAAATCGGCAAAAAAGAGCAAAAAGAGATGCATGGCTTACCGGGGAATAATGAATATTCAATGATCAATTAAATCTAGACCTTCAAAAAATTAACTAGTATCCAATCAAAGACACGATGAAAAAAACAACATTACTTACTTCATTATTCCTTGTTCTTTACACAATATTCATTGTTAAATCAGCTCAGGCTCAGAATTACCCTGAGATTTTATCAATGAAAGAACGAGCAATTGTTATTGATGATCTTCTTGCAGATAAAGTAGAAACGATACTTCCTGAGATTATGCGAAAAGAAGGGCTGGATATGTGGTTGATTATTTCTAGAGAGTATAATGAAGATCCGGTAATCAAAACATTGCTTCCGGCAACCTGGTTAGCGGCAAGGCGAAGAACTATTCTTGTGGTTTTTGATAGAGGGGAAGAAGAAGGTTTAGAAACGTTAGCAGTAGCTAGATATGATGTTGGGGAAACATTTAAGAAAGCATGGGATAAAGAAGTACAACCAAATCAATGGGCTCGATTGAAAGAAATTATAGAAGAACGAAATCCCAAAAAAATTGGAATTAATACTTCAACTGATTGGCAACATGCCGATGGAATGGTTCTTACCGATTATGAAGAACTGAAAACAGGAATCGGTGAAGAGTACTCAAAAAAACTGGTTTCTGCAGAAAAAGTAGCAGTTGGATGGCTTGAAACCCGTTCAAAGAAAGAAATGGTTTTATATCCTCAGATTGTTCGAATTGCACATGAAATTATAGCGGAAGGATTTTCTGATAAAGTTATTCAACCCGGGGTTACATCAACCGATGATTTGGTATGGTGGTACAGAGAAAAAATACGAGAACTGAAATTGGTTACTTGGTTTCATCCCAGTGTTTCCATTCAACGAGCCGACCCGGAGTCTTTTGATCATCTGCGAACTTTTGATAGCAGACCCAGTGAAAACATAATTATTCCTGGTGATTTACTTCATGTTGATTTTGGGATTACTTATCTACGATTGAATACCGATACCCAACAACATGCCTATGTGCTTCGACCAGGAGAAACTGAAGTCCCAGAATATTTGAATAAAGCTTTTGATAACGGTAATCGTCTTCAAGACATATTCACCAACAACTTTAAAGAAGGCAGAACAGGTAATGAAGTCCTTAAAATGTCAAGAGAACAAGCAATAGCCGAAGGGATCAATCCTAGTATTTATACCCACCCAATTGGGTATCATGGACATGCTGCTGGAACTACGCTAGGAATGTGGGATGCACAAGGTGGAGTTCCTGGAGATGGTGATTATCCACTCCATTTAAATACAGCCTATTCAATTGAACTAAACGCCGCTACTTACATTGAAGAGTGGGGCAAGGAAATTAGAATCATGCTCGAAGAGGATGCTTTTTTTGATGAGTCTGGTGTTTGGTACATAGATGGTCGCCAAAAAGAAATAATGATGATTCCGAGAGTTCCTGCGAAGCAATAGACTATTTTTAAAAAAATTTAAAAAGCGTCACCATTGAAGTTGTTTAAAAATTCGCTGACTTTATTGAAATAAAGAGAAAGAGGGTCATCCTGACAAATCTGATTATTTTAGTAGATTTATTCGGAATATTTACCACTATTCATGTATATCCTCTTACTAATCTAAGTTTGTAGAAAAGTTGTAGCAACTAGTAATATTATAAATCTAATTTGAGAAGGTTACTTGTTGCTTTGTGTGACAATGTACTTATCTGGTTACCTAATATTACAGTAATTGAAAGAGTCTCAATCCAAAAATTTCTAAATAAAACAGTAGAAACCAATACGACAATACCAACAACAACAGTTGAAAAGAAAACCTCAACGAAACTTGTATTCCTATCACTAATATGAAATAATTCAAGAGATTCATACTCTTCAAGCTTAAACATGATGGCTACGTAAAAGAAATTAAGTATCGGATATATTATAGAAATAGAATCATCATATAATGCATATGAAAGAGCAATCATTGCTACTAACATTTGCAACGTTAGTGCAAAATAAAGCATCCATGATTTACTGATTGAGGTTTTCTTTCTATCTGTAAATACATGATAAATCGAAAGAATAATACCGTAAATGAATCCAGGAATTATAATATAAAACCGCAAATCTTGCTTTGAGAGATAAATTAAGTCAGAAAAAGAGTTTCTATCTAAGACAAGAATCAGAATAAATGAGATACTCATCACATATAATGAAAGCTCATCGTAAACTTTCCCAAATATTTTTTTTGATATCCACTTGAAAATTTTTTTTATTTCTTCAAACTCTTCTTGGATGGTCATTACATACCTCCAATCAACCCCTTAACCAGCTCAGCAAAAACTTCTTTTTTAGAATCAGCAGCTTCTTTTACTTCTGCGTGATCAAGAACTTCTCCTGTAATTCCAGCTGCGGCATTTGTGATGAGGGAAATTGCCACCGCTTTTGTTCCTAGTTTCGCAGCTTCGATTAACTCCGGCGCAGTACTCATTCCTACCGCATCTCCACCTAAAAAGCGAAAGGCATGGATTTCGGACTTGGTTTCATAATTTGGTCCGGTTACATATAAATAGCTTCCTTGCTTAATAGGAATGGTTAAGCTGTCGGCTACATTTTTTACTTCTACAGCATTTGTCTTCAATAGTTGGTCTATCCCAGAATTCTCAAAATCAGGCAGCTCTTTAGCTGGGCTCAAAACCGAGTCAATAACCATTAAATCACCCACTCTAAAGTCTAGGTTAATTCCACCTGCAGCATTTGAAATGATGAGCTTTTCAACCCCAAAAGCATTTGATAACTGAACAGGAAGCACAGTTTTATCGAAGCCGTATCCTTCATAGAAATGAAAACGACCGGAGAAAGCTAGAACACTTTTTCCATCAATATCCCCAAAAATCAAAGAACCAGAATGTCCTTCAACGGTAGATTGCGGAAATTCAGGAATGGATGAATAGGGAATGATAATAGGTTGTTCAATTTCATTTCCAAAGCTACCTAATCCTGAGCCGAGAATAACTGCAGCATCGATAGATACAGGAAATCTTTGCGTGAGTAGAAAAGTTTTAATGGTATTAATATGTTCAGGAAGGGACATTATTTTCTATTACCTCAGTAGTGTATCCTGATTTATCATCGTGATCGATAATCTTAACAATTGGAGTTTCATCATCATGAAAAGCTAAGATGATGAATCCTTCTTCAAAAGCAAGTTTAGCTAAGCGTTCTCGTTGTTTCTGACTTGTCTCAGGATCAAAATCGTATTTAGCAGCAAATTTCCGATTAATTTGACTTCGAGTTGCAATAACATCCCCGGCTTGCATGTATTTATATTCGCCATCATCAAAAAAGAGAACTTGATGAAATTCTGTGTGTCCACCAATTTTTTCTACTTTTATTTCGGGATAAGGTTGGTCGGTTTCATTTAGAAAATGAAGGTCGGCTCGTGCATCAACGAAGGCAAGAAATTCAGTTTTTTCTTCATCATACCAAGTTTCTTTTGCCGTAGCTTGTTCCCAGTCTTTTTTTGAAGCCCAAACTTTAGCCTCAGGAAATGTTAATTCCCAATATCCATTCTCTTTGTTTGCTAATCCGCCAATGTGATCATAGTGTAAATGACTCAGAAAAACATCTGTAATATCGAATTCGGTTAAATTATGTATCTCCAAATTTTCACGAATTATCTTTGGTCCTGTATCTTCTCCAAACTCACCAATTCCGCAATCAAATAAGATTTTTTTATCTGGTGTGACAATCAAAAATGGATTGAGCGAAATTTTTAAAGCTCCTTTTGCAGGGCTTCCATTTCGCGGAATTCTGTTAAATACACGATCTAGCCCAACAGAGAAGGTACCTTCATATAATGCCGCTACGAAAGTATTCTTACTACTCACTTTGCTTCTTTATTACTTTCTTCATTATCAAAACGATCGTATGCATTTATTATATCTCTCACAAGTTTATGACGTACCACATCTTCATCGGATAGATACACAAAATCAATTCCTTCAATCCCTTTAAGAATTTTTTGAATGGAGATAAGCCCTGATTGCTGTTTTCTTGGTAAGTCTGTTTGAGTGATGTCTCCGGTAATAATTGCTCTACTATTGAACCCAATACGAGTTAAGAACATCTTCATTTGTGTATTCGTAGCATTTTGAGCTTCATCAAGAATTACAAAAGCATTGTTCAGGGTTCGACCTCTCATATAAGCAAGAGGGGCGATCTCTATTACATTTTTTGAAAGGTGCAGATCAAGTTTATCCTTATCGATCATATCTTCTAAAGAATCGTAAAGTGGACGTAGATAAGGATCGATTTTTTCCTTTAGATCACCGGGAAGAAAACCAAGATTTTCTCCAGCTTCAACGGCAGGTCGTGCAAGAATGATTTTTTGAACTTTCCGTTCTTTTAACGCTTTTACAGCCAGAGCAACGGAAGTATAGGTCTTCCCAGTACCAGCAGGACCTATTGAAAAAACGATATCATTAGCGGTAGAAGATTTAACGATTCTTTTTTGACCGGGAGTTTTTGCAAGAATTTGTTCCCCTTTATGGGTATAGAGGATCAGATCACCATCTCCTTTAAATGCCGGGTGTTGTTTTCGTTGGCGAGCTTTATACTCCCCACTTTTAAGAGTTATTAAAGTCTTGATATCGTCTTCAGTTACCTTATTTCGACGCTCAACAACTTCAATCATTCCTTCAATAACTTCCTTAACTAAAGCTACTTCTTCACTTGGACCTGTAATTTTAACGCGTTCGCCACGAGCGTTGATTTTAGTTTCAGGAAAGTTCTGATCTAGTAATCGAATATTATGATCATGAACTCCAAATAGAGTAATTGGATCGATAGTACTAAGTGTAATGACTTGTTCTAAAAGGGTGCGAGCGTCTTCTATAGCAGTAGATATTAAGATTAATAGTAACTCTTAAAGGTAAGGATTTAGTAGAAGAATTCAGATTAGCTTATCTGATTAGAAAAAGAGGTGCAAAAGCTATTTACTGATTCAAGTTATTTTTTCTTGTAGTTCCATTACTCTTGCTGGAATATCTTTTGCGCTAAAAACACTACTTCCTGCAACTAGAACATCAGCACCTGCTGTTGCTACTTTTGCAATGTTCTTTAAATTTACGCCACCATCAACCTGGATTAGAAATCCATGTTCGCCTGTTTCTCTAAGATCAGTAAGCTCTTGTAATCGAGAGTAGCTACTTTCGATGAAACTTTGACCACCAAAACCAGGATTAACACTCATAATTACAACCATATCAACATATTCTAACACTGGTTCGATGTTATAAAGTGAAGTAGCAGGATTTACAGCAACACCAGCCATAATACCGTGACTTTTAATTTTTTGTAAAGTTCTATGTAGATGTGTGCATGCTTCATAATGAACAGAAATTAATTCAGAACCCGCTTCTACAAAAGCATCAATATATTGGTCTGCATTCTCAATCATCAGATGCGTATCTATGAATGCATCAGGAGCAACTTTGCTAACTTGTTTTACAATATTGGGTCCAAAGCTGATATTGGGCACAAAATGTCCGTCCATAATATCACAGTGAATCCAATTTGCGCCACCTTCGATTACTTTGCTAATATCTTCTTCAAGCTTAGTGAAATTTGCTGCAAGAATGGATGGTGCTACAACTGGGAGGCTAAAATTCATCAGTTATTATTATTAGGTTGCGGAGTAGGTGAATTGTTTCCGGTTGAATCTACAATTACGGCAGCACCCTCAATTTCTTCTAGAACTTCAAATCGTTCCGATATTACAAGTGTAAGTGTGCCACCTTCAACAAGTTGTGTAACTTTCGGGGTAAAATCTAGCACAGTATTTGGAATCACATCTTTAATGGGTTGAAAACGAATTTCACCAACTCTAAGTCCGACTTCACGAAGTTTAAGTTGTGCATCAGGAAGTCTTAAACCAATGATTTCGGGAATATCAACAATCTTATCACCAAGTCCGTCGCTTACAACTAAATCGATAGTTCTTCCTTTTTCAACCGTTATTCCCTCCGAAATCGACTGCCTTAATACTGCATTTTTGAATCGAGAAGATTCATAACTAATTGAACCTACTGCTAGCCCATAATTTTGTAATTGTATTTGAGCATTTCTAAGCGAAAGATTCACCACATTAGGAACTACAACTTGAGGTTTTACAGCCGCGTTAACGGTTAAATATACTTTTCTATTTGGCTTAACAATTATTGCCGGAGCAGGAGATTGGTCGATTACATAATCTGCTGGGAAAGCCGAGTTTGCTCTCCGATCTGCTACTTCAACCCGAAGACCAGAATTGGTAAGTACTCTCTCTGCTTCCTCAAGCGAAATACGTGTGACATCGGGTACAGTTACTCCTTCATTGTAATTCGTGTATGAAGGCATAACAAACTTATCGAGTATAAAAAGGGTAGAAGCCCCGATTAAAATCAGTGATCCAATACAAATGTATAAATACTTGTTGGTGAGTATTTGTTTAATCATGGTTTAAAATACGGGAAGATGAAGGATGTTAAAAGTGCCAGGTTACAGATAATGCTTCGGTTCTCAAAATATTAGCCTGAGTATCAATTCTGCTATTCTTAAGTTTTACGGTAAAGTATGCATCGAAGGCTGAAACTATATGGTTTACCATCATCAACTTTAAGATGTTCCCAGCTTGCCGATAATTATTATTAAACTCTTCTGCTCGATCACGACCTTCTATAAAATTTAAAGTGAGCATACTTACATCCCAAGGATAGCGGTAATTGTGATTAGCTCCTTCAGCAATTCTGGTTTCATGGAAATCACGCCAACCGGGTTGGAATTGATAATATTTACTCATCAACTCATAATACTGCTGAGAGCCATAATCTTGTACTACATGTGAAAATACACTGGCAACACTTTCTAAATAATAGAATGGAGTTTGGATTTCAACTGCTCTGATTATTGCTAAATCGACTTCTTGCCAGTCAGTAGGTGTGTCTCCCCAAGTTGGATTTTTACCAAAAACCTGTTCTTCTAGTCCACCTGAATTATTATAACCGTTTTCAATTCCGTTAGCTCTAGAATATTCAACTAGCCACTGACCATATGCAAGTACGCTCCAATTTTCATTGGCATAACGCTCGTAAGCACGCTCGTTTCTTTTAGCTACATTATTTCTGTCAACATAATAGAGGATACTAGCTACATCAATAAGTAAATATGCAGCCGCTCGTCCCCATTTTCCATTAGCCGCTTGGCCTGATCCTGGAATGATTGCAGAAGATAATAAGGCAACGGCAGGTTTAGTTCTTGGGGCATCTAGTATTGAGCTAGATTCTGAAAATTGATCATTACCTACACTTATATATTTAAAATCTGAAATAGAAAGTTCTTTTTTTTCAGGTGAAGAGTTCGGGTTAACTATAATAGTGCCTGATAAAGATTTTTGAAGAGGTTGAGCAAAAGTTAATGAAGAAAGTATTCCAAAAAGAAACAGTGTGAATATCATCTTTTTCATAACAACTCGAAATCAAAGGTTAATCCAAAATGAAAGAGCAGTTCTCTGCCATAAGTAACGGTATTGCTTTGAGAGCCAGTAACAAAATCGTCTGGTAGTGTTAATGTAAAACGGTCGAATCCATAGGCTGCACTCACAAAAAACCGGAGTGGAAATAGATAATAGCCACTACTTGCTAATCGTAGCTCTGCGCCAATTCCACTTTTGAGGTTTTTTCCTGAATCAAGAAGATTGGGATTATTTACTGCTGCTTCGTTTGGATACCATCCATTTCCAGTTTCAAAAAAGAAGCGTGCATATAATTTATCAAAAGTATATGGCCCAACTTGTTTATTGATATTTTTAAAGATCGGGGTGAACCAACTAAGACTTGTAAAAGCTGTAGTATTTCCACCAATCGCAAAAAAAGGATAACTCCTCATTCCTAAAAACCCACCTATGTAATCGGTGAAAAAAGAATCATCAGGTTTACTGAAATAAGTGAAGCCACGAACACGGGCTTGAAAAGCTTGGTTTCCGAATGTTCTGAAACCATAACGTACATGAAGTTCGGTTGAATGATTTTTCGCAGTCTTAAAAATTGGAATAAGTGAGCCATCTTTGATCTCGTATTCTTCCAATAGTTTGGAGGGTTGGTATTGGTACCTCAAATATCCCTTTAATCCAATCGGTGCAATATCTCCATCAGTGCTAAAGTCATAATAATCGAAAGTATAAGCAGTAGAAAATGTTGTTCCTTTATAATATTCGGAAGAAGATCCACTTATTAATGCATTTAATTCACGTGAGAAAAAATTGTCGGTTTGAACCCGATACGGACTATACCCTAAACCAAATTCTAACAGACTTCTTCTGCTCAGTTTACTTCTTAAAAATAAGTTAGCTTCCCAAACTTCATAACCAATATCTACATTTGTAGTATCAGGAGTGCAAGAGGTACAAGGGAATTCTTCGATAGAAAGCCCGTCCTTAACATTTCGGTGTAGGTTATAAATTTCTAGCGAAACGGTAGGCGACCAGCTTTTTTTAATGAATGGTAGCCCTCGGTATTCTGCAATAAAGAAAACATCTCGATCTAGTTTAAATAGTCGGTCTGGCTTAAAGAAACCCCCAATACTTTCAGCTTCACGAGAAGCAACTCCAAGCATGACCCCGCCAAAAATACTTAGTTTATCGGTTACATCTCTCGACGCAAAATAAATTCCTGGCTTGATATCTCTCAGTAGATTTTCTCCTAACTTTCCAATCTTACCGTTTTTAATGAGAGTTCCATTCTGTCCGTTTATTTTCGAATAATTATCAAATCTAAGTACAGGAAAGAAAGAAAAGCTTGTAAAAGTGTCCTCATATCGGCGGTATTCTCTCTCATTCGACTCACCCCGTGTCTCGATCTCAAAAACATAACTTCCAGTATCGGCAATGGCTTGTTCTGTTTGAGTAAAGGAATTTAAATCTTTGTCATCAAAGCTATTTAGATAACTCGCTTCAGGAATCGAATCAGGTTCAAATGAAAATTCAGATATAATAGGATTATAGAAACCTGAACCCGGATTAGTAATTAAGTTCGAAATATTACTTTCCTTAATTTTATATCCATCGACTTCATATTCAGAAAAGTAAAGTGTTTCGGAATCCAGGTTGGCCATAAAAGCTCCGCCTAGCACATTGGTAATTTTTTCGTGGGCACCACCAGAAATAGACTTTCTGTAAATGTTGAAGATTCCAGTCTCATCTGAAGAGTAGTATATGAATTCTCCATCCGCACTTATAGCAGGATCGCGATAGTCGATGAATTGATTTTCAAGAATAGGAGTAATTTCATTAGTGGATACATTTAAAGAAAAAATATTTCTTCCCCAATAATCTGCATATGCAAAATAGATGGTTTTGCCATCAGGATGCCAAGTGGGCGTAAACAGTGTTTCTGCATCTTTATATGACGTGAGTTGAGTTATCTCGGTAGGATTCTCAGGATCCAGTAAAACAAGATTTTGAGTTCCGCCTCTATACTGAATTGCAAGAATACTATTTCCATCCGGACTAAAAGTTGGTGATTCAATTCGAGCACTATTGGTTAGTCGGGTAGACTTTGATGTCTCAATATCAAAAAGAAAAAGATCTCGATAGAACTCGCCGTATTTATTTTTTTTATTTACAGCATATACAATGTTATTACCATCAGGAGAGAAGGAATATGAAGTGCTTAGAAATGAAATAGATGGTTTTACAGCATCTGCATGATTCGAGTGAACATGAAAATTCCTATCATCAACCTGAGCAATTTCCGTTTCTTCACCATCTTTTTTAATGTATAGTGAGAGTAATGAATAGTCTCTGCCTTTATTTGAAAGGTAGGCTATGGAGGTTCCATTTGGAGATCGTTTTGGAAAGAAATTATAAAAGCCATCCTTTTCAATATAGGTCGAAGAAGTTGTTCGGAGATCAGATGTCGCTTCTGTGTAAAAAGCTTTTCGTTCGGCAATCCAATCATCAAAAACTTTTTCGCCAGGAACGCCTGTTGCGATTTTAATTCCATCTTCTACTTTATATACGCCTTTTTCACCCATAGCTTCTGAGAGAGTCCTAAGAACATCTTCTCCAAATCTCTGTACTAAATAAATCACAAAAGCATAGCCTTGGTTGTAAACTGTTTCTCGTTCTAAGCTAGTTTTAGATGAAAATGTCCCCATTTCTGCAAGACTAAAATAAGTATCGCTAAGGATTCGGGTTCGTAAGATCATATCACGGTGACTATCCCATGTCTCATATAGCAACCCAGATCTTTGATATTGCGCAGTTCCTTCTGCTAGCCAGGCTGGTATATTAATGGAGGCAAATGGCAGAGAAATGATTCCATTAGGAAAACCATAGAGAACATCGGGTCGTCGTACTTTTTCATAAGAAAGCCATTGTAGATAAAGTGCAGGAAATTTTCGTTGACGTTTTAACCCTGCTTGAATCTGTACAATATGAGTAAACTCATGCGTGATTACATTTCTCATCCAATTATGAGAACCACGAAGTGGGGTATCGAGAGAAGGAACCCAAATATCAATTTTATTATCAAAGAAATAAGCAGCCCCATTTGAATAATCTTCACGATCTTTAAGAACGATACTTACTTTTTCATCCGGCTCGTACATGTAGAGTGAGGTGATCGGCTCGTAAATTTCTTCCGAAATTCTAGAAACAACTTGTGCGGATCTACTATTACCTTCCTGAAAATGAATTATGAAGTGATCACTTTCAATAGAAAACCATTTTAGGTGATTTTGAGGGTAATCATAGAATTGAGGATCTGTTTGGGCAAATGCATTGCTGCTAATGCCTAAACAAACTAAAAATAGAATATAAAGAAAGCGTTGTTTCATTAATGAGCCACCCCGATTTTCACGATTTTAGACTCACTTTTAGAGCCAACCGTTGCTTTTACTCTAGCAAAATAAGCTCCACTCGGCCACCCTTGAGTAGAGATTAAGAATTCTTCTGGAGTACCACCTTTAGCGCTAATTGTTTTTTCAAAAATAATACGTCCACTATAATCAATAATTGTAATTTCTACGGTTCCTCCAGGCGATTCAAGTTCGAATCTAAGATGAGTTTTATCGCTCGCCGGATTAGGCCAGTTATAAGTTTCGGAAGAATTTAAAACTGAAAAATTAGCTCCTTGAGAATTACTAATCGTTATATCAGCTGAAACTTTGTTATATGGATTCTTCCCGTACCTGGCAGGCCATTGTGAGGAGGTAAAATTATCAAATTGCCATGCTTTCAAGTCACCGGTATGACTAATAGCATATAATTTATCATCAAAGAATACAGGATGAATTGGTTGAATATTTTTACCAACAGCGCCACCAACATACAAAGGAAAGCCTTCAATAGGATTTCCAGTAGTTTCGTATGCAAAAATGTTAACAGAATAATTATCCTGACCTACTACTATAATATCCTGAATGTTATCACCGGTAATATCAGCAATTAGCGGAGTTCCAATAAATTGAATATCATTTGGAGCGTTTATTGGGGTATTCGAAAGTAGAGCACCATTCAGATTATACCCTTCAATAGTATTTTCCGTTTTATTAATCCTATAAATATAACCTTCATCTACAATTGCCGGCCATTCTGCTTTTTCTTCATCAAAAATTTCAGTGAAAGGAGCATTTGTCTGAGGGGTAACTATGGTAAACCTTCCATCTTCAAATAAATAATAGAGATTTGAATTATTTGTTCTAATAGTACTGGCAAAAAGTCGATCATTAGCATTAGTGATATAATCAGGAATATCTTCTCCTACAAAAGAAATGGTATTTCCATTTATACCAACGAATTTTCCATTTACAATTTCAGAGCGGAATTCATAGCCTGAAGTGTTTTGGAATATAGAGCCATTTGCTGTATCAATTGAAGTATTTGTGAAATCAAGATCAATGATCGAGCCATCCTGAGAGCTGATAAAGCCTTTATTTGGTTGAGTAGTAGCTTGCCAACCAGAATTAGTATCTAAACTTATTCCTCTTACTATCATACTATTGTTAAAAGAGTTTTGGTTTGTACCCAAAATAATTCTATCAAGAACTAACGGTTGCTGATATAAGAATTGACCAAAGCTAACTCCTGAGTTAGAATTTGGATTTAAGTAATTATAAAGGTAGGCGTCATTTTCTCCAGTGATTACCAGTGTAGTATCAGTCAAAGTTTTATGGAGCACGATACTTAAAGGATAAAAATCCAAAAAAGAAGAGATAAACTGTTCATCTGGTTGGTGAAGTGAGAAAATTTCCTGAAAACCAAAATCATCTGATTCTACACCACGAATTTTAAATGAAGCAGTGGTCAGGTTATCCGAAAAATCATACAATTCGAAGAAAGATTTCGCCCCTGAGTTACTGTTATTATTCGGTGTAGATGTTGGTCCGAATGTATTAGTATAAAAAGTCTCAGTTCCGGTTTGGGTAATTACCCGGTAATTATTTCCAGACCACCAGAAATCAAATGCATAGCCGAAACTAGGACTGTTATCAATTAGGCCAACATCCCGTCCAATATCCTGCGCTCCATCAGCTTCCTCCAAATCAATTCCTCTACGTAAAGGATCTGAATTTACACTTCCATTTTGAAGTTGTTGATTAATCACAGACTCATCGATGTGCCAAATTAAAATTCCACCATTAAGCTCTCGGTCATCTTCCGTTCCTTCTTGATCGTCTAAACCAATATCTAAGCCTCCAGGTAAACTCCAATCAAAGTTACTGACATTAATAATTGTTCCAGCATCTAATAACGTATCAAACCCCGCTTCTTGGAATATGAATGCATCATCATCATTTGTAAATGTCTTTTGAGCAATTGTACCATCGGGTTTACGAGTAGTAATTGTTACTCCTGTTCCATCGGGATCACGGTGTCTATTTTCTATCAGGAAATATTCCGAAGACGATAATTCATATTTAGCAATTGAATTCGGTTGATTGATAGCCGCGGCTGCTAATGTAATATCTCCAGTTGTTTCTTCTGAAATTGTAACTGGTGATTCCCATCCAAGAAATACTTTTTCCCAAGCAGACGGTTCTGGAGGAAGAAGACCGTTATAGGCAAAAAAACCAGCGCCGTCCATCAATCCGAATCGACCGATAGCAGGTTCCCCGGTTTCAGTATTAAAGAGATCCGGAAGCCCCAAGTGACTACCAATCGAAGCACAAAGAAGTCCATTTATAGAAAGCGGAAACACAATTTCACTTTCCGAAATATCTTCTCCACGTCGCGACTCGGTGCGGGGAATGATCATTGAGTTTTTAACAAAGAATTCTCCATTGTTAATAGAAAAGCCATCAAAACCAGCACCAAGCCATTGTTCAAGATCCGATTCTCTCATATATATGGATGGAATATCAAATGGGGTGATATCAAGGCTGGTTCCAGTTAATTCAACATCCCGACCCACTCCCGCATGAAAGACAACAAACGCAGTGTTATTAGGATCGTAAATAGTAGGATTAAAATCTCCTTGTTCATCAACTTTAGTCCAAATATCCTGAAGAAAGAGTGCTAGTTTTTCAGTCGTAAAGGTTTCACCAATGGGCGAGTATTCTTCCATCGGTTTGTCTAATGTATAAACGTTTGGTAGCACCTCATAATTTAGTAAAAGCTGATTGTCGGAAGATTTTTCAAAATAATTTTTAGCAAACTCTAAATGAGCTTCAAAGTAATTTTGATTATGAGGAAGGGGGTCTACAAAGGTTTTTTCTTCCCGTGAAAGATAGGGTAGCCCATCCATACCATTGGCTCCAAAAATCCCTGTTCCGGAAGTAAGTCGATTATCGTCTTCTTGAAACTCTACCATAATGGCCACCACATTCAAGGTCCCTGTAGCTGGTTGGGCGTCAATTAAAGGCTGTGGCGTAGAAATAGCGTGAGAACGCCTGATCTCAGTTTTTTGAGCAAAGGTAGATGTAGTACCAAATAAAAAGAGCATGCCTACAATGGTTAACATGCTCTTCGAAAAAAATAGGTTGGATTTCATTCCGTCTAAAAATTCAGGAGTACGCTAAATCTAAGTGTATTTGCTAACGGATGTTCAGACTCTAATGTTTTGATATAACTGAAATCTACCCCAAATGAGTTGTATCTAAGACCAGCACCAAAAGTAACATACTTTCTGTCACCGTTTTCTGGGTCTTCATAGTAGAATCCACCACGTAGTGCAAAAAGATCATTGTACCAGTATTCTGCACCAGCACCTATCATAAACTGTTGAACAAGACTTAAGGAAACAATTTCTTGCCCGTTATTTCTTTCAAAAGTACCCCATGAATCAAATAAAGCTTCAATAGGTCCAGAAGCAATATAAGTAGTATCAGAAACGCCAGCTTGAGTACGAACAACTTCTTTTTTTCGTGCCATTACCTTTGTTACATCCGATGCGATGGTAATTCGGTTAAATCCTTCAGGATCTAAATCCAAATCAAATGCCACGCCGAATCTTAGTAGGGTAGGTAGAGGATCTTTTTGAGCGTTATCAGTGTATTGCATTCCTGGCCCAATATTAGAAAGATTAAATCCTGTACTAAAACGAGCATTATTCCCACCAATACTAAAAGGGTTAGTTTTATATAAAAGCGCGAGATCTACACCAACACTACTTCCCGGGTTTACCTTTTGTTGATCTACACTAGTACCACTAGCTAAACTTGAATAAATAACTCGTAAGCTAGTACCAAGAGCAAGGTTTTTATTAACCTCAAAACCATAGGAAAGACCAAGGGCTAATTCATAACTGTTAAATTTAGAAATTACATCAGAACTTGTGGCATTAGTTTGGGCTTGCTCACCTAGGTTTAGGTAAGTAAGATGAGCGCCAATTGTTCCAATACCTTCAACATAGTATTTACCAACTAAGTAATCATAAAAGAGGTCGCTAACATTGAAGTTAGCCAGCCAATTCGAGTGAGTGATACTAATTTGATTGTCAGTTTGAAAGGCGAGACCTGCCGGGTTCCAGAAAAGGGCAGATGCATTATCAGCAATTGCTACTCCAGTGTTACCCATAGCAGCTCCTCTGGAGTCTGGTTCAATCTGTAAAAATGGAACTGCTGTAATAGCTACTTGAGCATTCGAAACAACAGGAAATACGAATAGCGCAAAGGCTATTAATAACAAATATGTTTTTTTCATAGATGATAAATAGTTTGAATCCGAAATATAACGGATAAAAGATAAATATATGTTGATAAATCTTATCGAATAATTACGAGCTTTTCGATTTTTTCGGTTGTTTTTCTTCCTTCGGCGGTATCTGTTGTAACCCGAAGCACATAAATATAAGTACCGTTACCCAGGCGATCATTATCCCTGTCACGGCCATTCCATGGAATACTGGCATAAGAACTAAGTGTATTACTTGGGGGTATGTATTCTTGAATACGTTGTACAGGTTTCCCACTTAATGTGTAAATACGAATATCTACATCGAGCGGATTTCCCTGTTGGTTATGTTCGAAGGTAAAGGATGTGCGATTATTCATTGGATTTGGATAATTGTAGATGTTATCTACAACCAAATCTTCCTGATCTGCCACTTGAAAAAAAACTTCTTTTTCAGATGGATTGTTATGTACATCCCAAGCTCGAACTTTTAGTGCGTAGTTACCCTCCGGAATATTTTCCAGCGGATACTCGATACGACCACTGGTATAATCATTTAAATTGCCCTCATAAAAATTATTGAGAACAAAGGTTTGTTGTGGTTTGGTATCGATTGTAGCAATTATTTCATGTCCGACTCCTGTTCCTGTAGTGTTAATTCCAGAACTGTCATTCAGTTCTACGATAAGTTTTGGAGAGTCATTTGCTAGACTCCCATTTATAAAGGTTTGATCATTTAGATAAACATCCATAGAAGGACCTTTACCATCATTTATGGCATTTGTATTTACACCATTAAATATCACATCAGTGAATGACCCACCCGCAGTGGTTTCATTACTGTTAGCGTATACCACAATTCTTCCTTGATCTGGAGAAAAACTAATATCTTTAGGGATGATAAAAGTGATAGAATAAGCCCCATTTTGTGCAACTGCTTTTCCTTTAAAAAGAATATCATTCTCAATTTGATACGTGCACTCAGCTGCAGTATTAGTATTCAAATTGCATCCTTGTGTTTCGATCCAAGTTCTATCTTGAGGGATACTAACTGTTCTGGGAGCATCAAAAAGAGAAACGGTAACTTCGCCATTAAAACCAGATTCTAGTTCTCCAGTAGCATTTCTGATCGTTCCGTTTAGTGTGACCTGGTCCAGCGCTTTAATGGTAACTAAAGTGTCAACTAAAGCAACATCTAATCCATTAATTTGTTCTACCTTCGCTTTCTTGTCAGGAAGAGCAAGCCTAAGAGCAGGGTCTCCCATTAATATAAATTTCCGGTTATTATTTTCTGAGCCTACACTTGTATTCTTTGTTCTCAAAAATATTTCTCCAAGCGGCAAGGGTCTACCATCTTCATCCCTGTCAAGCATATTCTGAGAAAGTTCAATGTTTAATCCAAAATTAAGTGAACTGGGGTTCGAACTTGTATAAACTACCCTTGTAGTGGTAAAACTTGCAATCGCACCACCATTATCTGCAAAAACTAATTTTTCGGCTCCCGATTGTGCATTTATATCGTCATATCTACCAAATTGGCAAGTTGCTGTAACAAAGACGGTTAAACGATTTCTGTTGGTTAGCTGAGTCACATAATCTGAGCTATATAGTTCTTCGTCGGTTAGTGTTTGTGCATTACCATGTCCAGAATAATTCATCACAAGTGCACCATTATTTAATGTAGTAAGAAAGTCTTTGGTAGCAGAAGGGAATTGCCTGCCAACGCCAGTTATTTCTTCCTTATAGTCAAATAAATAAATTTTCTTAGAGCGTGCACCAGAATCATTTAAATTCATTCTCCGAAGTGTTCCATCCGCATTTTCAACATGTAAATCTCTGTTTCTCGTTGGTTCAGGGAAATCATCATCTGCAGCGAATGCAAAAAGATTTTGCCAGTCACCAAAATTGGCTGGGTTCTCATATCTTTTTATTTTATCAATGGCTATAGCAGCTTCATTTCTTGTTTGTGCAGGTATTCTTCCAATCCCAAGATCAACTCTGGCACTACTGTTAAGTAAGCCTTCATTATCATCCATTAAACCAAAATAATCGTCACTACCGAACGAATTTGTACGGTGTATAGATTCACTCGTTTGATAGGTTAGTAAATGATTTGTAAATGCATTTGAGATGATATTTTTAGTGTCGTACGTAGTATCTCCAAATAATAGCACATACTTTGGAGGGGATTGCCCGTTAATAAGTGCTGTATCCCAAAGGTATTTTAGAAAATCTCTTATTGCAGTTGGATCTTTTATGCCGGATGAAAATTCATTTAGTATTTGAGACTGAGTAACCACTACTGGATTTAATCCTCTTTGCGCGCGATAGTCAGCTAGTTCTTGGGCTCTGTCTAAGAAGAAATCAGAGGTGATTACTACATAATCTGGATAAGTAGAAATTCCATGTAAGTTTTGGTTTGGTACCCTGGTTCCTAATTGTGGAGTGAATAAACTAGATTGAGCAATTATTTTTGACTCTGGATCTGTATGATAAACTAAGTTATAACTGGCACCTTGCTGACTAACTTCAAGAAGTTGCGGTTCCATGGGATTAGTTACATCCATCACATATGGTGAAATGGAGAAGTCATTTAAAACATAATTAGCAATTTGAGATATGGAACCCCCTGAAGGTGGGAAGAAGAAAAGTTTATCTCTTTCCGCTGTTAATTTTCTTCGCACTACAAACCGAAGATAATCAACAAAACTATTACCTCCTGAGTGTGTATTTTTCATCATTAAGTCTACGCTAAGAACATTATTAACGGTTGGTGTGTTAACTGAAGAATTAAACGTATATGGTTTTGCTGAAGTGCTGGTGTACGAGGTATATGCATCTGAACCACCATCAAGTCTCGAAATTGAGAAATCTCGAAATGGTTGTTCATTTATATTCATTTCAAAAGCAGTAGTTGAAGTAGAGCGAAGGTAAATTCTTCCCGAAGCTTGAATTGGAACTGAAGTAGTTACATCGGGTAAAGTATCCTTAAAAATTTCGATAAATTGATTTTGAGAGCTCGCTGGAATGGTTCTGCCAAGCCAATACCTTCCAGACTTTTGTTTGGTTTCTGTTTTTGTTAGTTCTTCCTCTTTCCAAATAAAATCATCAAACTCAGTAATTGTACTAGAAGCTGTAAGGCTTGAATTTGAAACATTTAATCGAGTTCCACTTGAAGTTCCAACTGTTAAGAAAACATAAGTACTATCACTATAAGGATGAATACTATGAATAAAAGAGTCACCTAAGCGAAGTTCTTTATGTGGACTATTTCCATAGAATATTATTCGATCATTAGCATCAAAACTTCCGTCATTTTCACCTTCAACAATAATCGGAAATTGAGAAAACTCTGGTCGTTCCTCATTATTACGTTCAGGCAACTCGTATCCGTCAGTACCCCAAATTTGAATATTCCTTGGATTAACGGTAGAAATATCAATTCCAAGGTCTTGTAAATAGCTTTGGTTAAGTTGATAAATTCCTTTTTTACCAATGGGAATTTTATACCAATTACCAGTACTTAGTGGATGGTCGAAATTATTTACATTCTTTCTATTAGAAGGAAGTTCCGGAAAAGTCTTTGGAACTTTTGAAATTTTAAATCTGATTTTTGACGTAATCAAAACTGAGTTAGAAGAATAACGAGCCAGATGAATTTTGAGAGAACCCACGGACTGACCTCTATACATTCCGGGTGATAAAACCTCATAAAGAGGAGATGCAGATGTAGAAAGTGCCAATCCATTAGCCTTTGAATCAGATACCTGCTTTTCTAGCTCAATTACATTTTGTTCTATAATTGTTAACTGTGGCTGTCCATTTTGGTAGGGCACCATAAATTCATACGGTGGATGAATGCCTAAATCTTTGTTAAGAATTTCGTACTCAACATATTCATTTGTTTCTGAAATAGTCTTTAGTTGTTGTGCATTAACTAAAGATGTCGCAAAACAAGAGAAAAATAAACTTATATGGAAAAGTTTAGTAAGCATAAACTGGAAAACCGAAGGAAACTGAAAATATTGCTGGATTAGAAAATTCTAGCAGTATTTACTCAACTCTACTAAAGATTACTCTTTAACAAGAAATTGATCGTTGAATCCATACAGTACGAATGTCTTTTTTGAGTTAAAAAATGAATTTGTAGCTGTTTTAAATGGTAATTCGGATTTCGTTAAGGATAGATGTTAATTATAGGAGTGGAATCTAATAATGTCAACTTAAAAATACTATTTATAGCATTTCTAACACTATTGCAGATGCACCGCCACCACCATTACAAATACCGGCGCAACCTAACTTTCCACCAGATTTTTTGAGAGCATGAACTAAGGTGACAATGATTCTAGCTCCGGAGCAACCTATTGGATGCCCTAAACTTACAGCGCCGCCATGAATATTTACCTTCTCTGGATCAAGTTCCAGTATTTGATTGTTGGCAAGAGCTACAACAGAAAAAGCTTCATTTATCTCGAAGAGGTCGATATCGTCTTTGGAAATTGACGCTTTATTTAATGCCAAAGGGATTGCGTCAGATGGTGCAGTTGTAAACCATTCTGGGGCTTTCGCCGCACTAGCATGACTTAAAATTTTAGCTAAAGGTTTAAGTCCTAGTTCCTGGGCTTTGTCTTCACTCATTAAAAGAACGGCAGCTGCACCATCATTGATACTTGAGGCATTTGCAGCAGTAACAGTTCCTTCTTTCTCGAACACAGGTCTTAGCGTAGGTATTTTATCAAAATTTACACGATCCAATTCCTCGTCTTTCTTGATTTCTGTAACGTTTCCCTTGCGGTCTTTTACATTTATCTTGATAATTTCGTTATCAAAGTATCCATTTTCATGAGCTTCAATTGCTCGTTTGTAAGAAAGAATAGCGAATTCATCCTGATCTTCTCTACTTATATTACATTCTTTAGAGCATAGTTCAGCAGCATTTCCCATAGCATAATCATTATAGACATCCCATAGACCATCTTTTAAGATTCCATCTTCAGTTTCAACATGGCCATATTTTGATCCAAAACGTTGCTTTGGTAAGTAATAGGGGACATTACTCATACTCTCCATTCCACCGGCTACAATAATGTCAGCATCGCCAAGTCTGATTTGATCTGCAGCAATCATAATTGCTTTCATACCAGAAGCACATACTTTATTTACAGTTGTTGAAGGAGTTAATTTCGATAATCCTGCTTTTAAAGCAGCTTGTCTTGCAGGAGCTTGTCCGATTCCAGCTGTCAATACATTACCCATTACAACTTCTTGAACTAGGTCGGGTGATATACCTGCAGATTTTACAACTTCTAAAATTGCGGTGGCCCCAAGTTCAGGCGCAGTAAAGGACGAAAGATTCCCTCCAAAAGCTCCGATTGGTGTTCTTTTTGCTTCAACAATAACAACAGTACGCATGGTGATAAAAAATTATAGAATTAATTAGTGTAAGCGCTTTTTTATTAGCTAAAGGTAGTGATTCTAATGTAAGGAAAATTAAAAAGCTTGATCTAGATCAGCAATTAAATCATCGACATCTTCAATTCCTACTGAAATTCGAATTAACGAATCGCTTAGCCCAGCTTTTTCTCTTAATTCTTTAGGAATTGAGCCATGAGTCATTGAAGCAGGATTACTAATTAGTGATTCTACTCCCCCAAGGCTTTCAGCTAACGTGAAAATCTTGGTGCTACTCATAAATTTTACAGCAGCATCAATCGAATCATCTTTAAGTGTAAATGAAAGCATTGCACCAAAGTCATCCATTTGCGATTTAGCAAGTTCATGCTGAGGGTGAGATTCCAGACCTGGATATAGAACAGTGCCAGATTTTGGGTGAGAATCTAAAAAATGAGCTATAGCTTTTGCATTCTGTACCGATCGTTCTACTCTAATTGCCAATGTCTTAATTCCACGAAGTGTTAAGTAACAATCCATTGGCCCAGGAACTGCTCCAGTAGATTTTACCTGAAAGCGAAGATTCTCCATTATTTTTGGGTGAGAGCTCGCTACTGCCCCATGAATTACATCTGAGTGACCAGCTAAATACTTCGTTGCAGAATGTAAAACTGCGTCTGCTCCAAATTCTAGCGGTCGTTGTAAATATGGTGATGCAAAAGTATTATCGACAATGGTTAGAATATTATTCTCTTTAGCAATGCCAATGAGTTTCTTAAGATCTACAATTCTGAGAAGTGGATTAGTAGGAGTTTCAATCCACATCATTTTAGTATTTGGTTTGACAGAGTTTTTTACCAACTCTAAATCGGTCATATCAATGAAAGTAAACTCTATACCATAGGGCTCAAAAACTGAAGTAAAAAGTCGGTATGAACCGCCATATAAATCATTAGATGAGATAATATGATCTCCAGGCCTGAACATTTTCATTAAGGCATCCATTGCCGCAACGCCACTAGCAAAACAAGCACATTCATCAGCTCCTTCTAAACCCGCAATCATTTTTTCAAGAGCAGTACGGGTTGGATTTCCTACCCTAGCGTAATCATATCCTTTATGAACATTAGGAGCAGATTGTTCGTAAGTAGAGGTTTGAAAAATAGGTGGCATTACTGCGCCAGAAGTTTCTTCTGATTTCTGACCAGCATGAATGGTTTTAGTATTAAATTTCATATAAAGCTAAGAACTAAATCGGGATTGTTTTAAAGAGTACAGACCTTCTAAAGTGGATTCAAGATCCGAGTTATCGGGTGTAAATTGAGATAGCTTCTCATAGTATTCAATAGCGAAATCAAGTAGTATTTTAGCTTTGATTGAAAGAGATGGTCGGTCTGCCTCAAATGCAACTTCATAAACTGAAAGGTATTTTCCAGTTAAATTATTATAGAATACACCCAAACTTTCAATAAAATTCGTATTTGTTGTGTCTCGTGAATAAGCTTGAATAAGTTCCTTTTCAGCTTGCTCACCAACCCCTTCAGCTTCAAAACGAATCTGAGAAACCAATGAGCTATCATTATTCAGATAGGCATCAGCTAAATCGTTCATTATGGTTTCTGTTACTAGATAAAGCTGAGTACCGTATACGTTTCTAATTGTAGCATCATTTGGATAATTCTCAACTAAGCCATCAAGTAATCTTATTGCTTTCTCAGTATTTGATGTTGAGATGTAGGCATTAACTAGACCAAATGCGATATTTTTACTTTTAATAATATCGCGATTTGCAAGCTCGTAATAAAATACTGATTGGTCTGGCTCACCATTTTGAAGATACAAAAACCCAAGGTTTTCATAAATTTTAGGAGAAACCTCTGGCATTAAGTTTTTAGCAGTATTAAGTGTTGAAATAGCTTCATCAATATTACCTGAAGTAAATTGCGCAGTTGCCAAAGAAAGGTAACTCGATTCTTCTGGTTTTAAAGTAATAGCATTTCGAAAATGAGCTTGAGCAATTGAATTTTCGGGCGATGAACCTTCGGTATTATATGCAGCAGTACCAGCATTATGCTCCTTCGACCATGTTTGATCTTTTATGGAATTAATTTTTTCGAATTGAACTGAGTCTACTCCAAGATTAATTGCTTGGTCGAAAGCGGAACCTGTTTCTGAATAAAGTGGGGTTCGTTCTCTGGGATCAAGATCGGATGCGATAAGTGTATTTATCTCTCCCTTTGAAATTAGCAAGTCTGGTTGATCCGGATTTTCAGCAAGCTGTTTTTCGATTTGCGTAAGTGCAAAATCGTATTGATTGCTCAAAATCAACGAATCAATAGTAGGTTTAGAAGAAGTACAAGCGAAAAAAAACCCGAAGGCTAGCATAATGCAAGCCAATCGGGTACTTTTAATTAGTTTCATAGAATTAATTTGTTAGCATATAGCTTGGATTACATACCTGCTTTTTCCATAGCAGCTTCTGCTTTGTCTCTCATATCCAGCAGTGTATAAATTCTGAATAATGATCCCCAATATGAGGTATTGTCTGGATCGAGTTCAGTAGCTCTTTCATAATAGGTCATAGCTTTTTTAGCCTCTTCCTTTGCCATTTCATCAAATTTAGCGGCTTCATCATTATCAACAGTATTATTTCTCTTATCAAATAAACTAGCAGATTTATTCTGGTACAAAATACCAAGAGTGTTAAATGTGGATGGAATAGTTGCGTCTAATTCTGATGCAATTAAAAGCTCTTTTTCAGCACGATCTGTTAATTGATTAATCTCTGATTCCAGAGTTTCATTTTGGGATTTTAAAGCATTGATTTCAGCGTCTGAACCATCATTTCTTTCCAAGTCATAAATCTTATCTGAGTTCTCAGTATAGGTATCACTCAGATTTAATACTCGTTGATAAACTCTTGTTCCAATTACTAAATGATATCGTGCATTATCAGGTTCTGATTCCACTAAACGATCCATAATTCTCAATGCTTCCTCAGTTCTGTCTATTTGAAATAGACCATCAGCTAATTTTTGGATAAGTGAGATACTATCGGGATAAATTTCTAATCCTTCTTCTATAGCTGCAACAGCTTTTTCTGGTTGCTCGCTTAGAAAATAGTAAGAACCCAATCTGTCATATTCTGATGCAAGCCCCATTTCTTCTAACTCAATTACTCTAGTTAAAGAAACGGCAGCATTTTCAAATTCACTATTCATATAGTAAACTTGAGCTAACACATCATAAGATAGAGTACTATCTGGATTGATAGTTGTCGCATTTACTAAATGTGCGATAGCTAAATCTAATGGGTTTTCAACTGATGACATTACGCTATCATTTGTTGCGTAAGGTATTGCTGCATTATGCTCTATACTCCATGTTTCAAGTACCAGAGGTAAGATTTGTTCAGCTTCATCACCGGGCTTTTCTTGAACAGCGTATAATAATGACGCTTCATCAAGTGCAGCTCGCATATCCGAATAAATTGGTTTCCTATTAGAAATTATTGGCTCGGCATCTGCCATTTTTCCAAGAACAACACCTTTGTAATAATAACCTAATGGATTCGCAGGCTCTTTAAATATTAAGGTATCTGCTGCAGAAAGTGCTGCAGGATAATTCTGAGAGTCAATACCTGTTTGAATTGGTTTTACGAGAGGATTACCTGTTTCGCAGTTTACCATAAATACTGCTACAAGAAGCACAGCAAAGAGACTATAGATATGCTTTTTCATTTTTATCTTTTTTGTAAGTGGATGATTAAATATTCTTTATTAAGTTGTTTAAAGTAACCATATAATGAACTTTCTGCAATAAAAGTACAGAGTCCGTTTTAAAGAATTTCACAAATAAATAATTATGAAAAAAAGAGTTTCAACTTCGAATGCACCAGCAGCTATAGGACCTTATAGCCAGGCAATAATCCATAATGGCTTAGTATACTGTTCTGGACAAATTCCTCTTGACCCAGAGACTATGAACATTGTTGGTGAGGATGCAGCTACACAAGCTAAACAAGTAATGAAGAATCTTTCTGAAGTTTTAAAGGAAGCAGGGAGTAGTTTTTCAAAAGTGATAAAATGCTCCATTTTTTTAGATACTATGGATGATTTTGGAAAGGTTAATGAAGTTTATGGAAGCTTTTTTGACACCGCACCACCTGCTAGAGAAACAGTGGCTGTGCAAACACTTCCTAAAGAAGTATTGGTTGAAATAAGCTGTATTGCTTATATCTGAATTGTTAAGCGATAGGTATTGCTAACTATATTACCAGCATTGTCGCTAATTTTTACGGTAACGATATTTTCTTTTTCAGGAATAAAATTTGGGTGATAGTAAATCAATAAATCTTCCTCATTATCAAACTCAACAATTCCTCTGATTCCGTTCACGTAAATTTGGGAATTCTTGAAATTTATACCAGTTAGAGAATCTATTGCTGTAATATGGATAAACCACTTACCATAATCTGATTGGATAATGCGCGGATTAGTTAAGACAGGAGGTTCATTATCAGGAATTACTAAAAACTCTCCTAAGCTAGATGTAGTTGCATGGATTGTTTTTCCAACTAATTTCGAATTCACATATGAGATCGAATTGTCAAGTTTATTTAATTTAAAAAGGTGAAAATTTTTATTCTCAAGAAAATGACTACCTAAGTAGTACTCAATCTTAAATTCGTTTCTAGTTGGAATAATTTCGGGTTGAAGATTTATATATGGGTACCCATCAAATATACCTGAGTTAACTGATACTGTAAGACTATCAAAGAAAGAATTTATTGGGAATTTAACGGAAAGATTTCTGTTTGGACTATTAATGGAATATGTTTGGCTAGGTTTAACCCGAGTCCAAATAGTATCGCCAGAATCATCAAAAGTTATTCTTTGAGAATAAGCTGAATCCCATAAAACACCTGAGTTAAAGTTTTCAAAGTCTAATATCTCAGCCCCGGTAAAAGCCCAGTCCTCAGTCCAATACCAATCTGACTTAGAGTTAAGAACTTCATTATTTTGATTCAAGGAGTTTAATGTCGAATTCTTTAAAGTTAGATTTGCCCTGCTTTCATTTCCATAATAGTCTTTAGCAAATATGGTAAAGCTGACTAAAGAATCTGCAGGTTGTATGTAAGTACGAGGATCAACAATTATATAAAAAGGATTTTTAGGACCATCTTTTTTAAACAGGGTTTGGTAAGATCTGCGGGTTGCACCAAAAGCTGGAAGGCGATCTGTAAACATCACATTATCTTCATCAAACCTAAATTTGTCTAATCGTTCATAAAAAAGAGTGTCTCCTTCAGAAATAAGCCCAAGCTCATAAACTGCATACTTATTGGTTACTTCATTCGATTCATCATAAGTAGAAATACTTAATCCAATGGCTCCATTAGCTTCAATTACTCCAAAATCAACTTCATCAGTTACCTTTTTTGAAGGATAATAAAGTTGAGGAAATCTGGAACCTCGTATGGTCGTGTATTTTGATAAAGGAAAAACTAGTAAAGCAGAAAATGTTGGTGCAATATTATCTTTAACGGTTAGATTACTTAATAAGGCATTCATAGGAGTATCTGTAGAATCTCTTATTTCAAAATGTAGATGGGGTGGTCCAACACCGGTTGAACCTGTATAACCAATTACATCTCCTTGGGAAACCCGGATATTTTTTTCTTGTATATATAATTCTGCTTCAAAGGAGTAATCAGTCATTCTAACGGAATCAACATAAGCTTGAAGCTCTCTATTCATTCTTTGAAGGTGAGCATATACAGTATAAGTGCCATCATTATGCTTCAGGTAAATAACTTTTCCATATCCTTCTACTGAAACACCTAAGCGGTACACAATACCATCTTTAGCGGCGAATACTTTATAACCTTCTCGGCCCCATGTTTTTATATCTAGTCCGGAATGGAAGTGGCCAGAACGAGTTTCCCCAAATGTAGATGTAAGATGTTGACTAGCATTTGTAGGCCAGATATAATCCTGAGATTGCGCTAAAATTAATATTGGGCTAAGGGTAAAAAAAACTAATAAGAGAGGTCGGCAAATCACTACGCGATCGTAACGGTTAAGGTAGATTCAACATTTTCAATACAGGCTTCAACTAAGTCTCCTTTTTTTACTGATGAAACCCCTTCAGGAGTTCCCGTAAAAATTAAATCTCCTTTTTCAAGAGTAAATATAGTTGAAAGAAAACTAATTAAAGTAGGCACATCAAAAATCATATCAGATGTAGTTCCATGTTGCCTTTTTTCACCATTCACAGATACAGAAATAGTACATTCTGGAAATGCATCCGAAGAAAAGGGGGTAAAACTCCCAATTGGCGCAAAATTATCAAATCCTTTGGCGATACTCCAAGGGAGCCCTTTTTCTTTAGCTTTTTTTTGAAGATCTCTTGCGGTAAAATCAATTCCTATTCCAAAACCTGCCACATGTTCTAAAGCAGTTTCTTTAGATATATTTTTCCCTTGTTTTCCTATTGCTAGTACTAACTCCACTTCGTGATGAATATCTTTAGATTGATTTGGTAACTTTACTTTCGAATTTGTGTAGCAAATTGAACTTAAAGGCTTTAAAAAAACTAGTGGTTCATTTGGAGCCTGCTGACCCATTTCTTTTGCATGTTCTAAATAATTTCTACCAATGCAGAATATCGAACGCACAGGAATATTAAGGCTTGGTATGATTGGATTTTTCATAATTCAAAGATATAAAAAAAGCCATTCGTCTGCTGACGAATGGCTTTTAAAAAGATTATAAAATCTTAGCTTAAGTGCTCTACATTAACAAACTTTCTTCCGCCTGCTTTTGTAGAAAATGATACATGTCCATCAGCAGTAGAAAATAAAGTATCATCTCCGCCTCGCATTACATTGATACCTGGGTGAAATTTTGTTCCGCGTTGACGAACGATAATTCCGCCAGCACGAACAAACTCTCCACCAAATCTTTTTACACCAAGTCTTTTACTTTGTGAATCACGACCGTTTCTTGTAGAACCTTGCCCTTTCTTATGTGCCATTTGTGTATACCTTTAATTTTAGCTTAACGCTTCGATTAATTCGGCTTTCTTCATGCTAGAATAGCCAGAAATATTTTGTTCTTTTGCCATTTTTTTAAGTTCAGCTACAGTATTAGAACTTAAATCTGAAGATTCTGCTTTAGCAGGAGTTGGTTCTTCAGTTTTAGCTTCAGCTTTTTTAGGAGCTGCTTTTTTCTTTGTTCCACCAATTGTAATTCCCTCAATTTGTATTTGAGACATTACTTGTCGGTGTCCATTTAGTTTTTGATATCCTTTTCTACGTTTCTTTTTGAAAACAAGAATTTTATCAGCTTTAACAGTTTCTAGAATGGTAGCTGATACTTCAGCGCCTTCTACAACAGGAGTTCCAACTTTAACACCGCTTTCATCTTTAATAAGTAGTACTCTATCAAACGAAAGGTCTTTACCTTCTACGTTTTGTTTGTCTACAAACAAAACATCTTTTTCAGCTACTTTATATTGATGTCCGCCAATTTCAACGATCGCGTACATAATGTTTATTTAATTTCTTTTGCGATTTTATCAGAGCTTTCAAAGATAAGGGAAACGTGTTTCAAAAAAAAGCAAAAAGACATATTAAATTTACAGAAATGTTAAGATGCTTGATTGTGTGATAAATTGAGTTTATTTAAAGGTGTTTTAGGTTTAGATTGATGAGCATTTAGAAATAGAAACTAAGAAGAGTATGAATATGAAATTCCTGAGTATAGTATCCATTCTATTCTTTCTATTGGGTGTTAACTTAAACGCTCAACAGTCTCGTTGTGCAAGTAACCCTGAATACAGACAGTTCGATTTTTGGATTGGAGAGTGGGAAGTAAAGAATCCAAATAATGTAGTTGTGGGCAATAGTAGGATTGAGTTAACTGTAGGTGACTGTGTAATCTTAGAAAATTGGTCTGGTAGTTCAGGGTATTCTGGTAAAAGTTTAAACTATTATAGTGTTATTGATCAAAAATGGCATCAAAAATGGATTGGAAGTGGCGGAATACCCATAGAATTTTCTGGAGAATACAATTCAGAAACGAAGTCTATGAACTATACTGGAGAAGGTTTTGGGCAAGGAGGGGTCAAGCTTGATTATAAACTCACCTTTTACCATTTATCAGACAATCATATCCGTCAGCATTGGGAGCAATCCAATGATAAAGGAACCACTTGGGTAACAATATTTGATGGGCACTACAGAAAGAAAGCAGAATAAAATTAGGCTACTTTTGAAGTAGCTCTCTGAAATCCTTGTCGATTAACATGCCCGATATACTTTCCTATAATTTTTACCTCTTCAAAGACATTCGGTTCAACGATAATATCATCGTAATCTTCATTAGCGGCTTCCAGACGAAGACCATTATCGTCCCAGAATATTTTTTTAAGTGTGGTTTCACCATTATATAGTACTGCGCCAATGTCACCACTTTTAAGTTTCGTGTCCATGAGTAGCACAAAGTCTCCATCATAAATATTCGCATTCTTCATACTAAAACCAGAAACTCGCAAAGCAAAAAGTTTATCTAAGTTTGGGAATAGGGTAGACATGGTAATGCTCCCTAAATCAGCTTCTACTGCTTCTTGTAAATAACCGGCAGCAATCAAGCCTCGTATAGGAATTCCTTGTGATTCAGAATCTTCTGATAGCATGCTTTTTTTATCAGAAGGGAGATCATACTCTTCATCATTTTTCTTAATTAGGAATCCTTTTTTTAGAAGTGCCTGAATATTTTGGGTAACGCTATTGGGAGATCGATAGTCAAAATGGTCGGCTATTTCACGGTAAGTTGGCCATACATCATATTCTTTTTTATAGTCTACGATAAAGGAAAAAAATTCCTGTTGTTTTCGAGTTAAATGTGCATTATCCATAGTTAAAAATACTTAATGTGTGAAACATGTGTAATAAAAGGAGTTTTTGAATGAAGGTCAATAAAAAATGTGTGCAAAGTATGTACACAATTTTAGGTATAACATTTATTTTGATTTTTGGATTGAACTGTGTGAAGACAAATCCAGAGGAGACGGAACTTTTATTAAACGAATATCCCAATTTATATGAAGCAGTTTATGAAAGAGATTCAGATAAAATTTTAACTTTTACAAATCAGGATCTCTCCACTGAGCTTCAAAAACAAGCATGGAAAGCTTTAATCAGTACCTCAACAGGCGAGACATCCACTTTAATTGAGAAAATCGCACTTGTAAATACAAACGAGGCTTGGGCATCTCTATGGCTAAAAGAATTGAGTGAAGAAAATTTAGACAAACTTCATCAATTATGGGAAGAAAAGCCTGAGCTTAGGAAAGGACTTGCAACCGTTATAGGACAGAAAGGAAATTCAATATCACTTGAACTTTTGTTGGGAAGTCAGCTTGCAGAGGATTTTGAAACCCGATTCGAAATTGCTTTGGCAATAGGTAGATTGAGCATTACTCAAGACCTTTCAATTGAGCAAGAACTTGCAATAATAAGAAGAGCATTAGAAACTTCAGGAGATAAAATTGCTCGAGGATATTTGTATGGATTTTATCGAAGTAGAAAAGATTTAAGCAAAGAGGCAGAAAAAGAATTCCTAGTGCTTTTAGAAAATTTTTATCCTGAAGACCGAGCTACTGAGCAGTATATCCAGCGTATTCTCTTAAAAATAAATGTAGATAAAGCACTATTTAGGTTTGAGCTAAATGAATTCGAATTCATGGATGTTCAATTGGCAATAGAAGTGGCGCAAGGTATTCGAAGATATGAATTGTCAAAATATGCCTCAGTTGTATTGAACGGATTGCTGGATCATAATAATCCAAATGTAAAAATTGAGACACTAAAGACCATAGCCGCTAAACAAGAAGAGCTAAATGGTACTCTAGATCGTGCAATTCTAAATAAAATTGGATTGATTCGTGGTGTTCAACCTGCACTGAGGTTAGAAGCATTACAAACAATTCAAAACCCCAATATTTATGAAAACCTGGTTTATGAGCTAAGTGAAGGCAACCCATATTTAACTTCACTCAAATATGGTGTTTTAGAAAAGATTTTGACGAAGAAAGAAGTTTTAGAACAAATTAAAGCGGATGCAGAATCTGAGCACAGATTGGATCAGTTTTTTGCTTTACAAGAATTAGCAAACTGGTGGGGTAGTATCTCAGATTCATTGAAAAACGATTACATCATCCCGGTTAAGACAGTGGTAAAAGATCAAATGAAAACAGCAGATCGATCAATGATATTTGTGATGGGGTCTCTGTTCAGGGATTCGCTTCTCATTGATGATTCAGAATATGTATTATTTGAGGAAATGATTTCCCGTTTTAAGCTTCCTGAAGATATCGAAGTATATCAGGCAATAACCTCGGTTTTAAAAGATCGCTTTGAAGTGGAAGCTTCTGGTTTAATTGATTCACTAGCAAGTGAAAATAATGCTGCTTTAAATCAAAGTTTAAGAAATCAAGGTTGGGAGATTCCGGAAAGTGAAAGTCCTTCAACCGAGTTTAGAATACCTGATTGGAAACGACTTACCTGGCTTGGGGCATATCCTATATTAGTTATAGAAACCAATAAAGGAGATATGAAAATTGAAATGGACGTCTTAAATGCTCCTGCCACAATTTCGGGAATTCAGCAGTTGGTAAAAGAAAATGCATACCATGGAGTTCCATTTCATAGAGTTGTTCCAAATTTTGTGATACAAGGTGGAGATATTGAGACACAGAATGGCTTTGGAGGGCCTGACTATGTAGTTCCTACAGAGGCAAGTCCAGTTCATTATGAAAGAGGAAAAGTAGGAATAGCAAGCGCTGGTACCGATACAGAAGGCAGTCAATTTTTTATAATGCACCAATGGCAGCCACATTTGAATGGAAGATATACCATTATTGGAGAAGTAATAGAAGGAATGGAAGTTGTTGATCGAATTGTACAGGGTGATGTGGTTACAAAAATGTTCTGGCAATCAACGTGGTAGAATTTCTTTGATGTCACAGAAATGACTAAAAATTTTATATTACTCATATTTCAATTAACTGGATCTATATCGATGAAAAAAAGCAGTCTATTTATTATTAGTCTATTTTTGACTACTTCACTATACGCTCAAAAGCAAGTTCCAGAAGCCACAGAGCTTTATAAGGTATTGGAAAAAGTTACTCCCGGCATAGGAGATTCGGCACCTTCAGATGCAATTATATTATTTGATGGTACAAGTTTATCAAAGTGGCAAAGCCAACAAACTCCTTTAGGAGCAAGTATGCAAGACATGAAAGATGTTATTCCAACACTTAAGGCAGATGGAAAAGGTGAACCTGCTGAATGGGAGATTTACTCAGAGGTTTTAACTGTTAAACCTGGTACGGGGCCAATTGAGACAAAAATGGGTTTTAGTGATGTTCAACTACATATTGAATGGTTAGCACCTAAAGCAGAAGGAAAAGCAGGTCAATTATATAGTAATAGTGGTGTGTTTTTTATGGGAATGTATGAAGTTCAGATTTTGAACTCTTATGAAAACCCAACTTATAGTAATGGTCAGGCTAGCTCAGTTTACAAACAGCACATTCCACTAGTAAATGCTTCTAAGCCTGTTGATACTTGGCAGAAATACGATATTATTTTTATGGCTCCGAAGTTTTCGGAAAAAGGGACGCTAGTTTCTCCAGCAAGAATTACTGTATTTCATAATGGAGTACTAGTTCAAAATAATGTAGAGCTATTAGGACCTACCTGTTATATCGGAACTCCTTATTATGTAGCACATGCCAACAAGCTTCCAATTGCTTTACAAGATCATGGGGATCCCATGCAATTCAGAAATATTTGGATCAGAGAACTTTAGAGATTACTTAATACCCAGGATTTAAAAATCTGTTGGAAATAGCTTGAGTATGGTTCAAGATTAGAATCTTCGATAGAAGTACACATTTCCGCCAACCTAAAATCATGATTCGCCCCAGGAATAATTTGTAGATTAAAATTTTCAGGAATCGATTGTTTGAAAGTATCATTTAAAGCGCCTATTGCCCAACCCGGGTAAACGAAATAATCATTTTCTGCAAATACAAAAAGTGAAGGAATGTCTAGTTCTAGTAGATGAGGTGCAGGGTCAAAGTCACTTATTTCCTTTAATTGTCTCCATGCTTTAGTAACAGGAAACCAAGTAACCCAGTTTATATCCGAGAGAGCTTTTTTACTGGCCTTATCAAAAGCTTTACCGTCTTCTTCACCTTCACACAAAAAACGACTGTAATAATCGTTGGTAAGTTGAAGTTTAACATCAAAAGTAGGAGCAGCAAGAGAAGCAATGAATTTTATATCGTTTCGAAATCTATCGCCAATAATTTGGGCAACCCAACCTCCTTGTCCATGCCCAATAATACCAATTCTGGAGCTATCAATTCGACCTTGGGTCTTCAGAAAATCTATGGCTGCTTTTGCATCTGAGGCGCGTTCATAAAGGTTAGTTCGTTGCCAACGTCCGTCAGATTTACCAATACCTCGCTTATCAAAATAAAGAATAGCAACTCCTTCATCTAAAAATAACTTTTCAAGATTTTGCTGAACGAAATCTTCGTATAAAGTACGATGTGACGAGTTAGCTCCCGAACCAACTAGAAAAACAATTACTGGAGCATTATCTGAAGTATCTGGAATTACAAGTTCACCATGTAAAGTAAATCTCCCATTGTCGAATGTTACATTAGTACGAGTTATTTCCTGTGCAAAAGCGCTTCCAAAAATAGAAGTGTGAATAAAAATTAAGAATGCAATAATGCTTAGAAAATGATTCTTATTGTAATACATATAAAGATGATTTCGTAAAGTGACCGTTTAATTAAAACGGCTAGACCCCAAAAGTAGTAATGTCTGCTTAAATATTTTTTTTAATAAAATTATAAAGTGAATAAATGTACTTAATAATTAAGCGAAGTTTTTGAAAAAAATTGAATAAATAGTATAAAAAAAGGTGTAGGCTTTTACACCTGCACCTCTTGGACTTTTGGGGTACGAAAATTTAATGTTCGATAAAGGGATTTGAGTATTTTTTGTCTTCTATGAGCGCTTAATCAGTTAATGTCTTTAAAAAAGCTACAAGTGCATCTTTTTCCTGATTGCTTAGATTCATTCTTACGGGTTGTCCGTTTCTTTGAAGTCTGTTATCTAAATTGGGGCTATTTTGAATGCCAGAATTGTAATGCTCTACAACTTCTGCAAGAGTTCCAAATCTCCCATCATGCATATATGGAGATGTGAGTTCAATATTTCGTAAAGAACTTGTTTTAAACTTTCCATTATCCTGATTTCTTCCAGTTGAACCGCCTAAACCAATGTCAGTTAATACTGCATCTAATCCATTGTTTCTGGCTTCATCTCCTACAAAAAGATCTGAGGTATGGCAGTTAGAGCAATCGGTTTGATTTGAAAAAAAGACACGCTTTCCAAGATTTTCAATTTCACTGAAATTAGGGAAGCTATCTTCAGGATCATTCACCTGAACTCGCCCTTCATCATATTTAGATCGATAGGAGATTATTGAGCGTACAAATTGAGAAAGTGCTAATGATATTCGTTCAGAATTTATTTCATCATCCCCGTATACTTCTTCAAATAATCTAGGCTAATAGCTTAGAGCAGATATTTTACTTTCAAGTTCTGGCAAAGCTAAACCCATTTCGATAGGATCTTGGATTGGCATTAATACTTGCTCCTCCAGAGTCTCAGCTCGTTCATCCCAAAAGAAATGACCATTTTCATAGTATTTGGAATTAGTTAATCCCATAGAGTTTCTATTTGTTAATTCACCTTCAAAACCTTTACTAAATTGGTCAGAATCGGAAAAACCAGCTTTTTGTAAATGGCAAGATGCACACGATGTACTGTTATTTGCAGACAAACTTACATCATAGAAGAGAACACGACCAAGTGTAGCACCAGCATCAGTAATAGGATTATTATTCGGAGTATTTATTTCAACTCTATTATCACGAAGGTTAAAGAAGGAGGGCAGTTCTGGATTTCCATAATTAAACGCTTGGTCTGGTAGTGTTAACACTTCGCCCAGAACTGCCTCTACCTCAATTTCTTCGATATCTTTGGTCACTGGGGCTACTTCATCACATGATGAAATGACTGTTCCAATCATTAAAAGTAATAGTCCAACGTATTTCATCATTATGTTACTTTTATGCCTGATTTTATAGTAATACACATCAATAGAGTAGTACCCCTAATTGGTGAGCAAAGTTATTGAAGTGAAGTTTAATAGGCGCCTAGCAATTACTGAAGTCTTGATTCAGGTTTGAATCCGAAACCCTATTTGACAACATAGCATATTGAGTTTTATTTATGAACGCTGTAAAAACTGGATTTGATGGAAAGATGAGGACTAATAATTTTTATATATGCAACCTTACAAATATTAAAAGTATTAGTGTATAAATTGAGATAAGTTTCGTTCAACTAATTTTGAGCAATCAAGTACTACCAAACTTATGAAGCGAGTTCTTTTATTCTATATATTGATTTTTGCATTTATTCAAACGAATAATGTTCTCGCTCAATCAATATTTATAAATCCAGAGTCAGGTTTTTATACAGATTCTGTTAATGTAGAAGCAGATTTCGAAACAGATTTGCTTACTATTTATTATACCTTAGATGGCTCAATTCCTGATTCTTCTGATATACCATATTTTGAGTCAGTTATATTAAAAGAAACTACTGCACTACGTATGGTAGCTTATACTTTAGGATATCAGGATACAATGTTTATCGACAAAACCTATTTTATAAATGAAGAAACTAAACTTCCCGTACTATCTATCACCAGTGATCCTGTAAATTTTTTTTCAAACGAGAGTGGTATATATGTTGAAGGAACAAACGGAATTCCAGGATACTGCCGGGATAGTCCTAAGAATTGGAATCAGGATTGGGAAAGAGAGGCTACACTAGAGTTTTTTGAAAAAAATAGGATAGAGGGATTTAAGTTAAATGCAGGTATTAAGATTGGCGGTGGATGCACAAGGCTTTATGATCAAAAATCGCTAGATATTTTTTTCAGAAGTGAATATGGGGAAAGTAAATTAGAATACGCACTCTTTGAAGATAAGCCCATTCAATCTTTTGACCGCCTTGCATTAAGAAGTGGAGGCCAAGATTGGTATCGCGCCATCGTCAGAAATGCTGCGGCACAGTCTATCGTTAGATATCGAATGGATTTGGGGTATCAGGCTTTCAAACCTGTAGTCGTATTTTTGAATGGTGAGTATTGGGGTATTCATATGCTTCGAGAAAAACAAAACGAAGATTTTATAGAATCTAATTATGGATTTGATGAAAACGCCCTTGATATTCTTACTGGAAATAGTAGAGTAAAAGAAGGGAGTGCAGATCATTATAATGCAATGATTGACTTCATTAAACAGAATGATATTAGTCTATCAGCTAACTATACTTGGGTTACTGATCAAATGGATATCGATCAATATATCGATTATCAAATTGCACAAATATACTGGGCAAATGGAGACTGGCCTGCAAATAATATAATTTTTTGGAGACCACAAAATCCGGAGGGCAAATGGAAATGGCTTTTATATGATGTAGATATGTCAATGGGGAGTCACTCTCGAGGAGGTTACGATACTAATATTCTTAAAAAACTTACTACAACTACGAATAATCCTTATGAAAGTCCTACTTGGGCTACTTTTTTATTTAGAAAATTACTTGAAAACCAAACCTTTAAGAATAAATTTATCCAAAGGTATAGTATGCATATGCACACTACGTTTCAGCCCGAAAGAATGCAAATGATTGTTGATAGTGTTGCAGCTTTAATAGAATCTGAGATACCTGCGCATGGAAATCGCTGGGAAAAATCAATGAGACTGGGTACAGGGATGAATTGGGAAAAGCATCTGGGTGTAATTGAATATTTTATAGATCAACGTCCAACTATAGCAAGGACTAATTTATACGATCATTTTGATTTAATAAGATTACATAGTGTAGAAACAAAAATTGAACCCGTTGGAGCTGGTAAGGTTTATATCGAAGATGTTAGATCTGATGAATTAGATTATGGCCTTATTTATCAGGCTATACCGGCAGAATTAAAGGTAAAAGCTAACCCCGGGTATACTTTTGTCGGCTGGAGTGGCGATATTTCAGGTTCGGATGATATAATTGATTTAAACATTACCGAAAATTCAGAAATCACTGCACATTTTAGCCGAAATGAAATTACAGAATATGGGGTGGTAATCAATGAAATCAATTATCGTTCAGCTGATAATTATGATCCTGAAGATTGGATTGAATTTTATAATAACTCAGACGAAACTATAGACATGTCTGGTTGGGTTTTTTCTGATTCAGGAGAAGGACATCGTTTTGTATTTAACGAAGGTGCGCAACTAAATGCTCACAACTATGTGGTACTTACCAGAGACAGTCTCAAATTCAGTCAATTTTTTCCTGATGTACATAATAAAACAGGCAATATGGATTTTGGTTTTTCAGGTGATGGAGAATCTCTCTATTTATTTGATGAAGTTGGGAATATTGTTGATCAAGTAACGTATAACGATAAGTCTCCGTGGCCGCTTAAGGCAGATGGACTAGGCGCTACACTATCGCTAACTAATCCTGGATTTGATAATTCGATAGGAGAGAATTGGGCAGCTTCATCTGGCTATGGTACCCCAGGTAGAATGAACAATGGAGTTTTTGTAAACAATGAAGAAGATAGAGATACAGCATTACCCTCAAAAATCAATCTAAGCCAGAACTACCCTAATCCTTTTAATCCTGAAACGGTTATACAATTTAGTCTCGATAAGCCTGTAAATGTACAGTTAAAGGTTTTTGATTTACAAGGTAGACTCATTTCTGTAATTGTAGATGAGATGAAATCTGGCGGAACCCATAATGCAACTTGGAATGCATCGGACTATGCATCAGGTGTGTATTTCTACCAATTAACGGCAGGAGATGTCATCATTACCAGAAAACTGAGTTTGATCAAATAACTTTAAAATCAAATTAAGAGTCTTCACCCTTCAAGCTATCTGGGTAAATAATTGGACGAAGTTCATTGAACCAATCTACCAATACATCTCTTTGCTGATCAGTTAAATCTGCATCCCAATGCGCCCAAGTGTACGAAGGCAAAGGCATTTCTTTTTCTTCAACAAACTCGACACCTTCTTCAAGTTTGTGATCTGCTCTTCGAGGATTATAGTTACCGAATTCAGAAAAATTAAGCTCATCTCGCCCATGGTTAATATGATCTGCGACCCACCAGCCGAGAGGTTGAGTATAGGTATACCAAGGGTATTCTGTTTGATTAGAGTGGCAATCATAACATGCTGTTTTTAGAATGTTAGCCACTTCTTCTGATGGAGGATATATACTCATGAAATCCAAAGAGGGATCAGCAGAAGGATTTTCTTTATCAATTTGAAAGAATTGAAGGATTACAAAAGCTGCAAGAATGAATAGAAGTATTTTTTTTGTCATTTGGATAGCATTTAATTTGTAGTTGAAGATACAGATTTGAATCAATCCAAAAAGAATAAATTAAAAATCTAAACTATTTAGTACCTCGTAATGTGAAGATTTTAAGTCCCATCTTTTTAAAAATTTCTGAGCTTCTTTTGGAACATGAGCAGTTTCATAATCTTCACCACTGAAATTTTTGATGCTATCTATTGAATCGAAATACATGATCGTAATAAACTCAACTTCTTGTTCTTGACTTCTTCGAAGTACATCAATCTTTCTGAAACCTTCGATATTCATTTTTTCAATCCCAGGTATAACAAAATCCATTAAGGTTTGATAATAATCATCTGCGTTTTCAGGAGTAGTCCACCCATGCCAGATTCGGGCAATCATAGTGATTACCCTTTTGGAGTAAACGATTGAATTCCCGTAATTTCCCTTCCTAAAATTAAACCGTGAATATCATAAGTTCCTTCATAAGTATTCACAGATTCCAGATTCATCACGTGGTGAATAACTCGATAATCGCCAACAATTCCGTTTCCACCATGCATATCGCGAGAAATTCGGGAGATTTCCAATGCTTTTCCACAGTTGTTTCTTTTAGCGAGTGAAGTCATGGATGGATGATCCCGTCCTTGATCTTTTAACTTTCCAAGTTGAAGTGCTAACATCTGCATCGAAGTAATATCGGTTAACATGTTTGCGAGCTTAGTTTGGATTAACTGATTTGCAGCCAAAGGCTTCCCAAACTGCTTTCGGTCTAAGGTGTATTGTCTCGCTTTCTGATAGCAGAACTCTGCTGCTCCAATGGTTCCCCAAGAAATTCCATATCGAGCAGAATTCAGGCACATAAATGGTCCTTTGAGCCCTTTGATATCAGGAAATACATTTTCGTCGGGAATAAAAACATCATCAAAAACAAGTTCACCGGTTTCTGAAGCACGCAAACTCATTTTATATTTAGTATGAGGTGCTGAAAAGCCTTTCATTCCTTTTTCAACTAAAAAACCACGGATCACACCTTCATCTTCTTTGTTTTCTTTGGCTTTTGCCCAAACAACGGCAACTTCAGCAATAGGTGAATTAGTAATCCACATTTTTGCGCCATTCATTTTCCAGCCTCCATCAACTTTTATGGCTGTTGTCACCATTGAACCAGGATCTGAACCGTGATCAGGCTCAGTTAATCCGAAACAACCAATTATTTCGCCAGATGCCAATCTTGGAATAAATCGGTGCTTTTGTTCTTCGGTTCCAAAAATGGAAATAGGGTACATGACCAGTGAAGACTGAACACTCATAAAAGATCGATATCCAGAATCTACTCGTTCTACTTCACGAGCAACCAAACCATAAGCAGTATAACTTGCTCCAGCGCCACCATATTCTTCAGGAATATTGATTCCCAGTAAACCCATATCGCCCATTTCTTTAGCTATATTCTGATCGAAATATTCTTCGGTATTCCCTTTCAGGGCACGTGGTTCAAGATTAGCTTGAGCATAATCTCGGGCGGTTTCCATGATCAAACGATCTTCTTCATTTAGTTCAGATTCAAAAAGAAAAGCGTCGTCGATGTTGAATAGGTTTTTGGACATGGGATTTTTGTGCTTGAATTAGTTTTTCGAATGGTAAGAATTCCTTCTAATAAGATAAACTCAATTAATTATAGATTCTGAATTTTGAATTAGTATCATTAATTCAAAATCCAGCATTATTGAAGTGTTTTCTTCAACTCTCTCGCTATCACTAATCTTTGAACTTCAGAAGTTCCTTCACCAATAGTCATAAGTTTAGAGTCTCTTAAAAATCGCTCAACATGATACTCTTTCGTATATCCATATCCACCATGAATTTGAACGGCATCAAGTGAGGCTCGTACCGAAAGTTCCGAAGAAAATAACTTAGCCATGGATGCTTCGGTAGTATATGGTTTACCTTGATCTTTTAAAGTTGCAGCTCTCCAAACTAGTAAACGAGCGGCATCAATTTCGGTAGCCATATCAACAAGTTTTCCTTCCATATATTGAAAATTGCCGATCGAAGTACCAAATTGTTTTCTTTCCATAGCATATTCCAATGATTCTTCAAGTGCACCCCGAGCAATTCCAACAGATAATGCAGCGATACCAACACGTCCTCCATCCAGAACTTTCATTGTGTCAATAAATCCCATTCCTTCTTTACCTAGTAAGTTTTCAACAGGAACTTTTACATTCTCAAAAATAACTTCACTTGTATCAGATGAATTCATCCCTAATTTGTGCATTCCGGCGCCTGAACTCACTCCATCCCATTCTTTTTCAACAATAAATGCACTAATACCTTTTGTTCCTTTATTAGGATCGGTTTTTGCCAGTACAACATATACATCACCTACGGAACCTTGAGTAATAAATATTTTTGAGCCAGTGATGAGATAGTGATCGCCTTTTTTAACAGCCACAGTTTTCATTCCTGAAGCATCACTCCCAGAACCGGGTTCAGTTAAGCACCATGCTCCTAATTTTGCACCAGAGCAAAGTTCTGGCATATATTTTAGCTTTTGCTCATGACTTCCAGCGATAGCAATATGTCCGATGCCTAGAGATGTATGAGAAGCAACTGTTAAAGCAAGGGAAGCATCCCAGCGGGCAATTTCTTCAAGTGCAAGACAAAAACTCAATGCATCAAAACCGGCGCCCCCGTATTGTTCGGGATGATAAATTCCAAGCATTCCCATTTCACCAAGTTGTTTTACAATTTCCATAGGAAATTTCTTGCTGTTATCGCGCTCAATAGCGGTAGGTGCAACGTGGCGTTCTACAAATTCCTTAACACTGTCACGGATCATTTTTTGATCTTCACTTAATTCAAAAGAAAGACCAGATTCTAACATAGTTTCTACCATTTGATTTTTTTTATAATTGAGTATTTACCCAAAGTTCCAATTTACTCCACGGCCAATTTCAGGATCAGGAAAATTCCAATCCACGGCTCCCTGATCGCAAGCATACATACAGGTTCCGCATTCTATGCAGTCTTCTACCTGGAAGTGTACTTGGTTGTGTTCGTCCATGGTGTAGCAATTTGCAGGGCATACCCAGGTTGTACATTTATGGGGACATCCTGAGTTGCAGATGTCGGTATCAACGATGATGTGAGGTTTAATTTCTGATTTAGCTTGGTTACGATAGCTTACCAAGCCAAGCCGTTCTGCGAGTTTCAGTAATTTCATGAGAGTGAAAAGTAAAAGGTGAAAAGTGAGACGATCATTTCATCATTTTTGAAAGCATTGCAAATACTTGATTCGATAAACTAGATAGATGTTCAATATCACTTTCCTTTAGATAATTCAAATTTAATGCGATTTCAATTTGGGTATCAAGTTCAACAAGCGAGGAGCGAGCAATTTGAATGAATCTTTTACGCTCTGCATCAGATGATCGTGCTGATCCCTCAGAAATGTTTGAAGGAATGGAAACAGAAGCTCTTCTTAATTGACTAGTCAAGCCAAAGTTCTCAGAAGTAGGAAAAGTATCAGATAGTTTGTAAATCTCGCTTACTAAATCAATACTGGATTTATATACATTTAATTTTTTATGATTTAAATTGATCATTCATTTTACCTCTCAACTTCTAAGTTTTGACTTTTCCCTTCTCACTTACAAAGATTTCCTCGCTTTAAATCCCAGTTTCAAAAGTTCCCATAGCGAAGCATGTTTTTTGATAGCTCCTAATAACATTTTTTCAGATTTAGGGGTAGGCTCATTCTTAATTGTGAAAAACTGACGCCCAAAATCACAAACTAGGTTTGGAACTTTATTCTGCATGGTATCGGTGTGGAGTAAATGAACAGCATCCTGAAAGTTATTAATGTCTTTCATTACATAACTATCGTCTAAGGCTTTCCGATATTCTTTTAAAGTTGTAGAACTGAAATCGTTTTTTGCTTTAGCAGTTACTATTGTTTCGGCTGCAAGAATTCCAGAACGCATAGCATAATCCATGCCTTGAATGGCTTTTCCTGCATTCATTAATAGGTTTGCCGCTTCCCCAGCTATTAATATTCCATCTTTATAAAGTTCTTTTGGCATTGCACGGGAGTCACCAGAAGAAACAACATGAGCAGAATATTCTACAATTTCACCACCTTTAATTGCATCTGCTACAGTTGGATGAGTTTTGAAGTGATTTAGTAAATCATGTGGACTTTTTTTCTTTTCACGGAGGTCTTTGATACCTAGAACTAATCCCAATGAAATGGTATCTCTGTTTGTATAAAGGAATCCACCACCTTCAACACCATCTGTAGCCCAACCAACATATTCATTACTCATCCCACTAAGACCATTCAGTTGAAATCGATCTTCAAGAACTTGTTGATCAAAACGAATAACTTCTTTTATTCCAGTTAGCATATGATCGGCAGGTACGTAATTATCTTGTAAACCAACTTGACGAGTCAGTAGATTATTTACTCCTTCTGCGATAATTACAGAATCAGCATGAAATTCATCTTCTCCGGTTTTGATACCGATAGCTTTTCCATTTTCCATCAACACCTGATCAACTTTGATATTAGTGGCGATGAATGAATCCATAGCATAATCGCTAGCATCAATAGCTTCCTGAAGTTTACCTGAAAGCCAGTTATCAAATTTTGACCTAAGTACAACTACTCCAGAATATGGAGTTTCATTAAAATGTTTGGATTTGAAATCGAGAGAAAAGGTTGATTGTTCATCCATAAAGGTGAGCCGCCGGTGATTGATATACCGTTCCCAACCTGCGTCTTCTTCCTCCCAATAATTTGGGACCAACTTAGCGAGATCATGCCCCCAAAGAACTCCCCCGGAAACATTTTTTGCTCCGGCAAATTCCCCTCGCTCAATCAGAAGGAACTTCATGTTGTTTCGGGCGAGAGTGATTGCTGCAGCTAAACCTGCTACGCCTCCACCAATGACAATACAGTCAAATTTATCTTCCATTTAAAACTTAACATTATGCAGTTTAAATTAGCTTTTTAATTTCTTCAATTCTTCTATAAAAGGTGGGAGTACTTTATATAAATCTCCAACTATTCCATAATCAGCAACTTCAAAAATAGGTGCGTCAGCATCTTTATTAATGGCAACAATCACCTTACTATTCGCCATACCAGCTACATGTTGAATTGCTCCAGAAATTCCGACAGCTATATATAGTTGAGGTGAAACTACTTTACCCGTTTGCCCAATTTGTAAGCTAGGATCGTAAACTCCAGCTTCCGTTAAAGCTCTTGAAGCTCCAATTCCTGCATTTAAAACCCTGGCAAGCTCTGTGATTAAAGACTTTGCTTCTTCATCTTTAACACCTCGACCTGCAGCTACGATTGTTTCTGCTTCATTCAAATCAATAGTATCGCCGGTAGCTGAAATAATTTCTCTAAGTTTTGCTTTTAGATCACTTTCGCTACTCGAAAATTCGATCGTATTAACTTCTGCAGTTATAGGTGATTCAACAAGCTCGTATGAACCAGATCTCACAGAAACTAGGATAGTTTCGCCTGTTACCTCAACATTGCCAACCACTTTAGCTGCCATAACAGGACGTTTAGCAATTACACCTGAAGAGGTTAAATCAAAAGAAGAAACATCAGCAACCACACCTGCTTTTTGGTTTGCGGCAAGTGCACCAAGTATATCCTTTGTTCCTTCTGTTGATGCAAAAGCGACTACTTTTGGTTTCGAAGCTTCCATCACTTTTGAAAGAGCAGAAAGAAGAGGTGTATTTCTATGTTGACTAAATATTGAGTCCTCAACAATATGAATTTTTGAGGCCCCATAATTTTGAACAGAATCGGTAAATGAAGAAGCATTTTCATCAATAATAATAGCTTCACAAGCTAATCCATTTGCATCTGCAATAGCTTTACTTCTTGATAAAACCTCAAGGGATGATCGTTTAATCTTCCCTTCTGAAATAGCGATATAAGTTAGAATTGAACTCATTTAATTAAATTTTCTCTTAGAATTTCTTTGTATGTAGATTTAAATCACGTTGGCTTCAGTATCGAGTAGTTGAGCCACTTCTCTTGCAATTTCATCGGCCTCACCCTCAAACTTCTGTCCAGCTTTTCTGGCGGGTTTGTGTTCAAATGAAACTACTTTAGAATTTGGTGAAAGATCACTTTCACTTATGCCCAAAGAAGCTAAATCGATGGTATCAATCGGTTTGCGTTTTGAAGCCATTATTCCTTTTAAATTTGGTATACGAGGCTCATTCATATCGTTAGAGCAAGTAACTGCACATGGGGTTGGAAGCTCGATTATTTCTTGTCCCGTATCACCCTGACGTTTTACAATCAAATTCCCGTTTTCAATTTCTAATCCAACGGCATTGGTTGTGTAAGGTAAATGCAGTAGCTCGGCGACCATGCTACCAGTTAATCCAGAGTCGGTGTCCTGAGATTGTTTACCAAGAGAAAGTACATCATACTCTTTGTCTTTTAGAAATGCCGTGAGAATATTAGCATAACTACCAGAATCGAAACCTTCATCCCCGGTTGTAACAATATGGCTTCCTTTATCCGCACCCATAGCTAATGCTTTTCTGATAGTTTCGGATGCTTTTGCCGAACCTATGCAAACTACTTCAACTTCGCCGCCATGTTTTTCAGATAATACTAAAGCTTCTTCAACGGCAGATGCATCATAGGCATTTAATACCATTCGATCGGCATCCATTATTAATTCACCGTCTTTAATTTGGAAAGGTGCATATACGTCGGGCACCATTTTTATACATACGTAAAATTTCATTCGCTCCGTATTTTCGTCTTGATATTTTTTGGTTTGGAACCGCTTTTTTAAAGCAAATAATATACAAAATGGTTCCCAAAATGTTTAAGTGATTGCTGAGAAATTTCTACTAATTTTGCAATTGATCGTACTCTGTTAAATGACCCTGATCTGTTACCCGAAGAATATTATAAGCCTCAAGCTTAACCCGACTGTCTGCATCAATAAAAATGTTTGTTATTTCCCTTGATTTGGTATCAAAAAAAAGATCATATAAAAAATTACTTGTAGAACGACGTTTTGCTGCTTGAATTTCTTCAAGAGCTGTTAAGACTTGCTGCCTTGCTGATTCAGGACTTTGAGTAAATGTGTCTAAACCTAGTCGATGATAAGTATAGATGGCATTCCGTAATGGCTGATAATTAGTATTTAATAAATCAGTTATTAAAACAAATCGATTTCTTTGGTTATTACTGCTTCGTGTCCAGCCAATTGTTTGTTCATTTTGCGCGAGATCAACTACGTTTTGAGCTTTTTCAAAATAAACAGTCCCTCCTAATGGTGAAAAACTGTCAAAATCATAGCCTAAAAGTAGGTACATATAATAGTCGATGAATCCTGTAAGCCCTTCAAATTGTAAATCATCATGAATTAGACTTCTCCCTTGAGGATAAAAAAACTGCCATGCCTGGTCTGCAACAATCAGAGTATTAGTTTCGGTAGTTGTATTATATATAGGTCTACGAGCTGAAAATATAGTTTCAGCTGAAAAATTAAAGTCTGGATTTCCACTCGTAAGTACGATACTTATTTGGCAAGTAATTCGCTCTCTTTCGGTAAACACAATTTCAGTCCAGCGATAATCATTGATATAGTCTGCAATGTCAGCTTCTAAAGATGGTTTTACATACTCGAAAGAGGTGCCTTCAAGGTTTTTTACATCAACTATTACATCACAATCGAATTCTTGAGCAAAGAGGCTCAAGGGAAATAAAAACAATGTTACTAAGAGGTGAATTTTTAAAGGAAACACTTTTATTTTTGGTGTAAGATATAGCATATTGTTGAAAGTAAACTTAAGACAATGATACGAATACGTTCCATTCGATATAAAATTTCTTTTTTCTTCTTTTTTTTGGGGATTTCTACGATTGCTTATAGCCAAATCTCGATGGGAGCGAGAGGACTTGGGCTTGGCCATTCTACAACTGCGTTACCAGATTATTCATGGTCTCTTTTCTCGAATCCGGCGCTAATAAGTTCTGAAACTCCTACCACAGGTTTTTACGGATTACGAAATTATGGATTTGCTGAAATTACAGATGTAGCTGCATTTGGAACATTACCAACTAAAGTTGGAATTACGGCACTTGGTTTTCATCGTTATGGAGATAATTTATTTAATGAAACGAGGGTTAGGCTTGGTTATAAAAATGAATGGGAGCAGCTACACTTTGGATTAGTGTTAAACTACAATCACATTTCATTTGGAGGAGTGTATGGATCAGGTGGAGCGCTGGGTATTGATGTTGGAATTGCAGCTCAAATATCTAATGAGTTTTGGATAGGTGCAAAAGCAATGAATATTAATCAACCTGTGTACAACTTCTCAGGTGCAGATGAAGACTTAACTCGTGATTTAAGCATCGGTTTTAGTTACTTATTAGAAGATCGTGCGTTATTCATGATGGATGTTGTAAAAGATGTGCGTAATCCAGTTTCATATCGGGGTGGACTTGAAATGAAGATCATAAAAGAAATAAAAGGGAGGATCGGTGTTACAACGGAGCCATTAACCTATTCTTTTGGTCTTGGATATGGAAAAGATTTTTGGAATGTAAATTTTGCTCTTCAGAAACATCAACTTTTAGGATTAAGTCCAGGTTTTGACCTACTTTTTAAATTCTAGTTATGAAAAGAGTTCTGATCATAACTTTCTTTTATTTGGGATTTATATCGCCACTAGTTGAGGCACAAGATTCATCCAAAGTAGAAGTTGAGAAGCAGCTTGAGGAAGCTTTCGAAGAGCTTGATACCGAAGCATCTGGGTTAACAGGGGAGCAACTTACTCAGTTTCTAGAAGATCTTGCTGCAAATCCTATAAACATAAATTCTGCCGATGTGACTGAACTTCTTCAAGTACCAGGTTTCAATTTGCTATTAGCTAGGGCAGTTGTAGATTACAGAAAAAGAAAACCCTTTGAGTCAATTAGAGAGCTTCAAGAGGTTCGAGGAATTGGAACAACAACTTTTCAAAGAATGAGTCCTTACGTAACTATTGGGGGTGCAAATGATCGGTTTAGAAATCTATATACAAGTCCAGGCTACTGGCTTTCAGGAAAAAAAGTAGAAGTGTTATCCCGTTTTCAACAGAATTTAGAGAAACAGGAAGGTTTTATTCGACCAGATTCATCTGGGGGATATTTGGGTAATCCGGTAAAATATTATCAAAGGTTCAGGATACAAAGTAATCACTTTTCCGTAAATCTTACTCAAGAAAAGGATGCAGGAGAACCCTTAAATGGAATCACTGGCTTTGATTATAATTCTTGGCATGTCGCGCTCACAAATAATGGCTACCTCAAAAGCCTCGTTATTGGTGATTATAGCCTTAGCTTTGGTCAAGGATTAGTGCTTTGGACTGGAGGTGCTTTTGGTAAAGGTCGTGAAGTAACGGGTACAATAAGTAAAAATGAGAGAGGAGTTCGCGCTTATGGATCAGCCCAAGAAACCGATTTCTTTAGAGGGGTAGCTGCAACCTATGGAGAACAAATTCAATTCACCTTTTTTTATTCGAACAAAGATAGAACTGCATCAGAAATTGAAGGAGATACCACTCGGTTTCCTTCTTCAAGTGGATTTCATCGTACACAATCAGAAATAGACCGAAGGAACAATATTGATCAACAAACTATAGGAGGGAGAATAAAAACAGACACACCAATTGGTTTAATTGGTTTTACTGGTTACAACACATCGTTTAGTACCTACATAGGAAAGGGAAATTCGCTAAGCGATTTAAACACATTTGAAGGAAATTCAAATTCAGTTCTAGGAATAGATTATCGAGGTTTATTAGGAAATTCATTGGTTTTTGGAGAACTCGCTCGAAGTGAAAACGGAGGAGTTGGAGGCGTTACAGGAATTGAAGCACCGATCGGTTTTAGTACCGACATAGCGTTGCTATACAGAAATTACCAGAAGGATTTCCAATCGTTTCTTGGAACTGGATTCGGTGAAACTTCAGGCGATCCAAAAAATGAAGCAGGCATTTATTTGGGGATAAAACATAAACTGGCAAAAGGGTATTTATTAAGTGGCTATTTTGATCAATATTCTTTTGAAGCTCCCCGCTCAGGAACTACCCAATCAACCCAAGGGTATGATGTACTCGGATTGATTGAAGGAAGTATTTTTAAAAATCTTGACGCTTACATTCTAGTTAGAAATGAAATTAAAGATGATGAATTTATTACTGTAAATGAATTTGGAAGAGAAGAAAGGGTATTGGGAAAGGAAAAAAGAACTAGTTTTCGCATTCAAACTGAATACCAAGTAAGTAGAAAAGTTAGGCTTCGTTCAAGAGGTGAATTTGTAAGATTTCAAAGCCCAGGGGAAGAATGGGAATCAGGGTTTTTAATATATCAGGACTTACGACTTCGATTAACTTCAAAACTTCAATTAGATGCCAGAGTTACTCTATTTGATACGGATTCTTTTAATACACGAGTATATCAATTCGAGAATGATCTTTTGTATGTACTTTCAAACGTAGCATTAAGTGGTCGCGGAGAGCGACTTTATGCAGTAGTTAAATATGAAGCCACTGAATATCTACAATTCTGGATTAAGTATTCCATTACCACCATCGAAGACGCGCAAACACTTAGTAGTGGGCTTGGTGAAGTAAAAGGAAACAAAAGAAGCTTTATTGGTGTCCAAGCCAGAATTTATATTAGATAATTGTAATTTCTATAAACTAAAATATTTAAAAGCTAAGTCGTAAAAATAAACTTTGTATCTTAAAAAAGATTCAATAATAGAACGCAATGGTGAATTATAGATCTTATTAAAAGTATTGAATATAAATAATACTCAACCAAAAGAGTGTATTCATGAATTTTTATTAGTAGCAAATATTGTAGGATAAAATAGATACTTCTTAATAAGTGCATTATTTACTTGTTGATTAAAATTATACAAGAATAATTCATATTATACCTTTTAACTTATTAGCAAAATATTAGAGTAATAGATAGAATGTTAGAAAGAATTTTTGGAATACTTTTGATAACATTGATGTGCCACGTTCAGTATCCAAGTAGTACTAATATTGTATATGGGCAAAGTTCAGTTCAAGAAGCTTTATCACAACAAAATTTAACTTTGCAACAAGCACGTGTGTTGGCTAGGCAGGCTGGAGTAAATCCGGATAATCCCGCTGAACTAAGTAGCTTTGCTAGGGCTAATGGAGTATCTGAAGAGCAGATACAAGCGTGGTTGAATGAGTTAGGTTTAGATAGTGGTGGTGAAGAGGGCAATAGTGGTCAAGTACTAGATTTGAGAGATACAAGTATAACGCAAGATGAAGTTTCTGAAAGTAGTTCATCTACTATTACATATCAAGATTTTGGGATGGATGAAACCGTTACAGAAGAAGGATTATCTTATTATGGATACGATATTTTTAAAAACATACCAGAGGCTTTTGAGCCCAATAAATTAGGGCCTGTAGATGACGGATATATTATTGGGCCTGAAGATGAGATGAGATTAACCGTTTGGGGAACTACAGAATTTCAATATGAATTAGAAGTTGATGCTGAAGGGCGAATTTTTATTCCAACTATTGGACAGTTTACAGTTGCAGGTCAAACATTAAAAGATTTTAGAGAACAACTTAGATTGCGTCTTTCACAAAGTTATTCTGGGCTTATGAAAGACCCACCAACCATGTTTTTAGATGTTACATTGACAAGACTAAGACCAATAAGAGTCTTTGTAATTGGAGAAGTTGAAAAACCAGGTGGGTATACTTTCAGTAGCTATTCTAGTCTATTTAATGTGCTATACGGTATCGGGGGGCCAACAGAAAATGGAAGTTTGAGAGATATAAGATTGATTAGAAATGGTAAAATTGTTAGCTCTTTTGACTTCTATAAATTTTTAATGGAAGGAATAGATAGTGGTTCTATCAAACTTCAAAATAACGATAGAATTTTTATTCCTAAGCGCTTAAACAGCATACGATTACGTGGACCAGTTATGCGCCAAGCTATCTATGAGTTAAAAGAAGGTGAAGGTTTTAATGAGCTATTGGAATATGCAGGGGGGTTAAATTCAGATGCATATGGAAAAAGATTTCAAGTTGAGCGTATTATTCCATTAATGGAACGGGAAGATCCAAGTATAGCTCGAAAAGTTATTGATTATAATTTGATTGATGTTTTAAAAGATAATAGTCTATATAATATAACCGATGATGACAAAATTCAGATCTCAAATATCTCTGATCGAATTGAAGATATTGCATTCGTATCTGGAGCAGTTTTTCAGCCAGGGAGATATGAGATTAATGATCAAGTCAATACTACTAAAGATCTAATTTTAGCAGCTGATAGCATTAAAGGTGATGCGTTTTTATATCAGGCTGAATTAGTTCGAACTAATGAAGATCTTACACAAACTTTTTTTGCTTTAAATGTAGAGAATATCTTGAATGGTGTACCAGGTCATGATATACCATTAAAGAGACTTGATCGGTTACGAATTTTTTCACGTACAGATTTAGAAGAAAATTATTCGATAAGCTTAACGGGAGCTGTTGATGAAACTATTGAAGTTAGATGGAAAGAAAATTTAACAGTTTTTGATTTACTCTTTAAAGGTAAAGGACTTTTCGATCCTCAAGTCAAGGAAAGAATATATTTAAAAAGAGCCGACTTGAGAAGGTTATCGGAGAATGGAAGAAATTCGAATGTAATATCATTTAATTTAGAAGAAGCACTAAATAATGAGGGCTTTGGAAAGGAGTTATTACAACCTGGAGATCGAATTAGAATATTTCCAAACACAATTGAAGTAATTGAAAATAAATTTGTGATTATTGAGGGGCGGGTAAAAAATCCTGGAACCTATGAGCTTAATGAAAATATGACTCTCGAAGACTTACTAATTATTGCAGGAGGGTTTACAGAGTTGTCATTTTTAGGTAAAGTTGAAGTAAGTCGTCTAGTTAAATCTACGAATAATCAAGCAAAAGCGGTTCAGTTTTTCTGGCCCTTATTAGATAATTCCAAAGAATACAATTTCTTTACTCCAGATTTATCAGATACACTTCTCAAATCTGCAGGCAAATATAAATTACAACACAGAGATCGAATTTATATAAGAACCAATCCATATTTTGAGCAACAAAAAACTGTAAAGATTCTTGGTGAGCTCGTATTTCCTGGTAAATATACCATACTAAAAGAGAATGAAACTATATATGATTTAATTCAAAGAGCAGGCGGAATTACTTCGGAAGGGTATCCAAAAGGCGCACGTTATTATCGACAAGGTGAAATGGTTTTATTCGATTTTGATGAAATTGTTGCAGGTAACAAGAAATCGAACATAGAAATACTGCCAGGCGATAGTATAGTAGTACCTCGTCAACCAGGGTCAGTTTTTGTGACTGGCAATGTTGGTCTACAAGTAAGAATTAAGCATATTGAAGGGCAAAAGTTAAGCTATTACTTAGATAGGGCTGGGGGTATGCAAAAGAATTCTTATAAATATGTTCAGCTAACTCAAGCTAATGGAATGCAATTTGAAGTGAAAAGAAAAGGGTTGTTCAAACAAAATCCTCAGGTTGAGTCAGGTGCTAAAATAAACGTAATTTATGAAGAGCCTAAGCCACAACGAGAAAGAATGAGGGCAGGGGAAGTTCTACAAACTGCTGTTGCTACATTAACAAGTACATTGACTATTATCATCTTAATAGACAGGGCTTTTCAGTAAATTGTGAAAGTTAATTATTCCAACAAATTTCGTTGATTTATAAAACTATAATAAAAAGTTGTGAGCTCAGACGATACTAACAAAGGAAACTCAAAAAAAAGTAAGAAATCTCACTCTGAAGGATTACCCGTTCAGGAATACAAAATTGTACCCATTGTCCAAGTAGAAGGAGAAGACACTGGTATCGAGGAAATCGATCTAATTGAACTTGTTAAAACTATATGGGGAAGTAGGAAAACGATTTATAGGTTTTTGGCGGTAGGGTTTGTTTTAGGTGTATTTATAGCCCTAGTCGCTCCTAAAGAATATGTGAGTACATCAACGTTAATGCCTGAATATAGTACTGAAAGTCAAAGCGGAGCGTCTAGCTTATTAAAGCAATATGGGGGATTGATAGGACTGAGTGGGAATGGAACATATAATTCAGCAAGTAACGCAATAAGAGTTGATCTATATCCTCAAATTGTTTCTAGTTTAAGTTTTCAAGATAAACTAGCACGGCAAGAGTTTTATTTCAGCGACATAGATTCTACTGTTTCTATCTATAACTATTACTTAGAGAGCCAAAATACTGGTTTTATTAGTGTAATTCTTCGATATACAATTGGACTACCAGGTTTGATAAAAAATGCATTATTCAAGGAAGATGAAAGTGATGACTTTGGTAGTGAAATTGATGAAGGTATTCTTATACTTTCAAAAGATGAAATGGGTGTAATTAGTGATCTTAAAAAAAGAATTTCTGCAACTTTAGATGAAGAATCAGGGATATTGACAGTCTCATCAGAAATGGGAGATCCTAAATTGGCAGCACATGTTGCAAAATATACGATCGAGGAGCTAACGCTTTATTTAACTGATTACAGAACAGAGAAAGTGTTGAGAGATCTTTCCTATATACAAGAACAGTTAGAAAAGGCAGAGGTTAGATTCAAAGAAGCACAACTTGTATTAGCTAATTTTCGAGATAGTAACCAAGGTAATTTATCAGCAAGAGCACGAACAGAAGAACAAAGATTAAATTCAGAATATCAATTATCTTTTAATTTATACAACTCATTAACTCAGCGATTCGAAGAAGCTAAATTAAAAGTCCAAGAGGAAACTCCAGTGTTTAAAGTACTACAGCCAGTACAAGTTCCTGTGTCTGATGAAACAAGCGGCGCTCTAATACTCATAATTATTTTAATGTTAAGTGGTATATCAGGAGTTTGTTGGGTTTTTTTCAACTATTACATGAAAGAAAAAACTCAATAAATTTGGAAGACATATCCTAATAATAATGAACTAAAAAAAAGTAGTTTAGAATTTTAAGAAATAATCAGACAGAAAAATTTAAGACTGAAATAAATAAGAAAATACAAATGCCACAGTTAGAAGAATTATTAAAGAAAATTGAAGATAAAACCTTTACGATAGGTATTGTTGGGTTAGGTTATGTTGGGTTGCCATTGATGTGGACATTTCATAAAAATGAAATGCCTGTAATTGGATTTGATATAGACAAAAAGAAAGTTGAAAATTTAAATAATGGGATTCCATACATAAAGCATCTTGGTTCAGAAATGATGGAAATGTTAGCCAAATCTGAGAAGGCAGACGCTACTGATAACTTTTCAAGACTTAATGAAGTTGATGCTATTTTACTGTGTGTTCCTACACCTCTAGATCATCACAGAGAACCCGACATGAGTTATGTAGAGAAGACTACAGAAACGATATCAAAATTTCTTCAAAAGGGACAATTAGTAATTTTGGAGTCCACAACTTGGCCAGGAACTACTGAAGAGTTAATGATTCCTATCCTTGAAAAAAATTCAGGACTTAAAGCAGGAAAAGATTTTTATGTAGCATATAGCCCTGAACGTGAAGATCCAGGCAATGTCAATTTCAATACAGCAAAAATTCCTAAAGTTGTTGGTGGACATGGTGAAGATGCATTACAACTAGCAATTGCCATGTATGATACCTCAATTTTGCAGACAGTACCCGTAAGTAATACTAAAACAGCCGAAGCGGTAAAACTTACCGAGAATATCTTTCGTTCGGTTAATATTGCTCTAGTTAATGAGTTGAAAATAGTATTTGAGGCGATGAATATTGACGTGCATGAGGTAATAGATGCAGCAGCTACCAAACCATTTGGTTTTATGAAGTTTACACCTGGTCCAGGTCTTGGTGGACACTGTATTCCTATTGATCCATTTTATCTTACTTGGAAGGCAAGAGAGTTTGATAAAAATACCAGGTTTATTGAGTTGGCTGGAGAAGTTAATACAGATATGCCCCGTTATGTAGTAGAAAGAACTATTCATGCATTAAATACTCATAAAAAAGCTATGAATGGAAGTAAAGTTCTTGTAATCGGGTTAGCATATAAGCCAGATGTAGATGACATGAGAGAGTCTCCTACATTTAAAATATTTGACTTACTAAAAGAAAAAGGTGCTGAGATTTCTTATTACGATCCATTTATACCAGAAGTTTTACCTACTAGAGAGCATGCTGATTGGACCGGAACAAAATCGATTGACTGGAATAAAGAAGTAATTTCAAAATTTGATGTGGTCGTAATTTCTACTGACCATTCTTTAATAGATTTTACTGAATTAGGAGAATGGAGTGATTGTTTAGTAGATACTCGAAATGCAATGAATGGCATTGTTCAAAGAAATAAAAATCACATCTTTAAAGCCTAGTTTAACTTTAATTTTTTTTACTTAATCATTAAATAATGGAATACCTGAAGTATTCTAAATCAAACAAATAGTAGATTATATTAAGCGAGTTTGGAAAAACAAAAGTGGCTAAAAAAAACGGTTGGATTACTTAAAAATAATACTATTAAAAATAGTATTTGGATTTTTGGGGATAAGATTTTTCGTAGTCTAATTGTTTTTTTTATTTCAATTGTACTAGCAAGAAGTTTAGGCTCTGAAATATATGGTCTTTATAATTATGTAATTTCCTTCGCTCATTTGTTTATGGAGCTGGCGGTACTTGGGCTTAGTGGTATTGTTGTGAGAGAGATAGTTAAAAGAGAGGGTATCTCATCAATTATTTTAGGTTCAGTATTCATAACCAGATTACTGGCAAGTTTATTTTTATTAGTTTTGTGTTTTGTTGTTGCAAATTATTTCGCTAACGACTACGAAAATGCGAAATATCTTATTCTAATATATTCAGGAGGTCTAATATTTAAATCTTTTGAGACATTTGATCTATGGTATCAATCGAAGCAATTAAACAAAACTGCTGTTATTTGTCGCTTATTAAGTATAGGGATAGTTTTCATATTAGTTTTGATTGGAGTCTATTTAAAACTAGGACTTAAGTACTTTATATTATTGGCTTCACTTGAGTTTGTGCTTTCTGGGATATTCTATCTTATTTCTTATAAACTTTCAGAAATGCTAAAATGGAGACCAAAAGTTATAATAGCAAAATCTCTATTGTCAAAGTCATGGCCTTTAATACTTTCAGCAATTGGATTTATCATTTATAGAAGGATAGATCAAGTTATGTTAGGGAATTTTGTTGGCTCAACAGAAGTAGGCATCTATGCAGTTGCTGCTAAATTATCTGAAGTCTGGTATTATTTACCAATTGCAATTACTAGATCCTATTTTCCTAGACTTGTAAATTTGAAACAAAAAGGATTACTTGAAGAAAATCTTCAAGGACTATACAGTATTCTCTGTTTATTTGCCTATGTAATTGCAATTATAATTACATTAATTGGACCATCTATAGTTCTATTTGTTTATGGTGAAGAATATGCAAATTCAGGAACAGTTCTTACTATTCACATTTGGGCTTGCTTATTTATTTTCATGAGAGAAGGGTTGAGTAAATGGTTTGTGTTAGAGGACCTTTTTATTTTTTCTCTATTAACTCATGGCTTAGGAGCAATATCAAATGTATTACTTAACTTATATCTAATTCCTAAGTACGGTGCCATTGGCGCTGCAATAGCAACACTAGCATCATATTCCGTAGCATCATATTTTTCACTACTTATTAGCCATAAGACGCGCCCAATATTTATCATGATGACACGTGCTTTACTAAATCCTTTTAATGGCATAAAATTTTTAATCAGTAAAACGTAATGCCCTCTCTAAGAAATATGATCAAAGGTATAATACCATTAAAACTACTTGAACTTTATAAGAACAGGAAGAGAAATACCCGTTACTTAAAATTTATTCAATCGTTTACTTCATTTAGTAATGGTTTTAAAAAAGGTGTTTTTACACTATTCTCATCGACTCAATTTACAAGTAGTCTTTATTACGTATTATTTTCATCTTCATTTAGAAGAGAAAATCAATATGTATTAAAAGGAAAGCTTGAGTACATCAGGGCATTAAATCAAGCGGAAGGAAATTCATTTCTTTTAAGGAGAAATATTCATAGACTAGAAAAAGGGTTGTTGATGAAACCAAGGCGACCAGTATTTGCAGTAGATTATATTAGTGAAACGGTTGATGCTTACATTAACATAAATAAATCATTACATGATATTAGCTTTAATGTAGATCATGGCTTAATTAAATGGTCTTCGGATGTTTTAGAGTCTTATTTTTCTATAATTGGTGAAAATGAAATTGTAGATAAAGCAAAGAAATCTTTTGAAACGTTCAAAGAAGCAGATACTACTATCGAAGTAGATGATGTAAAATATATTCCTTACGAGCGCTCTTTAAAAGAAGCTAAACTAAAAATTCCCAATTTTGACCAGTTTCTTGAATTAACAAAGTTTAGAAGATCTGTTAGGTGGTTTGAAGATAAGCCTGTTCCAAGGGAACTGATCGATAAAGCAATCGAAGCAGCTGTATATGCACCGAGTGCTTGCAATCGCCAACCATTTGAATTTAGAGTATTAGACGACTTTGATCTTGTTCAGGAAGCGGTGAAACTTCCAAATGGAACAGCTGGTTACAGCCAAAATGTGCCTGTGCTTATTGTAGTTGTTGGTAAACTAGACGCATACTTTAGTGAAAGAGATCGACATTTAATATATATAGATAGCGCTTTGGCAAGCATGGGGTTAGTATTTGCATTAGAGACTATGGGTTTGAGTTCTTGTTGCATTAATTGGCCAGATATTGAAAAATTAGAAAAAAGAATGTCAACTCTATTAAAGCTAAGTAATACTGAACGTCCAGTAATGTGCTTAGCACTTGGATATCCTGATTCGTCTGGAAAAGTAGCTTATTCGAAGAAAAAATCTTTAAATAAGATTAGAAGGTATAACTATGAATATTGAAATTAAGGGTGTGAATTTCATAAATAAAGGTGCAGAACTAATGCTTTACTCGATAATGCAAGAGTTTGAAGATCGAAGTATTGGCGCCGAATTCTGCATGAATATCAAAGATGTTAAACTAGCACCAGACAGTTTAATGAAAATAAACTTATACCCATGGAGATATTCAAAAAAGATTCCATTCTTAGGCCCATTATTGAATGCATCATTCAGATTTTTTGGTATTAAAAATTTTCAGGGAAGAAAAGTAGTGACTCGTAATAATATCGATGTGGTATTAGATGCATCTGGTTTTGTTTATAGTGACCAATGGGGTAGTGGTTCAGCAGAAGTAATGGCAGTTTATTTTAAAAAAGCTCGCAAGCTTGGACAGAAAGTAGTATTACTACCTCAAGCACTAGGTCCGTTTGAAAATAAAGTGTTAAGAAATTCAATGAAGCATCTTGTAGAATATTCTGATCTTGTTTTTGCTAGAGATGATATTTCATTTAGTTCAATAAAAGAGATTGTACCTAATACTGAAAACATTTTTCAATGCCCTGATTTTACAATTAAAATTAAAGGGAATGAACCTGAATATTTGTCAAACTATAAAAATAAAGTATGCATTATCCCTAATTACCGTATGGTTGATATGATTGATGATGGTAATTATTTGAACTACTTAAATAACCTAATTAAAAGTCTTAAAAAAAGTGGGTTAGATTTCTACTTCCTTATACACGAAAGTAATAAAGACAAATCTTTAGTAGAAGACCTTCAGCAAATGAATAGTGAAAAATACTCAATACTTTTTGAAGAAGATCCACTAAAAATAAAAAAGGTAATTGGAACTGCAAGGTTTGTAGTTGCATCAAGGTTTCATGGAATTGTAAGCTCCATAACTCAAGGTATTCCTACAATTGCAACCGGTTGGAGTCATAAATATGAGATGCTTTTTAAAGAATATTCTATTTCTGAATACTTTATATCAGATCTTACTAATAATCAGAGAATTGAAAATGCAATAGATAAGTTTTGTAACGAAGAAGATTATCAAATGGTAAAAGAAAAGTTGAATAAAAGAAATGGTGAGGTTCTTAATCTTGTAAACCAGATGTGGGATAAAGTTTTTAAACTGATTAGTTGAAAATTTCAATCGAAATAGGTCCGCTAAAAAAGCTTTTCCTTTATAATATTGATAAGCTACTATTCCTGTTGTTATTAATATTTATTTCAGCAAACGGTCTTGTGATTTCAGTAGGAAGAGATTGGACGTTTCCGCAGTTAATTACAATCGCAATGATCGGTTTTTTTGTTATCAGGAGGTTAATGCCCGGTAAAAGCGAACCCTTCTATATAGAAAAAAAGATTTTTTTTATTGTTTCATTTTGGCTTTTAATATTACTCATATCGAACATTTTCTCACCTGAAAAACCTTACAGTCCTTACCCTGAAGAATCTTTTTTCCAATCTTATGATGTAGTGGGATATATGTATCTTTTTTGGAATCTCTTAAACTTAACCATGATGGTTTTAGTTGCCAATTATCTGAAATCAAAAGAGAAATTATTTCAAGGTCTCAGATTTTTAATATTTGGCTCATTATTTTTTTCATCATTTGGTTTATACCAGTATTTATTAGCTTCAGCTTTAGGAGAAAGTTCTTCAATTATTAATTATGCCTATAATAAAGAATATTTGTTCTATGACTATGTAGTGCGATTATTATCGTTTTCAAGAGAGCCTCTGTACTATTCAGTATATGTTGGTCCAATAAACATCATAGTGATTTCTATAATATTGGGTAAAAACTATGAAAGTATTGGAATATCAAAACCATTAATTTTTCTCACTCTTTTTGTTAACATCACAGCTTTAGTACTTACAAAATCGACAGGTGGTCTAATTGCATTTACAGTAAGTTTAGTTGTTGTATTCATAATTCACTTTAAATACCTGCTTAAAAATATTAAGTTTACGAATATTCTGCTTGGTATTATCGTTATAGTAATATTCGGTTTTATAATATATCAATTGGTAGGCTTTGATATACAAAGAAAACTCGTTAGGTATCTAGATCCTCAATCTCAATATGGAAGAGTGGTATCAGTATTTGAAGCAATTGATCTTATAAAAGAATATCCATTTACAGGTATAGGACTTGGGCATGCCTATTACATTGTTTCAATAACACAAATTCATAACGCTTATTTGAGTCTTGCAGCTGAAACAGGACTGTTTGGTTTAATTCTTTTCGTATTATTCATTTTAAGTCTTTACAGAATATTGGTGAAAATTTTTAATCAGACTCCTTATAAAGGAATTGTATTGGGTTTAGGAGGAGCTATACTAGCGATATTAGTGCAATGGCTGTCTTTTTATGCATACATAATCATGTTTGCATGGTTACTTTTTGGAATTGTTTTATCTCTACCCAGGTCACTAAAAACCCCAAACTACAACATTCAACCTAAATTGAGCGAATGAATAAGTTAGTTATTTGCTTTTCTACTGCTAGTCTAAATGCGGAAATTTGGACAAATAAACAGCATTTGATGACTAGGTTATCAAAAATAGATGGTTATGAAGTGATATATATAGATCAGGGCATGTCAAAAGCTGAGATTGCCAGAGAATTTAAAAGAATAAACCTAGGATATTTTTTAAATCCAGTCAGAAAAATTTCAAAAAATCTAACCAGTATATCTCCCTATTTCCTTCCATTACTAAGAGGAGGAAAGCTCAAAGAAATATCATGGAATTTATTATGGGATTTATTCTTAAAAAAATATATAAATGATAATTTCGACGAGATTATTATTTGGACCTATCAACCTCAAAGTTGGTATTTGATAAAGAAACTAAGAAACTTTGCAATACCTTTTAAATTCATCTATGATTGTGTTGATGATTTTAAGTCACAACCTGCATACAAAAATAATAAGGCTAGAAAAGATGAACTGATTAAGATTGAAGGAGAACTTGTAAAACAAGTAAATCTTGTTGTTACTACTTCAGAAAAACTTTATGAAGATAAAATAAAGCTCAATAAAAACACCCATTATGTACATAATGTAGGTGATTTCGATCATTTTAATAGTCCAGAAAATTTAGATTCTGAAAGTGCTCATTTTTTGAATCAAATTGATAAAGAAAAAATTGTTTACGCAGGTGTAATTGATGATTATAAAATTGATCTTGAATTAATTGTAAAAACTGCTGTTTATTTTGCAGATAAAGTATTTATTCTTATTGGTCCTGTAAGAGTCCCCGAAAATCATGAACATTTAGTAAAACTTCGTTCTCTTAAAAATGTATACTTTCTTGGTCTTGTAAAGTATCAGATTCTTCCTACAGTTCTTCATAAATGTGATACTATCTGGCTTCCATACAATAATAATGAACATACTAGGTATGTTTTTCCTCTTAAATTATTCGAAGCTTTTGCAACAGGGAAGAAAATTATTGCTAAATCACTTCAAAGCTATAAAGCATATCACCATCTTATGATTACCTTTGATTCTTTTGAAGATCTTAAAATTAAATTTGAAAATAAAAATTATCTTAGCCAAGAACGAATAGAAGTAGCGGCTAAAAATAGCTGGGAATCAAGATTATCAAAAATCATAAAACTTTTGGAAAATTGAGCTTATTACTATGAACCTACTTGTACTTGCAAAGGCCTACCCTCCAACAGTAGGTGGAGTTGAAAACTACTCAAAGTTCGTATCTGAAGGACTGAGCAAGTTTCATGATGTAAGAGTACTTACATTAAAACCACTTAAAAAAGAAAGTTTAGATTCCAGTATTCTAGAAGATTCTGATGAGATTGATGTAGAAAGAATCCATGCTTTTCATTCACAAATACTTAGTGCAATATGGTACTCAGTTGTGTTTTTTATCAGGATACTTCAAAATAAACCTGATTATATTTTAGCTACAACTTGGAAAATTGGTTTAGTAAATGCAGTTTTTCAACCAATCTTCAGAATACCATTTATGCTATCAGCTCATGGTGCAGAATTGACTAGAAATAGGAATAATTTCTTAGTTTCTTCAATAATGAAGTATGTATTTAATAAAGCTGATAGAATTATTGCAGTAAGTGAGTTTACAAGACAAGTAGTTATTGAATATGCACAAATTGAACCTTCGAAATGTGTTGTAGTAAGCAATGGAATTGATTTAGAGTCAGTTAGAATAAATTCAAAAGAAGATGCAAGAAAACATCTAAACATTGACCCAAATTCAAAGATTATGTTAACTGTATCACGGGTTGATAAGCGAAAAGGACATATTGATGTGTTAAATGCAATTCCTCAAATCTTGAAAAAAATTCCAAATTTAAAGTATATAATTGTAGGTAACGGACCAGAAAAAGAAATTATAAAGTCTAAAATTGTAGAATTAGGAATTGAAGATCATGTAGAATTGGCAGGATTTGTTTCAGATGAAGACCTCCCATTTTACTATTCTGCATGCGATGTATTCGTAATGTTAAACAAGATGGTAAGTATAGAAGATTTTGAAGGTTTTGGTTTTGTGTTTGCAGAAGCTGGAGCTTACCGTAAACCACTTATTGGTGGAAATAGTGGTGGGCCAAAAGAAGTAATATTAGAGAATCAGACAGGATATCTTGTAGATCCGTTAGATTCTAATCTAGTTGCTGAAAAAATCACTTTACTTTTGTCTAATGATATTAAAAGTATCGAGATGGGAAATAATGCGGAAGCTCGTACTAAAAATTATTACACAACGGAAGTGATGTCTAAAAATATTAACAAGAATTTAGTACAACTATATGAAGATAATTGAAATTACATTTTGGATTTCTACTCTAATAGTAATCTTCGTATTTATTTTATACCCTATATTTTTATACATATTATCTCTTTTATATAAAAAGCCTATCGATAAAAATTATTCATTCAAACCTAGAATAAGTATTCTTATTGCTGCATATAATGAAGAAAGTGGTATAGAAGCAAAACTTGAAAATTTGTTATCTATCCATTATCCAGAAGATTTAATAGAAATCATAATTGTATCTGATGGTTCAACCGATAAAACAGATAGTATATTAGAGAGGTACTCAGAACAATACAAAAGAATAAAAAGCTTTACGCAAGAAAAAAACCAAGGCAAAACGATAGCTATGAATAGAGCTGTAAAAGAAAGTTCTTCTGAGCTACTAATTTTTACTGACGCTGATAATATGTTGGTTGAAAATGCAATGGAAGAACTTGTTTCAAATTTTAATGACCCAAATATTGGCTGTGTATGTGGAACAATTAGTTTTTATAGTGATGAAGAAAGTGGTACAGCTGATACAGGTGGTTTTTATTGGAAATACAATAATTTAATGAGAAGGTTAGAATCTAAAACTGGATCAACTATGGGGGCAAATGGGGCGCTATTTGGCGTAAGAAGGAATATTTTCAGGTCATTAGAGCATTATTTGATTGACGATTTTTCAACGTCTATGAATGCAATATTCAACTCATATAGATTAATTATTGAGCCAAAAGCAGTTGCACGATCAAAGCATACTACTAATATCGATGATGAAAATAGGCGTCGAATTAGAATTGCCAATAGAGTATGTAATGCGATCATCTATTTTAGGAAAGAGCTTTTAGCAATGTCATTTCTGAATAAATTTAAATTTATGTTCCATAAATTATTAAGATATAGCGCGCTTTTTTTTATGATACTATCTTTAATTACAAACATAGCACTTTATAATGAATCATATATTTATGAGTTATTGTTGATCTTTCAGGGAATATTTTACAGTGCAGTTTTAATTGGATATTTATTAAATCATTTGGGATTAAATCCTAAAATATTCTTTATCCCATACTACTTTACTATTATGAATTATCACCAGTTTAGAGGTGCATTAAGAGCTTTGTTAGGGAAAAAACAAGCTACATGGAATACAGTAAACAGTTCAAGAAATTGATTTATACACTATGAGCAAGGCAATAATCACAGGTGGATCAGGGTTTGTAGCTTCACATTTACTAGATTTGTTGGTAAAAGAAGGCAATTATAGTAAGATTATTATTCTAGATATAGTTGAACCACAAGAAAGGTTTATAAAAAATTCTAATAATACTTATTACGTAAATTCTGATGTTAGAAAACCTATAGATCCAGAACCATTTAAAGCGCTTGGTTGTGGAGAAGATACAGTTATTTACAATCTTGCTGCTATTTGTAGAATCCCAGGTTTTCCTGATGTTGATTACTACCATACAAATGTATTTGGTGCTGAAAATGTTTGTAAATTAGCTGAAGAATTAGGAATACAAAATATTGTGTTTACTAGTTCAGTTTCTCCATATGGTGCATCTGAAGAAGAAAAAAATGAGGATAGTATTCCTGAACCTAAAGACCCATATGGAGGTTCAAAACTTTCTGCAGAGTTTATTCACAAAGGCTGGCAGAAAAGTGAGCCTAAAAAAAGAATGTTGACAATACTAAGACCTGGTATTATTTATGGAAAGGGAGAACAAGCAAATTTTACCAGATTATATGAATCATTGAAGAAGGGTTTTTTTGTATATCCAGGGCGCAAGGATACCAGAAAAGCTTGCGTATACGTTAAAGATGTAGCTAGAGCTTGTCTTTATTTTAGTGATAAACAATCTGGTATTTATTTATATAACACAGTATATAAAGAAGCTCCAACAATTGAAGAGATATGTATAACAGTTGCAAATGAAACAGATGCAAAAAAACCTTTCATGCTGATCCCAGGACCCATTTTAATTTTTTTAGCTTATTGTATTTTATTATTAGGTAAATTGATTGGAAAGGAGTTTACTGGTATTCACCCAGATAGGGTAAAAAAAGTTATGATTTCTACAAACATTTCTGGGGAAAAAATATCTACTTCAGGATTCAAGATATCATACTCTTTGAAAGATGGAATAAAAGACTGGTATGAAGAGTGTAATAAAAAAGGATTATTTTAAAAAGATCATTCCCAAGAATGATCTTATAATACTTTTAGCGCTACTTAGTTTTTTAAGCTGCTCCATCATTAATAATGAAAGCGAGATTAGAATTTATAGCTGTCATGAACAGGTTAGTTTTATAGAGCCTGCAAGTCAATGTTTATTTAATACAAAGTTAGATTACTTTAGAGGTATTTGGTATGGCCAGACTAAGCTTGAAAATGGTCGCTTTAAATATGCCGGTGGTTTAGGTACTTATACCAGCCATCACGGCACTAGTGCATTTTATGATGCCGATTCTGAAAAAACTTTTTTTACCTATGGTGGAACAAGATTAGATTATAATTTTGATAATAGTAGCCAGGTAGGTCCAGATCAGCTTTATATTATGATTTCATCGTTTGATCATAAAACAGGTATTTTAGAAAAACCAACTTTGATTTTCGATAAATGGACGAATGACCCTCATGACAATCCGGTTTTAAATATAGATTTGAATGGAAATATTATAGTATATGCTCCATCACATGGTAATCTAACTACACCATCATATATTTTGAAGAGTACTATTCCAGCTTCTATAGATAGTTTTGAAGTTATCGAGAAATCTCTTTTTGCTTATCCACAACCTCAAATGGATAAAAATGGTGATGGTGTTTTTTTCTATACATCCTACGAAAATGGAAGGACACTAAAGTTTAGAAAATATATTGGTGGAGAGCTTCAAAAGAATGAAGAGATTCTATCTTCAATACAAGCTGGACATTATCAAGTAACATCCAGATTAGACTCTAAAATAGGTACAGCATTTAATTTTATACCTCGACCTGAGGGAAGTGATTATAGATCAAATCTTTATTATTTCGAAACACTAGATAATGGAGATACTTGGCAAGATATAAATGGAAATATAATCTCGTTACCAGTTAATAAGATTAATAACACATTACTAATCAAAGATTATAAAAAAGAAGGTAAGCTTGTTTTTGTTATGGACATTTCATTTGATCTTGATTCAAATCCAGTAATATTATACAATGTTTCATCTAGCCCATTTCCAGATTCAAGTAAGGCTGACTTAATGGTGGCATTTTATCAAAATCAACAATGGAATATTCGAACAATTAGCTCTACAGATCATAATTACAATATGGGTACAATACAAATTGTTGACTCTGATTGGGCGGTTATAGTTCCAACTGATAAAGGTCCGCAAGAAAATGCTGCTGGTGGCGAATTAGTGTACTGGAAAAGTAGTGATAATGGGTTCAGTTGGGAAATTGAAAGAAGAATAACGGATAATAGTTCAAATAATAACAATTACGTAAAAAAAGTAAAAAATGCTCGTTCTGAGTTTAGCTACATTTGGGCAGATGGTAACGCTGAAATACCTTCAGTGTCAAATCTCTATTACACAGATATAAGAGGGCTTAAACCAGTTAGAATGGAATGATTAGAAATTCAACTCAAGTATGGTGTTTCTTTTTAGCTAATTTTCTGAATTTCATGCTACTTACATCTTGTTCGGTAGTACAGGAGAGTGATGAAAATGAGATTATCGATTTAGAAAAAGATTTTATCTCAGGTATAATTAAATTAACTGAGATAAAGCAGGAGAAGATTATTGTCCTAAACAAAAACACAAATTATTTTCCAGAGTATATTGAAAATGGAGAGATTTTTTACGTAAGATCGCAGGATTGGACAAGTGGATTTTATCCAGGAATTCTTTGGGAATTGTATTCAGTCACTGATAATGTAATATGGAAAGACTATGCAAAATTGTGGACTGAAACAATGCTTAACTCAAAACCTTTAAATTCAACACATGATTTAGGTTTTATGATACTCCCAAGTGTTTATAGAGGATATGAATTGACTGAAAAAATTAGCTATAGAAATTATACTATCGAGTCAGCTGATTCTTTATTAAGTCGTTATGATCCTAATATAAAATTGATCAAATCATGGGATAATACTCGGTGGGGCTTTCCGGTCATCATAGATAGTATGGTGAACATGGAGCTTCTATTTATTGCTTCTATACTAACAAATGATCCAAGTTATTCTTTAGTTGCAATAAATCATATTGAGAGTATTACTAAAAGTCATATTAGAAGTGATGGAAGTGTTAGGCATGTGGTAGATTTTGATTTAGAAACTGGACAAATAAAGGAAGTTTCTGCAGGTCAAGGTTTATCCCCATCCTCTACTTGGAGCAGAGGTCAAGCATGGAGTATTCTCGGCTATGCATTAGCTTATAATTATACAGAAGATTTAAAATATTTGGAAAACTTCGAAATTGCATTGACTTATTATTTGAATAATCTTCCAGAAGATGGAATGCCTCTTTGGGATTTTAAAGTTTCAGTCGATCAAAAATCTAATAAAGACTCTTCTGCTGGATATATTACTATCTATGCTTTACTTAGAATGTCTATTTTGTTGGAACAATCAGAGAAAAGAAATATGTACATCACTCATGCTTTCAATTTGTTAAATAAAGCTTATAGAAATGGATATATCTCTATTGATGAAAACTACCCGGGATTGACTTTACATTCTATTGGACATAGGCCAAGGTCAAAGCAAGTAGATGTAACTTTATTTTATTCTGATTATTATTTATTGAAATCAATAGTAATCATAAAAGAGAACTACGAAAAAGATTTTTCAGATTTTTTAATAGATTACTAATGATTTTGAAGGAATAAAGTTGTTTAATTCTAAATTAATTGAATTCTGTTTTATTCATAAACTTAATGATTAAATAAAATTAAGGGAAGCATTTTTACTTGATTAATCCATAAAAAGTCAGCATATTTATTTTCTCAATAAATAAGTTGTTTTAGTATAATGAATAATTCTCTTTCAGTTCGGGAAACATTTCACAGACACACATCTATTAGGGGTATCAAACAATCTGAATCAAAAAGTCTTTCACAAGATCAAATTGATCAGATTTCTGAGTCTAGCGAGTATAAATTAAATAGAACATTTGATGTTTTACTTGGTCTACTTGCCGTAATTCCTTTTGCAATATTATTCCCAATTATCACTATTGCAATTAAAATATCGTCTAAAGGACCTGTATTGTTTAAACAAAAGAGGACAGGTAAAAATGGTGTTGAGTTCTATTGTTTGAAATTTAGAACCATGCATTTGGTAGAACTTAAGTCAGTTCAAGGTAAGCCTATTGTTACAAAAAAAGGAGATAAAAGAATATTCAAATTTGGACAGATTTTACGAAAAACAAATTTAGATGAATTACCGCAGATATTAAATGTATTAAAAGGTGAGATGAGTCTAGTAGGACCTAGACCATATCCAGTTGAAGAATGTAGACATTGGAATAACACTTTTGACGATTTTTTCTACAGGTATTTAGTAAAACCTGGTATTACTGGCCATGCGCAGGTTACAGGGTACAGAGGCGGAACTTTAGATGAAGACCATATGAGAAGAAGATTGGATAAAGATTTAATTTATGTACAAAAACAAAGCCTTCTTTTAGATGTTAAGATTATTTATTTAACAGTAAAACAAATGATTACTTTTAATACGAATGCTCATTAGTATTAAAACAATTTTCCACAAGAAGCGTGTCAAGCACGCTTTTTTTTTGCTTATAATAAACTGTAACAACCGCTTCAAAATAGATTCAATAAATTTTTTGAAACTAAAATTTTTAAGTTGAACCTGCGATATTACAAAATTTAATATAAGTCAAATATATTTATCGCACTCCAAATATGGTATGTCTTTAATGCAGTAATTTTCGTGCTGATATCAATATTAATATTTAATTAATATTGATATCTTAATTGAAAATTTAGAAATAATAAATAATTTAATTAAATGAATATTACTGTAGTTGGAACTGGTTATGTAGGTTTAGTCACAGGCACATGTTTTGCAGAAACTGGAAATTATGTTACTTGCGTTGATATAGATGAGGCAAAAGTCGAAAGAATGAGAAATGGAGAAGTTCCGATCTATGAACCCGGGCTTAAACCATTATTTGATCGTTCTATTAGAGAAGGGAGACTTACTTTTACAACTGACTTAGAAAGTGCAGTCCAACAAGCACAAATAATATTCTTATGTCTTCCAACTCCACCTGGTGCAGATGGTCAAGCTGATTTATCAGCGGTACTTTATGTATCTGAACAGCTTGGTAGTTTAATTAAAGATTACAAGGTTATTGTAAATAAGAGCACCGTTCCAGTTGGTACTGCTGATAAAGTTACTGAAATGATTAACAAGAATGCTACCGTTGAGTTTGATGTGGTTTCTAACCCAGAATTTTTAAGAGAAGGTGCAGCTGTTGATGACTTCATGAAGCCTGAAAGGGTTGTGGTTGGTACCAGAAGTGAAAAGGCAGCCGAAATAATGAAAGATTTATATGCACCGTTTGTTAGGAGTGGTAATCCAATCATAATAATGGACGAGCGCAGTTCAGAGTTAACTAAATACGCTGCAAATTCTTTACTTGCTACAAAAATCACTTTTATGAATGAGATTGCAAATCTTTGTGAAATTGTAGGAGCTGATGTAGATCATGTAAGAAGAGGAATAGGTACAGATTCAAGAATAGGTAAGAGATTTCTTTTTGCAGGTATAGGATATGGAGGAAGTTGCTTTCCAAAAGATGTACAAGCAATTCATTATACAGCAAAACAGTTAGGATATAATTTCCAAATTTTAGGCTCTGTAATGGAAGTAAATGAAGCCCAAAAAGTTTCTATGGTACCAAAAATAGTAAAAGAATTTGGAGAAGACTTATCAGGGTATACTTTTGGTGTTTGGGGTCTAGCATTTAAACCAGATACTGATGATGTTAGAGAAGCACCTGCTTTATATTTAATGAATGAACTTGTTAAGAGAGGGGCTAAGTTAAAAGCTTATGATCCAGAAGCATTAAATACATTCAAGATTGCTGCTTCTGAATTAGTAAATCAAAATACAGAATATGTAGATCGCCCTTCGAAAGCTAAACAAGGAGTAGATGCTTTAATTATTTGCACAGAATGGAACGAGTTTAGAGTTTCAGATTTGGAGCATTTTAAAACATATATGGAAAAGCCAATTATTTTTGATGGTCGAAACCTTTATGATTTAAAAAAGGCGAAAGAAGCAGGATGGACGTACATAAGTGTTGGAAGACCAAGAGTAAATTAATTATAGCTAGGATAAATCTTAAAATTAGGGAATGAAAAAAGTACTTATCACAGGTGGTGCAGGTTTTTTAGGTTCACATTTATGTGATCGTTATTTAAAAGAAGGATGGAAGGTTATCGCTATGGACAATCTTATCACAGGTAATCCGGATAATATAGCTCATCTATTTGGAAATCCAGACTTTAAATTTATACAACATGATGTAACTAATTTTATACATGTTGAAGGTAATTTAGATTTAGTTCTTCATTTTGCATCTCCTGCATCTCCAATAGATTATTTAGAGATGCCGATTCAAACTTTAAAAGTAGGATCTTTAGGAACGCATAAAGCTTTAGGTCTTGCAAAAGCAAAAGGGGCTCGATTTTTATTAGCTTCTACTAGCGAGGTTTATGGAGATCCATTAATTCACCCTCAAAAGGAAGATTATTGGGGCAATGTGAATCCGATTGGATATAGAGGTGTATATGATGAAGCTAAGCGTTTTGCAGAAGCGATGACGATGGGATATCATAGATTTCATGCTTTGGAAACACGAATCATCAGAATATTCAATACTTATGGTACTAGAATGAGAATAAATGATGGTAGAGCACTTCCAGCATTCATGTCTCAAGCTTTAAGAGGTGAAGATATAACCGTATTTGGAGATGGATCTCAAACACGTTCATTCACTTATGTAGACGATCTAGTAGAAGGTATTTATCGGTTAGCAATGTCCGATTATTCTGAACCTGTGAATATTGGAAACCCACAAGAAGTTTCAATTCTTGAATTTGCAAAGGAAGTAATTAAGCTTACTGGAAGCAAAAGTAAAATTACATTTAGAGAATTACCGCATGATGATCCAAAAGTAAGGAAGCCAGATATAACACGAGCAAAAGCAGTTCTTGATTGGTCTCCAAAATATCCAAGAGAAGAAGGTTTAAAGAAGACCCTCGAGTATTTTAAAAAAGCGGTACTTGGTTAGATTTAATATTAAATTTAAACCTATTTAATTTTCTTCAAAAAAGTGGCATAAACATGTCAAAAATAAAATTCTCAGTAATAGGTTTTGGTCGTATTGGACAACGACACGCTAAAATTATCAATGAATTTAAATCAACAGAGTTAGTCTCTGTTTCTGATACAGATCAAAATCAATTTTTAAAAATTGATGAATTAGAACTTGGTGCATCTTCGTATTCTTCGATCGATGAGTTTATTGTTAATGATAAATCTCAGTCTGATATTGTTACTATTGCTACACCGAATGGATTTCATTCTGAATACGCTATCAAGCTTTTGAATCATGATTACCATGTACTTATCGAAAAGCCAATGGCTCTTTCGATTCAAGAAAGCGAAGCAATTGTAAAAGCTGAAATGGAAAGCGGGAAACAAGTTTTTGTAGTTAAACAAAACCGCTACAGTCCACCTTCTGAATGGTTAAAAAAGGTTATCACTAATAAAATCATCGGCGAGACTTTGATGGTACAAGTGAACTGTTATTGGAACCGTGACGATCGATATTATGCATCTAGTGACTGGAAAGGGACAAGAGATTTGGATGGGGGAGCTTTATTTACACAGTTTAGTCATTTTGTTGATATCATGTACTGGGTGTTTGGAGATATAAAAAACCCTAAAGCAATTGTAAAGAATTTCACTCATCCAAATCTGAAAGATTTCGACGATTCTGGATTTGCTCAGTTCGAGTTCGAAAATGGTGGAATGGGTTCGATAAACTACTCTACTTCTTGTTGGGATAAAAATATGGAAAGTAGCATAACTGTGGTTGGTACAAATGGCAGTCTTAAAATAGGTGGGCAATACATGAATGAGATTGAATATTGCCATATAAAAGATTATCAAATGCCTGAGCTTGCCAAGACAAATCCTCCAAATGATTACGGTCCTTATAAAGGAAGCGCTGCAAACCATCATTACGTATTTGAGAATATTGTTAATGTACTAACTGGAAATGACAAACCAACCGCTTCATCTTTTGATGGAATGAAAGTTGTTAGTATAATTGAGCGTATTTATAAAGCAGCAAAATTCATTAATTAAAAATTCAAAATTCAAAATTATTTTCTCATCTTAATTTTGAATTTTAAATTTTGAATTCACCAATAAATCATTGGAAAATAATTCTTTTTTCAAACATGAAACAGCCATAATAGAGAAAGGTGCTCAGATTGGAGAAGGCACCAAAGTTTGGCATTGGGTGCACGTTATGGGGAATGCAAGTATTGGCAAAAATTGTGTTCTTGGTCAAAATGTATTTGTAGGAAAAGCAATTTTAGGAAATAATGTGAGGGTTCAGAATAATGTCTCAATTTATGATGAGGTTAGACTAGAAAATGATGTTTTTTGTGGCCCAAGTATGGTTTTTACAAATGTTGTTAATCCTAGAAGTCATGTTCAAAGAAAGGATGAATACAAAAAGACAATAGTTCGGAAAGGAGCTTCAATAGGAGCAAACGCTACAATTATTTGTGGCAATGAAATTGGAGAATATGCATTTATTGGTGCAGGAAGTGTGATCACAAAAGAAGTTCCAAGTTATGCTTTAATGGTTGGAAATCCTGCTAAACAAATTGGGTGGGTTTCAAAAGCGGGCATACGTCTTAATTTTGATGATGCAAAAACTGCGGTATGCCCTGAAACCAACGAAGAATATAAACTGGAAGAAAACAAAGTGTTTCCGATATAATATGAAAGTCCCTTTACTCGATTTACAAGCACAATACGATTCCATTAAACCAGAAATAAAACAAGCAGTTGACCAAGTTCTGGAATCACAAAGTTTTATTATGGGAGACTTTGTAAAGCGATTCGAGGAAGAAGTTGCTGAATATTGTAACACTGAACATGCATTTGGTTGTGCTTCAGGTTCAGATGCCCTTTTACTTGCTTTAATGGCAATTGATATTGAACCAGGTGATTATGTGATAACTTCACCTTTTACATTTTTTGCTACTGCCGGTGCTGTTTCTCGATTAGGTGCAATTCCTATTTTCATTGATATAGAGCCTAACAGTTTTAATATTGATCCGGATAAAGTAAGAGCATTTTTGGAGGGAAAAGACAAGCTTTCTAGGCGTTTAGGAATAGATCAAAGTAAAATAAAGGCAATTATACCTGTTCATTTATATGGGCAAGCAGCTGAAATGGAGCCAATTTTAAAACTGGCTGAAGAATTTGATTTAAAAATAATTGAAGATGCAGCACAATCTATTGGTACAAAATACAAAGGTTCTTTAGTAGGTAACTTAGGAGATTTTGGATGTTTTAGTTTTTTTCCAAGTAAGAATTTAGGAGCGTATGGTGATGCAGGGTTAATCACAGTGAAAAATCCTGAACAAGCAAAAAAAATAGATATTTTAAGGCTTCATGGAGCTCGACCAAAGTATCATCATAAATATGTAGGAATAAACAGTAGGCTAGATGCAATTCAGGCAGCTATTCTTTCAGTTAAAATAAAACATTTAGATGCTTGGTCTGAGAAAAGACAAACTATTGCTAAAACTTATAACAAGTTATTTGAACAAGCTGGTTTAGTTGAAAACCAATCAGTATCCTGTTTTGGAGATTGTTCTTGTATGGGGCAGGAAGGTTGCGATCTCGATAGTTCTAGAATTATTCTTCCAAAAGAAACTACAGGCTTATCAGATAGTGGTGGAAGACATATTTACCATCAATATACTATTAGACTGAAGCACCGAGAGCAAATTCAAAAAACACTGAAGGATGAAGGAATTGGGTCGTCTGTATATTACCCTCTTCCACTTCATGTTCAAGAATGTTTCAAGGAGCTAGGTTATTCCCCAAATGACTGCCCCGTTGCAATGTGTGCGAGTAATCAGGCGTTATCACTTCCAATTTATCCTGAACTCAGAGAGGATCAGGTTGAAAAGGTAGTCAATACGATATCAAAAGCATTAAACTGATATATGTTTAAATCTTCGATTACAATCTTCATTTTAAAAGCACTAGCAATATTTGTTGTATGGTATATCCTCTATGAACTCTGGTTATTGCCAGATGGGCGACTTGATGAATGGCTTTCTTTAAATATTGTAAGTGTAAGTACAGGAGTTGTTCAATTCTTTGGATATGAAACTTGGTCAGTAAACAGAATAATTGGCGTTGGAGAAAATGGAGGAATCGAATTAGTTGATGGTTGCACGGGTATATCGGCAATAGGTCTCTTTCTTGGATTTATATTAGCTTACCCAGGTGATTGGAAAAACCGGATTAGTTTTTCGTTTTTAGGAATTGGTGTTATTTATATTGTAAATATTTTCAGAATAGTAGTTTTAGTAATTACTCAAGAAGAGTGGAATCAATTCTTTGATATAATGCACGATTATTCCACAACTACAATTTTTTATATCGTTATTTTTCTACTTTGGATGACTTGGGTTAAATTTAGTGATGGTGATTTCACAACTTCAGAAACCAAAGTCAATGCTCAATCCGCTTAAAAAGCTCCTATTGATTATTGGATTTGTTCTTTTATACTTTTTAGGGGTAAGAGAAGTAAGAGGTATAATTCATGATGCTCACTACGGAATTATTTTACCTTCTCAACAGGGACTCATTACAAATGAAGTAGGGTTCGAATCTCAATCATCTGTTTCATTTACATTTTATGAATTAAACACTGAAAGTGGACATGGTTGGCAGTATAAAATACCTTATGGAAGCTTTTTTCTATTTGCGATAATTGGATTAATATCGATTGGAGCATCTATGAAGGATTATTGGATACTTATTCTCATACACCTTTTTGCTGGGATAATTTCGTTTAGTTTTGTACTAATGGGTATTCATTTTTGGGTTAAGTTATTGATGATATCAGATTTATTGACTAGGTATCTTTTGCCAATATCATCTATGGGTTTTGTGGCATTAATATATCTTCAACAAAGATCAAAAGTTTCCAATGAAGAATAAATTTCAGGCTCATAAGTCGGCATTTCGCTCCGTGATTGATATAATAGATCAACCAAATAAATTCGTTCATACTTTTGAGACTTTTGATTTTTCGCGCTTCTGGTTATTAGGTGCAGGTAAAGCTTCCATTTCTATGGCTCAAAGTGTTATAGATACAGTTGGAATCAGAGCTCAGGATGGAATCATAATTACAAATGAAGAAACATCTATTCTAAAAGATGTACAGATATTTAATGGTTCTCATCCACTACCTGATGAAAGCTCAATTTCAGCTTCCTATGAATTACTATCGTTGGCACGAAAAATTCCAAAAGGTGAAACAGTCATATTTTGTCTTTCTGGTGGAGCTTCTTCTTTATTGTGTATTCCTCCAAAAGGAATTGAAATTGATGAACTTGCAGAAACATATGAACTCTTGTTGAATTCAGGTGCTCCTATCAAAGAAATGAATGTTGTACGAAAACATCTTTGCTTATTAAAAGGTGGGCAACTTGCTCAAGCACTTCATCATACAAACCTGATTACATTAATTTCCTCAGATGTTCCAAATAACGATTTAGAAACAATAGGAAGTGCCCCAACTATTTGTGATACATCTACATTTAAGGATGCTTTTCAGGTACTTAAGCGATTTAAATTATGGAATGAAGTTCCACATTCTATACGAATTCATATTGCAAAAGGAATGGCTGGTGATTTTCCAGATACACCTAAACCCGGTGTTAATGACCATCCTAATCACACTGTTCAAGTTATTTCAAAGGCGTCTTCATTTGCAAAACAAGTAGAACAGAGACTTAAAAAAGAAGGATTCAATACCTGGGTAGCCGATTCAGCTTATACTGAAGACGTCCGAAAGGTGTCAAAAATGATTTGCAGTAAAGCAATTTCAATATTAAGTAATAACGAATCTATCAAAAAACCGGCAGCGTTAATTTTCTATGGTGAAAGTACAGTGGAGGTTAAAGGTTCAGGGAAAGGAGGAAGGAATCAAGAATTGGCATTAATATCAGCCATTTCGATTGAAGGGCAGCACTCCATTTCGATGTTAAGTATTGGAACTGACGGAATTGATGGACCAACGGATGCTGCTGGAGTTATGATAAGTTCTGAGACTACTTTGCTGGCAAGAAAGAAGAAAATTAATCCTGAGGAATATCTCCAGAATAATGATTCGTATCATTTTCATGAAGAAATGCAGACGCTAATTAAAATTGGTGCTACAGGAAATAACCTTATGGATTTACAAGTTGTAATTATTGAGTAGTTGAGGAGTGGAAGTAGAAGTAGTATTTTCTGTCACTTTTAAATTAATCATCAACAAGTAACCAACAACCTATAACCAGCAACTAGTATGATCTGGGAATCCCCACTCTATCTTTGGTTATTAATTCTTATTCCTGTGCTAATTGGACTGATTTGGATAAGAAATAAGTCTATTCAAAGAGCTCAAAAGAAATATTTTGAGAAAGGTCTTTTTAACTCATTACGAAAAGGATATTGGTCAACCGGAACTGCGATTAAAACGGTGTTATTTATTATTGGATTAGGGTTCGTGCTTACTGCACTAGCTGGTCCTAAAGTTGGTACCGAAGTTCGTGAAGTTAAACGCCGAGGTATCGATATGCTCATAGCATTAGATTTATCTGCGAGTATGAATGCTGAGGATGTTCGACCTAGTAGACTGGAGAAAGCTAAATTTGAAATTAACAGATTAATTGAGCGATTAAAAGGAGATCGTGTTGGACTAATCGTGTTTACTGGTGAAGCATATCTTCAAAGTCCAATGACCTTAGACTATTCCGCACTCCGTTTATTTCTAGAAATCGTGGATACTGATCAAATGCCAAGTTCTGCAACAGATTTTAAAGCTTCAATGGAAACAGCAAAAGCTGCATTCGAATCATTAGAAGAAAATGCAACAGAAGCAGCTCAGGTTTTACTCATTATTTCTGATGGCGAAGATCATGGACAGTCATACGAAAATGCATTAAATGAACTCATAAATAGTTCGATATCGGTTTATACGTTGGGAATTGGTACTACAGAAGGAACCACAATACCTTTATATGAACAACAATCTGGACAGCTGATTGGATATAAAAGAGATAGGGAAGGAAAGGTAGTAACTACCAGTTTACAGCGTGATGTTCTTCGGCAAATTGCCTCAAAAGGAAATGGAAACTATTATGAAATTGAACGAGGTAATGACGGAATAGACGCCTTTCTTGCAAGAGTTGATGAATTAGAAAAGGGAGAGTTTTCAAGCCAAGAGTATGCCGACTTCAAAAATCAATATCAATGGATGGGGGCATTAGGTTTACTTTGTTTTGTATGCTCAGTGATGATTCCCGGATATAAGAAAAAACTAAATGATTAAACTTTTTATTACAGATCTGGATGGATGTATGACAGATCCTTTTGTTACCCCTGATTGGGACGCTTATTCACAAATCAGAGCATTAAACCTTGCAAGTAAAACAGATGATTCGGTGCCTCCTTTAAGCATTTGTACAGGGCGACCTATGCCTTATGCTGAAGCTCAGGCGCAGATTCTTGGGATCAGAATTCCTTTTGTGTTTGAAAGTGGAGGTGGGATGTATGATGTAGCCGAAAATAAACTTACTTGGAGTCCCGCTTTAACCGAACAGGCAAAAGTTGATGTACTTGAAATTAAAGATTGGTCAAAAGAACATTTAATAAAGCCGTATAAAGGTGCAATTTCTGAGTTCGCAAAATTCACAGATATTGGCATTATTCATCAAAACACCTCAACAATTGATGAAATGTACGATATGAGTGTTGAGTATATTTCTAAGAATTACAAACTATTTGAGGTTCATAAAACGGAAGTATCTGTCAATATTATATTAAAGCAAGCAAATAAAGGCGAAGGAATAAAGATGTTATGCAATTATTTTGGCTTACAGCTTGCTGAGGTTGCCTATATCGGTGACTCTAGTGGAGACATTCCGGGATTAAAAATAGTAGGCATGCCTTTTGCTCCTTCAAATGCAGCACAGATCACAAAAGATGTTGCAGAAGTTACAGTTGAGCGATCAACCAATGGAGTTCTTGAAGCCTACCATAAAATCATTGAAAGAAATCTTTCTGGAAATCACTGAATTTCTCGTTCCTGAATTTGCTTTAAGAGCTCGAAATATTTTTCAATTAATTTTTGATAATCAGAAGAGTATTTGGTGAAGTTGGGATCATTTAATCGATTCCGAATTTGTTTCTCTAGTTCTTCAAGAGTTAGCTCAGGAGGTGTTTGCCTAATTGAGTTTATTCCTGTTTTTCCTTCTCGTTTCTCTTCTTCATCACGTTCTTGCAGGGCTTGTTCAGCATCTAACATTCGCGAAAGAATGTTTTGTTGACGCTCAATAAGAGTTGGGTCAAGTGCGCCACCTCGTAAATCGTTGATGGTGTCTTCCATTTCTTCAATCATACGTTCTAGCTCACTTCCTAATTCATCGCCACCTTCTAACTCTCCATTTTGCTGAAGCTGCTGAAGTTGTTGTCTGATTCTATTTTGTTGCTTTGAAAGTTGATTTAACCGCTCCATTTGATCTTGCGTAAGCCTCTCTCCCTGCATATCATTTATCATGTCTTGCATTTGTTGGTTAAGCTGCTGTTGGTTTTCACCCATTTGCTGCAACTGCTCAATCATTTGTTGCATGCTCATTCCTCCACCAGAGCCTCCGCTGCCATCCGAAGAATTTTGAAGTTGCTCAAGCAGATTAGCAATCATAAATGTAATTTCATTGATTCCACCTAATGCTTGTCTTGTAGCTACCGAGGCCCTGTTTTGATTTCGTTCAGACATTTGTTCTAACGAACTTGTTAATCGAAGTCCAACTTCCTGTTTTTTCTCATTAATCTGATTTGAAAATTGAGGGATTTCCTTTGAAAGTTCAAATAATGAGTCGGAGAGTGAAGTGAAAATATTTTCTACATTTTTTTGTTCTCTAGCATATTCAATATAAGCCTGACTCCGATTCTCAGTTGCATTGGCATAAGTAACTAAATCTTCTTGTTCAACCGATAGATTAAGCAAAGAGTACAAGATGTACTGCAAGCCAGCAATGTTAACATTCATTTGTTGCTGATTCATTTGTTCCATCTGCTGACGGGTCATTTCAGCTAGCTTTTCGAAGTCTTGTTTTAGATTTTTTTGCTGTTGCTGTTGCTGTTGCTGTTGCTGTTGCTGTTGCTGCTGTTGCTGTTGCTCAGAATCATTCGCTTCTTCCTGAATTTCTTTTAGTAATTCTTCCAGCTTTTCTTTGATGCGCTCGAGTTCTTCTTGCGATTTCTGTTGATATTCTTCTATCGACTTTTCTGTTTTTTGGGTTGTATTCTCAGAAAGTTCTTCGATCTTTTTTTGAAGCTTTTCCGTTTGTTCTAATGTAGATTTACGTTGTTCTTCCGAACCTGTATTATCCTCAGCTTGATTCTCTAATTCTTCCTCTTGCCTTGCTAAGTCTTCATAAGTCTGAGCTAATTTTTCCAACTCAGAATTCAATTTTAATTGTTTAAAAAGTTCCAGAGTTCGTTCTAAACGTTGCTTATATAATTCTTCATTAAATTCAGCTTCTTGGAGGGCATCCCTTAATTGTTCGGGACTCATTTCACTCATTTGATCCTGAAGTTTTTCAAGTGCCTCCCGAAATGCAGGATCATCAATTTCCTTCATCAATTCCTGTAACTCTTCATAAGCTTTCATTGTTTCCTCTGAAAGCATATTATTCTCACTTAGCTCTTCTTTAATCTCTTCAAACTTTTCATTCAGCTTTTCAATTCTTTCCTGAATTTCCTCTTGCTGTCGTTGCACTTCTTCTAGTTGACGTTTTTGTTCATAATCAGTTTTAGGGTTTTCTTTTAACTGCTCTTTGAAGGTGTCATATTGTTCACTCATCTCTTCGAAAGATTCTGAAATGTCTTCCAAATCTGTTTCAACTTGTTCTTCTTGCTCAGAAATACCATCAAAATAATCAATAAGTGAGGGGACAGTAATTGTTATAACTTGTGAACGGGTGGTTTTAAATCCATTGTAAGCGTCGTTATCAGTAACTTCAATCCAGAAAGAAAGCTCGTCTTTTGGTTTTAATTCTAACTCAGAAACTTGCCAAGCAAAAGCCTGCAGTACTCCATTTCTAGGAGTATTGAGTGCTATCTTTTTTACAATTGGATTTTCAACAAAAGCCTTTTTTAGTTCATAATTCAGCGTTGCCCCTTGAACATTAAAATCATCGGAAGGCCTGAATAGAAGCTCAATTTCAGTTGGATCAACTGCCTCAAATGATGCATTAGGTTCAAGTAGTTCTACGTAGGGATACTCATCAAGTAACGGATCAATAGTAAATTGAAATGGGTTCTTATTTATAAGTCCATTGTTGTCTACAAGCTCAAAAGAAAGGGTATCTTTTGAACTTACATTCAATGAATATGTAAATGCAAATTGTTCATCCAGTATGAGCGTGGAATCATAGTTAGATTGCATCAAATCAAGATTAGAGAGTGCTTTGTTAGAAACACCTTGAATGATTAATTCAGAGCCTTGATAAGCAGAAATCTGAGAAAATGGATAGATATAGGAAATAGAGTCTAGCTTTGTATATGCTGGTGGAATTATGGTAGCGGAAAGATTGGTGAATCTTGGTAATAGCTGCACTTGTGCTTGATAAATTTCACTTCTATACTCATCCATTTCGATATAGTAGCTCAAATCATTATTAAGATCGAATGGGAGAGATGAAAACAAATTTGAGACCTTATTCATACTCCGTGATCGGTAGTTTTCTTCTACTGTAGTTTTAAGCATTAGTATTGCTTCATCTGGTAATTCTCCACTAAAGGAGACAGTTATAGAAAAAGGACTACCTTGTTCTATAGTAGTATTACCAGGAGTAATGGCGTAATTGAATGGATTTGGCTTTTCATATTGAACCCAAAAGTTCGCTAAACGCTTCGTTGAATCATTGAAACCAAAGGCTGTGATAAAAAGCAAAATAAAAGAGCTTATGGCCACAAGCCGTTTTAAAGTTAGTTGCTTTGTAATCTGTGAATTAGATTGGAACTCTAAAAGTTTACTTTTTAATAGATCGGGTTTTACCAGCTCTAGGTTTTTGAAAATAGCGGCTTCAATCAATTTAGGATTGGCGTTGGTCGATTTCTCTAAATCGAGCGCATAAGACAATTCTACAAGATCAGTTGAACGCGCAAAAATTCGGTAAAAGTCGATGAATTTTTGTTTTTTAATTCTTCTAAGTCCAATCCAAATAACTAAAATACTACCAGCGAATAAAAACAGTAAAGCGGAAATCTTTATAGATGGAGGTAGGTAAAATATATCTTCTATAAGAATAAATGCAGTTATCCAGATTAGAAACAATATAAAACCGCCTAAAAGAATATTAAGCTTCTTTTTCTTTTCAAATAATGAATGAGCTTCAGCAAGATTCTGCTTTACAGAAGAGACGTTATGTTCAGGGTTTTCTTTTACCATAATATGAATACAAAGAAACAACTTTGTACATTCAAAAACTATAAATGTTAGTTAAAATTGTGGCTTAAAGATCAGAAAGAGTAAGTTTTTCACTTATCAGATATTTCCCATTTTCTTCAGTTATTTGAATGATTTCTTCTTCTAAGTCGTGCTGAAGGAATAGATACCAATTATTAGAAGCAGCTTGTTTTAAAAAACGTTCTTTTTCGGAAAGGGTCTCAATCGGGCGCATATCATAACCCATTACCCAAGGGAGGGGAAGGTGAACATGAGTCGGAAGTAAATCAGCCACAAATATTATTGTTTTACCATTTCCTTCAATTTTTGGTAGCTGTTGACCTAAAGTATGCCCGTTTGCTACTAGGGCACTTAAACCCGGTTCATACTCAAAATTATCATCAACAAGATGAACTTTATCTGATTTTTTTAATGGTTCGATATTTTCTTTAATAAAACTTGCTTGTTCTCGTGCATTCGGATGTGTTGCCGTTTCCCAGTGTCGTTTATTGATATGATAAGTAGCATTTGGAAAAGTGAAATCCAATTGACCTTGCTCGTCAAAAAAGGTAGTTCCACCACAGTGATCAAAATGTAGATGAGTGAAGATAATATCGGTGATATCTTTAAAGCCAAATCCTTGAGCTTTTAGTGAACGAGCTAATTCTCTATTAGTGAAGTCAATCTGATAGATATCCATCATCTTTTCGTTAAACTTATTCCCAACACCATTATCGATCAGATATACTTTTCCAGTTTGATTGGATTTAATAAGTAAACATCGCATGGTCATCGAAATTCTGTTCTTTACATCCGCAGCAATCCCTTTCGACCACAATGTTTTAGGAACAACCCCAAACATAGCACCTCCATCAAGTTTGATGTCACCGGTTTCGATGGTGTAAAGTTCAAAATTACCGAGAATGGTTTTAGAAAGACTCATAGCTATTTTACTTAATTGTTAGTATGACAAGTTCCAAATTACGAACATTAAATACCAAGAAATAGCTCATAAAAAAAGCCTCAATCTTATTAGGATTGAGGCTCAAAAAAAATCTAGCTTATACTTTAGAAAGAAGGTACGATATCATTACGGTACATAGTGTCTAATAAAGTTACACATACCATTAAAATGAAAAATACTAAGGCTCCAATAAGGAGTAATGAATTGAATTTAACATCCCAATATAATCCCATAAAGAAAGCAGCTACTAAAAATGCTTTAACAACAGCAATTGATAGTGCTGTGATAATATCAAATGGTTCAGGAATTGGAAGTGATGATACAATTACTGTAAGAATAGTAAGTACAATTAACGCTCCGCCAATTAACCAAAGTTGAGATGCGGTAGCTACGTGATGTCCGTGTTTGTGTTCTGTTGCGCTCATAATATAATTCCTGTCATTCAATTAAATAGAGTAGTGGGAAAAGGAAAATCCATATCAAATCCACTAAGTGCCAATATAGTCCTGTGATTTCAACAGGGGTGTAGTATTCGCTATTAAAGTGACCTTTACCAGCTCGAATATATAACCAGATCATCAACCCAATACCAACCAGAACGTGAAGTCCGTGAATCCCGGTCATTACATAGTAAATACTAAAAAAGATATTCGCTTTGGGATGATCTAAAACAGCTAATACTTCAGGGGTAGGATTCCAAAAAGAACCAGGAGCAATTCCTAAATGTAATTTATGCTCATATTCGAAATATTTAATTACTAAGAACACGCAAGCCAGAAGAATGGTGATCATTAGATTTATTCGAAGCCCTTTAATCTGGTTTTTTTGAGCAGAACGAATTGCCATGGCAACTGTTAAACTACTACCTATAAGTACAATGGTGTTAACGCCACCCCATACTTTATTTAGCTCGAGAGCTGCTTGTGTAAATAGTTCCGGATACCAAACCCGAAAAATAATGTAAGCGCAAAAAAGTCCGCCAAAAAAGAGTATTTCATTTACCAGAAATACCCACATACCTAGTTTTGCAGAGTCAAACTGTTGGTCTGAGTCTACAAAATGGTGTTGAACATGAACTTGTTGCGATGCTGAATGATTCGCCATGTATACGTTAGTTTTATAGTTAATTAAGCTTTTTCAGTTTCTTCAGAGACTGCTTCTTCGTGATGCTCACCATGTCCGTTATGGGAAACAGCAATACCAAGTTGAAACTCTTCCATAGGTTTGTGATAATCATACGGATGATTGATTACAACAGGAGTATGATCAAAATTATGGAAATCTGGTGGTGAAGTTGATTGCCATTCTAATCCACGACTGTTCCATGGATTTGAAGGAGCTTTTTCGCCATTGATCAAAGATTTTGATAAATAGTATAATATGATCAAGAAACCAACAGCAAGAATGTAGGAACCAATCGTAGAAGTCTGGTGGAAGGGCTGAAATTGATCAATATAATTATAATATCTTCGCGGCATTCCTTGAGCTCCCATAACAAATTGGGGAAGGAACGTCATGTTAAAGCCAATGAATATTAAAACTGCAGAAATTTTACCAAGTGTTTCATTATACATTTTTCCTGTCATTTTAGGCCACCAATAATGGAGACCAGCAAGAAGAGCAATTAAAGTACCGCCCATCATCACATAGTGAAAGTGAGCTACAACGTAATAGGTATCATGAAGATGAATATCAACGGAAAGTGCTCCTAACATAATTCCAGTGAAACCACCAATTGAAAATAAGAACAAAAATATGAACACATATATCATTGGGGTTTTCATTTCAATTGAGCCTTTATATAAAGTTGCGACCCAGTTTAAAATCTTGATACCAGTTGGGATTCCTACTAAGAAGGTTAAGAATGAAAATACCGTAGTAGCTACTGCTGATTGCCCTGAAGTAAACATATGGTGACCCCAAACTAAGAAGCCGATAAAAGCAATAGCTAACGAAGAAAGAGCAATAGCCCAGTATCCAAAAACGGTTTTCTTTGAGAATGTAGATATTACTTCTGAAATAATTCCAAAACCTGGTACAATCATAATGTATACAGCAGGGTGAGAATAGAACCAAAAGAAATGCTGATAAAGTACTGGATCGCCACCTAAAGCAGGATCAAAAATTCCAATGTCCATTATATTCTCAAAAGAGAGAAGTAGGATTGTAATTGCGAGTACAGGAGTAGCTAAAACTTGAATAATTGAAGTTGCATACAATGCCCAAATATTCAGTGGAAGACGTCCCCAGGTAATACCAGGAGCACGTAGCTTATGAATTGTAGTAATGAAATTCGTTCCGGTTAATATGGAAGAAAACCCCAGAATAAATACACCAAGAGTTACCCAAATAACACCAGCTGAATTTGCATCAGAACTATAAGGAGTATAGAAGGTCCATCCTGTATCAAAGCCATTCATAGACAGCGATATAAATGTAAATATTGCTCCAATCACGTAGATGTAGAAACTAGCAAGATTCAATCGTGGGAATGCAACATCTTTTGCTCCAAGTTGCATTGGCATTATAAAGTTGCCCAATGCTGCAGGGATACTCGGGATCAATACGAAGAATACCATCATTGCGCCGTGAAGCGTAAATAATTGATTGTAGGTATCTGCTTCAATAAAAGTTTTTGCTGGAGTCCAAAGTTCGGTTCTCAATGCAATTGCTAGAAAACCAGCTAATGCAAAAAAGAAGGCTACAGAAGCGAGGTACATGAGCCCAATTTTTTTGTGATCAACCGTGGTCATCCAAGCCCAAACGCCTTTCTCGTCGGTGAGATAATTGTTTGTTGGATTTTCTGACGGCTTAAACCTCTGTACTTGAAGAGTCGTCATTTTTTTTGTTTCCGTTACTGCCATATCACTCAAGTGTTTTAATATATTCGATAATGTTCGTTACTTCGTCATCATTAAGAAGTCCTTCATAGGGAGGCATGATGTTATTATATCCACTAACAATTTTAGCGCCTGGATTAAGAATTGATTCTTTTAAATAATTCTCATCTACGGTTAATGAACTACCATCTACGATTTGTTCTTGTTTTCCGAATAAACCTTTAAATGACGGTGCAAGTTTCGGAGAACCATCAATAGAATGACATGTCTGGCATCCTTGTTGAATTACAAGTGCTTCGCCTTGTTCTACAGGTGTTCCAGAAGGTCCGCCTCCATTTAATTCGAGCCAAGTTTCAAACTCATCAGGTTCATGAACAATCACTTTGGCTAACATATCAGAGTGACTGGTTCCGCAATATTCGGTACAGAAAATTTGTGATTCTCCAGTTTCTTCAGCCTGAAACCATACATAGGTATATCTACCCGGTACAACATCGTGTTTAACGCGATAGTCTGGAACAAAGAAAGAGTGAAGTACATCACGAGATTGAAGTACAATTTTTACTGGTCTTCCTTTAGGCACATGCACTTCGTTTAGGGTTTGAGCTCCATTTTCGTAATTAACAGCCCAATTCCATTTAAAACCTGTTACATGAATTTCATACGCATCGGCAGGAACTGCTTTTAGGTTTAACCATCCTGAATAACCCCATCCGAAAACTACAAGAGTTATTAAAAGAGGGATCACAGACCAGGTAATTTCCAAAGCGTGATTATGATAGATTACAGGAGTTTTATCGTCTTCTGACTTACGCTTGTACTTAATTGCGAAGTAAATAAGAGCAATTGTGATTCCTAAAAGAATTATTAAACTCACTTCATTAATGAAGTGAAATAGCCCATCGGTAGAATCTGCCGTAAGCGGAGATTTATTTTCCGGGAGCATGAAATCGAAGAGTCTTCCCATTATTGGTGGTCGATTTTTGAAGTTACATTTTTACCTTGTTCGCGAAGCCAAAGAAGGCCTAAGAAGATACCAAGAATTATTAGTGTAGCCAAGCCACCAATCTTCATAAAATTGACTGCAATGGGTACATAACTATTGGAATCGGGATCATATTGATAGCAATACATTAATATCTTTTCAGCAGTAGAACCAATTTTTCCATCAGCCGATTCATAAAGTGCATTGCGTACATCAAACTCATTGTATTGGATGCCATAGAGATAGCGAGTGATTTTTCCATCAGGGCTCAACATAATTATTGCGGCGCTGTGAGCAAATTCACCTGTTCCTTCAACTTCAGTATATTTGAAGCCAACGGCATCAATTACTTTATCTATTTCTGATTTATTTCCAGTTAGAAAATGCCAACCTTCTTGTGCGAAGTTTTTCTTCAATTTCGAAGTATATTTGGCTTTGTATTCTCTTGCCAAAACATGGTCTTCTTTCGGATCTATACTAAAAGAAATAATTTGATACTCTTCACCTGGTGTCCAAGCTAATTCGTCAGCTACATCAAGCACTCCGTCTAGAACTAGGCCACAAAGCATAGGGCATTCAAAATAAAGTGGGTTCAGAATTATAGGTTTTCCTTCTTGAAATAAAGAACCAATAGTTACACTGTCTCCATTAGATGTAGCGAATCTAGCATTAACAGGGATGAAATCCCCCAAATGTTCGTCTATACCAACGCCTTGCAGTGCTTCCGGTTGTGAATCATTAAGCTGAGCTTCAGCATTAAAGGGAAGAGAAAGCACCACGAGCAAATAAGATGCAAACAGTGCAGTACGTTTCATAAATTAATCGGTAGCTATTTTATTGATAGCTTCTTCAATAGGAATACGGTAAACACCAGCTTCCATATCAACAACGCCAAACGAATTTAATTGTTCAGTTTGGTCAGCTTTTAGCTTTGTTATTTCTAAATAGGTACTTGAATTCAGTGCGTTTTTTTGTGCATTTGAAAGCGAGTATTGGGCAAAAAATATTAGTGCTACAACAAAAACTATTACTAAAGCAACACCTACTCCAGACCAGACAAATATTTTATTGTAATCAAGATTTTCTTGTTCAACACCGTGATTTACAGATTCAATGAAAATAGGATCATCTGATTCAAGACTTACATCTTCAATGGTAGAAGATGAATCATGGCTATGACCTGCTGATGAAGGTGAACCACCAAAGATAGTTGTGGCATTTTTTCTTAATTCAGAACTCCATAAAGAAATTTCTTCGGTAGAAACATCATATTTCTTTGCCAATTCAGAATGTACTTTATTCTCTTCAGAAACGGCTTCGAGAGCAACCTTTGCTTTAAATTCTGCGTTGTGCTTAGAAGACATATTTGTCAATCGATTATTGGTGATAAGTTTTTTCGAGGCATTCTTCCAATCTTGGGTCGTTTTCAGGAATCATGCTATTTTGTTTGAATCTCCAGAAGAATAATCCAAAGAAAATTCCACCTAAACCAAGGAAAGTACTTAAATCAATCCAACTAAAATGAATACCATGAGCATTTAAAGTTGGCATTGCTATCCAGTAAATTTCTAAAAAGTGCATTAGTACAATTGTTGTAGCAACGAAAGTAAGTACTCCTTTTCTATGTTTCTGCTCTCTGTTCAGAAGAGTTAGGAATGGAAGTAAAAATCTAAATATAAGTAGACCATAAGCTATGTATTTCCAACTTCCTTCAAGTCGGTGATAAAACCACAATGTTTCTTCCGGAAGATTTGCATAATAGATTAGCAAAAACTGGCTAAATGCGATGTAAGCATAGAACACGGTGAATGCGAACATCCAAGCTCCAAGGTCATAAATATGAACCTGAGTGATAGTCGTTTTCAGGTATCCATTTCTATGAAGGAAAAATACCATCAAAATCATAATTGCCCAGAAGCTCTGGAAACTTATTGCAAAGAAATACACACCAAACATGGTAGAAAACCAGTGTGGATCGAGTGACATTAACCAATCGAAACTTGCAAAGGCAATTGAAAAACCAAAAATTGGAATTGCTGGAGCACTTACTTTTCTCATAAGTGTCATAATTCCCCAGTCACCTGTTTTTTCTAATTCTACAGATGCTTTGTACAATTTATGACCTACATATCCCCAGATTGCAAAATAAATAACCTGTCTGATTATAAAGAAAGGAGTATTTAAATAAGCTTCCTTGCCAGCTACAATCTTATCGAAATTCGGTGATGCAGGGTCAAAAAGAGTTGGATCTGTCCAGTGATGATACAAGGTATGCATCCCAAAAAGAATTGGTAAAAAGAGAAATGCCCATATCCAAAGATTACCACCAAAGGTTTCAGGAATACGCCGTACGACTACGCCCCACTTAGATTTAGTAATATGATGGAATAGCACCATAAAAACGGAAGCCAAAGCAATACCAGTGAAGAATGTAAAACTAACTAAATATGAGAATAATGCTTGCTCAAGATCGGTATAAAATCCTATTGCGCTAATCAGTAGCCCAATTAATCCTACACTAAATAGAATTTGAGGCAGCTTGCTATCAGCTGAAAATTGTAAAGAATCGGTTATTGTAGGCTTATGACTCATGTTCTGTGTGATTAAGCAAATATCTTAATTATCGCTCAGCGTTTTAATGTATTCAATGATGGATTGTAAATCACTATCTGATAATGATCCGTATGCATCTGCCATAAGTGCATCATAACCATCAACTATTTTTGCATATGGATTTACAATCGATTCTATTAGGTACTCATTGTTTTTAGTAACCGTGATTGTTTCACCAGCTTCAGTTACAACGGTTCCTTCACTACCATACACATTTAACCAACTAGGACCTATCATAGAAGATCCATCTTCAGAATGGCAAGCACCACAGGCATATTGGGTAATTACTTCCTTACCACGTGCTGCAGTTGCAACTATTTCGCCTTCATCTTTTGGCTTTCTAGCTTCTTCCAATTCAGCTAAGCGCTGTTGTTCAGCTTCATACACTGCTTTTATCTCATCTAAATCTATATCAAATTCAGCAATTTCTTCTTCGGTGATATTTTGACTTGCCTGAAGAGCTCTTAGATAACCCACAATAGCCCATCGATCTTCCACTTTAATTTGATGAGCATAAGAAGGCATATTTCTAACACCATTATAGATTGCAGAATATAATTCCCCGTCTGGAGCTTCTCTTAGCCTTTTTTGATGGAAAGTTGGAGCTGGAACATATCCGTACTGACCGGTCATAATAATACCTTGCCCACTTCCTGCGATACCATGGCATGGTGTACAATAAATTTCATACCGCTCTTTTCCTCTGTACAGAAAAGATTGAGTAAATTCCACAGGTGCTTCTGCAATCCAGTCTCCGTTCGAATCAACACCTTCATAATAAGCTAGATCAGCTTTTCTGAAGCCACGAGCTACAGTACCTTCAACAGGTTGACGCATTGAACGACCATCTTCGAAGAAATTGTTTTCTTCCTGAGCTTCTTTTCGCTCTTGTTGATCCATGTTCATATTCGGGTGAATAGGAGGTTTTTCGGAAATTGTACCTCTACAACCAAAGAATAATGCAGAAATAGCACATATTCCAATGATCTGTTTGATTCCTTTAAGGTTCATGAACGATGATATTCCTTGATTACTCTTAATCATATACTTCCTCAATATGAGTAGCACCTGCTTCTTCAAATAATTTACGAACTAAATCTGCTTGAAATTTGCTGTCTTTGGCTTCGATGCATACAAAGAAGCCGTCATCAGTAGCTTTTTTAAAGCGCTCTACATTAAATAAAGGATTGTTGAGTCTTGGTAGTCCATTCAAGAAGAACATCCCAAAAACAGCTCCAAATGCAGAAAGAAGTACTGTTAGTTCAAAAATGATGGGAATCCAAGCTGGGACATTAAAAAATGGTTTCCCACTTATGTTAAGTGGATAATCGATAACCGACATATAATACATCATAGCAATTGCACCGGAAAAACCGAGAATGCCATGCCCTAATACAATCCATCCTAATTTAGACTTAGGTAGGTCCATCGCTTTATCAATTCCATGAATTGGAAATGGAGCGTAGGTATCGAATTTATCGTAGCCAGCTTCTACAACTTTTTTAGAAGCATCAATTAAAGCTTTCGGGTTCTTAAACTCAGCAAGTATGCCGTATAGTTCAGAAGTTTCTACTATTTGTGTTTTTGTAGTACTCATATTCTTTAAACCTTCTCAACTTGAGGTTTAGGAATTTCCACAACATGTGGATGATATTCTTGATTCTCATCATAATTATGAGGATCGGCTTGTGGTAAAACTGCCTTGATTTCTGCTATAGCAACCATAGGTAAGAAACGAAGGAATGCAAGGAAAAAAGTAAAGAAAATTCCAAATGTACCTACATAAGTTAATACATCCCATATAGTAGGCGAGAAGTAATCCCATGATGATGGAAGATAATCGTTAGCTAAAGAACTAACAGTAATTACAAATCGCTCAAACCACATCCCAATATTTACTACAATTGAAATAAAGAATGTAAACCCAACATTTCTTCTAAGTTTCTTAGACCAGAATACTTGAGGAGATATCACATTACAAAGCATCATAATCCAATATGCCCATGCATAAGGACCAGTAGCTCTGAGCATAAAAATTGCTTTTTCATATTCCACACCGCTATACCAAGCGATAAAGAATTCCATGATATAGGCAAAACCAACCATAGAGCCAGTCACTAGAATAATAATATTCATTTTCTCCATGTGGTCGTTGGTCATGATATCTTCCATACCATAAACTTTTCTGGCAACTAACATCAAGGTAAGCACCATTGCAAAACCAGAGAAAATTGCACCTGCCACAAAGTATGGAGGGAAAATCGTAGTGTGCCATCCAGGAATCATTGAAACGGCAAAGTCAAATGATACAATAGTGTGTACAGAAAGTACCAATGGAGTTGCAAGACCAGCCAAAATCATGTAGGCTTTTTCGTAGTTCCACCATGCTCTGTTACTGCCTGTCCAGCCTAATGCGCCTATTCCGTAAGCAAATTTTCTAATTTTATCAGTTGCTTTATCGCGAAGTGTGGCAAGATCAGGAACGAGACCTACATACCAAAAAAGCAAAGAAACGGTAAAATAGGTGGATACTGCAAATACATCCCATAGAAGTGGAGAGTTGAAGTTTGGCCACATTGCCATTTGGTTTGGAATCGGGAATACCCAATAAATAACCCAAATTCGACCTACGTGAATACCTGGGAACATCAACGCACATATTACTGCGAAAATAGTCATTGCTTCCGCAAATCGGTTGATAGCAGTACGCCAATCTTGCCGGAAGAGGAATAGAATGGCTGAAATTAAAGTTCCTGCGTGACCAATACCAACCCACCAAACGAAGTTAATAATAGCCCAACCCCATCCAACAGGGTTCATAAGACCCCAAATTCCGGTTCCTTCCCAAATTAGATATCCTACAGCGACCAAAAACACTCCTAAAAGTGCATTTGAGATTAGCATAAAGAAATACCAAAGCTTTGGAGTAGGGCGTAAGTTTACATCAGTAACCAGTTTGGTAATACTGGCAAAGTCATGATTGCCTTTAACAAGAGCGGGTTCTGGTACGTATTCGTATTTACTCATTAGTGGGCGGGTTCCTGATTAGTCTCGTCTACCAAAACTGGGTTTGGATTCGTCAATTTAGCGATGTAAGAAGTACGTGGACGTACATTAAGTTCTTCAAGCATCAAATAATTTCTTTCGTTGCGTTTCATTTTTGCAACCGTACTGTTTTCATCAGTGAGGTCACCGAAATAAATAGCATCAGCAGGACAAGCTTGCTGGCATGCGGTTACAACTGTACCATCGGCTGGCTTAGGAGATCCAGTTTCAATTTTTGTATTGATTTTCGCACGATTCACACGCTGAACACAGTATGTACATTTCTCCATAACTCCACGGAAACGAACAGTAACCTCTGGATTCATTGCCATTTGAATGATATCTGGATCTTCTCCTGTAGTTAAATACTCTTTTGGATAGTTGAAGAAATTGAAACGTCGAACTTTAAATGGGCAGTTGTTTGCACAATATCTGGTACCAATACAACGATTATACGTCATTTGGTTCATTCCATCATTACTATGAGTTGTTGCAGCTACAGGGCAAACTTGCTCACATGGTGCCAGTTCACAATGCATACAAGGAACTGGTTGATGAACAGCAGTGGGATTATTTTCATCCCCAACATAATATCGATCGTTTCTAATCCAATGCATTTCACGACCTCGGTTAACTTCTCGTTTACCGATTACTGGTATATTATTTTCACTTTGGCATGCAATAACACAAACCCCACAACCAAAACAACTGTTTAGGTCGATTGCCATTCCCCATTGTGGTTCGTCGGCAGAATAGGTTTGTTCATCAAAAAGGGAGATTGGCTGATCTTCACCAAGCTCAGCCGCTTCTTTCATACCTGGAACAGGATATTTGTGAACATATTTAAATGAAGCGTAGTCAGGCGTGTCTTTATATTTTTCAAGAGTCGCTTTACGATACATATCACGACCTTCAAGACTGTGGTGGTCCTGAACGCATGCTATTTTATAGCTTCCGCTTGCCTTAGAAATTGCGCCAGATACAAATAAAGCCGTATGAAGTGGATAAATATCTACACCACCATATTTTTCTGATGGATCCAAAAGTTGTGAATTTTCACTTCCAATATCAGCAACACGTCCAATACCTTCACGTCCATAACCTACATTTAATGTAATAGAATCATCTGCGTGACCCGGTTGAATCCACGCTGCGATAGTAACTGATTTACCATTTACAGCAACATTTACTAAATCTTCATTTTCAACACCTAGAGAAGCAGCTGTAGCAGGACTCATTAACGCCACGTTATCCCAAGTGATTTTAGTCATTGGATCAGGAAGTTCTTGTAACCAACCTAAATTTGCGAAACGACCATCAAAAACAGAAGCATCAGGGCGAATTACAACTTCAATTCCATCAACAGGTGATGTTTGTGATGGACTTACTGTTCGTAAGCGAACATTTGCACGGTCATAACCATCTCTAATATCTATTCCGTCATGTAAAATATCTTTCCATCGGTTTTCGAAACGTGCTCCGTAATAACCTTTGAATGTATTTTGAACAAGATCATACCCAGAAGTCTTTTCTTCGTATACAATAGCATTCAAAAACTCGATTTCACTTAAAGAATCGTGTAAAGGCTGAATCTGTGGTTGAATTACTGAGCGAGCACCTCCAAAAGAAAAACCATCACCCCAACTTTCGAGAAAGTGAGATCGACTAACATGCCATGAAGCAGATTTTGCACTTTCATCTTTATAAGTTCCTAAATGGAATACTTCATCAACATTCTTTATAGCATCAGAAAAATTATTAAATGATGAAGAATAAACTGGATTTGTACCGATCATAACAACGGCATCAAAATTTCCAGCCTTTAACTCAGTAACAACATCAGTGAAAGCCTGGGTGTTATTTTGGTTATCAAAAGAAGGAACCTGAAGGTAATTAACCGAACTTCCAATATTATTAAGTGAAGTATTAATTGCAGCAACAACAGCATGTGCATTAGCAGAATGAGCTAATCCTATGGATACTGCACTTCTTCCTATATTTGAAGCAAGATCATCTGCAAGAGCAGAAATAAATTCACTGCCTGTAAATTGATTGCTCACACTTCTGAATGCATTCAGCCCGTTTATTCTTGTAGAAAGAGCGCCTGCTAAAGCATTTGCAAAGGCTTCTACTTCACTAGCTTTAACCCGTAGTCGGTTATCAGCATAAGAACCTGTTAATGTAAATCCATTTTCTACAGAGTAAATGCGACTCATACTGTCGCTAGTGCTAGTTACTTTACGTCTTCCAGTAATTTGTTTAGCATACTCTACATTATTAGGATGAGTAGGTGCTAAGAAATCATCATCAAGAGAAACTACAACATCCGCATTGGAGTAATTGTAGTGTGTTCTAAGCCTGCTTCCAAAAGCAATTAGATTTCCCTCAATAGCATTGTCTTCGCCAAAAGGTTCATAAGTAACCCATTTAGCATTACTAAACTTTTGAAGAGCACCTTGTTTTAGCGCAGTAAAAGTAGGAGAAGAGTTCGCTTCAGAAATAAAGGCTACACGTTTGTTTCTGTCAGCAAAATATTCTTGAGCAAAGGCTACAAAGTCATTTGAAGTAGCTTTTTCTCCATTTCTAAGTGGAAAGCGAGAACGATCTGGGTCGTACATCTCCAACATGGTAGCCTGATGGTACGAATTAGTATTTCCCCAACTGCCTGGATGTAAGTCATTACCCTCAACTTTAGTAGGGCGACCTTCGTGGTTCTCAACTACTAAGCCAGTTAAACTACCTTGAAATGGCATCGCAGTAGCATAAAATAATGGAATGCCAGGTACAATGTCTTCAGGTTGATTAGAATATGGCAGAATTTTTTGAACAGGTCGGCGGCAAGCGGCAAAACCTGCAAGAGCTATAGAAGCTCCCATCACTCTAAGGAATCCCTTCCTTGAAACCCCGTCGGTTAATTCAGTTGCGTTCTCCGGAAATTCGCGCTCAACAAAATTCTTGTACTCTTTATTTTGAGCTAACTCGTTTAAACTTTTCCAGTAAGTGTTCTGTGTTACTTCGCTCATCGGGTGATGTATAGGTTCAAATATCCTTTGTTATTAATAATGGCAGCCCTGACAATACTCGGGAGGACTTACATTATTTTTTTTAACTAATTCGCTTCCAATTAAAACTTGATCCGCAACTTCGTATCCCATGGTTGTTACTTCTTCCACAGGTCTTAAAAATTTCTCTGGCTCGCGGTGGCAATCCAAACACCAAGCCATATTTAAAGGCTCAGCCTGGTAAACTATTTCCATTTTATCAATTCTACCGTGGCAACTTTCACAACCAACCCCAACATTAACATGTGCCGCATGGTTGAAATAAGCATAATCAGCAAGATTATTTACCCTAATCCATTCAACTGCTTTGCCTGTTTCCCAACTTTCACGAATAGGGGCTAGTTTTTCACTATCTGTTAAAACTTGATTATGGCAATTCATACAAGTTTGAGTAGGAGGTATATTCGCTTGTTTAGATTCAAATACCGAAGTGTGGCAATATTGACAATCAAGACCAAGTTGGTCTACATGAACTTTATGTGAATAGGGAACAGGTTGAGTTGGCGCATAACCAACATCTGTATATTTAGGAGAAAAGAAGTACCAAATTCCAAGAATTACCACATTTGCTGTGACAATTAATCCTATAAGTAATTTTCGAGGAACTTGATTTGTCCACTTAGGGAAAATCTGCGCCATAAAATGATTGCTGATTAAGTTTGTGAATCCGAGTTATTACTCAAATGTAGAAGCCGCGCAAAACTATCGAATTTTTAGTTCGAATTGAACTATAAGATGTTAAGTTGGCTTATTTAAATTCGATCTAAATAAAATCTAAATTTTCGACCAAAAATTAATTTATTTTATTCGGCGAATATAAGAACATTTCATCAAAATACTTGGTTCATAGTACAGAAATAGAAAACAAAACTTTAAGAATACCTTAACTTAAAGGCAGTCAATACAGAAGAAAACATTAGAATTTTTATAGAATGGAAAGAGATCTAGATATACCTGAAAGTTTGAAAGCTTTTGAAGAAATTGATGCTAAAAAGGCTCTAGGTGTAATTGTATTAGTAAGTGTAGCTGCTTTGTTATTCCTTGTTTGGTTAATTTATTTAAAAGCGCCAGCTGCCTCAGAAATACCTTGGATTAAAAACCTTTCTGTGCTCAATGCAACATTCAATACATTCAGTACCATGTTCTTGGTTTTAGGATTTCGCGAAATTAAAAAGCGAAATTTTGCAAAGCATATGAACTATATGATTAGTGCTTTTGTGACTTCTTCTTTATTTCTGGTGAGCTACATTATATATCATCACTTTGTGGGAGATACCGCTTTTGAAGGAGAAGGAATAATAAGACCGATCTATTTCTTTATTCTGATTTCACACATTGTACTTTCTGCGTTCGTAGTACCGCTTGTACTAACTAGTTTCTTTTTTGCATTTTCAAAAAAGTTTGAAACGCATCGTAAAGTTTCGAAATGGACTTTTCCTATCTGGTTGTATGTGTCAGTAACAGGAGTTTTGGTTTTTATTCTTTTAAATAGTTTTGGGTAAAATCTGGTTCTTTCCGATCACAGTTCAAACAATCGAGTGTTTTTCCTTAATATTCATTTCGCCCAGATTCAGAAATTACCCAAGCACGCAATTTCCAAGGGGGGTTATGCCGCACATGTTGCTTATGTCCACATTCTAACTCGGCAACCCAATCATTGTTCTCATCTTTATGAAAGCCAGTTATCGAACGCTTCATGATTTACGACTAAGCAGCTTTTCCAAATCTAGCATTTGAATTGCACTTAAAGACGCTTCCATGGCACCATCAAAACACAATCCCCTTATCGATGCATCCAAATAACCTTCTTTCGCTGCTTTAACACATGCTTCTCTAATGAGTTCAGCTTGTTCGTGGGTTAGACTATTTATATGCTTATTGTCCATATCACTAATTAAATATATCAGAAGGTATTTTAAGTAAAATCGAATTTCAACAAATCATTACTAACCGAAGTATTTATGAAGTTATGATAATATGGTAGTTTTAAATGTCAACTTATCTTAGAATTGATTTCAGAAATAAAAAAAGCCCTGCTGGTAAAAGCAGGGCTTTAAATTATTGAAACGAGTTAGTTGATTACTTAATCAGTGTCATTCGTTTTGTTTGAACAAATTTTCCTGCCACTATTCGATAAATATAAATACCACTAGCTAAGTTTCTAGCGTCGAAAGTAACCGAATGCTGTCCAGAACTTAATCTATTATCTACTAACGTAGCCACTAACTGACCTGTGATAGTAAATACATCTAAACGAACTTGACTAGCTTCAGGTAATGAGAACTGAATAGTAGAAGTTGGGTTAAATGGATTAGGATAGTTTTGCTCAAGTTTGAAAGAACTTGGAAGAACTTCTTCCTCATTCGATACGGTAATTTTCCTTGTAAAGGTTATTACATTAGAATCTTGAGCTAATTTAGTAGAGTCACCAGCAAATGCAACAACGGTCCACTTCATAGTTATAGTTTCCCCATCAAGTACTCCGATTGATGCTAATGCACTATCAACATCGGCATATGGGCCAGATGTAAATGGCGCTTCTCCATCTTCATCAGAATCAAATTCAAATACTGGATCTAAGAAGTCTCCATCGAGGGAGTCGATAAGTAAGAGATATGTTACATCAGCATTAGATTCTGCAGTTTCCCATGTAAATGATAATTCTGCATCAGGATCTGAATCTAAATCGAAACTACTACTATCTGCAGGTGTTAAAAGTGCGAAATCTCCAATAGTAATTTCAAATACTAATTCTATATCTCCTTCAACGGCACCTTTATATGGCGCTATTAAACTTCTTTCTGTACCATCTATATCTTCTGTGAAGTTTAGTATTGGTGTACCTGCAAGGTTTACATCACCAACAGAAGATCCAGTTAAATGTAAATCTGTTGCAGATATAAACTCTACTTCAACTTCACTTGAATTATCATCATTATCTGAAGCCGTTTGCCAGTCTTCTAATGTAGGTGTGTCAGTCGCGTCAAATAACCCTAGATTAGCTGAGCTACCACTTACATAGTAGTTATTGTAATCAGCTTCTAATTGTGTATTTGTATCGATTGGCCAGTAAATTGCATTCGCATTAGCTGCATCTTGGTCAACAACAAAAATATTGTTAGTTAGATCCCACATTTGAGCTGTACTAACTTCTTGATGAGCTCCAAATGCTGCATGCACACCTGTTTCGCTACTACTTCCAATACGTACGGAATTATGATAAATCGCATTTAGTGAGTTACCAGCCGCATTATCAAAAGCGATGCCATAAACATCATTGCCAGTAGCTGCACCTAAATTAGCAAAGTTATCAAATGCAATCATGTTATTAGCAACAAGTACCGTATCTAACGAAGCATTAAATAAAATGCCTGCTGCAAAACCTGGAGTAGTTGTACGGTTTATTTGAAGTCCAACAATTTTATTGCCTGTAACAACAGTTTGACCACCGTTTAATGCTAAATAAATTCCAGCATATCTTGATCGATCTGCTCTTGGACTGTCAATAGAAATAGTGTTGTCCATAATATTGTTATTTAAACTCCACCAGGTAGTTACACCTCTATAAGTAGCATGAATTCTATTGCCGTAAACCGTAGAATTATTAGCTTGAACTGAACTTGTACCCCATAAACCTACACCATTTTGGAAATCACCATTTACTGAGCCTATTAAGTTATTGTAGACTAAAAGATTTTCAGTTCCATTCGGTCCTGATTCATTAGTCACAATTGCTGAAGCGCCAACATCACCACCAGTATAGGTTAGAATACTATTTGCGATAGTTGTATGATTTGTTCCATAGGTGTAAATAAGAGCAGCAAAGGTCGTATCAGAACTAGTGATTGTTAAATCACGAGTATCTCCACCTGGAGTATTCGAACCGTCTATAGTTACATGATCAGTATTATTAATCCATATACCATCACTGCCAGAACCACCCCAAACTTCAATGGTTGGTGTTTCTCCTGATACTGGCTTAATAGTAAGACCCGTAAACTCAGTTAAGTCATCACGATCAATTTTAAGTTCAAAAGAAGTCTCATCTAAATCGTCTGTGATAAATAGGTTTGCACTAGATGTCAATCCTTCAGTATTCACATAATGAATGGCTTGATGGAGAGAAATAAATCCTTCAGCATCATCGAAACGTTGAGGTATGTAATAATCTCCTGAAAGCGCTCCTTGTGCTTCACTTGCCAAGCCGAGGTTATGAAATACATTCTGGCTTTTTAAGATCCATTCACTATCATCATAATTAGTTCCGAATGAACCTAATGGAGTTGTATTACCAGTAGTTACACTAGGTTTACGAATTAATGAAAATTCTCTGGTTGCATTTGCAACACCCGCAACAGACCAACCACTGCCTGGATCTAAGTTTGCTTCTCCAAATATATCAATCCATGTAGTATCGCCAGATTGAGAATCGATATGGATAAGTGCTCTAGCATCATCACCATTGAAATGAACAGGATTACTAAAGGTAACATTGTCATAACCAAGTACTTCGTCTGCATTTGAAGTATCATAAATTGCCATGTCAACTTGATCTGTGGTAATTACATATAATCCACCAGCAGTAATTTCAGCATCCGTAGCAAATTTATGGAAAGTCGTCCAGCCACTACCATTATTAGTTTGCGCAATTTGATAATTAGATAGAACTACTGTTGAGTCTGATAAGTTGGTAATTTCAAGAGCTTTATTATTTCCTGAACCTTCAATGTATTCCGAGAAAATTAAATTAGAAGGATCATCAACTACTGGAGGTGCAGCATTTGTAAAAGCAGCGAAACCATTTACACCGTCTAATGCGATTACATTAAAAGTTCCATCTTCATTTAAAGAAACTCTTGTATCTCCGTATATAGAACTAAATGTATCAGCATCATCACCCAAAAGAGGAGATTCAGCAATTATAGTTGGATTTGCACCATCTGACACATCATAGATATAAACTTGTCCTGTTTTATTTCCACCACCAACTCCATCTGGACGATAGGTATAAACTGCTAAATGATCTTTACTATCATAAGTAAAAGCTTCCATTCCGTTTCTTGAAGCAGAGGCAAGCGCACTATTTTCAATATAAGCGCCAGAACTAGTGTATCGTGCTGGAGCAGAACTGTTTCCGCCAATATAGAAATCTGAGGTTCTTCCCAATGCTAAAGGAATAACATCAACATTGCTACCTAGCGTTACATTTGTTCCTGATAGCGTAATAGTTTCAGTATCCCAAGTAGCTCCCTGATCTGCTGTAGTCAATACATAAATAACTCCAGGATCGCTACTAGCGGCCGGTATCCAAACTTCTACAGTATTTTCAGTTACTGATCCTACTACCGTAAATTTATCTCCTAATCTTTGAGCTGTAGCAGTAGTTATTGAAAGTGAATCGGCATAAGTACCGCCTTCACCTGTCCACCAATATAAATGAAATGGACTTGTTGATGCATTAGTAGTCAAATTTCCTAAAAAAGCAACGCCATCATCAGATAAGGCTATATCGTTCAATGCATATGTACCACCAGCTACTCCCGTCAAATCGTATGGAGTTGTTAAAGTAACATCTGCACCTGTTGATGCATTTAATACTCTAATTTGAGAGTTAGCACGATCAGCTATATATAGACTATCCCCATAAAGATCCATACCTCTAATTGAGCCTATCGTAAACCAACTTGGTAGTGCTTCCGCTGCACCCGTGCGTGAAGTACGTTCCCATACGTTGTTAAGTTCTTGGGCTTGTACCGACGAAAAATTCCCCATTGCTAAAAGTACAACTGCTGTTGTACTAAGAAGTAAATATTGTAAATGTTTTTTCATACAATTATTTATTTAGTTTGTAATTATTGTGAATACTTAAGAACGTTATTTTTTCTGTAATTTCTTAATACAAATTTCTTACTCATAGTATATTCTTATATAATTATTTTAATTTTTTGAGTACATAAATAAATATTTTATCTAGGGTTATATAATATTTTATATTTATACGCAAAGTAATAGAGTACTATGAATAGAACTTACTTTTTAATCATTAGTTTAAGATCATATGAGGGCTTAAGTTTAATACTAGCTTTAAACCCTAATAAAACTAGAGTACCATTAGTCTCTGACTATTTTTATAGGAAGTAACATGAAAAAAACACTAATACCCATAGTATTAATATTATCTACAGTTGAACTTGTTTCCGCTCAATTTTTTCAAAATAAACAGGAATTCACCAGACAAGATACACTCCGCGGTTCGATAACTCCGGAGCGTGCATGGTGGGATTTGACTTTCTATCATTTAGATGCAACATTCAATACCATGTTCTTGATTTTAGGATTTCGCGAAATCAAAAGGCGAAATTTTGCAAAGCATATGAACTATATGATTAGTGCTTTTGTGACTTCTTCTTTATTTCTGGTGAGCTACATTATATATCATCACTTTGTGGGAGATACCGCTTTTGAAGGAGAGGGAATAATAAGACCAATCTATTTCTTTATTCTGATTTCACACATTGTACTTTCTGCGTTCGTAGTATCGCTTGTATTAACTAGTTTCTTTTTTGCATTTTCAAAAAAGTTTGAAACGCATCATAAAATTTCGAAATGGACTTTTCCTATCTGGTTGTATGTTTCTGTGACTGGGGTTTTGGTCTTTATTTTGCTGAAAGTTTTTGGATAATAAAGGCAGAATTGGTTTATTGAAATTTTTAGTTCAATTAAAATTTAACAAATGAAATATCTATTCTTACCTATTCTTTTATTTATGATCTCAACTAATGCTAATGCTCAGAGTGGAGAGAATTATACCTTAACGTTTCCTTATGAAGGGAATCCAAGTAATGGTAATCGACACAATGCTGAAGCAAGTGGGACTTATGGTGATTGGAAAATACTATATTTGAATTTCTTATATAAGGGCGATTCTAACATTACAGTTAATGGAGATTCAGATACAATTTTCAAATACCAAAATGCTATAACAGGGTATAAATATGAAGAAATAACTTGGGAAAAAGCTGAATGTATTATAAATATCAATTATCGAACTAATCCTAAAGGGGGGGTTGGGGCAAGGTTTTTCGTTTGGGGAAATTTAAGTAATGATACTTTGTCCAATGTTTCAAATTTTAATATGTACGTAAACCCTAAACTTATTGGCGAAACTCAAGTCCAAAATTGTTTAGAGTAAATCAAGAATATTAAGTGAATTTCACCTTTAAATTTAAAGTTCTACACATACAATAAATTAGAGTTGGTATAGTTTGATTTCTTTTGAGTAATAAGTTTCATTTACAGTATTTTAGCCTTCATTTTGTTGAAGACTTTTGGGTGATTGGGTTATGTTTTTGATGGATGTTTGACGTAATTTTTAAATATGAAAAATATACTTCTACTCTTTTCACTTTTAACTTTTCCCTCATTAACAAACGCCCAATTCTTTCAAGAGGTCAGAGAATTCACCAGACAAGATACACTCCGCGGTTCGATAACTCCGGAGCGTGCATGGTGGGATTTGACTTACTACCACTTGGATGTTGCGGTCGATTTGGAAGACAGTACCATTTCTGGAACAAATACCATTCAATACCAAGTAGATTCTAATACAACAAACATCATGCAAATTGATCTACAAGAGCCAATGTTTATTGAGAGCGTTGAACAAAATGGAATCAGCCTAGAATTTGAACGAGATGGACATGCTTATTTCATCACTTTGAAAAAGGAACAGATAATTGGAGAAGTCAACGAGTTAGTGGTTCAATTTGATGGAAAGCCATTAATTGCTGCTCGACCACCTTGGGATGGGGGACTAACCTGGACAAGAGACGAAAACGGTAATCCATTTATCGCGAATGCAAACCAAAAAATAGGGGCTAGTATTTGGTGGCCGAATAAAGATCATCCTTACGATGAAGTTGATAGCATGCTTATCAGTGTTACAATTCCAGAAGATTTAAAAAATGTTTCAAATGGAAGATTACGAAAAGTGGAAGAGCATAACGATGGTACCAAAACCTGGAATTGGTTTGTCTCTAATCCGATTAACAGCTACGGAGTAAATATAAATATAGGCGATTATGTGAATTTTAAAGAAACATTCGATGGAGAAGTTGGCCCACTTGATATGGATTATTGGGTGCTTTCTTATAATAAAGAAAAAGCAATAGCTCAGTTCGCCGATGCTCCAAGAACTATAAAAGCTTTAGAATATTGGTTTGGTCCTTATCCGTTTTATGAGGACAGTTACAAACTAGTTGAAGCGCCTTATCTGGGAATGGAGCATCAAAGTTCGGTCACTTACGGAAACCGCTATGAAAATGGATATCTGGGAACCGATTTAAGTGCCTCTGGCTGGGGATTAAAATTTGATTTTATTATTGTTCATGAAACTGGTCATGAATGGTTTGCAAATAATATCACTTACGCCGATATCGCAGATATGTGGATTCATGAAAGTTTTACCCATTATTCTGAATATCTTTTTCTGGAATATCACTTTGGAGAAAAAGCAGCGAGCGAATATCAAAAAGGAGTTAGGCTTCGGATTTCTAATGATATTCCCATTATTGGTACGTATGGGGTACATAAGGAAGGCTCAGGAGATATGTATTATAAGGGAGCAAATATGCTTCATATGATTCGCCAAATTTATAATAATGATGAACTTTGGCGAGCAACACTCCGTGGATTAAACAAAGACTTTTATCATCAAACGGTTTCAACAATACAAATTGAGAACTATTTAAGTGAAGCATTGGGTATTGATTTAACCCCTGTTTTTGATCAATATTTAAGAGATATCAGAATTCCTATTCTCGAGTATTCGTTTAAAGAAGGACTTCTTTACTACCGATGGGGAAGTGTAGTTTCTGATTTTGACATGCCAGTAGATGTTTTTATAGATGGGAACGAAACCCGAATTAGACCAACAACAGTGTGGCAAGGAATGGAGTCATTTGGTAAAGAACTAATAATTGACCCCGATTTTTATGTTGGAAAAATAAATATTCTGGGTAACTAAATTGCTACAGCTCCTGTCCAAAAGCAATATCATAGCCGTCTAGATCTTGAATCCCAAATTCTAGACAACCATACTCTTTTTTTGTGAGATGGTAATCAATGATGGCCCCAGATTCCATAAACTCGTCGTATATTTTTTTAGCATCATCAACCCAAAAATAGACATTCCACATTTGGTGAACGATTTTATAGTGAGGTACTATATGTCTAACATCATCAACACGACTAAGCATTAAGCTGAATTGTCCTCGATGAAGGATACAAAATCCCGGTGGTTCTCCCCAAAATCTATCATAAGTAAAACCAATTTTATCCCGATAGTAATTAGCAGATTTTTCAACATCTTTTACTAACAGGATGGGGGCACTTCCAATAATTTTTGCTTTATCCATGTTAAATTATACCAAGTTATGGAAAACACGTTGCACGTCTTCGTCTTGTTCTAATTTATCGATCAAACTTAATACTTCTTCCGATTCTTCTTCTCCCAAAGATACCGTAGACTGAGGAATCCAATCTGTTTCGGCACTTAATGGCTCTATTCCTTTTTCTTCCAAAGCATGCTGCATTTTTCCGAACTCAGTGAATTCACACCGTATAACTAAAATCCGTTCACCCTCATCGTTTTCAGATTCACCCATTTCGGTAAGGCCATAATCGATTAATTCGAGTTCTAATTCTTCTTCGTCTAAATCACCGGGTTTTATTTTAAAAGAACCCACTTGAGTAAACTGAAAGGCTACACTCCCTGAGTTTCCAAGGTTCCCGCCATTTTTTGTAAAGATTGGTCGAACATTACCAACTGTACGCGTATTATTGTCGGTAGCAGTTTCAACTAATACGGCAACTCCATGAGGAGCATATCCCTCAAATAACACTTCATCATAATCGGTCGAATCTTTTCCCATCGAACGCTTAATCGCACGCTCAATAAGATCTTTAGGCATATTAACGCCACGACCATTTTGGATAGCCCGGCGTAGAGCTGGATTGGTGTCGGGGTCATCACCGCCTTGTTTTACTGCAATTACAATTTCCTTACCTATACGAGAAAATTGTTTTGCCATCCTATCCCAGCGTGCAAACTTAGCTGCTTTTCGTACTTCGAAAATTCTACCCATTTGTGTATACCTGATCTTTTGTCTGATTCATTTCAAATGAATTTACAAGGATATTCAGTTAGTTGGGAGTAAGAATTTAAACCATAATTTTTTCATTTAATTATTCTACATCAACACACCAAAATAATCCGCTAGAAATTGAGAAAAGGGTGATAAATAATAGATTCACTAAGATGACTTCCATCACAGAACTTCCTGAACTATGATGTTGCCCAGTAAATATGGCAATAAAAACTGTCGAAGTTTGAGCAACAGCTGTTGCAAACAAAGCAGTAGACATTCCCTTTGAGCGAAAGCGTGAAATAAAAGCCCCAACAATCAGAATGAAAACTACACCAAAATAAAGCATATTGAAGTCATTGTTTTCTGATCCAATCAAACCTACAGCACCATTTACCCTTACTAATAGCAGTGCAGAAACTAGTGCTATTCCTAAAGCGATTCGGTACATGATCTGATCGGATACTTTGCTTAAAAGAATAAAGCCAGATCCTGCTCCGGAAAGAAGAATTCCGGCGACTATAAAATCAATCAGATCCCAATTAACTTCATCACTAAATTGCATTGCAATAAGAGGTATTAGTAAGATGAGGACGGTTCCTATTCCAATTCGAATGAAATGAGTTGAAAATTTCACTTGAGTATTCATGAGTCTGGTTTTAAGTATAAATTGTGTAAAAAATCATGCGAGTGAATGCACCCGCCTATTTTGTTAGACCGTAAGTGGGTCTGGTTCTGTTCCTGTTTTAAGATTATACCAGTTAATATTTCGAGTAATAAACATGGTAAATGCTAAGATTGAGGTCAGACCAATACTTCCAATTAGTAATGCATATTCTTGTATCTGTAGCGTGATATACACAAAAGTATAGGTTGCACAGAGTATCAATATTAAAAAGATGGTTTGCCTAATGTCTTTGAGTATTGATTTCGCATAAAGTCCTATTATTGATATAATTGAAATACTGGATATGAAATATGCAATATTGAAATTTGTGTATTCAGAAATGGATACCAATAACGTGTAAAACAAAACTAGGGCTAAACCAATCAAAATATATTGGAAAGGGTGAACTTCTCTTTTGTTAAAAATTTCAATCAAAAAGAAGGTTAAGAACGTTAAGGATATCGCCAATAAAGCATATTTAGCTGAGCGCATTGCTTTTTGGTAATCGTTCATTGGTAAAAGTAAATCTACTCCAAATGAGCTTTTTTGAACATTTTCTATATTTCTGGTCCCAATCCAGAACTGAGGATAATTTCTATTTAATTCCAGAATGGTATAATCTGCACTAAATCCATTTTCAGTTACCGTACGTTCATCTGGTAAGAAAGAACCCGTAAAACTAGGGTCTGGCCACTTTGAGCTAAGTTTTATATTTGTTTCTCTACCTAATGGCACAAAACCCATATACTGACTCCCTTGAAGTTGAAGATCAAATGAAAAGTCGAAGGATTCATCAGTTGGTTTCTGATCAAAAATGTTATGAATGGTAATACCAGATTTAATAAGTGGTGATATATTCGAGCCTGGATCTACAGTTTTATCTTTTCCATTCCAATTCACAACTACTTTTTCTTTTATCCCTCGTAAATCAGAAATATTTATGGTAAGGAAGGCTTCTTCCCAATTCACTTCATAACCTTTTAACTCTGCTAGATATCTTGAGAGATCATTAAAATTACCTTCAAATGAGAGCTCGGAATCATATACCACTACTTCATAAATTCCTCTATGTAGTGATTGAGGCTCAACGGTGCCATTAACTGAGATTTTAGAAGGTAATATGTGAGCTTCGGTACGAACTTCTTTTACTTCTCCTTCACTTAGCACTTGTTTAATAAATGGTATAGTAAGCACAGGACCATAAATATGTTGTTCTTTTGCCCACTTGTCGGTTACTTCATTTATTGCAGATTCACGCATTGCATCTCTTTCGTCGATGAGAGACCGTACAAAACTCATGGGAATGAGAAGTAGGAGCATCAATATGAAGATTGAGAAAAGTTTGATAGTTACAGATCTCCGGATGGCCTGAGCAGCATTTTCTATAATTGATTGTTCTGATGTTGATTTCATATTTTTATCTTAAATTAAGAGTACTTTGTATTACAAAGTGTATAGTCAAAAAAATTTTTAAAGTTCCATGAATATCTACTTTATACTATTTCTGAGAGTTTATGATATTTTCCAAAGCTTTTAAGTGATTATCAAAAGCTCTTTTTCCCGCAAGAGTCATCGAATATTTAGTATTGGGTTTATTATCAATAAAAGACTTTTTCACTCCAATGAATCCTTCTTTCTCTAACGATTTAATATGACTTGCAAGATTTCCATCCGTCACATTCAGAAAATCTTTCAGTGCATTAAAATCGAGTTGATCGTTAACAGATAGAGCCGACATAATCCCCAACCTTACTCTACTTTCAAATGCTTTATGTAAATCATCAAACGAGATATTCACTGCTAATCACCGTTCGTAACTAAAATGCATATATATACCATAAAAAATATGTAATACTCCAAATCCTATAGCCCAAAAGAAAAGACCATATTCAATAAAAAATATATTAATTAACCCTAAAAACAATTGAAATATACCCAAAACCTTCACTTCTTTGATAGTATAGTTACCAGCAACAAATAAAGAGAGTCCATAAAAAATTAATAGAAATGGGGCTGCCAGACCAATCATCTCATTTGAAGCTAAAATCAATACTAAGAAACCGCCTGTTAAAGCGGGAACCGACATATTTACTAAAAGTCGTTTCGAAGTAGCATTCCAAATCGATTCCCCTTTGCTGTTAGCCTTTCTTTTTGAAAATAAAATGGCAGTAAGAAGTGCGAGAACAAATATACCAACTGCTAAAAGAACAACTTGATGTAATTGCCCATGTGAATAGAAAATTTCATTGGGTATAAATTCAAATACCGAATAAGCGATCCAGGCACCTACAAGTGCATAGATACCAGCAAGTATTCCCGCCCAGCCAGAAAGGGATAAAAATTTAGAAGAACGCTCCATCATCGAGCGAATCTCTGCAATGTCATTAATGTAATCTTGGTGTTCTTTCATGAAAAGTACTTTTTAATACAAAGTAAAATAATCAATGTAATTGTGCAAGCTATGCTTCGATTAAATTTCACTTTAAAAAGGAAATTGTATTCGACCTTAGAATTATAGGTGGAAAAAGTGAAATGATAATAGAGCGTATCCAAAGGATGAAGAAATCCACACCGGCTCGAGTATTAAAGTGATTCAACAAAAACGAAGACCATTGGATTTGTTCAGCGAAGGCATCGTGAACCCACCTATAATTCATAGTCGAGAGCTTTTAGTACTTTTGACGGTTCAAAAGTACATAACAAAGGAACGGTACTTCTGCTTCTGGACCCTTAGAAATATTAAGATACACTTACGCTAAAAATCACTTAAACCTCAAATAACTCACTACTTAAATATCGGTCTCCACGATCGCAGATTATAGATACAATCACACCCTCTTCAATTTCGGAGGCAATTTTTAGAGCGGCAGTCATTGCCCCTCCACTACTCATTCCTGCAAAAATACCTTCTTCTATTGCGAGTCGGCGCGTCATAGAAGTGGCTTCATCTGCACTCACATCAATAATTCGATCTACTCTTCTAGGTTCGTAAATTTTAGGGAGAAACTCAGGCGACCATCTTCGAATCCCTGGTATTCTAGAACCATCGGTAGGTTGAGTTCCAATAATTTGGACATCAGGATTTTGTTCTTTTAAATATCTAGATACGCCCATTATTGTCCCGGTGGTTCCCATTGCTGAAACAAAATGTGTGACTTTCCCTTTGGTATCTTTCCAGATTTCTGGTCCAGTGGTTTTATAATGCATTTTATAGTTATCTGGATTGGCAAACTGATTCAATAAATGATAATCACCCGAAGCCGACATTTCATACGCAAGCTGCCTAGAATACTCAATCGTTTTTTCAGAAGGAGTAATGATCACTTCAGCACCGTAGGCTTTCATAGTTTTGATGCGTTCAGGAGTTGCTCCATCGGGCATGATCAAGGTCATATGAACATTAAATGCTTGGGCAATCATAGCCAATGCAATCCCAGTATTTCCACTAGTCGCTTCTACTAATTTATCTCCTTCAGCAATTTCTTTTCTCTGAAGTGCGCTTTTAATCATATTTAGAGCTGCACGATCTTTTACACTTCCTCCCGGATTTTGACCTTCCAGTTTCCCATAAATAGTAACGGACTTATTTGGGTTCAGATTCTTAATTTTTACAAGTGGAGTGTTTCCAATTAGTTGTTCTAAAGTCATGATACGCTAGTTTTAAAAAGGTTAGTATCAATAGATTCTTCGCCTTCTATAATTACTTTATTCGTGTAATGTACTTTGGTGTTGGCAGGTACACTTTGAGTAACCCATACATTTCCACCAATGATACTTCCTTTGCCAATCACAGTTTTCCCACCAAGAATTGTTGCTCCAGAATAAACTACTACATGATCTTCAATGGTTGGATGACGTTTGGTTTTTGCGTCTTCCTTTTTTACGCTTAATGCTCCCAACGTAACTCCTTGGTAAATTTTAACATGATTACCAATTATTGTGGTTTCTCCAATTACAATCCCAGTTCCGTGATCTATGCAAAAGTAACTTCCTATCGTAGCTTTAGGGTGAATATCTATACCAGTAATGCTATGGGCATGTTCCGTAAACATTCGAGGAATTATCTCTACACCAGAATTAGCCAATTCATGTGCTAGCCGATATGCAGCTATTGCGTAGAAGCCAGGATAAGAGCGGACTACTTCGTCAATACTTGTTGCAGCAGGGTCGCCTTCATACATTGCAATAGCATCTTCCTGAAGTTGTTTATATACCAACGGAATAGCATCAAAAAAGTATTTGGTTACATCATGGGCATCAATATCTGTGTTGCGAAGTTGTGTATACAACATCTCGTAGAGCTCTTCACGTAGACTCAGTATATAGAGATTGAATTTGGTAAGTGATTCAAAAGATTGAGTAGCATAATTCGGAAATAAAGCTCCCAATAGGTTCGTGTAGAAACTGCTAATTTCTTCTTTTGAAGGACATTTAACACACTCAGTATGAGAAGCATAAATTTGTTCTATAAATCGATCATTCATTCAATTTGATTAATTGAAAGCTTAACTATTTCTATAACAGAATGATTCAGATCTTCAAAAGAATGCGATGCAAACAGGAGTACCTATAGAAATAGATTCTCCCGTATAACTAAGTGCTCCAGTTTCGGCATTCAAATCGAAAACAGTGATATTATTGGTATTTTGATTAGCGACATACAAGGTCTCACCTAAAGGTGAAATCGCAAAATTACGGGGAAACTCTCCTTCAACCGAAGTATGAGCTAAGTAAGAGAGTTCTCCAGTTACTTCATCAATTGAGTAGTTAACTACGCTATTATGTCCACGATTTGAACCATATAAGAATTTTCCATTTGGATGTACATGAATATCTGCCGTCGAATTCCGATCAGAAAATGAAGATGGAAGGGTGGTAATTGTCTGAATGTCAGTTAATGAACCTGATTCAGGGTCATAATCAAAAACAGAAACGGTACTGTTTAATTCGTTCATCACATAAGCAAGGTTTTTAGTAGGATGGAAGTCCATATGTCTAGGCCCCGAACCTGGTGCAACGGTTCCAAATTCTTGCATTGTCTTGGATACAGAACCCGTTTCATGATTGATTTTATAACTCCATATTTTATCACTACCTAAGTCGGGGATAAATAAATAATTGTTATCGGGGCTTACTTTCACCATATGAGTATGAGAACCATTCTGGTTTTGGTGTGGACCAGAGCCAGAGTGGTCAAGTTGTTGACTGAATTGCAGGCTTCCATCTTCATTTCGAATGTAAACCATTGCCACTCCACCTTGATAGTTTGCTACAAAAACGAATTTTCCTGTTTCATCAATAGAAACGTGTGCCGGTGATTTCGCATTAGTTGGATATTTGGCAATAAAAGTAAGGCTTAAATCTTCATTCACAATGAATGCATGAATGAAACCAGTAGATTCATTACCACGACCTAGTTCACTCACTGAATACAAGTTTTTTTTATCTCCTGTAATTGCCACAAATGAAGGATTGATGACTTCTGCTGCAGTTTCATCTAAAGAGAGGGATCCGTCTTCAGAAATGCTAAGTCGATATATTCCATCTGCGGTTCCATTTACCCAGCCTTCATCTCTGGTATAGGTTCCAATAAAAAGATGTGTTGGTTGAACTGGTACTATAATTCCTCCATTATCAATCAGAGTGTCTTCTTGGTTAGTCTGAGATTCACATGCGGTAATGGATGCCATAAAAAATAAGAGAAAGAGAATAAGAGTAGATTTCATTCGCAGATGTTGAGTGTAAGTAAGGCTCAAAATATAGGAGGTCTATCTCAGAAATCATTGTGAGAAGATTTTTCTTTGGTTTAAAGATATTAAAAATGTTTGTTTTATGTCTCGTTCGGAATGCTAATTTGAAGCTCTGCCTTAATGGAAGCAGAGCTTCCAAAAGCATCACGCAGCAGAGCTACGTGACGAGGTGAAAAGTAAATAAGTTGTCATGCTGAATTCAGTTCAGCATCTGTAATGAGTGATTCTTTGAAGAAGTAAAAATATAGATCAACGCTCTAATCTTCACAGATCCTGAAACAAGTTCAGGATGAAAAGAGATAAAAAGAGTTACTCTGCCTCCGCCACGAACCTCGACATCGTATGCTCAACTGGTTCCAGAGTCTGTAAATAAGCGAAAATTGCACCCAGTTCTTCTTCACTCATTTTGCTGTAAAATCGCCAGGGCATTTCCGTTTGGAAACTTCCGGCATCCACAAGGTTTTGATTGATGAGATTGGTTGAATCCTGAAATTGCTTAAAACGAGCGATAAACATTTCTTCCGTCCAAGCTCCAATGCCCGTTGTTTTATGTGGAGTGATATTCGCCGAATATACGATTCCGCCCGTTGGAATATTGAAGTCCATTCCGCCTGCATAAGTCATTCCCGGAAGTGGTGCACCTCTATCATCAATTGGGCTATGACAATCGGCACAACTACCGGCTATCGTGAGGTATTTTCCATAAGCAATTCGATCACTGATATCAGGTTTCTCAATAAATTCAGGTTCAGTTGGAATAGTATTGATAATGAAATTCATAGGAAAAGGAGAGGAGGAAGCAGGAACTTCATGTTCAATAGGTTCAAGTGTTCTCAAATAGGCAATGATATCGTAAATATCTTCCTTATCAATTCTTCGGTAGTTGGTATACGGCATAATTGGAAAAAGAGCATTACCGTCTTTATTTACGCCCGTTGTTATTGCTCTGAAGATCTCGCCATCAGTCCAGCTTTCTAAATGATATGGAGTAAGATTGGCAGCGTAATAATCACCGGGAAATCCTTGTTCAAGACCAAATAGGTTTCCTCCTTTCCCAAGAGCGGATTCGGTAATGACCAATCCAAAACGACTATAATCCCGTTCAGAATGGCAATCCATACATACATACACATTCTTTGCCAAAAATTCTCCTCGTTCAATCCGTTCAGGAGTAAGTTCGATAGTTAAATTTGGTGCTGGTTCAACATTTGGAAGTACTGTTGAAACATAGATTAATGTACCACAAACTATAAGAATGATAAGCAGTAGTAGTCCGCCGAGGATTTTTGCTAGTATTTTCATAACCCGATTTTTAGTGAAACGGACGACCCTATTTTTCGTCCATATTGCGGTTAATTTGTATAATTCAGACGTAAATGTCTAGTGGGCAGTGAGTTAATGGTTTCCTAGGTGTTAATGAGGAGAAATTAATCCCATTCACGAGCGGAGCGAGGTGATCCCCGAGTTTCAGCTTCTTTGTTATGTAGATCGCTTTTAAATCATTTGCTTACTTTTGTGCCGATACTGATCTTCATCGGCACAGGCTTCAGTAACAAAAACTCACCATTCTAAGGATGGTGTTTAAGGGCTCTTTATTGTACTCAGCAATTAGTTTGTCATCGAATTAGAAACTTATACTAGAATGACGTCAATAATAGTTATCCTGAGGATACCTCCGAAGGGTCTTGCAGGTTATATACTTTGATTCTTCGCTTTCGCTCAGGAAGACTTTTTATTCTTGTTCCCAACATACATGCCGGCAAGAATAACTCCAATTAGGAGGAATAGGTTAGTGAAGTTGAAGTAATAAGGAATGAGTTTAATTGAATTAGGAAAAACTTTATCAAGATCGGAGAATTCATATTCAAAGTTATCAGTTGTGATTATTCCAGAGTGTGTATACCGTGATTTAGTTCCAGAGCATAAAGAAGTGGTATGCTTGTTTTCAAAAAAACTTACTATTATACCAGTGATTGGTCAGTCGGATTGAGATCACGACTAAGTATGGATGTTCCTTTCTTAGCATACACTAAATATTCATTTTCAAAAATATCAAAGTAGAAGTCACAACTTGTTCCTTCCATAAAAATTTTTATACGACTTTTTCTGTCCCCTTTCCATTTTTTTATAACATCAAAAGTGAAGTACCATTCTGTATAGCTATTTCCATCAATATCTTTTATTTGATATGATTTAGCATCGATTATTCTGCCATGAAAAATTTGATCAGCATATTGAGTTTTTTCATCGAACTTGATTCAGTATTCAGAATGATGTCAATAATAGTCATTCTGAGCGAAAGCGAAGGATCTGCAAAAAGAAATAGTCTTGCAGATTATTCGGAGGCATCCTCAGAATGACGAAGAAATTTATTGAATGAGTAAAATCAATTCGAATACCAATCTTTTAATCTGACTTCAGTATCAATCTCAGCAAGATCAACAATGGCTTTGAATTTCTCGATATCTTGTCCACGATGATGATATGGATACATGATTGCAGGTTGGAACTGTACAACAGCACTTGCTGCCTGGAAGATATCCATAGTGTAAGGGAGATTCATACACACAAAAGCGATATCAATATTTTCGAGATTTCGCATTTCAGGAACATCTTCGGTATCACCTGAGAGGTACACAAGCTTCCCTCCAAAATCGATGATATATCCATTTCCACGACCTTTTTTGTGACGAGAAGATTCATCATCAGGTAAGTTGTACATTGCTACGCCTGTTACATTCATTCCCAGCACAACTTTGGTTTCCTCGTTCGCAATGATTATTAAATTCTTCTTTAAAGATTCATCCAATGCATCGGCTACAGCTTGTGGTACTACAAAAATGGTATTTTCAGTATCAAGTCCAGCTAGTGTTTCTGCATTAAGGTGATCACCATGTATGTCGGTAATAAAAATCACATCTGGTGCATCGAAGTTGGTAAATTTTTCAGCTCCACCAAAAGGATCAACGAATATTGTTTTGCCATCGAAAGTAAATGCAACGGTTCCGTGATTGATTGGGAAGATCATTAACTCACCGTTTTCGGTTTCAAAAGTATCAGGTGAGTTAGAAAGCTGAGCAAAAGAAGGAATAGCTAGCAGTGATAGGAATAGTAACGTAAGAACAGATTTTTTCATGGAAGTGTATTTAGTTTTGATTTGATAGAGTAACCATGAATACAGACTCATCATTCAAAAAAGGCATTAAAAGATATTGCCTTTTTTATGTGTTTGATGCACTTTGAAAGTAACTATTCATTAAGAAATACTACAAGTTGGAAGAAGAGCAAATTGATGACACAGGGCATAATAAAAATTGGCTGCAACGGGTAGCAGAACAAAGCTGGGAACCAGAGCTTTTAATATCAGGTCTTGCAATTTTTGCAACGATTCAGATTCCCCAATATGTAATGGATTTTTATCAATATTACCGATTTAACTTACAATTAGATTCGGGTTTTATTGATGAGTTAATGCCAATGTTGGTAGTAGGAGTTGTACTTACCGCTCTAAAAGTGCTCAGTATTGCTTTTGTATTTCACTTTATTGTCCGTGCTTTTTGGGTAGGTTTGATGGGATTGCGTTCTGTATTTACCGAAGGAATTCAATACGATAAGCTAGAGTATAGTGAACTGTACCGGTCAGAAATGAAGAAAAGAATTGGAACACAGGATTCATTTCTATTAGCAGCTGACCGCCTTGCCAGTCTAATATTTTCAACTGCGTTTCTTTTCGTGCTATATATGATAGGGGTTGGTTTTTTATACTCGGTTTTTTTCCTGTTGATGAATGGGGTAAAGCTGATGGTTTCAGAAGAAATATTCGACCTTTATTCTACGATAATATTGATTAGTGCGGGTGTTTTATTGATTAGCATATCAATAGTTTCTTTGGTTCTAAATATGAAAAAATATCGGGATCAGGAAAAATTCGCCCGTATTCACTTTAAGATCACTTGGTATGTTGGATTAGTTTTTTATCCGTTTATTTATAAACCAATTCAGTTTTTAGTACTAAGTTTTGCTTCAAATATCCCAAAAAATAAAAATCAGATATATGGAATAATTTTTTTCGCAGTGTTTATGGGAATTTTTATGAATGCAATTTTTAATTTGATGAATGTGAATCTTATTCAACCTCGTGACTTTTACACAGCTAGATCTAGTGCTTCAACTATTCTTCCAGAAAATTATGAATCCGAGTTTGATGGACTCTTCTTCGATAGGCCTACTATGAATTCCCCATATGTAAAGAAAGGAGAATATTTTTCATTATTCATTCCATACAGCAAAATGTTGGATCGAAAATTGGGGGAGTATTGTGAAGAAGCAACCCCAGCTGATTCTTTAAGTAGATACGAAAGGCGTAAACAAATCAACCAGCAAAACATCAAATGTACGAATCAGTTCTTTACAGTCACTTTAAATAAAAAAGATACTCTGGAGTCTGATTTTCTTTTTTATAACCATAGCAGAACCGATCAGGCTGGTTTTAAAAGTATGTTTATGCTTTCAGATACACTCGATACTGGAAAATATGAGCTAGGAGTATATCGTCCCGTACTTGATGAAGCTGATGCTGAAAGAGACTCATTAGGTCAATTAATGAGTTACGAAGAAGAAATACCTTTCTGGATTCAATAAATGTGTTTCTAAAAGTTTAGCTAACTTCTAACATGCAAAAACAACTACAACTCAGAGTTTTACCGGAGATAGCCGGTCAATCTGAAAGGCTTCAGCAATTCATTTCTAAACAAGAAGGAATTCCTGAAGACGAAATTAAGCACATCGAAATTGTTAAGCGATCCATTGACGCCCGTCAGAAACAAGTGATCATAAATCTAAAAGTTCAGGTCTATGTGAACGAAGATTTTAAAGAAACCTTAGTTCAAATTCCTGATTATCCAGACGTTTCTAATGCAGAAGAAGTGATTATAGTTGGACTTGGTCCGGCAGGTCTATTTGCAGCACTTCGTTTAATAGAAGCAGGCAAAAAACCAGTAGTACTGGAACGCGGAAAAGATGTAAAGGCTCGCATCAAAGACCTTAAAGGAATCAATGTAGATCATATTGTAAACAAAGATTCGAACTATTGTTTTGGGGAAGGTGGAGCAGGAACCTACTCGGATGGTAAACTCTACACTCGTTCCAAAAAGCGAGGAGATGTAAACCGAATTTTAGAATTATTAGTGGGATTTGGTGCGGTTAAAGAAATTATGGTTGAAGCTCATCCTCATATTGGAACTAACAAACTCCCAAAGATTATTGAGAGAATTCGGGAATGTATTTTAGAACATGGGGGAGAAATACATTTCAACTCTAGAGTTACAGATTTTTTGCTAAATGGAGATTCCGTTCAAGGTGTAAAAACCCAATCTGGTGATATATTTAAATCTGATAATGTAATTTTAGCCACTGGTCACTCTGCACGTGATATTTTTGAATTGCTTCATCATAAGAAAATCGAAATTGAACTGAAGCCGTTGGCAATTGGAGTTAGAGTTGAACATTCTCAAAGCTTGATTGATCAAATTCAATATAGTTGCGAAGATCGGGGTGAGTTTTTACCTCCATCACCTTACAGTATTGTAAAGCAGGTCGGTGGGCGAGGAGTGTATTCATTTTGTATGTGTCCTGGTGGAGTGATTGCGCCCTGTGCAACAAGTCCCGGAGAAATAGTAACTAATGGTTGGTCTTCATCACGAAGAGCACGCTCAACAGCAAATTCGGGAATTGTAGTTGAGTTGAATGAAGGCGATTTTAAACCTTTTGAAAAGTTTGGTCCTTTAGCAGCTATGGAATTCCAAAAATCCATTGAACAAAAAGCATGGGAAGCAGGAGGTCGCACGCAAACAGCTCCGGCGCAACGACTGGAAGATTTTGTGACTGGGAAAGTTTCAGCAGATTTACCAGATACTTCATATTCACCGGGAATATCTTCCGTTGAATTGGGAAATGTACTTCCAGAATTTATTCATAAAACTTTGAAGGGAGGATTCAGAGCTTTTGGTGAATCTATGAAAGGCTATATGACGAACGAAGCTGTAGTTCATGCCCCTGAAACGAGAACTTCGTCTCCTGTTCGAATTCCCAGAGATCGAAAAACATTGGAACATATTCGAATAAAAGGTTTATTTCCCTGCGGTGAAGGGGCGGGCTATGCTGGTGGAATAATCTCTGCTGCTATTGATGGGGAAAAAGTTGCTAATGCGATTTCAATTAGGAATGGTTGAATAAGGAATATTCAATATTCAACAAGGAATGGACAATGAAAGAAGAAACATATATTTCAGTCATCCTGAGGATACTTCCGAAGGATCTGCAAAACTGATTAATAGTTCAGATTCTTCGCTTTCCCTCAAAATGACTTTACTTTACTTTGATTTTGATTCTTTTTCTAAAAAAATATATAGCATGAAATACGGACTTCAGGGAAAATTATTCGCTCAATCTGGAAAAGGGAATGAGCTTGCTTCGATTTTAGTAGAAGCCGCTGAACTGATGAAATCAGCAAAAGGGTGCCATATTTATATTGTCGGTCAACAAGCCGAAAACAAACACACGGTTTGTATTTCAGAAGTATGGGACTCTAAAGAAGCTCATAATGAATCGTTAAACTTGCCTGGAGTAAGAGAACTGATTGGAAGAGCAATGCCAATTCTAGAAGGTCAACCCGAATCCTTTGAAGTAGATATTATTGGTGGGCAAGGGTTATAGGAATATTCAGTATTCAACAAGTGCCAATGACCTCCATTCGGGGAATAGAGAAATAAGAAGAAACATATATTTTAGTCATCCTGAGGATACTTCCGAAGGAACCGCAAAACTGATTAATTGTGCAGATTCTTCACTTTCGCTCAGAATGACTTTATATAAATTTTGCTACTTTCTTCCACATTTAATCAAATAAGGCAAATATCTTGATCAAAATAACTCAAGCCACACTAAAAGACCTCAACGATCTCAACGAATTATTTGATGGATATCGGGTCTTCTATAAAAAGAAATCGGAAAAAAAAGCCAGTAAAGCTTTCCTGAAAGAGAGAATCGAAAAGAATGAATCTGTAATTTTTATATCACGAGATAGTGCTGGAATTGCAACAGGGTTTACTCAGCTTTATCCTTTATTTTCTTCAACAAGACTTAAAAGAGTATGGTTGTTAAACGATCTATTTGTTGATTCAATATTTAGAGGACAAGGCCATTCAAAAAAATTAATTGAAGCCGCTAAAGAATTATGTAGGCAAACGAAAGCTGCTGGAATGAGCTTAGAAACAGCCAAGGATAATGTTATTGGAAATAACCTTTACCCTGCTACCGGGTGGACCGTTGACGAGGAACATAATTTTTATTTTTGGGAAACAGAGTGAGTTTAAAAATAATCCTTCTAGAACCTTTCTTCTCAGGATCGCACAGGCAATGGGCGGTAGGCTTTCAGAAATATTCTCAGCACAAAGTAGACATTTTAAGTCTTCCCGGAAGACATTGGAAATGGAGGATGCACGGCGGAGCAATTTCACTAGCTAAGCAATTTAACGCCTTAGATTATACTCCGGATCTAATATTGGCTACTTCTATGTTAGATTTGACAACCTTTCTTTCACTTACACGCAAAAAATCAGCAGGGATTCCTGTCCATATTTACTTTCATGAAAACCAATTGACTTACCCGTGGTCGCCCCAAGACCGTGACGTAAAAAACAAAAGAAATAATCATTACGCTTTTATCAATTATGCATCAGCATTATCAGCTGATAAGGTTTTCTTTAACTCAGAATATCATAGAAACTCATTTTTAGAAGCCTTACCTGCTTTCCTTAACCAATTTCCTGATAAACAAGGAAAAGAGAATATAGAGGCAATTAGAAATAAGAGTAAGGTATTGTACTTAGGAATGGATTTATCTCGATTCGATGCATTTAATCCAGTTCAAGAGCCAAAAGAACCTATGATACTTTGGAATCACAGATGGGAATATGATAAGCGTCCCAAAGCATTCTACTCTGCATTATATAAGCTCAAAGAAAAAGGATTTCAATTTAAATTGATTGTGCTTGGTGAACGAAATGAAATGATTCCCAAAAGTTTCGAAGAAGCAAAAGAGAAGCTATCAGATGAGATTATCAATTGGGGATATGCCAAGAATTATGAAGAATATGCAAAGTGGCTTTGGAAAGCAGACATTTTACCTGTTACATCAAAACAGGATTTTTTTGGAGGGAGTGTAGTTGAAGCCATGTATTGTAACTGTTTTCCATTGCTTCCGAATCGGTTGGCTTATCCCGAACATCTTTCAAATGAATTAAAAGCAGTTTGTTTATATGAAGAAGGAGAATTATTTGAGAAACTTATGTCACTAATTCTAAAAATGAATGAAACTCGAGAAATGAGTTTTCAATCTTTGGTAAATAAATATGATTGGAAAGTGATCATCGAAAAGTATGATGAAGCTTTGAATAATTAAGAATATTGGTTTAAGTATGCTTCAAAAACGAATAAACGGTGGTAGATAGTTAAGGATTTGAAAATACATCAACCCAGAGCGCTTCAACTTCGTCTCGTGCCCATTGATGTCTTCGAAGAAAATGAAGGCTCGATTTTATGGAAGGATCATTTTTAAAACAATTAATATCTACATGAATACTTAGTTGTTCCCAACCATAATAATTGTATAAATCTTCAACAATTTGCTTGAGCTTGATTCCGTGTAGCGGATTATTAGGTTGTTGACTCATTCTTATTTCTGGATGATGTAATAAGCACAGGTACTTACGAAGTTCCTAAATACTGGGATAGCTGAGAACAGAGAAAATTGTTTTCGTGGTGTAATGTTAAATTTATATTTGTAAATGGGATTGATAAGAAAAAACTGTCGCTTTAGTTTAGTGTAACCTTCATTCTTATAAATTTGCTCAAAACGTTCAACGGAAATACCAGTTTCCTTTATTTCTACTAAGCCCTTGATGGTATTTTCAGGTTCACCAGCAATCTTCAGGATTCTTTTATAAATGCTCATTGGTAGCAAATGGTAATAGGGCAATAAACTCATGAACTTTTTAGTACAGGTTTGTTGATGTCCCCCAAAAGGCATTTGCCAAGGTGGAAATCCAAAAAAAACTTTCCCATCAGGAGTTAGAAAATCTTTCAGTTTTCTAATAAATACTTCCTGATTTGGGATATGCTCAATTACATCTTTAAGTATTACCAGATCAAATTTATGCCCAATATCATTTTTGATATCAATATCATAAATATCTTTTGTGATAAAACGAACTTTTTTGGCTTTCACTTCTTCGGCCATAAACTGTTCAGCCAGTTTTACTCTATTAGCACTTAATTCGATACCAACACAGCAATGTCCACGTTCAGTAAATGCTTTAAGAACTCCTGCTTCAGCACATCCAATTTCCAGAACTTTATGATCAGGGTTTAACTCATAAGTTTCTTCAAGAAAGGGGATAATATATTCTTTCGAAGTACCGTATTGGAAATTGAAATAGGTCGATTTATCAGTATGAAATTCAAACATCCCGAGGCTTATCCTTCGGCAACTTCTTTTAGCTTCGGAAGCGCAGCTTTCCAACCTTTTTGAGTTTCAATATATCGATCCAGTCCATTCTCAACGTATTTAAATCCCTTTTGTGTAATTTTCAAGTCGGTTTCATTTTCCGAAATCTCGTTTAATTCGTAAATGATTACTATGTAGTTTTCAAGGGTATCAGCAATCCCTGAGTTAGCAGGAAAAAGAGTGTGTTCGAGATATTTATTAGATTCTGCACGAATTACTTCACCTTTCACTACAACAACTTCTTTATCATTCTGTTTCACAAAAAAATTAGCTTTACTACCTGGTTTCCAATCACTTTCGCAACGTGCACCAAACATATATTGCTCAATTTTGTTGGGATTTGTTAGTACATCCCAAACGTTCTTTGCTGAAGCTGAAATTGTAGCTTGTAACTCAATTCTGTTTTCCATCCGTAATTATTTTATTTCTTTTACTCTTCCGATTTGTCCGTCTGTTAATCTAACTTTTATTCCATGTGGGTGTGTAGGGCTTTTTGTAAGCAAATCTTTAACAATGCCATGGGTTAATGTGCCAGATCTTTGATCCTTTTTTAAAACAATGGCTACTTCCATACCAGATTTAATATTACTTCTTATTGTTCCTGACATCAATCTGAAATTGTATATATTTTTTCAACGGCTTTAACAGACTCTAAAATTAATACAGAAAGCACATCAATATCTATATCAGACATTTTCTTTATGTAAAAACATGATTTACCCGTTTTATGAGGTCCAATTTTTTTAAGAAGTTCATCATGTTTCTTAAAACCACCCATAATATACATGGTTATTGCTTGTTTTCGATTCGAAAATCCTGTAGCCGGCATATCACCTTCACGTCCGCTATCATATTTATAATGATAAGAGCCAAATCCAACGATTGATGTTCCCCACATTCTAGGAGTTTTTCCAGTTATTTTCTTCATAAGATCATGAATAACCCAACAATCTTCTTTTCTTTGAGGATTGTTGATAGCATCTAAATAATCGCTAACGCTTAATTCAGTAGGTTTAGTCTTGTTTTCAGACATTAATTAAAAAGCTGTGAATTCACTCCATAAAATTTTACCATAGCGTTAGATAATAATTTTATAGATTGATAAATAAAAATCATCTGTGATTCTTTTTTGAAGAAAATTCTCTCAACATATTTCGGGCCCAGTACATTGGTGACAGCAGCTTTTATTGGCCCCGGAACAGTTACCGTTTGTACACTAGCGGGTGTTCGATCTGGTTACATGTTATTATGGGCGATTTTATTTTCTGTAGTATCAACAATTATCCTCCAGGAAATGACAGCAAGGCTAGGTTTAGTAACCCAAAAGGGCTTTGGTGAAGCTATTAGAAAAGAACTTAAACATCCATTGGTAAGATTCTTTGGGATATTTCTTGTTCTTGGGGCAATTGTAGTTGGGAACGCAGCCTATGAAGGCGGAAATATTTCGGGTGCTTCACTTGGATTCAGAGAATTACTTTTTGATGCAGATACAACGATCAATGGAGTATATATAAGCCTACCGCCATTAATTATTGGTTTAATTGCATTCGGACTACTTATAAAAGGGAGTTTCAAAGTAGTTGAGCGCTCTTTGATTGGTTTAGTTGTAATAATGAGCCTGGTATTTTTAACAACGGCAATCGTGGTTCAGCCAAGCTTAACTGAAATTGTGAAAGGCTTAATAATTCCAACTGCATCAACAGATCAGTTTTTAACAGTAGTCGCACTGATTGGAACTACTGTTGTACCGTACAACTTATTTCTACATGCAGCTATTGTTCAAACTAAATATGACCATGTAGACCAACTTTCGGATTTAAGAAAAGAAAATGCAACGGCAATAATTCTAGGTGGTATTATTTCGATAAGCATTATAATAACAAGCGCAGCCACTTTATATGGTGATGAGAGCATTAACAGCGCTGCAGATATGGCGAAGCAATTAGAACCTTTACTAGGTAGTTGGTCAGGGTATTTTTTAGGATTGGGATTATTTGCTGCTGGAATTTCGTCCGCAATTACAGCACCACTTGCAGCAGCTTATGCGGCAAAAGGAATATTGGGTTGGAAAGAAGGAATGAGCTCAAAGAAATTTAAAGCAGTCTGGATTTCAATTTTAACAATTGGAGTAATTTTCTCCATGTTTAGTATAAATCCTGTGCAGGTTATCCAATTTGCACAGATTGCAAACGGTGTAATGCTGCCTCTGGTAGCTATATTTCTGATATACGTTATGAATAAATCCTCATTATTGGGCGATTTTGTAAACTCAAAAATCCAGAATGGATTAGGAGTTATAGTAATTTCTATTGCTATTCTGATTGGATTTAGAAGCTTAAACTCAGTATTTCAATTTATGTAATGAAGAACTGCATTGATTTGAATTGTGATCTTGGAGAATGGAAAACCAAAGATGGTTTTATAAGAGATGAAGCGATTATGCCGTTTATTTCTTCTTGCAACATAGCATGTGGTGGACACATTGGAGATGAAAAATCCATGAGAACTACCATACAGCTTGCAAAAAAAAATGGTGTTAAAATTGGTGTACATCCTTCGTATCCAGATCGCGAAAACTTTGGAAGAGTTGTTATGGATATTTCGTCTTCAACACTTGAAAAAAGTTTGATAGAACAACTATACACCTTTAAAGAATATTTATTAGTAGAAGGAGAAAGCCTTCACCACATTAAACCTCATGGTGCTTTATATAATGAAGCGGCAAAAAATCGGAATACAGCGGAATTAATCGTTTCTGTTATCAAACAGTTCGATAAAAACATACCGATTTATCTTCCTCCAAATTCTGTATCTAATAAAATAGCACGTGAAGCAGGATTGAAAGTAGTAAATGAAGTATTCGCTGATCGTATTTATGAAGATGATTTGAGTTTAAGAAGTAGAAAACTTGATAAGGCAGTAATTGAAGATGAAGCAGATGTAATTGCTCAATTGCGGTCATTGATTTTTAAAAAAGCGGTATTAACCTATTCAGGTAAACACAAATCTATAAATGCAGAAACGGTATGTTTACATAGTGACACTCCCGGTGCCATTAAACTTGCAAAAACCATTCATAATTTTCTGACAAACAATGGAGTTGAAATCATTTCAGCATAATGGGATTAAATGGAAATGCAGGTTTCTTGGTGAAGATGCTCTTTTACTGGAACCTGATTCTGTAGCAGGAAAACTTTCACTAATCCATCAATTTTCATCTCTTATTGAAGAGAATCAGATTAAAGGGGTGATTGATATTGTACCGGCTTACGAAAGTCTGGCACTTATTTTTGATGATAAAATAATTAACCATATTCAATTAATTAAAATTCTGAGCGAGAGTTCATTTCCAAAAGTTAAAGAGAAGGCATCTCAATTATTTGAAGTGCCCGTTTGCTACGACCTTGGTTTGGATTGGGATGAAGTAACGGCATATTCTGGTAAGAATAAAAAGTCAGTTATTGAAATTCATAGCTCAAAAATTTATACAGTAGCGATGATGGGTTTTCTTCCGGGATTTGTTTTTCTGGATGGATTAGAATCTCTAATTGCCTGTCCAAGAAAGTCGACTCCCAGAACAAATATACCTTCTGGCGCAGTAGGAATAGGGGGAAATCAAACTGGATTCTATTCTCTTGAAAGCCCGGGTGGCTGGAATATCATCGGAAGAACACCTATATCATTTTTTGATATTGCTGAGAATCCACCTTCAAAATTAACAGCAGGTGATAGAATTAAATTTCAAGTTATATCTAAAACTGAATATGAGGAATTTTGATGGGTAGCTTAAGCATACTAGATGGAGGACTTTTCACAACTATTCAAGATCTCGGAAGAAAAGGATTTAGAAAATATGGAGTCCCAACATCCGGCGCTATGGACCTGAAATCCTATAAACTGGCAAATTGGTTGGTTGGGAATAGAGAAGGAAGTCCAGTCCTTGAGTTAACAGTGAAAGGAGGGAAGTATCAATTTAAAAATGCCGCTAAAATTGCAATAACTGGCGCCTTAATGAATCCTAAGTTAAATGGTTCTGCTGTTGAAATGAATCGATCACTAGAACTTAAAAAAGGGGATATGCTTGAACTCGGTTTTGCTTCAAGAGGATGTCGATCCTATTTAGCAATTCAAGGAGTAATGTATTCAAATAAAGTGATGGAGTCATATTCAACGTACACATTGGGAAAGTTTGGTGGATTTGATGGACGTTCTTTACAAAAAGGTGATGTATTAGAGTGGGAAAATCTGAAAATAGATTTTGAAGTTCGGGAAGCCAGAAAAGATCAAATACCATATTTCTCATCCAAAGTAGAGGTCAGAATTATTGCAGGACCCGAATGGGATTGGCTCAATAAAGAAAGCCAGAATAAATTTCTAAACAATAAGTTTGAAATTAGCTCAAAAAGTAATCGAATGGGAATTCGGTTATTAGGTAATTTATTTGAAAAACACGACCAACAAATGGTTTCATCGCCAGTAATTCCGGGCATTATTCAACTTCCTCAAAAAGGAAATCCAATTATTCTAATGCAAGATGGTCAGACTATCGGTGGGTATCCTAGAATAGCCAAAGTTTTAGATGAAGATCTCTGGCGATTAGGGCAGGTAAAGCAAGGTGACCGGTTAAGCTTTAAGCTGAGTTGAATTAATTCCAGTCAGATCAGTTATTTATGCGCAGTAGCATAAATTTTCTGGTAGTAAGTAAAGAATCAGGCTCAATATTTCAAGCTCTTTAAATATTCGATACTTTTTGGCACTTGTTCGAGTACGTGATCACTTTCGTCTTCAATAAAATAATGCTTAATACCTAGTTCGTTACCAGTTTTAATAATTCCGACAAAATCAATTTCACCCGTTCCAAATATTACATTCGTTGAATTGTCAGAAAGTCCGGTATGATCTTTCAAGGTTCCTTTTTGCATGTCTTTCAAGTGAAATGAAACCCAACGATCTGGATATTTTTTAAGTAGATGAACAGGATTTCCTCCACCAAACTGAATCCAATATATATCCATCTGATACGAGACATAATTGGGATTTGTATTCTCCATCATGTAATCAAGTAGAGTTCCATCTTTATGTGGAATGATTTCATATCCATGAAAATGATATTTTAAAATAAGTCCATTTTCGGCTAGTATTTTTCCTGCTTTGTTAAAATCCTCAACCGCTTGGCTGGCATTCACAAAATTGAAACTTCCAACTTCATGGGGTATCCAGGCTACCATCACATACTTTGCACCCAAAAACTTTGCATTTTCAACGATGGTTTCTGGTTCTTCTACTAAGTTTTCATAACTAGCACCTATAGATACAGTCTTTAAACCACGATCATCAAGCATTTTCTTGTATTCTGGAAGTGTAAAACCTGAAGCTCCACCACCTTCAATTGCGGTTATTCCAGATTCTTTAATAATGTCAAGAGTAGCTTCAATGCCCTTATCTTTAATTATGTTTCTGTAGGTATACATTTGAACACCAAATTCAGCTGTATATAAAGGTTCGCCAGCTTGTTGTGCTATTGCATGTTCATTTGGAAGAATAAGGAACATGAATAAATAGAATAAAGGAGGTAGAGTTTTGATTTCAATCATTTTTTATAGATTTCCTTTTTTAAGTTCATCAATGGCATAATTTGCAGCTCTGGCAGTTAAAGCCATAAAGTGGAGTGTCGGGTTTTGAGTACCGCCAGAAGTCATACAAGCTCCATCAGTCACAAAAACATTTTTGCACTCATGAAGTTGGTTGAATTTATTCAATAGTGAAGTTTTAGGGTCGTTACCCATTCTAACTCCGCCCATTTCATGAATATCTGACCCTGGAAGAGTATCATTATTTGAAGTTCGAATGTCTTTATATCCCGCTTTTTCAAACATTGCATACATTTGTTCAGCGTAATCATCAGCTTGTTTGATATCATTTTCTTTCCATTCACAGGAAAGAACAATTTTCGGGATGCCGTATTTATCTGTTTCCTTTTCATGCATCCTCATATGATTATCTTCAACTGGAACACATTCACCCATCATCCAGCTTGCAATGCCCCAGTTTTCGTCTAACTTCGGTGTTAATAAATTGTTTGTTAGTTCTTCACCCAATCCACTTTTTTCTGTCCAACTTCCTCTGTTTGCACTAATTCCAATAGCATACCCCCTTAAAAAATCGGTTTCCTGTTTCTCAACATTTCTAAAACGAGGAATATATGCGTTAGTTGGTCGGCGACCTGATGTAGTTTTGTTTTCAAATCCTTCTACTTTAGCCCATCCTTTACCGCGATAATTATGCCAGGTCAAATACTTTCCCATGAGGCCATTGTCATTTCCCAAGCCATTTGGGAATCGATTAGAGGTAGAATTTAGAAGAATTGAATTACTATTAATTGTTGATGCATTCACAAAAATTATTTTAGCATAGAATTCGATCATTTCTTTACTATGACGATCAATTATTCTTACTCCCGTCGCTTTTCCATTGTTCTCATCGTAAATAACTGAATGAACAACGGCATCTGGTCTCATTGTAAGATTACCAGACTTCATTGCCCAGGGAATAGTAGAAGAATTACTACTGAAATATCCGCCAAGAACACATCCTCGATTACACATAGTTTGGCTTTGGCATTTAGCACGGCCTTGTTCTATATGGATAGGCTGTGGATCGGTAATATGAGCACAACGTGCATAAATTAAATGTCTCTCATCTCCATAATTCTTTTTTATGCTCTCTTTAAAATGCTTCTCAACACAATTCAATTCGAAAGCAGGCAGGAATTCTCCATCCGGAAGTACTTTTAAGCCATCATTACTACCTGAAATACCCGCAAATTTTTCAACATGGCTATACCATGGAGCAATATCTTTATATCGAATAGGCCAATTTACAGCAAAACCATCCCTGGCAGGACCCTCAAAGTCAAAATCACTCCATCGCTGAGTTTGACGAGCCCATAACAACGATTTCCCACCAACATGATATCCTCTGAACCAACGAAAAGGTTTTTCAAAGATCACGGGTTGTTCATCTTCAGCTATAGTCCAATGTACACGCTCGGCATCTTTCCATCCTACCCGATTTAATCCAGAACGCTGTTCAATGGGGATACTCCCTCTAAATTCAAATTCCCAAGGAGCTTTTGAAGCAGTTGGATAATCTTCAATATGCTTTACATTTCTACCACGATCTAGAACAAGAGTTTTTAAACCAGCATCGCACAATTCTTTAGCAGCCCAACCGCCACTTGCACCCGATCCAATAACTATTGCATCGAATGATCTTTCTTGTTTGGATTTCCCACCAAGATTAGCCATTAATTAGCCTCCAAATCTAGACATCCATTGTAATGACCCGGCATTAGCACATAATTATGATAATTAATTAGGACTTCTTCTGAAGTTTCAAATCCTCGAATCGATTCGTCCTTCATAAACTCAAAAAAAGTCTGCCGTTCGGTTACTTTTGAATGCATATCGGATAAGATTTTTTCTCTGGTTTTGGTATCACAATCTGAAAATGAAGCGTTTATTTTTTGAGAATTTTGCTCAAGTTGAAGTAGGTTTGCTTTTATTTTTTGCTGAATTTCTGTTTCATAACACTCACTGATTAATCCAGATAAAAATGTATCTACTCCAACTGAAATTCCACCAATAGTGCCATTTGAAGGGATAATTGTATCAACAATTGAAGAAAGGGTACGTAATTCTTTTGCATTAAAAATGTTATTGCTAAGCGGAATAGAGTTAAGATTCCAGTTAACTGTCCATGCAGGAAGCGTGATCATTCCACCAGAGGCAAACAGCAGGTTTTTGAGTGCATCGCGTCTTTTCATACATCTAGATTAAGTTATTAGAAGCGCTTTCAATCAACATAATTACTTTGAATGAATATTGCGAAAAGATTAGTAAAAAGATTTTAGTAATTAATTATATATACATGAAAACTGACCTGAATAAGCCATAAATAAAAAGCCTTCTTCAAATTGAAAAAGGCTTTAGTGTTCTAATAAAAATATAAAACCAGTTAGTTCCCACCATCACGATTAACATTTCTTGGTTCCGGCCAAGTTCGTTGATCACCTGTTCTGGGGTTAATTGGAAGAACAGCTTTAACACGAGAAGTTTTTTCTGGGTCTTCACTTGCCATATAGGTCATTATTGCCGTTAAAATTGCATTGTTTTGAACATCGTCGAATACAATTTTATCATAAGTATCGAGATTTGTGTGCCAAGTATAGGTTCCATAACTCCAACTTAATGAGCTTAAAGAAAAAGCGGGAGCACCTCTTGAAACAAAAGATGCATAATCAGAGCCACCACTTGCAGGTGTTCCAGGAAAGGTAGTTTCAATTTCGTTTTTGAATGCTCTTGGAACAGCTTCAAGCCATCTTCCAATATAATCGTAAGCGTGTAAGAATCCCTGACCTGAAATTCTAACAACACGTCCCGTTCCATTATCCTGATTGAATAGTGCTTGTAATCCGTCTACAATTTCAGGGTTATCTGCAGCATATGCTCCGGATCCGTTTAAACCTTGTTCTTCACTTCCCCAGAGTCCCACTATAATGGTTCTTTTTGGGTTTGGATAAACTTCTTTCAAAATTCGAGCAGCTTCCAGCATAGTAATACTTCCAGTACCGTTATCTGTAGCTCCGGTTCCGCCATCCCAAGAGTCGAAATGAGCAGAAAGTATCACATATTCATCAGGTTTTTCGGTGCCTGGAATGGTAGCAATAGTGTTGAAAGTTGGTACTTTTCCTAAACTATTTGATTCTGCTACTAATTTAACTTTAGGCGTATTTCCATGTTCAGCAAGTCTCCAAAGTAAGCCATAATCTTCTAATGAAATATCAACCATAGCGATATTTTCAGTTTGTGCACTAAATACTTTATTAGCTCCAAATCCCTGAGACCATCTAGATTGAAATATTGCAGCAGCACCAGCTTTTTCCAGTTCTTCAATAATAGTTCTACTGTTAAAGCCAGTTTTTTGAATATTAGCATTCCACTCTTCAGATTGTGCCCTACGTTCTTCTTTCATTTTTTCAAATGAGGCTTCAGTTGCAAATTCTTCCCAATTATAATCTGGTCTTCCAGTAGGTTGTGGCATCGAAACGAGAACAATTTTATCTTTCACGGAAGGTAGCCAAGCTTTAAAAGCAGCTTCATTGTCCCACATTGGCATATGAATAACTTCAGCAGTTACACCGCCTCGTATTGTTTTCGGACTCCATGCCATTTGCATTCCATTTAGAGTAACTACTCGTGGCTCGATAAGATCAATATGAGTGATCCCTCGTTCCCAACCTTGCCATTGACCCCATTCTTGATTTTCCGCAGATATGCCCCATTCACCAAAAGTTTCAACAGCCCAATCGTGCGCTTTTTTCTGCTGAGGTGTTCCTACTAATCGAGGTCCTACAACATCCATAAGTTCATGAGCCAACATTTTAAGTTGTGAGGCTTCGGTTCCTTCCTTAACAATACGTTCTACCATTTCTTCGGTAGTTTGCGCAAATGCGATGCTTGTAAATAGCATCATAAAAGCAAATAATACGGATAGCTTTTTCAAGATTTTTTAAATTTGATTAAGATTATGGGGAGAATATATCATCACCATAAACAAAAGAAAGCACCCATAACTTTTTTTAACGAAATTTGAATACTCGAATTGTTAGACGCGAATTCATTTCTATTTTATAAGAAGCATTTTATTTATTTGAGCAAAATTATCTGCCTGCAATCGGTAAAAATAGATACCAGAGGGAGAATTAGACGCATCCCAGGTGATGGAATGCGTACCAGCATTTAAATTTGAATCGATCAATTTATCAACTTCTTGTCCAAGGGCATTAAATATAGTTAATGAAACAACGGATGCTTCAGGTAAGCTAAATTGAATATTAGTACTTGGGTTAAATGGATTTGGGTAGTTTTGTTTTAGTACGAATTGTTGAGGAATATTCGTTATCTCATCTTCATTACTAGTAACTAAAGCTTGCCCATAAATTACTTTATTCCAAACTCCGTGTTGCCCTCCAGACTCATCGTCTGCGAACATGACTGCATAGGTGTTTGGTTCTGTTAAAATGTAACTTACATTTTGAGTTCCTGTTCCATCATCAAGGCGTAGAGGAACGGAGTTTATATCAGGATTTACAGTAGAGACATTAAATTCGTAAAGAACATGAAATTTTTGACCATTTGTTACAGCAAGATTCCAATCTTTTACATTAAATGTTTGCCAGCCTGTACCAAGTGAACTAAACGGAACCGATGTGGAAGCAAGTTCAGAACCAGGTTGCCCTGAGTTATCTTCTCTTATTGAAATGTTTAGATTCCCTGAACCTTTTACTTCGATTGGTTGGTCATTGGCATCAACACCAGAAACTATAAAGAGTTCTAAAGAGTAAATAATGCTATTTAAAGGAGCTGTATATTTATTACTGAAGCCTAATCTTCCTACCTGACTGGCATTATAATAAGGTAAAGACCAGTAAAATTTTGGAGTAACACTATAGGTACTATCAGACTTTAATGCGAAGGTTTGTTCACCAGCAGAAGACACTGTAAAGCTTAAAGGAGAAGTAGTTGATGCTTCATCTGGACCAACTGCAGTATTTACTAACATGATTTGAGCATTATCATATTCAATACCAACTGGAGTAGAAAATGATTGGCCATTTATTAATTCAGAGACTATTTTTTCAGATCCTTTGTAAGTAATAAGTCTAGCTCTTCCTAAAATACCAGGCCATGAAACCGTAACATCCAGATCGCTTGCTTGCCCCAAGCCTAAATACACAATTCCACCTCGTTCGATTTGAACTACTTTATTTGAGAAAGAAGAGCCAATATTTTCTATATCAGAAGTTTTTAGACCAGAAAGAAAAGGGTGATGATACCCATACTGAGTATTTCCTGTATTAACCCGATCATTCAGTAAATTAGCCAATCCCCAATTCACAAGGATATCATTAAAAGTGAGACCTGAGTTTAGTTCTGTTAGAACTCCGTTTATTCCATTGGCTCCATTTAGCGCAGATTGTGTGAGTGTTCCAGAGTTTTCAAACCCTAATTGATCCCATAGATAACTAAAAAATGATGCTGCTCTACCATAATCTGGGAGCGGACTTCCATTTCTTTCCCAACGAAAAATAGGGACATTGGAATCTTGTAAATAGTCTCCAATGCTATAGCTTGGGAAATATCCTGCTAATAAAGCAGTAAAATTCGACTGGCCTTCGTTAATAAAAGTGTAATCACTTTGATTAATTCTATCATTGTAATTAAAGTGAATCAAATGTTGATATTCGTGTGCAAGAGTGCCTAGTGGTCGTAAAGGATCAATTTCCTCTCCATTATAGATTCCTGGATATGAATCTATATATAAAACATCGCGCTCATTTGATTTATACCCAACAGGTAATTCTACACTAGAATATTGATCTACACCATAAAAGAATCCAGCGGTATAACCAGAATTACCTTCTGGTGTCCAACCGTCTTTAATATCAGTAATCAAGAAATCTACAACACCATCACCGTCAACATTAGGTGGAGAGCCTATAATCTGATTGGATAAATTTATGATTCCAAGTTGGGGATTATATGAAAAGCTATTTGATTTCTCTTCTAAGTATTTAAACATACTGTCGGCTACAGCAGTTGTTAAATGTCCATTATTCATCTCATTAACTTCAAACCAAATTTGAGTAGCAGATCCTTTTTTTATGAGCTCAAATTGTTTAGAATCAAAGCTTCCTGTTTCTGAGTTACTAACCCAAAAGTTTTTCTTATCTCCAACATTATCAGTAACAACTTTTCTGGTATTGATTTGATCTTTTAATGGTGTTAATGATTTAAGAAAGTCCAAATCGTTTATCCGATCCGATACATGAACAGGAAAAAGATTGGTAGCTTTTTTAGGCTCTTCTTCAAATGGTTGCGACTGCCCAAAAGCAGTAATTGAAAAAAATATTAAAAATAAAAAAGTGTTTATACTCTTCATGATTAGTCTGTAATTATTTCGTAAAAATGTACTTGAAAATAAATGAGTCTGCCTTTCTCAATAATTTTACCATATAGAGATGCATTTTCTCCATTAATAGTGGGATAAATGTCTTTAATAAATGATTCATCACCCATCAATTTGTAAGAAGAGTTACCAGAAATAAAAATAGTAGGAGTAACAAAAGGTTCGCTCCCAGAATAATTCAGATTTCCCGTAATTTTCTGTAAACCTGTAATATTTGAAGATGATGTTAATTCCTCAATAACTATAATTTCTTGCTCTGAAGTTTCTGCGACTTGATCAGTATTTTGTTTTGATGAGCTACATGATATTATAGTCAGGAAAAGAATTGGAAGAATGTAAATTTGCTTTTTCAAATAGATGACCACTTAGAATTAACTCGGTATTGAGAAATTATATTTTAATAAAGTTAGAATGGTAAGAAAGTAAGTCTAACTTTATTAAGATGCAGTTATTGTTCAACGCAACATTTTCAGTCAGTTAATCCAATTATATATAGTAAGTATATATGAAAGATTTAATGATATTGAAATTGTTTAAAAGCTATTTAGAACTTCAACCAATCGTTCCCAAGACTTATTTCGGGCAATTTTGTTTGGGTGGTCTGATTCTAATGCAGGGTCGTCTCCACTTCGCATGAATGCGTGTCCTGCTCCTTCATAAATTTCATATTCAAAAGAGTTCTCAAATTTATCCATTGCGGTTTCAGACATTTCAATAGTTGAATTCACACGATTATCATTTCCTCCATAAAAGCCAAAAACAGGAACTTTGATCTTAGAATAATCAGCTTCAGCATCTGGACCGGTTCCATAAAAAACGAGGGCCGCTTCAATCCCATCTTCTGCATTAGTCGCAAATCTGAACGATTGAGATCCACCCCAGCAAAACCCGGTTACGGCTACTTTTCCATTACCGGCTTCAATTCCATTTGCGTATGAAAGAACATGCATTAAATCCTGGGTTACAAAGTCGGGTTGAAGACCGTAAATCGCAGCACGAGCTTCATCAGAAGTTGGGAAATCTGTGGTTTTCTCAAAACCATCTACAGTATTTGAAATTAAATCTGGTGCTACCGCGATAAATCCTTTTCCAGCAAGTTGGTCTGCAAAACTTCTTGCCCAATCGTTTAGGCCTCGATTTTCATGTATAACAATAACTACTGTTGCATCTTCTGATACTTCTGGATAAGCAACAAAAGTATGAAGTGTTCTCCCATTAGATTGAATTTCAACCCATTCGTGGTGACGTGGTGAACTCTCTAATTGTTGAATTGCATAATCTTGGGCAAAAATAATTGTAGAAAGGAAGATTGAAAAAAGGAGAGCACTAAAGAATTTCATAGGTAACAAATAATGATTATTGATTTAGTTAAATAAAACATAAAGTTGAGTTCAATCAAAGAATCAATATGTAATAACCAATAGTTTATTATAAAAGATCAAAAAAAATGGGAATGGCATTTCACGTCCATCCCCATACTTCCATTAATTGATCATCGTTTAATTTTCAATAAAGGTCACTTTTCCAGTATCTAGGTCATAGTAAGCTCCAACTACCATGATCTCACCTTTATCCAGTAGCCCTTTTAGAACAGGACTTTCTTCCAGCATTTCGTCAATAGTCATATTAACGTTGGTGTTTATTACTTCATCCACAAATGCAGAGTTTCCAGAAGAGCGATCCGAATCATATCCTTTTACTGCTTCAATAGCAGGGTGGACACGCTCTAGTAACACGTCTGCATTAGAGCTTAGTTGAGCTTTGTCGATTGAAGCTTTTACCGCTCCACAAGCTTCATGACCCATTACAACAATTAGTTTTGAACCCGCAACCGCTGCGCCATATTCAATACTACCAAGGATGTCTGGATTTACTGTATTACCCGCTACTCGGGCAACAAATACATCACCTACACCTTTATCAAACACTTGCTCAACCGGTACACGGCTATCGATGCAAGAAAGGATTACTGCTTCTGGATATTGACCTGTTGCTGTGGCAGAGATTTGAGCTTTGTAATCCAGAGGAGTAAGGTTATTATTCATATAACGCATGTTACCATCTTTTAGCCCCTGAAGAATTGATTCTGGAGTTAGACTTTTTTGCTTTTCAGCAGTGATTACTTCACTTTTTTGAGCATTCAGTATTGTACTGTCAATGTTTACTAGTGATACAGCGAATATCATTAGTATTGCCATGCTTAATATTGAAGTTAGTTTATTTAGAGTTTTCATTGTTTTACTATTTAAATTATAGGTTAGTTTTTTAAGAGAGATTCTTTACTAAGATTCAGTGGTTTCAGGGAGATCTTTTATAGCGCTTCGAAGTAATCCATAACCAAGAAGACCACTTAATAGAGAACCAATAATGATTCCCATTTTAGCATATTCGAGATATTCAACTGATGTGAATGAAAGGCCAGCAATAAAAAGTGACATCGTGAAACCTACCCCACTAAGACAAGCCAGACCATATACAATTTTTTGGGTACTTTTTTCTTGAGGAAAAGTGCTAAGTCCCAACCATTTCATAATATTTACAGCTATATAAATTCCTGCCTGCTTTCCAATAAAAAGACCGGCAATAATACCCCAGGTTAAAGGTGATGCTAAAGCTTCAGAAATAAGTGAAGGGTTAAGTGATACACCAGCGTTAGCAAATGCAAAAATTGGAATTATCCCAAAAGCTACCCATGGATGTAAAGCATGTTCCATCCTATAAAGTGGAGACTCAGATTCAACGATTACATCCTGAACGTGATTTAGTGCTGTTTCACGGGTCTCTTTTTTCTCATTTTTAATTGATTTCTTAAATAATTGAGAAGCCGCTTCAATTTTATCAGACACTTCCTTAAGTGTAGAAGATTTTCGTGCGGGTATTGTGAGACCAAGTAGAACTCCTGCTATAGTAGCATGCATTCCAGACTTTAAAAAAGCTACCCAAAGTACTATTCCAACAAGAACGTAAAGTCCAACTTTGTTCACTTTTAGCAAATTCATTGCAATAAGTACCACTAAACATACTCCTGCAATAATCAATGCAGTTGTATTTATATTTGCTGTATAGAAAAGTGCAATAACTATTACAGCAATTAAATCATCGACTACTGCAACTGCTGTAAGAAAAACTTTAGCCCATACAGGTACTCTTGATCCTAAAAGAGTAAGAATTCCAATAGCAAAGGCAATATCAGTTGCAATAGCAATCGCCCAGCCATCTGTAAAATCTGTTCCTTGCGTGATAGTAAAGAAAATGATCCCTGGAATTAAAGCGCCACCAATGGCAGCAACTATTGGCATTAAAGCGGATCTGAAATCGGAAAGTTCTCCATATTTAACTTCTCTCTTAATCTCGAGACCAATTAAGAGAAAGAAAATGGCCATTAAGCCATCGTTAATCCATAAAATTAACGGTTTATCAATCACTAATGAAGATACCCCTACAGTTAAGTAGGTTTGAAAAAGATCAAAATAAACATCAGCGAAAGGTGAGTTTGCAATGATCAATGCGAGTAAGGAAGTAATCATCAAAACAATACCAGATGATGATTCCGTCTTGAAAAATTCTTGTAGTGGAGTTATTGGATTTAGTTTTTCTAACATAATTCCGAAAAAGTGTTAATGGAAGATTTTAGTTTTTATAGAGCGTAAACTTGATATACTAATATCAAGTTTTGACACATATTTGACGGTTGATTATGTTTTCTCGTGGAAGTTTTATTTAGAGAAAACAAGGAAGTTGTTGAGAATAAGATGTATATCTAATTAGCTGTGTTCCAAAATGTCTTTACAGAAATAGCTTAGTAAAGTACCTTGGTAACAGGAAAGAACTGCACAAAGGAAAGTATGGCACTTACCTCTTAAAGAGAGGTTTGTACTCTTTTCACAAAAGTTGATTAAAAAATTTGAATAATACATAGCCAGAGGCTGTTAATTATAACAATTGCAGTTTAGCTAAATCGGGATTGTCCATTTAAGTTCGGTTATAAACTTAAGATGGCACCCTTTATTTAAATACATTCTAAATGGTAGAATATATTTGTTCTTCTAAAAGTTCCCAAAACCAAAAAAAATTTTAAAAAAAGAAAATATGGTCATTAAGAGCATTAGAAGACGGTTTAAAACAATATAAAAATCTATGTAATACGCTTATATTAAGTGTTCACTTAAAAAAATATGCAAATTCAACTTAACAGAATAAACGAAGGTGTGCATCTACAGGCTCTTAATGAAGAAGGACACAGAGTAGAGTTAGATGGCTCCGAAGCAATTGGAGGTGAAAACCAAGGTTTTCGTCCAATGCAGATGTTACTTGTAGCATTAGGCTCTTGTGCTTCGATGGATGTACTATCAATTCTCAAAAAACAACGTCAAAAGGTAGAGAGTTATACCGTTATTATTGATGGTGAACGTGAAGCAAACCAAGTACCTTCTTTGTTTACAAATATTCACGTTCGATTTGAGTTTATCGGTGAGTTAGATGAGAATAAAATTCGTAGGGCTATAGAGCTTTCTATGGGTACTTATTGTTCAGTAACCAAAACCTTGGAAAAAACGGCAAAAATAACTTCCTCATTCATTTTAAATAACCATGAAGAACAAAGAATTTGAAACGAAGGCTATTCGTCATCAAGTAGAGAGAACTCAACAGCGAGAACATTCTGTTCCTATTTTTGCAACATCGAGTTATATGTTTGATGATGCTGACCACGCTCGTGCTTTGTTTGCAAAAGAAGTAGATGGGAATGTATACTCTAGGTATTCAAATCCTAACAATGATGAATTTGTAGAGAAACTTTGCCTTTTAGAAGGGGCCGAATCAGGTATTTCAACCGCATCTGGTATGGCTGCTATGTTTGTGAGTTTGGCTTCATTTTTAAACCAAGGCGATCATGTGGTTGCATGCAGATCGGTATTTGGTTCTACCCATCAAATTTTAACTCAATTACTACCACGTTGGGGAATTACGCATACTTACGTTGATGTACATGATGTTGATGGTTGGGAAAAAGCCATTACTCCAAATACAAAAATGTTTTTCTTTGAAACTCCTTCAAATCCTGCGTTGGATTTACTGGATATTGAAAATATTGCTAAGATCGCGAAAGCGAATAATGTGTTAGTAAATGTAGACAATTGTTTTGCAACTCCATATTTACAAAATCCAATTGAATGGGGAGCTGACATTGTAACTCATTCTGCAACAAAATTTATTGACGGTCAGGGAAGAGTACTTGGAGGTGCAATTCTAGGGCGTAAGGAATTAATTGACGAAGTAATGTTTATTGGTAGGCATACTGGACCTGCCATGTCGCCTTTTAATGGATGGATACTTTCAAAAAGCTTAGAAACATTAGCTGTTCGAATGGATCGACATTGTTCAAATGCACTTGAATTAGCGGAATTTTTAAGTAATCACCCCCAAGTGGAGATGGTTAAGTATCCTTTTCTGGAATCTCATCCTCAACATTCACTAGCAAAAAAACAAATGCGACAGGGTGGGGGAATTGTTACTTTTGAAGTGAAGGGAGGCTTAAATCAAGGGCGAAAGTTTTTGGATTCACTAAATACACTTTCATTATCTGCCAATTTAGGAGATACAAGAAGTATTGCTACACACCCGGCTTCTACTACCCATTCAAAACTTTCTCATGAAGAAAGAGAGACGGTAGGAATTAGCCCAGGCTTGGTTCGAATTTCAACTGGCTTGGAAAATATCAAAGATATTGTTGAGGACATTGACCAAGCCTTGAATAAATCAGGAAATTAATCAACTAAACTAGCATCTACTCTAGTTGGGGTATCCCTACCAGACACAATACCCTGAGCGGCTCTAGCAATAGCTTTTATAGTGTTTGTTAGATGAGAGATATTGATGGTTTCAAACTCGTCACTTACTTGATGGTAATCTTTATCCACATCGATAGGAGTAGTACTGATGGTATGTGCTGGAACTCCGAGCCTTGCAAGAGTTGCATTATCAGAACGATAAAATAAGTTTTGCTGTGGATATGGGTCAGCATAGAATTCGTATTCAGTTCCTTCCGTGCTTTTAGAAAGTAATTCTCCAAAATCTGATCGCTCATAGCCAGTAATCCAAGCTGTATTTGGTCCTGAAACAGCTGGCTTACCAATCATTTCGATATTAAACATGGCTATAATTTCATCAGGATTGAATTGCTTAGAAAAATATTGAGATCCATAACCGCCAGCTTCTTCTGCGGTAAAGGTTGCAAACACTAAGGTTCGCTCTGGCTTATTTTTACTTTTAAAATACTTGGCTAGTTCAATAACTGCTGTTACTCCCGAAGCATTGTCGTTTGCTCCGTTAGCAATAGAATCACCTTCAACATCCATACGAATACCAATATGATCATGATGAGCTGAAAAAAGAACGAATTCATTTGTTCGATTTCCAGGGATCATTCCAACAATATTAGCTAATCCTTTTTCTTCAATGTTAGGTTCTAATTGCACCGAAAATGAGTTTGGAGTCGGAGCTAAAATAAATACAATATTCCCACTATTATCACCTTCCATCGATCTGGAAGGTCTTGAAAAAAAGTTTTGATATCTTCCAAAAATATCTGAAAATTCTGGGCTTATGAATACCATGAGATCAGATTCAGAATTTGAATATTCTTGAAACTTTGCTCTGAAATTATCTTTTGCTGTAATCTCAGCTACTTCAATTCCATTAGTTTTCCAGTTAATATTCTGACCGTTTAGTATAGCAAAAAAAAGCTCATCCTTTAAGGGTTTTCCATCTAATGTGATGGACTTTTTGGATATACTGATTTCGTTAAGTATAAAATTTTGCTTAAATCCATTTTGTTCAGAATAGGTTGACAAACCAATATTTTCAAATTCAGAGGCTATAAAGTCTTCGGCTACTTCTACATCTTTGGTAAAAGCTTGCCGCCCTCTCATTTCGTCAGAACTTAAGGTTTTTATAATGGCCGAAATTGATTTATCGGTGGGCGTATATGGTTCGCTACATTGAGTGAATACCAATATCATAACCAAGAATATTGCTAAAGGTAGATGAAAAAAGTGCCCTGAGTATATTTTCTGTAACATCGTAATTTTAATTAGTTCCCTAGAACGATGATAGTTAAGAAGTAAATCAATAGAAGTAAAAGATTGAAAGAGGTTTAATAATCACCAAACCATTTTTTAAGAATGGTTTTTATTGATTCTACGGTAATTGGTTTAGTTACAAAGTCATCCATACCAGCTTGCAAGCATCGCTCTTTATCTCCTGGCAAGGCGTTGGCAGTCATTGCGATGATCTTAGGTATTTTTGGAAGTGACTTTTCAATAAGCTTTAATTTCTTTGTTGCTTCTAAACCATCTAGAACTGGCATCTCCATATCCATAAAAATAAGGTCATACTTTTTATTCTGTGCCATATCTATGGCTTTTTGTCCGTTCTGTGCAATATCTGTGGATAGTCCCAAGCGTTCTAGGATACGTATTACTACTTTTTGGTTGATTAAATTATCTTCAGCTACCAGAATTGAAATTTTGCCACCCAAAAGAGAAAGTGGAGTGTTACTTTTTACTTTATCTGATTTATTCAAATCGTCACTTCTAAAGATTCTCTCCAGATTGTTTAGTAGCTGAGTTTGTTTAATTGGTTTTGTAAGATAAAGGTTAAATAGCCTTCGTTGATTTTGATCTTTTAACTCATGAACAGAACTTAATAAAACCAAGGGTAATGCCTTAATATTAAAGTATGTTCTTAGTTTTTCAGCAACATCAATTCCGTTAAATTCAGGCATTTGCATATCAAGAATACCGAGGTCATAATTGCTAAATGCTTCAGCGTTTGATAGTATTTCTTTTGGGTTGCTGAAGGTGTGAACATGTACTTCGGTTCTTTCTAACTGACGTTTTAATATTTCTAAGTTGGTTAAATTATCATCAAGAATGAACATCTTTTTCCCTTTTAATATGGGAGAAGGAATGGCATCTTTTTTTCTAGAACTCAACCCTACTGAAATCGTAAATATAAAAGTACTTCCCTTATTTAAAGTGCTTTTAGCTGAAATTGTACCACCCATTGCTTCAACTAGCTTTTTACTTATAACCAATCCTAAACCCGTCCCTCCATATTTTCTGGTTGAACTTGCATCAACTTGAGAAAAACTTTGAAACAACCGATCCATCCTATTCTCAGGGATTCCAATTCCAGTATCTTTTATTTCAAACTTAAGAGTTCTATCGGTTTCATTTAAGAATGATACATTTACCAGAATATGACCTTTTGAAGTGAATTTAATTGCATTTGCGACCAGGTTTATAAGTACTTGTTGAAGTCGTGTTGAGTCTCCTATTATAAACTCAGGAACATTTTCCTCTAATCTGTATAGGAGCTCTAAATCATCTTTTACATTGATTGAGGAAGTTAAATCGAAAACCATTTCAATTAATTCTTTCAGATTGAATTCAGATTCTTCGAGTTCTAATTTTCCGGACTCGATTTTTGAGTAATCCAGAATATTATTAATAATACTGAGAAGGCTTTCCCCACTTCGTTTAATAGTTTGTGAGTATTCCTTTTGTGTTTCATTTAGGTTGCTGTCTGTAAGAAGTCCTGAAAGTCCAATTACCGCATTTAGGGGGGTCCTGATTTCATGACTCATTGTGGATAGGAACTGAGATTTTGCAATCGATGACTCTTCTGCTTGCATTTTGGCAAGTTTTAAAGATTCTGCAAAACGATAGGAAAGAATAAGAGATTGGAAAAAGAAAAAACTTAAGTATCCAAAAAAATTGAGGAGTAAAAATTCATTTAAAAAACCAAAGTACACCATGATTTGGAATAAGAATACAACGAAAACTACTCCTGTACTACCTAAAGCAAAGGGTGCACCAATACTTTTATTTATAGCTGCTTTTGTATATACCCAAAAAGCATAAAGTATATAGACTATCAAAACTACAAAATAAGGGGCAACTAAATGAGTAAAAATGGCAGGAGGTAGAAGTAACGAAATAGCCATAAAGAGTAATGAAATACTACTCAAAAAATAAATAGGAGGTTTTGACGTCTCTTTTGGATATAAATTAAGTGTATAAATACCAAATAAGTAACCAGATAGAAAGAGGGTTATATATTCAAGTTTTAAAGTTACAATCCAAGGAATATCTTGAAATAGAAAATGTAGAGGGTAGGATCCGAATCCAATAATTCTATAGCTGTAAACAATACAGAAAAATGAGAAATAAAGAATTGTAGTTTCGTGCCTACCAAAAAGGTAGAGTCCTAAAAAAAATAACCCACCCATTAATAAAGCCCCAGTAAGCAAGAAAGCATATCCGTATTCTAAATAACGAGCATCAAACAAACTTTCTGCAGTTCCGATTTTTATAGCTTGATAAGCCCCACCTTTTTTGTGGTGAAAATTTGAAACCTGTAATACAAAGTTTAGCGTATCGGACGAGATTTCTCCCAAAGCTACAGTTTTCGGAAGCCAATAAGGGGTATATGTTTCCTTTGAAGTACTTGGAATTCCATTTCTAGCTATTTCTTTTCCATTAACAAAAAGAAGGTAAGAGGAATAAAAATCAGGAATATCTAAGGCTAGTGAGGGTCTACTCTTTGGCAAGTAAACCGTAGCTTTATAAGTAGAAAAACCATTCGCACTTAGCTCTGGGTTATTATTCCAAAGTGTTGTAAAAGGCATTAATTGATTATTTGTAGCGGAATCTATACTCGAAGGAGTAAGTAGTTGGTTCCAATAGAATAACCAATTTCCAGTTAGTTCGATGTGGTTTTCAGTTTCAAAATTATGAGATGATAAGTCAAAATTTGCCTTTTCGTTATTGACTTGTGCAAGTGAAATAGAAGTAAAAACGAGCGAATAAATAAAAATCAGGAATGTATTTCTAGAAAAGACTAAAAGAAGCTTATTTAAGATTGAATTGATTAAATAATAAATCATACAAAAAAATTAAGCTCAACTTATGACGGAAACCATTTTAAAAGTACAGATTCTGTTGTGCTTAAAGTAATAGGTTTAGAAATAAAATCAACCATACCTGCTTCGAAGCATCGAGCTCGATCTTCGGTAGTAGCATTTGCGGTCATTGCTATAATTGTAGGAAAGTGAGCCTTTACTCCAAGTTCTTTAATCTTTATGGTCGCTTCAATTCCATCCATTTCGGGCATTTCCATATCCATGAAAATTAGATCATAACTTTTCTCTTGAACTTTTTGAACAGCTTCAAAGCCATTATTTGCAACATCAGCAATATGACCAAGCCGCTCAAGTACTTTTAGAACTACCTTTTGGTTAATAAGATTATCCTCGACAGCTAAAATAGATATTTCTTTACGGCTCTCTAACGATTTTTTTGGATTAAGCTTTTTCTCAAGTTCTTCGCGCTCATATTTTGAAACAGGGTTTGAGTCGATGGTGAAATAGAATGTTGTACCAGAGTCCTTTTTACTTTGTACCCAAATACGACCGCCCATTCCCTCAATCAAACGCTTACTAATTGCTAATCCTAATCCCGTACCGCCATATCTTCTATTTCTATCTGCTTCAATTTGTGAGAAACGGTCGAATAACAAACTCATTTTATCTTCTGGAATTCCAATTCCTGTATCTTTTACAATAAATAGTATTTGGCCTTTTGCTGAAATTGATTCAGTAGTAGTAACGTGCACCGATATTTTTCCCTCATCTGTAAATTTAATAGCATTACCAATTAGGTTGATTAAGACTTGCCGTAATCTGGTATTATCCGTTTTTATGTACTCAGGAAGTGAATCATCAAATCGAAAACTAAGTTTAACTTTTTTCGAATCGGTAAGTGAACCAAGCATTTTTATAATATCTGCAATTAAATAAGGGACATGAGTTGGGGAATATTCAAGTTCAACATCAGATGACTCAATTTTTGTAAAATCTAGAATATTATTGATGATACTAAGTAAGTTTTCGCCACTCCTTTTAATGGTAGTTGCAAACTGCATTTTTTCTTTTTCGGATTTACTATCTAATAATAATTCAGATAATCCTATTACTGCATTAAGAGGTGTTCGAAGTTCGTGTCCCATTGTAGAAAGAAAATGTGTTTTTGCTACTGAGGCAGATTCAGCTCTTTCTTTAGCAAGATTAAGTGTATGCGAAAAGCGATTTGAAAGAGTGAGTGATTGAAGAAAAAAGAAAGAAATATATCCAGTAAAATTGATTAAAAGATTTTCTTCAACTACAACAAAATATTCAAGTAAATCATACACAAACACTATAAATACAATTCCAATACTTGATAGGGCAAAGATGGATCCTACTTGTTTGTTAAGGAAAGCTTTAACCAAAATATAAATAGCATACACAATATAAACTGCCAATAACACAAAGAAATAGTCAATGATGGATGTAAAATAAAATGCAGGGAGTATTAGTGCTAAAAAACTAAAAGCTAGAAAAGTGTAATTAAAACCATCCATTATGTATTTCGAAGCTTCGTTTGGGTAGAGGTTTTTTATAAACATTCCAAACAAAGAAGCAGAGAGATACAGTGATATGTACTCAAACTTTAGAGTAAGCTCCCATGGTAAGTTAGGAAGCAAAAAATGAAGTGGATAGAGTTCTGTTCCAATTATTCGATAGCTGTACACAAGACAAAAAAGGGCAAAATAAAGAATGGTTTTCTCTTGTTTTCCAAATGTGTAGAGTCCAAAAAAGAAAAGGGCTCCCATTATTAAGCTTCCAGTAAGTACAAAAGTATATCCTAGCTCTATCTCTCGGTTTCGTTGTAATGTATCTTCATTGCCTAAAAAAATTGGAATCCGAACACCCCCTTTATGATGATCGAAGTTCGCTACTTGAAGAGTTACATTAATTGTATTTGTTTGGAATGGATCTAGGGGGACAGTAATCGGTAGCCATTTTGGAGAATATTGTTCTTTAGAAGTTCCAACGTTTCCATTTTGTGCTATAATCTTATCATTAAAATAAAGGCGATAAGAGGAATACATATCCGGTATGGTAAGCGCAAGTTTGGGATATTTTTTTGGGAGTATAATTTTCATTTTATACGTTGCATACCCAAATGAACTCAATTCTTCATAATCATTCCATAAGTGTGGAAAAGTAACATTGGATGGTAATTTTCTTAGTGGTTCGCCAGGCTCTATTAGCTCGTTCCAAAAAAACTCCCATTCTCCTTTTAAAGGAATCTCGCTGTTATTCTCAAAATTATAGTCTGATAAATCAAGAGTACTCCGTTGGATGGTACCCTGAGCCACACTTTTTTGTGCTAGTAAAAGCATTAAAAAAGAGAATACAGCTAAATAAAGTACCCTATTTAAATTCTTCAAAATGGCGATCAATTGATCTTTCGTTAGAGAACTTAATGTATACAAAAATGCATAAAAAAAGCCATGAATTAACATGGCTTAAATTATTAATAAATTAAACTAAACTGGCGATGGAGACCACTTAAAGTTTGGGTCTCCAAACTTCTTTAATGTTCGGTAATGAGAAGCTACTGCTTCGTTAAAAGTCTCATGGCAATTATAAGGTATGCCAAACTCTTTTGCAGTTTCTTCTACAATGGGGCTTAACGCTGGATAATGAATACTACATGTTTTGGGGAAGAGGTGATGCTCAATTTGGTAATTCAATCCACCTATATACCATGAAAGAATTTTATTTCTTCGGGCAAAGTTATTGGTAGTTAACATTTCATGAATAACCCAGTGGTTTTCAATCATATTTTCTTCATTTGGGATTGGATGAGTGGTAGATTCAACTACATGTGCTAATTGAAATACAATCCCTAGAATAAGTCCGGCTACAAGGTGCAGACTAGTAAATCCAATCAGAAGCTGCCACCATGTTATCTCTAAAAAGACCATCGGAAGAACAAGTATCAATATGTAATAGGTAACTTTAGTAACAATTAGTTTAACCCATTCTTTTGTTGGGTGATTTTTATTCTCATAAGGACCCAACGGTGATTTAAAGAAGTACCAATAATCTTTAATAAAAACCCAGAAAAAAGTAGCAAAACTGTACGCCGGAAATGCTAGAAAATGTTGAAAGCGATGTACAGGTTTATGCTCAGAATGAGGAGAAAGCCGAATAAATTCTGCTACTTCAAGATCCTCATCATGCCCATGAATATTTGTGTACGTATGATGAATTATGTTGTGAGTGATCTTCCAAATATATCCGTTTGCTCCAACTAAATCGAAGAAGAGACCCAAAAAATTATTAACAGAATTGTTAGATGAGTAAGCACCATGAAGTGCATCATGTGTTATTGAAAAACCAATACCGGCCATTCCGATACCCATTACCAAACATAATAACCACATTCCATTTAAAGAGAACATGCCACTCATAATAAGAGCATAAGCGCCCCAATACACTAAAAGAATTACAATGGTTTTAATTACCATTGCTGAATTAGCATTTCTTGATAAATTATTCTCTTTAAAATAGTTATCAACCCGTTTTTTAACGGTTTTGCTAAACTCTTTATCAATTTTATTATTAAATGTTACTAGAGAAGGCATAGAACGATTTCACTTATTTTTTTCATGAATTACTAAAATACGAATTTTAGTCTGATTTTACACTCTTAACCTATTCTACAACGTATCCATTCAACAGAAGTCTATTCATTTAAAATTTATACAAAATTTGATGCATTAATATTAAGGCAAACGTTTGAGATCTAAATTTTCCTTTTTTTATTTCGGGTATATCTCATTTGCAATAATTCTACACATAAGGCAAATCCCATTGGTAAGTAGATATAAGCTTTAGGGACTTCTTTATGTAGACCTTCCATGAAAATGGTTATTCCAATGCTTATTAAAAAAGAAAGAGCAAGAATTTTAAGGGCGGGGTTTTCTAGTATAAATTCACCAATAGGTTTAGCAAATATCAAAATTCCAATAAAAGAAACAATTACAGCAGTTACGATAACCCAAACCTGATCGGTAAGACCAATAGCTGTAATAACAGAATCTACTGAGAATACAATATCTAAAAGGATTATTTGAGTAATAACGGATCTAAAGGTAGATTTTTTTGATAACTCACCATCTGGTAGCTCATCTTTAAGTTCAACTGTATGGTGAATTTCTTTTACAGCTTTGTAAATTAGAAACAGACCTCCAAAAACTAACAAAAGATCTCTGATTGAAAAATTGAAGAGAACAGAATTCGTTAATTCTGTTAGTTGAAGCAGGAGAAATAACATGATTATTCTAGCGACCATTGCTAAGGCAAGTCCTATAACCCTGGCTTTTTGTTGTAACTCCTTTTTAAGTCGACTTACAAAAATGGTAATTACAAGAATGTTATCAACGCCTAATACAAGTTCTAAGCCAATTAGAAGAGTAAGGGTTGCAATAGTATCAGCCATACATAGAATTATTTTGCATTAAGAATTTTATCGATCACGTTCATATTAGAAATGGAGTCTTTTAAAGGAATTGGAACGGGCGTATTCTCCAAAATTGATTTGGAAAAAGCATCTCCCTGCAAAGTATATTGGTCACAGGTATCAAAAATTATCGTTTCAACCTCACTACCTTTATGAATCCACATCTTTCGTAAGGCTTCATTCGAAGAATTGAATGGGATATTGAGCTCTATATAGCCTTTGGTTCCGTAAATAATTGCCCGTTGGCGATGATTAAGTTGGGTTGAACACATAAAGGTTGCGACACCATTTTCAAATTCAAGAATGCCCGTTGCAAGTCGATCTGTTTTGAACTCAGGATCATAATCAACGAATGATTTAACCTCAAGTGGTTCACTTTCAAATAAAAAACGAGACATATTAATACAGTAGCAACCAATATCCAGAATACCTCCGCCTCCTATATCAGATTTATTTCTTACGTTATTCGGATCGATATTATGGTAAGTAAAAACAGAATCGATGGAATGTACTTTTCCAATTTCTCCACTTTTTATGAGCTCTTTTACTTTATTCCATTGTGGATGAAAGCGGTACATAAACGCTTCCATAACTTTTAAATGTGGATATTTTTTCTGTGCATTTAAAAGCTGTTTAGCTTCACTAGAAGTTATTGAAATTGGTTTTTCACAAAGCACATGTTTTCCGGCTTCAAGTGCTTTCAATGTCCAGGGAACATGCAGGTGATTAGGGAGTGGGTTATAAACAGCTTCTATTTCAGGGTCGTTAAGTAATTCTTCATACGAATCATAAAAAACTGGGATATCAAGATCATTCGCTACTTTTTTTACTTTATCTAGGGATCTTGAAGAGATTGCATGGATATTGCAAAACTTACTTTTCTGCATAGAAGGGATTACGTTATTTATTGCAATCTTGGCAGTACTAAGAACACCCCATTTTACTTTGTCATTATTCATATCGGCACCTTTTTTAATAAATGAAAATACACATCATTCTGAAGAATCTTTAATTGAAACTTAGGAATGGAGAAATAGTATTTGGATGTTCATATAGCAAGTATTTGTTATACTACAATTGGGTAGGTAATTGGGAAAACGAATTAATTATCGAGATATGGTTTTACGAAAATTTATAGTGATCAGTATGGTTCTATTAGGATTTTCAACTTCTATTTACCCTCAGTTGAATGAAATGAGCCAATTCGAACTTGAAACAAGAAAAAATAGAAAAGTAATAATACCTTTCAAGCTCATTAACAACTTGATTGTTTTTCCACTGTCTATAAATGGTTCTGATACCCTTAATTTTGTACTGGATACGGGCGTGGCTTCAACACTTATTACTGAGCTTCCAAACGATACAGAAATTGGATTTAATTACTTAAGAACTGTTAAAATAAGTGGCTTAGGTGATGGAGAGTCAATCGATGTACTTTATTCTCCAGGAAATAATTTAACAATAGGTAAAGCCGTAGGTATCAATCAGGATATTCTGGTAATGACTGAAGACATTTTCCAATTATCGAGTCTTTTAGGAACCTATGTTCATGGTTTAATTGGATTTGCTGTTTTCAAAGATTTCATTGTAGAAATAGACTATCGTTTAAAAAGATTGATTCTCCACGACCATGATAAATATGGTGAAAGATATAAGGATAAAAAGAGAAGTAAGAAGTGGGAAGTTGTCCCACTTACAATGTTCAAGCAAAAACCGTATATAGATGTAGAAATTGAACAAAAGGATAGTACATCAGCATCATTAAAATTATTACTCGATTCCGGTGCTAGCCATGGTATGGCATTATATTATACAGCAAATGATGAAATTCACTTACCTGAGAAAAGATTAAGATCATTTTTAGGGAGTGGTATCAGTGGTGAAATAAATGGGTATTTGGGTAAAATTGACAAATTAAAAATCAACAAATTTGAGATGGATGAAGTTGTAGCTTCGTACCCAGATGATGAAGGAATAAAAAGAGCAGTTCTTTATAGTGATAGAGATGGGAGTATTGGAGCTGAAGTTCTGAAGAGATTTAAGATTTTTTTTAATTATAGAGATGAAACTATGATTATAAGACCTCAAAGTATGTTTAATGATAAATTCTCATACAATATGAGTGGGTTAGAGATCTCAACTCCATATCCTAATATTCCATTATATTCAATTTCTCATGTCAGAGATAGTTCAGTTGCTCAAAAAGTAGGTTTTCAGCAAGATGATCTTATTCTTAAAATTAATGGAAAAGGATCACAGGAATATTCGTTAACTGATCTACACAGATTATTTGAAATTAAAAATAATCGTATATGGATTCAGATTATGAGAGGAACAGAAACATTGACAAAAGAATTTAAATTAATCGACGAACTGGATTAATTCTACTCCTTCAACATCCAAAAATCAACCCGGTTTAGTGCTACATAAGGAACTGCTACTATTCCACGATTCGGGTCGATGGCAATATCTGCGGGTCTACCTGGTAGCTTGATGAATAGTTCATCTTTTCCATCAATCATTAAGTGAAGGCTAGAATCAAACTGAGTTGAAGTTATTAATCCTCCATCAAAAAATTCAATTCCATCATAATTATTGCTACCAGATAGTGTACCATATATAGTAAGTTCTTCTGAAGATATATCATATTGATACACATTTGGTCCATCATTCCAAGGTGCAAAAACTAATTCTCCAGATGGTAGTTTTGCAATACCATTTGGCATAATCGGAAGTTGATCTGTGATTAACTCAACCTCAAAATCTTTGATTCTAAACAAAGAGCGTTTTCCAGTATCGGTTACATACAAATGCCCATCATTTCCTTGTACAATATCGTTTATGAAGCCATTTTCAAATTCCCCAAAATCAACAAAACCTAGATGCATTCCTGATTTTTTATTGAAATAATGAACTCCGGTATGATCAGCTACCCAAAGCGTGTCGCCAGTAATATACATGCCACGTCCAGCATCAAATGGGAATTCTTCAGTCCCAGTCATAAATTCCAGTTCAATAATTTCACCAGTAGAAGAAATTTTCGAAACATAGCCGTTTGCATCTCCAGAAGTTGAACCAACAAAACAGGATACAAAGTAGACATCCAGTTCCTCATCGTACCGAACAGCCTCAGGGCCATCAAAGCCTTCAACAGAAAAGAGTGCAGAACTAATATCCTGACCTTTTTTCCAGTTCTTAGTTACTGGTTCGTCTTTAGGTGAACACGAAATTAGTATGATTAGTAAAACTATAAGTAAGTTTAAAAATCTAGACATAATGGAAAAAATAGGGTTAAATTTAGTCAGCGTATATCTCGTTGATTAAACCAGCCAGCCGAACACCAGCTTGAAGTAATCTTAATTCTACTTTATCAAAATTAAGAAAGGAATACTCATAACTTAGTCTACCGTTTTCAGGATAATCATAAACTTGTGGTAGAAGAGCCTGAGACTCATACGCCCAATCCAACACAGAAGTAGACTGCCATTCCTGTATAGTTTCTTCGTCTAATTGATCATCGATAAAATCTGCTAATTCAACAAAACTAAGTTGTTTGCCATCAATCATTTCAGAATCCCACACTCTATGAAGGTTAGAATTATCTCCAAACCATTGTACACGGACGTCGTTTCCTCCTCTGTCAGTTCCATTACCAACATGCAACGGTTGATGTAAATCTCCGATTAAATGTACTAAAACTTTCAGGTTGATCGCTTCTTGTTCTGCATCTAATGCTCTTGATTTGAGTTCATTTACCATTTTATCAATAGCCCAAATAATATCTCCTTCTTCAGGAGTTCCAGCTTCTTCATACGTTTTACCTTCCGGGATTGTACAGTAGTGCCAAGGGCTCATAAATCTAAAATTGTTATCAGAGCGAACTTCATCCATCCATGTACTTACCTCAGCTAACGAATTTCCATTTAATACTCTTTCAACTTCGTTAAGAGCAGAGTCTGTTAGTAATTGAGTGGCTATATGTCCCGTAGTTCGATGCCCAATTTGTCCCCATCGCATAACTTCATCAGAAGTATTTGAAATTGGCATGATTAGAAAGGAGAGTAATAAAATAATTTTCATAGCTAGTGATTTTTAAGTTTTTTAATGCTAGCAAAACCTGTAAAAAAATCATAATACGATTTTGTAAAGATTTTACAGTTTAAAAAAAAGGGGGGGTTAAAAAAAGAATTAACTCATGGTTCCATATCCAAAACTTCATATGTAGAAGTAACAAATCCGTTGGTATAAGAAATTGACGATTTTAACTTTAGTTGTATTTCTTTGTGAAATGAACCAAAGAGGGAGATCCCATCACCAAGTAATACAGGAATTTGAGTGATTGTAATTTCTGAAATTAATCCTGCCTTTAAAAATGATTGAATTGTTTTTCCACCATCTATATACAAAGAATTAAAGCCTTTTCTAGTCAGATCTGAAACTACTTCTGTAAGACTGCCTTTTATCAAAAAAACTTTATCAGCTAACTCTTCAGGAATGTCTAAATGTTGAGAGGTTAGTACAAATACAGGTTTAGTATAATGCCAACCTTCAAAAGTAACAACTTTCTCATAGGTATTTCTTCCCATCAAAAGTGCTGAGATTGACTCCATGAATTCATTATATCCAAAGTCTTCTCCTTCAAGTGAGTAATCAGGATGATGTAGCCAGCCTACATCACCGTCCGGTTTTGCTATGAATCCATCTAAACTAGATGCTATAAATACTTTGCAGTTCAATAAATTTAGTTTTAGTTATTACTTTATTCACTCTAAAAAATTTACTCCAACTTCTGGAATAATCGCTTCAGTTTCGGTATATGTTTCTAGGGTTTCTTTAAACTCATTTGGATCAGCAGCAATTGGAGGCCAAGTTCCATAATGAATAGGCACCGCATAATCAGGATCGATCATTTCCACAGCATAAGCAGCTTCCTCAGGTCCCATTGTATAATGATCTCCGATTGGAGCAAGAACGACTGTTGGCTCATATAATTCACCATATAATCCTAAATCGGTAAATATATTAGTATCTCCCATGTGGTAAATACAAATATCGTCTTCAAATGAAATTATTAATCCAGCAGGATCTCCAGCGTAATTCCCATTGTATGAAGAACTATGATTAGCAGATACCATAGTTACTGAAAAATCATCAAATTGAACCGTACCTCCTTTATTAAATTCCACAGCTTGATCTTCTGACAGGCCTTCTTTTTTAAGTAAACCAATTAGTTCTACAATCCCAACAACATTGGCGCCCGTATTTTTAGCTATTTCTAAAGTATCACCTACATGGTCTTCATGGCCATGAGTGAGTAGTATGTAATCTGCTTCCAAAACTTCTTTAAGATGATCTGGAGTGGAAGGATTGTCTTTCAAAAAAGGATCAATAAATATGATATGTCCCTTTGGACTGATGAGTTTTACAGCTGAATGTCCGAGCCAAAATGCCTGTACATTGGTTTCCATAATAATGATGAATTTAATTGGTTAGTTTTCAACTATATAAATAAAGAAAGGGAAACCTTAGTTCCAACAGTTTTAATGTAAAGGATGTGTTATCTTCGCATCAAATAATATACAGAATGGGATTTTTAGATAAAATATTAGGATCGACAAAAGAAAAAAAAGAAGAGCTATGGTTTCGAATAAGCACTACACAAGAGGCTGATGGAGTAATTAAAGCTTCAAAAGAAAAGATACAGGTTATTTTAAAGCATAGTGGAACTTGTGGTGTTAGCTTTTTTGCTAAGAAAGGATTGGATTCCATTCCACCAGAAGGACTATCAAATGCAGATATGTATATTGTAGATGTAATCAGAGACAGAAATTTGGCTTATTATTTAGCAGATCGTTTCAGTATTAGGCACGAATCCCCACAGATTTTAGTAATTAAAAATGAAAAAGTGATTTGGCACGGATCGCATGGGTTGGTTACAGCAGACAATCTTATAAGTGCTCTAGAGTAAATAGTATTTATAAAATATTGCCTTTTTACATAAAGTATACTATTTATATGTTTTTAGGTTCAAGCTTATGATATGATGTGTAAACTATGTAATGCTTTTAATGATCCTGGTTTATCGGATCAGATAGAAAACACTGTTTTATTAAAGACGCCAAATTTTAAAGTAATACCTGCTTTGGGACCAATAGAAGTCGGGCATGTACTCATTGTAAGTAATAATCATTTTGACAATTTACTAAATATGAGAACAGAACAAGTAATAGAGTATCAAAAGGTGACGGAATATTTAAAGTCACTATGTAAAGGAATTGAGTTAGTAGAAGCAGAACATGGATCCAACCTAAATAATAAATCCGCTACATGCATTATTCATACACATATAAATTTAATTCCCCTTAAAGTTGATTGTTTTAGTGAATTTGATCGTCTATTAAATGTAAGGTATGATAAAGGTGATATATCCAATTATAGTGGTGAGAAGTCATATATATATTTGAATAGTAAATCTAATTTTAGATTATATGATTCTTTTAATTTACCAAGTCAATTTATAAGAAGAGTCTTAGCTGATATTTTAAATTTTGAAGCTTGGGATTGGCGAGAAAACCCTAACTATAAAACAATAGAAAAAACAATTGATTTCTGGCAAGAAAGAAATATTTAATCCAGATATAATGGCGGATTGGCTGTCTCAATTCTTACCAATTAATGATAAGAATATAGTATCGAAAGTTGGCTTCGATGATTGTAATACAATTCGATTTGGAAATAAAACAATTACTTTTACAACTGACTTTTTAAATGATAATCCAATTTGTATCGATCTAGGTTTTGGAAGTTATTTTGATTTAGGTCGATTAACAGTTGCCGCTAGTATTTCAGATTTATGTGGAAGTGGCAGTACACCTAAGTATGTACTAGTTGGTGCAAAAATGAAAAGAGGGTTGAAAACTAAAAGCTTCAAGGAATTTATGAAGGGAGCTAAGTATCAATGTGATATGTTCAATGTTTTTATTATTGGTGGAGATACAAAAATTGGTAAAGAGAACAGTTTTTATTCAGTAGGAATTGGGATTAACGAGTGTGAAGGAAATTTTTTTAAATACAGTGCAAGCCCAGGTGAAATAATATGGATATCAGGAGAAATTGGTTCAATTTCTTCTGCAATAGTTTTTCTAACTGAAGCTAATGTTGGAAATGATTTAATGGAGTGGGCTAAAAAGATACTAGTAGACCCAAAGTTACCAGTTGAAAAATCAAAATTTGTCTCTGAAAATAAATTTGGAAGAGCAGGAATGGATGTAAGTGATGGGTTGGGAGTAAGCTTACACGAGCTATGTAAATACAGTTCGGTGGGATGTGAAGTTAACTTAGATAAAATACCAGTAAGTGAGAAAACGAAATTTCTTGTTAACAATTTTGAATTTAGTTTAGAAGATTTAATTTTTTCAGTTGGTGGAGAATTTCAATTTATTGTGACTACCAAGAATAATGACATAGTTTCTGCAAAAATGAGAGAGGCAGGATTTTTTGAAATTGGTACAATAACGAAAAACAATATCAAGTATTTAATAGCGGGGGAAGAAAAAAAAGTTCTTCCAAACTTTGGGCATTCCGACACTAAATACGACTCAATTATTGATGAAGTATTAAATCAAACAAAACGGAAGAATGATTGATCTCCAAGATATTAGTAAAGCAAAAACAAAAATAAAAGATCGGTTTTTAGATGTTTGCCTCAATGGTGCCCAAACCAGAAAAGTACAATCAGTTATCGATGTTCAATTATTAAAAGGAGGTAATAATATTGAAGGTGTTCAAAAAGGAAAAGATGTAATAGCTTGTGGTCAGTTTATCGATGATCAAACTCGTCAGCAACATGGTCTACATGGGATAGCAAGTGCAATAAATGTTCTTTGTAATGCTGATGATCAAAAAAGTCAACAAAGTGTACAGCGACTTTTGAACTATTTGAGCTTTAGACTTAACAGTAACTTTTATCCCGATAAACTAAATAGTACAATCAAGATTTCAGAGCTTTTGATTTCAATTTCTAAAATTAAAGACAACCCAAATTTGAAATCAAAACTGCATGATGTATTTGTGGAAAAATTAATCAATGGAAAGAATACAAAAGGTCTATCTTGCACTTGGGATTATTATCTAGATACTTCTGAAAATTCAAATGTTTATATACCTACATCATATGCTGCAATGGCATTATCTTCAGTAAATGCATTGCCTAAGGAATGCGATGTATTCGATGGTTTGAAATCTGAGATTGAGAAATATGTAAGATCACAAGATTATAAAACTCATGATTATTCTGAGAGAATATTGATATTATATACTCTAGTATTCTTCAATATAAATAATGATAAGGAACTAATGAAGCTTTATCGAAAAGCATTAACCAAAATTTGGAAAGAAACACGAAATTTATTTACAAACGATATTGAACAAAATCTTGAGTATTGGAGAAATAATGAGAATAAATACATAAGAATTCCTTGGCAATTATATTTAATAACTATTTCTGTTAAACTAGAACCAATACCAATCTATAGCACTTACAATATTCAAAACAGACTAGAAAAAATCATTGATTTGTCTCTATCATCGGGTTTTAAATATCCACACTCAGGAACAAATCTTTCATCTAGAACAAACTCTATTCTTTATACGACATTAGAAAAAATAGAAGTGGAGATAAAAGATTCGAGAATTGGATTTCTGTATAATTTTTTTGGGACTGTTTCTAAATGGAAAGCTTTATCGAAGTCTTTTTTTAATCATTGGATCACAGCTTTTATAGGATATGTTATTGGGGGTTCCATTATATCTCTTTCAATAATTTTAGGTTTAATAAATGATTTAGCTATCGAAGATTTAGCGACTGAATTTTTAGGAGCTATAGTAATAATTATGCTTACCAGAAATATTAGGTATTAGTATGACATTTAATGATATACTATATGGTCAGATTGTATTACCAGATTGGCTCGATGATTTTATTAAATGGCCCACTTTTCTTCGATTAAGAGAAGTTCGGTTATCAAATATCGATTCTATTTTTTTTAAAGACTTTTCCAATACGTGTAGATGGGAGCATAGTATTGGTGTTGCATATTTGGCACATCAGTATTGTTTAAAAGCTGATTTAAACAAAAATCAGATTGCAAATTTATGTATCGCAGCTCTTTTACATGATATAGCAACTCCTCCATTTGCACATACTGTCGAAAACATTACTAATTATGATCACGAAGAGTTTGCTTACAAAATTCTTGGTGGAAAAATTAAGGCTTTAACTAAACACAATAGTCAATACATTAACTTTGAAGACGTTTGTGAAAAAGTTTCCCGTAAGTTTAACTTAAATATATCTAGCGAAAAGATTGCATCAATAATTACTGGTGATGATGAAGATTTTGGACATTTGATTAATAATATCATTGATTTAGATAACATTGATAATGTTATTAGGGCATCAAATTACATGGGGTTACAAGTTGATAAAGATTTACCGATTAAACTTGTTCAAGTTTTAGTAGAGAAGAATAAATATAGGATTGTTAATATTAAAGATGAAAACAATACTTATTTAAATCTTTGGAAAGATTATAAAAATAGGCTTTATGAAACTTTTTATAATCAAGATGAAAACGAAACTGCGAGAGAAGCTTTTCTTCAGCATATATTGAGAAATGCTATTACAAGTGGATACCCACAGGAAGAAATAATATTTAATACAGATTATAAATTGCTTGAAGAGGTCTCCTCAATAAATAGTCATTTGAGAGACTTGGTTGAAAAATATAAAAGTCTAAAGGAACCAATTCTACTTTTTGAATTAGTAATTCAAGAGGAAGAAGGAAGCAACTTAAAATTCTTGAATTCAAATTTCATTAGTTGGATTGAGAAGAAATTATCCAGTAAATATTTCAAACCAATCATAATTTTCTCAAAAAAAAGATTTGGGAAATCGGCGTCACTTTTTAGGGAAATAGGAAGGTTAAAAATTTATAAAATTGGTTCTACAATAGAATTATATCATTTTCCTAAGTGGGTTCAAGAACAATATAATTTATCAACAATTACTAAAGTTGATTTAAAAAAAATAATGAAAAAAGTATTAAAAGAATTAAGTGATAAATGGGATTACATCGAGAATAAGAATGAAATTATAAATGTTTCAAATACAAATGTAATTGAGAATTTAGACCATATAAAAGATTGGGGGTTCAATTATAGTAAGAATAAAAGTTTACATAGTTATCCAAGTACTTATGTACATGCAATTCCAGCAACTTTCGTCAAATCTTTAAACCTTGAGAATGATTTGGTTCTCGATATTTTTGGTGGAACTGGACAAACTGCATCTGAAGCAATCAAATTTGGGAATAAAACAATCTCCATTGATTCAAATAAAATTGCTACAATGATAGCAAAAACTAAGTTTTCTTATCTACCTAAAGAATCGAGGAAAATTCTCGCATCGGTAAAAAGGGAGGATTTCACAAAGCTCGATGACAAACTGATTCCAAATGAAGAAAAATTTCAAATCCAAAAATGGCATAATCCCAAAACACTTGAAGAGTTAGGTAGAATTCTGACTGGAATTGAAGGAAATTTTTGTAATACGGAAAAGCTTTTTCTAAAGACTTGTTTTTCGGGAATTTTATCTAACGCAACTGACAGATATGGTAAAGGTCATAACTATTTTGCTGATAATACTCCATTAGAGAAAGGAAAAGATGTGCCAGAATACCGTGATGCATTCGATCTATTTTTTAAGAAAATCAGACGTAATTTGCGAATTATTGAGCTCTTTTATTCTCAAATCAAGAACAAGGATCTAGATATTGAAAAAACATTATCAAATGGTCAGTTTTATAACTTAGACTCTCGTAAGATTGAATCTAAAGATATAGAAATTTCTGATCATGAAGTTGATGCAATTATTACATCACCTCCTTATTTATGTATGACTGACTATAGCTTAGGACAGCGTTTACCATATTATTGGCTTTACCCTAATGAATTAAGTATAAATTTTGAAAACGAAGTTGGGTCAAGGAGAAAAAGAACTAACCCTCAAAAAGCAAAGTTAGATTACTTTAAGGATATGGCAAAGATCGCTCATGTTTCAAATAAGCTTTTAAAAGATGGAGGCTATATTGCTATGGTGATTGGAGAACCAGTTGCAAACGCGTTTAAAGAAGAAAAAATTCTCGATGAAGTAGAACAAGTTTTTGAGGCAAATCAATTGACAAAAATTTGGGAAAATTGGAGGGCACTAAGCTGGCACCGTAACTTTTCTTATAAAAAAATAAATAAAGAAAAGTTAATTCTTTTTCAGAATAATATTTAACCCCTTGGGTGAAACTGTTTATGAGTTTGATGTAGGAGTGAACGATCTACATGTGTGTAAATTTCGGTAGTTAGGATAGAAGCGTGCCCCAGCATTTCTTGTACGGCACGTAAATCAGCTCCGCCTTCCAGTAAATGCGTTGCAAAAGAGTGTCGGAATATATGAGGGTATACTTTCTTAGTGATATCGGCTTCTAATGCTGCTTTTTGTACGATATTCCATACACTCATTCTGGTAAGAGCGCCGCCACGTTGATTTAAAAATACTTTATTTTTGGCTTTCTCAGCTTTTTTTGGATTGAAGAAAAGTGGTCGCGCTAATTCAAGGTAGTGTTCCAACGCTTCTTGGGCAATTTCACCTACCGGTACAAGTCGTTCTTTACTACCTTTTCCAATTACTCTTATAAATCCAATTTCAAAAAACATTCGATCGGTCTCTAGATCGGTGAGTTCGCTAACTCTCATCCCTGTTCCATATAAACATTCTAGGATAGCTTTGTCTCTAATTCCAGCAGGTTTTGTTATATCTGGTGTTTCCAACATGGTTTCAATCTCAATTGGATTGAGTACTTCGGGAAGTTTTTTCGCCTTTTTTGGAAGATCGACCAATTCTGCAGGATTGGCCGCTGTTATCCCTTCGACCACGGCAAATTCATGAAACCCACGGATACTTGAAATATTTCGAGCTAAGGAACTGGCTGAAAGTAGTTCGTGATCAATTAAGTAATTCAGGAAGTCTTCAATGTGAGAAAGCGATACCCCTGCAAGATCAGAGATCTTTTTATCGATCAACAGAAATTGTAGGTAACGGTTTAAATCATTTTGATAGGATACGATAGAGTTATTGGAAAGTCCTTTTTCAAGCTTGATGAATTGAAGGTATAAATCCAGTTCTTGTTTAAATTTCACCGTTACTCTGTTTTGGCTTCTTCCTTAGATTCCTGACTCTCTGTTTTATTCTCATTGTTTTGCTTTTTTAAAGCTGCAGCTTTCTCGGCTTCTTCTTTTTCTCTTTTTTGATCTTCCGGGTATTCAATTCTACTATGATATATACCTACCAGAATATTTAGAAATGTTTCTTTTATGATTTGAAGATCGCGAAAAGTTAGTGGGCAATGGCTTAGCTGACCTTCAGCTACCCGATCATCCACCATGCGATTTACCAGGTTTTCGAGCTTGCTATATGTAGGATTTTTCATAGCCTTTGACGCAGCTTCAATTCCATCGGCCAACAGAAGTATTCCAGTTTCTTTAGTATTTGGAAGTGGGCCTTCATATTTGAATTGCTCTTCATCGAGCATCTCTTTCAGATTTTCATCTTCCTTCGCTTTCTCATAAAAATATCGAATTACAGAAGTCCCATGATGTGTTTCTATGAAATCAATAAGTGTCTTTGGAAGCCCATGTTCTTCAGCCATTTTAACGCCTTCACTAACATGCGCTTTGATAACCATAGCACTCATTTGTGGTTTCAACTTATCATGTTCATTTATACCACTACTTTGGTTTTCAACAAAATAGTCGGGTTTTATCATCTTGCCAATATCATGGTAAAGTGCTCCAACACGATTTAGAAGAGAATTTGCACCAACTGCAGATGCAGCGGCTTCAGATAAATTTGCGACCTGCAGGCTATGATGAAAAGTTCCGGGTGCTTTGTTCATCAACTCTTTTAGTAAAGGTTGATTAGTATCGCCAAGTTCTAGTAAGGTGAAGTCTGTGGTAACACCAAACAGTTTTTCAAAAAGAAGAATAATTGGATAAGTGAAAAGGATAAATACAGAGTTAATGGCGATGTACATGAGGTTATCAATTACAACATCCCACCCTTCCATCTTTGCGAGGCTGAAAGCGCCCATGGTAATTATATATGTAAGGAAGACAACTCCGGGGGTTGTAAAGAAAAACTGAGATCGATCTTTTACATCCCGTACAGAAAATACCCCCATCGAACAGGCTGAAATAGTCGCGATTGTAAACTCGAAATTATAGCCATGAACTAAACCAATAAGTGAAGCCAAAGTTACCGAAGCAATAATTCCAACTCTTGAATCAAAAATTATAGTCAAGATAATCGGAGCAATAGCTACAGGAATGATAAAAGGATGAGCTACATCAAAGTATAGGACAAAGGCCGTACCCGCGCTAATTAAACCTAGAGTTAGAAATACTAGAAAAAAGAGAACATTGTCGGTACTGATTTTTCTTCTATACAAATATAGGTACATATAGAAAACCAGAGAAATAACAATAACGAGTACAACACCACCTGAAAAACGCAGCCAACGCTCAAGTTCTGAGGCATTAAGTGCCCGTGCCGCGTCAAGGCTTTCAAGTATGTTAGCAGTTTGTTCATTTACCATATCGCCACGGCGAATAATTACTTGACCCTGTGCCATGGCACCTTTTGTTAACGAAATATTTGAAATGGCCTCATCTAATCTTGCTTGCCTACGTTCTTCATTAAATATATAATTGGGTGCTATTACCTTATTGTATAATTCAATCCCAAGTCTGGAAAGATTTTCATTTAACGTTCTGCTAAGTTGAAATTGTGCAAACTCATTTGCTCCTCTTAAGTCTCTGACCCGAGCAATATTTATAGGTTGTTCTGTGCTTTGTGTTGGATTTAGAACAGTGATTTGTTCAGCATTAATCGTAGCTTTATTTACATTTATGATCCCTTGGCTAAGTAGCTGATCGATTAAAGATTCAAGCTGCTGTTTTACGATGATTCCTGTAAACTGATTTTCTCTAAGATTTCGACTTTTTACCTGGTGATAGCTTGTTAGTAAGGTATTTAATGAGAAATCAGTTAATCCAATATTCGATTGTTGGAATTCGCGGCCAAAGCGAAGGCTATCATCTAGGGTAGTAGGACTCTCGTTATCTTTTGAAGTTTGCCACTCATTATAGGCCTCAAGAGTTGGTTGAAGCATTCTATACAGAGAATCTAAACGGGTTTGAATAGTAATAGCTGCTTCTTCGTCCACTACAAAAATAGGAGGGAGTTGTTCCTCAATCGATTGTTGTTCTGCTGCAATTTCTTCTGCCGTTTTATTAAGCGCAAAGGTATAGGGAGCTGTTAAATCCTCTGCTCTCCAAGGTTGTCCTACCGTATAATTAAAACTTGAACGAACGGATGTTCTTGGAAGTGAGAAAACTGATATTAAAATAAAGCAAACAAAAATAAAGATCCGTAAGTATGGATTTCTTCTTAAGGAGTAAGCTTCCTGTTCCTTTTTTTTCTTTTCGCCTAAAAGAGGAATCATTTCCTTTTTTTTGCGACTCAAGCCTATTATTTCCAAAAAACCCATATAGCAGAACTTTTTAAATTTGGTTGTTAAGTTTACTAACCAACAACTAATTTACAAATCTATTATTGGACTAACTAAGCCTAGTAATAGTATCCGCATTAAAAAATGAAATAATTCATTTTGAATAGCTTTAAAGTTATTTTTAATAAAAAATAGCGTGCTCGATGAGACTAATCATTTCAGTTATAAATCTATTTCAATAACTTTTATTAAATGAACAGAAGATTTTATGTTTCTATTTTAGAAATAGATTTCATTTCTGCTAATGAAATCTTTTTTTCGTAATAAGCTTTACCAACTACTACTGCATCAATCTTTTCTTTATCAAGTTCCTGTAAATCATTTAGGTTAGAAACACCTCCAGAAGCAATAAGCCTTATTTCAGGAAATTTAGACTTCAATTCTATATATAATTCAAGATTTGGACCCGACAAAGTTCCATCTTTGGAAATATCGGTGCAAAGTATCTCTTTAAGTCCGTGATTTATCATTCTGGAAACAAAAGATTCAACAGACTCTGATGCTGTTTCTAACCAGCCGCCATAGGCTATTTTTCCATCTTTCAAATCCATCCCTAAAATTGTACGATCTTGATATTTATTGAGTAATTTAAGCCAATCGGGTTCGTTTTTTACAGCCATCGAACTACAAATAACTTTAGAAATCCCGGCCTTTAATAAATACTCGGCATCCTCAAATGTCCGAATTCCGCCACCAGTTTGTACAGAAATACCAAGTTCGTCAATTACTTGAGTAATGTGGGGAAGATTTACGAAATGTCCTTCTTTGGCACCATTTAAATCAACAATATGAATATGTGGGAATCCAGCTTTTTTAAATTCTCCCGCTTGACCAAGTGGAGAATCATTATATACCGTAACGTCATCATAACTACCTTTATGAAGGCGTACACATTGTCCGTTTAATAAATCGATAGCAGGTATAACGTGCATGATTTTTTTATAATCGTGATTCTATTTATTGTAAACGAAAGTTAGAAAATTCTGTAGGATTTTTGCTCCTGTTTCCCCAGACTTTTCTGGGTGAAATTGAACCCCAAAATAATTGTCTTTAGCAACTACAGCAATAAATGGATGAATGTAGTCACAAGTAGCAACTGCAAATTCATTGTCTGGCGCATAATAACTATGCACAAAATATAAATGATCATTTGGCATAATTCCTTCCAATAAAGGGTGCTTTTTCTGATTCGAAAATGTGTTCCAACCCATATGGGGAACTTTTTCCTGTTCAGATTTAAACTTAACTAACGAACCTGGTATTACACCAAGTCCTTTAGTATTTCCTTCACTTGATGATTCAAAGAGTAATTGCATTCCTACACAAATTCCCAAAACAGGTTTGTTAGTATTTTTTAGCCATTCATCAATTCCAGTTTCCTGTAAAGATTCCATCGCCGAATAAGCATGTCCTACACCCGGGAAAATAACTCCATCAGCTCTATCGAGTTGTTCTGGTGTTTCAGCTAAAAAGAAATTAATTCCAAGTCGGTCTAAAGCATTTGAAACAGAAGCGATATTTCCCGCTCGGTATTTTATAAGTGCAATCATTTATAAAGCACCTTTGGAACTAGGAATTTGATTCTTAATGCGGGGATTTTTCTCAACCGCTGTCTTCAATACTCTGGCAAATCCTTTAAAAATAGCTTCAATTTTGTGGTGATCATTCTCTCCTTTGAACTCAATATGAAGAGTCGCTTTTAAGTTCATTGCTAAACTGTAAAAAAAGTGTTTAACCATTTCAGTAGGTAAGTCACCTACATACTCTCGCGTGAATTCACCTTCAAAAAGTAAAAAAGGTCGACCCGAAAGATCCAAAGCGACGGTAGCTTGTGCTTCATCCATAGGTAAAACAAAAGCATAACGTTCAATCCCTTTTTTATTACCAAGGGCTTTGGTAATGGTTTCGCCAAGTGCAATGGCAACATCTTCAATGGTATGGTGCTCATCAACTTCTAGGTCTCCATCACAAGTCAAATTCAAATCAACAAAACCATGTCGAGCGATTTGCTCTAACATATGATCAAAGAAATTTAATCCAGTTTTTATATTCGATGTTCCTGTTCCATCAAGATTCAGCGAAATATTTATATCGGTCTCATTTGTTTTTCGTGCTAGTGAAGCTGTGCGATGTGCTCCGTTGCCAAAAGATGTTAAGAGTTCATCTAAATCATATCCAGATGCAATAATATTCTCTCCAATCCAAAACTCTAGTTTTCCTTCACTCTTATCAAATTCGATAATTGCTTCTGCTTCTGATAGAGGAAAATCCTCAATAAGCTCTTCATAGTTAAGTAATTGAATTTGCCTCTTCGAACATTTTGATTGATCTATTGAAATGTGATAACCGAGTTCTTTTAACTTTGCTAAAAATGTAATGCCACCTTTAACTAAAAGTTTCTTGTTTTCAGAAGTAATTATTTGAGTTTCGATCCAGAGTTTCATGGTATCTGACTAAGTTGAGTAAAGGTAGAAATGTAACCTAATTGTGATGAATTGATTTTATCCGTTCCATAAAATCTTTCAATAATTAATTTAATGAGATCAACTATGAAAATATTTATTTGGGTACTGCGTGTTATTGCTGCGGGAATTATGCTACAAACACTATTTTTTAAATTTACAGGAGCTGCTGAGTCCATATACATTTTTGAAACGGTTGGTTTGGAACCCTTCGGAAGATATGCATCTGCTATCACAGAGTTAATAGCGAGCATACTTCTTTTAATTCCTAGAACAACTTGGCTGGGAGCTTTACTAGGATTAGGAGTAATGCTGGGAGCAATTGGTAGCCATTTAACAGTTCTTGGCATTGAAGTAATGGGGGATGGAGGCACCTTATTTGCTATGGCACTAATAGTGTTCGCTAGCTGTGCAACTTTACTATTTCTGCACAAAGAAAATATTCCAGTTATTGGAGCTCGATTTACCAAAGCAGATTAATTTTTTAAAACCGTTTGAAGAACTTCAAAAAAACGTTCGTTTTCTTCTTGTGTACCAATAGTAAGTCTAAGACAGTTTTCGCAATGCGGTTCATTCCCGCGGTATCGAATTACAACTCCTTTATCAGCTAATTTTTTATATATATCGAGAGCGTTATTAATCTTGAAAATGAGAAAATTAGCATCGGTTGGGAATGTAGTTTCAATTTCGGGAATCGATTTAAGCCTTTTTATAACTTTTTCACGTTCAATTTTAATCTGCTCTACTTTTTCCTTTACAACAGCCAGAGAGTTGAACCCCTTAAGTGCTGCTTGTGAAGTGAGTTTATTAATATTGTATGGAGCTTTTACTTTCATCATAAACTCTATGATTTCGGGGCTTGCAATTGCAACACCTAGTCTAATTCCAGCCAAACCAAATGCCTTAGACATTGTTTGAAGAACAACTAAATTCGTTCTCTTTAGTACTTCTTCCGAAAAACTTTTTTGCTCGCTAAAATCAATATATGCCTCATCTAACACTACAATTCCTTGAAATGAGTCTACAATTCGTAGAATATCATCAGCTCTTAAACTATTACCGGAAGGATTGTTTGGTGAGCATAAAAATAGAAGCTTTGTATTTTTTTTAGCTTTAGCTAGAGTTTCTTCAACTTGAAGTTGAAAGTCATTTGTTAATAAAACTTCGTCAACATCAACATCATTAATTTTTGAAGATACTTTATACATACCATATGTAGGAGGAGTGATTAGAACTCGATCTTTTCTAGGTTCGCAAAAAATTCGAAATAGTAGGTCGATGGCTTCATCACTACCAACCCCTACAAATATGTTTCTTGGTTCTACACCACGATAAGCTGCAATCTTTGTCCTCAGCTCCTCTTGATATGGCATTGGGTATCTGTTTAGCTCAAGGGTATCTTCGAAAGGTGCTCCAAAGGAATTCTCGTTTGCATCCAGCAGAATTCCTGAGTCATAATCATCTCGTGCACTTCGGTAGGGTTTTAGATCAAGTATGTTCTGACGAACAAGCGTTTTTATGTCAAGATGCTTATTCATTCTAAATCCCTCAGCCTAATACTCACTGCATTTTTATGTGCTTGAAGTCCTTCTAATTCTGCAAGAGTTTCTACTGTTGATCCAATATTTTGGATACCTTCTTTACTAAGCGTTTGCATAGTTATTGATTTTTGGAAAGATGCTAAATTTACTCCGCTATACATTTTTGCATATCCGTACGTAGGCAATGTATGATTTGTACCTGAGGCATAATCACCAACACTTTCTGGGGTGAATTGCCCAAAAAATACGGAGCCTGCGTTAATAATATTGGACTCCCAAGACTCCGCATTTTCAATATTGATTATTAGATGTTCAGGAGCGTAATTATTTGAGAAAATAAAAGCCTCATCCAAAGATTCAACAGTTATAAAAAAACTATGTTCTAATGCTTTCTCTGCAATCTGTTTTCGAGGAAGATTGCTTAGCTGTTTAACCAATTCTAACTCAAGATTTTGTAAATCAAAACCATGGGTAGCAACCAAAACTACTTGACTATCTTCACCATGTTCTGCCTGAGAAAGTAAGTCTGCAGCAACGTAAGCTGGTATTGCATATTCATCGGCTATTATCAAAACTTCTGAAGGTCCTGCAGGCATATCAATGCTGATTTGTGCCTCACTAATTTGGAGGATCATTTTTGCAGCGGTAACAAATTGATTTCCAGGTCCAAATATTTTATCAACTTTTGGTACACTTTCAGTTCCAAATGCCATTGCAGCAACAGCTTGAGCACCCCCTGCGAGCAAAACCTTATCAACTTTAGCTTTTTTAGCTATGTATAGAATTTCGGGTGCAACGCTACCATCTGCTCTTGGTGGAGTTGCTAAAACCACAGTGGAACAACCAGCAATCATTGCTGGAATGGAAAGCATCATAGCGGTTGAAGGTAAAACAGCGGTTCCTCCTGGCACATATAAGCCAACATTCTCAATAGGTCGCATAACTCGCTTACAAGAAACACCTTTCATGGTCTCGATTTCTAATGGTGCACTTATTTGAGCTGAATGAAACCGAAAAATATTTTCAAAAGCTGTATCAATTGCAGATTTGATCTCTTTAGGAAGCTCTACGGAAATATCTTTTGGGTTTATAGTTACTTGATCAAGGTGTGCTCCATCAAATTTTTTGGTCAGCTCCTTAATAGCAACATCACCACTTTCTTCAACTTGTTTTAGAATAGGATCAACAATTCCAAAAATGGAAGTGAAATTCATCTTTGGCCTTTTTAAAAGAGCTTTTTTTTCCTCTTTGGTGAGTGAACTAAGTTGATAGGTTTTCATTGTTAGAGGATCATACTTTCAATAGGTAACATTACAATATCAGAAGCACCAGCTTCTTTCAATTCTTCCATAACTTCCCAAAACTTATTAATTGGGATTACAGTTTGAATCGCAACCATATTTGTTTCTGCAAGTGGAACAATTGTTGGGCTCTTCATCGAAGGAATTATATTACTAATCGCTTCAGTTTTTTCTTTAGGAGCGTTCATCATTATATAGCGGCTCTTTTTTGCTTGTTGAAAGCCATCAATTCGAACTAAGAACTTTTCAATAAGTTGTTCTTTCCCGGGGGATAATTCCTTATTTGTTTGAATGAGTTTTGTTTCAGATTCAAGAATTGTAAAAAGTTCTTCTAATCCGTTAGCTTTTAGTGTACCTCCAGTTGAAACTAAATCGGAGATGGCGTCTGCAACTTCAAGCTGTGGTGTAATTTCTACTGCTCCTGAAATTTCTACGATATTGATATTAATCCCTTTTTCACTGAAAAATTTCTTTGTCAAAAAAGGATAGCTGGTTGCAATAGTTTTACCTTCAAAGTCTGATACTACGTTCAAATCTCCATCTCTGGGTGCGGCGATGGATAGCCTACAATTTCCATAATTCAAACCTCTGAGTACGGTAACAACTGCATTTTTTTCAAATACTTCATTTGCGCCTACAAAACCCAAGTCACAAATTCCATCCTGTACATATTCGGGGATATCATCATCTCGTAATAGAAGTAATTCTACGTCAAAATTACGAGTTTTAACCATCAGGTTACGTTTATAATTATCGAATTCAACTCCAATTCCATGAAGTAGGTCAATAGTTTTTTCGGTCAATCGACCGCTTTTTTGAATAGCAATGCGTAAAGAAGTCGAAGAATCTTTCGTTCGGTTCATTAATTTAAGATGTAAAGTGGGTTAGTAGATGTGTTAAACTGGGACGAAAAAGGCGCAATAATTTTAGTGCACGCAATGGAGTCCATGATGGAAACCATGATGATGTAGATGGGAGATATTTTTATTTTCGTTTTTCAAGTTCCAAATATAAGTATAAGATTCATCATCAAGAAACATTTTTCCCATTTTTTTGTATATATCGATTAACTTTTTGACATAAAAATCCGTTCATATAAAAAGTGATGTAGCAAAAAAAGAGTATAAAAATTTGTAGATTTTAAATCTATAAAAACCAAAATTGAACTTCATGAATACTATTGCACAACTTACTTTTATTCCTTTAGCCACCCATAATCCAACAGAGATTGTTCAGGATATAATCGAACATTTGGCTCAACACGAAGTTAAAATTGAAATTGGATATTTATCTACCACGGTGATAGGTGATACCGAAATCGTATTCACGCTAATTAGGGAGATTTATGATACGATGACTCTTGAACAGAAGAAATTTCGATTTCATATAGAGCTTTTGAGCCCGGAAAGCTAAGCTGAATGCTATTATAGCTTTTCAGCAAATGGAAGGTGAATAATGTAAGTCGCTTTTTTATTTTAACTTTTTTGTAAGGAGTTTGTTTTATAGCGGTCATACCTATAAACAGAAGGCAAAGGTATGAACAAATATTACATTTATATTTTAAGTAACCCCTCAAAAATGCTATATGTAGGGCTTACAACTGATTTAGATAAAATCCTCGTAAAGCACAGAAATCGATCTATGGCGAGCTTTAAAGCTAATTTTTCGTTTAATAAGCTCATCTATGTTGAAGAAAATACAGATATCATAAAAGCAATTGAAAGAGAAGTGGAATTAAAGAAAACTCCATATTTCAAAAAAATGGATCTTCTTCGTTTTAAGAACCCAAAATGGGAGTGTATTAGCGATTATTGGATGAAAGAAACTGCCTAAGACTTGCAAAAGCTTGTTTTATTATGAAACAATAGTTTTAGTAGCTCCTACCTTCTTCGTATCTTTGTGCCCTTTACGAAGAGACGCACCACATACATTTCATGAATAACATTCGCAATTTTTGCATTATTGCCCATATCGACCATGGTAAATCTACTCTGGCTGATCGACTATTACAGATTACAGGAACTATAAGCGAACGCGAAATGCAAGAGCAGGTTCTTGATGATATGGATCTGGAAAGAGAACGTGGCATTACCATTAAAAGTCATGCGGTAAAGCTCGATTATAAAAGACCCAATGGTGACCTTTTTAGTTTTAATTTAATTGATACACCCGGGCACGTTGATTTCGCTTATGAAGTATCCAGAGCGCTAAAAGCATGTGAAGGGGCGATTCTTGTAGTAGATGCTACACAAGGAATTGAGGCTCAAACAATCTCGAATTTATATCAAGCAATTGAGCAGGATTTAGAAATAATTCCAGTACTTAATAAGATTGATCTTCCAAGTTCAGATACGGAAGGAGTTGGGCAACAGGTGATTGATTTAATAGGTTGCGATCGTGAAGATATTCTTACAGTATCAGGGAAAACAGGGGAAGGAGTTCCCGAATTACTTGAGGCAATATGTGAGCGAATTCCAGGTCCAAAACAAGAAGTCGACAAACCACTTCGAGCTCTTATTTTTGATTCAGTATTTAATACCTATCGCGGATCAGTTGCATACGTTAGGGTATTAGAAGGCGTGCTCAGAAAAGGTGAATTATTTAAGTTCATGGCAAATAAAGTTGAGTACAATGCCGAGGATTTAGGCTATTTGAAAATTGTTTATCAACCCGCTAAAGAACTTAAAGCCGGTGAAGTTGGATATGTAATTGGCAGTGTAAAATCATTGAAAGATGTTCGGGTTGGTGATACCATAACAACAGTAAAAAATGCTGCAACTGTACCTATTCCAGGTTATCAGGAAGCTAAACCAATGGTTTTCAGTGGGATTTATCCTACCCAGTCAGAAGATTTTGAAGACTTAAGAAGCGCACTTGAAAAGCTTCAATTGAACGACGCTTCATTATCTTACGAACCAGAGACTTCCAAAGCTCTCGGATTTGGATTTAGGGCAGGATTTCTTGGGCTTCTCCACATGGAAATCGTTCAGGAACGATTAGATCGTGAATTTGATATCGATATTATTACTACAGTTCCCAATGTTAAATACGAAGTAAAACTAGAAGATGGGGAAACGATAACGGTTGATAACCCAAGTCAAATGCCCGAGGTCGGAGATATAGAGGCAATTTATGAGCCTTATATCAAAGCTAGTATAATTACTCCGGCAGATTATATCGGGCCAATTATGAAATTATGCCAAGATCGTAGAGGAGTGTATATCAATCAAATGTTTATGCAGAATAACAGGGTTGAAATTACATATGAAATTCCAATGGCAGAAGTGGTATTCGATTTTTATGACCGACTAAAATCTGGTACGAGAGGTTATGCTTCTTTAGATTATGAATTTATTGAATACCGAAAAGGTCATTTAGTTCGTTTAGATATTTTGTTGAATGCGGAACAGGTTGATGCTCTTTCGAGTATTACACACCGTGACAAAGCGTACTATCAAGGAAGAAAAGTATGTGCTAAATTGAAGGAGTTAATTCCAAGACAACAATATGAAGTTGCAGTACAAGCGGCAATCGGAAGTAGAATAATTGCACGTGATTCAATTAGAGCACTACGGAAGGATGTTACTGCAAAGTGTTATGGTGGCGATATTTCAAGAAAACGTAAGTTGCTTGAAAAACAAAAAGAAGGTAAAAAACGAATGAAACAAGTTGGATCAGTAGAAATACCACAGGAAGCTTTTCTTGCAGTACTTTCTATGGACGATGACGATAGGTAATTATGAAAGAATCAAGAAAACAGTTGCTTTTATTTTTTGTATTGATGGTTTTGTTAACGTCAAGTGCACAAGCACAGTTTGAAGAACCAAAAATCCAAAAAATTGAAATTGAGGATGCGGAAGCGTTTCAGGATCGATTTGCAGATATCAAATGGACAGGACAAGGGTTCAACTATAACAGCTTAGATAGAATGCCAGCCATCGAAATTAGAGCAAGATTAGAAGGGGTATTCGGTAAGCCAACAAAAACCATAGAAAATATAGTTGACAACGGAAAACTAAGAGATGGACAAGCAATACAATTTGAATATTGGTTTATCATAGATGGGGAAGTACCCATGATGGTATTAGATTTAGACGGACCTTTTGCAGATGGTTTAGTTTATGTTGGGGCAAGTAGATATATTGATTTAATGCCACAAGTGAAACGAACGTTAACTAGGCTCGTAACCGAGGTTCAGCCGAAAGAATACACCGACTATTTTTACTCACCAGAGCGAAGTCAATGGTACAAAGTAACTTACGCTGATGGAATTTATAAGAAGGAAGAAACAGAATTACCTTCACACATCAAATTAAATTAAAAGAATTACATTGGAAGACAACAAGGCACCTGAAGAGAACTCAAAATTTTCTTTTTTGAAACGAAAAAAGAAGATTCAAGCAGAAGAAGAAAAAAAAGCTAAATCGTGGCTAAGAGAATGGGTTGACGCGCTTGTGTTTGCATTTATTGCAGCAGCAATTTTACGATCTCTGATTTTTGGCTCATATAAAATTCCAACCGGTTCGATGGAGCAAGATCTTCTAATCGGTGACTTCCTAATTGTATCAAATCTTACTTATGGTCCTAGAACTCCAATGGCAATTTGCATCCCGTTTACACAAGTTTGTTTACCGGGTGTGAAGTTGCCATCGACACGAATTCCAGGTTTTAGAGATATAAAAAGAAATGATATTATAGTATTCAATATCCCGTGGGAAGTGAAGCCAATTTCGCAAAAAACAAATTACATAAAACGGGCGGTTGGCATTGCTGGCGATACGCTTGAATTGAGGGATAAAATCTTATATGTAAACGGAGATCGGGAGCAGTTCCACGATGGGCTTCAGCGTTTTTATACCATTCAATTAAATGATAGAGTTCGTTTAAGCGATGCAAAAATGGAATCGGTTGGTGCAGGTACTATTGGAGGAGCTGGCAGATATATTCGCCAGATCACATCAAATACCTATCAAGTTAATATGACTGAAACCGTAGCTGAAGAAGTGAAATCCTGGCCTGAGGTGGATTCTCTAAGTTATTTTATGTTTGATGAGAGTGAGCCTGTATACCAATACGTTCAAAGTTCTGGAAACTTCTCAAAAGCTTTTCGAAATCATGATCATTTTTCTGAAATTGTTGTTCCTTTTCAGGGGCAGGAAATCGAAATAAACAATCAGAACTGGTACATTTACCAAGATCTTATTGAGCGTTATGAGCATAATACTGTTGAGAGAGATGGCAGTAACTTCATCATAAACGGAGAGCGCACCAACACATATACTGTAAAGCAGAACTATTATTTTGCGATGGGTGATAATCGAGATAACAGTGAAGACAGCCGTTTCTGGGGCTTTGTACCTAAAGATCACATAATTGGAAAAGCTTTTATTGTGTGGATGTCGTTGGATGGGTTTGTGCCAAGAATAAGTAGAGTATTCCACATTATTGATTGAGTATACTGGGTTATTAAGAACAGAGGAAAATCTGTTTAGTGAAATCAAAAAAAAGATTTTTCAGATTTCTCACTGTTTTTGAAATGATTAAGTAATAGACTTAATTCTTTGCAATCGTTTTCCCTTTCGGAGTACCTTCTCGAATAGCAAGTTGACCACAACCCGCATCAATATCATCGCCACGACTTCTTCTCACGGTTGCTCGCACTCCATGTTTGATTAAAGCTTTAAGAAAAGAATCCAATCGATCTTCACGAGCTCGTTCAAGTTCAACACCTGCAACGTTGTTATACATGATTATATTGACTTTACTGGGTGCCCATTTTACAATTTTAGCCAGATTTTTGGCATCTTCACGAGTATCGTTAAAGCCATCAAATAAAAGATACTCATAGGTGAGTGGTCGCTCAGTTTTTCGATGATAATAACGAACAGCTTCTTCTAAACTCTCGAGGTTCATTGAGTTGTTAATGGGCATGATTTTATCCCGCTTATCATCACTTGGGGCGTGGAGAGAAATGGCTAAGTTAAAAGGCTCATTGTTATCAGCAAGCTGTTTGATTTGCTTCGTCAAGCCTACGGTAGAAACAGTAATTCTCTTCGGCGAAAGCTCAATACTCAAAGGATCTGTGATTATATCAACAGAATTTACAACCGCTTTGTAATTATGGAGTGGTTCGCCCATTCCCATGTATACTATATTGGTGATCTTCTTGTCATATTTTTCTTCAGTAAGTGCATTGATGTATTGTATCTGATCGACCACTTCTCCATGAGATAAATTTCGGAAGAAACCCATTTTTCCTGTGGCACAAAAAGAACATCCGAAAACACATCCAACTTGAGAAGAAACACAAACTGTTAAACGCTTTGGCACACCATCGGGATAAAAATCAGGAATTAAAACCGCCTCCACCTTATACTCTTTATCTTCATCATTAAGCTTAAATAAAAACTTTATAGTGCCATCCTTAGACTCTTGTTGGTTAGATACGGAGATACGATTGATGGTCGCGACCTCTTCCAGTTTTGAACGTAAATCTTTTGAAAGATTAGTCATTTCATCAAAAGAAGATGCTCCTTTTTGATACAACCATTGAAAGATTTGATCAGCTCTAAAGCGAGGCAGTCCAAGCTCACTACAGAAAGTAAGAAGCTCGGTTTTTGTGAGAGATTTTAGATCAGTCTTTTGAAGGGTGGATGCATTACTCATAACTCAAAAGATAAGGATATGATCAACCAACGACCACTTATATAGATCGAACTCTACAAATAAGCTTTAGCTGCCGCCAATAATACATCACCATTAATGCGTTGCTTATAATCTGGATTTACGTACTGAAATTGAATTGTTCCTTCTTGATCAAGAATAAATACGGCAGGCGCTGGAAGAATATGATGATCGTAGCCAGTTTTTTTTTCGAAATCAATTCCAACAGATTTATAGCGGGCAACTGTTTTATCATCTACTCTATAAGCAATCCCAAAAGCCGTCATCACATCTGCGGGACTGTCAGAAAGCAAGGTATAAGAAAGCTCATTCTCGGTTATAGTCTCTTTTAAAATCTCAGGTTTATCTACACTAACTGCAAGTATTTGATAGCCCATATCAACAATTTGAGATTCAATTTTCTGAAGCTCTGCCATATGTCTACTACAATATGGGCACCATCCACCACGATAGAAAATAAGTATGGTAGGTTTTTCTGAAACAATACTTTTTAGAGCCTTGCTTTCTCCATCAATGGTTTTAATTGAAACGTCTGGAATAGTTGTGTTTACCAAAACCGGAGTCACTTTGTACACATCATCCGGAACAGATTGTGCATAAACTTGAAAACTGAAAAGTAGAGTTAATAATAGGAGAGTAGTAAATACTTTATTAAGCATTTGATTCTTAATATTGATTAATAGTAACTCAACAAACTAATGAATCTATAAATAAGGTTTTGCGGTAGAAGTGGAATGTTATAGAAACGTTAGACTTATTTAGAACCGAGTGTTAACTACATTATCATAAATAGATCCAAACGTAATCTCGAATCCAATCGACCCATTGAAATCGTAGGATGTTTCTCTTTGACGGGTATCTGCCAACGCTTCTTTATCAGTTACACCTTCTGCCGATAATGAAAGTTGATCGTTGATAATTGAGTATCCAACTTCAAAAAAAACGGAAAAGCCCCTGACAATTCGAATATCGATCTCGAAATCCATGTTAACCCGGTTTTTCGAAAAATCATGTAAGTAGGATCGGGCATTTAATCGGCTTTCAATTGCTCCCCATGGCTTGGTATAATCCATGTTGAAAGCTAATTCTTGTCTAGTTAATATTTCATTTTCTTTTCCAAAAATAGTTCTTTCGGTATAATCGTAAAATGAAGTGAATACACCATATCTAAACGTAACTTCTCTTCGGGCAAATTCACGGTAGGGATAGAAACTATATTCAACAGTTGGAGTTGCGCCATATCTCAGATTAATATTTTCTCTTGTTGAAGCTCCCCCACTAAAATAAGAGCCAAGAGACCAATGATCTGAGAGGCTATATGCTACCAATCCAAATACATTTTGGCGACCTCGTGTATAGATTTCTTCAGAACCTTCTTCGGTATCTCTTTGTGTTTCTCTTCGATAATTCTGGTCATAATTTAATTGGATTTTCCATTCATCTGTGATTCGTCTTACCCTGAATCTTCCATCTAAATTCACTGTGCTTTCCGATTCTTCTCCATTAAACCATGTATTTGCGCCAATTTCAAAAATCCAGCTGTTCCATTTGTCATTTTCCGCTAGGTTCGAAATCGAATTATTATTTCCCAGATATGAAAGATTGAAATTGGATAGGGCGTCAATTTCACTAAGAAATGAAATTAGACCAAGTTTTACATACTGTACTAGTCCATTACGTTCTTCCTCATCAGTATCTGAGTCATATGAGGTATAAATGAGTTCATCAGTAAGAAGGTTAAAGGTATTTTGGCCAATATAATTGAGAGTATATTGTGTACCACCACTACCTGTTCCTTGTCGTGTTATAATTAAATGAACATCGGCATCAGCCTGATCTCTCACAAAATTAATGAAGCCAATTTCGCTTCTAATAAAAGAACTATTGCATCCGCGACAATCTAAATAAACTGAAAGAGTGTTATCAAGAGTTGTTTCTTGCGCATTTAAATTCTGGCTGATAAAAAGTACAGTAAACAGGAAAAAAATCTTCTTAAACAATTTAACATAAGATGGTTAGGATGATAATTAAGAAATTTAACCTTTTTAAATTAGCCGTTTCGTAAAAAGATTTTTAAAACTACTCAATTAATATCTGGAAGGCGCTCATTGCTAAAATAGCCATAGCAATCCAGAACCCAATTTTATGAGGTTTGCATTTTTGAAGAGACTCTGGAATTAATTCGGCAAATACCATCCATATCATTGCACCAGCCGCAAGTCCTAGACCAAGTGGTAAATATTCACGAAAGGTTTCTACAAAAAGAAATGCAGGAATAGCCATCAATGGCTGAGGGAGGCTGGAAAAGATACTCCAACCCACAGCTTTAATAGGAGTTGTGCCTTTTGGAATCATAACCAAGCTTATAGCGAGGCCTTCGGGGATGTTGTGTACTGCGATGGCGATAGCAATAAAAACTCCAAATTCCATGGTATTAGCAAATGAAACTCCAACACTAATCCCTTCCGCAAAAGAATGAACGGTCATTATTCCAAGAAAAAGGAGCATTTTTTTTGTCCCAGCTCCAACCAAATCTTTAACATCTACTTCAAAACTACTATTTAGCCATTTATCGGCGCCTATTACTAGAATGACTCCTGCTAGCATTCCACCTAATGTCATCCATTCATTTTCTTTATACCCTTCAAAAATTAAGCTATAGCTTGCTGAAAGCATTAAGCCAGCTGCTACTGCATTAGCTTTGCCTAAAAATGAATCTGAAATTCTTTTTATAAAGAAAAAAGGGAGTGCACCTATACCTGTAGCAATTGCTGTGATAAGTGAATAGAGAAAGACTTTAAAAATGGTTGAATCGAAGAATTCCATAAGAAAAATTGTAACAGAATATACCAGTGGAAAAATCTACATACCAAAGCTTCATGCAATTTAGACTCGGGATAAATAATCTAATTTTAAGCCCCAAATTTCGAACGAAATAGCTATACTTGAGCACAATTATAACCCAGCAAAAAAAATTATTTTGGTAGATGATCGTCGATTTGCACGACCCAGAAAAAAACTTGTAGAAGAACTACGCGAAAAAGGGATTGAAGACGAAAGAGTATTGATGGCTATTGCTAAAATACCTCGCCATTCGTTAATTGATACTGCACTTCACTCCAAAGCATATAATGATACTGCTCTACCAATTGGTATGGGGCAAACTATTTCTCAACCTTATACAGTTGCAAAACAAACTGAACTACTGGAAATAAATAATGGGGATAAAATCCTTGAAATAGGAACGGGATCTAGCTATCAATGTATGGTGTTGTGCGAAATGGGGGCAACAGTTTATAGTGTTGAACGACATACCGAATTGTATCATCGGGCAAAAGAGGCCCTAAGAAAGCAGGGTTACAAAGCCATGCTTAAAGCAGGCGACGGAACTCTTGGTTGGAGCACCTATGCTCCATATGATGGAATAGTTGTTACAGCAGGAGCACCAGTTGTTCCTGAGGATTTAATAAAACAGTTGAGTATTGGTGGTCGTTTAGTAATTCCAGTGGGCGACGACAAAAAACAAATGATGCTTAAAATAACCAGAGTATCGGACACAGAATATCAGCAAGAGGAATTGGATAATTTTAAATTCGTACCATTAATTGGCGAAAAAGGATGGGATAACTAGATTGACAGAAGAAACACAGTCTACAAATAAGGATAAAACCACCATTAAAGAAGCCCCTTTTTTAGCAATTAAAGGCTTCTTTATGGGATCAGCAGATATTGTACCAGGTGTAAGTGGAGGTACAATGGCGTTAATTCTAGGTATTTACGAACGATTGTTAAATGCGATTAAAAGTGCAGATTCAATTTTCTTAAAAAACCTTTTTACGTTCAAATGGAAAACGGCTTTTAGAAGGGTTCACTTCTTTTTTTTAGGAGTGCTTTTTTGCGGGATTTTTAGTGCTGCTGTATTCTTTACTAAAGTAGTTCCACTTCAAATTTATATGTTTACACATCCTGAAATAGTATATGGACTATTTTTTGGACTAATAGTTGGATCTATCTATATCCTGATTAAAACATTAAACGGGTTTAGTTTAAAAGAATTAATTTTTTTAGTTGCTGGTATAGGTTTTGGACTGTGGGTGATTAATTTAGTGCCAACTGATACACCAGAACATCCTGCATTCGTTTTTTTAACAGGAATGATTTCTATAAGTGCTATGATTTTACCAGGAATATCTGGCTCTTATCTGCTACTTATAATGCGCAAATACGATTATGTGTTAGGTAGCATAAGTATGATTTGGGGTGATGATCCAATTACAGGAATTATGAATATGATTCCATTTACACTAGGTACACTGGTAGGAATTGCTCTTTTCTCGAGATTTTTATCATGGCTACTAGGTAAATTTCATTCACAAACCATTTCGGTTTTAATTGGATTTATGATTGGATCTTTATTTGTGATTTGGCCTTTTCAACACAGAGAGTTTGTTGAACAAATTAGAGAAGTAGAAGAAGTTAGTATTTCAGATTCAAGAGTGATTGAATTAAAAAAGGCAACAAATGAAGAACTTCCAGAATTCGAGCGGTTAGGAGAAGTCATAAATTCATCTACTATTGAGATTGAAACCATAAAAAAGAAGCTTATCCATTCCGAGCCATACATTCCAGGTAGCATCGGATCAGATGGGTCCGAATCTCCAGATATCTGGGGTGGGATAATCGGTATGTTCTTTGGAGTATTAATGGTTGGAGGATTGGACAAATTAAGGGAAGTAAACGAGTAAGCCTTTGAACTATGATCACTCAATTTCATATTCTGAATGGCGATGCTTTAAAAGAACAATTCCCAAAAGCGTTATCTGAAAATGTTATTGTAATTAGAGAATGCTTGATTGAGGGAAATGTAGAAGCAACTTCATCAGAAGAATTATTTCAAATAAGGTCAAAATTCATTGCTTCTAATTATGATGAAGCTACTATTGAAGGATATTTTGAACAAGTAGTTTCTGAGTTTGCAAAGATTAAAACTATTCCAAAAGAGGCTGAAATAAATCTATGGTTTGAAGATGATTTATTCTGTCAAACAAATTTCTGGTTTACCGCTCATCTTATCAAAGAATTCAAGTTAGAGAATGCAGTATTTTTAATTAGGCCAAAAAATCATACTCAATATGGCTTTGCCGCTTATGATACTGAAGGATTGCAACTGCTTTATAAAAACAGAACATATATATCAGAGGTAGAAACCATTCAAAAATTATGGTGTTATTACCAAGCAGGTAAAACGATCGAACTCAAGAAAATAGCTGAATCACTAAAGAATAAATATCCTTTTTTTATAGATGCTGTGAGGGCTCATATCGAACGGATTCCAACAAAAAATAAAGAAAGAAAACCAAAGAGAGTGTTGAAAGAGATCATCAATAGGCAAGGTTTTTCCGATTTTGGTCAGGTTTTCCAAGAATTTACTAAAAGAGAGAGTATCTACGGTTTTGGAGATTCACAGGTTAAACGCATATTTGATGAGATTCAAAGTGAAAGTTGATTAATGATGCCTGCATCGCCCATTTCCTTCATTATTACTTCATGAATTTTTGGTAATTTCTAGCTGTAAAAGTTAACCAACATGGAGGTTGTCATGAAAGTGCATCATATTCTTGTCCCTACCGATTTTTCTGAGAGATCAGAACACGCAATTAAAATGGCTGGTGAATTTGTGGATTTGTTTGGCTGTACGGTTGATCTTATCCATGTAATTCCACTTATGAAATATTTCAGTGAAAGTATGGATCCTCTCGGTGTTCCATTTTCACTTGAAAAAAATGTATACCCACACTGTTTAGAAAATTCTCATCTAAAACTGGAAGAATTAGCCAATAAATACATTAAAAAAGAGTACAGAGGCAAAATGCTTTCAGTGATAGAAAGAAAACCATCGGAAGCAATCTCAAGACAAGCAAATACCAAAGAATATGATCTTGTGTTGATGTCTTCCAGAGGAGAACATGATTCTATTCATTTACTGGGAGGAACTACTGAAAAAGTAATTAGATATAGTAGTGTTCCTGTACTTTCAGTTAACGAAAGTGTTAAAGTTGATAATATTAATACGATCTTAGTTCCAGTTGATTTTTCTGATTCTTCTCTGTTTTCTGTGGTTCCTGCTTTTGAGTTAGCTAAAGAGTTGAATACAAGTATTGAACTATTAAATGTTGTCGAACTCTATTCTGCAGGAAGTGATATGGTTCCCTATGTACCTACAACCATAGATGAACAACAGGTTTATGAAAATTTGATTGTGAAACTTACAGAGTACTTCCTTGAGCATGACCAATATCAATTGCATGTTCAAAGAACCGGAGTTCCTTTCGAAGATTGTATAGTATCAACACATGAGCCTCACAAGGTTTCTATCGACTTACATACAAAAGTAATTAAAGGGATTGCGGCTCACCATGAGATTATTGATTATGCCAATGAACATGCAGATTTGGTTGTAATGAATACCCATGGTCGAACTGGTTTGAGTAGAGTATTTATTGGTTCTACAACTGAGCAAGTTGCACGAAGAATCGAAAAGCCATTGCTTGTAGTTCGCCCTCAGTTTTATGAGGAAGAAGTAGAGAGTTAATTAGTTTTAATTCAAAAAAGCATTGTTTGGATCTCTTTTTATGATCAGTCTGATTGAATTCGATCAGGTAAATCGACTTTTCTATTATAAGGATAGGAATAAGGACAGGTCTGAATTAATATTCTTTGTACCTTATAAGTGAATTCTAAAACAATTTACTTTGAGCTTTAAGACCAAGAAAAGCCTCGGGCAGCATTTTCTAACCGATAATAACATCATCGCAAAAATCCTTAAATCGGTGAATGCGAAAGATGGAGATCGGGTAATTGAAATAGGTCCTGGAACGGGGGCTTTGACGAAATGGCTGGTTCAACAGCATCAAGATGTTCATGCTATTGAACTGGATCAACGAGCCGTAGCTGTTTTAGAAGAACAGTTAGAAGGATTAACCATTCATCAGAAAGATGTGCTTAAAGTTAATTGGCATGAATTGATTTCTGAAACTGGCGATACTTTTGTGATTGGGAATCTTCCATATTATATCACAAGTCCTATTTTATTTAGTTTACTGGAATCACGTGAATATTTTACCGAAGCTATTTTAATGATGCAGAAAGAAGTTGCCCAACGTTTGGTGGCTTCACCATCAACTAAAGATTATGGAATTCTGAGTGTACAGACTCAACTTATGAGTTCGCCAGAATTACTTTTTGACGTCTCACCAAATTCATTCAGTCCACCACCAAAAGTGATGAGTTCTGTGATTCGACTCATCTTCAATAAACCAAAAATGCTTTGTTCTGATAAAACACTTAAGACGGTTGTTAGAACGGCATTCAATCAACGCCGAAAAAAACTGAGTAATTCATTGAAACCGGCACTTGGCGATTTTTTTCCTGACGGATTTAACTACGACCAGCGAGCAGAAAACTGGTCGCCTGACAGATATGCAGACTTGGCTCACCTCTTTGAAAAGTCTCGCAGTCAGGATTGATTTGGTACGGTAGTTGCATAACAACAACCAGATTAAAAAGGGCAAAGCCCAAAAACTTTAATTACTAACTAAAAATAAATAAGGAGTCATACTTATGGCTAGCATTAAACCTTTAGGCGACCGCGTACTAGTAAAAGCGGACGTAGCTGAAGAAGTTACCAGCTCAGGATTGTATATCCCTGATACAGCGAAAGAAAAACCACAACAAGGAACTATCGTTGCAGTTGGACCGGGAAAAGTGGAAAACGGAAATAAGATTGAAATGTCAGTAAAAGAAGGCGACAAAGTTCTTTATGGCAAATACGCTGGTACAGAAGTAACTCTAGATGGAGAAGAGTTTCTAATTATGCGTGAATCTGACGTTGTGGGCATTCTTGCTTAATCAGATCCCTTAAAAAAAATTAAATCAAAACTTAAAAAATAGAAGATAAAAACTATGTCAAAGTTAGTTCATTATGATATGGAAGCACGCGACGCTCTTAAGCGCGGTGTAGATAAACTTGCAGATGCAGTAAAAGTAACATTGGGGCCTCGTGGTAGAAACGTAGTCATAGAAAAATCATTCGGCGCACCTACTGTAACCAAAGATGGTGTTACTGTTGCTAAAGAAATCGAATTAGCAGATAAAGTAGAAAACATGGGCGCTCAAATGGTGAAGGAAGTTGCTTCCAGAACCAGTGATAACGCAGGTGATGGTACTACTACTGCAACCGTATTAGCTCAAGCAATTGTTAGCCAAGGCTTAAAAAACGTAACAGCCGGTGCTAACCCAATGGATCTTAAAAGAGGAATTGATAAAGCAGTAGATGCTATTGTTGCTTCCCTAAAAGAATTAAGTAAAGACATCGACGGACGCGAAGAAATTGCGCAAGTTGGTACCATTTCAGCAAACAACGACGAATTTATTGGTAACTTGATTGCCGATGCTATGGAAAAAGTTGGTAAAGACGGTGTAATTACTGTTGAAGAAGCAAAAGGAACAGATACTTACCTAGAAACTGTAGAAGGTATGCAGTTCGATCGTGGTTACCTTTCTCCTTACTTCGTTACTGATTCTGAGAAAATGACTACTGAATTGGAAAATCCTTACATCTTGATCTTCGACAAGAAGATTTCTTCGATGAAAGATCTTCTTCCAATTTTGGAACAAGTTGTTCAATCAAGTCAACCACTATTAATTATTGCTGAAGATATTGAAGGCGAAGCTCTTGCAACACTTGTTGTTAACAAACTTCGTGGTTCACTTAAAATCGCTGCTGTAAAAGCTCCTGGTTTTGGTGACAGAAGAAAAGCAATGTTAGAAGACATCGCGATTCTAACTGGTGGTACTGTAATTTCTGAAGAGCGTGGATTCACTCTAGAAAAAGCTACTCTTAAAGAATTAGGTCAAGCAGCAAGTGTAACTATCGACAAAGACACGACAACTATTGTTGATGGCGCTGGTACAGGTGATAATATCAAAGCACGTGTAAACCAGATTAAATCTCAAATCGAGAGCACTACTTCTGATTACGATCGTGAGAAGTTACAAGAACGTCTTGCTAAACTAAGTGGTGGTGTTGCTGTTCTTTACATCGGTGCTGCTTCTGAAGTTGAAATGAAAGAGAAAAAAGCTCGTGTTGAAGATGCTTTACATGCAACTCGTGCTGCTGTTGAAGAAGGTATTGTACCAGGTGGAGGAGTAGCTCTTCTTAGAACACTTTCAGCTCTTGATAAACTAAAAGCTGACAATCCAGATGAAAAAGTTGGATTTGATATCATCCGTAAGGCTATTGAAGCTCCATTACGTTGCATCGCTAACAACGCAGGTGTTGAAGGTGCAATCGTTATCCAGAAAGTGATGGATGGAAAAGACGCATTCGGTTATAATGCACGAACTGAAGTGTATGAAGACTTAATCAAAGCTGGTGTAATTGATCCTACTAAAGTGACTAGAAATGCATTACAAAATGCCGCTTCTGTTGCTGGATTATTACTAACTACAGAAGCTGTTATCTCAGAGAAGCCAAGTAAAGGCGACGACGATAACGGCGGTGGAATGCCAGGCGGAATGGGTGGCGGAATGCCAGGAATGGGAGGCATGGGCGGAATGATGTAATATCATCCCTCATAAATCTTAGCTAAAAAGATTAAAGCCCCTTCAATTTTGGAGGGGCTTTTTTAATAAATAGAAATATCTAAAATTCGGATTTTATTTTTACTTCCGATTTTTCTTCAATGCTAAAGTGGGTTCTGGAACATAATGTCCTAACCCGCCGGCGCGTGAATCATTAAATGTAGTTGGGACATCATCATTGTCCATACGCTCTGCCCAAGTGATTTCCGCTTTTCCATCATCTCTTCGTTCCATTATTATACAATCTTGAACTGGGCAAACCAGAGAACATAGATTACAGCCTACGCAATTATCATCAATGATATATGGAGTACGGTTTCCAGGATCTCCAGAAAGTCCAATAGCTTGATGAGCCCCATCTTCGCAAGCGATGTAGCAAAGTTCACAGCCAATACACTTTTCGTCGTCAATGGTGGCAACGACTTTATGATTTAGATTCAGATCTTTCCATTCTTTCACATTTGGAAGTGCCTTGCCTACAAAATCATAGATGGTATCGTATCCTTTATCATTCATAAACTGAAGCACACCAGCTTCGATTTCTCGTATAATTCCAAAGCCATAATGCATCACAGATGTACAAACCTGAACGGATGAAGCTCCGAGCAGAATATATTCCACAACATCTCGCCAGGTTTCAATTCCTCCAATTCCACTAATAGGAGTTCCTTTTATTTCGAGGTGACTGGCAAGTTCACGAACCATATTTAATGCAATAGGTTTTACCGCAGGTCCGCAATATCCACCGTTACTACCTGCACCTCCAACGTCGGGATAGGGTGCGTAGTTATCTAAATTTATTCCAACGATGCTTTTAAAAGTATTCACTAAAGAAATAGCATCCGTTCCACCCTGAACAGAGGCGAGTCCCGGATCAGTTATGTGGGAAATATTTGGAGAAAGTTTTGTGATAACTGGAACCTTGGCAACTTCCATCACCCATTCAACGATTGTTTTGAGTACCTCGGGTTCTTGTCCAACTGCAGAACCCATTCCGCGTTCACACATACCATGTGGGCATCCGAAGTTTAGTTCCAGTCCATCAGCACCAGCGTTTTCGCAATCTTTGATTATTTGGTGCCATTCTGCTTTGCTTTCAACCATTAAAGAAGCAATTACCGCATGATTAGGAAAGTATTTTTTGACCTCTTCAATCTCTTTGAGATTATCTGCAAGAGGACGATCAGAAATTAATTCAATATTGTTAAATCCTACCATTCGGGAACCTCGATAATCGGTAGAACCATATCTACTTGATACATTAACAACCGGAACCCCAAGAGTTTTCCAAACTGCGCCACCCCAGCCTGCTTCGAAAGCTTTCATAATTTGATAGCCCGAATTTGTAGGAGGCGCGGATGCAAGCCAAAATGGATTTGGAGCTTTAATGCCAGCAAAATTGATAGATAGATCAGCCATGAGATTTAAAAATTAGATTATGAATTTTGCGAATTAAGCCATGCTTCTATTCCATGAGCCGCAGCTTTTCCATCATGGGCACCATTTACCACTTCGGCTCCGCCATTTACAGCATCGCCGCCAGCAAAAAAGAATGGATTTGTAGTTTGGAAGCTTTTCGAATCAACAATAACTCGTTTCCCTGAATCGAGTTCAAGACCATCAATTAGGTGAAAGAATGGAGCCATTTTAGCTTGGCCTGTAGCTTTGATGACCAGATCACATTCAAGAATAAATTCGCTATCCGTTATGTATTCCAGTTTACCATTTTTTTGTTCGGTTTTGATAAACTCAACACCTTCAGCTTTATCTTTACCAACCACACGGATGGGCTGAACATTAAACAAACCTTTAGCGCCAGCACTTACAGCAAGATCGTATTCAAAGGAATATCCACCCATTTGTTCTTTAGAACGGCGATAAGCTAAAATTACAGATTCTGAACCCATTCTAGCTGTTTCTGAAGCAGCATCCATTGCCGTATTACCGCCACCTAGAACAATAACACGATTTGGTACTTTAACTTCATGTTGTCTCATTCTGAGTTCCTCAACAAATTCAACGGCACCTTCTACATTCTTAAGATCTATGCCTGGAATATCAAGTTTAGCAGTTGGTCCTAAGCCAACACCTAAAAAGATAGCATCATACTTATTTTGAAGTTCATTAATTTGCTCCTTAGTTGAGATCGGTGAATTATAATGTACGGTATATCCTAAACTGTTTTCTAAGTACTCCATTTCAGCGAGTACTTCTTCGTTGGTGATTTTATAAGGTGCCGTTCCATAAATGGTTAACCCGGAAGGTTTTTCCTTAGCTTCAAAAATATCCACCTCATACCCTAATGTTCGAAGTTCACATGCACAAGAAATTCCTGCTGGTCCAGCTCCTATAATGGCTATTTTTCTACCGTTTGGCGCTCCCGATTCGAAGATTTTTTTTCCTGAACTAATTACGGTGTCTGTGGCGTAGGTTTGAAGTCGCCCAATATCAATAGGTTTAACATCCTGATGATTATATACACAAGCACCTTCACAAAGTACTTTGGTAGGACAGACTTTTCCACAAGCATTTCCAAACCAGTTTTGATCAAAAATAGTTTTTGCTGCTCCTACTGTATTATCAGAACTAATTTGTTTAATGAATAATGGAATATCAATACCAGTTGGGCAAGCTGTTATACATGGAGCGTCGTAACAAAACAGGCACCGAGAACTTTCGAGATGAGCTTCGGTATCATTCATTAAGGGCTTTTTCTGAGCAAAGTTTAGGTGGAATTCTTCTTTGCTTTCAGGTCGTTTATAATCGGCCATAGTTGAATACCAGTTGGTTGTTATTAGAGTTCGGTTAGTTTTCCATAGGTCTCTGGACGTCGATCTCTAAAAAACTGCCACGTTGAACGGACTTCATCAATCATGTCTAAATCAAATTCAGAAATGAGAAGCTCATCATCATATTCTGAGGCTTCATCAATAATTTGACCTCTTGGATCAACATGATAGGAGGTTCCATAAAAACGTCCGAGATTCCATGGTTTTTCCTCGCCTACACGATTGATACAACCCATAAAATAACCATTTGCAGCAGCATGAGCTGGTTGCTCCAACTTCCACAAATATTGTGACAATCCTGAAACTGTAGCAGAAGGATTGTATACAATTTCAGCGCCGTTTAAGCCAAGAACACGAGCTCCGTCAGGGAAATGACGATCATAGCAGATATAAACGCCCACTTTGGCATATTTGGTTTGAAAAACAGGATATCCAAGGTTTCCTGGTTTAAAAAAGAATTTTTCCCAGAATCCAGTAGTGTGAGGAATATGGTTTTTGCGATACTTTCCAAGGTAGCTACCATCAGCATCTATCACAGCTGCAGTATTGTAAAATACGCCAGCTTGTTCTTTCTCATAAACGGGAACAATCATTACCATTTCATATTTTTTGGCATATTCTTGCATACGTTCTATTGTTGGTCCCGGAACGGTTTCAGCCGATGCATACCAATCTTTATCTTGGCCAGGACAGAAATACGGGGTATTGAAAATCTCCTGCATACAAAGGATCTGAACACCTTTCTTACCTGCTTCTTCAATGTAAGGGATGTGTTTTTCTTCCATAGCTTTCATAATTTCTTGGATAGATCCTTCACCTTCTGTCATAGGTAGGCTTACTTGAATTAATCCGGACTTAACTTTTCTAGGCATCTTCTTTTCCTTTTTTAGTTCTGATTTTCTTTAGAGGATTTTCGTGGTTTTTCCTCGTGCGATAAACTTTCCACTTCCTGGCTTTAGGAGACACTCACCGTTTTCGATAGCAAGTTTTCCTCTTCTTAATACCGTTTCCGTTTTTCCGGTAACTTCCCAACCTTCATAGCTTGAATAATCAACATTCATATGATGCGAATTCACTGAAATTGTGTGCTTTGTTGTTGGATTGAATACCACAATATCTGCATCTGCACCTACTGATAGCGATCCTTTACGAGGATGCATTCCAAAGATTTTTGCTGGGTTTGTAGCCGTAACTTCTACAAATTTATTAAGGGAAATTTTTCTTTTGTGTACACCTTCTGAAAAGATTAATTCCATACGGTGTTCGATAGCTGGATGTCCATTTGGTATTTTTGAAAAATCATCTTTCCCCATCAGTTTTTGATCCCACTTGAAAGGACAATGATCTGTTCCAATAACATTTACTAACCCTTGGTTTAATCCTGCCCAAAGTGCAACCTGATCTTTCTTTTCACGAATTGGTGGACTCATAACCCATTTAGCGCTTTCAAAACCATTGTCATATACAGATGCATCAACAAGTAAGTATTGAGGACAAGTTTCCACAAAAAGATGTTGATTCCTTAAGGTTGCTCGGCGAACTGCATTAAGTGCACCCTCACAGGTCATATGAACAATATATCCAGTGCAACCAGTGTATTCGAGCATATCTATAAATCGAGCTGAAGCTTCAGCTTCGGTTACTTCGGGTTGCGATAAATAGTGATACAGAGGGGAGAGCTTACCTTCAGAACGATGCTTCGCAATTAGCGAATCAATCACATCGCCATTGGTGGCATGTACTGTTACTAATCCACCATGTTTTTCAACTACTTTCATGAGCTGAACCATTTGACCATCATCGATCATTAAGGCTCCTTTGTAAGCCATGAATGTTTTGAAAGAAGTAATTCCTTCTTTCTCAATCATTTCTACCACTTCTTCAGCTACGTCGTCATTAAAGTCTGTAACGGCCATATGATAAGAGTAATCACCAATGGCTTTACCATCAGATTTTGCTTGCCAAGTGGTTAATGCATTTCGTAGTGAATCGCCCTGTGTTTGTAGAATAAAATCTATAACTGTTGTTGTGCCACCGAACAACGCAGCACGTGTTCCTGTCTCATAATCATCGCTCGAATAGGTTCCCATAAATGGCATATCTAAATGGACGTGAGGGTCAATTCCACCAGGAAAAACTAATTTTCCAGAAGCGTCAATTACTTTATCAGCAGGAGAACTAAGATTCTTTCCAATAGCAGAAATAGTTTCATCCTCTATATAAAGATCTGCTACGAAATCTTCAGAAGCATTAACAAGCCGGCCATTTTTAATAAGTATTGACATATCATTCAGAATTAAACATTAACAAGAATAGGTTCAGGGTCGATAATCTTTCCTTTCATGAGGAAGTAATAAAGCCCAAACGACAAGAAAAAACCAGTAAACCATGAAAGCGAATAGAAAAAACTTAAAGATTCGACCCAATAACCAACTAAAGCGAGTCCGGTTCCGGCAGCGAATGCAATTATAGCGGAAGAGTTAAATCCGCTTCCATTGTATGAATAAAGTCCTTTTTCTTTATACAATTCAGCGGTATAAATGTGTGTTTTTCTAACCGCAAAATAATCGGCAAGCATTATTCCTAATACAGGTCCGAGCAATCCACTAATGAAAATCAAAAGACTACTTATATCATCTAACCATAGCCATGGACAAATCACAATTCCAATAACCCCTGTAATCAAACCTCCGATTTTAAAGCTTATTTTTTTAGGAAAGAGGTTTGAAAAAGCGTTTGCCGGAGCAATTACATTTGCTGCAATGTTAGTACTTAGTGTAGCAATAAGCATAAAAATTTGAGAGATGATTACAACCACAGGCGAATCAAACATTGAAAGCAAAGTAACAGGATCCCAGGGGGCATCTTCTCCTATTAGAATAGAATCAAAATTGATGATTGCAGCGCAAGTAACAAAAATCCCGACAAAGGAATATAAAATCATGGTTCCTGGTAAACCAATAAATTGACCAGCAACTTGCGATTTCTGCGTTTTAGCAAAGCGAGTGATATCGGCAATACTAAGAGACATTGTTGCCCAAAATCCAACCATTGCAGTAAGCCAGAGTATGTAAATCCAAATTTTATCGACTACGGCAGTATCTGCAGTTTCAGACAAATTCATCGTTATTTCACTCGAAAGTATGGGCGAGTTCTCACTGAGTTTTCTAAATACAACACGTAACGTTTTTTCACCATTCTGAACTTCTTGAACGGTTGCAAATTCAGTGATATTGGTTCGGAGGTTCGATGATAAGGGCGACCAGTTTTGATCAATGATTGAACTTTCAGAACTAATAATTAATTGGTACTCATCCGCTTTAAATGCTGAACTGTTTTTTTCGGTAAGAGGGTCGAGGATTAAATATAGTTGCCCTTCATTCTCTTCAAGCTGAGCGGTAGGGTGCTGAAGTTGTTTACTTTGATCTAAAACAATTGCAAAACCATCGGCTTTTGTAACTCCCCAACCAATAAGAAAAATACCAATTAATAAGAGAATGGGAGCCGAAAATTCCTCCAACCACTTAATGCTTTCCGTTCCTTTCCACACAAAATAGATGTTGATAAACCAAAAAATAATAAAGGAAATGAATTTACCTATCGAAAAACCGGCAATGGAATCACCTCCTGTAAGTGCAATAAAAATAGCATAAATGGCTAATCCTCCAATCCAGGTTTGAACTCCGAACCATCCACATGCAACAATAGCTCTAAGAACCGAAGCAATATGGATACCTTTTGTACCAAATGAAGCCCGCCCAAGTACTGGAAATGGTATTCCATATTTTACACCTGCATGACCATTTAGAACCATCGGAATAGTGATAATCAAATTGGCTATGCTAATGATAATCAGAGCTTCAAACCAGCTTAATCCGGCTCTAATCATATAAGAAGCCATTAAATAAGTAGGAATACAAACGGCCATACCAACCCAAATTGAGGCTAAATGCCATGTGTTCCAAGTTCTTTTAGATAGAGGAACAGGAGCTAATTCATCACTGTATAAACTAGAAGATGAAACATCTTCTTCTAAAACTTCAATTTTAGTTTTTAGCAAATCATTCATTTATAGTACTCATCTGCAATATCAATTGTCTTTGATATGATTTCGAGTCCTTCATCAATCTCTTCGGTTGTAACACAAAGAGGAGGTGCTATAAAAATCCAATTCCAACGAACAAAAGTGAACATGCCTAATTCTCGAATTTTGGAAGCCATGCGTAATGTTGCCTCCATTTCGTGTGGTTTAGCATTCCAAGGAGTTACGGGTTCTTTTGTCTCTCGGTTTTTAACTAATTCTACACAACCAAGAAGTCCCGTATTTCTAAAATCTCCAATAGAAGGATGTTTTTCTTTCAGTTTTTCAACTTCATTCTCTATATAAGATCCCATATTTGCAGCATTTTCTACCATATTCTCCTCTTGCAAAATCTGGATATTTTCAACAGCAGCAGCACAAGAAACAGCATGTGCAGAATAAGTAAGTCCAATTACCAAAGGGTTGTCATTAAAATGTTTCGCAATCGTATCGGTAAGAACAACAGCTCCTAAAGGCAAATAACCTGAAGTAAGACCTTTTGCCATACACATTAAATCGGGAGTTACACCAGAATGATCTATTCCAAACATTTTTCCTGTTCTTCCAAAACCGCTCATAGTTTCGTCATCAATTAGAAGAATACCGTAGGAATCGGCTATTTCACGAAGTCTTTTCCAGTAATTTGGAGGGTATTTAATACACCCTGAAGAACCTGATTCACCTTCAATTAAAATAGCGGCAATACTGTCTGGATTTTCATATTTGATGATATTTTCAATATTTCGGGCGGCCATTTCTCCACATTCTTCCATGTTAGAAGTGTTCCAAGGACATCGGTAGAAGTATGGGTTTTCTACATGAACAAAGTTCGGAACAGCTTGGCTGTCTATTGGAAATTTTCGCGGATCTCCTCCTGCAGAAATGGCTCCATAGGTAGCTCCATGATAAGAGCGATAATGAGAAATGATCTTATATCGGCCTGTAAACATTCGTGCAACTTTAATCGCATTTTCTACGGCCTCGGCTCCACCAAGAGTGAAGAATGATTTAGTAAGATTACCAGGAGTTATTTCCGCAATTTTTTTACCAAGTTTACCTCGTATTTCGGTTGCCATGCCAGGATATACGTAACTCAACTCACTCATTTGTTTTGCAACTGCTTCGGTAATTCGTTGATTTCCATGCCCAATATTTACATTCATCAATTGAGAAGAGAAATCGAGATAGCGTTTGTCATCTCGATCGTACACATACACTCCGCGCGCTCTTTTAGCATTTATGGGGTTAAGTCCACCTTGTTTTGCCCATGAAAATAAGGTGTAATCTAAATTATCTTGTACTATTTGATCCATGTTTGTTTAACGGTTATAACTTTCAAATTTATTAACTCATCCAGTTTGTACGAGCTTCGGCATTCCATTTTACCGAGGTTTTTTTATTCTGTGTCCAGAATTCTATAGAGCTTTTCCCAGTGATATCACAAACCCCAAATTTGGAATCATTCCATCCTCCAAAAGGGAATGGTTCACGAGGAACTGGTACTCCAATATTTACTCCAACCATACCAGCACTAGCTTTTTCAATTACCTGCCTGGCTAGTCCACCATTTTGGGTGAAAACTGCAGCAGCGTTTCCATAACCTGAACTATTTTCAATAGTAAGAGCTTCCTCCAGATCTTTAGCACGGATTATCGAAATAACAGGACCAAACACCTCTTCTTTTGCAATTGCCATATCAGGAGTAACATGATCTACGATCGAAGCACCAACATAGAAACCACCATCTTTTCCGGGTACGGTTGCATTTCTTCCATCAACAAGCACCTTGGCTCCAGCTTTTTCGGCATCATTGATATATTTCTCAATGCGCTCTTTAGCTACTTTAGAGATAACAGAACCCAGTGTTTCACCAGGAATAATCTTTTGAGCTTCAGAAATCATTCGGTCTATAATATGATCTACTTTATCAACCCCAACCATAACGGCTGCTGCCATACAGCGTTGACCTGCACATCCTGACATTGAAGCAACAACATTACTTGCTGTCATTTCAGGATTTGCATCGGGAAGAACGATTAAATGATTTTTAGCACCGCCAAGGGCTACACATCTTTTTAAAGTTGAAGTAGCTCTTTTATATACAATTTTAGCCACTTTTGTGGATCCTACAAATGAAACGGCTTTTATATCAGGATGATCACAAATAGCTTCTACAATTTCTTTTCCACCATGTACTATGTTGAATACTCCATCCGGAAGACCAGCTTCTTTTAAAAGTTCGGCAATTCGAACAGCGCTTAATGGAACTATTTCGGATGGTTTAAGAATCATACAATTTCCTAAAACGATGGCATTTGGAACGGTCCAATGTGGGACCATATTTGGGAAATTAAATGGTGAAATAGAGGCGACGACTCCAAGCGGTTTCCTTTCTATTCTACATTCAACACCTTGACTAACTTCCTGTACTTCGTTAGTTAAAATCTGAGGCATAGAAACAGCGAATTCGCATAACTCAATACTCTTTTCAACTTCAGCCTTTGCTTCAGAGTAAGTCTTTCCATTTTCGAGCGTAACAAGCTTTGTAAGCTCGTCAATATTAGCTTCTAGTAACTGTCTGTACCGAAAAAAGATTTGTACTCTTTCTTTCAATGTTTTAGAAGACCATGATGGATAGGCGTTTTCAGCTGCTTTAACAGCAAGATCGAGATGCTTATAACCAGACATTGGGACGGACGAAATTACAGTACCATCTAATGGGCTAATAACATCCATTGCTTCCGTTGGGTTTGACTCGAAATCTCCATTTATGAAGTTCTTTACATGAGGGAGAAGGGTAGCAGTTTTACTCATAATATTATGATGTTAGTTTGATCAATATTGGAAAGTTAAGTTGCCCAAACAGTTAATAGAAATAGCAACTCTGCACAATAATAGATTGCAAGCAAAAACGAAAGAATAAAATGTGGATAATTTGTGGATAAATGATTTTCATGAAATTTCTTCCATTTCATGAAAGCAATTATGTGTAAATGAGCTGTAAAATAGAAAAGAAAAACTGTTTACTTACTGTAGCTAGAATGAATGTAATTCACGCCTCAAAAATCTTAGCTAAAAAGAGTAAAGCCTCGTCAGTTTTGGAGGGGTATTTAATTTTACTATTCAACTTTCGAATTCCTTAACTAGAATATTCCCTGTTTTTTTATTTCTAGAAATTCTAATTCGCTATTGTAAATACAAAAAAAAAGTATTTCATTTTGCTAAATAATGGGTTTATGGGTTGTATCTCATTCAAATATTAATCTGGATTAAGAAAAGGGGAAATATGAAACTTGTATTTAAATATGCAATAGGGATAGTATTGTTATGTCTAACTTTCACTGTTCAAAGTAAAGCTCAAAATTGTAATTCTAGTGACATCCAAGCAAAACTAGATTCCGGTAAATCACTTTATACTGTTATTCAGGAATGCCCTAGTAACGCAACGAATGATTTTACTGGGAAGAATTATGCAGGGGGAGTTATTGTCTATGTAGATGAGAGTAAAAATGGAAAAGGGATTGTAGCAGCTACTGAAGATGAAAACAGTAACGCGTATTGGTATAATCGGTTGTCAAGTAATGGTATATCATATAATAGCAGCCTCATAGCTCCAATTGGAAGTGGCGCTAACAATATGAACGCAGCATGTGCTATAAGTGGGTGTGGGAAACCTCCAAAAACAATTTGGCCAAATTATAATAGCCCGGCATTGGATGCACTATATTTTGTCGCTAGTACTAATCGAGGAGGCTATACCGACTGGTACTTACCAAGTTCTGAAGAAATAAAAGTAGCTTACCAAAATGTCCCATCAAATTTTGCAAATTGTCCTTCTGGAGGATGGTGGTCATCAACACAAATACCTCCTAATTATGCATTTCAAGGGCTAACATCTTATCAAGTTAAAGAAATGTATACTTCCAGTGTTTACGTTTTAAATAATAATGGAACGTTAAGCTATGCCCAAAAAAGCAATGGGCGATGTGCAAGGGCTTTTAGATCATTTGCTCCTTGGATTGATTCCGATAATACTACTGAAGTAGAAGCTGGTTCAGCAATGACAATAGAAGGAAGTAATTTTGACCCAATACCAGCTAACAATACTATTTTTTTTCCAAATGGAATTACTACACATCCTCATGAATCAACCTCTTCAATTATGACAGTAATTGTACCTCCTGGAGCACATGATGGGGAAATAAGAGTAGTTGTTGATGGAATCCAAAGTAATGCGGTAGAGTTTGAAATAGGTGAACAACCAATTGGTAATCCAGTAATTAATTCATTCTCGGAAAAAGTATTGATTGTAGGAGATAACTTTCAAAGTGATAGAGTGATGACTGTTTATGGTGAAAATTTCTCATTAACGAATACGGTTACCTTTGCCGGTGGTGCAATAGAAACCTCTGCACCATCTAGTAATCAAAATCAATTTAATGTAACAATTCCATTAAATGCTTTAACAGGACCTATTACGGTGACTTCAAGTGTAGGGCATAGCAATCCATCTAGTGATTCTCTTATTGTATTAGAATATTCTATGCCGACTTTAGGAACAACAACGCAAGACTTGCACGATGTGGCAATTGATAGTACGGGTACTTATGTAGTAGCTGTGGGAAATGAAAATAACGTTGTAATAAGTGAAAATGATGGAACTGATTGGTCATTTGCATCATTGGGGAATCCACCTATTTCGAATTTAAACATTAATACAGTGGTTTATTCTGATAGAGGTGGTGCATCTGTTTTTACATTATGGGGTTCTGTAAATACAATTAATGGATCAACTTACTACCAAATGTATAATTCAGCTGAAAGCATAAGTAATTTGAATCCAAAAGTATCACCAGATGATATTTCTAATTTATTTGCTTCAAATGGACAGATATTTGGAATTAAAAATTATTCATCATTAGTATATAATTCAGGATTTTCAAATTCTAATATTTATCAATGGACAGATATTGTAGGAAATAGCTCTGAAATTATGGACTTTGCTTCAAGTGGAGAAAAGATTATTTCAGTTGGGATGGGTACAAGTGCATATTGGACATCTACTCCATCTAATAGTACGAGCTCATGGACCTCTAACACTCAGAATTTCTGGCTGAACAGTGTAATTTGGGCTGAAAATCAATTTGTTGGAGTTGGTAAAGAACCATCTAGTTTAAGGAATCAACCTTCTGTATACTATAGCAGCGACGGTTCTAACTGGACAGCTGGATCCTGTGATGGAGCTTTTTGTGGCTATCCACAATTAGGAGTGGCATATAATAGTGATCTCAATTTGTATTTCAGTGGTGGACATGTATTGAAACACTATTATAGTACAGATGGACAAAATTGGTCAACGATAAATTTACCAAGTAATTTTGGAACTCATATCACACAGATTAATAAAATTGTTCCATCCGACGACGGATTTATCTTTGTTGGAAATGGAGGATTAATTGGTGTATTAAAAGCCAAACGTCCAGCTCATTAATTACTAATTTCAAATTTTCAAACCCCGATTCACTTCAAAGTAGTCCGGGGTTTTTTGTGTAAAATAGCCCGATAGGAAACTTTTGTTAATGATTCTACATTTAGAAGTACAGAAAAAGAATTATTTTAGCAGTCATGAAACCAGCAACACAGTACACAAAAAGCGGGCGTTTAAATATTGCTTATCAGGTATTCGGATCTGGCCCTATAGATTTGGTATACATTCCGGGTTGGGTTTCAAATATTGACTTGATGTGGGAATGCCCTGAACTGGTAGATTTCTTTCAAGAACTAGGTAAAATAGTTCGGATTATTTTATTTGATAAGCGAGGAACGGGTCTTTCAGATAGAGTAGTTGAGCTTTCTACTCTGGAAGAAAGAATGGACGATATACGTGCTGTAATGGATGCTGTTGAATCTGAAAAAGCAGTATTATTCGGTCATTCTGAAGGAGGATCAGTTTCTGCATTATTTGCTGCAACGTATCCAAATAGAACGATTTCACTTATTACGTTTGGAATTTTTGCAAAGCGTAGATATTCCTATGACTATCCTTGGGCTCCAACCGATGAAGAACGTCAGAAAGTATACGATATGATTGATACCAGCTGGGGTAGTGGCGATATGCAGTTAGAATCTCTTGCTCCATCAAAAGCAGAGGATCTTAATTTTATGAATTGGCTCGCTAATTATTTTAGGTCTGGGGCTAGCCCGAGCGCGGCAATGGTACTTACAAAAACAAATACCCAAGTTGATATCATCGATATTTTGGGTTCTATAAAAGTGCCTTCATTGATTATGCAGCGAACTAATGATATTGATGTTAAAATAGAAGAAGGAAAATTTATAGCCGAGCGAATAGAAGGAGCTAAGTTTGTAGAGTTTTCGGGAAATGATCATTTATTCTGGGTTGGGAATACTCAAGAGATTCTGGAACAGATGAAGGCTTTTATACTTAAAGTGGAACCACGAAAAGTTTATAAAAAACAACTTTATACTTTTTTAGAAGGTCAAATAAGAATAAACAAAGCAGACGTTATTGATCTTCAAGGGTTGGTTGGTCAATTTATTGGCCAATATCGAGGTAAGATTGTACAGTTTAATCAAAATGCTTTTACAGCGATTTTTGAAGGCCCCAGTAAAGCCACGCATTGTAGTATTGATCTAGTTAAGGCAGTTCAAAAATGGAATGCCCAATTAGCGGTAGGAATTTACGTAAAGGAAGCGGCTATCGATGAAACCCAACTAGAAAGTGAAGATACAGAGCGGTTTTTTGATCCAGTTATTCAGAATGTTCAATTAAATGAAGTTGTAATTACTCAAACAGTAAAGTATTTATTGTCGGGTGCGGGGTTAACCTTTGCAGAATACCCTAAGAAATTAGTAGTACCAGGTGGTGAGGTTTTATCACTGTTTAAGATTAAGGATCAAATAGAACAAAAAGCCCAAACAGAAGAGTTTGTGCAGAGAATAGAATTTTCAAGAAACGACTCCTTTCTTGAAAACGTACTTCAAAGCATCGATAATCATTTGGATGATGAATCCTTTAGCGTAGAAGTATTGAGTCGTGAAGTTGGAATGAGTGAGCGTCAACTTCAACGAAAGATAAAAAAAGTTACCAATAAGACACCTAATCAGCTCATTATGACTGTGCGGTTGCACAGAGCAAAAGAGCTAATTTTAACTCGAAAGGATAATTTTTCTGAAATAACCTATCAAACTGGTTTTTCAAGTCCTTCTTACTTTTCTAAGTGTTTTAAAAAGGAATTTGGAAAGAGTCCATCACAATTTCAGGAGAGTTTTACCTAAATGAGCATATAGAAACCTCTTTAAATCGTCGTTTTTTTTATAACCTTTGTCGGAAATGAACTTAAGTTTGCCGTTTTTTTGATAACAGAAATTATGGTAACCTATATACTTTGTAAAACGAGGTAAATTCAAAAAATTAATTGTGTTCTCAATTGAGTTTAATCTCAATGACTCCTCTCACTATTTATCATTAGAAACTTACACCACTAAATCAAATCACAATGAAAAACCCAAGTTTAGCAGTATTGCTTTTCGTGATGATTGTAGGGCTATCCTGTACAAATAATTCAGAAAACTTAGTATCAGCACCTGATGATACAGAAGAACCCAATGATCCCAATCAACAAGTTAGTTTTGGAAACGATGTTCAACCTATTTTCAATAGTAGCTGTACAAGTTGTCATGGGAATAGTGGAGGGGTGAATTTAAGCTCTTATACCGCATTAATGAATAGTGTAGGAAATAATTATGGAAATAATTTAGTTGTTCCAGGAGATGCTGATGCAAGTGGTTTAGTTGATAAAGTTGAACCAAATCCAACACATGGCACTCGAATGCCAATAGGAGGTACTCTTTCATCTTCTCAAATTCAAACAATCCGTGCCTGGATTAATGAAGGCGCACAAAACAACTAGGTGATCAAAAATGAAAAGACTTCTACCTATATTATTTTTAGTTGGATTAGCAAGTAGTGCTTTTTCACAAAGCTTTTATACAGAAACTGGTACGGCTGTATTTTATTCCAAAGTTCCACTCCATTCTTTTTCAGGAACCTCAGAAAATCTGGTAGGACTTATCAATCTAGATGAAAGTACCATTGATTTCTATTTAGATTTAGAAACTCTTAACACCGGTAATGGAAAAAGAGACAAAGACATGCTTCTAACACTTGATGTGAAGAAATATCCTTTTGGTGAGTTTTTTGGAAAAATGACTTCTGAATTTGATGTGGATTTGCAGCAAGAACAAGATGTTACTGTTGAGGGAGTTTTTAAAATTCATGGAAAAGAACAAAATGTTGTGATTTCAGGTACTCTTACCCCCGAAGGGAATACACTCAAACTTACAGCAGGTTGGATCTTAAAATTAGAAGACTATGAAATCGAGCCTCCAAGCCTACTGTTTATAAAGGTTGATCAGGAACAGGAGATCGAAATAAATGCAGTACTAACAATTAAGGAGTAAGTTATGAGAGTATCATTTTTACTATTAGTATTTACCCTATTAATTTCCCAAACAACGTATGCCCAATTAGAACGTAAACGAACTATAACTGATAGTCCTGAAGAAATATATCTGACTATGTCGCTTATTACTATGTCTACCAGTTCCAATCTAGAAAAAAATAATATGAACAGTACTATCATGCATAGTTTCGGGCTTGTAAGTACTGGGATTGAAGAGTTCTGGGGATTGGATCAAGGGGCAGCCGTTCGATTAGGGATTGATTATGGGATCACCGACAAGCTTTCGGTAGGTATTGGTAGAACAAATCGAGAAGATAATGTAGATCTTCGGTTTAAGTATACATTTTTGCAACAAATGAGATCAGGTAAAATCCCTGTTGAAGTCTCGATTAAGGGTGATGTAGGAATCAATACCCAAAAAGAAAATCGCTATGATCCTTCGTTTCAGGATCGGTTGAATTATTTCGGATCACTTACTGTCGCCCGAAAGTTTACTGAAAAATTCAGTTTCCAAGTAGCTCCAATGATTTCTCACTTTAATACCATTGTGATTGAAACTGCTGAACAGGATTTAGTAAATAATCATTATGCCGCTGGTTTTGGGGGAGAGTTTAGACTAAATTTGAATCACTCGTTTTCATTCGAATATTTTCTGGTAGTTGGAGATCGTAATAACAATACTGAAAACCCAATGGCTGTTTCCTGGCAAATAGATACAGGTGGACATGTATTTCAGATTTTTTTTATGAATGGAAACTGGTTTACAGAACAGCACTTGTTAGCACGTACAACGGAAGATTTTTTTGCAAGAGATTTCCGACTTGGATTTAATGTAAATCGCGTATTTGGAATCGGAGGAAAGTAATTATTTACTAATCTACCACAACAACTTCCCCGTTGGATCCTGACGAATAGATTGAAGTACCTTCATATAATTTGCCCGTTCAAAAGCTGCAGGCTCCAGAACATTAGCTTGACTCATACTTCCTCTAAATTGATCGAGTGAATCGCATTCGTAGTCTTCCATCCATTGCATCATTTCTGATTTAATTTCAGTGATTCGATGAATGCCATTTAAAAGTAGCTCGGATGCAATCATAGTAACATTTGCACCAGCTAGAATACCTTTAATAACATCGGTTCCAACATGAATTCCAGTGGTAATTGCAATATCTGCCTGCACTTTTTTATAGAGAATGGCAGTCCAACGTAACGGAAGACGCAATTCATTAGAAGAACTAAGAACTAAATTTGGAACGACTTCCATCTCATGAATATCAAAATCGGGTTGATAGAATCGGTTGAAAATCACCAATCCTTTTGCACCAAGATTGGAAATCTTTTTTGCCATATTTGGAATGGAAGAGAAAAAAGGACTCAGTTTTACAGCAACAGGAATATGTATTGAAGAACAGACACTTCGTATCACGTCAAGATACATCGCCTCCACTTCGCTACCCGTTTTATCAACGTCAGTTGGGATATAATATATATTTAATTCCAGGGCATCTGCGCCAGCTTGTTCAATCTGTTTGGCGTATTCTATCCATCCACCATTAGAAACACCATTTAAACTCCCAATAATTGGAATTCCAACAGACTCTTTAGCTTCACGAATATGCTCCAAGTAAGAATCAGGGCCAACATCATACGCTTCCATTTCAGGGAAATAATCGAGCGCTTCACTAAAACTCTCAGTACCGGAGCTTAAAAAGTGATCAATTTCCATGCTGGTAGCCATTATTTGTTCTTCAAATAACGAATGCATTACAATTGCGCCAGCGCCAGCATCTGCAAGAAGTTTAATACTATCCAGGCTTTTTGAAAGGGGAGATGCTGAGGGAACCAATGGGTTTTCAAGTTGAAGTCCGAGATATGTGGCTGAAAGATCCATTATTTTTCCTCCTCGTTAGTTTGATTTGATTCTGGCTCTAGCTGTTTGGCTAATTCAGAAAGAGATTGCCAATGTTCGTGTACCCATTCCTGTGCTTGTCCTAAGAATTCTTTAGCTTTTCTAGGATTTGTTTGAGTAAGTAATTTATATCGCTGTTCGTTGTAGATATAATCCTTGAGTGGAATTTTAGGAGCTTTTGAATCAATTTGAAGTGGATTTTTATTTTCCTCTTTTAATCTTGGATCAAATCGATATAAAGGCCAATGTCCACTTTCAGTAGCAAGTTTTTGCTGATTCATTCCTTTAGCCATATCAATACCATGTGCAATACACTGGCTGTAAGCAATAACAAGCGAAGGACCATTATAAGATTCAGCTTCTTTTAAGGCTTTGATTAACTGATTTTCATTAGCTCCCAAGGCAACCTGAGCTACATATACATAACCATAGTTTATCATAATTCTTCCCAAATCTTTCTTAGGGGTTGGTTTTCCACCTGCGGCAAATTTGGCAATTGCTCCTAATCCTGTTGATTTTGAAGCTTGTCCTCCTGTATTGGAATAAACTTCCGTATCCATAACCAGCACATTCACATTCTCGCCAGAAGCCAGAACATGGTCTAGTCCTCCAAAGCCGATGTCATACGCCCAACCATCTCCTCCGATAATCCAAACAGATTTATCAACTAACGAACTAGCGTATTCTTCAAGACGTCTACTTCTTGCAGAAGCTTTTCCAGAAAGTCGTTTACGCAATTCATTAACTCTTTTTTGTTGAGCAAGTATGCCTTCATGAGTGGTTTGATCTGCATTTTTTAAATCATATGCCAAAGATTCAGGAATTTCAATTCCTTTCATTTGGTGAAGAATATTTAAAGCGGTGTCTTTTTTCTTATTTGCTGAAAGCCTCATGCCAAGACCAAATTCAGCGTTGTCTTCAAATAAAGAGTTGTTCCAGGCAGGTCCACATCCATCAGCGTTTTTACTCCAAGGAGTAGTGGGTAAATTTCCACCATAAATGCTAGAACAACCAGTTGCATTTGCAACAATCATTCGATCTCCGAATAAACGGGTAAGTAAGCTCAAGTACGGAGTTTCTCCACAACCAGCACAAGCTCCGGAAAATTCAAAATAGGGATCAAGCAATTGTGTTTCTTTTGTTTTATTGAAATCAAACTCAGCATGATCTGTAACTTTGAATGATGGAATATCTAAAAAGAAATCCCAATTACCTGTTTCCGCTTCCGGGATATTTAGCTTTGGCTCCATGTTGAGTGCTTTACGACTCACATTCGATTTATCTTTCACAGGGCAGGCCTCAACACAGAGACGACAACCTGTACAGTCCGCTATAGAGACTTGAAGAGTATAATCGTGATCGGGTAGTTCACGCCAGCGCGCTTTTGCATGTTTAAAAGTGTCTGGTGCATCTGCGAATGTTTCTGTTTCAGCCACTTTCGCACGAATAACGGAATGCGGACAAACCATTACACATTTCCCACACTGAATACAGATATCAGAGTCCCAAACTGGAACTTCCATTGCGATATCTCTTTTTTCCCACATTGTTGTTCCGCTTGGGTACGTACCATCGCAAGGTAAAGCGCTAACGGGTAGATCGTCGCCTTGTCCATTTATGATTTCTGAAATAACTTGCTGTACAAAATCTGGAGATTCAGTAGGAAGAGCCCCATTCATTTCGATTTTAGAATTAGCGCTCTTAGGGATAGTTACTTTTTGTAAATACTCTAATGAAATGTCTACAGCTTGGTAGTTCATATTCACAATTGTTTTACCGCGCTTGCCATATGTTTTAAGAATGTATTCTTTAATTTTTGTGATGGCTTGTTCTTTCGGTAGAACATTTGAAATTGCGAAGAAACAGGTTTGCATCACTGTATTAATTCTGATGCCCAACTTGGCTTCCTGAGCCACTTTGTAAGCATCAATTACATATAGCTTTAGTTTCTTTTTTAAAATTTGCTGTTGCACTTTTTTAGGAAGTTTCTTCCAAACCTCTTTAGAACTGAAAGGGCTGTTTATCAACACCGTTGCACCTTCTGCGGCTAAAGAAAGAGTGTCGTAGCGTTGTAGAAATCCAAATTGATGAACACCTACAAAATTTGCATTTTTAATTAAATAAGGACTCTTTATAGGTTTATCTCCAAACCGTAAATGAGAAATCGTTCTTGCCCCGGATTTTTTAGAATCGTACACAAAATACCCTTGAGCAAATAAATCTGTTTCTTCGCCAATTATTTTGATGGAGTTTTTATTAGCTCCAACTGTTCCGTCAGAGCCGAGTCCCCAAAAAACAGCTCTGGTAGTTCCATCATCTTCAATATCAAAATCGGGATTAAACGGAATTGAAGTATGGGTTACATCATCATTTATACCAATGGTGAAATGATTTTTTGGAGAAGGCTTTCCTAATTCATCAAAAATGGCAGTAACCATTGCAGGGGTAAATTCCTTTGAAGACAAACCATATCTTCCCCCAATTATTTTTGGAATAGAAGTAAATTTTGGTTTTTCTGAAGATTGATCTTCAATCAATGCGGATATCACATCCTGATATAATGGTTCGCCCATACTTCCGGGTTCTTTCGTGCGATCTAGAATAGAAATAGAACTTACAGTTTCTGGTAGAGCCTTGATAAGATGATACAATGAAAATGGTCGGAATAACCGGACTTTAATGGCTCCAACTTTTTGTCCTTTTGCGACCAGATATTTTACAGTTTCCTCAACGGTTTCTGCTCCAGATCCCATCGATATAATTACTTTTTCTGCATCAGGGGCACCAAAATACTCAAACAGCTGATAGCTTCGACCAGTACGTTTTTCAAAATCACGCATCACAGAATCAACTATTTCAGGAGTAGCAAGATAAAATGGATTTACAGTCTCTCTGGATTGGAAAAAGACATCAGGATTCTGGGCCGTGCCGCGAATAAATGGATTATCAGGATCCATTCCACGGTTTTTATGTTGCTTAACAAAATCAGGGTTAATCATCGCTTTAATAACCTTATCAGGAAGTACTTCAATTTTGGAAATTTCATGTGATGTGCGAAATCCATCAAAAATATGTAGAAAAGGAATTCTCGAAGCGAGGGTAGATGCTTGTGAAATAAGGGAAAAATCCATGGCTTCCTGTACAGAATTCGCAAATAACATTCCCCAACCAGTAGATCGGGTAGCCATTACATCAGTATGATCTCCAAAAATAGAAAGAGCTTGTGTAGCTATAGAGCGCGCTGCGATATGAAAAACCGTAGGAGTGAGTTCACCTGCAATTTTATACATATTGGGAAGCATCAATAGTAAACCTTGGCTAGCTGTAAATGTGGTGGTTAAACTTCCACCTTGTAAAGAGCCATGTACTACACCGGCAGCTCCACCTTCACTTTGCATTTCAATAATTTTGGGGATGTCGTCCCAAATATTTTTCTGCTTTTTAACGCTCCACAAATCAGCCCATTCACCCATTGGAGAGGCAGGTGTAATGGGGTAAATAGCGATAACTTCATTTGTTTTAAAAGCAACATGAGCAGCAGCTTCATTGCCATCCATTGTTTTTATGATCTTTTCCATGGCTTCCTCTATTTCCTAAAATTGAATAGAAGTACTTTAATAGATCAATATGAAGTATTAATGAATTCTGCCTAAACAAAACCCAGACATCGATTTAATCCTACTTCATTTTTGCATGAGTAGCATAATTAACGCCCAAAATATCCAGTCTTTGGAATTGTGATTGTAGACTTTCGAGGAAAGCCTCCCAATTCCTGGAATCACTTGTATTCCACAAAACTTCTGATAAAGCAATAGCTCTGGGGAAAGCCATATATTCTACTTTTGCTCCTGTGTGAATGTATTCTGTCCATACATTTGCTTGAGCGCCTATTATAAATTTAGCTTCATTTTCGTTTAATTCTGATGGAACTGGTTCAAATTCATACACATCTTTTAATGTAGTTAACCCTCCAATAGCAATGGGTTCTTCGTCAATTGGTTCAGCTTGAAAATGATCAAAGTAGCTGGTGGCATTTGGGGTCATAATTACATCATGTCCCGTTTTAGCAGCTTCAATTGCTCTCGCTTTTCCCTGCCAGCTCCAGCTCATTATCGTTGCCTGAGGTGCTAATCCACCTTCCATAATTTCATCCCATCCAATTATTTGCCTTCCTTTTGAATTTAAATAGCTCTCAATCCTGCCTACAAAGTAGCTCTGAAGTTCATGTTCATCTTTTAAACCTTCTCTTTTAATTACAGCTTGAGCAATGTCACTTTCTTCCCATTGTGTTTTAGGAGCTTCATCTCCACCGATATGTATATATCTACTTGGAAAAAGCACAATTACTTCATCTAATACATCTTCCAAAAATTCAAAAGTTTCTTCTTTTGGACAATAGATATCTTCAAAAATACCCCACGTTGTTGCTACTTTCACTTCTTTATTAAAGCACCCTAATTCAGGATATGATGCCAATGCTGCACTTGAATGCCCGGGAAGTTCTATTTCTGGAATAACAGTAATGTGTCTTTCAGTAGCATAAGCAACAACTTCTTTTATTTCTTCCTGTGTATAATACCCTCCGTATCTAATCCCATCATATTTTCCAGTTCCATAATTGCCAATTAGTGTTGAGTCTCGCCAAGCACCAATCTCAGTTAATCTTGGGTACTTTTTAATCTCAATTCTCCAACCTTGGTCTTCCGTTAAATGCCAGTGAAATCGGTTGAATTTATACATCGCTAGAAGGTCAATGTATTTTTTTACGAAATCGACTGAGAAGAAGTGTCGAGCCACATCCAAATGCATGCCTCGATATCCAAATCTTGGATAGTCATAAATCTCAACTGCTGGGATTTCCCATATGGTGTTTTTGGGGATTAAAGAAGGATCGATATGTTCGATTTGAGTAGGCAGTAATTGACGAAGTGTTTGTATACCATAGAAAATTCCTGTTTTGGTTATTGCGGAGATGGTAATTCCTTGCTTATTAACTGAAAGCCTATATGCTTCATCATTTTTGAAATCAGCTTTTTCATCTAACTTTAATATGATATAAGAAGAATCAGGCTTATCAGATAGAAGTGAAATTGGGTACCCTTTCCAATTTGTAACAAAGAGTAAGTTATTTAAATAAGTAGCTTCACGTTTGAGAGATTCATCAGAAATATAAATTATTAGTGATGAATCTAACTTAAAAGTACCAGGCTGAACTTGAAGAGAAACAGGATTAGGTGTAACAGAAATCTGATGATCACTTTGATAGCATATACCTTTAATGGAGAAAGTTAGGCTAGCGAGTAGAATAAGAAATAAGAATCGTAGCATTATTCGGTATTGATTTTAAAAGATGAGTAAATGAACGGAATATAAAACTCTTTTAAAAATTACTAAGGTATTCAATTTTAAGTGTAAATTTCCGCATCTTTAGTACAAGATTAAGAAACGATTTATTTTGGAATTACTATTCATCTAAGAATGTACTTATTGGTGTATTAAAAGTAGTTTCTGAAAATCACAGTACGATTAATTAAAAAGGATGATTGAAAAACAGAATGAAACTCTTGATGATTTTTATTGGTCAGATGAAAACGAGCCTCATTTAGAACGAAGAAAACAGATTCTAAAAAAGTATCCTGAAGTAAGAGAACTTTATGGGATAGACCCTAAACTTAAGTTTAAAGTCATATTTCTGGTTATCGTTCAACTTACGATAGCACCGTTTATCTTTGATTTACACTGGGGATTATTTCTGTTGATCTCATACGTAGTGGGAGCGACAATTACTCATTCATTGTTTTTAGCGGTACACGAGTTGAGCCATAATCTTGCTTTTAAAAAGAAATCAAGAAACAACTGGCTGGCAATTGTCGCCAATATTCCAATTGTGTTTCCTTATGCGATGTCATTTAGGAGATACCACCTATTACACCATAGTGAACAAGGTCATGAGCACAACGATACTGATTTGCCTTCTTCACAAGAGGCTGGTTTTTTTAAAGGACTGTTTGGTAAACTAGTTTGGGCTATAAATCAAATAATTGTGTATGGCTTAAGACCTTTGCTCGTTCATCCAAAGAAAATGGATAAATGGCTGATTATAAATATACTTTTCCAGATAATAACACTTACTCTTTATATATACATTGTAGGCTTAGGAGCTTTATATTTCTTGTTACTTTCATTCTTTTTAGCAGGAAGTTTACATCCGATGGCAGGGCATTTTATATCGGAACATTATGTTTTTGAAGATGGTCAGGAAACGTATTCCTACTATGGTCCATTAAATAAACTGGGATTTAATGTTGGTTATCATAATGAACACCATGACTTTCCATACATACCTGGTTCTCGACTTCCTCAGCTTAAAAAGATGGCACCCGAGTTTTATGATTCTTTATATTCTCATAATTCCTGGGTAAAAGTATTATACAAATTCATTACTGATTCGGATATTTCACTCTACAATAGGGTAAAGCGACGAGCAGATAGGGAATAGATTTTAGTTAAATGGTCTTAAGGGATCATGAATATAATTTTCTCCCTTTAAAAATATCTTCACCATTCAATTTTAAGTGCAAAATTCCGCATCTTCATTGCAATCTTAAGAATGTAAAATTTATGACGGTTATACTATTCATTGCAGGGCTTGCAGCATTAATTGGTGGGGCAGAACTTTTTTTAAAAGCAGTTGATCATTTTGGGGTAAAATGGGGTGTTTCTCCTCTTATAATGGGACTCACCGTTGTTGCCTTTGCAACAGGTGCACCAGAGTTGGCTATTAGTATAAAAGCGGCATCAAGTGGGAGTGCAGATTTGGTGCTTGGTAATATTATTGGTAGTAATGTTGCGAATATCCTTCTGATTCTTGGAATTACCGCCGTCATTGCTCCGCTGAATATTACACGACGAATTGTTCGAATAGATGTTCCTATTGTTATTACTGCAAGTATACTTCTGTTTATTTTAGCAATGGATGGACTCCTAACCACTTTTGATGGAATAGTTCTTCTAGTCGGATTCGTTTCCTATTCAATTTTTACTTTTGTTCAGATAAAGAGAAATAAAGAAGACGAAGAGGGAGTGGATGTCTTCGAGTTTGAGAGTTCTCCAGAAGAACTAGCCCAAGGTGCTTTTTTCTATGTAAAGAATATTGGTTTTTTATTAATAGGATTAACATTGATCGTATTAGGATCAAACTGGATGGTAGATAGTGCAGTAACCATAGCTCGTTTGTTTGGGCTCTCTGAATTGGTAATTGGATTAACAATTATCTCAATTGGAACGTCACTTCCTGAAGTTGCAACTTCTCTTTCTGCTGCAAGAAAAGGGAAAGCCGATATCGCAGTGGCGAATGTAATGGGTAGTAACCTTTATAACATTTTTCTTACGCTAGGTCTCACTCTAATTATCGCACCCAACTTTTTAGACGTATCTCAGCAAGCAATAGATTTCGATCTTCCTTTCATGATAGCGGTAAGCATTGCTTGTATCCCTATATTTATAGCTGGATTTAATCTCACTAGATTGGATGGGATTCTTTTCCTTTTCTACTATTCTAGCTACCTAATCTATTTGGTGCTAGATACTTTAGGTTCAGGTATAATACCGGTCTTTGAAAATGTTTTCCTTTTTGGAATTTTACCAGTTACTGTTTTCTATATGGTCTGGAGAATAGTTCTATATCGGAAGGAAAAGCAGATAATTAAGTAGGTTTATTTAAAATAAATTTAATTATTTACCTTATTAATTATTTTAATTAGAGTTGTACCTTAAAATAATGATGACAACTTTGAGAGTTATACTTCTAATTATGCTCGGAATTATACTGATACTTGGATGTAATATTTTACTTTCAAGATGGGATGACTACGTATATCATATTGGTAAAAGAAATCTAAATTCGAAATATTGGTCTAACTAAGAGTTACTTCTTAGCCCGTTTCTCCTTCTCTTTCAAAATCCAATTTACATAAAGAAACTCAAGGGCAGAGCTTTCATAACCTTTCCAGTTTTTTATGTGCTCCTGAAACTCATCTTCGGTTGTGTTATTTGGATCTTGTCCATAACTCCAGATAATCCATCTGCGTAATCCTTTTTCTTCTCCCTTTTTTATACTACTGGGGAATATAGAGTCGGTTCTACCTCGCATCATTATAAGATCTTGTGCGGCAGTAGGACCAATTCCTTTGATGTTAGTTAATGTATTATAGCAAGTAGTAGGATCACATTTCGCTAAGAATTCCATATCAATATTCCCAGCAACTATATTATTAGAAAGTTCAACTAGATACTGACCTTTTCTAAGTGTAGGGCCTAATTTTCGAATGTTGGCAGGATCAGCTTTCATCAATTGAAAAGGGCGTGGCCATGCTGCTAACGTTCCGCCTTTATATTCAAGAGCAGTTCCATATGCTTCGCGAATGGCATACATCATTTTTTTTGCAGTGGGTTTGTGATTCATCTGCATTTCTACAATACGGTTCTGGATGTCCTCGAAAAGATTTGCTCTTGTCATCCTTTTTAAGCCATATAAGATAGAAAGTTTATCCTCTAAAAGCGGATCACTTGAAGCTTGATCGTATAGAGGTCGAATATCCATATTAGTCCCAAATATCTTAGAAAGACTAATATTAGCAGTCTCAATCTCTTCTTTAGAAAGTGACTCTTTGCACTCAATATTAAACTCAGGTTGATCAACATCACCATTAAAGAATACAGTAACTATTACATCCGTGTCACCAATAGAAACAGGACGTGTATAACCTTCTTCGAAAATGGTTTCAACATTATGCTCGTGATCGAAATAGGATTGAACATCAAGACAAAGAAACCAATCGTGTGGCGGAATAGATTTTAAGGTCCAGCTACTCATAGTGATTTAGTAATCTGTCAATTAAGAATTAGGAATATGTTAGTAACCGATACTAACTATTCCTAATTTCCATATTCGTAATTCTTTTAAGACTTGGCTAACTCAACTGACTCACTAGTTTTACTAAATGGATTCCAATTTATTGCTTTCACTCTTACCAACACTTTATCGGCTGTTATATAAACCACAGGAATAAATACTAGAGTGACCAGGGTAGAGGCTGTTAATCCACCAATTACTACCCGGGCTAAAGAAGCTTGAATTTCCGCTCCAGCTCCGATACCTATTGCAAGAGGAAATAAACCGAGTACAGTTGTTAATGTTGTCATTAAAATAGGTCGAAGTCTCAATTTACCAGCTGCAATTACAGCATCGAACACTTTTAGCCCTTGCTCTCTTCGCATAAGATTGATGTAATCAACAAGTACAATGGCATTGTTTACTACAATCCCAATCAACATAATGATTCCCATTAAACTCTGAATATTTAAGGTGGTACCCGTTAATAGAAGAGTAGGAACTACTCCTATAATGGCCAAAGGAACAGAAAACATTACCACAAGAGGATCCAAAAATCGTTCGAATTGTCCTGCCATTACCATATAAATAAGAATTAAAGCAAGTATAATAGAAAGTTGAAAGTCTTTAGCCGCTTTCTGTTGCTCTTCATATTCACCGGAGAAAACAATGCTGTAACCATCTGGGAGGTTTACGTTTACAAGTTCATTTCGAATCATCTCAACAGCATCTCCTAGAACGATACCAGGTTCTAAATTCGCTGAGATATTTGTTACCCTTTGCCCATTAATCCGACTAATTTCAGTGGGACCTCTCCCTACTTCTTTTGTGATTACAGAAGAAACCGGTAGAACTTGACCATCTGGCGTTCGGATTGAAATATTATCGAGATCGAGTGCACTTAGCCGGTCTTCAGCTCTAAGTCTTACAATGATTGGGTATTCATCTCCGCCATCTCGATAAGCTCCGGCTTGACTACCACCAATATTAGTTTGAATGACACTTGCAACTTGATTTACAGTTAGACCTAGATCAGCAATCTTTTCTCGGTCAAACATAATTCGCTGCTCAGGTCTTCCTTCGCTACGCCCAACTCTAGCACCAACAATCCCGGGAATTTTTTCCATTTCAAGTTTAATTTGCTGAGCAAGTTCGTAAGATTTCTCAATCTCATAGCCTCTTAATTGAACTTGTATGGCTTCGTTTCCATCGCCACTACCAAATATTCGTCTAAGAATCCATAACCCTGATTGAGCGCTTACTCTGATTTCTGCACCAGGGATTTTACCTTCAACGTTTCTTCTGATTTCATCGGCAATGTCAGAAGTTTTTCTGGATCGCTCGGATGCGGGAACCATTGCAATCTCAACTTCGGCTCTACCATCTCTCACCTCGGTTGTGAAGTTCTTCACGTCTTCCATCGGAAGATGAGCAAGTACGATGGTTTCTAATTCTTTAAGATATCTATTTTGAACAGCAATATTAGTCCCGTCAGCCATTTCTAAATCGATATCAATTTCATCTGCGTCGGTTTGAGGAGCTAGTTCAACAGGAATAAGTGGAAGGAGTAGAAAACTACCCACAACAAGTATTGTAGTAACACCAAAAATGGTTAATCGATGCCTTAATGCATAGGTAAGAATGGTTGAATATCTATCTTCAAGTTTCTCGAAAAGTACAATAAACCAACCTTTTTTAGTTTTCTCAGTGGCTGGTTTAACAGTCAAAAATTTACTTGATAGCATTGGTACCAATGTAAGTGCAACTAGTAAAGAACAAAGTAGAGCAAAAACTACAACCAGAGCAAGTTGCTTAAATAGAAGTCCTGATACAGTTTGCATGAAAATAACAGGAAGAAAAATTACCACTGTTGTTAGAGTAGAGGCAACAATAGCTCCCGCTACTTGTTTGGTTCCAATTAGCGAGCTTGTTTTGAGATCTTTACCCTCTTTTTCCCTCATTCGGATTATATTCTCCAATACTACTATGGCATTGTCTACAATTAAACCAACACCAAGAGCAAGCCCCCCAAAGCTCATTTGATTCAGTGTTAAATCACCAAAATAAAGAAGCCCAAAAGTTGCAATTATAGAAATTGGGATAGCTACGGCAATAATAAATGTTGAAGATCCATTCCTGAAAAATACATATAAAACAAAAACAGCAAGTAATGCTCCCCAAATAGCAGAGTTTTGAACATTATCAATTGAATCTTGAATAAATGTACTCTGATCTACAGTAACAAAAAGATTTATATCGTTTCGCTCAGCATTAATTCTTTCTACTTCTTGTCGTATTTCTTCAGCAACAGCCACCGTATTAGCTCCTGTTTGCTTTCTAATTCCAAACCGAACCATTGGTTTTTTGTCGATGGTTACTAAACGGTCAAGATCTTCATAGCCAAACGATACATCTGCAACATCTTTTACTCGAATTGGTTTTTTGTCAATAGTAGTAATAACTGTATTGCCAATTTCCTCAATATTGTCAAATTCGCCAAGCGTTCGAATATATAACCGCGAGGTACCTTGATTAACATTTCCGCCGGGCGCATTGGTGTTTTCTCTGGATATAGCTTGTTGAACTTGCTGGGTAGATAAACCACTAGCAATAAGTCGATCTCGTTTTATATCAACTTTGATTTCACGGTTAATTCCACCCCATATATCGATTGAACCAACACCGTTTATTTGTTCAAATCGCTTTGTAATTTCACGGTCGAGTAGAAGCGTAAGCTCTGCAAGGTCTCTGTCAGAATTAGCTCCAACTATTACAATTGGAAAATTATTTGGATCAAATTTCCAAATTCTGGGAGCATCAGCTTCAATGGGAAGACTGGATCGAACACGGTCTAATGCTGCACGAACGTCATTAGCAGCTGCATCAATATTGACACCCTGTGCGAATTCTAGGGTAACTCTACTATTTCCTTCATTCGATCTGGATTGAACTCTTTCAACACCAGGTACGCCAGCAACTGCGTTTTCAATACGTTCGGTAATGATATTTTCAATTTCTTCTGGCCCAACATTGTCATAATCAGTTGAAATAGTAAGCTGAGGATATTCAATAGGGGGGAGCAAATCTACAGGTAGAAATCTGAATCCCATTACCCCTAAAGTAATGATGATCAAAAAGAGCATCGACGTTGCAATGGGTCGATTTATGGATGTTTCTGTAATAGCCATACGGTCTCCTTAAAGTGTATCAGTTTTTTTGTTTGTGCTTCTACGTAAGGCATCTTTCAATAAATCTTCTCTTTGAAGCTTTTGAAGTTCCACTACTTTGTTCCAACTTGTAGTTCTTACTCTGGCTTGTTCTCTTCCTTCTCCTAATAAATCCTGACCTAAAGTAACAACCCATTGTCCACTTTCTAAGCCATTCACGCCCACTTCCATTCTTCCACGAGCGCGGACATCAATCACTTTGAATTGCATTTGAGTCGGTTCTGTTAAAGGGTCTAATGCATTTCCAGAATTAGCGTCATTTGCAGGTTCGATTTCTGATCCTAAAGATGATGCAACATACACACCTTCAATACCTGATGTAGGATCAGTATAAATTGCACTTACAGGAATCAATGTTGCTTGCTCACTTTCTCCAAATAAAATGTCTACAGGAACAAACATACCTGGTTTAAGCCATCCATTTGTATTTTCAACGTCAATTTCGGCTTCAGTACTTCGGGTTATTTCATTTAAAAATGGAGAAATACGAGAAAGATTTGCAGTAATTATTTGATCATTTCCTTGATAATCTTCCACCATAATTAGCGCGGTTTGACCAATTGAAATTTTATTTAACATGCTTTCAGTTAATACAATCTCAACTCTTAATTTGGATAAATCTCCAATCATAAAAAGTTCGGTATTATTTGAAACCTGCATCCCAACTTGAGCATTACGTTGCCCGATTGTGCCAGAGATAGGGGCTGTAATTATAGTTCGCTTTAGTGTTTCTTGGCGTTCTTTAACCAGTGATTCTGACTGTACAACCTGAGCTTTTGCAAGTTCAACATCTGCTTCAGCTGAAGTAAGTTGGGCTTGAATTTGTTCTAACTCAACATCACTACTAAGATCTTTATCAGCAAGTTGTTTTGTTCTATTAAAACGGGAAGTCAATTCTGCCAAACTCGCTTCTGCTTGTTTTAGTCTAGCTTTATTTATGTTATGTCCCGCCTCTGCTTGTACAAGCTGCTGTCTGAACTGCTCATCTTCGAGTTGCACCAATTTTGTACCTTTCTCTACATACATGCCGTTTTCAACAAAAACAGCTTCTATTTTAGCAGATATTTGAGGAAAAAGAGGAACTTGATTTTCAGAACGGACATTTCCGCTAAATCTTTCTACTAAAGGGAGTGAGCCGTAGCGTGCCTGAACGGCTTCTACTGCTGGAATAACCTGTGATGTAGAATTATTATTCTGAGATGAAGTGTCTTGATTTTCTTCGCTTGAAGAGCAAGAAAGCCAAAAAAGCGATAGAAAGACTAGTAGTATGGTTTTTTTTAATGGAAGAGCAGTAAGCATAATTTTTTTGTTGGTTGATTCACCGAGATAACTTTATTCTTTACCTAAGTTCTCCCTGTTTTATGTTAAATCCTTTAAAAAATTGTATTCATATGTATTTTAGATCTTACTACTTAGAACATAGTCAGACTAAAGTAAGTACTAATAAATAATAGAAATAGGAGACAGAACCGTCTAACTTAAAGGTCGAGTTTCATAGATTAAATAAAATTGACAAAGTACTGCCCTGATTAGGGAACTATCTTATGTACTCTCCATAAAATAAAACGAAGGATTTTTATCTTGAGTTAATCGATCTTCTTTTAGTTTCTCTTCAAACATACGCTCCACATCTTTCAAGGTATCTACGTCTTTAGTAGACAAGTCCCATCTAATTGCCTTAAATCGAGGGAAACGTAGCGTATACTTTGCTTTGGTTCTTTTGTTGATTTGAATGTCTTCGAACTCAAGTTCTACAACCAAAGCTGGCTTTAGCAAAACAGTTGGCCCAAATCGCTCATGTGTGAGTGATTTAATTCGCTTATTCATTTCCGTTAACTCTTCATTCGAATAACCACCATAAGCTTTTCCAATGGGAATGAATTCTTCCTCATAGCGGTCATCGTCTTTGACTGATATTCCCAAGGTAAAGTCAGAATAAGTTCCACCTCTTTTACCACTACCAGCGTGAGCATAAAGAATAATTGTATCTAAAGAACCTCTCGGTTTTTTTACTTTTAACCAGGATTTCCGGCGCTGACCATATTCATAACGCGAGTCTTTTCGCTTTAACATCAAACCTTCATTTCCATGATCTAGCGCTCTTTGAAATAAAGCTTCTACATCATCTTCATTAGAAATTTCCATTTGAGATGTAATAGGGATACGATATTGCTCTGAAAGCATCTCGAGTTTTTTTCTACGTACCATTAACGGATCATCAAATAAAGGACATCCATTAAGAAATAGAATATCGTATGCAATAAATATAACGGGGAATTCATTCCTTAGCTTTTCAGATGGCTTCTTGACACCCATTCTTTTTTGCAAAAGCTGAAAAGGCATAATGGTTTCCTCCTTAAAAACACAAATTTCTCCATCAAGCACTAAATTGGGTATGTTTTTATTAGAAAAGAATGTGACAATCTCAGGAAATGAAACGGTGATTTCATTCAAATCTCGGGAATATAGCTCAACTCTTCCCTCAGAAATATGAGCCTGACAACGCATTCCATCAAATTTTTCTTCTGCAATATAGTTTGAAAAATCACTTACAGATCTGCTTTCTATGGGTGAAGCTAACATAAACGAAATAGGGCTGAACATTTTAAATGTAGCTTCCTCCAATTGATCTAATTTTGCTAGGATTGCTGTCTTACCTATACTTCCTGTTATCATTCGAGCATAACGAACAGTTTCTAATTCTTTTTTGAACGTTTTAGCAATAGCATATTCAAAACTTTTAGTTTCAAAACCAATTCGAAGTGAACCCTGACCCATAATCCGAATGAAATATTTTATTTCGAGTGGATTCATTTTAATCCAGGTATCTAAAATTAACGCCTTTTTTTCGCTTCTTTTTTTAAACCTATTGAGTTGTTCATAGATATCATTTATTTCCTGAAGACTTAAATTTGTAGCCACATATTTTGCTCGTGCTTCAGGTATATTTTCAAATAAGCGCTGGATAGTTTCAGAGGAGCTTCCCGTTGCAGTTCGGCTCGGTTTGAAGACTAAATCATAATCAATTTCGCAGAATTCAGCGGCAAGTGTTGCAATCGTACGATGACCGATGGATGCTTTCTTTCCCGAAACAGTTGAAAAAGCTCCTTCACTTAAATATTGAGTAGCTAATTCAACATCCCGATCCGAATCTAACTGTGATAAATAATCAACACAAAGTTTAATCTTTGCATTATTTCCCCGAGTAGTAGAAATGGTCTGGGCTAGCTTAGATAACCCGAGGAAGGTATTTTTAAACGCTTTTTTCATTTCAATTTATACATCTCTTGTTCTCCTCTCAAGAGGAGAGACTCGTTTATATAATTCATAACTTTAAAGTCCCCTCTTGAGAGGAGATTTAGGGGTGTGTTCATGGAATAGACATAGATATTTTCGCTTCTCTAAGGTTGCTTCTCTTTGCTCGCAAAGACCAGCTTTGTTGTGTCGAATGAATATGAGACATTTAAAGACTTGTGTGATTGAAAGACACTTTTTAGATTTCTTCCTCCGGTCTAAATGACAAAGCTTTTATTTGATAATTGATAATTGATTCATTTTCATATTCCTAATTACCATCCCCCTCCAAGTCTAAAAAAGCTGAATCTATCCCCAAATTCTCTAAATAATGCTGAACTACTTTTGGATTCGGAGTATGAGTAATCCACACTTTTTTTGGATTTATTTGCTGACATAAATCAATTAATTCAAAGAAGTCTAAGTGATCTGAAATGGGAATTAATTCATCGACAGTAAGTTGTGTTTGGCGAGATTCATTAGCCGCCCACCCTGAACAATAGGCCACTTTTGTTTTTTTTAGGTTTGATGCAAACCCATTTCCTAAAGCTGAACTTGGACAAATCAGAATCTTTCCTTCACAATTTTCTCGTTGATAGGTTTCGTAATCACCAAGTGGAAATCCGAAATCCTCATACACCTTACAAAGCTTAAATCCTGCACCATGAATTTGCATAGGATGATTTAATTCTTTCAGGATATACATCAATTCTTGTGCTTTGCCCAAGTTGTATGCAGAAAAAATAGGAGTAAATCCGATTTCCAGACTTTGAGAAGCAAATCTTCGAATTTGCTTAGCCAGTACTTCTTCTGGTTTCCACTTATAAATTGGTAGACTGAATGTAGCCTCTGTAATAAACTGATCAATGGGAGCCTCGGGAAGTTGAAATCCCTCGGTAGCAGGTGCAGCTGGCGTTCGATAATCACCTGTATATAAGACCGAACCTAAATCACTTTCCACAAAAGTCATCGCTGAACCAAGAATATGACCGGCTGGGTAGAAAGTTATCTTTGCATTTTCAGTTTCTACTGAATGATGAAAATCTAATTCAGTAATCTCTCCTTTAAAACCGCGTAGCCGCATAAAAGCAGCAGTAGGAGGAGTTGCAAATACACTTAATATTCGATTGGTAGGAATATGATCTGCATGGGCGTGCGATACAAAAATATGCTTCGCTTTTGAACCGGAATAGTCCAATCCAATTCCCACTTCGGGAAGTAAAATTCCATGATATCCAGCTTTAGTGATTTTAAGCATAGTTCTATTATGGTCGTCCTGATTCGCCAAATGGCGGAGAAGGATCTGCAAAGATCGGAATTGTGCAGGTTCTTCGCTTTCGCTCAGAAAAACTTTACCATTTATAATCAATTTTCAATAAGAAACATTCAATGTTCAACTTGCACATTGAATGTTTCTTATTGAATATTACAAAGATAAGCAGAGTCACTGACAACGTGGTGTCATTGAAATGGATTTTATTAAAATCAATATTTTAACCTCGTTCCGTAGCTCTGCTGCGGAATGCATTCATGAAGCTCCAGCTTCAACCAGTTCATAAGCATAACTTCCAAAACCGATAGTTATCCGTCAACCAACCGATGTTTATGTTTTTCCAAACATATAGCTATGTTTTCCTCAACCGATAGGCATCAGTTTTTTTAAATAAACATAAATTCAAAATCCGGCCTTAAATTGGTGAGCGGAATAGTGAAGCTGAAGATTGTACGTGCCAGTAAGGCGAATAAATCCACATCGGATGAAAAGTGAATATGGCTATTTAGTACATGGACCTTCGGATTTATTCAGTTTAATCTTCGATGAACTCGCGATACATTCGCATTCGGGAGCTTTTACTACTTAAATCGGCACAAAAGTAGAGCAAGAAGATCAAAGTACACTCCACTTGATTTCCCCAATCTTACGCAAGTAACCGCTTGAACCAGTTTATTTAAAGCCTTTCTTCGTTGAATAATCTTTTTTGGAAATTGAAAAGAGCTTGTTAGTGAGCTTTTTCAATGATTTACTTATTATTTAACTACCGATTTAACGGTTTAGAAAAGTAAGAGTCTTTATTTTAGCTGCTTGATTCGCCAAAATTAGTGGAATCAGAACGAATTAATAGATAAGGTAAATAATCCATCAAGAATTGAATTTTAAATAAATGAAGAAAGAAATTGAAGGTTTAGGGCTACAAAAAATAAATGATGATGTAGAATTTGTTATCTCCATCTATAAAGAAATGTTACTTGAGCTGCATGAAAATGAGCTTGCAGAATTAATCCAACACCACGGTTCGACCTCAGATATTTTAGAAGCTCGTAGTGTAACCGATGAGAAGCTGGTACAGGCACTAAGTATAAATTTTCAGCTTACCAATTTGGTGGAGGAGAATGTAGCGACACAATTTCGAAGGACGCTCGAAAATAAACTGGATTTGTCTTCTATCAGAGGCTCTTGGGCAGAAACATTTAAGCTTTGGAAAGAGAAAGGCATTAGTGAATCAGAAATGGCTGATTTGCTTCCAACTCTAGATATTATGCCTGTTTTAACAGCGCATCCAACTGAAGCAAAAAGAGTTTCTGTGTTAGAGTTGCATCGTGAAATCTATTTATTGTTGGTAAAGAATGAGAATACTACTTGGTCGAAAACGGAAAGAGAGGCAATTCGGGAAAATTTGAAAGCCCTGCTTGAAAGATGGTGGCGTACAGGTGAAGTGTACCTTGAAAAACCAGAACTTATCGATGAGCGGAATAACGTGGCTTATTACTTTAGTAAAGTCTTTCCATTGGCTTTAGATCAAAGTGATAAGAAAATCAAAAGTTCATGGGTTTCGATGGGTTTTAACCCGGAAAAACTTAGTGAACCAGAACAATATCCATTGTTACAATTTAGCAGCTGGGTAGGTGGAGACAGAGACGGCCATCCTTTTGTTAGCTCAGATTTTACAAGAAATACGTTGCTTGCTCATCGGGAGCAAGCATTAGCTTTGCTGCTTGAAAAACTTGAAGGACTAGCGGCTCAAATGACCATTTCAGCTAATACAAATACTGTTCCAACCTATCTAGAAGAAGCGATTGTAGAGAAGTCGAAGGCATTTGGGAACAATGGAAGTAAAGCGGTTCAACGTAATCCAATGGAGCCTTGGCGTCAATATATAAACCTGTTGATTCTTCGTCTCAAAAATACAATATCTGGTGAGTCGAAGAATCCAGATTTATTTTATTTATCTCCTCAAGAACTTCAAAAGGATTTAAAAGTATTACGAAAATCTTTATACGAAATTGGCGCTCTCAAACTGTCACAGGAACTCCTTTTCCCCATAGAACGCCATTTGCAATGTTTTGGATTTCATTTAGCGAAGCTGGATATCAGGCAAAACAGCACCTATCATGAGAAAGCACTTAACCAGCTTCTAGAAAAAGCAGGTTATGACGTTGACTATACAAGTTGGGAAGAAGAAGAACGGGTTCAGTTTTTAATCGAAGAATTGAAAAAAAATCCTCACCGACCATTTGTAGTACATGGTACAAGTTGTGGAAAGGAGGCAGATAATGTATTGGCTTATTTCCGAGTTATAAGAGAGCATATAGATTCTTTTGGTACAGACGGTATCGGTTCTTTCATAGTAAGTATGACACGTGGATTAAGTGATTTGCTGGTGGTGTATACTTTCATGAGGGAAGTTCGAATACTTGAAGAACCTCTTAAAGTGGTTCCTTTATTTGAAACCATTGATGACTTAAAGAATGGTAGCGAAATTTTAGATGCATTTTTGAGTCATTCATTAACTCAAGAGCGAATAAAAAAATTGGTCCCAGTACAGGAAGTAATGCTGGGTTATAGTGATAGTAATAAAGATGGCGGAATTTTGGCTAGCCGTTGGAATGTGTATAAAGCGGAACAAAACCTTACCGAAGTTGGAAACAAGCACGGGGTTAAAATATGCTTTTTCCACGGGATTGGAGGAACCATTAGTCGTGGGGGAGGGAAATATCATCGGTTCTTAGAAAGTATGCCGCCAAACACAGTAAGCGGAAGTATAAAACTAACGGTACAGGGAGAAACGATTTCTCACCAATTTGCAAACCTGTTGAATGCTACTTATAACCTTGAGATGTTGCTATCAGGAACAGCGCGGCAGGCTATGTTAAATCGGAATGAGAAAAACGATATGGGCTTTCCTTTCGAAATAATAGAAAGACTTGCTGAATGGTCATCAGGTTATTTTCAGGAAATGAAAAACCATCCGGATTTCATGGAATTCTATAGTGAAGCGACACCTATTGATGTATTGGAGCAAAGTAAGATTGGTTCTCGACCTTCCAGAAGAACAGGAAAACGATCACTTTCTGATTTGCGTGCTATTCCTTGGGTGTTTAGTTGGAATCAGTCTCGTTTTAATCTTACAGGATGGTTTGGAGTTGGGTATGGATTAAAGAAGTTGCAAGACCATTCACCACAAGAATATAATCAGTTAAAAGAATTAGTGAATAATTGGCCATTCTTGAAATATATTTTGATTCACATAGAAACAAACTTGATGAATACTGACCCGGCTATTATGAAGGCCTACTCAGAACTGGTTACGGATGAGAAAATCAGAGATAAGTTCATGGAAATAATTCTAAATGATTATGAAGAGGGATTACTTCAAATTGGTGCTTTGTTTGGTAAACCGATTGAAGAACGAAGGATAAGCAAGATTGAGAATCTACAAAGAAGGGGGAAAGAATTGCATTTGCTTCATAAACTACAGATCAACTATCTAAAAGAATGGAGGGCAATTAGAAACGATTCGCCAGAAGATGCAGACAAGTTGCTTACAAAGCTTTTGTCTATTATTAACTCAATATCCAGTGGATTAAAGAACACAGGTTAACTTACAAATTGAAAATCTGAGTTCGATTCTAAAAAAAACCATTTCTTGAACCTAAACATTGATCGGGTTCAGATTTTCACAAAAACCCCCTTAGTGTTGAAGCACCTGCTTGCTTACTACCTCACTTGTTTGGGATTTTCAAAGGAAAGAACTTTGTTCATGTGTATCTTACTTTATACCTACTTCACCAACAACATCTTTTTAGTTAGGCTAAACGTACCTGTTGTTAACGTGTAGAAATACATTCCGCTAGAAAGATTCTCAGCATTGAACTCAACCTGGTGATTGCCTGAATTATAAGTCTTACTTGCTAAATTTTGAACCAGTTGACCATGAATATTAAATACTTTTATTTGGACAAATGAAGAGGAGGGTAAGCTAAACCTAATAATAGTGGAGGGATTAAACGGGTTTGGATAATTTTGCTCTAATGAATAAGAATCAGGAGCACCGAATGTGTTATCTAATTCATTTGAAGTTAGTAAGTTGATATTCTCGTCAATCCAATCGATTCTATCCGAGATCCAATTTTTAGTGACCGATATTTCGTCTTCATATGAATTAATTTGTTCATGCCGTGGGTCGTAGGGATACCAACCTCCACCTAAGTTAGTAGCTCCGGGTTCTGGCCGGACTTGAAAATTTCTGACTTGAGCTTCAGAAAGTGACTCAGCAAATTGATCAATGGTGGCATTTAAAGAATCAATAGATAACGTGTTTTCACGAAGTTCGCTCCAGCGTTCTCTAAGTTTCTTCCTGAAATCGCCGTCACTAAAAAGAACCTTCCACCAAAAGGGGACATGGAATGAATCATTTTGTAAGAAAGATTGATTATCAGTAAAATAAAGTAGCTGCCAGCCATTAGTAGCTTCGGATTCATAATAGCCTGCATTTCCAAAACTGAAGTTGTAATCCCATACAGGTCCAGCTACTAATTTTCCGCCGTCGCTGTCTTTTTGTTTGTATAAATATGAACTCAGTCGGTAGCCGTCAACATTTCGGCTTAATTCATTCAAAATCATATAGTCAACAAACGAATCAACATCCAGATATTGACTATAACCTGAAATAGGATCGAAGTAATTTCCGTCATGCATAAGGTCTTCAAAGTCATACATAAATCTCTGAATGTATGCTTCTTGTTCTGCTACAATTTCATCTCCTTTAGGTTCATAATATTGATAACGAAGAGTAACATTTGAGTTTTCAGTAGGAGGATATTGGGAATCAATTCCGGGGTTCCAACCTTCTTTATCCACTCTTAGAATATAGCCTCCAGTAACATCATCTCCCGATATTTCATCTGGAGAAAGAGTAGCTATATCGACTCTGTTTTTATCTCGCTTAATTTTTTCCATTAACATGTAAATTCCTTGATACACATCATTCAGAATTACTTCGCAATAGACGGTTCTAGAAGCATACCAACCCATTTCTCTGGATAGATTATAAATCAATGCATTACGAATTAGAGAACGGTCGTAGTATGGGGCGTGTAATATCCAGTCATTTTCTTCTGGTAAGCCAAGTAATGAAACATTCCGGTTTGATCCGTCTTCATTTTTTGTTTCAAAACTATAGCTTTTAATGTCCCATCCAGCCGAGCTTTCACCTCGAATTTCAATACTTATTTTGCCATTGTAATGATCTTCTGTATCAGTGAGATTGTTTCGGCTTCCATTTTCATCAAAAATAACTTGCAAATCAGCTATAATTCTTGGGTTATCCATTGGGATGGATTGTCCCTCTGTATTTATGATAACAATGGGAAGGTTTGAACTTGTTAATTCTACCCCTTGAGCATAAACTGATCCGCAAAATAGGAAACTAAAAATGGCAGCTCTAAAAAAAGTCATAGGAAAACGTATGAGGAAATAAGACCTCAATTTACCCTAAATAAGCATTAATTAGTATATGCGTTATCATTGCAATCAATCTACAACCAAATCTTCTTTTTGGGATTTTAAAATATCTGGAATCGAGTCTTTTATCGCTTCTCCTAACGCACTGATTAAGTTTTTCTTCAGGTATTCCCGGCTATATATGAGTCGAATTTTCCGGGTTGGAATAGGATCATTAAATTCTTTTATAACTCCGTTTGCACAACGAGTGTCATGATCTTCCATTGAAAGATAAGGCATCAGTGTTACACCAAAATCTTGCTCCACGAGTCGTTTTAGGGTTTCTAAATTCCCGCTTTCAAAACTGATATTTCCTTTGCTAATTTTTTCATTGTCTTTTTTGCAAAGTTTAATTGCCTGATCACGGAAACAATGTCCTTCGTTTAGCAGCCAAAGGTTTTCTTTGTATAAATCAGAGAGATCGAGTTTTTCCTTACCCGCAAATTTATGCATGGTAGATACATAGCCAAGGAACGGCTCTAGAAATAATTCTTCCTCAAAAAAGTGCTGATCGGTGGAAGTGGCAATAATACCAACATCAAGTTGATCGTCTTGCAAACTTTCAAGTAAATTTGAGGTAAGCATTTCTCGAAAAGACAATTCAATTTTTGGATGTTTTTCAGAAAAAGCTCTCAAAAATAGTGGTACAAGATAAGGAGCTACTGTTGGGATAATCCCAACTTTGAATGATCCCTTTAATTCTCCATCACTTACAGCAGCGATGTCTTCAATTTGTTTTGCATCATGAAGAATCACTTTCGCTTTTTCAATAATCTGTACTCCAATGCTTGTGGGGATAACAGGAGTTTTTGAACGGTCGAATATTAGAACACCTAATTCATCTTCAAGTTTTTGAATCTGCATACTCAACGTAGGTTGAGTGATATAAATTTTTTGTGCAGCCGTAGCAAAGTGTCGGTATTTATCAACAGCTACGATGTAGGAGAGTTGGGTTAGAGTCATTTACTTATAAATAACGATTATGAATTAGTTTCTTTGAGTGAGTCATAATACTCTAATAGCTTAAAAGCATCAGCTTCACTTTTACCATTAATATTATTTTCCTTGGCAAATTCTTTAAGCTCTTTTTCATATTCACCAAGATCATTTACCAGGTTTTTGAGTTTGAGACGTGTTTTTTTAAAATGCCCATCATTTTTTCTGATATAGTAAATTTCATTTTTCTTATATCTGGCAGTTTTCCGATTTGTAGTTGGATCTCGGAAATTTCCTCTATCAAAAGTAACAGTATGATGAACTAAAATTTTCGTATCCCCATTATAAACCATTCTTAAAGGAGTATTTATGTCGATGTCATTATCTGAACTAGAGAATCCAGTTACAAAAAAGGCTTTTGTATTTCCTAATTCGTCTTTGAATTCAATCCCTTTTATAATTGAAGGATTAAAAATATTAAACTGTTCACCCTCTTGGAAGATCAATTGATTTTCTTCTAAATTTAAAGCCAATCTAAGCGTTTCAGTTGTTTTCTTATTTGGTAAATGGACTATTCCAGTTAATAGTTGATCTTCAAAATAAGGACTCCCTTCGATAGCCGTTTCATTGGTAGTCTGAACTACCCCAGATAATGTAAATGTGACATTATTGTTTGCACCACCAATACTGTATTGAGCTTGTATAGTGTCTGAAAAAACAAAAATTGTTAATAAGAAAAAGAATAATAAGTTTTTCATAATGTTATGTGTTGAATTTAAATTACTGGACCAACTAACTGTATAAACTTTTCTGGAAAGATAAACGGTACAACTCTTATTACCCAATTAGAGTATAATCTTATTCCGAACTAAGGGAAAAGAAAAGGTTGTAATTTTTCCCAGGAACATTCAGCAATTATTTTAGCTCCTTTTTCATTAGGGTGACTATCTCCCGGAATTTTAAATTCATCAAGATTTGAGTGAGCTCGAAATTTCACACACTCTGTGTTGTCTAAATATTCTACACTAAGATTTTGGTTCGACTTTTGAATCGATTCATAAAACTTTTGATCAAAGCTAGACATGTTATCATCCTCAAAAAAACCAGTATTTATAACTATAAACTCACATCCTTTTTGATTGCACCAATCCTCCATTTTATCAATTAAAGAACGAGCTAATTTTGTAGAATACTCAGAATCTTCAGCGAAAGAACTTATCGAAGGAATCGGGACTTGAGACTTATCTGGATTAAAATCATAAGTCAAATCGTCAAAATAGAAATGTTTCCAAAATACTTTAACTAAAATATTAAACAATTCGGAGTTAGCTTGAAGCCATCGATAACTATTTTTTGTAGAAAGTTTAGTTAGAAATGACTTTGGGATCCACCTTTGAGATTTAATTAGAGAATCAGGGTATTCTTCATCAATAATGAATAAGTTTTTGGAAAGGGCACGATTTACATCATCGTAGTTCATGAAGTATAAAATAAAATTAGGTTTCGTTGCCTCTCCAAAATTTTCTAACCAAACCGGCCAATCAGCAAGTCCAGACCCTCCAACTGCAGCATTTAAAAATTGGATTGAATCAGGAAATACCTCATCAGCTTTTTTTTGAAGCCGCTGCAAATAGGTGTCCTCTTCATCAAGTAAAAGCCCAAAAGTAAAGGAGTCTCCAAGAGTTAGAATATTCACCTTGTTAGGTTTAATTTCATTTCCTCTAAGTCTCTCTTTATTAAAGCGATAAAATGCCTTTCTTTCTTCTAATTCCTGAAATGCTGTTCCACCAGACTGATTCATCACAAAACCATCTTCATGCATTTCTATCCACGTAACCATTTTATCTTGGGGAAGAATGATCCTGATTAGAAATTCACCTATCAGTAATGTGATTATTGAAGTAATAGCAAATAACAAACTCGTTTTAACTAGGATTGAAAATCTTTTCATTTACCATCCCATTCATTCAAAAAGCGTTGCACAAACACTTCCATAAAGTGATGACGGTTTTCAGCTATCTTTTTTGCAGAATCAGTATTCATTCTATCTTTTAGCAAAAATAGTTTTTCATAAAAGTGATTCAGAGTATGACCTTTGTCTTTTTTATAGGCTTCGAAAGTGGAATGAAGAGTTGGTGGAATTTCTGGGTTATAAAGTTCTCTATTTCTAAAACCTCCATACGAGAAAGCCCGAGCGACTCCAATAGCGCCCATTGCATCAAGTCGATCTGCATCTTGCACAATTTTGCCTTCTAACGTTTTCATCGGGGTAGCAACATCTGCTCCCTTGAAAGAAAGATCGGCAATGATTTCACAAATATGATTAATGACTGAATCCGAAATTTTTAATGAATTGAGCCAGATTCTGGCGGTATTGGGACCAATATCCTCATCACCATCATGAAATTTATGATCAGCAATATCATGTAAAAGAGCCGCTAACTCTACTACAAATAGATCAGCTTTTTCTTCTTTAGCAATTGTTAAAGCTGTATTTCTAACTCTATGGATGTGCCACCAATCATGTCCAGAATCTCCTTCAAGCCTGTCTTTTACAAATACTTCCGTTATGGAGAGAATATTATTATTTAAAAGTTCAGACATGTACAAAGGTCTTCAATAACATCCTTTTTTAGTTTTGCAATTCGATCTAAAGCAGCTTGAATTGTTTCTTCAGATATTTTCCCTTCGGCAATCAGCTTTTGAATAATATTAATGGATTTCTGTGCGATATCATCTTCGTAAACGTTATTGTTCTCAAAGATTAAGACGTCTACCCCTGCATTTAAAGATTGTTCGATAGCAGTTTCAAGACCATATTCTACTCTAATTGCTTCCATTTGCATGTCACCTGAAAATACGACACCATCAAACCCTAAAGAATCCCTTAATAATCCATTAATTGTTTTGGTTGATAGAGTTGCAGGCCAATCTGGGTCAAGTTTAGCATTGTAAATATGAGCAGTCTTTACGGCATTGATATTTTTTTCAGAGAAGAGCGTTTTATATGGAATTAATTCTTCAGAACTCCATGAATTCGTTACATCTGGAATTCCCAAGTGGGTATCAACACCAGAGCTTCCATGTCCTGGAAAATGTTTTAAAACAGTCAGAATTCCTTCTTTATCAAATTCATCGATTACATATCCAGCATGTTCCGCAACTTTATCCGGATCGGAAGAATAGCTTCGCTTATCTTTACTAATTATTGGATTATCTAAGTTTTTATTAACATCAATTACAGGTGCAAAATTGGTATTAACCCCAACAACCATAAATTCTTGAGCAATATTTCTTGCGTAAAAGCGAGTTGAATCTTCATTATCTACATCTCCTAAATATTCTGCTGAAACTGTTTTTGGGAATCCAATATTTTCTTTTAAACGTGAAATTTGACCACCTTCTTGATCAATAGCGATAAAAGGAGGGTTTGAGGAATATGCAACTAACGAACTGGAAAGTTTTAAGAGCTGATCATCAGAAATAATATTTCTCCCAAAACTTTCACTTTCAATATCATAATCAAAAAGTATAAAACCTCCGATATTTAACTCCTTGATAGTTTTGACTATATCATTTTCTGGGGTTAATTCTGTACCTATAAATCCTATAATTAGAAGTTGTCCTAGTTCACGATCGGTAAAAGCAGTTTCTTTTTTCTCACCTTCTGGTTTTGAAGAACATGAAAAAATGGCGCCAATAAATACTAACAATAATATAAATCTCATTTTATAGAGGCAGTTTTGTTTTCATAGTTTAGAAGTAAACTATCGAGAACTTCTTTTAAGTTAAATGATGGTGTAATATCATTATATCTAGCAATATTTCCATCTGGATCTATTAAAATATAAAATGGAATACCACCACCTTTGTAGCCTTTGAAGGTTTCTTGATCTGTTCCTTTTCCACCATATAATTCTGGCCAAGGATTTTTAAACTGTGTGATATCTTCGATCCATACTAAGCTATCAACTTCTGTAGAGATTCCAATGATTTCAAATTCATCTCTCGAATATTCTTCATAAAGTTCATGCATGTACGGGAATTCAACTAAACAAGGTTGACACCATCCTGCCCAGAAATCTAATAGTATAAACTTACCAGAATAATCCTCAAGTGTATGAATGTTACCGGATCTATCGGAAATACTAAACGGAATAGCGGGTTGACCAGGTGAAACGGACTTAATCTCATTATAAAAATAAGTAATGAATTCCAGGTATTCGGAATATTCTGAATATTCATTAATATAAGCTTCATAAGTTGGCTCAGAAATAGAAAAAGGTTGCTCTCCAATTCTTTCTGCTACTAAAAAAAGCTCTGCATATGCTTTTGCATCTCTATCTTCGATAAAAGGGATAATCATCATGCGCTTTTCATTTAACTCTGTATATGCAAGCTGTTTTATGTCATATTCAGATAGTTCCTTACCTACTGATGTAGTTACACTGTCATAAATTCCAAATGTGCGTGAATAATAGTGAGTGAAGTCTCTAATTCCTGCACGCTGTGCAACGAGTGATTCAATCTCAAAAAATCCTTTATCTAATGCTTCATTAACCACTTTTTGTCTTTCAACATTAGTATTGTAGTCAGGAATATGTCGGTCAGAGTACTCAACTGCCCTAAGTTTTAACACTAAATCTTCTCCAACAACCTTATAATATAGAGGAGATAATGGTGTATTTATAAAGTTTGACTCTGCACTTTGTAATTTTTGTTGACTATAAGCAAGTGCTGTATTTTTTTCTCCAACTTTAAACTTATCCATTTCAACAAGAATAAGTGCGTCTAAACCTTTTGTCTCAATAAGAAAGTTTTGATAGGCTAAATTTAATTCAGAAGAAGAACCTTCGACTTCAAGGTCAAAAGGAAATTTAGCTCTTTCAATATCAATTTGTAAATCATTACCCGGTTCAACATATAAAGGATATTTGCTGTCTTGGATAACGAGCATAATTATTTGAGGAGAATCTAACCTTAAATTGGTTTCAAAATTGCCATTTTCAGGGTCTAAAGGGATATAGTTTTTTTTAGAATATTTGTAATGAAGGGGAGTGAGTTCTAAATAGAATTCTGCATCTCCGATATAATCTATTGTACCTGAAATTTTTGTTTCAGTATTTGCAGTACATGAAATAAAAAAAATGGACAGGAGTAATAGTTTCGTTAAATAAAGAAATTGATTTTTCATAATTTTATTAGTTGTTCAAAGATTACGCCTATCTCGTTTATTAGAATAAATTTAAGTTTGTGATTTAGCTCCTTCACCACACTCTTTAAAGTAGATTAAATAAATAATACTAATTTTGGTAACGAATGTAACAAAACGATAACATCTGCCTCTTAATGATTAGTAGCAACTAAACTAAAAAGAATCATGTTGAGTTGTTTGAATTGTTTTGTTGACAGGGTATCAAAAAAGAAAGATAGAGTGATCAAAAAAAGATGGTATTTTTTGCTTACTAAAATCGATTCCAGTTATCGAAATTGAATAAAATTGTAACAATTTCAAAAATCAGAATATGATTGAAAGCAACGTAAATAAAGACCTAGAGTATAAAATTGACTTATATGTCAATGGTAAACTTACTCAAGAACAAGTCGATGAATTATGGGCTGAATTAGTTCAAGATGGTTATTATTTAGACTACACTAAAAGCGTAGCTAATATAAAAGCTGTTATTGAGGAAAGGAGAAGCAAAAATCAGGCTGCTCCCGTTTACAAACTTCGTAAAATAATAAACTATGGTTCGGCTGCAGCCATTGCTCTTATTATTGGGGTTCTCGGGGTAATGAATTATTCCGGAACTAACACTTTAACGGAGATTTCTCCTCAAGAACAACTCGATCTTGGGATTGTGAGGGGGACTGAAGAAAGTTCTCCAACAAGTAGTTTAGAAGCTATTCGGCAGGCTATTCGCCTAGCTTCTGATGGAAATGTTGAACAAGCGATTGAATTGTTAGAATCGGAACTTGCCAAATCAGAATCCCCGAATTTTATTGCTGAAATATCATTAACCTTAGGGTCAATTCAGTATAATTATGGTGAGTATAACGCTGCTTTAAATAATTTCGAGCGAGTTGTTAATCAATCTTCTATTGATAATGAAATACTTGAAAAAGGATATTGGTATTTAGGAAATACTTATTTTCAACTTGAAAGAATAGAAGAAGCCGAAATAGCTTTCCAGAAAACATTCGAATTAAATGGTGGTTTTAGTCGATTGGCAAAAAGTTATTTAGAAGCTTTCAAAAAGCGTTAAATAATTTCGTGTCTGATTTTATAACTTCCTAATATAATTATTACCAGTAAGACAGGATATAAAAAGCCAGCTCTTGCTGGTTTTTTTGTTAAAGGACTGGAGTTTCCAATTAACATATATGCTCCCCAATAGTATGGATTTGCATTTCCAGTTTTTAGGAGAGATAGCTTTGCATTCCTCATCGATTCCCATTTCGATGCTCCCTCATCAATAGTAGTGTAGAAATTTATTGCAAATTCTGAAGCTGATTTATCATTTACAGACCAAAGATTAAGAGCCAGGCTCTTGGCGCCTGCATATCTAAGAGCTCTACTGATACCCATTATTCCACTTCCCTGCAGATAACTCCCTGAACCCGAACTACAAGAATTAAGCATTACAAGCTCACTATTCATCTGGGTATCAAAAAGTTCGTATGCATAAAGCGAAGTTAACTCATCACTACCACTATTATTTAAATAAATAGTAGAAAATAACGGGTCTTGTTCAGATACTTCACTATGGGTAGCTACATGAACAACTCTTGAACTTTGTGCACTTGCTAAAAAAGTAGATTTATCCGCTTCACTTTCTAAAAAAATTGATTTTGCCTCAAGATTTTTAAGTTTTTCATTTATGGACCTGACTTCTTTTGTAGCAAATGGAAGAGATTGAAGATTTTTATTTTCGAAACTACTAAAATCGGAGAGAGCAAAGGCAGAGAAATCTAATGCATAATCTTTGGTCTGCTTTCTTGAGTTAGTAAGATAGTTATTCAAAGAAGTGTAATATTTTATATCAAAGTTTTCTATTAAATAATGTGTTGAACCATAGCTATTACTATTCACTGGTTTTTCTGTGGGTAATACATCAAGTGGTAACCTAAATAAATAATTATCTGGGATAACAGTTAATGAAGTAACCCCTTCTTTGATATTCTGTTCAATTCCTAAAATCTGGTAGATTTCCCATAGCTGATTTAAATTCGTTTTAGAAGAGGCCAGATTATTTGCCGCTTCATTAAATAGTAGCTTATTTGAGGCATCAAACTTAATAACATCTATGTTAATTGATTCTTTTGAAACATAAGTAGCATATAGAATTTCACCAATCTCTGTAAAATGAAGAACCAACTCATTATCAGTAAGCCTTTTTTGAAGCGACCAAATAGATATTGTTTTATCGCTAATATTGGTTCTTATTTTATTTAATATTTGCTCTCTTTGGGCTGAAAGCTGATCTATTTCCGCTTTTAATTCAAATTTTCTTTCAGAGGTACTATTTAGATATTCAGTTCTAAGTTTAAGAATTTGGTTATTTAATAATTGATCTTGTGCTAAGTCTTCTTCAGATAATCTTTTGGCTCTTAAAATTGGACTGTTATATAGCGCAACATCATTTATTGTTTTGAGCTCATCAAGTAATTGTAAAGCTTTATCATCGTCACCTAAATTAATAAGTATATCAACAATAGCATTAAATACGTCAACATACTCTGGTTCAATCGACCAAAAACCAGTCTGAGAGTCAATACTCATTTTTGCTCTTTCAATAACTTGTTCAACCACGGGAATTAAATCATCATAAGCTTTTCTTTTAGACCCTGTTATAGACAAAAGTGAGGACTTTACAGTATTGTATTTTACAGATAGTTCAAAATCAATATTATTGAGTGGATAAATCTTAATTTCTTCAAGTAATTTAGAAGCTTCGTCTAAATTATTTTCTAATAATTCAATTTCTGTTAGTCCAATCAGAGATTCTAAATAGTTTGGGGTATTGGAGCTTTGTATAGAAAGTTGCCTTAATTCTATAAACTTATTTCTTGCACTTTTAAGCTCATTTATTGAAACTAATATTTCTGCTTCTTCCTTAAGTACATTTACATAACCAACAAAATCTGAACTAGGATTAAGTTCTTTTCGGGCAAAATCTAGTTCTTGTAAGGCTTTAGGAGCGTCCTTATATATTTCCCAATAAAAAGTTCCAGAGAATGCATGAATTGCAGCTAATTCAAAGCTATCATTATTATCCATAGCAATTTGTTCTGCTCTGTTTAAATATAAAAGTGCAGTTTCTGGATCTCTAATAGATGTATAGTAAATAAATAAGTTTCTTAAAATTATTAATCTGTCTTTATACTTAGTTCCTTTATTGGCTTCTTCTAGTGCATTTATTTGCAGGTCTAAATATTTATTTTTTTCTCCTAATTTTAAATAACAAATACTCAAATTGTTAAATAATTGAGACTTATTTATTGAAGAAGTAGAATCAAAAAACATTACTTCAAATATTTCTTTAGCCTCTTCAAATTTTCCTAACGACCATAAGTTAACTCCTTTAGTAAATATTGATTGATCTTTTAATTCTTTTAGATTTAAATAATCAGAAAGTGGAATTAAGTGATCTCTTAATATATTTAAAGATGCATCAAATCTGCCTATGGCAAATAAAGAGTAACTAAGTGCATTTAGATATCTTGTCTTTTTATAAGAATTAGGGAAATAATTATCAGCAAGTATTAATGGCAAGAAGCGTTCAATAGTATTAAATCTATTTAGTTCAAATAAAAGATACACTAGGTTTGCTGTATTTAATGAAGAAACTAGATTTTTATCTTGAGGGTCATAATTTGTTACCCATTGATTAGCTAATAATTCAAGTGATTCAGCGGAAAGATAAGTACTAGATTGTCTAGTGTAAATTATAGAGTACAAAATGAATTCTCTTTCTGAACTTGGAATTTCTGAGAAAGAAATTATTTTTTGGTCAATAATTAAATCAAAAATTGAAGGAGATAAATTAGTTTTATTTTTGAACTCTAAGACAAAAGCTTTCTTTTTAATCAATAGTGGTTCATTTAGTAAATAATATACACCAAGGCCAACCAGCCCTTCATCAATAGATATATTTTGTATCCTACTAAGGCTATTAGCTGATCTTCCTTCTATTGAAATTCCACAAGGGCTTTTTGCATAATAGTTTTTAAGTTGCTTGTTATTCGAGTTAAGAATTGATCTAATTACTGAATTATTAACACCACATGAGTATTCAAAAAGTTCATTCAATGCCCAATGATTTTCTGATAAACTAGCACGGTTAGTTATTTCATTGATATAGAATACTGATTGATCAAGTATTTTATTCTCAAAGCTTGGTTGTATTAATGAAATACCAAGGATAAAACTTAATAGTATGTTCATGATCTAAGTTAATACAACTTTCAAAGGCTTTCATCTTATTCTTTCGTAACAGAAAAATTAGATTTTTGGCTTTTCAAGAATAGGTCTCACGTCATTACCGGCAGCAAAAGCGGCGTCATCCGTAATAGTGATTACCGTTTCAGGAGCATCGGTGGATGCAGAAGCGGTGGACTGGCTAGCGGGAGCACAAGCGAAAG
>JAVKDD010000032.1:0-8673 GCA_040222455.1 Balneolaceae bacterium | reverse complement strand
ATAGTCATTAGGATTGGAAGTTCAGATCCAGTTAGTTGGAGTACGTAAGCGACTACTAATGTTGCCAAAAATACTCGTTCGAGGTAGGGAAGTAGTTTGTTCATGAGTTAATATGCGATTTGCAGATAATTGCTGGTAACGACTAGCTATGATGAGTGGGGATTAGAAAACACCAAGCTCTCGTCTCGCACATAGCCACGCCTTAATTTAAATTTAAAACTTGTGGCGGACTTTCCAATCCCCACATAAATATCCTGACCGATGAAACCCCATTCATTCATAGCATTTGTTACCAGCTTTTATATCTCCCCATCATCGTCATCTTTTGCCTTCAGGATTGCCTTTTTTGTTCGCTCCGCTATTTCTTCAATTTTCTTTCTTTCTCCTTCCGATGGAGACCATGTTGAAGTTGTTTCATCATCCCAGCATTTAAAGTTCGCACCAACAAGATCAATTGAATTCTTAACTCCGTAGGCTATAAGTTGGTCTCGGGTAGTTATTAAATCGTTCATTCGATTGATTGCAGTGTTCTCATATCTTAAAATATAATGTTCTGTAATATCAAGAGGGGTTGCACAAGCAACCATATCCACGCTGTTAACTCGAACAACAGCTTGTACAGGAGTATTCAGCTTGTTCACATCTATTTTCAGGTCGATGAGCATTCTGTTCCAGAATGTTCTGTAGTTCTCTTTGGCAAAAGCATTGAAGACATGTCCGCTGAAGGAGCAAGGAGGAAGTGCAGATGATCGCACGATAAGTTGTTCGTAGTATTTTTCGATCCAAGCTTTAACGCAGGGGGAGAACAATTCGTCTGATAATTCCCCACTAGAAGTAATGTACCCGAATATCCGTTCTTCAAAGCCAGTTCTGCCGTTCTTTCCATCTTCATTTTTTGAGATATATCCGCATAACTGAGTCATTAAGACAGAAGATGGAACAAAACTATTTTCAAAGGAAATTGTACAAGTATCCTTGGCATCTGTCTGCGCATATATCCTAAGACTCAGAAAGAATAATGAAATTAATAGAAGCTGTTTCATTTGCTCGAGTTTTCAGTTTTCAAAGTTGCAGATAAAGTTTGTTACCAGCTTTTCACCAATCACTATTCTCATCAACCTTCTCCTTATATTCCTTTTTCACCCTTTCTCCGAATTCTACTATATACCATCTTTGTTCGGTTGTTGGTGACCATACTTGCGGATTGTTGGGGTCAATATCTACAGCATTTCTTACTCCATAGGCTATTAACCTATCACGCTGTTGAATTAAATCATTCATTGAGTAGACAGATATAGTACCCTCGTTAGCAAGGATTTCATATTCAGTTATGTCTAGTGGTGTTGTTAATAGAGACGATTCTTTGCCTATAGCAACACTTCTTACCACCATCCCAAAAGGCACAGGCGTATTCAATAGCTCCACATCAATCTGATGCACATTCAGCATCCGATCCCAGAATTTCGGGTAGCTGAGTTTCGCGAAGGCGTTGAAGGCATGGCCGTTAAAGTCACACTTTGGAACTGACGAGGATTGTACCTTCATGTCTAAATAGAACTTTTCTATCCACTCCTTAATACAAGAAGGGAATTGCTCACCTGAACTAAGTGCAGAGTTTTCATCTCTCATCCATGAAAAGATTATTGCTTCAAACCCTGGTATTCCGTCTGTAACCTCTTCATTTCTTGAAATGTACCCGCATAGTTTAAGTATTAAATCATCGTTTGGAGCTGGCAAGTCTTCATAAGGGACAGTACAAGTGTTAACCGGTTGTTGGGCAAAAGTGGAAGTTGCCAAGAGTAATATTGAAAGCGCTATGAAGTATTTCATGTTTACTATTTTTCGATTTGCAGCAATTGCTGGTAACGCTTAGCTAAAGTGCGTATGCCCACACTTGCTATTAGCACTAAACTAGCTGATCTGCGCCACACGCACAACTGTCGGTAGAAACCACTGCGTCAAGAAGTAAAAATCAACAAGCACAAAAATATCAGGAAGAAACAGTCGCTTGCCAAAGGCGCAGATTGGCGGTCGGATTGTATTGAAGTAAGCTAGAAGCACGTTGGCATATGCAACTTTAGCGACTGTTAGATGCTGCATCCTTGGCACGTTGTTCGTCACCAACCATATCCAAAAAATCAAACAGGAACTTCATGTCCTCAATGAACTCCCCGTAGTTGGGAGCCAGTTCCTCATGTTCCTCCGTCAAGTAATAAAGAAGCAAACTTCTCAGTTGGCGTTTGAATTTTGGAATTGTGACCAGTCCCATGAAATCGTCAAGAGCTGAGATTGACTTTTCAGACAGGTTAATGCTGTTGAGTTCGGATTTCATGTGAGTGTTCGCTATAACGAACACAATGTAACAAAGAAAATTTCATATTCGCAATAGTGAACACGGAGGAAAAATATCTTGCGGATTTGGGAGTCAAAATCAAGAAGTTAAGAGAGGAAAAATCTCTAGATCAAAAAGCTTTCGCGTTTTACTGTGATATTGGTCGTACTCAACTTTACAAGATTGAGAGTGGTAAGACAAACCCTCGACTGTTGACATTAATCAAGATTGCCAAAGGACTGAATATAACTGTGACAGAGCTGCTAGATGTTTAACAGGATTCGCTTGGTAAGATGTGGTGGCAACAACTGTTAGACGCCTGTTTCCTCTGACTTAGTTTCGGTTAGGTCTTCGTTCCCCAGCTCTATCGTTCGATCGCAAAAAATGAAGATTGATAAACCCATTATTGTCTTTAACAGACTTTCAATGATAGTGTCATAGTTAATCTTATCTTGGGCATCTGCCATCAAAAATAGGAGTTGTCCTAGGAGTTGCAGGCCACTACTAACAATAAATAAGAGCGCCCACCCTTTAACGAACCACTTTACATATTTAGACTTAGTAATAAGGGCTACAATGACAGCTAGTTGAATCGAAACAGGCAAAATAGCCATGAGGTTACCTGAGATTAAAGCGGTTCCGTTTATATAGAGAAATACTGCAAGAATCGTGGATAGAAATCCTAAATATAATTTGCTAGTATAATTTACTTTCATTTTGTACGTATGGCATCTAACGTCCAGATATGGCATGTGCCTCTGAACTCATTAATATTCTACAATCTAATAGTTTTGCAGATCAGTTTCAAGTAACTACTTAGAGGCATATGCTATATCGTTTGTTAGACGCTTTTTGATTTGCATTAGTTCATACGTTAGCAATGCTGGAAGCCAGCTAATCCATGAAATAATAACATAACCCAATTCAAGGTCAAAGATTAGGAATTCGTGGTTGATGTATGAAAAGAGCCTAATCAGAATAGCCGAATTAGTTAAAATAAAACTACGAGTCATCATCGACCGGTGCTTTTCATAACTCTTTTGTTTAGCGTAGTAAAATGCTAAGGAAGTGGTCAAGAGCCATAAAAGAGCCATCAATAAAAAATTGATAGTATTTATTGTTCCACCGATTACATAAAAAGACATGCCTAATCCGCCTGGCCCGGCTAGTAGCAAAATTGAAGCTATATAGATTAATCCGATGCTTCTATGAAAATTAGACTTTCTGAAAGAGAACTGAAATAGACCCGATAGCAGAGCAATAGGGGCTCCTACAATGTGGACATAGAGAAAAAACTTATAGACAGGAAAAATTCCTGACTTTCCAATAAGAAAGCCTCTTTCAAAATTCGGAGAGTAATACTCTATGGACTTTAGAATGATTAGGATACAAATTAAGAGTGCGAAAACAAAATATATTCTTTTAACCAGCAGCAACATACTTCGTAGGACGTTTGTTTCTAAAACCTTCTTCATCCTCCTTCATTTGTTCTTTTATTTCCAATATAAGTTTGACGTTTGACTTATCTATTTCTGTTAGCCTGTCATTTACATCATCATATTTTGGGTTATACCAAGGTTGCTCAGAAAAATACCTTTGCCATTTTTCGGTTTTGAATTTATATCCGTATTCTGCAAAAATCTCATTTCTCATTATGTCCAAATCTTCAATTGACAAATGATCCGCAACCCACATATTGTGTTCATCTGAGTAGGTGGCATCTTGAATTCTCCATGCGAAACAACCTTTTAGATTACTTTCATCAATTAAGATGAACTTCGTAAAATCATAGTATCTGTTAGAAGTTAATTCAACAATGGTACCATCATCTCTAATTTGGTGGTAGGTAAACTTTGTTTCAAAATCATATCGCTGCTTTTTGTTTCTGTACTTCAAAAGGTTTGCCTTTACTTCAAGGATAGAGTCGTTTACAAATCTGTAGCCAGCTTCTCGACAGAAGTAATCACTTTCACTAAGTGTTCCAAGATGGAGTGAATGAAGTGAATTTGTAACTTCATTATGAACCACAAGTTGCTTTGCTTCTCTTTGATACCCTCTTGCTCCAATCCCTGATTCATATGCCGATACGAAAAAGGCCACTAGTTTGTCCGATAAACTCCGTTTGTAACCGGTGGATAGGTTGGCCTGCTCGGTTCCAAAATCAATTCTGCCTACTTGATCAGGTAGTATAATATCTGTATAATCTCGATCTAGTAGTCCTAGATATGAAACGTATGATGGAACTAAAACTACACCTCTACCTTCATTTGCATCATCTTCGTAGTATTCCCAATAGCTGTCAAACATCATGTTTTCTCCAACATTTTTAATATTGAAAGACAGAGTTCTCAAAATTGGAATTGGGTCAAAATCTGTTTCTACAGGAAGAGATATTTCATTGTTTTCGATTCTGTACCATTGACCATCTTTTAATCCATAGGCAATTTCATTTGGTTCATTTGAGCTTGGGAGAATGAAATCAAATTGAGGTTGTAGAACATCACCTGTTAGATAGTTCACAAGTCCAATTTTGGAATTACGCTCTATTTCAAAACATTGCTTGATGGTAAGATTAGGATTATAGATCTTATCATAATCCGGTTCTAGCAATACAGCTAATGAATCATTCGTTAGTCCGTATTTGAGAGTTCCGTCGAATCTCTCGATTTGATAGTCGTACTTGCCAGTACAAGTGATATAAAAATTTCGAGATTTGAGATTCACATAAAACGGAGTGGAACTGAATTTCTTATCAAGATTTTGGATGTCCTCTCTGATAGTTGAATCTAATTGGGCATACTCTGTATCATTTTGTTCAGGTTCAAGAAGTTCAATCACTTCCTCTTTTACTTCCGCCTTTTTTTGTTGTTCGGGTTTCTCTTTTTGCTGATCACTTGAAGTCCGTTCCTTCTTCTTGTTGTCTGAACAAGAAAAAAGAATAAATAATATAATGACGAAAGGTAGTATTCTCATGGAAGTCATTGCGTCTAACGCTCAGGTAAAATGCTGTGTGGCCTGAGCTTTTTAAATTCAGATAAAAGTAGCGATTCTGGCTCCAACTAACAATGGTTCAGATACAGCACGTTCTACAAGCATTTTTCCGAGTGGCACAAAAAAAAGTAGAAAGCGCTTACCTCTCCAAAAGCCAGAAATCGCGGTTCAGTTGCACTGAAAATGGCAGATAGGCAGTAGCCACATGCATTTTTACCGCTTGTTGTGAGGCGTTTTTTCCAGTTCCATTTTTCGGATTTCGAAGTAGTTCACGAAGCTTTTCGTTCGGTCAAATTCTCCGTTAGCAAGTCTGTTAAAGTATAATGCTGAGTCGGATTGGTCAATGATGATCTTGTTCGGAATGAAGTCGTTCGAATATGGTGGTTGGTGAAATATTATTGTATCCTGTTCGAGATGGTAGTCACCAGAAAGCTTCTCTACGAAACCGAACATTCCATCAACTCTGGTGTCAAAAGTGTTGTCGGCTCTTAGCTTAATTGTAATCGCACTCAAGTCGTCAATCAAAATTGCTTCCAAAAGTGTCTCCGATTTAAAGAGTTCTGAGTTGATAAGGAAAATTGCCGAAATCACTGTTAAGCCGAATCCATGGATGATAGCACTAATCTTGTTCGGAGTTAGGCCGTTGGTAATAATTCTTGAGACTGTGATTATTAGAGTTATCGCGAATCCGAATGTTATTGGAATGATAAGCCACCAGTACATTAGAGCATAAATGACCATTCCGCTATAAAACTCAGTTGAGACCCACGTTAGAGTTCCTAATACCGAGATGAAAGAGAATATGTTAAGGGTTTTGTTCAAGTACAGCAGTTATGCCTCACAACGTCTAGCTAAAGTGCGTATGTCCCGAACTTTGCTGATGAAAAACTAAGCTAGCGAAGCTTCGACCCAACCACAACATTGTATATGAAAAACTGCGATCTGAAGATGAGGACAGTAGCAGAGAGAACTGATATGGAAAGATGAACTACCCAAAGGCGAAGCTTTGCGGTTTGGTCGCAGAACAGTAGGCTAGAAGCACTCAGACATATGCACTTTGAGCGCCTGTTATGGAGCTTTACTCAAAATCTCTTCGTTAATGAATTTTCTAAATTCTCGTTCTAGACGATTCTTGCTGAATCGAAGTTTGGAATAGACAAGCACATTAAAAAGTTGCAGAGCCAGAAGCCAAATTAGGGTGAATTTGAAGGTTGAAGCATTTGCTATGTAAATTCCAAAAGCACTCATGATAGTTGTAATGAAAATCATGAAAAGTAGAAGCCAGTACAAAGAGAAAACTCTAGCCTCAATTGAATTTCTTTCGTTCGGAGTTAGTTCACCTCTGATTTCACCAAGTGTTGCAAAAGGTCGAAAAAACCTTGGGTTTTTAGAAAAAACAAATTCATCATTCTTGAGAGTTAGTTCGGAAGGGACGAAGTTCGATGAATGGAGAAACCCTAATTTATCTTTTTTTGACTTTTTGAAATGAAGAAGCTGTTTTTCGAAATCCTCTTTAGTGCCAGAAATTGGTATTTCAATGCTCTTTGATAAGCCAATACTATCTAAGAATTCCATAGTTCACTTTGATTCGGAGTGCTGCAATGCTCCATAACGGTTCGTGTATGATTTCGTAAGGGATTGCGGGCTTCAAACCTATCAAGTTACCACCCAAAATTGATGCGGATGATACCGCTCGAAAACCTCTGAAACCCTTATGAATTATACACATTGTTACCACACGTTATTCCTTATTTATTTGTTTTACTACATAATCCAATTGATTGTCTTTTCCGTCTATTAAGTCCTTTATTTTTAGAGGGATTTCAATATCAGGTAATATTCCACTCCCTTTTGGAACAGAATAATCAAGAACATATTTATCTATTTTCACAAATGGCATTCGGACCATTATTTTCGAATTTGGAAGTTCATACAACGCAGAATATTGAGCTGTATGAAAATAGTACCCTCCACCAGTTTCTTCTCCGACAAGTATTATTTCTTTAGAATTTTTGGCACTTAAAGCAAAAGCACTAGCTGCAGAAAATGTATTGCCTCCAACTAGAACATATACTTTACCCTTAAATGTTTTTTTATATGGAATCATTTCTGCTTTAGCGTGGTCTTCTGTTAATATCCACCTTCCATTTTCTTTTTTAGCTGAAGAAAAATACATTTCAAAGAATTCGCTGTAATCAGACATGGTATGAATTACATTTTCTTCGTGAGGAAGCACCTTCGAAATAGCGCTTTCTGATATTCTTTGTTTAAAAGGCTCATTCGTCAAAAAAGAGTATAAGTTTATGGCGTTGATTCTGTATCCACCAATGTTTTGTCTTATATCTATTATTAGGTTTTCGGCTTTCTTCTTCTTAATTTCTTTAAATAAAGAAATCAGCTTTGATTTAAATTCTTGAGGGTCTAAACCAAATGAATTTACTGTTAATACCGCTGTATTTATGGAGTCTATATAATAAACAAATGGCCACTTTTCTGCTATTCTATTTTTAAAATACTCCATTCGATTTGTTTTTTGGTGATACTCTGCAAAATGAGAATTCCTGTTGGGGTAAATGTTTCCTATGCTTTCAAATGATTTGGGGGCAACTTCAATTGTTTTAGTTTCACCGTCTGAGACCATATATTTTACAGAATAGCTTTCACTATTACCATATTCGTAATAGTGAAGTATGCCAAACTCCTTTTCTATTTGACAGTATTTTTTCGTTAGGTTATAGCCATCTGATGGTGCATACTTTAAAAAATCTTTTAGGATAGTCTGAGAAGGCATGCTATCGATAGACATTATTTTAGAACCCAAAGGAATGCCAAAATCATCCGTATCAGTATATAGTTTTCCACCTATGAATTTCACCATTACTGGAAACATAGCAGGTAAGGTGTCGATTTTTGGATGAAGAATGTTTAGGTGGCCATCTTTTACATTATCAGCCACGGAAGAAATAGATTTAAATAAGTCGTTCGATGTTTTTACCTTTTTAATTCCCTTTTGCTCAAATGAACTAAAAATACTATCCCATTCAGTCTGTGAAGTATATTCATACAAGCTTGGATGTCCATTTATTAAGATTTCTTTGAAAATTGTGTAATCTTCTAAAACTTGTGCATTTGACAACTCCTTCTGACCGAAAATTGAAAGGGGGAGAAGCAAAATGATTGGTATGATACTGTATTTTTTCATAATGTGTGGTAACGATCAGCTAAGCTCCGTCGGCTCAGCCTTTCAAATATCTCAAAAGCATCTGTTCCAGATGTTCTTTGCAAACAACTAAGTAAGCCGATGGAGCTTAGTGCCTGTTATCAGTTTATTTGTGTCAAAACATCTTTTA
>JAVKDD010000031.1:0-9975 GCA_040222455.1 Balneolaceae bacterium | reverse complement strand
AATGGTTCTTGAAACCCGGACGTTATCTAGCTCGCCTCTGCTGGAGTTGTTTTTATTAAAGATATTTACCAGCCATTTATAACGGTTCCATTTTTTAGTATCTTTAATTAATCCTATGGCACTAAGCTAAAGGGGCGTTATGATCAATTTCCGGAATCTCAAAAATCACCTCAATATGAAAAAGACAATCTTCGCTTTAGTAATAACTTTTATAACCATCTCGGCTAAAGCTCAATGGACTGACAATGGAAACAATCTTACAACGAGTGATAATGTAGGAATTGGAACAACTTCCCCCAGCTTAGACTTGGAAATTGCTCCAACTGCTCATAGACCAACGATTTGGCTCAACTCTCGTGGGACTGGAAACTCATTGAATACAGATATTTTCTTTGGCGATAATGGTAGTAAAAGATGGTCTATAACCCATAGACCCTATGATCAAAATAACGACTTTGTTATTTGGAGAAGAAATGGTTCTTGGTCAAAGGCTTTGACAATCAACTACTCAAATGGTCTGGTGGGGATTGGTACTGATGCTCCAAGTTCTGAACTTGAAGTTAAATCAGTATCAGGAAACAACTCTGAAATTCATATCAACACTACATCAGATGGTGGTAGATCTATCTTGAGATTCCAAGATGCTGGAACTGAAACTTGGGGATTTTTGTCCAACTATCCTCAATCAGGAAAATTCAGCCTATATAACTATCAGAACACTTCCAATGCTTTGGTATTAGATTCAAATGGGAATCTTGGTATTGGAACTACATCACCAAGCAAGCTACTAGATGTTAATGGAGATGCAAGAATTGGAAATTTGAATTCAAGACACTATTTAAAAATATCATCATCGGAATGGTCCGAAATAAGATTTGAAACACCCACAAGTAGTGAACAAATGAGACTTGGAACTGCACATATGGATTATGCGAACTACGGTGTTGAAGAGGGTGATTTATATGTCTATACACAGACAACAGGAAAGATGCCATTTGTTATTCGAAGGAACGGAGATTTAAGGTTTAATTTGAAGGGTGGAAATGTTGGGATTGGAACTGCTTCAACTGGCTCTCACAGACTGGCAGTAGAAGGATCCATTGGAGCCAGAGAAATTAAAGTTGAAGCGAGCGGTTGGTCTGACTTTGTATTTGAGAACGACTATGACTTGCGAACCCTTGAAGAAGTTGAAGAACACATAAAGGAAAAAGGTCATCTCCCAGAAATCCCAAGTCAAGCAGAAGTAACTGAAAACGGAATCAATCTAGGAGAGATGGATGCTAAACTGCTTCAAAAGATCGAGGAATTGACACTTTACTTGATAGAACAAAATAAGAAAATCGAGGAATTGACTGAAAAAGTTCAGAGCCTTGAAAACAAATAAAAGATCATAACAGACAATAAAATGAATGCGCTTACTTTCTTCATAGAAACTTATGCATCAGATCGAAAGATTTGCGCTTGTATTACAGTTTGAGCGTACTCATTTTATTTGGACGTTATGTGGAATTAGAGCGAATCTAACTTCCAATTTCATCTCACAGATAATCAAAAACTCTTTCTGACGTTAACAACAAAATGAAGAAGGCTTTATTAATTTCTCTAACCTTTTTAATATGTCATTTTGTCTTCGCCGACATCTGTTTCACAACATTTGAAAAGGATTCTGCAAATGCTGATGTGATTTTTGTTGGTAAACTTATTGACTCTGAACATAGAGTATTTTGGGTAAATGGTAGCCCAGCAGGTATTTATACTTTTGAAGTAATTGAGTCTTTTAAAGGATTATCAAAGTATACCACGATAACTTCAATTGTCAGTCCCATTCATGGATGTTGCAGCCCTCATTTTAAGATGGATTCGACATTTCTTGTTTTTGCATTCTCCTTTGGGGAAGATTCTAAAGCTTATTGGACCAACGACTGCACATTAACTGAATTATTATCCGAATCTGAAGAATACTATAAAAGACTTGGTGAATCAATAAGACCAACAGGAAAGGTTAGAGACCTAGAACGGTTTGAAAAAATTCAAGATTGGCGATTTGAAGATGACCGTCTAAAAACAGATTCAATCAATTTACTTCATTCTACACTGCAATCAAGTTTGTCAAAAGAAAGAAAAAAGAACACATATCTGATAGCAGGAATAATCCTTTTGGCGTTGTTGATTTCTGTCCTTGTAATTACCAAAGCCCGAACAAAGTCCATGTAACATTACTTTATGCGAAATTCACTCCTTCTGCTAATAGCTTTCTCATGCGCCTCTCCAGATTATCAACCAATAATTGATGAACTCGAAAAATCCAGACAAGAAGTTGCAAAAGAAAATGCTCGTAAGATCAATTTATTCCAATCTTCAATTTCAGAACTAAAAGATTGCTACAACAGAAAATACCCGCAGTTAGATTCTGCTTACAATTCATTAGCACAATTAACCAAGTTCAAACAACAAATAGTGAATTCAACTCCAACGACTGAGTTTTCGGAACTAAGGAACAAAGTGAAAGAATTTGAGAAGATGGCATTGAAGATTATAGATTACCATAAACAGAACCCACTTTCAAATCAAATAGATGAAGATTTTATCATTTTGAACTCGGAACAAACAAAGCTACCGACAAATGTTTTGAAGCAACTTCTTATTTCAAAACTAGAAAGGTGGAATCTTTTGTCCACTGAACTGAAAATGAGCAGATATGCGATTGATCCTTGTTCCAATCCACATAACAGGTGATAAGCTCAATGAGCAGACTTAGCTATAAGCAAATATCAAAGCTAAACCTTAACTTTAAAATCAATTTGAAAGGATATGCTCACTGAGCTTATCTGATCGTTATATTCAATATTACCAGATCATAAATCGAATCATGAAAAAAAAATCAATCATTTTCGGACTTGCCTTGATCCTATTTTCAAATACTACACTCGCTCAACTCAACAATTTGGCAGGTGGAAATGTAGGCATTGGCACAAACACCTCTTTAGATGATGCAAAGCTTACCATAAAAGGAAACGCTGGAAATAATTGGAAGATCCTTGCCTTAGATGGAAATACCGATGACTGGTTTTTAGGGAGTTTCGGAGGTGGCGGATTCTTCATTGCTAAAGACAATTTTGGAAGCACTAGTTCTAGATTTTCAATTATTAATGACAAAATCGGGATTGGAACAAACAGTCCAGAAGAGCCTCTGCATGTCGACGGAACTGGAATTGACCTAGTCAATGATGATTTAAGAGCTGTCACTCAATTTGGCAAATCAAGTATATCTAAAGGGCTCTACTTAGGATATTCCAATGCGGAACAAATGGGAACAATAATGTCTGATGGAGCTTCTAGTGGAATTCTCTTTCAATCCCATGATGGTTCTTCATGGGCAGAAAGAATGAGAATTCATACAAACGGAAATATTGGGATTGGAACCACAAGTCCCGAAGAGCCACTGCATGTTGATGGAACTGGAATTGACTTAGTCAACGATGATTTAAGAGCTGTCACTCAATTTGGCAAATCAAGTATATCCAGAGGACTCTACTTAGGGTATTCCAATACGGAACAAATGGGAACAATAATGTCTGATGGAGCTTCTAGTGGAATTCTCTTTCAATCCCATGATGGTTCCTCATGGGCAGAAAGAATGAGAATTCACACAAACGGAAATGTAGGAATTGGAACAACTACACCCGAATCCAAACTTGCCGTAAATGGCCAAATTCGAGCAACAGAGGTGAAAGTCTTGACAGATGTTAATAGCGTGCCTGATTACGTTTTTGAATCAAATTACAACCTCCGAACTCTGAAAGAAACCAAAGCGTACATCGCTGAAAACAAACATCTTCCTGAAATTCCATCCGCTGCTGAAATCGGTGAAAACGGAATCGATCTGGGCGATATGAATATGAGGCTTTTGAAGAAGATTGAGGAGCTAACTCTATATGTCATAGAACAGAATGAACGTCTTCAACAGCTAGAATTACAAAACGTTAAAATCGAAGAACTCAAAAAGGAAATTGAATTCCTGAAAAACAATTAAAAGAATATAACAGACGCTCAAACTCCATAAGCTGCCGAGGTACTTGCTAAGACTTTACAAGCAGCCAGTTTTTGTGATATTTACAAAGTTCAAGCTTACTGCGTTTAGCTAGACGTTGTGCTCAATAAAAAGTAAAATGAACAAAATACTTATACCTTTTATAGCAAGTCTAATTTTATCCTGTTTCAGTATTTCGAATTGCTTGTTTGCTCAAGAATCTCTGAACGAAGAACAGCTTTTGACTGACTTTCAAATTTTCGAATCAAGTTTACGACAAAATCACCCCCAACTATTTCTTTATACATCAAAACAGAAATTAGATTCCTTTTTCATTGAAGCGAAACAGATGATAAAAGAGAATATGAGCCCCTTAGAATTCTACCAAATTCTGACACCTATTCTTCCCATGATAGGAAATAATCACACGAATATTTTACCACCAAAATCTTTTATTGAATTTATCTCAACAGAAGCTAAAAGATTTCCTTTTAGTCTGCACTATCACAACGACTCCTTGTATGTACTAGAAGATGCATCAAAGGAATATATAATAAAAGAAGGAAGTCAAATTACTGCCATTAATGGCATGGATGTGTCTTTAATTATTCAATCATTTCTTGCAAATATTTCTACTGATGGATATAATAAAACACAACCTATTCGCAGAGCAAGCAGAGGATTTAGTAGATATTATGCCTATTATTTTGGCTTCCCAGAAACCTTTGAAATTAGCTATCTTGATTCAATTGGTAATTCTCGCATTGCTGTAATTGAAGCTATAACATCGGATGAGATAGCTAATAATAGAAAAGCCAGAATGGCAGTCAGTGCAATTAACCGAAAAGAATTCAGTTTTGAGGTTATTCAAAATGTAGGTGTTCTAACTATAAGTACATTTTCGATTTCCGAGCCTAAGTTGTTTAAAAGATTTTTGAGCGAAACTTTTCAAGCAATCAAAACGAAAGATATCGGTAAGTTAATAATTGATTTAAGTGATAACATGGGAGGATATCCTGAGGCCTCAAATCAATTACTGAAGTATTTAATAAGTGAGCCTGTTTTTCCCTATAGATTGGAGTATGCGATTACGGATAAAGTTTATAATCAAGAATATTTTGAAGAAGATATGTTCCTCAAACATTTCCAACGTCAGAAACTGATTGAAAGAGAAGGTAAGTACTTCATTAAAGGTGCAGTTGAGACTAAAGTAGAACCTAGTAAATATAACTATAATAAAGAGTTATATGTATTAATGAATGCAAACTCATCTTCAACAACAGGACAATTAATTGGACTTATTAAATCCTATACAACTGCGTCATTTATTGGGGAGGAATCCGGAGGAAATCCAGTTGGTATAGTTGCAAATGATATATTGACACTTATTCTTCCTAATTCCAAAATTGAAGTAAAATTGCCTTTAATATATTCGGAGTTGAACGTAGACTTTAAAAATTCAGGGCATGGGATTATACCCGATAAATCATTTCCCCCAAACATCATTGATTTATTAAGCAATGAAGACAGGATATTGAGTCAAACATTGGAATGGATTTCGAAGAAAGAATAATTACTGAGCACAACAAGGTATATAAAAAATAGGCGGAATAGCAGTATAATCAAGGCTTTTGGCTCGTATCAAACTTTGTGCTTAACCGAAAGTATTGTGCTTCAAAATCGCCTACTTTTCATATACTAAACGTTGTGGGTAATTGCGAGAAGCAATACCAGACCTAATCCTCTCGTTCATAGTAATAAAAATTTGTGGCTAATGAGATATTACCTAACCTTAGTTGTTTTGACAATCGCTTTCATTGGGAAAGCTCAGAACATCAAAACTATTTCAGGCAGAGTACAGGATGCTAAAACGGGACGGCCGCTTCCTTATTCGTCTGTGTTTATTAAGGGGAAATCAATTGGAACAATTGCCAATCAAAATGGAGTTTTCTCTCTTAATATTTCTGATAACCTAGCCAATGATTCGTTAACCATTTCGCACATCGGGTATACCAACTTTTATGGAATTGTAAAAACTTTGTCGGAAGAGATTTCAGTACGCCTAACCGAAGCTGTAGTTAACCTTAGTGAAGTTTCCGTTGAGGCAACAAAACTTTCAGCAGAGGTAATATTTAATCTTGCACTTGAAAAAATTAATAACGAGGACGGATACCTACAAGATCAATTCCGCCTTGACGCCTTCTATCGAGAAATACACACCAGCGGTTCAGAACGTACAGGAGCCTTGGAATGTGCGGTTGAAATTTATGACAATAGTCTCACTCAAAATTTTAAAGAAATTGTCATTCCACAATTCCGAAAAGTCTATGACAGACAACAAAATATAGATCAGTTTATCCAAACGAAAGAAGGACACAACCATCTTCTTCTGCTCCTTAATGGGGGTATTAATTTAATCCCTCTTGCCAGTAAGTATAAAAGTACCATTTGGAAGTTGCCATTAGAAATAGAAAAAATCACCTATTTCAATGATCGATTGGTTTACGTGCTATCTAACATGAGTTCGAAAAGACGAGAGCTCAGGGTATTCATCGATTTAGAGGATTATTCTGTTTACAAAAACGAGTTGATACTAAAGACAGAAGAAGACGATCAAGCCAACTATGCATGGAGAAAAGTGACAACTGATGGAGAAAAATGTGGATCTATCCGTGATCATCAAGCCTACGAATATCGGAAGGTCAATGGGAAGCTCGTTCCGTATTACTTTTTTAGAAAAATGGATTTTCGGTGTTATGATTTAACTGAAAACAAGATCTCTTCCAAAGCTGCACTTTCTAAAGAATTACTTATCAATAATACAGCGACCGAAAACGTCCCAAAAGTTTCTCCAGACAAACTGAAAAGAAAAAAAGGTTTGATGAATCGTAAAGAGCCCTATGACTCAGCATTTTGGCGATACTTTAACGATCTAAAGGACATTTCTATAGACAAGCAGTTAATTGATGAACCCATCCAAACAGGGGCAAATACCTCCGTTCAAGTAAAAGCTTACGCCCCTAAATCCGCGATCGAATCACGTCCCTTAAAAATTGGGGATCACAATACCTATCAGTTCAATCGAGCGGATACTCTTTATGGGTCATTGACTCCACTCCTCACCTGCTACGATGTTGGGTATTACCACCTAAAGATAGATGTCGATCCTGAAAAAGAATGGATAAAAGGAGTTTCAATAATCACGTTCAAAATGATTGAACCATCTAACAGAATTCGAATTGATCTACTTGAGTACCTAAAAATTAACAGCATTTCGTTTGTCGATCAAGAGTTGAATTACACAAGAGATTTGGATGCTGTTTATGTCAATTTCAAGCAGACCCTAAAAAGAGACAGTACCTATTCGATTGAGGTAGCCTACGAAGGAAGGCCATTGGATATCGACTTTGATATTTGGGCAGGTGGTTTCATGTGGGATCAAGACGATCAGGGTCACCCTTTTATGCAATCTCTTTGCCAGGGTTACGGTCCTAAAGGCTGGTGGCCATCCAAAAATCATGTTTCGGATGAGCCAGATAGTGCTGCCATCAGCGTCACTGTTCCTGAGAATCTGTTTGCCGTTTCAAACGGTGTTCTATTATCAACCGAACCTTTAGATAACGGAAGGAACAGATTTAATTGGAAGGTCACCAATCCCATAAACAACTACAACTTGGCGGTGCATATTGGAGACTATGAGCAAAGTCAGGAAAACTACAAGAGTCAAAATGGAGCTGACCTATCGATCGACTATTTTTTCCTTAGCCAGGACGAAGAGCTCGCCAAAGAAAAGGTATCGATGGTTCCGAAAATGTTGGAGGCATATGAAAAGTACTTTGGGCCTTACCCCTTTATCGAGGATGGGTTTAAGATCGTACAATCACTTTATCCAATGGAACATCAAAGCTGCGTAGCTGTAGGTCAGTACTTTGACGATCAGTTGATTTTACATGAAACTGCCCATGAGTGGTGGGGAAATAGTGTGAGCAGTTCGGACAATGCGGACATCTGGATTCACGAAGCTTTTGCCACGTATGCTGAGTCTCTCTATATAGAAGAAACACTCGGCTATGATTTAGGGCAGGAATATCTAAACGTAAAAAAAGGAGACATTCACAATGATCATCCAATAGTTGGGGTTAAAGGTGTCAATCATTTTCACTATCGGATTGAAGATAAATATTTCAAGGGAGCTTTGATGTTAAATACACTTCGTCATATGGTGGACAATGATCAAATCTGGTTCAATGCTTTGCTGAGCATTCAGCAGGACTTTAGGCATTCGTTTATTGACACGAAGACATTGTTAACCTACATGAATGATAAATTGGAAGCAGACTATTCTAACTTCTTCCATCAATATCTAAACACCGTAAACATCCCTATTTTAATAGTCCAACAAATAGGCGATCAAAAGTTTAAGTACAAATGGGAGGCTACTGAAAAGGATTTTTCGATGAGTTTGAAATGGAATCAATTTGTCATTAGTCCTAGCACTGAATGGCAAACAGCAAATTTTCCTATGGAAGATTTTGAAAAAATTAAGAGATTAGAAGGAAGGTATTTAATAAAAGTAGACCTGAAATAACTACCCACAACAATAGATAAAAAAACATAGGGCTATTCTGCAATCCGAAAGTTCATCGGATTCTGGCAAGTCCGCCAAGTATATTTAAATTTAGAAATCGGTCTTGGCTCGTAGGTCAAGGAAAGCATGGTGCTATTTACTCCCTACGTTTTTTATCAAGACGTTATCGGCAATTATGCGAACCTTCACCATTCTCTTTCTACTTGCAAACTCCTACTTGACTTTTGGTCAACTTGTAGATAAATCAGAATTTGACAGGTTGGTAATTGTTGACGAATACAACAACAACTTCAGTATAATTTATGGGAGGGTGTATAAACTTAACTTGCATGACAGTCTACCACAACTAATTCTAACTAACGAATACAAATCGCCAGATACACTTCGCAGTTTCTACCAAGGTAGAATACCGAACTGGGATAAAATTCAGAATAGAAAACCGAATGAAACTATAAGCGAAATAAGTCCTCGACTAGTTGACGAACTAATTGAAGCGTTGAATCAACCCAAAAGCTTAGGCAGCCTGTTAGACTTTTATAATATCGACAGTTTGTGGTATTCTTCTAACAAGGAGCGACTAACTCAAGATTGGTTAACTACTTACGAGAACAGCGACAAACTTGAAAAGGAATACGCCAAATATATTTTGAATGATTTTGAACAATTTCAAAGAATGGCATATCATCATATTCTTCAATCCAATACCTCGGGCTATTCGAGTGTAACTATTGCATTTGAAAATGATACTGACACTCTATTAGTGCATTCAACAGGTCAGGAGTCATTCCAAATTCCTTGGGTATCCGACACAACATATAAGAACTACGACCCAGAACTTTCTGATTTAGTGAGTCAATTTTTACCGTCCGACATAACAATCAACAAACGAGTCCTGAGTCCAACCCTTGAAGAATTTGAACAAGGAGTATTGAGAGAGCTTTCATTCAAAGTCAACTTCTTCGATCGTAAAAAATTTAAGAAGCTCCTGAAAAGAGAAAGCCGATAACAGGCGCTATCGGTTATATGCCAATGTGCTTTCTGGCTGGTTTCAGTGCAACTCGACCGTGAATCTGCCGCTGAGAAAGTTTAGTGCTTTCTACCGAGTACAGCTCGCAGGAGTTTTCATCTTTCTGAACGCAGTGGTTTTCTGAACCGTTGTGAACTTCGGCAGATTTCACTACATTAGTGCTATTCACTAGCTGCGGACATACGCCCGATAGCTGAATTCCAGGGGTTAAACAAGTGCTGGAGTATAAATTTTTTCATATTTCCGTCCTTCTCTCACACAGGCAAATACCCGATGGATGATTTTATTCCTGATGGCATTTAATACCAACATCTTATTCTTGCCCTCCGA
>JAVKDD010000030.1:0-2306 GCA_040222455.1 Balneolaceae bacterium | reverse complement strand
TGCTGTTTGGAAACTTCAGTTCGCGGGATTTTTTACACTTCAGAACGCACTGCTTTCTACAAACTTTGGAAGCACCGGCAGACTTCACTATTTTAGTGCTGTCCACTAAGTGAGAGCACACGCCTCATACATGGGCGTTATACACAACCCACTTCATGGCGAACATCTTCTGCACTAAGAAACTCGAAAAACTTGTAGGTAAGAATCTTATCGCCTCTGAACTTCATTCGAACGAACTCTTGGGCAACTGGAACGCCAACCTTTTCACAATGAACAGAAGGAAGTGTCTGATTGTCATGAACGATGTAAGCTACTACTGTTTAATATTTTTGGACGTTTTGAAGAAAGACATCCTGAACTTTCACGAACTCTTTTATCAGCGGCTGATCGAACAGCTTGACTTTGACGGAGTGAGCTTTCCTGTCGAGTGTTCATCAAATCTCCTCAACACTTGTGAACCAAACTTTTTACGAACGAACAACAATCGAAAGGTCCTTGGAACGATTAACGAATTCATCTATGAAATTGAATATCACTTTCACATGGACTACTACGGAAACTTTAGTCAAACGAACGTTCCTGAACTAAATCACCGGCTAACGAACAACCTAGTTGGAGCGCTGAAACCGAAAAAATCTGATTTCGGGAGACCTATCGAAGAAATGCAAAAACTGATAAAAAAGGTATGTGTATAACAGTCGCTAGCACGAATGCGCCAACTGCCATTTTGCATCCTCAGTGCGAACTTCACCATGAATCAGCCGCTGGGAAAGATCAGTGCTTTCTATTGGGTGCATCTCGCAGGATTTTTTGACTTCCTAAACGCAGTGCTTTCCACAAACTTTGTGAGCACCGGCAGATTCATTAGCTTAGTGTTTTCTGCCAAGTGGTGGGCGCACTCCTGCTAGCTTGGCGTTATATTCAATATCCTCATGATCTAAAGAAAATTTGAATAGGCAATTACTAATTTCCATTTCTTCTCTTTTTGTTATTCTTATATTGATAGGACTAACCTCTGACCTTCCAATCTCTCCAAAATTCTTTGAGAACAATATTTTCGAGTTAATAGAAGAGGAGCCAGTTGTGAGTAATCTGACACTTATAAATATTGCTGGACAAGATGCGCAGACAATTGATAGTATAATTGAAATGATTCAAGAATTTGAACCTTCCGTTCTGGCGATTGATTTAGGTTGACTTAAAAGAGAAATTAACGACAGCCTTTTATCTAAATGGCACAATGAAGGAATTCCTGTTACTGGTCACGATAATAGCCCACTGAGGACTTCCTATATTAAATCTGATCAAATTCGGTCATTCACCACTAATGACTCCCTAAAATTTTTTGAGCTTGAAATTCTGAAATTATATGATCCTAATTCTTTGTCCGCTCTGGAGAAACGGAATACAAAAACCGAAATGATCAATTACATCAGACCAACTAGAAATTTTGAAGAGTGGGATAGTTCAACTCTCTTGGAAGGAATGGTTTCAAAAAGCTCAATTGAATCGCAAATTGTTATTCTTGGGTATATGGGGGGAAAAGTCTTAGACCATTTTGAGACGTCCTCAGTTCATTCGTTTGTAACACCATTAAAAAGGTCGACATTGGAATCAGAGCATAAAATGTATGGCATAGAAATTTCGGCGAACATAATCTGGATGATTTTGAGAGGTAATTACATCAAGCACATCCCTAAATCAGTTCACTATCTGACCATTATTGTGATTGCCATTCTTTGCACTCTAATTCTCTTGAAAACACCACTTACATTTTATTGGGGTCTGGCAGCAATAATCTACTTTTTCTTTACTGCTGCTGGAATTTATCTGACAATACTTTTCCTTATTGAATATAATGTATACTTCGAACTGGTTTCATATCATTTTATTTTTCTGGGTGCATTTATTGCAGGTTTTATTTATAAGGTCATAAAGTACAAAAATGAATATAACAAACGATGATGGCGCATGGCCTTACTTAGTCATCTGCTAAGTGCCTGCTAAACATCCCGCTTATCTGCCGCCAAGGAACTCAAGTGCTTTCTACTTTCCTCTGCCCGTGGGAGTTTTTTATCTTCATAGCGCAGTGCGTATCTGAAACTTTGATCGCACCGGCAGATAAGCTACTTTTAGTGTAATTAATCAAGCTCGGAGGCCACAGCGCCATATCTGAATTCCAGGGGTTAAACAAGTACCTGAGTATAAATTTTTTCATATTTCCGTCCATCTCTCACACAGGCAAAAACCCGGTGGATCAATTTGTTTCTGATTGCGTTTAATACCAACATTTTATTCTTGCCCTC
>JAVKDD010000029.1:0-12743 GCA_040222455.1 Balneolaceae bacterium | reverse complement strand
GAGTGGTTATCGCGAGCGTGACAGGTCAGAGAAGTTCAATTTGAGTGAGGATGTATTGATGCGGGTTCGGGTTTATCGCACGGGAGCTGAGGAGTATGATTTTATTTGGAGTAGCCATCATATACTGATGGATGGTTGGTGTATGGGCATCATTGTAAAGGAATTCTGGGCTATATACAATAGCATTCGTAGTAAAACGGAGATTAACCTACCAAGAGTACAACCTTATTCTACATTTATAAAATGGCTTGAAAACCTGAATCACAATGAGTCCAAAAATTATTGGCGCGTATACCTAAGTAATTATGAGAATCTGGCTTCACCACCAAAAACGACGATTAATCCACAAGAATTCGTCACCAAAGAAACAAAGAAAACTCTTGAATTGAGTAAAGAGCAAACTCAATCATTGCATAAGATTTCAAAAACATATGGTGTTACCCTGAACACTATCATCCAAAGTATTTGGGGAATTCAACTTTCAAAGTACAATGGGATCAATGATGTCGTGTTTGGAGCTGTTGTGTCCGGTCGTTCGCCAGAAATTGAGGGCATAGAAAGTATGGTGGGCCTATGTGTCAATACAATACCGGTACGGATCAGTTTTAGTGAAGAAGAGAGCTTTGACACCCTGGTTAGGAAAGTTCATGAACGGGCTATAGAAAGCGAACGCCATCACCATAGTCCTCTTGCAGAAATTCAGGCATCAACTGGTTCGGGGGTAGAGTTATTAGATCATATCATTGGGTTTCAAAATTATCCAATTGAAAAGCAGATAGAAATGCTGGCCCATGATAAAGGGATTGATCAAATTAAAGTATCACAGGTAAATGTATTTGAACAGGTAAACTATGACTTATCAATAGTGATTGTTCCTGGCGACGAAATCCGAATTATTTTTGACTATAATCCGAATCTTTACGGAAGTACGATTGAAAACATAACTCACCACTTAACTAACATTATCAATCAAATAGTTTTAAACCACCATATATGTATATCTGAACTTAACATCTTATCAGAAGATGAGAAAGGAAATTTAGAAAGCAAGTTCAATAATACTGATGCAGACTATCCAAAAGATTTGCCTCTAATCGATCTTTTTGAAGAGCAGGTCATTAAAACTCCTGATAATGTTGCTATAATCATTGACGGGCATAAGCTTACATATCTTGAACTTGATCATTTTGCTAATGCAGTTGCTCATAAAATAAGTGGAAAATCGGAACAGCCAAATACGAGAGTTGGATTGCTGTTCACGCCCTCATTTGAAATGGTTGCAAGCATTTTAGGAGTACTGAAGGCAGGATGTAGCTATGTTCCAATTTCGCCGAAAAATCCGGGCGAGAGGAATAATTACATACTGAAGGACTGTGGAGCAAATCTTCTCTTAACAGGAGAAGAATTGGTTAATGAAGTTGAGTTTGCTAAAGTAATATGTATTAGATACCAGGAATATCAGCAGATAATCAATCCATCAAAGTTGGTTAGAGATGTCTCCGGGGAAGATGCGATATATGTTATTTACACATCTGGTTCAACCGGTCAACCAAAAGGAGTTGAGGTCAAAAACAGAGGTGTTGTTAACTATAGTTTATGGAGGAAAGAGAAATATAAATTGAGTTCATCAGATGTAACGCTTAATCTTTTCCCCTATCATTTTGATGGATTTGGATGTAACTTTTTCCCTTCCATATTATCAGGAGCGAGCTTAATTCTAATACCTGAGGAGCACTCTCTAGACACTCAATACATATCGAATGCTATAAGAATGAATCAAGTTACAAACTCGTTGATGACTCCAGGTTTTTATGATCTACTATTACCTGAACTGAAGAATTGGGATCAACCGAGTTTACGATTCATAGCATTAGGTGCTGAAAAGGCACCAGCCACACTGCTTGAAAAAAGCCTTAAGATTTTCCCAGGTTTGACCATAACCAACGAGTATGGACCAACGGAGACATCAATGGCTTCTATTCAAAACGATAAGCTGAATGCCAGTACAACATCAATTGTTGGGAAGCCCATTTCAAATACCAGAATCTATATTTTAGGGCAAGATCAAAGAATTCAGCCAATCGGTGTGCCAGGTGAGCTTCATATTGCTGGAGATGGTTTGTCTGCTGGATATGTCAATAATCAAGAACTCACAAGTGAAAGGTTCGTTGATAGTCCATTTGAAAAGGGAAAGAAAATTTATAAAACAGGTGATTCCGCAAGATGGCTGCCTGACGGTACAATTGAATTTTTAGGTAGACTGGATGACCAGGTAAAAATTAGCGGATATCGGGTTGAGCTCGGAGAAATAGAGAGCACACTTTGCTCACATGAAAAAGTTCGATCCTGTGTTTTAAAATATGACTACAATGTAGAAAAGGAGCCCAAATTGTTAGCTTATATCGTGCCCGACATGGATCTGAGAAAAAAGGAAAAGGAAGAAGATGATTTTCAGGCCATCGGACAGTGGGAAACTATGTTTGACGATGTGTATACAGATTCTCAGAATCTGATTCTTGATTCAAAGTTTAACATTGCCGGATGGAACAGTAGTTATTCAGGAGAGCCGATTCCTGAAAGAGAAATGAAGGAGTGGGTAGATAACACTGTTGAAGAAATCTTATCGCGAAAGGTTGAGAATGTTCTTGAGATAGGTTGTGGAACTGGTTTGATGTTGTTCAACATTGCCCCCCATTGCAAAAGCTATGTTGGAACTGATATCTCGAAAAATGCAATTGATTATATTCTGAAAAATGTAAGCAAAGAAATCATCTCAAAGACGGAATTGTTTCATTGTGAAGCCAGAGATTTATCTAAAGTTAGTGAGAAGTGCTTCGACACTATCATTCTGAATTCTGTAATTCAGTATTTTCCTAACATTAGTTATTTGGAAAATGTATTAAGCAGCATCATTCAATTACTTGAGCCAGGTGGAAGAATATTCCTAGGAGACATTCGGTCTTTACCCCTGCTCGAAATGTACCATAGTTCAGTCGAGTTGTACAAATCAAAGAGCTTACTGTCTACAGGAGAACTTAAAAAGAGAATTGCCAGAAGTGTTGAGAGAGAGAACGAGTTACTTATTAATCCTGCCTTTTTTAGTGCCTTAAAAGAGAATCTGGAATCAGTCAGCAATGTAAAAATTATTCCTCATAAAGGAGTTAGTGATAATGAGTTGACCAAATTCAGGTACAATGTAGTAATTCACAACAGGGAGCTGCTACCTGTCCGTAGACTTAAGTGGCTGGATTGGTTTACTGATAAATTAGATCTAAAGTCGTTAGGAAAGTGGCTGCAAGAAAACCGACCTAAGTATATTGGGATAAGCCATATTCCAAATTCACGCTTGCATTACGAAAAGGCCGTTTTACAGGCCATAGAGCATGACAAAGAACCGATGACTGTTGGTGATTTAGTGGGGAGAGCTGAAGCTGATAATTCTGTGAAAATCGATATAGATGATATATACGACTTGGCGAAATCATTGAACTATTATGTAGATATCAATTGGGGAAAGCCTGGCAAATATGGGGAATTCGATACTATATGGGTTGATAAGGTCCAGGTTAGTAACTATGGGAAGATATCAGAAGAAGTCGATTGGACAAGACAAGTGGACACGAATTTGAGATCGAATAAGATGGCCAACAACCCCATGCAATGGCAGTTTAATAACGAGCTCGTTCCGGAACTGAGAAGTTTCGTGATGAAGAAATTGCCAGAGTATATGATCCCCAAGAGCTTTGTTTGTATCGAAAGCTTTCCCCTGACCCCCAATGGTAAGCTAGACAAGCAGTCATTACTCAAGATGGAAACTAACTCAGGAACAGATTACGTGGAACCCTCAAACGAAATTGAAGAAAGGCTTGTAATAATTTGGAGCAAAGTATTAAAAGTAAAAAAAGAAGTACTCAGTGTTAATCGCAATTTTTTTGAGTTAGGAGGACACTCCTTAAAGGCAACATATCTGAGAAATAAAATTTCGCAAAGCTTTCAGATAGATATTCCTCTCATGGAAATTTTCAGAAAACCAACGATAAAAGAACTATCTGACCACATTATTGTGGTAGGACAATTTGAGATAGGATCAAATCATACTGGTAATGTTGATGAAATGATAATATGACTACATTAATTGTTCTTCTGAGGAAATTTGCTTTTCAAAGAATGATCAATATAACAAGTGAAAAAGCTAACACATTTAGCATCAGCGTAACGACACTTTTTATGTATGAGTTTGATATAGAATTCTTTGTTTTATATTATGATGAGTGAGCCTCCTCCAAATGAATTATCAGAATATTATTTAGATACCTTATTCAAGAATTATAATTAAGACATTGGAGTATTTGATCAAAGCTAAATAAGAAGACTTATGTTTTAAATTAAACTAAATGGAATGGAATTAGAAAAATATTACCTTAAGCCAAATGTTGTAATAGAACCATTGGTTGATAAATGGTATGCTTGGTCACACCTGATTTCTCCTGCCACCTTTGCGTTGAATCTGACTGGGCGTCATTTAAAAATCATGAATTCATACATAAAGGCTCCGTTACTTCATAAGCAGGCAGTCAAGAATCCACTTATGCTGGGTGGGCCTTTTATGGATTATGAATCAGATAAAACTGAGGAGGTACAAACGCTGCTTGAAGAAACCATCGAAAATAGAAAAGAACTAATAGAATTCTCCGAGGCTATAAAAAAGTTAGACACGTTGCTTTCAGAAGAGGCGGTTGGATATTCACTTGAGCCATTATATGAAAAAATTCCATCTATTCTTAAAGGGTATGTTGAACTAGTATATGATTTAAATAATCGACCTTCATTTCGTTTTTTTGAATCTCTTTTATATAAGAGCCCCCTTTATAATTGTGAATCACAAAGTATTGCTTTATGGATGAACAACAACGATGACCGTCCCTTCTCATTAAGCACTCCTCGTCTAAGCAATGATGATGTGTTGCTACTTAACATACCTTTTAAAAGCGAGAAAATCGATATCCTTGGCAGGTTAAAGAGAAGGTCAAATGCAATTTCACAAATAAAGGATGGACTGGAGCTCAGCGAAGACTCGTTTAAGGTTTTCAAGTCATTTATAGATACGAATGTTCCCGAACCGTATCACCCTTATCGTGGTGAAAAGATTCGAATGAGATACTTTGGCCATGCTTGCATTTTATTAGAAACTGCAAGTTTTAGTATTATGGTTGACCCACTTATCAGTTACTATGGGTATCAATCTGATGTTGCCAGATTCTCAGATTTAGATCTACCGGAAAATCTCGATTATGTCTTAATAACTCACAATCATCAAGATCATATCTTATTTGAGACTCTTTTGCCTCTTAGACATAAAATTAAAAATCTAGTAATTCCTAAAACTGGAGGTGGAGTTTTACAGGATCCAAGTTTGGACTTGATGTTCAAGTCAATAGGTTTTAAGAATGTTATAGAAATCGGTGAGATGCAATCAATTGAATTCAGCGACTGTGAAATTACTGGCGTCCCATTTATTGGAGAACATAGTGATCTAGATATTCAAGCAAAGACCTGTCACCATATTAGGATTGGAGATTTCACTATTCTCTTTTTGGCAGATTCGTGTAATATTGAACCATCTCTTTATAGGCATATTCACAAAGAGATTGGAGATGTTGATGTAATATTTTTAGGGATGGAATGTGAAGGAGCACCTTTAACTTGGCTTTATGGTCCCCTTATGAATATAAACCTGCCACGTGATATGGATAACTCAAGGCGCTTGTCTGGAAGTAACTATAAACAAGGCATGAGTTTGATTGACATATTTAGCCCTCAAGAGTTATATATATACGCGATGGGGCAAGAACCGTGGACAAAGTTCATTAGCTCTAAGAAGTACACAAACGAATCATTACCAATAATTGAGTCTGATAAATTAATTCAAGAATGTAACTCAAGAGGCATTACAACTGAAAGGCTTTTTGGTGAGAAGGAACTATTCTTTGATAAAGAATTGAGTTTAAAAAGGTGATTTATTTATTCGGAATTCAAAGATTTAATTGGATTAGTAGTGACTGCTTTTATGACATTATAACTTATTGTGCCAATTGCAATAGTTGTAGCTAAAAGTCCTCCAAATATGAATGTAAGCGGATTAATAGTAATTCTAAATGCAAAATTATCAAGCCAAAGTACTAAGTAATAATACGTTACTGGTGATGCCACTATTAAAGAAATTAGGATAAGTAGTAAAATTTGTTTGGACAGTTCATAGAAAAGCTGAATTTGATTTGCGCCTAGAACTTTTCTTATTGCAACTTCCTTGAGACGTGCATGGACAGTAATTGCGGATTGACCAAGAAGCCCTAGGCATGCGATTAAAATTGACAAAATCGTAATTATTGAAATTATGGAACTTAATTGATGATCATTTTTGTAGATCTCATCAAAATGGTCATTTAAGAACGAATAGTCCATTGGATAGTCGGGAACATATTTGTCCCATATAGACTTCACATCATTTAGTCCATGCCTGACATTTAGTCCATCTAGTTTAATCGATAACTCATCATAATCCCAAGTGGAATGAACTACCATAGCCAATGGATTAATTGAAAAATGAAGAGAATTGAAATTAAAATCCTTAACTACACCAATGATTGTACCTAAAGAGTCATTGGGATACCAAGAATGTCCGACTCTCTTTCCAATCGGATCTGAATAACCTACTTCTCTAACAAAAGATTCGTTAACTATAAATGCTAGTCCATCATCTGAAGAAATGTCATTGGAAAACGTTCTTCCCTCCAATAAATCTATCTCATAAACATCTAGATAGTCTGAGTCTACAAGTATATTAGATGGCGCCATTTCGAGTATACCTGTATCAAGTTCAGCCTTGAACCCCCATTGATTGAAATTATTACCTATACGCTGGCTTGATGCTGTCACACTTAAAACGTGTCGACTTTTCAATAATTCTTGCTTTAGAATTACTCTTTTCTCATTGGCTGTGCTGTTCATATCAACCAAAAGAATATGATCTTTTGTTATGCCAATATCCTTATTCTTGATGAAACGCATTTGCTGAATTATAACTAAGGTACCTACAATCAAAACCAAAGCTGAACCAATTTGAATTACAGTTATTATGCTCCTGAAATTCGATTTACGCTCGAATCCATCACCTGCATTTAGTATTTTGGCACTACTAAGAGAGGATAAGAGAAGGGCTGGGTAAAGACCAGCTAAAAATCCAATCCCTAATGTCGAGGTAAATAGTACTATCAATGCACGGATATCATATAGTAGTGCTAGAAATGAAAATGAACGGTCAAGAACAGAATTCAAGAGTGGAGAACTAACAATAACTATTGTAAAGGATAAAATCAGAGAAATAAAAGCTAAAGCTATGGATTCGGTTATGAATTGGGTAAAGAGTTGATTTCGACTCACACCAAAAGATTTTCTAATTCCAATTTCCTTTATCCTATTTCTTGCTCTGGCAGTTGATAGATTCATGAAATTTATCGCGGCGATTATGAGTATGACAATTCCAATTAGAGCGAACACTTGTAAATAGGTTCCATTGAATTTCCTGTAATTATGATGATCAAATTCAATTTCTGTTGATAAAAGGTGTACCTCGCTGAGAGGTTGCAGTAATAATTTATAAAACTCATTAATGCGCTCACTGCCAGTGTTTCTGACTAGATAATCTGGATAACGTTTTGACATTTCGTTTAAATTGGCATCTGGACCTAATTCCAAATATGTGATTAACCAATTACTTCGAAACTCGGTATTAATACTAGGTTTTTTCTGGGTAAGAGTAGAGAATGATATTAATAGGTCAAATTGTAAATGAGAGGTCTTAGGATTGTTTTCTATCAGGCCAGTTACTCGATAGACGGTGTTGTCCATTTCCAATGTACGGCCAATAACATTTTCGTTTCCAAAGAACCTATTAGCGGTGTTTGTAGTAATGACTATGCTTCTTGGATTATCAAGTGCAGTTGCTTGATTTCCTGCGATAAACTTGAAGTCGAATATTTCAAGAAAAGTACTATCTACAAATGCACCAAACTCAACAATTAGCTTCTTATCACCGCTTTTCCAAACTTGATTGTCTTTGCCATAATACCGGGTGAAATTCCGAATTTCGGGAAAATCTGACACTAGTGATGGTCCCATTCCTGGCATTGAGAGTGGAACGATTTGAGTGTTCATTCCTGGAACGCTTTGTTTTTCGCAGAGACGGTAAATATTCTCACTATTTCTATGCATTGAGTCAAACGAGCGTTCATGTGAAATAAATAAAAAAATAACAATACAGGAAGAGATGCCAATAGAGAGGCTGAGTACATTTATGAACGCCTCGAATTTATGCTTTCTAACATTCCTTAAGGCAACAAGAAGATAGTTTCGTAGCATATTTAGGGATGTAGATTTATATTGCATATTAGCATAAAACTGATTGGCAAAATCAAAGATACTACTAAACTTTCTAAATGATAAATTCCCAAGTGAAGCCTTACTAGTTATGAAGCCTTACTAGTTTTTAAGTAAGGCTACCCAAGCACGAGCCATTCTTTCATCTATTAAGTGAAACCTTAATAGATTAACTAAGGTAAAACTGCATTAAGTGTAGATCTATTTGGATCGTAACTCTGGGATATCTTATTTCGACATTAAATAATGAAAGACATTTTTCTAGCAACTGTAAGAAGAATACTTAGGAAAGGTAGTACTGTGTATATTGAGATCGCTGGCTTGACTTTAGGTATTACAGCCTATCTTTTCATTTTCAACTATGTATTTTTTGAATTGAATTACGATCATTTAAATGACGATCGTAGCATTTATCGGCTTGAGACACATTCTTTTGAAGAAGAAACTCTTAAACTAAAGGATGCATTCACATCTAGCTCACTCGGACCCATCCTAGATTCGAGTTTTACACAGATTACCACCTCCAGGCTAATCCCGTATTCTGAGAGTGGACAAGGTTTTTTCAAGAAGCAAAAAGGGGAATTTAATTTTCTACTTGATCATGTTTATTTTTCTGATAGTTCTGTATTTAATGTTTTGGGTTTAAACCTTGTCCGTGGTTGTTCAAAGTCATCACTTACTAATCCTAACTCGATTGTACTTTCAACTCCAATGGCCAGGGAAATTTTTAAAGATGAATGGAAGAATGGTCTACCTATTTTAGGTAAGGTTCTAAGATCCGGCGAAAGAGGTTTGATTCAAGATACTTTCGTTGTTACTGGAATTTTGGGTGAAGTACCGAGGAATACACATTTGAGTATTGACGCATTGGTATCAATTAATTCATCAGGTTTAAATATTCATTCACGAACAGATCCTGTTTATACAACTTATACTTATGCCCAGATTGAATCTGAACATCTTTTAGCTAAGATTGAAACCACAGCATCAAAATTGATATCACGTGGTCAGAAGGTAGGTTTGAAAAAACGGATAACTCCTATTGCAATTGGGGATATTCATAACAATTCAGGAGTTTCGAATGACCCGGGGAATAGTATCAATAGATCACTACTTTTCTTTTTGTCTGCCGTTGGAGTTATTGTGTTGATTTTGGCTTACACTAATTATGTAATAAGCACAATTCTCAGCTCAATCAATAGAGCAAAAGAAATAGCCATGCGAAGACTTCTTGGAATAAAGCCATCCCAGCTTGTTAGAATGTTCGTAGGTGAAGCTTTGATTTTGAGTGTGCTGTCAGGTTGTCTAGCCATTTTCCTCTTCTATTTTGGCGTTCAATTGAATTCCAACTATAAAACTGGAATCCAATATCTGACCATAGGAGAAATCGATTTCATAACCTCAACAGTATTCTTGATTCTAATTCTTTTATTAACAACTCTTGTATCGAGTCTCTACCCCTCATACTACTTTTTAAGCCTGAGTCCCAGCAGTTTATTAAAAGGAAGAGATGGCCTTGTTCAAACAAGGGAATTCAAGCAAGGAAATCAAGTGCTCAAATTCTTACTCATTGGACAAATATGCACATCAATGATTTTTCTTTCTGCGGTTTTTATTGTCTACAAGCAATTGGATCATATGGAAAAAAGTGATAGAGCCTCATTCGAATTCAACATTAAGGGCGTCTTTCCTGGAAATGCAGGAGCAGATGAAGCCTTCTCTCATAGGTCACTTCAATTCTTTGACGATTTACTTGCAAGTAGATCAGTATCTAGTATAAGTGTTGGAAACATGTACAATGGTGAAATCAAAACCAGCCTGAGCATTGATTCATTGTTTTTGCTTTCTGATTCAATTGCAAATTTTCAAATTCAATTGAGCATCATCGATAATTCCTACTGGAAGGATTCTTCTGATGTTTTTCTCTATGGGAAGAATTTCAGATCTCTATTTGGCTTTGATCATGATAAAGTGATAGTCAATGAGAGTGCATGGCAATTCCTAAAGAAAGGACTAACAGATTCTGAGAATCAATACAGAATTAAATCGCGGGCTGGGTATTTAACTCTAACTGGAATTGTTAAAAATCAAAAACCAGACGCTCCGCCAAAAGTCTATCTTTCGGGATACCGTTATCCTACTTACTTTGAGATTGGTCTTGAATATCCAGGACGAGCTGGAGAGAAATTAGCTGATTTTATTCAAAAGTGGGAATACTCGTTTTCACGTAACTTTCCTTATTTCTATTTTTTGGATAAAGGTCTGGAAAAGACTCGAGACTTGGAGGAGAATGTATTTCGACTCTTCCTCTTTTTTTCGGGTGTAGCATTGATTATTACAAATCTTGGGATGTTTGGACTTGCGGGGTTTATAACACAAAAGCGAACAAAAGAAATCGCAATTAGAAAGATTCTAGGAGCCAGTGGGAAGAAGATATTTATTGTGTTACTGCTAGACTTTTTTAAGTTGATTATGATAGGTTGTCTTTTGGCTATTCCTGTGGTCATATTCTTTACTAGGCTATGGTTAGAGAATTATCCCCAAAGAATCGAAGTGGTTCCAAGTTTGGTCGTTTACCCATTCATGATGCTAGTACTCATATCAACAATTGTAATATTTGAAAAATGCTGGAAAACGTCCAATCAACGAGACTTAAACTCACTTGCATCTGCAGATTAACAATTAGAGTTTGCTTTATTGGAGGATTTGACTGATCAGTTTTGGTCAGGTAAAGATGAGATTTTATGTTTTGGAATTAGTCCTAGCTATTGACGATTTTATCTATCACCTGACAAGCATGTTTATCAGCAAGTCAAATTACACAGCGCAATTCTATATTTTTTTAATTCACATTCCAAAAATAAAACGAAATGAAAGATTCAATAGAGTACAAGAAGAAGTATGACTCAACAGGATATCTATTCCTTAGCGACTTTTTAGGTAAAGCTGAAATTGAAGTGATTTTGAACGAAATCCCTGTGGTAAAGAAATACAATCCAGACGCAGTCATCCTCGAAAAATCAGGTGAAGTTAGGAGTGTATTTGTAGAAACTAATACTAACAAAGTAATTGATTCAGTGGTGGAAAATCACCACATATCTCAGATAGTAAAGAAGTTGTTAGGTTCTGATATTTACCCATACCAAATAAAATTTAATAACAAATGCGCATTTCTTGGGGAGCCTTGGGAATGGCACCAGGATTTTGTGTTCTGGCACCGTGAGGATGGAATGCCATTACCAAAAGCCCTTTCAATAGCAATTTTTCTTAGCGATATTAACGAGTTTAATGGTCCTATTTACTTGGTACCGTCCTCTCATAAGAATGGAATTTTGGAGCTGCAAGAATATGATGAAGATCTTGAAGGCGAAAGCTCCTTTTTCCAGAAGTACCAGAATTCGCGCCCTTATATATCTCAAGTCTCATCGAAACTAAAGTATTCTTTAGACAAAACAGCATTAAGGAAAGTTATTGATGAAAATGGACTGGTATCAATGAGTGGCGGAATGGGTTCCATCTTATTTTTTGATAGCAATTTGGTTCACTCATCTCCTTCAAACTTATCTCCTTGGGATCGAAATATACTTTTCATAACCTACAACAGTGTCAATAATCTTCCACCACTTGAATCCATGAAAAGACCGAGCTTTATTGCAAATAAATATGAGAAATGAACTCATTTTTCTAAGCTCAATTATTAATGATTAATCTCCAAAATCTAATAATTTATCTGACATCAGATTATCAAAGAAAAGGTGTTTTTGAAGCCACCCAACTCTCACGATAGCCTTACTTAAAAATCGGATAGTTTAAAAATGAACAAATCAAGTTTCATAAATTCATCTCGCTACAGAGTTATATTAATAGTTGTTATTTAATCGAGGTTTTGCTACAAGAAATATACCTCCAATTTAATAAATCCAACCAAGAGTTCTATTCTTACTTTCGGTAGCTTCATACATAATGAAAAGATCACTTCTGCTTGCAAATAGCTTGCAAATGAAAAAAGAGACCTTCTATTTGAAAGTCTCTTTTTTAAGTGGGCCCACCAGGGCTCGAACCTGGGACTTACTGATTATGAGTCAGTTACTCTAACCAACTGAGTTATAGGCCCAATATTTTTCATCCCACTTTTTTTACACGGGCCTCCCTGATTATGAGTCAGTTACTCTAACCAACTGAGTTATAGGCCCTCAGTCTATTGAATATCGTAAACCTATTTCTTAGCAGTTACTCCCCGCCCGGATGAACATCCGTTCGGACGGGTAACCAACTGAGTTATAGGCCCTCAGTCTATTGAATATCGT
>JAVKDD010000028.1:0-6802 GCA_040222455.1 Balneolaceae bacterium | reverse complement strand
CCTGTTCCTTCCTCTGATGCTTTTACCGGAGGAGTACTCAAAAGGTGCAACACCACAATGACATGCCATCTTACGAGGATCCCGGATCCACTTGAACTCGTTGGTCATTACCAACATTGATACTGCCACAACCAATCCTACTCCCTTCACTGAAGTCACCTGCTCATATAGCGAATGCAACTCTTCATCTCCCCTGATCAACTCCATTATCCTGCCTTCAACCTCTTTGAGTTGCTTGTCCAACTCTCGAAGTATAGGACTCAGGAACTTTCGATGGTCTCCGCTCCACTGACTCCCCATGAATTCCTCTTCTCCCAGTGGAACCGACAAACGATGCTTGCTCGTCAATAACCTCCTGCGAAGTTGATTGAGCGACTTCAACTCGATTACCACTTCTCGTGGTGGTGCCCATAATAAAGCTTCCCCCTGCTTCAAATAGGCATATTCGGCTATCCTGGTAGCATCAAGTTTATCGTTCTTTCCCCTTGACAGACTATGGAATGCCTTGATCCTACTCGCATCCTCGATCCATAACCCGATCCCCAGCTCGCTTGTAACTTCAATCACATGATCACAATACAGACCTGTATGCTCTACGCACACCAGCCAATCTTCTGCTTCAAAGCTTAGTTTCCTTCGTAAGGCCTTGAGCCATTTTGACAGCTCCTTCGTTGTGTTCTTCATTTCAACATACTCATGGTACTCTCCACCTGATAACACCACTGCATCCAGTCTCTCGCGAGAAACATCAATACCTACAATAACTGATCTCATTTCCTTATTTTTATAGTTAGTATTTACAACTTGCTTAAACACTATCAATCCCTTGATAATGGACCTGATCCCATCACAGTGGGACTGTTCCTAAATTCCAGTTGATGCTTGTTTAAGTTAACAGCAGAGGAGCTGATTCAGCTAATGGTTCTCGAAACCCGGACGTTATCTAGCTCGCCTCTGCTGGAGTTGTTTTTATTAAAGATATTTACCAACCATTTATAACGGTTTCCTTTTTTCTTATCTTTAATTAATCCTATGGCTCGAAGCTAAAGGAACGTTAGCCACAACTCGTAAATGAAAAAGAATGAAGAAATCAATTAAAAAATGGTCAATTAGATTACTCTCTTTTGGGTTTGTTTCCCTGTTTACAATTGTATTGAGCGTCTTAAATCCTGGCTTTCTTTATGCCAACAAAACAGAAATTGGAAACTATACCATATTTCACAATTCTGAATTACCCCCTGAATTTGAAAATCGACTAAAAAGTGTTCATGCCAATGTCCAACAAAGTGAGTTGTTTGAAGAAGCACTTAGCTTGAAAATTTGCCTCAATGATGGCTCATTATATCCGAAACTTATGGAACAGCTGAGAGGCCCAGCTTTTGGTTGGGGATTTCACAATATTGCAACTTTTCGTGGTGAATTCAATTTTAAAGAAAATACTGTCGAACTCAACGGATACAAATGGAATTTGGAACAATTAATAACCCACGAACTGACTCACTGTTTACAATTTATCGAACTTGGACTGTTTGACTCCAACCCTTTAGGAAATCACCCGAGCTGGAAATGGGAAGGATACGCTGAATACGTGGCTAGAAAAAACGACACACAACTTTCATTAGTGGGAAACATTAAAAGAATTGAATCCGCGAAAAAAGAAAAACCTGATGCTTGGGGAATATTTTTTGATGATGGAACAGTTGCACCAAGAACTTACTATGATTACTGGCTTCTGGTTCAGTATTGCCTTGATATTAAACAAATGACCTACCTAGAACTGTTGAACTCAGAAATTTCTAGGGCTTCCATTGAGAAAGAAATGAACGATTGGTATCTAAACGAATTCAGGAAAATGAACTAATGTGGCTAACAAACACTATCATCCATAAGCTAACTGAGCTATCTGCAGAGGCTGGAGCTATCCGATACTTTTATAGAAATTTGAAAAGTCCAGCTTACGGATGATAGTTGGGCGTTGGCAATAATTAACATTAAACTAATCAAATGAATTACAAAAACACAACAATCTTAATAGTGTTCTTAACTATTAGCACTAGCATTTTTGCACAGAATGAACCAATAGGGAAGAAAGGTATTCCAACCATTATAGATTTCTTTAATCAAAAACCAATTGTAGCTTTAGGTGAAACACATGGTCATGTACAACTATATGATTTTCTTTCTGATTTAGTTCAAAGCGAAGGTTTTTATAAAAATGTTGATGACATTTTAATCGAATCTGGAAATTCATTGTATCAAAAAACCCTTGATGAATACATATTCGGAGAAAATGTTGACTACCAAGATCTACAAAAAATATGGATGAATACAACCCAGTCTCCTGTTGACCCTTGGAGCATTGATGTCTATTTCAATTTCTTAAAAACGATTAGAGATTTGAATACCCGTATCGATAAAAAAGACAGAATTAGAGTGATTGCTGCAGATCCACCTATTTCTTGGAAGGATGTACATACCAATGAAGATTATTTAGCTGCAATGGGTAGTCGTGATGAATATTATGCTCAAATGGTTATTAATGAAGTTTTAACAAAAAAACGTAAAGCACTTTTAATTAATGGTGGAGCTCATTTCGGAAATCATAGTCCAAAAAAAACAAAGGTAAACCAAAGAATAGAAAAAGTGTACCCTAACACAGTAATTGTAGTATTGGCTAAATCTGGTATTTGGACTGGAACTGAAGAAAAAGAGCAAAAACTCAACTGGTCATCTGGCACTATTGTAAAAGTTAAAGACACATGGATAGGTTTGCACCCAGGACCAAGAAGAGTTGTTATGGCGCCACCAACGGATAACAACTCAAATAGTTCATCTCCAACTTCTGTTAATGCTCCTACTCAAATTCCATCAGGACCACCTTCCAAGTATAAAAGGCAAGATTATTTCGACTACCTATTATATTTAGGTCCTAGCAAAAATATGACATACGGAAATATTGATGCTTCAAAGTATACATCTGAGAAGCTATGGAATGAACTCAATAGACGCTCTATCATACGCTTTAATCATAAGTTAACAGAAGAGTCAAGAAAGACAGGAGAGTTAAGGCCAGAGGCTTATAATTAATATAAATAACAATAACTATTGCCAACAATGGCTATAAGTAATTGCTTGCTCTCGCCTACTTCTGAAAATCCTCGCGGATTTTCAGTTTGGTGTGTACTTGCAAAGTTAAGTGCTAAACCACGCAACTACCCATAGCCGAGACCGTTGGCGATAATAATCACAGGAAGATATATTCTTGCAGCAATTAAATTCAGTACTTATTATTCTACATTATTTAAACGTCCAATTATAATTGAGAAGAGCCAACGACATACAAGCTTCGGTAATTAATCTACGTATTGGAGTTGCACTACAATTTGGAGCAGACCGTACTTCTTTAATTGAAGAAGCCGGTATTTCTGAAGAGTTGTTATCCAACCCCACCAACCGTGTAACGGTAGAAGAAACAATGAAGGTATGGCAAGCAATTGTCAATCAGACAGGATCTCAGGATGTTGGTCTCATATCCGGCTCAAGAATGAGACTCAGCTCAATAGGCGTATTAGGATATCTTATGATGAACTCAACCAATTTGGGTAAAGCCTTCGAAAAACTTTGCGTTCATCAAAGACTGGTAAATTCAATTGCCTTTCTAAATATGTCTTCAGAAGGCTCCATCATCAAGTTCTCACTTGATATGCAAGAAGAATGGTCACCATATTTTCGATATACCATTGATTTTATGATTTCTGCGGCAGCTTCCATTTTCAACGACAACACACACAAAGCAGTCAAACCCATTAAAGTTGGTTTCCACTTCCCAGAACCTACGAACGTTTCTACATATAATAAGCTATTCAGTCCTGCCCCTGTCGAATTTGGTTGTCCTAGCACCTATATAAGTTACTCAAAAAAAGAACTTGCGAGCCCAGTAATTGGAGCAAACACTGATCTCTTTAATTATTTTGAAAAGGAGTTAGAGGTCGCTTTGGATAAGCATGACAACCTCTTTCAATACACTCATAAAGTAAGAGAGGTAATTCAGCAAAAACTCAAAGCGGAGATTCCAAGCCTTGAGGACATTGCGAGAGAAATTGGAATGAGTTCCCGATCGCTCCAATCGCATTTAAAAGAAGAGAACACTTCATATCAGTCACTACTGAATGAAATCCGCAAGGAAGTTTCAATTAAACAGCTCCGAAACAAAAAATTTAATATTACAGAAGTAGCCTTCCTGACCGGGTTTTCTGACATATCGGTTTTTTCACGCAGTTTCAAAAAATGGACTGGCCTTTCTCCTTCACAGTTTCAATTGCAGGAATAGAATTTACCAAAATAAGATTTGCGCAAATGGTCAAATTTACTGCGCAATGTGTCAACCAAACGATTTGTGATTTTTAGACTTTTGGGTCGTAATAATTCAAAACATAAAAATTATGATCATGAAAAGGCTAACAATCGTACTTGGAATTTTGGTTGCTTTAGTAACTGTTGTCAACGCACAAAAAAACAATCATTTTGAATTAGAATTGGATCCACTCGCCTACGCCTTTGGAGGAATATCTGGCCATGCAGCATACACCTTTAAGAATCAAAGAATTCAAATGGGATATGCGCAAATCACCGTTCCTGAAGCTTATCAAAGTAACAAAGGAATTACTGAAAGCTTCAAAGGATTCCCATTAGTTAAGTGGGATATTTTCTTCGGTAAAGAAGATGCTAGCCACGGTTTCTTTGCTGGGCCTACTATAAACTATGTTTTTACCACTTTTAAAAGTGAGAGTGATGAAACAAAAGACGAAGAGTTAAATCTGGGTATACGTGGTGGATATAGATTCGATCTTTTCAGGAATAACAAGACCCTGAGCGGTTTGTACCTCACACCATGGGTGGGTTTTTCGCATAACCTATTGTCTAGTGATATTGAATTGGATGGTCAATCATATACATCAAAATCAGTTACCATATTTCCTACATTTCACCTGGGATGGTCTTTTTAACTCAAACACAAAACCATGAGATAGTAGAGGCAGTTTCATGCCTTCTAATAGCAATTCTCATCTTACATTTCTATAAACAGAATTATTATATAATGAAAACAAACGAAAAAATTACACAGGTATTAAAATCACAATCTCTAAAAATTATTATACTGTCATTTTTAATATGTTTTACAACGGTATCCTGTCAAGATGATGATATTGGTTCACCATCCTTAATAATGTTAAAAACTGTATCGGCAAATGAAATTAGTATGGATGGAATTTGGTCTTCTGGATGTGTAGAAGCAAACAACAACATGATTTTAAATGAATCCCTAAGTTTTAATAATGAAAACCTTCAAATTGATATTAAAGGGTATAACAATTTACAATGCAATGGTGCTACTGTTTTTAGTCAAGCCGTCATTATTACTTTTAACAATTCCGGCACCACGACTTTTCAATTTAATGGCAATCAGGTAATTGTAAATAAAATTGATGGAACTGCGACTTATGATGATGGACGAGTGGAAGCATTTAAGCAAGTATTCTTTATAGATGATACTGGCAATAATTTGTATATGCACCATGCGCTTTTTGGAAATGATGGAGGAGAAGTAGATGCCGAAGGTTATCCAATAGAAATCATTCCCATTCCAATTACAAAAACCACCTTAAAAAGGCGCTATTGACTATTCATCATATTACAAACCATTTAAAAACAGTATACAATAACATTAAAAGTATATCATGAAAAATATTTATTTAACCCTTGCAATAATTGGTCTTGTAGTGCCAAACTATTTTATTATCCAGTTTATAATGACTCATGGTTTTGACCTCCCACTATTTGCAAATCAATTGTTTTCAAATTTCGCCGATTCGGCATTTAGTATCGATTTGCTTTTATGTTCTTCCTTTTTCTGGTATTATATGTATACCAAACGTGATCTAAATAATAAACATTCTATTTCGGTATATATTTTTCTAAATCTAATGCTTGGACTATCCTTTGCATTTCCACTCTATTTATACAAGCAAAGTGTATCTATAAATGAATAAATTATACATCTTTCAAACACATTTTCAAGTTTTCTTTTATACATCTTTCTTATGAGTCTTACTGGTTGCAGCAAAGAAGAAGCTCCTAGTAATTTAAATATGAAACTATTGGATAACCTATGGACGCTCCTACTCTAAGCATTTTTATTTGGGGAATTTATGTAATACTTATTGGTGTACTTCTACTTTTTATGCCTGGTAAAACATTAATTCTTTTTGGACATGAGAAACCGAAGGATCATTGGATTAGAGTCGTCGGAATAATGGCGCTCTCTCTTGGATACTTCTATTTAAATTCTGCTCAAAATGAAGTTTATAGTTTTTACTGGGCATCCATTTATGCTCGAATTGTTGGATTGATAGGGTTTTCAGGATTAGTAGTTTTTAAAATTGCTAAACCTAAAATCATCCTTTTCGGGATTATTGACGCCATTGGAGCATCTTGGACATTGTTAACTTTGATGATTTAGCAGACATCAAAAACTTTTAACAATCAACAAAAAACTATCGCCAACAGGCGCTAAAAATCCATAGGCCTACCGAGCTACTTGCAGATTGCATTTGAGTCAGCTACTTTTAAATAAATTAACAAAGTCTAGGCCTACGGATTTTAGCTGAATTCCAGGGGTTAAACAAGTGCTGGAGTATAAATTTTTTCATATTTCCGTCCTTCTCTCACACAGGCAAATACCCGATGGATGATTTTATTCCTGATGGCATTTAATACCAACATCTTATTCTTGCCCTCCGAG
>JAVKDD010000027.1:0-662481 GCA_040222455.1 Balneolaceae bacterium | reverse complement strand
AAATTTATTCACCGGTTTATCTGAACATTATTATCGAACTTTATTTTACGTTCACCCGTTGTTTTTTAATCTTTTAGAAGTATTTTATGGTGAACGATAAAAAATTTATTGATGTCAAAATGTTCATCAATACAATGTTATGTTTACCCATGAAATACCTTCCCATTTTACTCATTCTTCTTTTCTTACAGGGTTGTGATAAGGAAGAATTGGTTCCAGGGTTTCCAGAGAACAATTACTTGTTAGAGGAAAGCCAAAGGTGGGGAGAAAATTCAGGTCTTGAACGTCTTCCTGATAAAAATCTTGGAGAAGGTAGTCTTGAATTGAGGTACTGGTCTGGCTTTGGTCTTTTTGGTAACAAAGGTGTAATTATCAATAGAATTAATGATAAATGGAATGCATACTCTATCGATGTTCGAATGTGTGATGTATTAAGCCAAAAAGTTGGAATTCCCGATAGTTTAAAAAACTTGGTGATAATTGATATACAATATACAGATCAGATCAATTGTAACATTGAATCCGATGAAAATATAATTAGCGAAGTACACCAATTCACTGACTCTGTATTTGTTTCTGAACTTCAGAACGATTACAACTTTGATAAACTCTGGAAGCAACTTAAAAGAGAAGGAATTCTAAATTTACCAATTGAAGTTGAACGCTCTTACGCCATGACTGATGGACATTCATACGTTATTGAGATTAAAATTGGGGAAGATTATCGTGCCTTTATCTCAGCAAATTTTGACGAATTCGAGGTTGATATACGTGCCAGAGAAATGGCTGGAATAATTGATGAAACCTTAGGAACAACGCTAAATGGCAGTAGTTGGTAAACATAACAAGCGTTTCAAGCGGACTCGAACAGGGTTCGGAACTTTATTAATTTTAACTCGGCTCGCCGCTTAAACGCGGGGTCGTTATACCACAATAATCCAAAATGAGGTCATATGAGAAAGCTTAGTTTTTTAATATTCTTTTTCTCTCTAATTGGTTGTTCAATAAATCAATCCAATGAATCAAAATTTGGAGCTTCTTACACTATTAACTTGAATGAACAATCTCCTCTACTCGAAGCAGATAGTTTAACTATCTCACTATCCTACAGTGGTTGTAATGATGCACATTCTTTCCTATTGCTAAAAAATATTTCTTCATCAAATTCAGAGATTTGGTTATTTAAAGAGACTGCGGATCAGCCATGCGATGGGATTATTCAAGAGGTAAGAAGATTTGAATTAACTGAGGAAATACTTACATCAAAAAAAATAGTATTCATAACTCCAATGGATGAAAGTGTAATCTTAAATTAACTTATTTTGTGGCATAACATCTTTAAAAAGGAAAATGTCAAGGGCACATACTGATCCCACCGTAGAGTATACGTTCTGTGTATATATTCGATAAAGCAGGTGACCTTACACCGTCTATTGGCATGGTTGTTTATAAGATCTTTAGTAACGCTACGGGCGTTTAAACATCTTTACGGGCTTATTTCCGCCACAATGGGCGAAACTGATCTTGCTAGAAGAACCATCCCTGATCTTTCATCAAACCAACAACCTATGTCCCAATCAAGCAGTACGAGCTTGTCTACGTATTTCCGCAGGATCTCTGTTATGCGTTCGGGCTTATAGGTTGTGGCCAGTAGCTTTGCGAGGTAATTCGTGTCATTCTGCCTTTAAATCCTTTGTACTCTTCGTCCTTGCTAAGCATGTGCCACACAATCTTAGCCAGCTCTTTACCCACCACCGTGCGCGCTACATGCTTGCCACTTCGTCGGGCAACTTTCTTATAAAATTCTTTGACCTCTGGGTAATCTCGGTAGGCGATGATCGCCGCCTGATTGAAGGCCATGCGCAGGTAGCGGTTGCCATCCTTGTTCTTACTTCGGTGGCGATGTTTGCCGCCCGAATCTTTACTTCCTGGTACTAGGCGGCAATAGCTGGTAAACTGCTTAGAGGATGGAAACCGGGTGATATCGCCAATCTCGGCAATCACCGTCCAGGCGCATACCAATCCGAATCCTGGCAACACTTTCAGGCGCTCGACCTGCTTAGCAAACTCCGCCGGGCTGTTCGCCCGCTTATCCTCAACCAGCAATTTCCCATTGTCATTAAGGGCTACAAGTGTCATATTTCGGCTATGTAAATCGATTCCGACGTGAATCATGATGTCCTCCTTAGATTTGTTGATGTCAGAGTTTACAATCTAGGTGAGGGCATCCTTTTTGTAAAGACCAAGCGTTTTAAGCGGACTCGGACGCGGTTCGGAACCTTAATTTTAAACTCTAGACTCGCCGCTCATATGTTTAAAAAAGTACCTATTGTATTTCATACAACAAACAGAAAGCGAGAGGCAGTAGCACCAAGCGCCGCTATTAATTGCACGTAATTTACGATGCCGGGTTTAAGGAATCCCTGCCTTAAACGCGGGGTCGGTCGTTAGCCTACCTAAAACAAAATCGTCACTTGTTACTTTATATGGTATTGTATATAATACCACATGTCAGTTTATCAAATTGTATTAGATACAAACATCATCTATTCGGCACTTCGATCAAACCGAGGTGCTTCATATCGTTTGTTATCTTTGTTGGAGTCTCCCAAATTTGAAATCAATTTGTCGGTTCCGCCCGTTATTGAATATGAAGATGTATTGCTTCGAAAGATAAACACACTAAATTTTAGTGAGCCTCAGATTGGACAATTATTTGATTACTTGTGTATGGTTGGAAACTGGCATGAAGTCTATTTTTTATGGCGTCCAATTTTGAAGGATCCTGAAGACGATATGATCCTGGAATTAGCGGTTAGAGCCAATTGTAAATACATTGTAACGTATAACAAAGCTGATTTTCAGGGCGTTGATAAATTTGATATAGAACTAGTTACAGCAAAAGAATTTCTCCAAATCATACAGGAATTGCCATGAGTACATTAAGCGTTCGATTACCCGAATCACTACATAGAAAAATAAAAGAACTTGCCGAAAAGGAAGGTGTTTCCATGAATCAGTTCATCACATTGGCAGTATCCGAAAAAATGTCGGCATTATTGACCATAGATTATCTTAAAGATAGAGCAGAAAAGGCCAGCAAACAGAAGTTTGAAAACATAATGAATCAAGTACCTGATGTGGAACCTGAAGAGTATGACAAATTATAATCAGCAACATAACAAGACGTTTCAAGGCTGATCCGCCAGTTGTCGGACAGGCTTCGGGTATTGGCTCCGCAATTTTAACTTTCAGCTAATCCATTAATTATGTTACTTTCAACTCAATCGAAAACCCTCGCACCTTAAACGCAGGGTCGTTATACTGCTAAAAACATGAAAGGCTATCTATTAATTTTATTAGCATTACTAACGCTTACCCCAAATGAAAGTTTGTTTGCTCAAATTGAACCCAAAATTGAATATTACTTTGGGCAAGCAGTAACTGACTCAGTTGCTAAGTATTTTTCTAAACAAGAAATTGATGAGGGGCAACATTTTATCCTAGTTCAAGGATCAGAAGGTGGTATAAGTAGAATTGCATTACTCAGTTCTACAGCAAATACTTGCGATTCCTTATTATTAAAGCGTACAAATAGATTTGCTTCAATTAACAGTTTGTCCATAAAAATACTTTTTGCAGAGGATTATAATTTCTCGGTTCATGAGTGGACTTCTAACCCATTGACAGATCATCCCAAACAGTTACCTAAAAGGTGCTCTGTAATTCATGAATATCCATTCATAATTAAATTTGATAGAAATGGCGTCATTTGGACAGGCTATGAAAATTAAATCGTAGGCTAACAAAGCGTTTTAAATCGGACGCGGAAGGGGTTCGATGGGAACTTGATTGCCAGGAATTAATTTTGCTACTTCAAAGAAATCATAATCCCCGCGCCGTTTAAACGCTGGGCCGTTAGGCTTCAAAGTCAATCTCAACACTGTCATAAATTAAGGATTAAGATGAGTGAAAAGCACTTCAAAAAAATAAGCACATATTTTATTTCAATGGTGGTACTTTTTGTGCTTGGTCATTTACTTTGGGAACATTTAAATGGCGGAGTGTTAAGTCATCACCTTCTACACAGTTCTGATTTCCCAGCTATATCTAACTGGTGGAATATTGTTGTTCTTCCATTTTTGGCTTGGTTTTCAACAACACGCATTAAAAAGCGCATTACATTTCGGTCTGATGATGTATCTGATGGCAGAATGATTCCAAACGGTATTTTAATAGGCTTTTTCGGAATGTTAATTGTAAGTCTTTTGCAATCAGTTGCTTTCGAATTTGGCTACGAAAGTATTACGATGTACATGGCTTTATGTGTGTTATTAATTGGGCTGTTTTTACCAATATATAGAGCAGAATATATTCTTGGTCATGTTCTGGGTGCGACATTTACTTTTGGCTCCATCATTCCGATTATGGGCTTCCTGATTATCGCAACGATTTCAGCATTCTCAAACTTATTTGTGAAGCCTATGATCGTAAATATTTGGGGGCGCTTCAAACGATTAAGGGCTCATTAGAGTCGTAATGAAGCCTAACAATGCGTTTTAAATCGGACGCGGACGGGGTGCGATGAAACTTGTTTGTATGGTATTAATTTCGCTACTTCAACCAAAACATAATCCCCCGCTGCTTATTTGCAGCGCCGTTATACTGCTAAGCAAAAAATAGATGCTAAAAAATATTCTCCTTTTACTTTCTCTCTTACTACCAACAACATCTTTGGCTCAAATTCAAATTGGTGATATTGAGGTAGAATCATTGGCGAACTTGTTTGATAAAGGGAATACATCATATTGGAATAATGAAGTAGTCTTTAATAATGATGAATCCAAAATTTGGATTGCAGACTTACCTTCAATGATCGTAGAATCCGGAGGTGTAATAGTTATTTCGCTTGCGGTAAAGAAAGAATTAAAGCAAGATTCAGTTAGAACATATCTGATTAACCAACTCAATGAACAATTTGGAGAGTTTGAATAAGCAGAAGGGCCTCCAATGATGGATTTAGCTTCTTTAGAATGGACCACAGAAGAGGAAGGTGAAGAATATATATTTTTTGTAAGTCAGGATGAATCAATTGAAGCGTTGTTTATCACAAAAAAGTAAGTACGCAGTATAACAATGCGTTTCAAAGAGGACGCGAACGGGGTGCGATGGAAACTTACTTCAAGTAATTAATTACGTTACTTCAAATAAATTATAATTCTTGCGCTGTTTCCACGAGGCTGATACCTTAATTTGAAAGCAATGTCGCTATCATTTTATGATCAATTTTCCAGAAACAACCAATACCATTTATAGGTGCCAGAATTTATTCATGTGCTCCAATACCACACAACTCTGTATAAAAATCTCATGAAAAGAAAAGAAACTTTCGCCACCATAATATATCTAATTGTACTTTTATGGATTTGCCCTGCCGCCAGTCCCCTGGAAGCACAGGAGTTGGGGATTGAAGTCCCAACCCGGCTCTCCCTCTTTCTCGATTGTAACACCTGCGATGGAACATACATACGTCAGGAGATGTCTTATCTGGATCATGTCCGTGACCGTGAAGTAGCCGATGTTCACATTCTCGTTACAAGTGAGAGTACAGGATCGGGTGGCGAGGCATTAATCATCGATCTCATAGGTTTGGGTGTCTTCGAAGGGCTTGATTTCTCAACCATCTTCAATGTACCTGCAAACTCCACAGAGGCCGAAGAACGCGATGGATTCCTCCGAATCCTCGAAGCAGCGCTTATACCTTACCTAATGCAGACTCCAATGCGAGACCAAGTGCGAGTAGATATTGCGTCGTCAGAAATGTCTACTGCAGGTCAAACCCAGACTACGGAAGACCCCTGGAATAACTGGACGATTGAGATCTATGCTGATGGTAGCGCTGATTTCGAATCGCAACAACAATCTTTTGATACACGCTACGGGCTCTTCGTAAGTCGAGTAACTGAGGACTGGAAGATTCAACTCCGACCTTTTTTCAACTACAACTATGATCGATTTGAACGTGACGAAGGAGCTATCACGAACACAGCTCGTCGCGATGGATTCACCAGCTATGCTATACGGAGTATTTCTCCGCATTGGTCTATTGGAGCCTACGGAGATATTCTGACCTCGACGTTCTCTAACGTAGACATGCGCTATCGTTTCATGGGTGCAGCGGAGTGGAGCCTTTATCCTTATCGTGATGCGAATCGGCGACAGCTCACCGTCGCTTATCGCCTTGGCACCTCTCACATCACCTATCGAGACACAACAATCTACAATAAGATCGAAGAAGTGCTACCTCAGCATTTAATCAACGCAGGTTACGAAGTTATTCAACCGTGGGGTGAGATCGAAATAGGTTTCAATGCTTCGCAGTACCTACATGACCCATCTCGTCACAGTCTTCAGTTTGATTCGGAGTTCGAGATTCGTATCACAAAAGGGCTTTCCGTTGAAATTGGTGGTTTCCTCGAAATCATTCACGATCAGATCAATCTGCCTAAAGGTGATGCAGACCTTGACGATGTACTTCTGCGACGCAGGCAGTTAGAAACCAACTATGAAGCGGGTATCAGCTTTGGGTTCCGTTACCGCTTCGGCTCAGTTCTCAATAATGTCGTAAACCCACGCTTTGGAGGCATCGGCAACCGAGACCGATTCTGACCCGAGGACAGGGTGCAATGGAATTTGATTGGCAGGAAATAATTTCGCTACTTCAACTAAATTATAATCTTCGGGACGTAACTTTGCTCTCCTGAATGATACACCTTTGGAAGTCCTGCTTTTGTAGAGGTGTTGTTTTAAGATTGCATTCCTAAGAAACAATCACTTGAGATTCCGGATCAGGTCCGGAATGACAACAGGTATTAAGAAATATTCCCTTTTACAATCTTCAAATTCCTCGAAAAACCATCGAACTTGGTTCTTCGCACCGCACTCCCTTCAAACAGTGAATTAAAATCTTCTTCAGATATGTCATCAAACTCAGCATCCATCACTTTTTTTCTGGGATGAAGATCAATTAACTGAGCAAGTTTAGCTTTGCTATTCCAAGGGCACACATCCTGACAAATATCACATCCAAACACCCAATTCTTAATATCGGTATGATATCGTTGATCTATGTCATCTTTATGCTCGATGGTTAAATAGGAGATACATTTAGTAGCATCTACTTTGTACGGCTCATAAATGGCATCTGTAGGACATGAGTCAATGCAAGCAGTACAAGTACCACAATGATCGGTTGTTGGGGAGTTATAAACCAATTCGGTATCAATTATCATCTCAGCGATAAAAAACCAAGAACCGACGTTTTTGTTTAAGATGTTAGAATTTTTACCAACCCAACCCAATCCTGCTCGAACGGCCCACGCTTTGTCAAGAACCGGGGCTGAATCCACAAAAAATCGACCTTCCATTCCTCCAACTAATTCTGATGTAAAACTGAATAGTTCCTTAAGTTTCTTTTTCAGCACTTTATGATAATCTCGACCTTGAGCATACTTAGCTATTAAGGGTTTATCGGTAATACCAATTTGATGATTATGTGTGGTGTGATGATAACTTGCTAGTAAAGAAACCACGGTTTTCGAACCTGGAACGAGTAGGGTAGGGTCGACTCGTTTTTCGAAATTATTTGCCATCCAGTCCATTGTACCATGCCGGTCTTCACTTAACCATTTTTCAAGTCGTTCCGCTTCGGTATTAAGTCGTTCGGCTTTGGCAAATCCACAAGCATCAAATCCGAGTTGGAGTGCTTTTTGGCGAATTAACGAAGTGTATTCTTGCTTATTCATCATTCCGATGAAATAGTGAGACTATGAAATAGGTTTAATAGGAACCAGTTTGTCACCTTTCCAGGTTAAGTCCTGCATTTTACCGTCAATCAATCGAACAGTTCGATAAGGATATCTTTTCACGACAGCATAATCGTGAGTGACTAATAAAACAGCAGTACCACGATTATTGATTTGTTTTAAGATACTCATTATATCTTGTGTAGCTTTCGGATCAAGATTTCCAGTAGGCTCATCTGCAAGAAGAATACGAGGTTCGTTTGCAAGTGCTCGTGCAATAACAACGCGTTGTTGCTCTCCACCTGAAAGATCTCCCGGCATATTCTTTCTTCGATGACTCAATCCTACCATTCCTAAAACTTCAAGAACTCTTTGTTTTACAAATTTGGGCTTTTCACCAGTAACTTGAAGGGCAAAAGCTACATTATCAAACACATCACGGTCTTGGAGTAATTGAAAGTCTTGAAAAACAATCCCCATTCTACGACGAAGCATAGGAACTTGCTTCATACTGATTTTATTAACCGGGAAATCCGTTACTCGAACTGACCCTTCATCAGGAACAACATCTCGATATAAAAGTTTAAGGAAAGAGCTCTTTCCAATACCAGTAGGTCCGATTAAATAACAAAATTCTCCATTATTAAGCTTGAAATCTACATTTCTGAGAATAGGACGATGTTCGTAACTAAGCGAAACGTTTCTAAGTTCTATTACTGAGGAGTCTGACATTTAAGTACCATTGTTACACGTGCGCTGTTTTCATCGGCGTCAATCAAATCAAAGCCTTCATATTTTGCAACCAGATGATAGGGGGTTTGTTCCACAATTGACAGTATTTCATTAAGAGAATATGCTCGTTGAGTATGAACTTCAGTAAATGAATTTATCACTTTTCCTGTTTTTGGATCAAGTTCTTCAATATCAAATTCGTTGTAATGAATTTTCTCGGTAGTATCGTATCTGCTATTTCGGAAAAAACGAAATCGTCCGGTATCGCCTTCCTCATTATTTAGAAAGTCGACGGATTCCAGGGAGTTTTTTGGAGTTGAAAAATCGAAGATTAATAAGCCACCAGGTTTTAATATTCTAAATGTATTTTCAAGTAATACTTTGATTTCGTTCGGTTGCTTTAGATAATTGATACTATCGAATATGCTGAAAATGCAATCAAATTTTTCATCTAAATTGATTTCAAGATAGTTCATCGGAAAAAAATCAATATCCAGACCAAAATTTTGGGCTTTCTTTTTTGCAACTTCAATCATTGAAGGGGATAAATCAGTAGCTGTTATTGCGTAGCATTCTAGTTCGGCTAGCGATAAAGCAAGTGATCCAGTGCCACAAGCAAGTTCAAGGATTTTATTGGGATTAAAATGATGAGTTTGCATGATTTCATCAATAAAATCAGCCCACGATTCATAATCCACGTCTTCCATTAAGGTGTCGTACAATGGAGCGAGGGAGGTATAAATATCTTTTGATTTAGTCTGCATCCCTTTTTTTTGATAAATGAACTGCCAGTTTATAAGCTTGAATAAAGGAAGATGGATTTGCAACTCCTTTTCCCGCAATATTAAATGCTGTTCCATGATCTGGTGATGTTCGAATAATAGGTAGTCCGGCAGTGAAGTTGACGCCCATACCAAAAGAAAGTAGTTTAAATGGCACTAAACCTTGATCGTGATACATAGCTAAAATTGCATCAAATTCTTTGTCCAATCGTTGCCCAAAAAAGCCATCGGCAGGAAATGGACCCTGGACGTTTAAACCTAATTCGATTGCTTTCTTTATAGTTGGAATAATGATTTTTAATTCTTCATCGCCAATAACTCCACCATCACCTGCATGAGGATTAAGTCCAAATAAAGCAATTTTAGGTGAATCTATTCCAAAATCTTTTTTGATACTTTCATTCAATAGTTCAAGTTTACTAAGTATTAATTCTTCTGAGAGCATATCAGAAACTTCTGAAATTGGAATGTGAGCTGTTACAAGTGCAACTCTTAGTTCTTCATTTACCAACATCATCAAAACTTCTTCAGTGTTGGTTTTTTCGGCTAAGAACTCAGTATGACCGGGAATTCTATAACCGGCAAAGTTTACTGCTTCTTTTGATATAGGTGCGGTAACAATAGCTTGAGTTACCCCAATAGACGCAAGCTCTATTCCAAGCTCGATAGACTGCATTGCCACTAATCCGCTGACTTTACTTTGAATACCAGGAACAATTTCAAGGTCATTTGCAGGTACATCAAGTAGATTTATGTAATTCGAATCGATTTCATCTAAAAAATTACACTTGTTTATCTGAATTGCGAGCTTGAGTTTTCTTGTATAAAAGTCGAGTACTTTTTTTGGAGAAATTATGAGTGGAGTGGATTCGCTTAGATCAATCTCATTTAGTGCTTTGAGAATAATCTCTGGACCAATTCCATTAACATCACCAATACTAATCCCAATCGTAGGTTTCATAAGCATATATTTTCATGAGATAAAGTACGAGCAAGAATGAGGAAATAACAACCCTATTATTCAGTTTTCAATAATACAAAATCCCCGAAACCTGTTGTTCTCTCAAATAAAAATGTACGATTTGGATACTTCCAAACTTCAAGAACTTTCCCATTTGTTGGAAATTGTCTTTCCTTAGAATCTGGAGGTCCAAACTTGATATAGATTTCACCTTGATCACTTTCGTATCCAATTGGATTACCGGGATTTCGATATTCTTTAAATGCAAAATCAACACGACGGTAATACTCGGCCATTAACTCATTATATACGGTATTTGGGGTCGGATCTTTACTATCCCAAAAGGCTCTAAATTTCTTTTCTTTTTCCTGACTATTACCTGATTTGAGTCTCTTTATTTCATTTTCACCAACAATAAACTTCATGTTTTCAATAGCAATGTCCAGGTTTAATAAACTGGCAGGCATATTTTGCCAATATGATCGAAAGAATGTTCTGGCAATCGGATTATTTGAATCAGAGGACTTGATTTCAAGTATATAAGCTGAGTTTTCAAAAGTTGAATTTGGAATCGTAAGAAGTACATAGTTAAAATCCATATCCGTTTCTTTATAACTAAGTGTAGGCTCTTCATTCTTGGAAAGAATGGGAATGACCCCATTTCTTACTTCTTGATTTGAAATAGCGGATTTATATATCGACTCAGCTTTCAACGTATCTTTTTGATTTGGGCGAGCTTTAAACACTTCGACTGTGTAATCAAGTTCATCAGAGTACTTTGGAATTCGAACAAGTGCTTTAAAATCTTGCCCAAATAGTACATTATCATCAAGATTCATTAACCTAAAACGTTCATCCTCAGTTTTTTCTTTGATAAGATAAATTTCTCCAGTAGGCTTATTTTTCCAATCCCAAATGCGAACATTCTGTCGGTTCGAATTTCTATCTCTTGTATTTTCCATTAAACTAAGTTGGAGCACATAATTGTAATCGCCAGGATCTAATGTATTTGAAAGTGAACCTGATGCATATAGATTTTTAGATTCTGTTTCAGCAAAGGTCTTTGTATATAAGGTATCTGTCCATAAATCTCTGGAAACCGTTTCAACATTTGAGCTATTTCTTCGGGAAATTCGCCCTTTAAAAATTTCAGAATTAAGTCTGGCTATAGTAAAGAACTCCATTCCTTCTGGTGCGATAATATCATCGGAAGGGGAAATCTTTTTATAAGGGAGAAAATCATTATCGAAACGAAAAATGAGAGACAGACTCGCTTTACCATCTTCAGTTGGCAATATTATATCGTCAATAAAGATTTGAGGTGCGTTAGCCCGATTAGCGAGATTTACATAGTCTACTTTATTAGAACGCTGCGCAAGTACAGGCGTTGCAAGCAACAAAATTGCGAAGAGTGAAAAGTACCTTTTTAGCATGTTGTAATGATTGAGTTTGAAGATCCGAAGTTGTTCTAAGTAATCGATCTTTAAAATTTCTATTTTCAACGAAATATTGTTGGATACTATTATACAAAAACATTGAATTCTTCCCTATGAGTACAACACCAAAGCATTGGCTTCACGATCTTATCAATACACTTCAGGAACAAGAAACAGAAATTAAGCTTGGTGGAGGAGAATCTCGAATTAAAAAAGAGCATTCTAAAGGCAAGTTAACAGCACGAGAACGTGTCTCAACACTCATTGATGACAAATCAGATTTTTTTGAACTTGGACTATGGGCAGGTTATGAGATGTACCAGGAGGTAGGTGGATGTGCCTCAGGTGGAGTTATTACTGGGATTGGTACTGTTAGTGGAAGAACTTGCATGATTGTTGCAAATGACGCTACGGTAAAAGCTGGGGCTTGGTTCCCAATCACGGCTAAAAAAAATCTACGTGCTCAGGAAATCGCAATCGAAAATCATATTCCATTGATATATCTGGTCGATTCGGCTGGAGTCTTTCTTCCGATGCAGGATGAAATTTTCCCAGATAAAGAACATTTCGGGAGAATGTTTAGAAATAACGCCGTGATTTCAGCTAAAGGAATTCCTCAAATCGCAGCCATTATGGGAAGTTGTGTTGCGGGGGGTGCGTATTTACCGATAATGAGCGACGAAGCATTAATTGTAGATGGAACAGGAAGTGTATTTTTAGCTGGAAGTTATTTGGTTAAAGCAGCAATTGGCGAAAGCGTGGATAATGAGACATTAGGTGGTGCTACTACTCACACCGAAATTAGTGGCGTTACCGATTATAAAATGAAAGATGATGCTGAATGTCTTGCTACTATTCGGGATTTAGTAGATAAGCTAGGGCCTTATAAAACAGCTGGATTTAACAGATCGGAACCTAAAAGTCCAAAACGCCCAGCTTCGGATGTGTATTCAATTTTACCAGAATCCAGAACTTCTCCATATAACATGAATGATATTCTGGAATGTATGATAGATGAAGACAGTTTTACAGAATTCAAAAAAGGGTATGGACAAACGCTAATTACGGGATATGCCCGGATTGATGGATGGAGCGTTGGTATCGTTGCTAATCAACGAACGGTTAGTAAAACCAAAAAAGGAGAGATGCAGATTGGCGGGGTGATTTACAGTGAGAGTGCCGATAAAGCCGCCCGATTTATCATGAACTGCAATCAGAAAAAAATCCCATTGATTTTCTTGCAAGACGTTACTGGATTCATGATTGGTAAAAGAAGTGAACATGGTGGAATTATCAAAGATGGCGCTAAAATGGTAAATGCCATGGCTAATTCTACTGTTCCAAAAATTACAATCGTTATTGGAAATAGCTATGGTGCAGGAAATTATGCGATGTGTGGAAGAGCGTATGACCCTCGGTTTATGTATGCCTGGCCAACGGCAAATATTGCGGTAATGAGTGGAGCTTCAGCCGCTAAAACATTGCTTCAAATTAAAATAGCTTCTATGAAGAAAAAGGGAGAGGAGGTGAGTGAGGAGAAACAGGCAGAACTGATGAAGGAAATTACAGACAGTTATAACAAACAAACTGATGTGAGATATGCTGCCTCAAGGCTATGGGTTGATGAAATTATTCATCCTGTCGAAACCCGTGCCCGTATTTCAAATGCTTTAGAATGTGCCAATTTGAATCCTGAGATTAAAGAGTTTAAAACGGGCGTGATTCAGGTGTAGAGTTACCTATATTATTGAATGCGCTATAAACTCCATAAGAATCCTCCTATAATAAGCCTTACTGTTGAAGCTAGTTTTACTTTGCTGGATTTTATGGCTTTGTTTGCTTGTCTGTTATTAGGCGTTTTTTTTGCTCTTTTTCTGTGGATTTTCGCCTTCGCAATTCTAGTGAAAGTCTTTACCCGATATGATTTCGAGTTTAGTTCAGACACGTACAAAATGACTCAATATCTACGTATTTTTAGTTATCTAAGAATTAAAAGAAGAGTTTTGTCTTTTGATGAAATAGATAAATTTTTATTCTCAAATTTCGATTCAGGACAAGCTTTAGTAGGAAGAGGTCTCATTAACAAAGAATGGTTTACTTTTGAAATTGTAACCAAGGATAAACACCGGATTCAGTTAGCCAAAGCTCAGCCTGATGAATTGGAAGAAATGGATGAGCTTTATTTTGAATTGAAGGATTTATTAAGCGATTGGTTTAGCTTTGAGGTGGAATATGAAGAGTTGAAAAGTTCATAATAACTCCATAATTAATATTAATATTATTCAATTATTTCGCACTATTTACACTATTAATATGAGATCTATTCAAGTCAATAAACTAGTTTTCGTTGTAAGTATTTTTATGATTCTAATTGTGAACTGCAAAGATTCATCCACAGAATCAGGTGAAGATTCGTTAGAACCTAGCTTACGAAATTCCCCCAATTTTCCTATTGGATTTGCTATACAAGAACAGCACCTGGCAAATGCAAACTATGTGAATCTTCTAAAAGAAGATGCAGCTAGCATTACCGCAGAGTACGAAATGAAGATGAATCCCATGTATAATAATCCATCTGCCATCGATTTTTCTAAAACGGATGCATTTGTTGAATTTGCTGAACAGTTTGATATTCGTGTTCATGGTCACGCACTTATTTGGCATTCAGCTACACCTGCTTGGATCGAGAATTTTAGTGGGACCAATACAGAGTTTGAAAACTTAATTGAGAACTATATCAAAGAGGTTGTAGGGAGATATAAAGGTAGAATTGCAAGTTGGGATGTAGTGAATGAAGCATTTGAAGATGGTAGCGGTCACCCACTACGAAATAGCATATTTAGGCAAAAACTTGGACCTGATTATATTGCTAAAGTTTTCCAATGGGCGAGAGAGGCTGATCCTGATGTCCTACTTTTCTATAACGATTATGGAATAGCAAACGATGGAACTAAACTAGCCGCAGTTTTGGAGTTATTGGATGATTTTCAATCCAGAAATATTCCAATCGATGGAGTAGGTTTTCAAATGCATATAAGTTATAACTGGCCTGCTATAAGTGACATCCAAACAGCAACTGGTAAAATTGTTACCCGGGATTTACTTATCCATTATTCTGAACTGGATATTCGGCTAAATCCAGATGGAACAGAATCTGAATATAATTCAAATCTTTCTCAGCGACATGTAAATCGAATTAATGAAATTGTGAATCTCTATAAATCCATCCCCGATGAGAATAGATTTGGGATTACAAATTGGGGCGTAAAAGACGACGATACATGGCTTAGAGATTTTTGGAATAACCAGGATGAATGGCCATTACTTTATGACAGTAATTTTCAACCAAAACAAGCACATCAAGCGATTATAGATATGTTTGAGAATTAATTTACTTCTCACTGATTATGATTAATGATCAGTATTTATATCTAAGATATAAAGCAATTTAAGCAACATTTCCATAACTGCTTGTAGAAGCTTTTGATAGCGGTGTGCGGTGTTAGTTTTTAAATGAAAGCACTCGCTTTAAGGAATATTATTCCAATTAATAGGGCTATTCCAAAGCTAATTAATGTGCCAATAAGAATGTATTCGGTAAGATTTCGATCTGTCGCTTTATTTAAATCACCAAATCTAAACACAGATTTAGCCGCTAATAAAAAACCAATTCCTTCCCAATTATTTGTTACGATAAACCCGAATACAAATAAACGCTCCAGTATTCCTATATACTTTCCGGCACTACTAAGTTCTTCTTTTTTCTCACTTTTAATATTGGCTTCCCAATTTGAAAGAATAATGTTTATTAGAATGGATGAGGGGTTAAGCAAGAACATTATTGATACAATACCCAACAAAACGTTTTCAGTAATGAGATCTTGTAAATTTATCAGCGAACCTTCTGTAAAGTACCAGATTAATGCGATGACCAGAAAATGAAGGACTTGATCAAAGAGAAACCATCTTCTTCTTTTCTTAAGGTTCTCTTTTTTCCCTTGAAAGCTCAACTTACAAGCATCTATGATAAAGTGACTGACCAAGATTGTAAGTGATATTAACAATGCTTTAAAAAATGGAATGCTAACTAAGAAAAGTAATCCAAAGGTTAAAACTCCATGAATGGCTGCATGTGCATACAGATATTTCGATTTTACCTTATGCTTTTCTTTGTGTTGGACCCAATTAAAAGGTTGGAGAAAAAAATCACCTAATAAGTGAACAAATATGAGGACTAGTATAATCATCATCCTAGTTGGTAGGTTTTAATAAGCTTTCTGTACCGTATCTCCACTTCTTTTAATTCTGAGAAGTAAGAACGTTGATTGCGTTCACTTACCGAAGATTGTCCAATATTTAGTTTTTTTGCAATTGCTTCTTGAGTCATATTTTTTTGCAGATTTACAGCTACGAACTCAGCTGACTTCACGGTCCAGTTATCTAAAGCGATGAGAAGTAATCGTATATAAAGATTCATTTCTTCATCAAAAGCAGGTTGATTGGTGGTAACCAATAAAGTTTGTCTATTTTTTTCCAGAGCCTCAAATCCATCACCAGAATTGATAAAAGCTTCTCCATTCGATTCTGTTATTTTATCAGCGGAATAACTTTTAGTGCCAATGCCGATACTCATTCGAACATCTAAATCTTTGATGCATTTTATGACTGCTTTTATTTGAAAAGCACGAAATAAAGCTTCTTCTGGCGCGGGAATTTCTACTTGAAAGCTATCACCTCTAAATATTTCCCAATAACCTGGAGTTTCTCCAATATCATTCAAGATGGGCTTCAGAGCATTCATCCAGCTAGAAGCGCTGGTGTTCCTTGAATTAATAATATCGCCTGTAATTATGCTTGTCATAGCAAAATATAGATGAATACTTGATAAATAAAAATATCGGGTTTTAAACCGATATTAATAATTATCGGGTATATAGCCGATAAATGAGATTATGGGGCAGAGAGTCGATATGGAAACTAATTGAGTTTTATTTTTTCCATGTTGATTAGCAGAGTTATGCAAGAAGAGCAACAAGTGAAAGATGATGGCAGACAATATGCTAAGCTCCCACGTCACGCCAGATCAAGTCCGGGGTGAAGTGGGAGCTAATAAACATATGATTAAGCCGGGCTTTGCAGATTCTTCGAAAGTATCCTCAGAATGACCATTGACATTTGCGGGGAGTGTATTCGACAAAGCAATTTTTAGCTTCAAAGTCTGAGATCCCTTCTCCGCCAGTTGGCGGATCGTGAATGTATTAAACCCCAGCTAAAATTCCATTAAAGGTTTCGCTTGGTTTCATAGCAGCATCGGCTTTGTTTCGGTCGATACGGTAGTATCCATCAATATCAACAGGTGAACCCTGAACCCCAATGAGTTCTTTGTTGATTTTATCTTCGTTTTCTCCCATTGCCTGTGCAATTGGTGCGAACCGTGATTTTAGGTCGGCATTGCTGTTTTGATGTGCCAGCGCTTCTGCCCAATACATTGCCAGATAAAAATGAGAACCACGGTTATCAATTTGTCCCAGTCGACGTGCAGGAGACTTATCATTTTGAAGGAATTTAGATGTTGCTTCGTCTAAAGTTTCGCCCAGAATCTTCGCTTCTGCATTGTCAAAAGTTTTTGATAAATGCTCCAGAGAAACTGCCAAGGCTAAGAACTCGCCCAACGAATCCCATCGTAAGTAATTTTCAGCAACAAACTGTTGTACGTGCTTAGGAGCTGAACCACCGGCACCAGTTTCAAACAATCCGCCACCATTCATGAGCGGAACAATAGAAAGCATTTTTGCACTGGTTCCGAGTTCCAGAATAGGGAAGAGGTCGGTGAGGTAATCGCGCAATACATTTCCTGTAACTGAAATGGTGTCTTTTCCTACTTTAATACGCTCGAGTGAGAATTGAGTCGCTTCTATAGGCGCCATGATGTGAATTTCCAATCCATTGGTATCATGATCCTTTAAATAGGTATTCACTTTCTTGATTAATTCAGCATCATGAGCTCTGCTTTCATCTAACCAGAAAACGGCAGGCGAACCAGTATCTTTGGCTCTATTAACTGCTAATTTCACCCAATCCTGAACGGGTGCGTCTTTAACCTGGCAAGCTCTCCAAATATCACCTTCTTCAACGGAATGCTCCATAAGTACTTTTCCAGCTTCGGTTATAATACGAACGGTTCCAGCTGAAGCGAGTTCAAAAGTTTTATCATGGGAGCCATATTCTTCTGCTTTCTGAGCCATCAATCCAACGTTAGGTACACTTCCCATAGTTGTTGGATCAAAAGCACCGTTTTTGATACAAAAGTCGATGGTAGCCTGATATACGCCTGCATAGCTGCTATCTGGAATTACCGCTTTAGTATCCTGAGTTTTACCCTCTGCATTCCACATTTGTCCAGAAATACGAATCATTGCCGGCATAGACGCGTCAATAATTACATCACTCGGAACGTGAAGGTTGGTAATGCCTTTGTCAGAGTTTACCATAGCAATATCAGGTCCATTTTTATAGCATGCCTTAATATCAGCTTCAATTTCGGCTTTTTTATCTGCAGGGAGTTCATTCAGTTTAGCAACTACATCACCAAAACCATTAGTCACATCTACCCCAAGTTTTGTGAATGTGTCTGAATGTTTTTCAAATACATCAGCAAAAAATACTTTTACGCCATGACCAAAAATAATAGGGTCAGAAACTTTCATCATCGTTGCTTTCATATGCAATGAGAATAGGACTCCTAAATCTTTTGCATCTTGAACTTGCTCACCTAAAAATTTAATAAGTTCTTTTTTACTGATAAATGTTCCGTCAATAACTTCACCAGCTAAAAGAGCTACTTTTTCTTTTAAAACTGTGACGGATCCATCCTCAGCTACATGCTCAATACGAACACTAGTTGGCTCAGAAACGGTAACTGATTTTTCATTTGATCTGAAGTCACCAGATTCCATGGTAGAGACATGAGTTTTAGAATCTGGACTCCAAGTCCCCATGGAATGAGGGTTTTTGCGAGCGTATTCTTTTACCGCTTTAGGAGCTCTTCGATCTGAATTTCCTTCTCTAAGAACAGGATTAACTGCACTTCCTAATACTTTGGAGTACTTAGCTTTAACGGATTTATCTTTATCTGTTTTTGCATCTTCTGGAAAATCAGGGACAGCATATCCTTTTGCTTGAAGCTCTTTGATTGTAGCAACCAATTGCGGTACAGAAGCACTTATATTTGGCAATTTTATAATATTAGCTTCAGGAGTTTTAGCAAGCTCACCGAGTTCAGCTAAAGCATCGGATTCTTTTTGCTCATCTGTTAGATACTCAGAAAAATTTGCAATCAATCTGCCAGCGAGCGAAATATCGCGGGTTTCAACTTTAACGCCAGCTGCTTTTGTAAATGCTTCAATAATTGGTAAAAAAGAATGGGTAGCTAATGCAGGGGCTTCATCTGTATAAGTATAAATAATCTTCGCTTTATCGGTAGACATGAGTGCTCTAAATGAATGAATTTTTGAGTAAAATTTAGTCTAAGAAGCTACGAAAAAAGGAAGAGAATTAGGAATGATTCAATTAAGAATTAACAATTAGGATAAAGAAAAGTAATTACCATTTCCAATCACGATAAGATGGTTCAGGAGGACCATGAACAGGTTCAACTTTATCTCCCGCAAAACCGTTGCCGTCTATCCATTTCACTTGAACCCACTTAAAGAGAACCCAGAGTAATAGCTCATCTCGAAATTCTTCGTAATGGTCAGCATATATACCAACCACTAATCTCTGTTCTGCAATAAAAGGTTTTTCAAAATACACTTCTTCTCCAAGCATAATTACCCAGCCTTCATAGGTTCTACAATTGAGGTACTCATAAAAGTTACAGTCTCCAAAAAACTCTTTATAAACTGGTAATGTTCTTATTGAATCAGTAACTAAGTAGATAATTTTCTCAAAATTTTGATCAATTAACAAATCAACAGAGGATAAATTTACGGACTGAAGGGAATCTAAATTGGTTTTTAAAAGTGCGTTTGCTTTAGACTTGGGGACATTAAACCACTGCATATTAATTACAGAATCGACATAATCCTCGAATGAGTGATTAGTCTCGCTTATCAAAGAGTCTAGTGAGAAAACAGGGATTTTTTTTGTTTTATAAAAAACATTTCATTCAGATCAAGAGTACTAATTAAAGTGTATGCATAATCAAATTCTGAGTTTTGAAAATTATTCTCCTCTATTTCCTTGATCATTTCTTCCACATTCCTATCTCTTAAACTTTGTTTCCCAAACAAGTAGAAAGTGAGAAGGTTTAAGACGAGTAAAGAAATAAGACCAACAAGAATGTATTTGAAGTATTTCATAAAGTTTTAAATGTTTGCTTAAAAAAGCATTTTTAATTCTTAATTGAAACATTGATAATTGAACATTCATCATTGCAAATTGATTGTTATATTGAAAATACGATTAGCGGATTCACTCCGTTGGTTTCTATAAAGGTTAACTAAACCCAACAGCCATGCTTAGACCCATGTTTGGCTATCGGCCAAAAATTAAAAAATTCGACTTACCCTTTCGGTATCACGATCCTGAGAAAGAAGAACGCGAAGATAACCGTAGAAAACGACGTATTAAGTTTCAAACACACAATCGAGTTCAGCCAAAACAAAATGTTCGAGTTTTAGGGTTAGCACTTCTTTTGGCATTAGTTGTCTATTTAATTTCACTTTAAAAACCGGATTCTTTCTTTGAGCGAGACTCAAACGCGTACCTCTATAATTCATCAACTACCTCCTGAAATAAGTAATAAAATTGCAGCAGGAGAGGTTATTCAACGTCCTGCTTCGGTAGTAAAAGAATTGCTCGATAACTCCATTGATGCTGGTGCAGATCATATAAAAATTGTGATCGAGAATGCTGGACGAACACTTATTCAAGTGATTGATAACGGTTGTGGAATGAGTGAAGAAGATCTTCCACTATGTTTTGAACGCCACGCTACTTCAAAGATTAACTCTATTGATGATCTCTTTAAAATAAAAACCATGGGCTTTCGGGGAGAAGCGATGGCATCTATTGCATCGGTTTCTCAGGTAGTGGTTAAGTCGAAAAGAGCTGAAGATGAAAACGGTTGGGAATTTGAAGTTTGGGGCGGAGAAGAACGTCCTATCAAACCAACTGCGACCGATAATGGCACTTCTATTTCTGTTCGAAATTTATTTTTTAATGTACCTGCTCGTAGACAGTTTCTAAAGACCGATGTAACTGAGCTTCGACATATGCTCAGAACTATTCAATATGCTGCATTAGCAAATACAGATATTGGTTTTGAGATTATTGCTGATGGCGAAACGATTTATAACCTTCCCGTACAGACTCTAAAGGAAAGAATCACACAAATATTCGGTTCGCCTTATAAAGCTAGTCTTATCGAATTTGAAGAAGAAACCAGTTACGTACGCATTCATGGATTTGCGTCTGATCCAAAACTGGCAAAGAAAAGTAGGGGAGAGCAATTCCTTTTTGTGAATGGACGACCTTTTCAGCATCGTTATTTAACGCATGTGATTTTAAGCTTATATGATGCATGGACTCGAAATAACGAATATCCTTTTTATGCACTTTACTTTGAAATTGACCCATCTAAAATAGATGTAAATGTGCATCCTGCTAAGCTGGAGATAAAGTTTGAAGATGAACGAAGTGTGATTCAACTTGCTCGATCGGTAGTAAATAGAGCGCTGAATAATCATTTTCAGGTTCCAAATATTCCACAGGAAGAAGACTCTTTTTTAAGTGGTAATTCTTCCAAAGGTTTCGATACTGGTTTCTCATTTAACATGCCTGCTGTTGAAAAGCATAACAGAGGAAATTTTGGCTATCAAATGCCATCTAGGATAAATACAGATCCCATAAAAGGTAGAGGAGATGATTATTCTTCTCAATTATACAATCGAAGTTCGAGCGGTGATTATGTTGACGCTGATGAAAATGATTTACGAAAAGAAACGGAGAAAATTCCACAAGAAAAGTCATTTTGGCAATTACATAATAGCTATATCATTACTCAGACCAGAACAGGATTGTGCATGATTGATCAACATTTGGCTCATAAACGAATCATTTTTGAAAAAGCATTAAGTGCCACAAATTCAGCTTTACCAAGTACTCAACAACTATTATTTGCTCAAACTGTTGAGCTTTCTGCATCTGATTACACTTTGCTGAAAGAATTGCACCCTATCATACAACAAATGGGATTTTCAGTGCAGTTATTGAGTGGAAATACAGCAATGATAAATGGAGTTCCAGCTGATATTGAAATTGGGAACGAGCAAGAAGTGTTAGTTTCTATGCTTAATCAATATCAGGAATTAGGTCAAAAAATAAATCTGGAAGCCCGAGATCGATTGGCGATTGCATTTGCATCGAGAGCTGCAATTCCTAGAGGTAAAAAAATGAGTGAGCATGAAATGGAAGCATTAGTAGATCAATTATTTGCCTGTGAACAGCCATATCTTGATCCTTTAAAAAAACCAACAATCGTGTATCTTTCTCTGGATGAAATTCAATCACGGTTTCGTTAACGGTTGGTTTTAGGTATGCAACATTTTGTTCAAGTGGAATCTTAACAATGACTATTCTAGCGATTGAGCCTTTTTATAGTGGCTCCCATAAAGCTTTCTTAAAAGGTCTGGAAAAGCATTCTAGCCATAATATTATCTCTATAAAGCTTAATTATAAAGGGTGGAAATGGAGAATGCATGGCGACTCATTAACGCTTGCACAATTAACAAATGAAGTTGATGAGGATATCGATTTACTGCTTACAAGTAGTATGACCAACCTACCAGCATTTATAGCGCTGAATAATCCCAGATTCGCCCATACTCCGAAGATCATGTATATGCATGATAATCAGTTTACCCGACCAATTCCCGATGGGGAAACTCGTGATATGACCTATTGTTATATCAATTATTTAAGCATGTTGGTGGCAGATAAACTTTTATTTTCTTCCCAATTTCACTTAGATGACTTACTGGAAGCACTTCCAGATTTTTTAGATAATTTCCCAGATGATAAACATTACAATACCGTTGATCAGATTCGCGAAAAGAGCATTGTTGTTTATCCAGGTTTAGATTTAAAATATTTTGATAAGGATCCAGACACTAGAAATAAAAATGATCGCCCCGTAATTGTTTGGAATCAACGTTGGCAGTTTGATCGTAATCCAGCCATGTTTTTTCGAGTATTAAATCGGTTGAATGACATAGATTTAAAGTTTGATCTGATTTTAGCTGGTGATACTAAACATGAAAAGCCAGAAGAATTTCAAAAAGCCTGGAAACGATTTGGCCAACAAATTACTCATTTTGGTTATGTAGATGACAAGGAAGCATATAGTAAGTTACTCCATTCTGGTGATATTGTAGTCTCCACGGCAACGTATGAGTTTTTTTGTGTTTCAATAATGGAAGCTATTTACTGTGGCTGTCACCCGTTTCTACCCAAAACTTTGCACTATCCGGAATTAATTCCAGATTCACTTCATAATCCTTTATTACATGCGCCAGTTTTGTATGAGAATGAAGATGAATTATTTCTTCATATGAAGAACTTGCTACTCGGAAATACAAAACCACTACCTAAAGCAACGCTTCAAAATATCAATAAACATTTAGAGTGGAGTAGGCAGTATAAAAACTATGATAAGCTGTTTGAGGAAATGGTGAAACAAGCGGACGCTTGAACCAAGAGGAGTAAAAACTAGAACTTTTCCTACTTTAATTATTTTATAAAAGATGAGGTCATGCTGATCTAAATTCAGCATGACACCTTTATTATTTGAGTAGATGATGGAGTAGTTTTACTTTCCCTCCAGAGGAAGATAAATCTCCCTGAATCACATTCTTTCTAAAAACTCAACCATCAAACTAAAATAGTCTTCAAATTCAGTGAAAGGGAGTGTTTCGTATTTGTCGTATACATCATGATAAGCTCGAATTCCTCCTAATGTGTAAATATAAAACCCCGGAACTCCAGCTTCATCAAAATAACAGTGGTCGCTGTTACAAGCTTTTCCACGAATCTTAACCTGAGGAAGTAATTCTTTTTCTTCATTGATTGAAGTTAGTACATCAAATTGATCTCGATACACCGAGCCATTTACTACTTGAATTCCTTCGTCTCCAGTTCCTGCAAGGTCAAAGTTCAAAAGAAATTTAACTTTCGAAAGATCAAACATCGGATTTTCAACAAAGTATTTAGAACCTAGTAAACCAAGTTCTTCACCCCCAAATGCAATAAAAACCATATCAAATTGTGGTTTATTTTGTGAGAAATGTTTAGCGATACTTAACATCATCGCAGTTCCGCTTGCATTATCGTTGGCACCCGGAAATAAAGCGTTTCCCATTTTCCCGAAGTGATCGTAATGCGCCATAATTACAATCAATGAATCAGAACTTACTCCTTCCAAGAATCCAATTACATTTTGAGTTTTATATTCTGTTTCTAACTTTGGTTTTAGATTTACTTGAATAGTTGAAATCGGTGCTTCTAAACTATCTTCAATGATTGTAAACGAAGGTTTAGGGTGTTGGACTTGCGATCCATTCCAAGTGAGTTTTTCCGAGGTAAGTTCAATCGTGCCAATTGCAGGATTATTTGGATGGTATTTTAAGAATCTTGTAACCTCATCAATACGATTGAATTCTGTTTCTTCCAATTCATATCCTTCCACATTTTCAATCACTAAAAACTTACCTCTGGAGGCACGTAACTTTGAACCTAATTTTTCATCATTTAAAATATCTTCAATTGAAATATTGACGACATCATATGTTCCAGAAACACTTGGGGAACCCGGAGTGACTAAAAAATCATATCCAGTTATTAATTCAGTTCCATTTACTTCAAGATTTATGGAGTCAGGAAAGGTATTTACAGAGAGGGTGAATTCTTGATAGTATTTTTTTGAGTAAGATTTAAGTCCATTTTTTTTAAACTCTTCCCGGATGAAATCTGCAGCAATTTTATCTCCATCTTCAAGATACCCTCGCCCTTTAAACTCCTCAGAACTTAAGGTTTTAACTATTTCTTTAGCATAGGGTAGAGTCTGAGCATCTACATCACAAAAGAAGAATAAGCTGAATATGAAGAGCAGTTTAAAACGGAGCATCCTCATCATCTGGAGCAGGATTATGTGGCATAATAGCAGAATCGGCGGAAGGTGTAAAATTGGCTTCTAACATATCATTTGAAACACCACCAACTTGTGATGATGAACCTTCTGATGCTGTCAGATTTTCAAATCGAGCGTAGTCTTTAACAAAATACTGCATTTTACTGCCTACAGGACCATTACGTTGCTTACCGATAATAACTTCTGCAAGTCCCGCTGTAGATTGACCTTCAGCGGTTGTAGTAATTCCATAATATTCGGGTCGGTATAAAAACATTACAATATCTGCATCTTGCTCAATGGAACCTGATTCCCTCAAATCACTTAATTGTGGTCGTTTATCACCACCACGCTGTTCTACCGCTCTACTTAACTGTGAAAGCGCAATTACAGGTACATCTAATTCTTTAGCAAGAGATTTAAGTCCACGAGAAATAGAAGCTATTTCCTGCTCACGACTTCCAGAATCTTTAGAAGAACCTTGCATGAGCTGTAAATAGTCAACTACAATTAGACCGATATCATGTTCACTTTTCAATCTTCTACATTTAGTTCGGAGTTCCATTAAAGTAATGGCAGGAGTGTCATCAATAAATAAATCGGCAGTAAAAAGCCGTCCAGCTGCTTCTATTAAATCCTTAAAACTTTCATCATTTAATGTTCCTTTCCGCGCTTCATCTGCACGTACGCGTGCTTCCATTGTAAGAAGTCGTTGAACAAGTGATTGGTTAGACATCTCTAAAGAAAAAATAGCAACCGAAGTTCTAAGATTTTCATCTGGATGCATTGCTGCATTACGTGCTGCTGTTAAAACAAAAGCAGTTTTTCCCATTGAAGGACGCGCAGCAATTATTATCAAATCACCTTTTTGCCAACCTGCAGTCATTTGATCAACTGCTAAACCCGAAGGCACCCCAGTAATTCCATATTTTTTGCCCCGCATTTCTTCCAAATAGGCGAGGGTATCTTTTAAAATATCAGCTACGGGTTTGGCAGTACTTCGGCTTTTCTGATTAGCTAAATCAAAAATTTTCTGTTCAGCTTCATCAAGCACATCGTATGCATCTGTGGTAGTATCGTATGATTCTTTAATTACATCAGTAGAGGCAAGGATCAAATTCCTTTTAATAGCTTTCTCTGTTATAATTTGGGCATGATACTCAATATTTGCTGCAGAGCTTACCGATCTTGTTAGATCAGATAAATAAGTTGGTCCGCCACAAACATCTAATAATCCCTTATCTCGAAGCTCATTTTCAACCGTTAATAGGTCAAGAGGATTATCTCTCTCAAATAAATTGGAAAGAGTTTCGAAAATATGTCGATTTGCTGGTTTATAGAAATCAGCACTTTTAAGCATTTGTAATGCTATTGTAGCGGCTCCATGTTCTATAAGCATCGCGCCTAGAACAGCTTCTTCAACTTCAACTGCTTGAGGCGGAATTCTACCTTCTTGCTCTAATGTTTTAGAGTCATTTTTATAAGAATCTTTATTGTATTGAGAACCGTTTTTTTTAGCCAACTTGAAATTAGATTTAGCAATTATATTTTAAAAGTAGTTATAAATTGATACCGAAGATGTGTTTCTTTTCAACAAGCTTTCCACAAGTTATTAACATTTTATGATTCACTCTTAAGTTCATCAAAACGAGTTCTCAATAACTGTACATCTTCCCATGTAGGGCGTTTCCACTGTGAGTTTCTTAGAAGAGCTGCGGGGTGATAAGTAACCATTAATTCCCGTCCATGAAATTCATGGAATTTTCTTCTCATATTTTTTAGTGAATCATCTTTCGCTAATAAAGTTGTACCAGAAACTCTGCCTACACAGAGAATTAACTTAGGATTTATAAGTTCGATTTGTCGTATTAAATAGGGGAGACTTCGGGTTCTTTCCTCTGGTTTTGGGTCTCTGTTGTTTGGAGGGCGATGTTTTAAAATATTTGCAATATAAATATCAGATCGGTCGAAGTCTATGGCTTCCATAATCTTATCCAGTAGCTTACCAGCTGCTCCTACAAAGGGTTCACCTTGTTTATCTTCATGTTCACCAGGAGCTTCACCAATAATCATTAGATCCGCATTTGAATTTCCAACCCCAAAAACTAGATTGGTATTTTTTAAATCTGTTTTTAATTCCTCCGATTGCTCACAAAGAATTCTCAGTTCTTCTAGTGTTGTACATTTTGAAATTAATTCCTTAGTTGTTAACTCTTTGTTATTCTGTTGAACCTGAGATTTATTTGTGGCTTCTTCTACTTTAGTTTGAATTTCAGGGGAGTTTTCGGAAGTATAACTCTTAGTATAAGTTGATTCAATACCTTGAGTTTTCAAGGATATATCCACATCAAAAGGACCGTATAAATCGGCTTGTTGTCTAAGAAGCCGTTGAGCACGTTCTATAAGGTCTTTCTGATTGATGTCAGACATAGTAATTAGGTATAATTGTCATTTTGCACAAAAAGGGAAAAATCTAATGCTTCAAAAAAAAATTCTAGATTTCACTTACCAAATAGCTTTCGAAATTAGGATGAAAAATTAATTAATTAGTTCCTCAATCACTCTTTCTTCTTCTAGAATATCTGTTGATAGTTTACCAAAATGAAAGCCGTCATTGGAGTATATTCTGATCTCTACATTTTGAATAGTATTAACTAATCTGGGATTAAATGGAACACCAACGCGAACGTAGTTATTGGACCACCCGAACATGAATCCTTCTTTGTTTTCTTCTTCAAATAGAGTAGGGCGTGTTTCACCTTTGAAACGAGTATCAAATGCAAAACGCTTCTTAGCTGAAAGTCGGCGAAGTTTATGCGTTCGTTTCTTTCGCTCCTGTTTTGGAATAATTGGCTTTATTTCCAAAGCCGCTGTATTTGGTCGCTCAGAGTAGGTAAAAACATGGAGGTAAGAGACGTCCAAGGAATCGATGAAATTTAATGATTCTTGAAAAAGTTCATCCGTTTCTCCGGGATGCCCAGTAATTACATCCACACCAATACATGCATCCGGAATTAACTCTCTTATTAACTCGACTCTACTTCGATATAAATCAGAACGATATCTACGTTTCATGATTTTAAGCATTTCATCAGATCCACTTTGGAGAGGAATATGAAAATGAGGTTGAAGTTTCTTAGAGGTAGCAGCAAATCGAATAATCTCTTCTGTAAGTAAATTAGGTTCGATTGAAGAAACTCGGAGTCTTTCTAAACCATCTACATTTTCCAAAGCTTGTAGAAGTTGGAAGAAATTTTCATCGGTCCCATAGCCGAAGTCACCGGAATTAACTCCAGTAATTATAATCTCTTTGAAACCTTCTTCAACCAATTGTTGAGCATTGCGAACTACAGTTGAGATTTTAGGACTTCTGGAAGCTCCACGAGCTAATGGGATAGTGCAAAACGAGCATTTATAATTACATCCATCCTGAACTTTTAGGAACGCACGAGTACGATCATCAGAAGAGAAAGCATGGTGGAAATCAACAGCTTCATTTACATCTGAAGTGTGAATAATGGTTTTTTCTTGTTTTACAAAATCGTCAAAGAGATCGAGGAGATGGAATTTATTTTTTGCTCCAAGCACTACATCAACACCATCAATCTCAGCTATTTCTTCAGGCTCAAGCTGTGCATAGCAACCGACTACCGCAACAAATGCATTGGGATTTCTGCGTAAGGCTTGACGTACTGTTTTACGGCAAGCACTATTAGCATCCATAGTCACCGAACACGTATTAATTACATAGATGTCTGCCTTGTCATTAAACTCACCGAGTTCAAATCCTTCATCCACAAAATCTCTTCGCATAGAGGAAGTCTCTGAGAAATTGAGTTTACAGCCGAGGGTTTCAAATGCCACTTTTTTCATAAAAAGAAAGATAAGGAAAATGAAAAGGGGAGGCGAATCGGTTTTTTAAATCAAACCAAAAAAATACTTCGAATAACTAAACCCTGAATACTAGAATATCTTTTCTAGATTCTACTTTGGTAAGTATAGAGCTCAAAATATCTTCCTTCTTTGGCTATCAACTCATCATGAGTGCCACGTTCTACAATCCGTCCATCTTCTATCACTAATATTTGGTTAGCTTTTCTAATTGTGCTAAGCCGGTGGGCGATTACGAAAGTAGTTCGATCTTTCATCAAGCCATCTAAACTTTTTTGAATAAATGTTTCACTTTCAGTATCCAAATTGGAAGTAGCTTCATCCAAAATGATGACTTTAGGGTTAGCCAGTAATGCTCTGGCAATTGAGATTCGTTGTTTTTGCCCACCCGATAGTTTTACACCACGTTCACCAATTACTGTTTCTAGCCCATCTTCAAATCGGTCAGTAAATTCATTTACATAGGCTCCGTTTATTGCATCTTGCAATTCTGATTCAGTTGCATCTGGACGTGGAAAAAGAATGTTTTCTCTGATCGTACCTTCAAACAAAAAGTCGTCCTGAAGAACTACCCCTAAATGCTTTCGATAGCTTGAAAGGTTAACTTTAGATATATCATGACCATCAATGGTTATCAATCCTTTTTTTGGATTGAGGAAAGTAGCTGCTAAACTTGCAGTGGTGGATTTACCAGAGCCTGAGCTTCCAACTAGTGCGGTAACGGATCCTGGAGGAGCTTTAAAAGAAATATCTTTTAACACTTCTTTATCTTCTTCATAAGCAAAATGAACATTATTAAATTCTATGTCCCCATCTACTTTTTCAAGAATGATAGGGCGGTTTTCTATCAAATCTTCAGGGTCCATTTTCATGATTTCTTCAGTTCTGTCAAGTCCTGCAAATGCTTCAGTAAGCTGACTTCCTATATTGCTCATTTGTACAATAGGAGCAATCATAAATGCAAGTAAGGATATGAAAGAAATCAATTCACCGGCGGTTAGTTTATCCTCAATCATATAATATCCGCCCATTGCCAGAATCCCTGCACTGGCTAAGCCAATAAGAAAGGTTCCAGAACTTGTAACTAAAGCTGTTGCCGTTAAACTGGATTTCACATTTTCATATAATCTTCTAGCACCTGCTTCAAATGTGTTATTTTCAGATACTTCAGCATTGAACCCTTTAATAACTCGTACACCATTTAGTGTTTCTGTTAAACGACCAGTTACTTCCGCATTCAATTTTCCACGTTCTCTGAAAATGGGGCGAATTTTACCAAAAGCTTTAAGGGCAATTACTGCAAACAGTCCAACTGGAATTAACGTGAATATGGTCATAGTTGCACTAATTTGGAGCAAGAGGATTAAAGCAAGTATCGATGTAAGACTTCCTCCAATCAATTGAACGAGTCCGGTTCCAACTAGATTTCGAACGCCTTCAACGTCTGTCATAATTCTAGAGACTAAGGCTCCTGATTTATTGTTATCAAAAAAATTAATGGGTAGTGAGAGAATCTTCTTTTGAACTTTTACTCTTAACTCTGAAATGAGAAATTGGGCTTCCACACTTAAAATGCGTGTCAGTAAAAAAGAAGAAACTGCCTGAACTATCAGCGATATAACAATGACAATGACAATGAGTTTAAGCATTTCAAAGTCTTTGTTGGGTACTGCATCATCTAAAAGATATTTAGTTGCTGCAGGCAGAACCAATCCGGCAGGTCTACTAATTATGATAAGCAGGAGGCCAATAAAAAGAGTTTTTCTTCTTGGCCAGATGATGTTTTTTACGGCCCAACCGAAGGTGACATTTTTGTTTTTACTCATAGCTGTGTTATCACGATAATTGTACCCAAAATAGTACTTAAGTCAAATAGGCAGTTTTTCATTTTTAATAGAATAGAAATGTTTTAACCTATAATTATTATGTACTTCAAAAATTTTCTTCTAATTCAAATGGAGGTTTTTCTTCTCTGAAAATAACCGCCGCTTCAGCAAATTTGGAAGCAAGTCCTACCATTACTAGTCGATCACCCGTTTCTAACTTAAATGTTCCGGCAGGATTTCCCGTATTTTTATCTCCACGTTGTACCGTAAGAACTGTAATTTCGTATTCATTTCTAAGCTTTAGTTCTGCCAGAGTTTTTCCAGATGCGAAACTTCCATTTCGAACTACTACTGCCCGGGTATGTAAACCTTCTTCATCAAGACCTTGTAGAACCATTAAATGCGCTTCCTGAATACTTCCTCTCATGATTTGATAATCTTCAGCTCGTAGCTCTCTGACATATTGTTGAATCTCTTCATCTGGGATCATATATGCACTCAGCACATTTGAAAATAGACGAACCGTGGTTTCCATTTCTTCAGGAACCACAGTATCCGCTCCTGAAGTTTTCATAGCCTCTGCTTGTGCCAAATATCTAGTTCGAACAATTATTTGTAGAGTAGGATTTAAATATTTAGCCAGCTTAATAATTCTTGGATTTGCATCAGGATCATTGATGGCTATCACACAGAGCTTAGCATTTAGAATTTGTGCATGTTCTAAAATATGAGTGCGAGTCGCATCTCCATAAATAGCGTTTATACCTTTTTCTTTCATTTCATTTACTGATTTTGGATTCATCTCCAATACAATAAATGGAATGTTTATTTCTGTGAGAATACGGGCTAAATTTCGACCTGCATGACCATACCCAACTATAATTACATGATCTTCTAACGCCAATCCAGAGTTTGATTCAGAGCTTTGCTTTTTCCCTTCGCCAATTCTTTTTAGCGGTGTTTTAGAAAGCAATTCTCCCACTTTAGGACTGATGGATAAAAATAGGGGAGTTAACAGCATCAGGATTACAGATACTGCGATGAACATTTGAGAACCAACTTCTCCAAATCCACCGGGTTCAAGTCCAGCATTTCGTCCAGCTCTTTCCAGTACAAAAGAAAATTCTCCAATTTGGGCTAATACAATTCCGGATGCAGCTGCAATTCGAATGGGATAACCCAAAACCAATAAACTTACAGAACTTAAAATAAATTTTAATAGAAGTACCCCGGATGCTATTCCTAAAATTTGAAGAGGATATTCAAGTACAAAGTTAATGTCTAATAACATTCCTACTGAAACAAAGAATACGGCATTAAAAATGGTTTTAAGTGGAAGTATTTCGCTTAGTGCGTGGTCGCTATAATGACTTTCACTGACTACTAATCCTGCAAGAAAAGCTCCTAATGCTAAACTAACATCCGCAAGGTTGGTAAGCGCAGCTGTTCCAAAACAGATTGCCATTACAGTTAACAAAAAAAGTTCTTGTCGACGTGTTTGGGCTACCTTATCCAATATCCAGGGAACAATTTTTCGTGCTAAAAGAACGATCCCGATTATGAGTAAGATTGCCTTTCCAAGAACCAGAAGAATATCGGTTGTTGAGCCACTTTCGCCAGATAGTAATGGAACTAACAATACCATAGCAATAATCGCAAAATCCTGAAATATTAAAACTGCGAGTGAGAGTCTTCCTGTTGGAGTATCTGTTTTATTTTGCTCACTTAATAAGCCTAGAATTATTGCGGTTGAACTAAGTGCTACCAAAAAACCTGTATAAACTCCGATTTTCCAGTTTATATTTAAAAGAAGAAATATTCCGACAACCGAAGCAACTGTAAGTACAACCTGAAGTCCACCCCCGATAAAAATCGCGGATCTTATACGGGCTAGTTTTTCTAAACTGAATTCAATTCCAATTGTGAATAGGAGTAAAATAATTCCAATTTCTGCAAGCATATCAACTAGTTCCTGATCTTGAACTAAACCTAAAGCATTTGGCCCTATAATTACCCCAGCGATAAGAAAACCTACGATAGGTACCAGTTTAATTTTATAACAGAGAAAAGCAATTACTACACTTACTAAAAAGAGAGCAACTATTTCATTCAAAAAAGGTAAGCTAACCGCAAAAAACATAGATTTATTGTAAAAATTTTAAGAATCGAATAGTTATTAAGCACCTGAATTTCTTCGACTGAATCATATCACTGAAAAGTATAGGAAGGTAGAAGTTTATAGGTTTCTATACCTGTTAAAATAAACAGTAATATTCACTTCTTTTATTTAATAACATTTTAATAACTTTCTTTTTCATTTTTGCTTAAAAAAGGTCAATTTCAGTTGGAATAAAACTACACTTTACTCTAATACAACATAATGAGTACAATCGATCAGATTCGTGATGATGTCACCATACGGTTCGCTGGTGATTCGGGCGATGGGATGCAACTTACAGGCACTCTATTTACCAATACAACAGCACTTCTTGGCAACGATTTAAGAACCCTTCCAGAATTTCCAGCTGAAATTAGAGCGCCTCAGGGTACAGTACCTGGTGTTTCTTCTTTTCAATTACAGTTTGGGAGTCATCAAATTCTAACGCCCGGTGATGAATGTGATGCTCTTGTAGTAATGAATTCTGCCGCTCTTAAAGCAAATCTTTCATTGCTCAAGAAAGGAGGGATTATCATTGCAAATACAGCTGGCTTTGACAAGAAAAACCTAAATTTAGCGAAATACCCTGAAGGAATAAATCCATTAGAAGACGGTTCATTATCTGATTATGAGCTTATCCAAATTGATGTAAATCAAATGGTTAAAGAAGCACTTGCAGATATGGATTTGGGTTATAAAGACCAAGATCGCTCAAAGAATATGTTTGTACTTGGTTTATTGTATTGGGTGTATAATCGTCCTCTGGATTCCACTATAGATTTCCTAAATCAAAAGTTTGGAAAAAAGAAGCCAGAAATTGCTGAAGCAAATGTTAAGGTGTTAAAGGCTGGATATTATTACGGAGAAACAGCTGAGATTTTCAGTTCTAGAGTTATTGTAAAACAAGCAGAATTAGAACCCGGAACCTATCGGAATATAACTGGAAATGAGGCTTTAGTACTTGGATTAGTAGCGGCAGCTAGAAAGAGCAATATGCCTATGTTTCTAGGAACATATCCGATTACGCCAGCATCTGATGTGCTACATGGACTTGCAAAATATAAGAAGTTTGGAATCACCACTTTCCAGGCTGAAGATGAAATTGCAGCATGTGCATCTGCTATCGGAGCTTCTTTTGGTGGAAGTATTGGAGTTACAAGTTCCTCAGGACCAGGAGTAGCCTTAAAAGGAGAAGCGATTGGGTTAGCCGTAATGTTAGAACTTCCATTAGTAGTTTTAAACATTCAGCGCGCAGGACCTTCAACAGGGATGCCTACTAAAACAGAGCAAGCGGATTTGATGCAAGCAGTGTATGGACGTAATGGTGAAAGTCCATTGCTTATCGTAGCACCAAAATCTCCCGCAGATTGTTTTGAAATGGCTTTTGAAGCAGTACGTATTTCATTAGAACACATGACTCCCGTTATTTTCTTATCGGATGGATATATTGCCAATGGATCTGAACCATGGAAATTTCCTGATTCAAAAGACCTGAAAGATATTAAAGTTGAATTTGAGGGTCCAAGACATTCAGAAGACGAACCATTTATGCCTTACCGAAGAGATGATCGCTTAGTTCGTAAATGGGCAATTCCAGGAACAGCTGGAATTGAACACAGAGTAGGGGGACTTGAGAAAGAAGATGTTACTGGAAATGTTTCTTACGATCCAGATAATCATCAAAAAATGACGAATATTAGAAGAGATAAACGTGATAATGTTGCTAACAATATTCCGTTGCAAGAGATCGACCAAGGATCTGAATCTGGCGATATTTTGGTGTTAGGTTGGGGAGGAACTTATGGTTCGATAAGAACTGTAGTACATCAATTAAGAAAAGAAGGTATGGATATTTCTCATGCACACCTTCGCTATATCAATCCTTTTCCAAAAAACCTGGAAAAACTTATGAAGGGCTTTAAGCAAGTTATTGTTCCTGAAATAAATGATGGTCAACTCGTTCGTTTGATCAGATCTGAATTCTTAATTCCAGCGAAACCTATTAATAAGGTAAAAGGCCGTCCATTCGGAGTTTCAGAATTAAAAGAATCCATAACAGACTTAGTAAATAATAAAATAGCCCCAGCATTTTAATCCAATCATTATGTCAGTAGAAACACTTATCGACAATTTTGTAAAAGAACACGAAGCGGATTTAACTGCTTTACCAGATTATTCATCCAAAGATTTTGCTTCCGATCAGGATGTACGTTGGTGCCCGGGTTGTGGCGATTATACCATTCTTAAGCAAGTTCAAAATGCGATGCCAGAGTTGGGAATTGCAAAAAAGGATATCGTTTTTATTTCTGGGATTGGTTGCTCATCTCGGTTTCCATATTACATGGATACTTTTGGGATGCATTCGATTCATGGGCGTGCACCAGCAATTGCAACGGGACTTAAAACTTCTCGTCCAGATTTAACTGTTTGGATTATTACTGGAGATGGAGATTCACTTTCTATTGGTGCAAATCACTTTACACAGTTACTCCGTAGAAATGTGAATGTTAATTTACTCCTTTTTAATAATGAAATTTATGGTTTAACGAAGGGGCAATACTCACCGGCTTCCCCAACAGGAATGGTTACTAAATCAACGCCTTTTGGATCCATCGATCACCCTTTCAATCCTCTTGCACTTAGTTTAGGAGCTGATGGAAGCTTTGTTGCTCGAACTATGGATCGTGACCCAAAACATCTTAAAGAAATGATTTTAAGAAGTCATAAGCATAAAGGGACATCAATGCTCGAAATCTACCAGAATTGTATAGTATTTAATGATGGAGCATTTGAGTTATTTACGGACAAGAAATCACGCCCTCAAGAAGCCATTTATTTGGAACAGGATCAACCTTTAGTATTTGGAAAAGATAACGACAAAGGAGTTCGCTTAAATGGATTAATGCCAGAGATTGTTGAACTAGGAGAACATTATTCAAAAGACGATCTCTGGGTTCATGATGAAAAGGATTCTACCAAAGCACATTTACTTTCTCGGTTCTTTGAGCATCCAGCTAATGGACAAGGTGTTCAGTTTCCAAGACCTTTTGGAGTACTTTACGCTGTAGATCGCCCATGCTATGATGAAGGAGTAGTTGCGCAGGTTAAACATGCTAAAGAAACTCAGGGAGAAGCAGATCTGGACGCTTTGATACGTGGCGGAGAAACCTGGAAAGTGAAATAATTTTTATATGAGAATTATTCAATTAGGAATTAAAAATTGGTTCGTTTGTCATTTCGAACGAATGTGAGAAATCTAAAAAAGAGTTGAATTAAGAAGCTACCACAAGTTGTACTAAAATTGTGGTTCCTTCTCCTTTAATTGAATTAACTTCTAACTTTCCATCCATAGATTCGATTAACTTTTTAGCTAATTGAAAACCAAAACCAAATCCACGTTCATTATTTGTTCCTTGGGTTGAGAAGCCACCAAGATCATTCAATCTTTTAACCTGAGATTCCAACATCCCAATCCCAGAATCTTTCACTTTTATACATAGAATTGTTTTTTTAGAGATCAATTTTAGGTTAAGAGATAGATGAACAGCCCCAGCACTTTTAGTAAATTTAAATGCGTTAGAAAGCAGGTTTCCTATTATTTGAAGAAGATTTTGACGTGAAAAGAGAATAATTGAATGTTCAGCATCACAACTAACACTAAAAGTGATTCCTTTTGAAAAGGCTTGAGGTTCATATAGAGACTCAATTTTATCTTTTAATGTAATAAGGTTTATATGTTCGAGATGAGGTAATTCGTGTGTTTTATGAACTGAAAGAATTTCATCGGCTAAGTCGATAACAGAATGTCCTCCTTTCAAAATCATGTCATTTATATTCTCTAAGTCATCGTAATTTTCATTTTCAATTTGTTCTTTTGCAATTTGGGAAAGACCAATAATGCCGGTAATAGGCCCTCGAACATCATGACTAAGTTTTTTGGTGCTTTTATCCATTTCCTCAATTTCAATCTCTAACTCTCTCATTGATTTATTTTGATCTAGAATATGAACTACATTTTTAGCTATGGTAGTAATAAGTTCAATTTTAATAGGGGAGAGAGGATTTACTTTCTTATCCATCACACAGACTGTACCAATATTGTGTCCATCTGAAGTTTTAATTGGAACACCGAAATAATATCTAAGCGCAAGATCACCTTTTACAAAATCTCTGTCTTTGAATATTTTGTTCTGATCTAAATTGGAAGCTTCAAAAAAATCAGACTCTAATACTGTAAATTGGCAAATAGATTCATTTCGAGACATCTGTTGAACATCCATTCCAAAACTAGAAAGAGTCCATTGGGTATTAGGTCCCACTAAATTAATTTGAGAAATAGGCATATCTGCCACAAAAGCTGCTAGCCTGGAAAGATCATTTAAAAGAGGGTTTTTACCGGTATAATCTAAATCGTATTCAGAGAGTTTAAGAATCCTAAGAAACTCTTTTTGAGCCGTAGATATTGAAGCCATTTAAGATATAAATAATTAATTCTGTACCGCCAAATGATAAAGCAAGTTTAGGAGAATGCGAAGTAAAGTAGCATTAGATTTTGTAAAGGATTCGGAATTCTGGTTTTACCTTTAGCATGGTCTTATTAACCTCACTCTAATGCTCTGCATTGGAGTAATAAATTTCAGCAACAGATTAAATCTTACTTGGAGTTTTGGAACTAGGTGAAGTAAAATAATTCAATCAAGAATTAAAAAGAATGGGTCATACTGAACCTGTCTACCTAGAGGCAGGCTTGATTCAGGATCTTATTTGAGCTAAGATTACTTAAACAATCTCAGGCACATGCTCCGGTTTAGCATTTTTGTAAGAAGGTCGGGGGCTTAAGCCGAACAACTCAAACATGTGCATGTCTTCATCTAGCTCGTTGTTATCAGTAGTAAGAAGCTTTTCTCCAGTGAAGATAGAATTCGCACCAGCCATAAAACAAAGTGCTTGTTCTTCAAAAGTCATTCTTACACGACCGGCAGAGAGGCGAACCATCGATTCTGGCATCAGAATTCTTGCCGTTGCAATCATTCGAGCCATTTCCCAACTTGGTACTTTAGGTTGACCTTCCATCGGAGTTCCATCCACAGCAATTAAGGCATTTACGGGTACAGATTCTGGGTGTTGATCTAAATTTGAAAGCGTATAAAGAAGACCGATTCGATCTTCATGAGTTTCTCCCATTCCAACAATACCACCAGAGCATACAGAAATGTTGTTATCCTGAACTTTTTTAATCGTGTCTAAACGGTCTTCGTAGGTGCGGGTGGTAATAATTTTTTTATAGAAATCTTCGCTACTGTCTAAATTATGATTATAAGCATATAAACCAGCTTCTTTGAGTTTAGCTGCCTGATCATCAGTAAGCATACCAAGGGTAGCGCACACCTCAAGTCCTAGATCAGCAACTCCAGAAACTACATCCAATACTTCATCAAAATCTTTATTTTGGCGTGCACTTCTCCAAGCAGCTCCCATACAAAAACGAGTACTGCCTGCATCTTTAGCTCGTTCTGCAGCTGCAAGAATCATCTCCTTAGGCATTAACTTCTCATTATCTACTCCAGTATTGTATCTGGCTGATTGAGGGCAGTATGAGCAATCTTCTGAACAACCACCAGTTTTTATAGATAGCAAAGTACAAACCTGAACTTCACCAGTTTCGTGAAACTCTCTATGAACGGTTTGTGCTTGATAGATCAACTCTAGTAATGGAGTATTATAAATTTCAGAGATTTCTTCTTTTGTCCAGTCGTTTCTAACTACAGCCATTGATCAGATGATTAGGTTAATTTATTACCTGAAAGTAAGAGGATTAAACTCAAAACCCAATGGTGGAATTGAATGCTTTTAGCAACTTTAGAAAGAATCGCTATATTCAGTTTTTATATTTAATCTAAAAACTACTTAGTTATCTAAAATGGGAAATCTTCACTCTTTTACCAGCTGTATAACTCTTTTACTATCCATGTTAATTTTTGGCTTAGCATGTTCAGAACAAAAGCCAATGACTACCCAAAATAAAAAGAATGTTGGTGTACAAATTTATTCTGTAAGAAATGAGTTGGCTCAAAACTTTGATTCTACTTTAGCTAAGCTTTCTGAAATAGGGTTTCAATATATAGAATCGTATGGTCTTTCTACCGATGGATTACTTTATGGAATGCCTCCCGAAGATTTTAAGAAAGCTGTAGAGAAATATGATATGAAATTAGTTTCTACCCACAGCGATTATTTTACTTCGGAGGAAGCTCCTATAATGATTGACGCTGCAAAAAAAGCCGGTTTGGAATATGTTATTATACCATGGACACCAGAAGAATTAAGAGGAGATTATGTTTCAGTAGCTCAGAATCTTAACAACATTGGAGCACAGTTTAAAGAGGCTGGTATTGGCTTCGCGTATCACAACCATGATTTTGAGTTTTATCCTACTGAAAATGGTGAAATTCCTTTGGATATTTTATTGGAAGTAACACAGCCAGAAAATGTAGATTTTCAGCTTGATCTTTATTGGGTAGTAAAAGCAGGCGTTGATCCTTTAGAAATTTTAAATAAATATCCGGGAAGGTTTTCAGCTTTTCACATCAAAGATTCTGATGTGGAATTAAATCAAACTACCGTAGGAACCGGTATAGTAGATTTTAAAACAATACTTACGGAAGCAGAGATTTCTGGTTATAAATACTATTTTGTTGAAGATGAAAGGAGAGATAACCCTTTTTCGAATCTAGAGAATGCATTCAATTTTTTACAAAGTTTGGATTTCTGATATTATCGAATCGATTCACAATAAGGAGAATAGCGTAAGATTTCGTTTTTCATATTCTCTAATGTTTGTTAATTTATTCTAATCGATCTATTGATTGGAAGCATATAAATGCTTACGATTGAGTCAAATAACTCAGCAAGTTTTAGGATTTAGCGAATGAATATATTAGTAGTTGAAGACGACCCGTCTGTACGCACATTGGTTAAAGCAGTATTAGAACATAATGGCAATACTGTACATACCGAAGATACCGCAGTTTCAGGTGAAAGTTCTGCAATGGAAAATGATTTTGATATGATAATTCTAGACTTAGGCCTTCCAGATGGAGATGGTTACGAAGTTTGTAAGAATATTAGAGATAAAAATATTACCACTCCGGTACTTATCCTTTCTGGTGAACAAGAAACTGATGTGAAAGTAAAATGTCTAAAGGTTGGAGCAGACGATTACTTAACAAAACCATTCAATACTGAAGAACTTATCGCTCGAATGGAGGCGATTCAACGCCGATTCGAATCTGCAACCGATCAACATCTTAGTTGTGGGGAATTAAAGGTAGATTTACTGAAAAGAGAGTTTTCAATAAAAAATGAGAAAGTTCAGCTTACTAATAACGAATTCAATCTTCTTGTATACTTTTTAAAGAATAAGAATAAAATTATCACTCAGGAAGAATTAGCTGAAAAAGTTTGGGATATTCATTTTGACACTCAAACCAACTATATCAATGTTTACATCAGTTATTTGAGAAAGAAAATTAGAGAATATTCTGAAGTAGACTATATCGAAACTATCCGAAAAAAAGGATTTACTTTTCGCTGTGAATAATCTTGAAAGAATTAGTATTACAGGCTGTCTCACTTGAGATAGCCTTTTTTATTTATAATGGATGTAGAAACCATAAATGAGCTTATTGAGTATTTAAAAGACTTCACAACAGAGTCGAGATGGGAAACTATTGACAAAGTACTAGCCAATAGAACAAACCATATAACGGTAGTATTGGAAGATTTACATAAACCCCATAATGCAAATGCGGTATTAAGGAGTTGTGATGGATTTGGGATTCAGGATATCCACATCATTGAAAACAATACGGAATTTGATTCCGATAAACAGGTTTCGATGGGTTCTCATAACTGGTTAACTTTAAATCGATATAATGAACCCTCTAACGATAACATTAAACTTTGCTTTGATCGATTAAAAGCTGAGGGCTATACTGTATTAGCTACAACTCCACATGAACAAGATCAAAACTTGAATGAAATTTCTCTGAATCATAAAACAGCATTAGTGTTTGGTACAGAAAGAAGAGGGATAAGCGATGGCGTAAAGGAATATGCAGACGGTTTTGTAAAAATACCAATGTATGGTTTTAGTGAAAGTTTCAATATTTCAGTGAGTGCTGCAGTCTGTTTATACGATTTAAGAACAAGACTTGAAAAAAGTGAAATAGAATGGCAGTTAGATGATGAATATCAAACTAGGTTAAAGCTAAAATGGCTTAAGCAAACTATTAAAGCATCAGATAATTTGATAGAAAAATTCCTTATGGAAAAGAAAGTGTAGTTAATACGACACTTAATAAATTTGTGTCTAGAAGTTCATAGATTTACTATCTAGGTAACTTCTCATCTAACGCAGCTACTCCATATGCAAATACTGCCATGGTAGCTACACATTCGTTAAAGTCATCAATATTTAGTTTATCAATTGTATCTGCATTTGTATGATGGTACCAGAAATACTTTTCACCATCAACATTAAGCCCCATTCCAGGAACGCCAACTCTCATTAAAGGTCCAATATCTGCTCCGCCACCACCTTTTGTTACAACTCCAGATTCAATTTCAAAAAGAGTAGTACCAATTTCACTTAGAATTTCAAAAGCTTCATCACTTCCACTAAAACCAAATCCCGAAGGATCAAATACCCCAGCATCTGACTCCATTGCTAAAACGTGGTTTTCAATAGAGTTTTCTTCTTCTTCTGCCCAACGTTTATATTCATTTGCTCCAGCTAATCCATTTTCTTCGTTCGTCCATAGTACTACTCTAATTGTTCTTTTTGGAGAAAGCCCAAGTTCTTTAATAAGTTTTAAAGCTTGCCAGGCAGCAACACTTCCACCACCGTCATCCATCATACCAGTTCCAACGTCCCAAGAATCAATATGTCCGCCAAGAACAATAATTTCATCCGGAAATTCTGATCCTTTAATTTCAGCTATAATATTTCTTGAATCTGCATCGGGTAGAGTTTTTGCTTCCATTTTTAAAGTTACTTCAAGCTTTTCACCTCGATCACTTAAGCGTTGCATTAAAAGAGCATCTTCAACTGTAATTGCGGCATTCGGAATTTTTGGGATATTTTCTTCATACCTCATTACTCCAGTATGTGGGGTTTGCATTGAGTAGGAGGCAACAGATGCTATTAAACTTGCAATTGCGCCATGTTTGGCTGCTTCAGATGCCCCGTTTACTCGGTACCCTACCGTCTGACCATAGGTTGTAAATTTTGCGTTAAATAAAACGATTTTTCCATTTACTTCATTACTTCGTTTTTCCAATTCTTCGAAGCTTTTTACAACAATCACTTCCCCAGTAATTCCTTCTATTGGAGTTCCAATACTACCGCCTAAACCTAACATTGGAAGGTTCATTTCAATGGGAATATTTAAGGTGGCAGATTCCTCTCCTCGAACCCAATGAGGTACTTTTACTGGTTGTGTCCATACATTATTAAATCCATCTTTTTTCATTTCTTCGACTATCCAATCAATGGCATTTTCAAGATTTTCAGAGCCACTGAATCGTGGACCAAACATATCTCCCATGTAGGTAAGGCGTTCAAAGCCAATTTCATCATTTACTGAAGCTTTAATAAGAATTTCAGCTTCATTTTGAAAAGTAGAAGAAATTGATTGAGCAAAAAGAGATGCATTAAAAAAAGTGAGAATAGCAAAAATGATGAATCGTTTCATAAGTTGTTATGGTATTTAAATCAGGCTTAAGAAAAAAATAAGAGGAGGGAAGTTTAAAATTAATTTATATAAAAAAACCCCAGAATTTGGGGTTTGAAATTAGTCGAGCGAATTTGAGTTGGTCTCAGATATTTGTTTAAACATCATATATTCCTCAGGAGAAGTATCTGCAAACAAATAGAAAAGGGGATCAACCGCCCGGTTATTAAGATGCACTTCGTAATGTAAATGAGGACCTTCTACTAAGCCTGTATTTCCAGATTTTGCAATTTCTTCACCACGTTTTACGGTTGCACCAGACTTTATACCATTTCCAAACGTAGATAAATGAGCATACAATGTTTCGAAACCAAAGCCATGATCGATAACAACTACTTTTCCGAGGTTACCTTTTCTTCCGGCAAATTTTATTTTTCCATCACCAGTAGCATAAACTGGAGAACCTATATCAGCTCTAAAATCAACACCATTATGTGGACGACTATACTGTAAAATGGGATGATAGCGTAGTCCAAATCCACTTAGAAAAATACCACTCCCAGGTTTAATTGCAGGGATATGCGTTAATTTTTCTTTGTTATTATTGTATTGATTTTTGATTTCTTCAAAGCTGAGATTTTGGATTCCAATTTTCCGTTCCAGATTATCAACCTTAGAAGCAGTCCATTTTAACAGCTCTGCAGTTGATTCTTCAAAGATTTCAAAGTCTTCATATGGATCGGTACCACCTATTCCAGCCAGTCTTTCATCAGCAGATATCTCATTTAATCCTAAAATAGAACGATAAACTTCGTTATCTCTAGTCGCAATATCCTCAAGTTGACTATCTAAATACACTAAAGAATTCTTAGTTTCTTCAAGTTGAGCATATAATGCTTTATTTTCTGCTTGAAGTGCTAGTTCAGCTGGAGATCCAATTCTGGAAGACAGTAGAATAATTCCAATTCCTGCAAATACCACTCCTGATAAAATCCAAATTGCTAAATTATATACTACTTGTTCTTTTCTATTATATGTGATAGGAATGAACTCGCACTTAGCTTCGTCGTAGTAAAAATGATTTTTTAAAAGCATTGGTTAGTTATTTTTGAGCAGGGTAAAGTTAATAACTCCAAGGTGTTCTTCAAAGAGTCACTAAAAACTCTAATGTTACTCCATATCTCCTTCAAAATATTCGATTGCACGCTGAAGTCCAGAGTCAATGCCTCTGGTTTTCTCTGCAATACTTGACTGAATTCGTGCTTGAAATTCAACTGCAGGATCATATCCATAATGCTTTAAAAGGTGATTCATAGCAATTACTTCTGCAATTACAGTTATGTTTTTTCCAGGAGTGATTGGGAGTTTGATATAAGGTATTTCAATATCTAAAATTTCAAGTGTATCATGATCAAGACCCGTACGGTTTACATCTGCAGTATCATCCCAAAGGGTGAGCTCCATCACCACTTCCAATCGCTTTTGGTATCGAATAGATCGAATACCAAACATCGACATTACATCAATAATACCAAGACCTCTGATTTCCATAAAATGTTTACTCATTTGAGTGGCAGAAGCCATAAGTACGCTACTTTTCTTAGTAAGCATCACTACGTCATCAGCTACTAAACGATGACCGCGTTCAACTAAATCTAAGGCAACTTCACTTTTTCCGATACCAGATTTCCCAACAATAAGTATACCAATACCATAAACATCAACCATTGCGCCATGAACCATAGTTTGTAAGGCAAATTGGTCGTCTAAGAAATCCCTGAGTAAATACATGAACCGTGTTGTCTCAAAAGGAGTGGAGTAAATTGGAATTCCAACTTCTTCTGCTAACTCAAGTAAGTAGTCAGGTAATACATTTCCGTCGGTTAAAAAAATTACTGGTATTTGAAATTCAGTAAGATTTTTAAAAGCTTTTATCTGTTCATCTTTTGAGATGTTTTCTAAAAACTGACTTTCGGTATTTCCAATTACCTGAATACGTTGATAAGTAAACAGTTCGATATATCCAGCTAACGCTAAGCCGGGACGGGTTAAATCAGCTTCTTTAACATAACGATGATCTCCGCAATCACCTGCAGCGCAAGCAACTAAGTTTATATGAACTCGTTCTTGCAATCGTTCTACAAGATAGCTGACAGATATTTTATCTTTTATAGGTATGGCAGGTTGCGGAGTAAACGGCATTGTATTAGTGCGTTATAAATTTCTTTTCTTTATATCTCTTTAACTGGCGAGATAAATTATCAACGGCAGCTAACACTGCTTGCTCATATTTAGGAGCTTTTTCTGTCGCTTTTAATACCTTGTTAGGCACTTGAACTATTAATTCAGCCTTTTGAGGGTTTTCATTATCAGCTGAGGGCTCCAAAACAATACTGCAACTTACGATTCGATCATAAAATTGCTCTAGTTTGGTCACAGCATCTTCGCTGTAGTTTTTAAGACTAGTGCTTGCATCAAAATGGCGTGCTGTAAATCTGATATTCATAAATTATTCCTTTTTTTATGTTTTTGCTCTCGGATGTGCTTGTTCGTATACGCTTTTTAGTCTTTCGACACTGGTATGCGTATAAACCTGGGTGGCTGCTAAATTAGCATGCCCTAAAAATTCTTTTATTAATCTGATATCAGCTCCATTGTTCAACATATGCGTTGCAAAACTATGGCGCAAGACATGCGGACTTTTTTGAGTAACTTCACTTTCTTTACTTAAATATTTTTCAACCATATAGCGTATTGCTCTTACATATGCTCTTTGGCCATTTGCCCCTAAAAAAAGTGCTTTACGAGCATCTGAATCAGTTCTGGAGCCATATAACTCAACTCTTTTTTTTACGAATTTATTCAAAACATCTTGAGCAGGTTTTCCTAATGGTACAATCCGTTCCTTATTTCCTTTTCCTGTAACATTAATTTGCCCAGATCTTAAATCAAGATCTGTTAGATTTAATCCTACTAACTCACTTACTCGAATTCCTGTTCCATAAAATACTTCTAAAATTGCACGATCCTGAAGTCCACGAGTATTATCTGTGTTTACATTCTCAAGCATTCTTACCAGATCTTCTTTTGTAGCCGTTTTCGGTAGATTTTTATCTTTTTTTGGAACAATGAGAAGATGCGCTGGATTTTTTGAAAGATATCCACGTTTAAATGCATATTTAAAAAAAGATCTCAAGGCAGCAACTTTACGAGCAATAGAACTTTTTGCTAATCCTTCTTCTGAAAGTTCCCCCAACCAAAGTCGAATGGTAAGTCTCGTAATTGATTTAACATCAACATTTTCTTCAGGAATTTCTAAATGTGTTGAACAAAATACGAGAAAAGAGTTTAAATCATTTCTATATGAAATAACGGTGTGAGGGGAGGAATTACGTTCGACCTGAAGGTATTTCAGATATTTCTCGATCAATATTTTCATTAGACTCAATATGTTTAACTGAACAACAAAATGAAACTATGATCGGCCAATTTTAAAAGATTTTAAACCTCTCGACCTTTCCAACTTGTCTTAATTCCAAATAACATATTAAAAACAGAAATAATAGCAAGAATCTGGAACCACAAAACTGATAAAGGATGTAAGAACACATACCCAAAGTTCCATTTAAATAGATATGAAAGAATAAATCTTTGTATAAATATTAATGTAATGACTCCTACTGAGAGTGAAATTAAAAATAGATCACTTTTCAGAATACCGATTAGGAGAGAATATATAGGTACTAGGAATACTAAAAAATGTAACACTCCCATAAAAATAAATGCAAATAAATTACCAAAGCCAGTTAAAAAGTTCTTTTTAAAGCCACTCCAAATTTCTGAATGAGAGGTATACATTCTGCAAAAAACCGAATCAACTCCGTGTAGCATTTGTAAGGACAATTCATTCGATTTAATATTTTTTGCAAGAACTATATCTTCCACAACCTGATTTTTTACGCTGTGGTGACCGTCTATTTTACGATAAGCAAAGCTAGTAAATGCAAAAAACTGTCCACAAGCGGCTACAAACTTCGAATTAAAGACACGTTGAAGAGATTTTGGCATCCATCTTGGTGGACGTTCCACATATTTTGCTGGAAGCAAAGTATACAATGCAAAATATACAAGCGGGATAATCATATTTTCCCAGAAGCCTTCCATTTTTTGTTGAGGCCAAACTGTAATCGCATCTTTTGCCTCAAGTGCCGAAACAGTATTAGATATTGCGTCAGGTTCAAGCCAAACATCTGCATCAATAAAAACCAATATTTCACCATTAGAGACTTCAGAAAGCTGATGGCAAGCCCAAGGCTTCCCTAACCAATCGATAGGCTTAGAAGCACCTTTAATGTGCGTTAAATTGGCTACGATTCCAGCAATTTTGGAAAGTATCTCTGAAGTTTTATCAGTAGAATTATCGTCTAAGACTAAAACTTCAAACTGGGTATAATTTTGTTTTAATACACTAGTAATACATCGTTCGATAACTTCTTCTTCATTTCTTGCCGGAATACAAATACTTACAAGTGGAGTTGAAGAAGCTTTTTTATTTGGTATATCCTTAAGAGCTTTTAACTCAAACAAATTCCTAATTAATACGGCAGAAGTGCCGATTAAATAAAATAAAGCAAAATAGAGGATATAGATCATAATGAACGAAAGGTAGTAAACCAGAGGTTGACGGACACAATAACTAACCGTTTATTTAGGCATGAACATTTCAACTAAACTTTCTGATGAACAAATTGATATTAAAAAACCTTCCAATGGCTATGAATGGTGGTATTTTGATGCTTTAAGTTCGGATAAACAGTGGGGAATAGTTATCATATTTTATCATGGAAATCCTTTTTCTCCAAAATATATAGTAGCTGAAAATGGGTATCCGAATCAATTTCCTGGCATAAGTATTTCAGTCTACAAAAAGGGTAAGCCAGAATTTTATAGCTTTTTAGAATACGAAGAAGATAAGTTTAATTGGGATGCAGAGGACCATTCAGTTTCAATTGGAAGTAATATTTTTAAACGAACAGTGAATGATGAAGTCGTAGAATATGAACTTTTATTAGCTCAAACACTTGCATCAGGTCATTCTATTAATGCTAAGCTTAAATTCAATTCTAGTATAATTTCCAATAACTTGATTGATTATAAATCGATGGGAGAGATACATTTTTGGAATTTAATACAGCCTCAATCTCAAGTGTATGGGACAATAAATCTGAATGGAAAAAAAAATGAACAGAGTATAAATTTTACTGGAACGGGATATCACGATCATAATACGGGTTATGAGCCAATGAAAGACAGTTTTAGAGATTGGTACTGGGGACGATTTCATTTTAAAGAATCAACCCTCATTTATTATATAATGAATGGATTGGATAATTCTGAACAATACGAAGCTTGGCTTATTTCGAAAGATGGAAGTGAGATTATCGAGAGATTTGATCAAATAGAGTTAGAATATTTTCAAAAAAGTGGATTCGGATTGCAAACTGCACGAAAAATTGAACTTCGTTCAAAAAACTCAAAAGTAAGTATACAACAGAGAGATCGAATCGATAATGGACCTTTTTATCAAAGGTTTTTGAGTGATGCTGTTATGATCCATGATGGATATACAAAAGCTTCAACTGGATTTACTGAATACATAAAACCTGAAAAGATATATGATGAGAAATATAGGTGGATGGTTCGTATGAGATTACGTTTTATGTATCAAAATCCACATTGGGTTCAAAAATCGAAAATGCTGTATGAATGGACGTGGTAGGAGTGTTAATCGTTTAGCGTTATTTGTGATCTAATATTCATCAATAGTTGATGTACACTTTCTTCGAAATAATTTGTTAATGAATTATACTCAGTTAATAAATTGTGATTTAAGCATTTCCCAATTGAAATATATAGATCTGGTTTATTTCCTTTTGAATAGTCGATATAGAATGCGATCGGGACGAAATCTATGTCTTCCATTTTTTGATAAAGCCAAGCTAACCCTTTTTCAAAAGTTGGCTTAGAATCTGAGACAGCAGTTAATTTTCCCTCTGGATAAATAAACAAACAAGAGTTTTCTCTTTTCATGGAATCAACTGCATAACGAAGAGATTTTATGGATGATTTAGCATCTTCAAGATTAATGGAGAAAGCTCCAATCTTTGAAAAGAATAGGTATTGGCGCATTTGCTTGTCTTCCATTATAGCACGAGCTTTTTGTTTGAATAATTTTCTATTCAAATAAAGAGGAAGTAAACCATCCCACCAATAATTGTGATTGATAAAATAAACGGTCTTGGAGTTTTTTGTAGGAATGTACTTCTGATCAATATGTACGGTCTTAAACCTTAACCAGATTAGAAAACGGGTGTACCAATCAAAAAACCAGAGAATAAATTTAGATTCTTTTGCAGGGATGAAATCCACGAATACTTTTTTTAGTGATGATAGGGGTTGTAGTCGTATCTTACAATTATGAAGAAGCACCGAGGGAATCCTAACGTTCCTATAACCGACCCAAAAATAGAAAAATATTCAGAAGACCACACTTCGCCTGAATCGAAAGAGATACTTAATCTTATTAATTCCAGCGATCAAGAATTGCAATATATCGATATGATAAGTGGCAGAGTAGTAGGGCAACTTCTGAAAATACTTATCAAAATTTCAGGAGCCCAAAGAATTCTGGAAATTGGAACATTTACAGGTTATTCAGCTATTATGATGGCCGAAGCATTACCAATAAATGGAGAAATTATTACTCTTGAAATGAACCTGAGATATCAATCTTTAGCACAAAATCATTTTGATACTTCTGAAGTTGGTAATAAAATTAAAATGATTTGTGGGAATGCTCAAATTACTATAAATGAGTTGGTAGGTGAATTTGATCTGGTTTATCTGGATGGTGACAAGCTTAGTTATCAATTTTACTTCACTAAGATTCTGGATATGCTTAAACCTGGTGGTCTAATTGTTGCAGATAATGTACTTTGGGATGGAACGGTTTTAAAGCCAGAGGATCAAAAAGCAATGGCTATAGCAGCCTTTAATAAACAAGTTGCCGAAGATGAAAGGGTAGAGCAAGTGCTTCTACCCGTTCGTGATGGAGTGAACATAATTCGTAAGTTGTAAGTCTTGTAACCTAAAAACTGTTGTCATCCCTTCAGAGGAAGGGATCCAGAGTTTGATTAAAGGTTGGAATCTTTTTAACGATCTAGATTCCAGCCTGCGCAGGAATGACGTAATAGCACTTTGTTACTCAGTAGCTTCAGTCTTACACGTACTCAACCCAAAAGGCATATACAGAGGGCAAGTACTTACCAGGCTTGTTAGTGCAAATACAACTGCTAATACTCCGAGCACAATTGCTAGTGTTCCTGATATTGTACCCGTAAAGTATAAAGTTGCAATAATTAGCACGACAACTAGTCTTATTATTCGATCGGCAGTGCCCATGTTCTTTTTCATAGTAGTATAATTAGGTTGTGAAATATTGAACCAACAGAACCGCTCCGGTAATAATTACTGTACATAGAATGCAAACAGCAATTAATCTCAGAACTTTTTGTTTCGTTGTCATTTATGATTGTAATCAAGTTTTATGAATAATGCATAAATGTTATTACAAGTTTAATTTTTAAAATCTTAAACTTAATCCTCCTCCAATACCAAATCTATTATCGTATACAGCTACACCAGAAAAGTTTTTACTAAGTAAATATTCAAGACCAGCGGTGTATACAAATTCCTGATCAAAATATTCACCTGAGTTTAGTTCTTCAATTATTCCAAAGTTCGTTTTCCATTCTAAATGACCGTTTAATATTAATCTCTGCGTTAAAGGAATGTGCGAATTAAGTCTTATTTCTGGTCGAAGTTTATGATCGATATTTATATCAGTATCCAAAATATACCATAGCAAATATCTAATTCCAGCACGTCCAACCAGCTCATGATCTTTAAACACATCTTTTTCCTCATTTTCAGATTTTATTCCACTATACACCCTGAAGTATTCTCCAGTGAAACGCTCATAATCGGCTGTGAATTCGTAATTTTGATTCCAGCCATATTCAGCCCTCAAATTAATCTGATTATCAGTATTTGAGTGAACTAAAGAAAAGCTTCCAAATTGGCTTGCACCTAACAATGTCCCCCATGTAAACCATTGTTGATCCATTTTATTAATCATTGCATATGGGTATGGAGTTAATCTTGGATCTCTTTCACTTCCTTCATAACTAATAACTCTCGCCATTCCTGTTTTCATATGATATAGTAAATGACAATGAAAGAACCAGTCTTTTTCTTCATTTGCTTTAAATTCGATTGTGATTCTACTCATCGGAGGAACATCTACAGTATGTTTTAGTGGCGCATATTCTCCCTGACCATTTAAAATCCTAAAAAAATGACCATGTAAATGCATGGGGTGATGCATCATTGTAGTATTATTTAAAGTGATTCTGACTACTTCACCTTTCTTAATTTTAATCTTATCAGTTGCTGAAAGTGCTTTTCCATTAATACTCCAGGTATACCGCCACATATTTCCAGTTAGATTAAAAGTAAGGCTTCTAAGAGAATCTCCGGAATGAATGGACGTTTTCTGTTTAGACTTCAATATCGAATTACTGTATCCTGTATTCCACATCGACATAGGTGCAGTAGGATCGTTATTCACGGAATGCATGGAGTGATTATTCATCGTTTCATTTGACTCATCAGTTATATCCATCAGATGGTTTTCATGGTTTATTTCCTGCTGTTCTGATTTCATTCCTTCATTGTGATTCATAGCACTGTGATCCATCATTGAATGATCCATTTCTACCTCTTCAGTTTTCATTGAAGAATGATCTATTTTGGTCAAAATTCCTACTTCTTCAGCATCAAGTGACATATCGTGGTCACTATTACCATGCATGGTTGCCATTTTTCGTCCAAGTTCCTGATAATCTGGTTTTGGAATATCAGAAGCGTACACTTTTTTGCCTGCTCCAATAAATACGGAAGCTGAACCAGTGACATCTTGTGGAGTAGCTTGAAATTCTAAACTTTCATTATTCCTTACTTCCATGATGAAATCGTATGTTTCTGCTAGTCCTATGAGCACTTTAGGTGCGTGAACAGGTTCAATATCAATACCATCAGCTGAAACCATGTTTAAGTGTTGTCCGGCTAAATTAATCCAGAAATAAGAAGAAGCTCCTGCATTAATCACTCTTATTCTGATTTTCTCGCCAGCTTTAAATTGATCATAGGTTTGTTCTTCTTTACCATTTATTAGGAAAGCATCATAGGGAATATCTGAAATATGCATGCCTGGCATTTTCATTCTCCAAAGTTTAAACTGAGACTTTAGAGAATTACTTTTTATGGATTGAAGGAGTGATGGTGCATTCCCAATTTCAACTCCAAACCATTCATTATGCCTTTTTAAATTCTTAAGAATTCGATTAGGATTGTCATTTGTCCAATCAGATAGTACCAATACTAAATCATGGTCATATTCAAGTGGTTGATTTTTCGGGTCAATAATAATACTTCCATAAATCCCTCGTTGCTCTTGCAATCCTGTGTGTGAATGATACCAGTAAGTTCCGGAATGAATAAGAGGGAAATCATAAACAAACGTTTTTCCAGGTCGTATTGGTGGAGTTGTGAGGTAAGGAACACCATCCATATAATTTGGTAGAAGCAGCCCATGCCAGTGTACAGAGGTTTCTACATCCATTTTATTGGTAACTTTGATTACCGCATGTTTACCTTCTTTAAATCGAAGTGTGGGGCCGGGTATGCCATTATTGATTGTCATGGCTTGTACATCTTTTCCAGTAAAGTTCACAGTCTTATAGTCTATAGTAAGATGATAAATAATACTATCGCCTTTTATTTCAGGAATGAGTTCCTGAGCGTAAGTTGGATAACTAAGTATTAATAATAGAATGAATGAAAGTGTTGATTTCATATCAGGTGTGTTGAATTTAAAATTGGTGGGAATCTATTATCCAGAGGAATAAACTAGATCAAAAAAATCTTTACAGAGAAGATGTGCTAAATCAAGAACGATTCATTCACAAGGAATAGGGAGGGAGGTGAATAGGAATTAAAAAAATGAATAAGAGGAGGTAATCGTAACTTTTGATCACCTAGTTGTTCTACTATACTAGCCTTAGATAAAACTTTAGGGATTTTAATGTGTTGAACTATCAAAGCTTCTTTCTGAGTACTGCTTGCATCAAAGTCACACATACAATCAATATTCATTTCACAAGTTTGACTATTGCTGGATTCACTTCCATTTGAAGAGTGAAGTGCTAACTGAACAGAACTTGAAATACAATCTTCATGTTTATTCATTTCCATTTCCAAATTGCCATGATCTGTTTCAGGAGATGTATGCTTAGAATGAGAGTCGTGCGAAATCATCGTTGAGCAATGGCTCATCATTAAGGAATCGCCAAAAACTGGAGCACCAATTCCAAAGAATAGACATCCACAAAGTATAATTGCAAAGAAGCGATATGTAAATCGAATGGTCACTTTAATAATTATTCAGAAAGTATATTTTTTGTGAAAATAATTCATTTTAAATCTTAACTGCATTTAATCGTAGTGAATTCCCAATCACTGAAACAGAACTGAAACTCATTGCGGCAGCGGCAATCATTGGAGAAAGTAAAATCCCAAAAAACGGAAAAAGTATTCCTGCTGCCACAGGAATTCCAACTGTGTTATATATTAATGCAAAAAACAGATTCTGTTTTATATTTTTGAGAACCTCTTCACTTAGCTGGAGCGCTTTTACAATACCTTGTAAATCTCCTTTTACAAGTGTAATTGAAGCACTTTCAATAGCAACATCAGTTCCTGTACCCATTGCAATTCCAATATCTGCTTGTGCAAGTGCGGGGGCGTCATTTGTTCCATCGCCTGCAACAGCTACTTTTTTACCTTCCTCTTGCAATCTTTTTACTTCATTGATTTTATCCTCTGGCAAACATTCAGATTTGAATGAATTTAACCCCACTTCATCAGCTACTGATTTTGCAGTTTCGGGATTATCACCTGTAAGCATAATCACTTCAATTCCCTTTTCTAGAAGTTCTTGGATTGCTTGTTTACTGCTTTTTTTTATGGAATCAGTAATGGATACGTAACCAGCAGTTTTGCCATCTATTGAAAGCCAAGAAATGGTGTTTCCTTTATCATTTTCGTTAATATTTTCTGATTCTACAAGCTTAGAATTCCCAAGTTTTATTTCTTTTCCGTTAATAATTCCTTCAACACCTTTTCCGGTTATAGAGTTAAAATCAGAAACTTTTAAAAATTCAATTTCATGTTCTTTTGCATAGGAAACAATGGCTTCAGCAAGGGGATGTTCACTTTCATTATTAAGTGATGCTATTAATTGTGTAATCTCTTGTTCTTCAAAGCCATTTAATGCGACCACCTGTTTTACAGAAGGTTTACCTTCGGTAATGGTACCTGTTTTGTCGATAATAAGTGTATCTATTTTATTGAAGTTCTCAAGCGATTCAGCATTTTTGATGAGAATTCCGTTTTGAGCTCCTTTCCCAACTCCAACCATAACCGACATAGGTGTTGCAAGACCAAGTGCACATGGGCAGGCAATAATTAGCACAGCAATTGCATTCACTAGCGCATACACTTGTGCGGGTTCTGGTCCCCAAATTGCCCAAACAATAAAAGTAGAGATGGCAATCAACACTACAGCTGGTACAAAATAGCTCGAAATTTTATCCGCTAAATTTTGAATCGGTGCTCTGCTTCGACTTGCTTTGTTAACCATTTCAACAATTTGAGAAAGTAGAGTTTCATCTCCTACCTTTTCAGCTTTCATTATGAAACTACTATTTCCGTTGATCGTCCCAGAGCTCACTGTATCGCCATTAGATTTTGAAACGGGAACGGGTTCACCTGTTATCATTGATTCATCGATTGAAGTTTGTCCTTCAATCAAAGTCCCATCTACTGGAATTTTCTCACCTGGTTTTACTTTTAAATGATTTCCGACTTGAATTTCATCTAGATGAATCTCTTCTTCAGTTCCATCCTCGTTAACGCGAATAGCTGTATTTGGAGCTAATTTCATCAACTCTTTTACCGCGTTGTTAGTCTGACTATGTGCCTTAGCTTCAAGTAGTTGTCCTAGTAACACAAGAGTTAGAATCACCGTGGCAGATTCAAAATAGAGATGTACAGTTTCAGACTCCGTTTTAAATTGTTCAGGAAAAAAATCAGGGAATATCAATGCAAATACACTAAAAAGCCAAGCCATACCAGCTCCAATACCAATGAGCGTAAACATATTTAGATTCCAGCTTACAATAGATCTCCATGCTCGTTCAAAGAACATCCAGGTTGTGTAAAATACTACTGGAAGGGAAAGAAAGAATTGCATCCAATTCCATATTTGAATATCAAACATCTGATATAAAGGGTTTTTAGGAAGCATTTCACTCATAGCAATTATAAAAATAGGAAGGGTAAATGCGACGGATAGCCAGAATTTATTGAGTAAAACCTTATATTTTTTATCTTCATCTTTAGAAGATTCCTTGCTTACTTCTTCTACCAAATCCATTCCGCACACCGGGCAATCTCCAGGTTCATCATACATTTTATCGCCTTCGCATTGCATAGGGCAGTAATACTTTCCGGTACCTGTACCTTTTTGTTTGGGTTGATGCTGTTCGCGGTGAGAGTGATCATGATTCGCATGATCTTCTGAGGCGTAGATTGAATACTGTCCGCCCGCTTCCTTTAATGCATCCTGAAGCTTCGAAATACTTAAATGAAAACTCATATCGATTTCAGCTTCCTCCATATCCAGATCAACAGAAACCTCATTTACCCCGACAACTTTACTTAAAGCTTCTTGAACATGGTTTTTGCAACCATTACAGCTCATTCCCTGTATTTTATAAGTGTGTTTCATCTTATTAAACCTCTATTAAAAAAGGAAGTCCACTTCAATTAAAGTGGACTTCATAATTGAAAGTAAGCAATAAGGTGCAGGGTATAAGAAACACCTTTTTGGCTTTTTACTTTGTAGGACTACCTCTATTAATTTTTTAATAAATGTGTGAATTACAATCTTAAGTTACCGTACATAATTTCTGAAAATACGTGTAGAATTTTCGGAATGATGACAATCAGACCTTTTGGGGTCATTCTGAGGATCCTTCCTAAGAATCTGCTTAAATAAATAGCTTTGCAGATTCTTTGCTTTCGCTCAGGACGACTTTTAGATAACTCTATCGCTCTTTTCTGTAAACCTTAAACCTCATCCAAAGGTTTTCTTGATTTCCCAATCATATTTCTGAATTGAGAGGGAGAGAGTCCCGTTTCAGATTTAAACTGATTAGATAAATACTGGGAACTGCTATATCCTAATTCCCATGCTATTTCACTAATGGTTTTCTCACCATATACCAAAAGTTCTTTAACCCGTTCAATGCGTTGTTGAATTACATATTTTTCAATAGTTCGACCCTCAACTTTTGAAAAGAGAGAAGAAAGTGAAGAGTAGCTTTTATGAAGCTCTTTTTCCAAATAATCAGATAAGTTTAGTTTTTCTGATTCTATATTCTGTTTCCGGATTTCCTGAATAATTAGTGTTTTAATTTTCTCAATAATTCGTGAGCTTTCATTATCAATAAGTTCGAATCCTTCCTTTTCTAAGGTAGTTTTTATTTCCTGAATGTTAACTCCATTGATTGAATTCAGCTGTACTTTTCCTAATTCGATGCTATTTATTTCATAGCCTAAATTTTCTAATTCAGTTTGAACTACTTTTATGCAGCGATCGCAAACCATGTTTTTAATAAGTAGCATAATCATATTCATAACGAAAGATAATAGTTTGACAATTCATTATGTATTCTTCTATTATTCCTTCTTAAGTATTCAATTAGTTTCCTTAAAATTTATTCATTTTCATTAGATGATAATAACTTTACGAGTTTTCTCTCTTCTATTAATAACACTTTTTATTTCATTTTCTATCAATGCTCAGGATTCAGAAGTCACTTATCCACCAGAGTTTTCTGATGAATTTCCTTTATACAGCAAAGCTTTGGGTGATTTCGATCGATCCATTTCTTCAGAGAACGAAATGGCTCAGGCTTATTTCAATCAGGGTTTTCAAATGATGTATGCTTTTACCAAAGAGGATGGAGCAAGATCTTTTCGAGAAGCGTGGAAAAATGACCCAAATTGTGCGATCTGTTATTGGGGCGAAGCTTGGTCTTGGGGTTCGTATTTAAATGGGAGAATGAGTGCAATAGAAGCACCTCGAGCATATAAGGCTATACAAAAGGCAATGGAATTAGCAGAAAATGGATTTGCAAATGAGAAAGAGAAAGATTTTATCGAGGCAATGTCGGTTCGATATGCCGAAAACTATGAATCTGAAACTCAAACCAGAAGAGATACTGCTTATGCGATGGCTATGAAAGAGGTCTATGATACGTATCCTAATGATTTGGATGCAGGAACATTTTATGGAGAAGCATTATTTTTACTTGAACCTCGTTGAGGAACCCGGGATTTAAATGATCCTGACGTTCAAAAATTACATTCCGTTTTAGAAGGGGTATTGGAAAAAGACATTAAGCATCCGGGAGCATGCCATTTATATATCCATGCGACTGAATCAACGGCCGATCCTGGTAAAGCAGAAGCTTGTTCCGAATTTATCGGGACTTCAATTCCAGGTGCGAGTCATATTAACCACATGCCTTCCCATACCTGGAATGAAATTGGACGCTGGGGTGATGCCGTTCGAGCAAATATTATGGCTTGGCACTCTGATCAAAAAGCTGCAATAGGTGAAGGTTTTGCAATTTATCCGAGTCATAATTTACATATGCTTGCTTTCGCCGCATCTATGGATGGTCAAAGTGGAGTAGCCACCCAAGCCGGAAGAGATTATACCAAGCTAACGGGTAATATTATGTACGAGGTTTTAACACTCATTCGCTTTGGACGTTTTGATGAAGTACTTAAAGTAACTGAACGCCCAACTCATGGAATTCATGCCGGAATGTGGGATTTCTCTATGGGTTATGCTCGATTAAAGGAAGGAGACATTCGATTGGCAGAGAATTACTTAGAGAAAGTACTTGCAGCCGCTGATACCTCCAAGTCTAGATTTCGTTTTCATTCAGCTGATAAGTTATTAGGAACAGTTGGTGGAATATTGAAAGGAGAGATTCAACTTTCTAAGGGTGATACATTAGCTGCAATTTCATCCTTTGAACGTGCAGTTAGTATTGAAGATTCATTAAGCTATGATGAACCAGAACCCATTCCGTTTACGGCCCGACATTGGCTTGGTGCTGCTTTACTTTCGGTTGATAGATTTTCTGAAGCAGAAGCAGTATATCGCGCTGAATTGGAAGATCACCCCAACAATGGATGGAGTTATTTTGGATTGCTAAAAGCACTAGAAGGACAAGGAAAATCGGATTCCGAATTAGAAGCCGATTTCAAAGAAAGCTGGGCAAGATCGGATACTTGGATTCGTGGCTCTAAGTTTTAAAAATGGCTGGAAGAATGTCTCCCGCTGGAGGGAGACAGATTATCCACTTGTGGATAATCAGAGGGAGGACGGTGAAGGCTAAGAACTAACGAGCCACTTCTGTCCCTTCCCGAGAAGAATTAAAAGCTTGAATTCAACCCGGCAATAGTAAAGAGATAAATTGCCATCCAATAAGTGCTAAGGATTAAGAATTCAGCTCCTTTGAAAGATCGTTTAAACTTTTGAAAGGCAATGATTGCATCTGAAAAAGTGAATAAGATGGATCCCAGCGCAATTCCGAGGAAAGTCGGGCTTTGATTAATTAAATAAGGATTAATTGCCTGCCAGTTCATAACAATTATTACCAATAAATACAGAAATACAGGAATTGTGAGCTTTTTGAGATCTTTCTTTAAGTACAAAAAATAGATTAAGCCAGTTGTTAATAGAATTAAAAGGGGCGGTAAGTAAATATCAATACCAAAAAAGCTAGTAAAAGCAGTGGTAAATCCAATATGTGCGACAAGAAAAGAACTTATACCTTTAACAAAGTTATCATCTTTTAGAAGGAAAATATCTCCGAGTAATGAAAAGAATAGGGAAACAAGAATTATTAACGAGTAATCGCTTTCAGTCTCCAAATAAATAAGAGTAGAAATGAGTATTAGAAGAGAGGTAGTTGAAGGCTTTAGATAGAAATAGTAGTTCAGCTGTCCAGTCTCTTTAACATAGATGGAAAGGATGACTAGGGTGAAAAAAAGAATGGATAATGCTGTAATCATTTAAGAGTTAATCTGGACTGGATATTTGGATTTTGTGGAGTAGGATTTAGAATTCACAATCAAAACTATCTTTACCTTCATCATGTATCTTAGTCATTTCTGGAACAAAGAAACTACTATCTAGATTTACAATTTTTATATAACTGTATATTATTTCTAAACCAATAAAATTCGTCGATATCTACAGTTATAGTATCATCTTTAATATCATTTACTAATAGTGTCTGATTGTATAATGAAAATAAAGAATGTTCAAATACTATTGAATTAGATAGAGTATCTAAACTCCAATAAGCTTCTGTTGTAGATAGTTCTAGGCATCCATTAGCTTTTATATTTGCCCTATATTTTAGATGATCTAATTTTTCATCTGAGAGATAAATGATAAAATCTGTCCCATGATATTCATATTTAAATGTTGAATTAATGAAATATTCATGAATTTCTGACTTACTCATATTCTTCACAGCAAGTTCTTCACTACGAACCATTACAAAACTATGATACTGACGTATTGTGTCTTCAGGAATAATGGGGGGATAATCAAAAGATTCAATCCATGCAATCCCAAAGGTGTCTTGAAGTTCTTCAGAGATGAATAGATAGTCTGGTACTTCATCGTAAAAAGAATTTTTCCATTCTTCCTTTATGAAATAATGATAGCTGGAGTCATTAATTTTATTGTATATATAAAGATTATTTTCTGAGTCAATTTCCCAATGTTCATGACCTTCTTCAAAGTTTAAAACATACCAATTTCCAACAAAAGCTCCGTCTGCAACAGGTCTATTACAAGCAGATGTAAGTAGCAATGTGGCGATTAAATATTTATTCATATTCAACATTTACGTTGAAAAACTGAATAAATCAATACAACTCATATTCCAATAATCGACACTCAATCGTAGAGTTGTAAAGCTCAATACGTTGGTTGGTTCGTAAACCTACTTTTTTGGCGAGGGCAAAGTTTCCGGTGAAAACATAGCCCCATTTTCTACTACAATCTTTTTTGAAGAAATCACCAATAGCTCGGTATAGTCCAACGAGGTTTTCATCATGCCCGAGTCGTTCGCCGTAAGGAGGATTGAAGATCACCACTCCATCCCCATAAGGGATTTCGGTGTCATAGAATTCACATTCCTGAAATTCGATTAAGTGATCCACTCCAGCCGTTTGCGCATTCTTTTTTGCAGCTTCAATAGCTTTTGGATCGTTATCGGTTGCAAGAATTCGACTGTGATTTGGAAAATCTTTAAGTGAGTCTTGCTTTAGTTCATTTCTTAATTCGGTCCACTTTGCCTCATCAAAGCCAAGGATATGCTTTATACCATAATTTGGCCGAAGCTGACCTGCAGGGCGATTTAGCGCCATTAAGGCGGCTTCAATGGCAATTGTACCACTTCCACACATGGGATTAATTAAATGCTGCCCGGGTTTCCATTTACTTGCTAATACTACCGCTGCTGCAAGTGTTTCCTGCATAGAAGCCGTATGATTGTCTACTTTATAATTTCTACGGGATATCGATTCGCCGGATGTGTCTAAATAAATAGAAGCTTCATCATCCTTCCAAAAAAGAAAAACCACCGTTTTGGTCAAATCAGCGCCAGAATCTGGACGGGCTCCACGGGTGGCCCTGATTCTATCTACAATAGCATCTTTTACTGTAAGGTTGGCAAATTGATTATTCGTAATCGTAGGGTTTTTGATAAATGAAGTAATACTAACGTATCCATATTTATCAATGTAGTTTTCCCAAGGGATATCTTCTAATGCTTCAGTTAGCTCTTCTGCATTTAGTGCTTTAAAAGTTTTTAATTGAAAATGAACCCGATGTGCTGTCCTGAGAACTAAATTCAATTTCATGCAATCATCTAAAGAACCTTCGGTTTCAACACCTGCCAACCGAACATGATTAATCGGAAATCCTAAGTCTTCTAGTTCTTGTTTCAGGTAGGGGGTGATTCCTTTAGGACAGGTAATAGAAATCGTTGATTTTTCGGAGAAGTCAGCCAAAGTTTTGTGAAATAAAATTAAATAGGTTAAAAAAATAGCTACAAGCTGAACATACAACTTGTAGCTATTAGCTAAGTGATGTTAGCTTTTTTATACAATTTCAACAATCTCGATATTGAACGTAAGATCTTTACCAGCCAAGGGGTGATTTGCATCGATAGTAAGCTCATCGCCATCAATATTGGTAATTTGGCAGGGCACAGGTTGTCCGTTTTCTTGGTTCAACTGCAATTGCATCCCAATTTCTGGTTCCATATCTGGTGGGAGCTGCGATTTCTGCACTTTAACTTCCATCTGTGGATTATGCTCACCATACGCTTCTGCACTCGGGATATTGGCTTCGGTTGAATCTCCAACTGTAAGTCCCATTACGGCTTTTTCGAAACCCGGAATTAATTGTCCGGCACCCATAGTAAATTGAAGTGGGTCTCTACCTTCAGAAGAGTCAAATACTTCGCCTGATTCTAGTGTTCCTGTGTAATGTACTTTTACGGTGTCTCCGTCTTTAATAATTGACAAATCGATCCTTTCTTTTTTTGTAATTTTAAATTGTTAGTAGCTTTAAAGATAAGGAACTTAACACTTAGTTATTAGTTTATACCAATTATGAAAATTGTGCATCAAAATCCTCAGGAAGTTCTAGGAAAAACCAAAAGAATTGTTCTAATTGGATGTTCTCCAGATCCATATCGAACAAGTAATTATGCAGCTAAATTTCTTATGCAAAGAGGATATGAGGTAATTCCTGTAAACCCAAATGAAGAAGTGATTCTTGGTGAGAAATGCTACCCGGATTTAAATTCTATTCCTAAGAATGTTCTAGTTGATATTGTGAATATATTTAGGAAATCAATACATACTGAAGGTGTTGTAGACGAAGTAATTGAATGGAATAAAAAGACTGGTCAAAAACCAGTGATTTGGACTCAATTAGATGTTTCGTCTCCTCAAGCCGAATTAAAAGCTAAAAATGCTGATCTTCCATATATCCGAAACCTGTGTATTATGGTGGAGCTAGACAGGATGAATTAAGAATTCAAAATTCAAGAATAAAAATTGAATTCATAGAGAACACAATTCTTAATTTATAATTTTGAATTTTGTTATTTCATATTCGTAAACTGAAGAGGAACGCCCATATCTTTAGCTTTTAAATGAGCAATCACCGATTGTAGATCATCAATTTTTTTACCTGTAACCCGTACCTGATCATCTTGAATTTGTGGTTGGACTTTCATTTTTAAGTCCTTTATCTCTTTTACAATTTTCTTAGCAGTTTCTTTATCGATTCCTTCTTTTAGTACAACATCCATTTTTAAATGTCCTTGAGAAGTTCCTTCCTCTTCGCCAAAATCTAACACTTTTGAGCTTATCCCACGTTTAATAAAATTCTTAATCACCATTTCTTTTACTGCTTGCATTTTCATGCTTTCTGCTGCAACTAGATGGATTCTATTCTCTTTTTTGTGGTAAGTTACTTCAGTTGTAAGTCCACGAAAGTCATATCGGGTGCTGATTTCTTTTAACGTATTATTGATTGCATTATCTACTTCCTGTGCATCTATTTCGTTTACAATATCAAATGAAGCCATTTTTTCAATTTTCAATTAAGAATTATCAATTAAGAATGTGAAGGTAAGAATTCTTAATTGAATCATTTTTAATTCTTAATTCTCTTCCTCAATTTTTTCTCTCATTTTTTTAGATAATAAACGCTCTACTTTTAATTGGTCTTCAGGAGGGATGAGTGTTTTAAAACTTCGGATAGAATCATCTTGTGTGTATTCAATTTCAAGAACTTCTTCGGTATACCATTGATAGCTCAACATTTTATCCCATTTAACAAGTGAATCAAGTACTACGATTCCTTTTATTCTGAATTCGGGCACTGGACGAAGCGTTATTCCCCAAAGTCCAATTGCAAGAAGTGAAAGTCCAGAGCTTACACGAATGGGCGTTACAACCAAGTCGGAGAATATTGCAGAACGATAAACGCCAATTAAGATCATACTTAATGCAATAATGACGGGAACATACTCAGAAATGAAAGTCCGATTGCAATATAAAACGGTACCCGACTTAGCCCGCGTTGAATATTGATCGACAGAAGAGCCACTGAAAAAACCGAAAATGGAAGCATATACATTAGTAATTATGGCTCCAGCTACCGCTTCAGAAAGTATTTCAATTTTAAAAAGAAAAAGTAGTAAAGAATAAACCAGTAAAGAAATAACTAAAAAGAGAAGAAATTTTCTTAATGTTATTTGATACAAAAAGAATAAACGTTTGTAACCAAACCAAAAGCTTAGGGAAGAAGTAAGAATAGAAGAAATAAGTATCCAGATCATTTCTTAGTTTATTGAATCAGTTTAGTTGTTATTCTGGGCTTGACCCAGAATCTTTGAAGATAAAAAGAATTACGCTTAAGGTAGAATCAAACCTTACACATGTGAAGAACATTAGTCCATTTTGATATATAATGAATCCATCGACCACACCAATTAGTATTGAAGTTAGTAACGATGAGCAAGTTCTAGAGATTTCCTGGGAAGATGGATATGTTTCAAAATTTCCTTTATTTGGTTTACGAAAAAACTGTCCTTGCGTATCTTGTCGAGGTGGACATGCTTCAATGAATATTTTTGAACCAGAAGCGTTTCATATTAAAAATCCTCCATTAATGAATATAACCGACATTAAAGCAGTTGGAAATCATGCAATACAGATCACTTGGATTGATGGGCATAACTCTGGAATGTATCGATGGGAGACATTAAGAGAGTTAAGTAAACACTTTTAGTCAATTTAAGAAGAGCTAAATGGAATTTAAGGAAGTTGGGATCTCATCAATCAAGTATGAGATAATTGAATCTAAACCTGAATCCCAAATTCATTTTTCAACGCTGATTTAGCTGCATGATACCCACACATCCCATGAACACCACCACCAGGCGGAGTAGAAGAAGAGCAAATATACATGCCTTTTACTGGAAGTTTGTAGGGGTCCCATTGAAAAACTGGGCGACCAATTAATTGCTTAAAAGTTTGAGCACCACCATTGATGTCACCGCCAATGTAGTTTGCATTATAAGCTTCGAATTCTGGAGCAGAAATAGAATGACTTGAAATAATCGTATCTCTGAAACCAGGAGCATATCTTTCAATTTGATTGATAATCTCTTCAGAACAATCTTTATCAGATCCATTTGGAACATGACAATAAGCCCAGAGAGTGTGTTTACCTTTTGGTGCACGGGAATCATCAAATAAAGAAGGTTGAGAAATAAGTACATAAGGTTTTTCCGGGTGATTTCCTTTCCAAGTTTCCCGTTCGGAATAAGCAATCTCTTCAAAACTACCTCCTAAATGTAAAGTTCCTGCTCCAGAACACTCTTTATTTGTCCATGGAACAGGTTCAGAAAGTGCAAAATCCATTTTATAAGCACCAGGACCATATTTGAAATCTAAAAATCTGTTTTTAAATCTAAGAGGTAGATCTTTGTCAACAATTTTAACAATTTGATGTGGAGTTAAATCAAACAAAACTACTTTTGAAGGTGGTAACTGAGAAGTATCGTGGATTCTATTATTCGTTCTGATTATTCCACCAAGTGATACAAAATACTCGGCTAATGAATTTGAAATAGATGATGAACCTCCTTTTGCAATCGGCCAACCTACCGAGTGAAGGCTTGAAGCTAACACAAGTCCAAATGAAGCGGTAAAACTTTTTTCAAGTGGAATTATACTATGTGCAGCTAAACCAGCAAAATAAGCTTTTACTTTGGCGGTATCGAACATTGAATTGGTAAGTAGCTTTGCAGATAGTGCACCAAACCAGCCAAATCGCGCCATAGATATCGGGTTTTGAGGAATCCGAATAGGGCCAAACAAATCTTCAGATAGATATTCCCATCCATCTACAAAACTTTTCATCAGCTTTTCATAGTTTTTTGAATCTTTTCCAAATTCAACCAAAGTTTTTTCTAAAGATTGATAAGCGATTATCGCTTCTCCAAGCTCTAAAGGATGTGCTACTGGGTATTTAGGATGAATCCATTCAAGTCCAAAATTTGAAAGTGGAAGCGTTCTAAAAAATGGAGAACCTATTCCAGTTGGATGAATAGCCGAGCAGACATCGTGTAGAAAACCAGGCTCTGTTAATTCTTTGGTTCTTGTACCACCACCAATTGTGTCTTCTGCTTCTAAAATAGTGACCTTTAAACCCTGTTGAGCTAGCAGAATTCCAGCAGAAAGACCATTTGGTCCTGAACCAACAATAACGGCATCAAACTCGGAATTAGAACTATCAGACACGCTTAATTTCCTTTCATAACTTGCTCAGCGGCTTTAAGAGCTTCGAATGCATTTACAATACCGCCTGAAACGGAAAGAGATGAAAAAGGAACTTGTTCATCTGAACCAGGTTTGGTTACAACCTTTGCTTCTGGTTTAGTTGAAGTTTGTAATAAAATATCTTTTACCTGAGTTGCTGTTAATTCAGGATAATATGACATAATCAACGCCGCAACCCCTGCAACTACTGGAGAAGCCATACTTGTTCCATCCTCAGCTTTGTAATTATTATCGGGGTAGGTTGAATATACATCAACACCTGGCGCAAAAATATCTACATTAAATTGACCATAGTTACTAAATGAAGCAGGAATATCCAATCCTGATTCCCATGAAGAAGCACCAACTGTTAAATAGTTTGTAGCTTGACCTCCCTCAGCATAAAACTTGTTTGGGAACGACTCGACATTATCGATATTTGATCCATCATTTCCTGAACCACTTACCATTAATACTCCAACGCTATCGGCAAATCGAACTGCTTCATCTACATATTGTTTTTGTGGTGAATAACCTTTTCCAAAACTCATATTTAAAACTCTCGCGCCATTTTCTGCAGCATATCGAATGGCATTAGCTACGTCTTTATCTCGTTCATCTCCATTTGGAGTGGTTCTGAGAATCATAAGTTTAACATTTACTATTCCATCAATACCGAGTTCGTTATTTCGAACTGCACCTACGATTCCTGCAACATGAGTGCCATGATCATTTCTAACGGCTTTTACATCATTATTTCCATAATAGCGATAAGTTAAATCCTGGTAATCGTCTCCAATGATGGGGCGAGGGTCGAATTCAGGATTTAAACCATAGTCGGCCAAACTTTGAAATTGCTCTAAAGCTTCATCAATATCTGTTTCCGTTAACCCATTTTCATCAAGAAATTCTACTAATCCTTTTGCTTGCTGAAGATATGGTCCATCGGTTGCTTTTGGCTTCTTTTGTTCATCAGTAAGTGAATCTAAACTAGTGACTCCAAATATTTGCTTTGAACCCAGTATCGCCTGATTAATATTTTTGACATTTGTAAGAATTTGATCGTTTTCTGCTTTTTTAGCTTCAAATTGAGCTTTTATTTCTAGGAAATAATCAAATTCTTCTAATTTATTTTCCGGTATATCTGTTCTTTTTAATCCTAGATAATCGTCTCTTAATGAGGTGTAAATACGAGTTAATTCAAAAGTGTCATCTTTTACATGTCGACCGTCGGAACCTCCGATAAAATTCCATCCATGAATATCATCTATATAACCATTATTGTCATCATCAATACCGTTACCAGCTATTTCGTCATCATTTTTCCAGATATTATCCTTTAAATCCTCATGCTCGATATCTGTTCCAGAATCGATAATTGCTACAATAATTTCAGATGGAGATTTATCAACTAATAACTCTTCGTATGCCTTAGCAACTCCGGTTCCATAGTATGGATTAGCATCAGAAGCTGTTAGATGCCAATCTTTAGATGCTGTTAATGTAATTGTCTCAGTAGAGCTTTCATCTTGGCTATTTGTTGTTAATTCTTTTGATGAAGAACATCCTGCCAGAAATAAAAGAAGAAATACAGTAGTAAGTTTTAAAAGAGAATTCATTGCTAATTTAGTTTTTTTGTCCATTGATAAACTAAAATAAGCAATAAAAGTTAAGATGTTTTTAGTTTAATGAGCAGAGAATCCAGGCCGATTGTAAACAAAATAATTAGAGTTATTACAATTAAGCTTCCAACAGGTTGCCAAATCACAAATCCTCCTAAAGTTCCAAGAACAGCTCCTAAATACTGGATATACTGCAACTGATCGTTACTCGCATTTTTTATTAATATCTCAAGTCTTTTCTCATCATATTGGCGAAGATTATCTTCAACTAATGCATGAACATCTAATTGATTGATCAATTTGTACAGGAGGGAGGTAACAAGGTCTTCAATGGTGCTACTATGTTTCTCAATTCTATTGGGCAGATCGTCAAGGAATTCATCCATTCTATCAAGACCTTTTTCAATACCAGTTGGAACTTTAATAAGAGCATCTTCCACTAAATCCTGCATTTCTTGACCTTTTAAAAAACTATAGGCTTTCAATGCAACTCTTTCAAACGAATTCTGCTCGATTGCACCTTCAATTTGTTTGATTACCGTTTCAGCTAAGGTTGTCCTCACTTCAGGATCAGCAATCATTTCATCAACATATTCTACCACAAGACTTTTTAAATCTTTTCTAAAATTCGGGTCATCGATGATGGTTCTGATATAATCAGTTGCTTTTTCACGATATTTCGAAATAGCCTGTGATTCATGAATTTTCTTTTTAATGATTTCAGGATTTATTAAATCTTCGGAAACTGCACGTGCAAGTCGATATGCAATTCTATCTTTTTGTGCTGGTATTAAACCTTGACCTAGAATAGGTCTCTTGTGAGTTGGTCGGAAAAGCATCTTTATAGCTAACCAATTTGTTAGAAATCCAATCATTCCACTAATACTTAACACTCTTAGTAAGCCTTCAAAAGAGATATTAAATCCAAATAATGATGTTGTTAGACCATTAAAATCCCATAGGAAAGAAACTATAAATCCAATCACCAGAAATATTGGGAATACGAAAAGCAGGTTTATAAGCCATTTTATTTTGGATTCTTTTTTAGGAGGTGGAAGTCGATTGGTTGTTACTTCCAGTTCCTCTGATTGCTTTTCAATTTGAATTGTTATTAAATCCCAAAGTTTAGAAGCGTACTTCTTACTGTTTTTTGTAATGATATTTTTTTCTTCCAATTCTTTCATAGTGCACAATTACGAATGCACAATATTAAAGTTTAGTAGTTGAAAAAAAAGTTCTGTTTTAGGGAATTAAATGATAAGTATTGTTGTGGTTGCAACATTCTCAATTTTAATTCTTGTAGTCATGACAACAAATTGCTAGTGGATAACGAATTTTCTGATGTATTTCTAAAGCCTGAGGCGAAACTCGGTTACTTATTCTGGCAAATTAATATGCTTTGGCTAAGAAAGGTTAATAAGTCGCTGCTAGATATTGGATTAACCCATACTCAACTTATTACTTTGGCTGCAACAGAATCGTTGAATCATACTACTGATCGAGTTATTCAAAGGGATGTAGCTGAAAAAATTAAAGTTGACCGAATGCTCATATCAAAACTCGTAAGTAAACTAGTAGAAGCTGAATTGCTTCAGAAAAAAAACAGTGCAGAAGATTCAAGAGTAAACTTACTCAGCTTAACAAGTACAGGTAGAAAACTATTACATGATGCCTCTGGAATTTTGGAAAAAAATGAAGGGGAATTCTTTGGCCTAATTGAAGAGGATGTCCCTTTTCTAAAAAAGAAGTTAAGAAAGTTACTCCAACTAACAGAAGAAGAATTCAATTCCTCAAAAAAATAACATATTCACTTATTCAATAATGACAATCAGAAAAATTACGATCCTAATTGGGTTCATTATCCTTGCTGGTTCTATAATACTATTCAATATACTTTCGAAAGGACCTAATGAGGAAGTTTTACCATTAGCAGGTGCTTCTATATCAATTGGTGTTCCCGTAATTGAGGCAAAACCCGCTTCTATAAGCTCAGAAATTTATTTTACTGGCAGGGTTATTCCTAAAGACCGATTAGAGCTTTTTGCGGAAGTTACTGGAACATTAAGTAGAGGGACTAATAGTTTTAAGGCTGGCACAAAATTTAAAAAAGGAGATACTCTTTTAAAGATAGATGATAGAGAACAAAAACAGGCAGTTCTTAATCAAAAATCACAGTTTCTGTCTCTGATAACACAAATTCTGGCTGATATTAATATCGATTATCCAGAAGAATACGATGCCTGGAATTCATATTTGAACGACATGGACATAAATGTTGATTTAGAACCTTTACCAACATCAGATAATCGATCATTTAACTTATTTCTCACTGGAAGAGGAATTAACTCATCCTATTTTGCTATTAAACAAAGTGAAGTACGTCTTTCTAAATATTCAATATCTGCTCCATATGATGGGGTTTTAACCGAAAGTTCTATAGACCCTGGTACATTAGTAAGGCAAAGTCAGAGAATAGGTGAATTTATACGAATAGGATCATATGAAATAGAAGCCTCTATAAATGCTAACGATAGGTTTTTCATAAATACTGGAGATGTTGTTTCAGTAATACTCGACGGGAATCAACCTAATCCGATTTCTGCAAAAGTTGCTCGAATTAATTCAAAAATTGACCCATCTACACAAACAATACTCATCTATTTGGATGCAAATGATGGAAATATTCTTTCGGGACAATATGTTTCTGGTATAATTACCGGTAAAAGATTTTCAAATGCTCAAAAAATTGCTTCCAAATCATTAGTTAGAAACAATAAAGTTTTTGTATCAAGAGATTCGGTAGCAACCATTCTAACGATTGAAGTGTTAGCGAAAACAAGAGATAGTTTAATTATTCAAGGGCTAGAACTTGGCGACCTAGTAATTGATGAATTCAGAGATGCAGCTTTTGAAGGTACAAAAGTAGTTCCTTTAAAAAATTAAGTGAAATAGGTATATAGAAATGAAGAAGATTATTCAATATTTCACTAAGCATGTAGTTTTGGTAAATCTGGGAATACTGCTATTTGTTCTTTTTGGCTTTATAGCAGCTACCAGTCTTACCTCAACTTTTTTCCCTAAACAAGATGTCCAATTCATTATAGTTGAAGCCGTTTATCCTGGTGCTTCCCCAATTGAAGTAGAAGAAGGCGTTGTTCTTAAAATTGAAGAAAGTCTTGAAGGCACAAAAGGAGTGGAAAGAGTTACATCGGTCTCTCAGGAAAACTTTGCAACTGTTACCGTTGAACTTTTACCAAACAGAGACCCTAATGTGGTTCTTCAAGAAGTAAAAAATTCGGTTGATCGAATTAGTTCTTTTCCAACTGATCTAGAACGTATCGTAGTTTTTAAACAAGAACCAGTGAATCAAGTTGGTCAAATAGCACTTACTGGAAATGTAACTCCAACTACACTAAAAAGTACCATCGATGCTTTTGAGGATGTATTACTTGCCTATGACGGACTTTCTCAACTTCAATTAAGTGGATTTACTGAACCCGAAATACAAATTGGAATTACTGAAGATAAGTTAAGAGCATACGGTTTAACCTTTGCTGATATTAGCATAGCAGTAGCTAATTCAAATATCAGAACAACTGGTGGACTTGTACGTGGTGAACGAACAGAGTTTACCATTCGTGTTGATGAAAGAAGTTACTTTGCAAAAGGCTTTAATGATATAGTTGTAAAAGCTTTACCAAACGGTACCATCGTTCGTTTAAGTGATGTAGCCACTATAGAAGATACCTTTAGCGAAGATACTAACCGAGGAGAACTGGATGGTATTCCAGCAGTTTTTATACAAGTTACAACAACCAATGAAGAAGATATTCTTGCTGCTTCTAATTTCATTAAAGAATACATCAATGAGTTTAATGCACAGAATAATACTGTTAAAGCTGTACTTATTGATGATTCAACTATATCTCTTCGAGAGCGGATCGAGCTTCTCAGAAATAATGGTATACTCGGTGTTCTACTTGTATTTATTCTTTTAGGATTATTTCTAAGAATACGGTTAGCATTTTGGGTGGCTTTGGGAATCCCAATTTCATTTTTTGGGATGTTTGTTGTGGCTGCTTTTTATGGAATTACGATAAACGTTATTTCCTTATTTGGAATGATTATTGTGATTGGAATCTTGGTTGATGATGGGATTGTAGTTGGAGAAAATATTTATCAAAAATATGAACAAGGTCTCCATCCTTTAAAAGCAGCAGTTGAAGGTACAATGGAAGTGGTACCATCTGTAACTTCAGCAATTCTTACCACCTGTATCGCCTTCTCATTTTTCTTTTTTGTAGATGGTCAATTGGGCGACTTCTTTAGTGATATCGCTTTCGTAGTGTCGGCAGTATTGCTTGTTTCCTTAATTGAAGTCTTCTTATTTCTCCCTGCACATCTTGCACATTCAAAGGATTTACACCAAGATAAAAATATAGAGCAGAAAGGATTTCAAGTGTGGATGGAGGACAAACTTTTTTATTTAAGAGATCAGATGTATGTACCATTTTTAAAATTTTCTCTTAAAAATAAAACACTGGTAATTTTATTCTCACTAAGTCTATTAATTATTTCAATAGGAGCGATTTCAGGAGGATATGTTCAAACTACTTTTTTCCCAAATATTGAACAAAATACTGTTACTGCAACACTTGAAATGCCCCAAGGAACGAGTGAATTTGTTACTAAAAACAAGGTCGATCAAATTGTAAATGGAGCTCGAAGTTTAAATGAAAAATATAAATCTCAAACTGGTGATAGTGTAGGGTATATAAGGAATATCAAAGTAAATATTGGTCCTGGTAGTAATAGGGCAAGTATTAGCTTTTTTCTGATACCTTCAGAATTCAGGAATGTCCGCAGTTTTGATATCTCACTTGAAATAAAGAAAGAAGTTGGTCCTATTCCTGATGCTAAACTTTTATCTTTTATTTCTACAAGTCCGTTTGGAAAACCTGTTTCTGTTTCATTGGCATCCAATAATTTTGAAGAATTACGAAGTGCAAAAGAAATGCTGGTTCAGGAAATGAATCAACTTGATGTGCTTAGAGATATAACAGATACTGATAATGAAAACCAGCCAGAAGTTAAGGTAACTCTAAAAGATCGGGCCTACGCACTTGGATTTACTAACGCAGGGTTAATTAGTCAGGTTAGGAATGCGTTTTTTGGAAGTGAAATCCAACGTTTGCAACGAGGAACTAATGAGGTAAAAGTCTGGACTAGATATATCCTAGAGGATAGGAGAGACGTCGGCCAGCTTTTGAATATGCGAATTCGTTCAGCAGATGGCGGTTCATATCCATTAGGAGAACTTGCCAATGTTGAGTTTACTAACGGACTGGTTTCAATAAATCACAGGGATGGTAAACGGGAAATAAGAGTAGAAGCAGAACTTGCAAACTTAGAAGTTTCAGGTACCGATGCACTTTCTAAAGTTGAAAATATTGCTCTTCCTAAAGTATTAGCAGCTCACCCAACAGTAACCTATCAATTCGAAGGGCAAGTACGAGAAACGGAGAAAGCAGCTGGTTCAGCACAAACCGTATTACCTGTAATATTAATACTCCTATATGCGATTGTAACTTTTACCTTCCGTTCATTCTCCCAAGCTTTCGTATTATATCTAATTATTCCTTTTGGAATAGTAGGAGTTTCGCTAGGACATTATATTCATGGATTTCAAATAAGCCTACTTTCATTTTTAGGATTTGTAGCTTTAATTGGGATTTTAGTAAATGATGGGCTCGTATTTATAAATGCATATAATGATTTGGTTAGAAAAGGAACAGATGTTTTTGAAGCATTAGTAGAAACAGGACGTTCAAGATTCAGACCCATTTTATTAACGACAGGAACAACTACAGTTGGACTTGCTCCTCTTATATTTGAGAAAAGCTTTCAAGCTCAATTTTTGATTCCAATGGCAATTACCATTGCCTATGGTTTGCTAATCGGAACGTTTCTTTTATTAACGGTTTTACCTTCACTTTTACTTTTATCGAATTCAATACGCAGAAATTTGAAGAAATTTATGTATTGGGCTTGGGAAGGAAAACACCTAGAAATTGAAAGAAAAGAAATCGAACCTGCATACGAAGAAGCTCAATGGGAGTTAGAAAATGAATAAGTCAATACTCATACTAGTTGCACTAACTCTAGGACTTTTTAAAACGTCACTAGGTCAGGTAAAATCAACATTAAATGCAGATTTGATCACGCTAGAACAAGCAATCGCAATAGCTCTTGAAAAGAATCACAACATCATAATTACTAATAACAACGTAGAAATTAACAGTAATAATGCAACGGTTGGTAACGCAGGTTTACTACCCAGTGTTACTGCTTCAGGATCAATCTCTGGTTCAGTGACAGACACTGAATTTAAGGTATTCGGACAACCTTCAAACACCGTAAATGGTGCAGGTTCAAATACAACTTCGGGCTCTATTTCAGCGAGTTATTTACTTTTTGATGGGTTCGGAAACTACTACAGGTTTCAATCTTTAAAAAGTCTAGAAGAACAATCCGGTGTTGAAGCTAGATTGCAGATTGAAGGCACATTACTTGAAGTGATTAGCCTTTATTTAAGTGCTGTAACTCAAAAATTGAATCTGGAAATTAATAATGAAGCAATTTTAATTTCTTTGGATCGATTTAACCGTATTTCAAAAAGATTTGAATTAGGTAATGCAACAAGACTCGATTTACTTTCTGCAGAAGTTGATTTAAATACAGATAGCGTTGCATTCATTCAGGCTCAAACCTTATTGCAGAATGCGAAACGGGATCTTTTGGTCCAATTAGGGGAAGAACCTGATCAAGCTATTAATCTTGTAGATGATGTGTCTCTAAATTATGAGTTATTAGTGAATGATATTTTGATGTATTCGATGCAAAATAATGCATCGGTTGTACTATCTAAACTTACTGCTGAAAATGCAATGCTAAGTTTAAAGCAAAATAGGTCTGGTAGATTTCCGAAAATTAATTTGACGGGTTCTTATGATTATATTAAAAATAAATCTGATGCCGGTCAGTTAGAATTTCAGGAATCAACTGGTTTTTCTGGTGGTATTTCTATCTCGTTAAATCTATTTAATGGGTTTCAACAAGAAACAAGAATTCAGAATGCATTGGTTCAACTTAAAAATAGTGAGGAGTCTCTGTCATTAGCTCAAAAAAGCCTGAAAAGGGATGTACTTAATATTTATGAAAATTATGAAACCAATTTGTATTTACTTGGAAAGGAAGAGTTTAATCTTAAAACTGCCGAGTTAAATTTCGACCGTTCAAAACAATTATTTGAATTAGGGCAGATTACGAATACCCAATTTCGTGAAGCTCAACTGAATGTATCCCGAGTTAAGCAAAATTTATTAAGGCTTCAGGTACAAGCAAAACTCTCAGAAGTAAGTTTATACCAACTTTCGGGGCAGCTTATTGATACAGAATAATTTTTTTAAATTAGATTTAAGAAATGATCTTCTAATCGGGTCATTTCTTTTTTCTCATTTATTGTTGAATCATTATAGCCACAAAGGTGAAGTAAACCGTGAATAATAATTCTTAAAAATTCTCTCTTTTCAGTCTGATTAAATTCTGATGCTTGTTCTCTGATTCTTTGTGAACAGCAATATAATGTTCCTTCAATTTCTAAATTTGTAACGTTTTCATCGTAGCGAAAGGTAATGATATCAGTTATGTAATCGTGCTGTAAAAACTCAGTATTGATACGAACAATCTCATTTTCGTCAACAAACGCAATTTCAACAGATGAAAATGCTACATTTTGTTCTTCCGAGATTAAATCTAATAAAAAAGCGGCTTCAGAATTCTTAAAGGGTAATTCTATGCCGCTTGTGTTAAAAATATCTAGTGGATGTTCAGGAGCTTCCATAATTTAGAAGCTGAAATCATCGTCCATTGTTTCAGTTAGTGATAGAGCAATACCGCACATCATTAAATCTTCTGGTAGGGCAGTAAAGTCACCCGAGATAACTGCTTCATCAACATTGGCATATAAACTACATCCTGCAGTCTGTTCTACTATTAACCCCGATGTTTTAGTTCCGGATTTTCCAAAAAACGTAACTTGTTGAAGAATGTCACTGGCAATAAATGCAGTACAGTTATGTAATTGAAGAAAGGTATTATATGAATATACCGAAACCATATTCATTTGCTCTTTATTAACATCTAAGCCTAGATGTATTTCGAGAGCAAGATGACGATTTTCTTCATCGTTTTTTACTTCTATTCTAAAAACATCATCGCCTAAAGGTTTAGGAGTTGCTCCAAGAACTTTTCCAATGGCGTCAATATTCTCTTTTGTAAACTGATGTATCATATCAAATTGTCTTTGCTGTGAATATACAACTCAAGATGTAAACTAAAAATAAGGTTAATTAAGTCCATATCTCGTTATTTCCGCAACCGACTCTGTTTCGGTTTCTGGCAATGTAGGGAATGGAGTACCATCAAGTAAACCATTAACTTGGTTTGCAATTTCAACAGCATCACTTTCATTTCCAGATTTATATAAAGCATATTGCGTGATTGCCATATACTGACGGATTTGCATAATGTTATCGCCAATGGTTTGCGTTCTTTCGTATTGTGCATTTATTTGAGGACGTAATTTTCTTTGCTTTGTAACGTCTCCGGTTCTTCTAGCGGTTTCAAATTCTGCAGAAAGATCTTGTACTATAGTTTGAGATTGCAAGAAACTTTCGAAAGTGTCACTAAATTCATTTAGAACTTGTGTCTTAATCTTCAATGCTAGTTTCCCTGCGTCTTCTGTTTGCCCAAGGCTAACATATTTTGCAGCAAATAAAGCTTGTAGATTTATACTTTCTTCTTCAGGTCTGAAAGGAATTTTCTCCTCAGCCATTTTTAAGTAAACTGCTGCACTATCTGGTTGCCCTTGTTCAACAAAAGTTTCTGCAAGCTGTAAGAAACTATAGCGGTAATTTCCAAGCATTCTTCGAATATTTTCATCAAAATACGCGTCTGGATTATTCCATTCTGTAAAGCTGAAATTCCGAAGTCTTCGAGTATGAATGTCCGTATCAATATATCCTTGATATCTTGAAGGGAGCTTTTTGGGAACAACTCTATAGGCTTTGCCTTCAGTTCTAAAATAATCATTAGAATCAAGCCCAAGCATACTACTTTGTGATACAGTATTTGCAAAATAAATAGGACGTAGCCAGTTATTTGATTGAAGCAATTCGAGGATCATTAAATCCTGAACCTGCATATAGTATACTCCATTTCCTTGCGCATCATTGCCATACAATCGTCCATTAACTCTCCATGAAATCTGATCATCTAATGAATCGACTGGTATTTCAAAATCAGTACCGGTATAAAGTATTTGTAGAGAAGTATCGGGTTTTACACCAATAGCTTCTTTGTAGTTTCCGTCTTCAGCAAATGCACTTTTTAACAAATCTTTATCAACGGGGATATTGATAGTTCGTGGTTGCCAGCGGTCTATTCTTGAAGTTATTTGATCAACTTGTTCGTCTGTTAAATTGATGGGAAGGGGAGCAGACTCATGTGACCATTGGTTTTTCAATTGTTTGATATACCAATCTGTATTTAAAAGACTCAAACAAACGATACGAACGTCGGTTCTGACTCCTTCAACTTCTTGAGCGTACCAAAGAGGGAAGGTATCATTATCTCCATTTGTAAATACAATTGCATTTGGAGCTAAAGAATTAAGAAGATTTTTAGCGTAATCTGGAGCTACATAACGATTACTTCGATCATGGTCGTCCCAGTTTTGGAATCCCATTAAAACAGGAGAAGCCATAATACAAAGAGCAACTACTCCATAACTAATGGCGGCATTTTCCTTTAAATATCCTTTTAGAAGTTCTATGATCCCTGTAACACCAAGCCCTATCCAAATAGCAAAAGCAAAGAAGGAACCAACATATGCATAATCTCGCTCTCTGGGTTGATAAGGGTCTTGATTGAGGAAAATAATAATCGCCAACCCTGTTACAATGAACAGAGTAAACACCGCGAAAGCCCGTTTCCAATCAGATGAAAAATGAAATATTAAACCAAAAATGCCAAGCAGGAAAGGAACAAAATAATAGGCATTATTTGCTCTATTTAGCGGATATCTGGGTTCCTCAAATCCAGATCGCCAACCAGTGTCTTGAATATCTGCTTCACGCCCAATAAAGTTCCAATTGAAATACCTTACATACATATGATTTATCTGATAATCCCAGAAAAAATCCCAGTCACTATTATAACGTGCATAATACGCTACATCACGGGGGTCTTGCGAATGCCTTCGAGGAAACAAAGCTTCTGCATCAGGATTAATTTGCCCGGTATTGTTATCAAAATTTCTGCCGCGAAAAATTGGTGTGTCGCCATATTGTTCACGCTTAAGATATTTTACAAAATCTTCTACCGTTTCAGGGTCGTTCTCATCAATAGGTGGATTAGCTATAGATCTAATCATAATCACTGAATAGGAAGAATACCCTATCATTATCATTGCGTAGCTAATCAAAAAGATATTAGCGAGTCGATACTTGTTTTTATGGGTATGATAAATTCCCCACACTAATGAACCTACAATCAGTAATACAAAAGTAAATGGACCAATTAAACCATAAGTTGCATCACCAATTTTTGATGACCAATCAGGCAGCGTTTGAATAGTAAAAGGGTAAATAACTAGGAATGATGAAACAGCAAGTGCACCCATAATTCCAAAAGAAAGAAGTGTAAAATCTCTCTTTTTGAAATAGACTATTAAAGCCACAAAGAAAATAGCGAGTAAATTCAAAAGGTGAACTCCAATAGCTAGCCCAAACATGTATGCAATTAAGACTAACCAACGCTCATTATATTCTTTATCGTGGTTTTCGGCCCACTTAAGAGCTAACCAAACTACTATAGCAGTAAAAAACATAGACATTGCATACACTTCGGCTTCAACGGCGTTAAACCAAAATGTATCAGAAACTGCAAATGTTAATGAACCAACGAGTCCACCTCCATACATTCCAATTTTATCTACTAACGACATCTCATTAGGGTGCCCTCTAAACTCGCGAACCAAACGAATAATAATTAAATATAGCAACATTACTGTAAGTGCTGATGTCAACCCACTTAAGAAATTGATACTCAACGCAATGTATTCGGTTGGCATAAACATAGAGACAACTCTTCCTATAATAGAATAGAGTGGAGCTCCGGGAGGGTGGTTTACTTGAAGACCATGAGCTACTGCTATGAATTCACCTGCATCCCAAAAACTAGCAGTTGGAGCTAATGTTAATGTATAAATAATGAGTGAGACGATGAATGTAAAAAGGGCTAAATACTTATTCGTCGTTTTATGATCTGAAAACATGTATATATTAACCGGCTGAAAAGTTTTGGATAGTCATTTTATTACCATTATATAGGCTTGCAATTATAGGCATAGCCTAAATCTATTCAAAATAGATAAAGCTTAAATTTACAAACCATTTTGGCATTTAAACGAGTCAAATACCATACTATTTTTTAATTAACAATTATTTGCATGACTGCTAATACACAAGAACGTTTTTCATCTAAACTCGGACTTATACTAAGTGTACTTGGAATAGCAATCGGGACAGGAAATATATGGAGATTTCCTAGAATTGCCGCGCAAAATGCTGGAGAAGATGGTGCGGGAGCTTTTTTGGTTGCCTGGCTTTGTTTCCTCTTTCTATGGTCTATTCCTTTAATAATTGCTGAGTATGGAATTGGTAGGAATGGAAGAAAAGGAGTAGTTGGCTCATTCTCAGAATTAATTGGGAAGAATAAAGGATGGATGGGTGGTTTTATTGGCTTTGTAGCTACAGCCATTATGTTTTATTATAGTGTTGTAGCAGGGTGGTGCTTGTACTATTTATATCAATCGATAGGAGTAGGTTTGCCTGATACTTATCAAGCTTCTATCCAGATTTGGGATAGTTTCCATGAGAATGGTCTTCCGGTCGTTTTCCATGCAATTATTATGCTTATTGGGGGATTCGTTGTGATTAAAGGAATCTCATCCATTGAGAGAGTAAACAAAATTCTTATTCCATCTCTCTTAGTAGTCTTACTTGTCTCTTTAGCTAAAGCCCTTAGTTTAGAAGGAAGTGGAGCTGGTATCGCTTATCTTTTCACACCTGATTGGAGCACATTAAAAAATCCACAAATTTGGCTAGAGGCTCTAACTCAGAATGCCTGGGATACTGGAGCCGCTTGGGGATTAATTCTCACCTATGCCTGCTACATGCGGAAATCTGATGATGTAACGATAAGTGCTTTCCAAACCGGAATAGGAAATAATATGATTTCTCTGTTGGCTGCAGTAATAATCTTCTCAACCGTTTTTGGAACCCTTGGTTCCACAATGAGTGACTCAGAAATTCTCGATGTAATGAAGACTTCCGGACCTGCTGGAACTGGCTTAACCTTTATTTGGATGCCTCAGCTATTTGCATCTATGACAGGTGGTGGAATTTTTTCAATTTTATTCTTTCTAAGTTTGACCTTTGCCGCATTTAGTTCATTGATTTCAATGATTGAATTAGCAGTTAAAGTTTTTGTTGAAGCTGGTATGAATAGGAGAAAAGCTACGTTTTATGTAGCAGGTGCCGGCTTCGCATTTGGAATTCCATCAGCACTGAACCTTACTTTCTTTGCAAACCAAGATTTCGTTTGGGGGGTTGGTTTAATGGTATCAGGTGCATTTATATCGTACGCTGTAATTAATTATGGAGCAGAAAAATTCAGAACAAATTTAGTAAATACCGAAGAGAGTAAAACTAAACTAGGTTCTTGGTGGACAATAATAATTAGATATATTGTTCCTGTAGAGGTTGTCACATTACTTGTTTGGTGGATGTATTTAAGCGCCACAGAATATGCTCCCGATACTTGGTACAATCCTTTTGATACCTATTCAGTTGCAACGGTGATAGGTCAATGGGCTTTAGCATTGGGGCTGGTTTATTATTTCAATAAAAAACTCGCTGCGAATAAAGAGGTAACCGCATGAAAGAAATGCACACGTTAAACTAATCTTCTTGTTTAGTTACTCCACTCTTGTACAGAATTCACCAACATTGCGAAAAAAGAATTTTATCAATTGGTGGAGTATGATTTTAGATGATACTTTTGCTTTTTTCGACTTGAATGGAGATCATAGTGGTAACAACGAAACTACCTTTATTCAAGCAAAAGATTACTATGAATGAGTAAATAAAAGAGTTTTAGCTTTAATTGAGGATATAATAAGAAAATGGTACTTGGCTAAACTATATAGACATTAACTAGGAATTAAGTTTCCCTTCAACTCTTTTAAGAGCGTCTCTAATATCTTTTAGTACTTCAACAACAGACTCCGATTCGTGTGAACCAGATGAAGTATTATCAGTTACTTTGTCTCTTTGATCAAAAACCATTTGACGAAAATTGTGAGCATCTATAACCCCAATTAGACTTAGATCAGCACTTCCAGTTGCTGAGTTTCCTGCCGTTTCAATTTTTAAAATACTAAGTCCGAGTTTCTTTAATAAAGGTCCTTCTTTGAAAGTTAAATCCTGAATTTTATCGAGGGGGATGGTCTTTTCTGTTTGAACGATAAATCCTTTTTTAAAACGAAGTGAACGAGAGGTAAGTTCGCATTCAAGGCGTTCGTAATATTTATTTATAAAGAATGGGGCAATAATTAACCAAATTGGTATGAAAGGAATAGTAATAAACATTATTAACATCATAAAAACCCCATAGAGGTTTATATATGTTTTTAGCCTGGGATTAAATTCAGCTTCTTTTAAAACGATTGCTTTGTTTGACATATTGAATTTTTAATTAAAAAAGGCGCTAATGAAGCGCCTTAAATACAATTTTTTATTCTAAAAGAGAATTTATTTCTTTCTTAAATATAACTAATCTCTATCTACTAATTTCATTGCTGCTGAATTCATGCAATATCGTAAATTTGTAGGTTTAGGACCATCGTCAAAAACATGACCTAAATGTCCTCCACAGTTTGAACAAACAATTTCAGTTCGAGTCATGAATAAGCTTTTATCTTCTAATTCTACGACTAAAGAATCATCAATCGGTTTCCAAAAGCTAGGCCAACCCGTACCGCTTTTGTACTTATGTTTAGAATCGTAAAGTTTTTGCCCGCAACCAGCACATACATATATTCCATCTTTTTCGGAATCAAAATATTCGTTCACATAAGGAAATTCAGTTCCTTTTTTTCTAAGTATTCGAAACTCTGAGGAAGTTAGTATTTCTTTCCATTCTGCTTCAGTTTTTTGATAAGGAAATGAGTCTGGTATTGTATCCATAACTGATTCGAAATTAGCTAATTCATGAAAATGATTTTCTGAATGCTCTTCCACTTGTGCGGAAGTAAAATTTAAAGTTAAGATGACCAATACTGTACTTAAACTGATGGATGATATAAGAATTAGCTTCATAATAAAAGTTTCTCTTGGTAACAATTTCAATGTAATTAATCATTCCAATCAAAAAGTTCATCACAAAAAGATAACATTTATGAGTTGAGTATTTTACCAATCGCGCCCCCATCCCCAATCGTTATCAAAATTATCGCTGATTAAGGGTAGATTTTTTTGATGAAATAATCGTACACCCACATTAAATCCTACCCAAAACCGATATTGTTTACCTTTTCTGGTAGGAGACCAAATACTATACCAAGTATAATCATTTGCATCGTCAACTCTAGTAACTTGCATATTTATACTTGGACCACCATAAACTGAAAAACCATTACCAAATCGATTTCCTAGCATATATTTATAAGTAAGTATTCGATTTTTTCGGTTTGTCCATTTTTCTTCAAATACATGATGAAAGCTAAATTCCTGATTAACAAATAGGGTAGAGCTTTCAATATTTTCAAAAGAATCTTGAATATTTTTTTCTAAGCCTACTGCTAACCCAATTCTGTAAACTTCTCTATCCAACAATGTATTATATCCAACTAAAAATGAATTATATACACGATAGGTACCGGTTGTAATACCTAACTCTGTAAATCCTCCGTCAGAAAAACGGGCATCAAAATTCTTTCTTCCATTTCCATAAATACTAAGTAGCCCAACGGGAGCACCTTCAAATTCTTTTGCAATATTCAATATTCCAATTTGTAAACCGACAGCTCTTCGTGCATAATTAATTCCACCTAATTGAAATCCTTCCATCGAAAGTGCAAAATTTCCTATCCCCGCACTTGTTAAACCTTCGATATTCCTCCCAATATTAAAACCTCCTGAAACTAATAATCCACTTGCGTCTTCTCTTGCAAAATTTATAAATCCAGATGCTAGTAGACCTTCAATATTACCTTTAGCAATATTTCCAACTCCTGCTGCTTGTAATCCAGAGATATTATCACCACTAAAATTAAATCCCATTGCGGCCTGTAAACCTTCTACATCATCACCTGCATAGTTAAATAAACCAGCTACTTGTAGTCCTGCAATATTACTCTCAGTGTAATTGAACAAACCTCCAACTTGAATTCCTTCAATACTTCTTTTACTTACGTTAGCAAAACCTGCAAATTGCATTCCTGAAGAACCTCTTACAGAGAAATTAAAAACACCAGCTAATTGAACTCCTTCAAGCATATCATTTGAGATGTTTGAAATGCCTGAAAGTTGTATTCCACTCATGTTTTCTTCCGAATAGTTAGCCAGACCAGCTATATTAAAGCCAGCCATTTCACCATTAGTCACATTTAGTCCACCAACAAGTTGAAATCCATAAGAATAAAATTTGTTGTAGTTAAATAGCGCCCCAACTTCGTAACCATCTAGCGCGCCATGATATCCACCTAAAAAATTTATGGAATACTTAGCAGAATAATTTGAAGTGGCTACTCCATTTGTACTAATAGGAGGGATCACGGTTACCCTCCATTTTCGATATCTTAAATCATTCTCTGAATTCTGGGCAAATATATATGAAAAGCTTGAAAGGACTAGAACGGTAGCTAAAAGGCAGAATACTTTCTTTATCATAGCACAAATAGATCAAATTTTAATTTTGATCTATTACGCACTTTAAGTTAAAAGTTTCAACAAATATAGATCTTAATATGCCTTTTAGTTATTCAGTTGAATTCAAATTTGGAAAACGTTCATCTAATGCTTCATTCCATAATTGAACTTCTTTAACATTGGATAATAAGTCTACGTATTCACCTTCAATGGAAATAGTTTCAATAGTGTCGCCCTGAGAAATTAAATTTACGATCTCTTGATCTTCATCTGAAATAACTTCACCAAAAACTGTGTGACGACCGTCTAACCATGGAGTTGGTACATGAGTAATAAAAAATTGACTTCCATTTGTTCCCGGGCCTGCGTTTGCCATCGATAGTTTACCTGACTCATTGTGTATCAAGTCTGGATGAAACTCATCTTCAAAAACATATCCAGGACCACCACGTCCGTCTCCATTTGGGCATCCTCCTTGTACCATAAAATCATTTATTACACGATGGAAGTTTAGCCCATCATAATAACCTCTAGTTACAAGATTAACGAAATTTGCTACTGTCTTAGGTGCTTCTTCATGAAATAGTTTTATGTTAATTGAACCTTTAGAGGTATTAAATGCTGCTTTTAGTGTCATATTTATTTAGATAAAATTAAAGAAAATGTAATGAAATTTGAATCTATTCCTGGGTTTTCTGCACCAGTTTGAGCATTGGAAATATGATGAAATTTATAGCCCAATGAAAAAGAAAAATATTTGCTAGCTTTATAAATTCCATCTATTGAAAGGCTTAAAGTATAATTCAATTTTCTACCTTCATCCGTAGGAAATCTTTTGTCAACAAGAATTACTCCTCCATAAGTAAATAGGGAATAAGATAATATTTTTGAGACCGAATTATTAATTCCAAGTCCTATTGGTGAAATTCCAAAACCTTTAACTATATCTATTCTTCCATTTTCATCCCTTTTTGGATAATCAAACTCAATAAATGGAATTATTCCAAATTGATAGTATATCGGATTTCCAAAAAATAATTTACTTGTTTGCTCTCTATACTCAAGCTTTAATAAAGTAGTTGATGCGTCAGGCGTTTTTCCAAGAAATTTAATAGAACTAGGGGAATATCCGGAGACTATAAGAAATTCTTGTTTTTTCGAAATAGTTTCTTGAGACCATCCATAATTAATTAAGGTTAAGCTTGCTAACACTATTAGGGTACTACTTAAATAAATCTTCCTTAACAACAGAGACCCTATAGATTAAAAAAAATCAAGAAGATTTTTTTTTCGTTTTAACTAATTTTGGTACTACAGATAGAACCCAAATTACTACCCAGGCTATTACTAGAGGGTAGTTCTTAGTTGTTATTAAAAGAATAATTGATAAAAGATAAGTGCCGTGGTAAAACCAATCCGGAACTTTAGTTTTAGAAGCTTTTGATTGTAAGAAATCAAAAAAGAAGTAGGAAACTTTAGATATAATTAAAAGAGAAGTGTATACCCAAATAATAATCTCAATTATATCATTAGAAGTAATGGCATAGGCAACAATTACAACCAGTATTAATAAATCAAGAATAGCGTCTTTAATCCATTTCATGTAAGACTAAAAAATATCAGGATCATCTTGATTTTCAACTAAAGAAACATCCCTTGCTAACAAACCTTTTTCTCCAGTATCTAAAATAAATTCTACCTTTTCTCCACGTTTTAATTTTTTGAAACCATCAGAATTTATTTCTGAATAGTGGACAAATATCTCTTCTTCTTCTTCAGAGCTAATAAAGCCATAGCCCTTGATATTATGAAACCACTTTACAGTTCCTGTTTTTCTAGATTTTGACGACATGATTTTCCTTATTTCTGACCCGATTGAACAAGCACATATAATAAAGCGCTATTTTAGAATCATATCAAGTTAAAAAAAATCAGGAAATTTTATTTAACTGAAAGCTTTGTAATCCAAATTATGGTATTCTTAAAGTCATGATTTTTAATGTTTACTAACTCAGATCTCCACGCATAAGTAGATACTGGTTCAACATCTATAACATAGCCCTCAATAATTAATATGTTTCCTTTTCTAAGCTTTTTAATATCGTAATCAATTTGTTCATTCGATGGTACTAAATGCCATAAATCAATTTGACTTAGAATTTCGTTTACGGGTAATGGAGGTCTTGTAAATTCATAATCAAAAAACCTATCGTTTAATGAAAAGCGAATATGGTCTAAATTTCTTTCGTCTGAAAGTGCCTTCCATCCAATAAGTACATCTACAGGAGAAAACATTCTTTTGTTATCAAAAAAATATCTCTTTTTCTCTAATACCCTAACTTCTCCAGAAATTTTACGATGGGGGACAATAGTAGCTCCCTTGAAAATGAAGGGTTTTTCCCAACTTAATCTTTCTACTTTGGGTTTATCTGGAGTTATTTCTCCCGGACCATGATTGATTGGGAAAACAGTCCAAATATAAAATCCTGAAAATGCTACTATACCTAGCAGTATAAACCTCAGCATTGCTTCTCCTTTTTTTTAATAGGAGTACAATTCAAGTAAAAATGTTACAATAATTTTTTAATTGAGGACCTTTTAAGAATTAGAATATGTAAGAATGAATTTTTCTAAATCCTCTACATAAAAGTTTTCTAATGCTTTAGTTCCGTTAATCGAATAGATATCTTCAAATCCAATTTTAGGTTTAGTATGGTAAATAAAATTGATCCTTCCGTTTTTAAATACAATTTCAGAAATATCTTCTTTATTAATTTCAATTCTATTGGACTTTAGATTGATATTAAAACCACTTATAAAATTTCCATCCGAATCCTCAAAAGCTTGTAAATTAGCTTGGTATTGATCACCAAAAGCGTTATTTGCAAAGTTTTTAACTTTTTCACTAAAAATCATAAATACTGTTGATTCAGTAACTCCAATCTTCACTTCGTCAAATTTGTCATTTATTTCAATGAGAATTTTTTTTGATTCAGGAGCATTATTTGACTGATCTGTTGGTGCAATAATTAGGGTTAAAATAAGCGTATAACTCACTGCAAGTAAACTTTTCATAAAAAATGTAGTTTTTTACCAATTAACTTAGAACTATCTTATATGAGACGTATTTAATATAAATATAGTTTCAAGGGAGATAATTTTTCTCTAGATTGAAAATACTTGTTAAGATTTACTAACTCTAATTGTGGTATGCAATTCCAGATTGTCCCGTCTGACTTCCTAGTACTTATTGTTGATGATACCGAGGCTAATATCAAATTGCTTTCTCACGTTTTAAGAGAAGCCGGATTTTCACCTATTGTAGCGTTTAATGGTACCGATGCGATAGAACTCATAAAAGGTAGAAAGCCAGATCTTGTACTACTTGATATAATGATGCCTGACATGACTGGATATGAAGTCTGCAAGGCGGTAAATAAAGAAGAGGAGCTTAAATCAATTCCTATCATCTTTTTAAGTGCTCTTTCAGAAACTAGTGATAAAGTAGAAGGGTTTGAAGTTGGTGGTGTTGATTATATTACAAAGCCATATCAAAAAGATGAAGTTTTAGCTCGAATTAGAACCCATTTATTTTTGAGTAAGCTTCAAAAAGAAAGAGATGAGCGGATTGAGATTCTGCGGAAAACGGAAATAGAGTTAAGGGAAATAAATAGTAAAAAAGACCAGTTAGTTCGGATCGTAAGTCATGATATTAAGAATCCATTAACAGGAATTGTAGGTTTAGCAAATTTAATTAAAGAGAATCCAGATCTTCCTAAAGATGAGGTTTCCAATATGCTTAGTGCAATGGAACAAAGTGGGAAAAAACTTATGGATATGGTTGAGAAAGTGCTTGACAATGAAAACCATTCAAAAAGTAAGGATGAATTAAAGTTGACCGAAGGTTTTCTTGAGGATTTAGTTGAGAAAGTTATTTCTGTAAACAAACCAAAAGCCATGTTGAAAGGAATAACACTTAATCTAATTAATAAGATTACAGTAAATAAAGTAAAGCTAGAACATACCAAAATAGAAATAGCACTCAATAATCTTATTTCTAATGCTCTTAAGTTTACAACTAGTAATGGTCAAGTTGAACTATTTGTATCATCTACCCAGCATAAGATATTGTTTAGAGTACAAGATTCTGGAATTGGAATTCCTGAGAATTTAGTTTCGAATATTTTTGGATCAGAGAGTTATAAAAAAGGCACAAGTAAGTTAGGTACTGACGGAGAAATAGGAACAGGATTAGGCTTAGACGTTGTTGAAAAATATGTTAATATCCATAATGGAAAAGTGTGGGTGGAATCAAAGGAAGGAGTAGGCACTACTTTTTTCATAGAAATTCCAATTAATTAATTACATTTTTAAAATGAAGTATAAAGTTCTTGTAATAGATGATGATGAGCCAATTCACTTTATGGCAAAAAATTTGCTTGGCATCGAATTTTCTCTTGTACACGCAAAAAATGCACAAGAAGCTATTGATATACTCTCTAATACTAAGATAAATCTAATTTTATCTGATATACACATGCCTGGGTTAACTGGGTTAGAATTACTCGAATCTTTGAGGTTAGATTCCGAGAAGAAAAAAATTCCGATTTTGATAATGACAAATCTTCCTACTATTGAAAAAGAAAGGAAGGCATTAGAATTGGGAGCAGCTGATTTTATAAAAAAAGAACTATTTACATCGAACAAAGAAAAGATTCTTGAGTTGGTTCGAATGAAATTAGTTACTGATATTGACATTTCTGACCTAGAAGAAGATCTCGCGGATAATAAGAATAAATTGGTAATGAGGTTGATGGAAAGTGCGCTATCAGGCTCTTTTAACGATACCGTTGATGTTCTGTGTTCTGAACTGTTAGCTATTTTAGATTCAGATTTTCTAGGATTCTGGATTGTTGACCAAAATAACACTTCAAAATTACTGCACTTTTATGGTAAAAATGAACCTGATAGTGCAAATATCTCTTCTCTTGATGACGAACGTTCTTTTCAATATCTAAAAGATACCCAGGAAGCTTATTTATGCAATCATATTTATAACGACGAGCTTGGTTTCTTTAACGAGTTCTCCAAAAAACAAAAACTATCGGCAGAAATTGCTGTGCCCTTATTTTCTATCAACGAAAAAAGCTTGTTAATGAACAATCTCAAGGTTCCTAAAAAGTCATCTTTATTTGGAGTTATTGTTATTAAAAGGTCGATTCTTTTTTCATCTAATGAATACCATCTTATTTCCAGGTTAATTACTCAAACCGGATCCATTCTTTGGAGATTATTTAAGAAAAACGTTTAATAAAGAGGAGTAGGGTTGAACGTACTGCTTGTTATTGAAGGTACCTATCCTTGGTACAGAGGTGGTGTAAGTGAATGGATATATAGATATATAGAAACATGTAAGGAATTTAATTTTTCGATCCTTCAAATTGCTACGGATCCTTTTTCTGAATTAACCCTAGATGATGCACTTTATCCTTTACCCGAAAATATATCTGATTTTATAAGGATATCACCTCCAGAGCTTGAAGGAAACTGGAGTTATTCACTACAAAAATGGTATTCAAAAGAACGGAAGAAATTCAAAAAATTGGTTAACAAGAATGAGATAATTCATGTAACTAATACAGGTTTTGCTGGGTGGTTAGGAATGGAAATTTCTACTTCCAGAAAAATTCCATTAATACTTACCGAGCATGCAATTTATTGGCTAGAAGTTCTTAAAGGTGCTGTTGCATTAGAATGTGGATATAAAATTCCGAATAACTCAGAGTCAAAAGAACAAGTAGTTGACTTATTTAAACAAATTGCAAAAAAACTATATTCAAAATCCGATGAAGTTATTACAGTTTCAGAATGTAATATTAGCTTGCAAGAGCAATTAGGGGCTACTGAGGTAACTTATATTCCGAATGGGATAGCACAAGATTGGTTAACTAAAACGAAAATTAGAAATGAAGAACCTGTTATTGGATGGGTTGGAAGATGTGCTGAAATGAAAAACCCATTACAATTTTTTGATTTTGTTGAAGAGTTTCAAAAAAAGAAGTTTAATGCAGAATTTGTAATGTTATTGAGTGATGCTGGTGAGCATTCCCTTGAGAAGAAAGTTCTTGAGAAAGCTTTAATTTTTGATTCAATTTCATTGATTTGGAATCAACCATCAAAAGAATATTATAAACAAATGGATATGCTACTGATTACAAGTCATAATGAGTCTCAGCCATTAGTTATGTTCGAAGCACTTGCAAATAATGTATTACCAGTAGGAAAAGAAGTAGGAGATTTAACTAATAGATATGGATTAACTTTTCCTGAATTCACCACTATTAATTCAACTTGCAGAGAAATTATACAATTTTGGAATAATAGAGATCTCTTTTCAAAATATTTAGAAGAAAGACATCTACTTGTTAAAGAGAATCATACGTGGCCTAAAATTTTCAGCGAATATAAATCTTTGATCAATAAAACCGTGTTAGAATTCAATTATTGAAGTGACTAAGAAAAATCCAATAGTATTATTTGAAACGGAAGGATCATACCCTTATAGCGGCGGTGGAGTTTCTACGTGGGCACATATTCTTTGTTCGGAACTACAAGAGCAAATTGATTTCTATATTTATGCTATTACGGGCAATCCATTTGTAGAAAGCAGGTATCCATTAACCGAAAATGTCAAAAAAATAATCCATATACCTTTATGGGGTGTTGAGGAGCCTGTCCAATATTATAATTCTGAAGAACCTTTTTCATTTCAAATTGAAAAAAGAGCTAGAACGACTCGTAGTGTAATAAAACAACATTTCATGCCTATTTTCAGGGATTTTGTTGATTGCCTTTTTGATCCATTTCGTGATCCCGAAGAAATAAGTGAAATTATTTATGGGATGTGGAAATACTTTAGTAGGTACGATTACAAACAAACTATGAAGGAAACTTCGTTATGGATTGATTTCAAGGATCATCTTATAGATGAATTTGAGGCACATAAAAATAATAAAGAAGAACCAAGAGTTTTTGATGTAACATTTGGTATGAGATGGCTTTATCATTTTTTAATGCCATTAGCCACGAACATACCAAAGGAAATTGATTTAACTCACGCTACTATTGCAGGATTCCCAGCTCTTGCCTCTATTGCAGCAAAATACGAATATGGAACACCTAGTCTAGTTACTGATCACGGTGTTTATATAAGAGAGCGTCTGATTAACTTAGGAAGAGCGGATATGCCTTTTTTTTCTAAAAAGCTCCTTTTAAACTTATCTACTATAGTTACAAGAGCTGTTTATTATACCGCAGATCAAATTTCTCCAGTTACAACTGCCAATCAAAAATGGGAAGTAAAATTTGAAGCAAATGAATCTAAAATAGTTCCAATTTATAATGGCGTTGACACTTCAATATTTAAACCTACTTTAAAACCTTCGCATACTGCTGATAAACCAACGGTAGTTGCAGTGGCTCATATATTTCCTTTAAAAGATATTGAAACCATGATAATGACATGTGATCTGGTTAGAAAGGAAATTTCAAATGTTCAATTTATTGTATATGGCAGTCTTGACGTTGATAAGGAATATGTAGAAAAGTGTGAAAAACTTATTGAAAAACTTGGTGTAGAAGATCACTTTAGGTTTGGAGGATTTCATGATAAACCTAGTATGGTTTTTAATGAAGGTGATATATCCATTTTAACTTCTATTTCTGAAGGTTTCCCATATACCGTTATAGAATCAATGAGTTGCCAACGCCCGGTAGTTGCTACCGATGTGGGTGGTATTAAAGATGCATTAAAAGATTGTGGAATTCTGTGTAAACCAAGAGATCCTCAAGCTATAGCAGATGGAGTAATTAAACTCCTTTCTGATACAAGTTTAAGGCTTGAGCTTGGGAAAAAATCCCGTGAAAAAGTGCTATTGAATTTCACTATCAAAAAAAGTGTCGATTCATATTATGAGAGTTATAAAAGATTAATTGAAAAGCCTAATAATCCATTAAAAAAAACTGTTAAAGTACCATCTGTTGTAAACCTTTTGAACCATTTTAAGGAGGTTCATGAGCAAACAGTTTGATAACCATGTTAAACCTCTATCAGAAGAAGGGCGTAGGAGTAAACTAATCGTTAACGTACGTGAATTAGTTGATGTACCTATGAGTAGTTGGGCTGTTGCTGCAACTATAGAATCACTTGGTATTAGAGATATTGATGCCGAAACAGATTACGGGTATCCAAATGTTTTTGAACTTGCGGAGTACGTCTACCAACAAATTCAGATTGAAATTAATAAAGAAGATCGTAGTCAATCGCACGATAGTTATGAACATGGGTTATTTCAAACGATAAAGCTTTTAATAAAATATTATACAGCGGGTCTGGTATTGTCGATGCCTATGCTAGTTCAGATCGTAGCCATTTTAGTATTTGAGTACGCATTATGGGCATGGTTAAGATTTAATGAGGCACAAGCAACCGTTGTTGCTTTTGGTACGATTACTGCCTTCGTTATTACTGGCGGATTTATTCAAGTGATTGGTAGGTTGGTATCTAAATATAAGGGGGAGGAAAATTTTTATTTAGCCAAAAAAGCAGTTTATAAAATATTAAGGTTAGGAATACCTACAGTATTAATTTCTGCCGCTTTACTTTTCTTAATCAATTTAGCATTTCCTTTTTATCCCATAAAAATGATGGTTCTTTCTATCATATATATGGTGTTGATTTCTTTTTTGCTACTTAGTGCTGCTATATTATTTGCTTCCGAATTAAGATTTATGATTCTATTCTCAATAACGTTTGGAACAATTGTTGTAATTTTTATTACACAAAACAACGCTTTTGGAGTTTATACTGCACAATGGATTGGAATTGCAATTTCAACTATTCTAATGGCAGGGTATGCGTTTCTTTATTATAAGTTTAAAATTCAGTCGTTAAGGCAAGAACTTATAAAGCAAACTTTACCATATGATGAAGTTAGCTATTACAATAATTACAGATTTTTTCTGTATGGTTTTTTTTACTTCGTTTTTCTTTTTACCGATAGGATTCTAGCCTGGTCTACTGGCGAAATTCCTCCACCTTATATTATTTGGTTCAACACACCTTATGAGCTTGGAATGGACTGGGCACTTATAAGTTTTGTAATAACGATAGCAACGCTTGAGTTTAGTATCAATGCGTTCTCAAAATATTTGATACCAGCTCAAAAAAATATTTCATTAAACAATATGAAAGCATTTAATAAGCATTTTAATCGTTTCTATTTTAGGCAACTTCTACTATTGTTATTGGTAAGTATAGTCTCAATTCTAGTTACTTACTTTGGGGTTTTAAGCTTAAGAGCCTTTGAGACTCAGGTACCAGAAATCAGAGATTTTTTTGCGAATCCAATTACATTTAAAGTTTTTTGGTTGGGCAGTATTAGTTACGTATTTCTTGTATATGGCTTGTTAAATTCATTGTTCTTTTTTACGCTTAACAGACCGTCTTTCGTAACCTATTCAATGATCGCTGCTGTAGTAATTAATTTTGTAGTCGGGTTTTTATGTAGTAGGCTTTTTGGTTTCGAATATGCTACCATTGGTTTGTTAGTAGGTTCATTTTCTTTTGCATTAATTACAGGAATAATTGCAAAGAAATTTTTTAAACATTTGGATTATTATTATTACTCAGCATATTGAGGACTAAGAAATGAAAGACGTAAAATCATATCTGAATTTAGTTGGATCTCGCTTAGGGAAAGCGTTTTCTATGCGTGATTTTGATACAGAAGATGAGCTGGAATTCTGGTCTCTTTCTGCTGAACATATGTCACGATCTAAACCACCTTCGTTTAAGGATATAGTGCAATGGATGGATATCTTGTATCGGGCACCGGTTCATATTGTATACAAGAAAAAAGACGATGAACTTTTTCTTTTTAAAAGATCAGTTAAAGTTGAAAATCTCATTGGAAAACCAAGCTCAGAAGCTCTAACTGATGTAGAGAAAAACCTTCTAACTGATTTCGAACAACAAGTTCAAAGTCTTCAACAAAAAAGGAAATGGAATTCTGATTTGAAAGGAGCGGGTATTTCATCTACTGCAGTAGGTAATTGCGAACATATTCCTCTCTTTGATCAGAATAGTGAAATTTGGGGCATATATATGGTAGGTCCAAATACTAAATGTCCTGAAATTATTGAGCCTAGACTATCAATTATAGGACGTTTACTTTCAATATGGTTTATTGAAATCGAGAAAGAAGAAGAAGGACAGAAGAATAAATACCTTAGTAAAATGGGAGAGGTAGTTTCTGAACTTGGTAGCGGGGCATTAAATACTGAAGGTTTGGCTCGCTTTTATCTTAGATATCTTCTGAATGGCTACAATAATAAAAAAGGAGCAATTGTTTCAAATCTAGAAACAAATCCCACTATAATATGCTCAGAAGGTTTAGACAAATCTGAAGTAATTTTAATACTTGAAAAAATCCCTGATTTTAAGGGTGCTGAAGAAGTCTATAAAAATACTATTAATAGTTTAGGGGAGGTTAACTGGATCCCTTTCCAAGTAGAAGAGTCATTAGGTTCTATTGTTAGAGTAAACGAAAAAACTGATTTAAATTACGAAGTTGGTGATATTGAACAAGAAATTTCTAATCAGTTAGGTAAACTCCTACAGTTTAGACATGTTAACATCGTTTTTACAGACTCCTTAATAAATTCGTATTATCAAATGCTTAGGATGATAGAAAAATCGAGAGAGAGGACTAAATTTCATACTCCTCGACTACTTGCATTTGTAGAGCGTTTTTCGATGATTTTTGGTCTAGATGAGAATGAAACTGATATTTTAAAAATGACCACTAAATTGCACGATATTGGATACGTTGGGGGCCTAAGTGTAGAATCTGATATTTCAATAGGATCTGAACTTTCTCATCCATTAACAGGCTATAAATTAATTGATCAGCTCCCTATTCATGAAGATATTAAGAAAGGAGTATTAACACATCATGAATGGGTAAACGGGCAAGGAACGCCCCATGGTTTAGAAGCTCAAGACATCCCATGGACTGGAAAAGTGATCGCTTTATTCGAATATATTGTAGAATACATAGAAAGTAATATTCAAAATGACACAAACTCACCTGAAGAGTGGATCGATGCCTTAAGCCAAAGTATAATTGAAAGGGCGGATGTTCAATTTGATATGGTATTAGTACCTACAGTTATAGAGCTTTTGAAAATGCTTGGTTGGGAAGTGTGTTGTACGCTTGGCACTGATGAATAGATTAAAAGTAAATCAGCAACTCGTATTTCTAATTGGGGTTTGTATGTTATTTGCGAATTGCAGTAGTATAAAAAATATTCAAAACGATTTTAATATTTCCATCTCACCATTTGGAGTTTGCTATGCAAAAGTAACCCCTGCAATGGTTGAGAACTATAAAATGGTGATTATTGAACCTGATTTTTATACAAAAGCAGAGATTACTGCACTTAAAGCAACTGGTACCACCATCATTGCTTATATCACCTTAGGAGAAGTAGATTCAAATCGATGGTATTTTCCTTTGCTTGAGGAAAGAGGTTTTTTAGGTGTAAATGTAAACTGGAATAGTTCTTATTTAAATTTAGAGGACGAAGAAACCAGAACCATACTTTTAGAAAAAGCACTTCCAGAGATAATGATAAAAGGAGTTGATGGAATTTTTCTAGATACAGTTGATGCAGTTTCTCCTTATACCGAGAGAAATAACCTGGCGCCATTTATGCTTATGCTTATTAAAGGTATAAGGGATCAATATCCGAATAAATTAATAATCCAAAACGCAGGTTTATTTCTTTTAGAAGAATCAAAAGAGTGGATTGATGCAACATTAATCGAAGATATTGCTTCAGGGTACGACTTTAGTAACAAAGAATATTTTATCAAAGATTTGAAATCTTTTAATGAGCGAGTTTCGTTAGTTAAAACTGCTTCCAATAAATATAATATACCCTTTTTGATAATCGATTTTGCTGAATCAAAACCAGCAATAGAGGAGATTAAATCAAGACTAGATTCACTTCATTTTCCTTATTTTATTAGCAATATTCAGCTAAATCAATTGCCTATAAACCCTAAAGATGTGACAAATAAGATTTTAGGTAACTAGGTATGTATGTATTTCAAGGCATTTTTGCGGTTTTAAGAATACTGGTTTGCTTTTACTTGCTTTTTGTGGTGCTAGCACCCTTGTTTTTACCCAAAGTAAAAAGCGAAAATGGAATAGATCGATTAATGTATTCTTGGATAGGCTTAGGAGGTCTCATTGTAGTTAATGTATTTATTCTCACCATTTTAAATTTATACGACTTTATAAGCCTATTTACTACGTTAATTATTATTCCAATTGTTGTCTATATTATTAAAAGGTGGAGAAATGGGGCTACTCTTTTTGAAGTACTAACATCCATAGAATCATTAATTATAGGACAACATGTTCGTATTATTGAAAGTAGTATCTCAATTTGGGATCGCTTCAAGAACCAACTTCAAAAAAAACCTTCTTTAAATCTAAAGAAAATCACTCCTCAAATTATCGCTTTTTTTATCGCTTTAATCGCCTCCATTATTCGAATAATACCAGCTATCCAAAATCCTGCTCCTTTTAGTAGAACCTGGTACTTTGAATTAAGTCATGTAAAAGCCTTATCTCTACAGCAGTACTTTGAAGTTTTACCAGAGCCTAAAGGTTTGCATTCTATTGTGCATGTATTTAGTACTTTAACTCAAGTTACACCTGAGCTCATTTTACACATATTAGGCTCGCTTACAAGTTTCTTTTTGGCATTGATTATTTATTGGGTAATTAATGTAATTACAAATTCAAAGAATCAGATTGCAGCTTTTGTTGGAATGGCTATTTACTCATTTACACCGATGTATTTAGCTCCGATTATATTGGACTTTGAAGTTGAAGCTAACTCCATTTCGTTGGCTCTTTGTTTTGCGATACCTACCTGTATAATCTTTTTAAAAGGGATTAGGTCAACCGAAAAAGTCTATTGGTTCTATATTTCAATGGGTATTCTTGCAACTGCGATGGTAAACCTTTTCGTTTTCATCGTTGTACTCATTCCAACATTATTACTTGGTGTATTTATTTTGCCGTCTTCTAAGTATGGTAAAAAATTGATTGAAGCATTATTCAGAGTATTGATATTGTGTTGCTTAGCTATTTTACCTTATATCATTTTTTGTTTGTTTAATGGTATTTCTATATCAGATTTTTTAAAACAAGAACTTTTCGATACCTCTGTATTTAGTTATTTCCCAAATTTAATAACCTACATCGATGTATTAAGTATTTATTATTTAATAAGTGCTCTTATTTTAATACTCTTAAATATTTTATTGCTAGTAAAAAATAAGATTCCAGATAAAAAGGAACTCGTTTTTTTATCCTTTTTTGCATTGATTTCATTTGTATACACTCCATATTTTCCTTTTTTATACACTTTAATAGATCCTGACCAATTAAATCTTTTTTACACTGTGTGTATTTCTATTTTCTTTGGGATTGTTTATTTAAATGTCTCTCGAATTTTTGAATCTCTGGAAAAAAAGTATACGTGGGCTTATAATTCACTAAATATTGGACTAGCAGTATTTTGTATAACTTCAATCCTATATGTACAGAAAGGTGCTTTTTTAGAAAGAGCTTTACCAGAGACATTACCCAACGGCTTTTTTGAAGCTTACTATTCTATCGTAAGTGAAAGAGCTCCATATACTTATGCTACTGTAAGTCCAGAGCTTGATAGAAGGCTGGCTCAAAACCGACATTATTTTATGAACTATGAGTTCTTTTTAGATAACTACGGAGGTATTGATTCTCTTTATCAGCAATACTTATTGGTACCAAAAAAACTCAGAACTGAAAAGGAAATTCCTCCAGCAAGTATCTTTCTTTTTTTAGAAAAACCACCTTATACAGGGATTCAACAAGGTATTTTATATAATTCGCAAAGTACGATGAACGACATGAATCAATGGGTTCAAGTATTTGAAGGAATGAAAGGAAGAAATATTATTACATACTACGAAAGTGAAGATGCTATTATTTATGAAATCATAAATAGAGAAAATGAGTCCAGGATCAATTCACTTCTTAATAACATATTTCAAGAAGAAGAAATACAATTTGAAAATATTGAGAATGATATCAATAGGTAAAAATATAATTTTTCTTGGGTGCATTTGCCTGTTATTGAGTTGTGATTTTAGCTCATCATTTAAATTGGATATTGCAAAGCTCATCGATCAGGAGCCAGCAGTTTTAATTATAAAACATCGCCAGGACTCTCTTAGTACAGAATATACAAACCAGGTAAGTCAGGCTCTTTCATATGCTAAACTACCATCTAAAACTATAGATCTTGGACTAATTTCTGGTGGATTTGATATAGATCTATCTGTAAAAACAATTGTAGTAACCTCATATTTGATCTCTTCTATTAGTGATGTTGACCTAGAAAAATTAACTGCTTTTGTTGCAAAAGGAAATAATTTGGTTTTCTTAGGGGCTGTTACCTACGATCAATTTGCATTTCTTCAAGGTATTTTACCTTTCTCAGAATATCTTACTAACAATGAAGCAAAAGGTATTTATTTTCATAAAAACGTATTTCCAGAACTGGAAGGAAAATCTTTTTATGAACCATTAGGGCTACCTCATAATGGACTTAAAAGAGATCAATTTTCAAATAATATAACGATAGCAGCCGGAGCAGGTAACGATCCAAATTACCCGTTAATAGTGCTTAATAAAATTGGATTAGGCGAAGTTATTACTATTAATTCGGAATTGTTATATGAAAAAATGTACAGAGGCTTAATATTTTCAACCATTCTGAAAGGTTTAGATGGTATCCCTTATAGTGTTGCAAATGTAGCAACAATATTTTTAGACGATTTCCCAGCTCCGCTTTACAATGAAAAATTACCTCCTATAGATGAAGAATATGACTTAACACATTCTCAGTTTATTGTAGATGAATGGTGGCCTGATATGAAGGCTTTAGCTGATACATTTAATATCTCCTATTCTGCAATGACGGCATTCAATTATAATGCAAATGTAATCCCACCATTCGATTTTGATGAATGGCTTGCTGGTAAGATTATCATAAATAACAGAGAACAAAGTGGTAGTATTTATTTAGCCCGTGATATTTTAAATACGCGACATGAACTTGCTTATCATGGTTACAATCACTTTTCATTATGGCTTGAAGACTGGGACAATGTCAATTTTATGGCAAGCTCAGTATTTGCTGCTCGTAAACGTTGGAGAATTGATAGATTAGGAGATTTACCAACAAATTATGTGCCTCCCACAAATTATATCGATTCAGTAGGTATTTCAGCTATTATGAAAGGAATGCCATCGATTCGATATATGTCTTCACTTTATTTAGGAGATATCGAGGATGGAACTGGGAGAGAGTTTGGTTATGAGCCTTTTGCTCCCAATGAACGAATTTTTAATTACCCCAGAATTACAAGTGGTTTTACCATGAAAGAAAATTCTTTGGTTGAACAACAAGGGATGCAAATGCTTACAGGTATTTGGACTCATTTTATTCATCCTGATGATGTATTTCAAGTTAACCAAAGAGCGGAGGATACCTTTCAAAGTAGAAACCCACTAAAATTAGGATGGAAGTCACACGAAGTATATGGTTATGGTTTATATCATGTTTTTAGAAATCGAGTACTTTTTACAAATCAAAGATATCCTGGACTAAGGTATCTAACGGCAACTGAAGGTGGTGCGATTGCAGAAGATTGGCATAATAGTTTTGTAGTTCATAAAGAAAACCAGTTTACTCGTATTCTTTATCCCAGAATAAATCCGGAATATCAAAAGAAATCTACTATTGATGTAGAGAAAAGTTTCTGGTATTCCTATGTATCTGAATCAAACGCCGAGGAATTTGAAGAGTCTCTTACCGATCAAAATATAGAATATGTAAGTACCGATGTTTGGGAGGGTAGTTTATATCAATTTTATTCAGTTGAAGATTCTTTGAAATTACCCAACTTTGATCCAACAAATAAGTTTGATTCACAATTTATATCTGCTCAATTAAGTCAAGTTTTAACAAAAAGTGACCAGTATCAAACCGAATTAACAGATGAGTTTGGCAACATAATTCAATTTTTAGAACCTACTGAAGGAGAATGGTTTGATACCAGATTGAATGATGCAATTCGAGCCTATCAGCAAAACCCGAATGATATTAAAACACAAGAAAACCTGATAACTCTTAGTGTTGAATTTAGTGATATTCCACGTGCTATTTTAATTCTTGAACGAAGATTACTTTCAACTCAGAACTGGAATCAAAATGATATTGAAAGACTGTTTATGTTTTATGGTTGGAATATGGAAACTGCAACAAATAGCGCTGAAAACTTTCTAGAACGACTTTGGCTAAGGTATAGATCACAAGAAGTTATAGACGTTAAAAACTATGCTGTTTCTGTCTTAGGTTTATACAGTCCTGAATTTGAATTAAGATGGATTTTGCGTGAAAAAAGGCTTTATCCAAATAATGAGCAAATAGCTCTACGATATGCACGTATCATAGAGAATCAAGAAAACTGGCCAATACTTAAAAAGGAATTAAAAAGACTGATCGCATTAAATCCTGAAAGTGATTCTTTGTATGCGTATACCTTACAACGCTCATTTTATTTTGAGCCTTCTGATAGTACTATCGCAATGCTAGAAGCATTTCCCGCATCAAAGCATCCACAATTAGATCTATTTGCGACTAATTTAGCTTTGATTTATGCATTCGATCTAAATAATTACTCAAGAGCATTATATTGGTCAAATCGAGCTAGTAATTTTGATCCTAGGTTGAAACTGAACTGGCTCGCACAACTAAATTTATATTCAGAGTTTAAAAATACGTCAAATTCACTTTTACAAAATAACCCTGAGGATGATAGTTTAAGAGCTCAAATCGGAACACAGCTTTATTATCAAGGCTTTATTGAAGAAGGTAGAGAGGTAATGTATCCGTTATTTTTAAAAGATCCTCAAGGTAAAACGTCTGCTCATAATTTGATCAATACAGAAATGCAGTTCTTCAGTTATGAAGAAAGAAAATCACTTTATTTAAAGTACCCAGCCTTATTCAATAAAGAAGAATTTAAGAGATTTAGTGATGAGCACAGATGGTTTGAAGGAACAAAAGTCTCTGCTTTTGGAGAGTATCGTGATGATAACTTCAATAACAGGTTTGCTAGATTTGGAGTCTCAGCTCAACTTGGAAATCGTAGAAGAAAAACTCATACAATTAAATTAGAAGATTTATTTTTTGAAAGTCCCGGTACTTCAAGTCTATCCAATTATGCTGGGTTAGGTTATGAATATAGCCATCGATATCGAAATCAGTTAAGTGAGTTTAAAATGGGTGCCGGGGCTTTTACTGGGGAAGGTAATCTGATCGGAGAAGCGTTTATTTCGTTATCTAAATCCGGAACGAACTCCTTTACCTCTGGGAATCTGTCACTTGGGCCCGTATTGACGAATACTGCTGTTATCAAGAACTATTATCAAACTCAGTTTGAAGGTTATAGAGAAGATAACTGGTTTAAAAATAGGGTTGTCACTACTCTGGCCGGTGGAATTAGCTATTACACGAATTCAGTAACTCAGTACCAAGCCACAGGTCGCCTTTATTATCAGTTTCATATAAATAGAATTCGGATTAGACCGATTGGTTCATTAAGTGTATCTGATGCTTCTAAAAGCTTTTTATCAGGAATACCATACTTTACACCTGATAATTATTTTGAACAAGGAATTGGATTAGATTTAAGATTTCGAAATCCTAATACTTTTGATTATTTCACTTTATTTGATATTGAATTTATGCTGAAGAATGAGCGAAGAGATGGGATTTTCGGAACAGGAAGAATTCAATTAGAGAAAAAATTCAAACGTTTCTGGGAATTTAAAATAGGTTCAGAAATTTCCACAAGTAAGGTATATAGTTCAAATCGAATATTTTTCACATTATCTTATTACTTTAAAAGAAAAATTACACCAATTAAATAAATGAAAGTCATTCATAAACATAGTGAGTGGGTTATTTTCTTATTAGGATTGATGCTAATGGCTACCCTAGACCCATATTCGACAGGTGCTTCTTGGTGTTTAATTGATCTTATTGGATTTACTTTTTGTCCAGGTGAGGGGCTTGGACATTCGATAGCATTTCTATTTAGAGGAGAGATTATTAATTCCTTAGATGCGAATCTTATGGGGCCTTTTGTCGTAGCTGGATTAAGTTATAGAATAATACATATTTGGATTAACCTAATTACAAAAAATAATAAAGATTTAATGGAGAACTATCATGTCTAATGCAATGGATTTTGTACCTGAAGCCCAAGGAGATGAGGCTTTATACCTTAACAAGCTATTTAGTGACATGGCTAAAGATGAAATTACTAAATTTGCAAATGTGTATCGAGCTAGGAGAAAAGATCCGCAGACAATTATGATTCTTTGTCTTTTAGGATTTGTTTCTTTAGCTGGAGTACATAGAATGGTACTAAATCAAATTGGAATGGGATTCCTTTATTTTTTTACTGGTGGGCTTTGTCTTATTGGAACTATTGTTGATTTAGTGAATCACAAAGATCTTACTTTTCAATACAATAGAGGGGTGGCTCAAGAAGTAAAGTCAATGATGTAACCTATTAGTAGATATTAAGTTATAATTTATTATTTAGGCTAAACATCCAATTTACTTTAAAGCCTAATCTGATATCACCTTTAGAAAAATCCAAATCATTTCTAGCAATAAGATGTTGTTCTATAAACCATCTGCCAGACATAAGGAATATCTGAAAAGCATGACCTTCTATCTCAATTTCGTATGCAATTGCTAGATGATTTTTGTTCCTTTCATTAAATCTTCTCGCTATCATTATGGAACCAAAGTAGTTTAGCCGTTCATCAAAATCGAACTCAAATTGACGTTGTTCTTAAGTATTAATAAACCTTATTTAATAGCCTAAACAAGGATTATTTAATTTGAAGATCGACACTATTTCGCCCATGCCCCACTGTAAGCCTATCAAAAATTCTGTAGTCTGTACCGAGTCAAACATTTGCATTGATGTTTTGGCTATTTGAGCATTGTTAATTGAAATTGTAAAAAGTTAAATACATAAAAGAATAATAAACTCTTTTTCATTTAGTTTTCCATAAAACTCAGAGAAAAGATATTTTTTAGTTTGAAGGTTGAGTAGCATATCCTTATTACATTTTGCATTCACAGTTTCAAATGTTTGTAAATCGATATAAAAATCAAAAGTTTTGTCTTCTAAGTTAATTTGAGCAATAAGATTATCAGAAGTACCGGAAAAGTCTTTAACAGGAACACTAGAGTTAAACTTTGCAGAACCGTTATACTTAAAAAAACTTGTGAATCTAACTTACTAAATGAAAAAAAGAACTAAAATGAGTAGTTAATTCATTAAAAGTTATTTAGAGCCCCTTCATTTATCCAGGCTTTTTTTATAGCTATCTCTTAAGTCGTTAAAGATCCATCCTGAGGCATCCTAGATCCAAACTCAGGGTTTAACACTTAGTTTATCAATCAAACCACTACTATCCGCATTTCCAGCGATAATAAGTGAAGTTCCATAGTTTACAGAAATTCCAGAAGTAGTACTGGAATAGCTATTAAAACTAATACCACCATTACTACCATGACAGCTTGTGCATTGTTTATTAAATATTGGTTGTACATCGTTGGCATAACTAGCATTTTCTGGAACAAATGCAGGGTTACTTAGATCTTCCACATTATTTATATAGTTTGATGAGAATAAAAGAATAGAAATAAAATTTTCATTAAACGATTACGAAATTGGGATATAAATAGTATTCTTGTATGCTTTGTAAAATAAACTGTTTAATAATTTACTAATTGTAGATAATTAAATAGTAAACAACACAAGAAAAGCCATGATTGATAGAGAAAAAAGTATTCAGTTATTAAATAGATATGTTGAAGGTGAAAGCTTAAATCAACATTCACGAATGGTGGCAGAAGCTATGGAAGCTTATGCTAAACTCTTAGATAAAGATGTTGAAGAAGTAGAAGAATGGTGGTCAGCTGGTTTACTACATGATTTAGACTGGGAGAAATATCCTAACGAACATCCTAAACAGGCAGTTGATATTATATTGCCTCCTTTGGGATATTCAGAAGATATAATTGATGCGATTAAAGCACATGCTCCTGAACGTACTGGTAAGGAACCAGAAACTGAAATAGAACGATACCTCTTTGCTTGCGATGAACTTTCTGGATTTATAAATGCAGTTTCATTGATGAGACCAACTGGCTTTGAGGGGATGAAAGTTAAATCTGTAACTAAAAAATTAAAAACACAAAAATTCGCTGCTAATGTACCTAGAGAAGACATTCAAAAAGGGGCCTATCTAATTGGTAAACCCTTAAATGATCATATCCAGTTTTTAATCGATGTATTTGCTAAACAATAGTACCGTAACTTTTTGACATTTTATTAGTCTAAGGAATGAATTAAGGGCATTTTAATAACTAAGAGTTCTTCGAATTGATAAGTATAAAATTAATATATAGTCTACTTTTTCGGGTAAGAATAATGACTGCCTTATTAATTCTCTTCCCAATTTCTGTTACCAGTCAAGAAGTAACGAGACTTACACAGTATTTGCTTAATTCTACAGGCGAAATTGAACTTACAGAAACTTGGTACGCAGTTTCTGGCGACAATTTTAATTGGATTAATTCTAATTTCGATTATTCTGAATGGCAGAAAACTAGTTCGAAACTAACGCCAAGTGATCTCCAAAAACTTACCTGGAAAGGGTATGGGTGGTTTAAGAAAAGTATAAAAGTTGATTCTACTTTAATTGGAAAACAACTTGTACTTAATTTTTCTGAACATAATGGAGCTTCACAAATATATTTGGATGAAAATATGCTTATGAGAGTTGGAGATTTTTCAATCCTCTCAACAGATGAACAGATAAGCTCAATTCCATCGACCCATTTTTTTCAAATTAATGACACCTCAGAACATGTACTTACGGTAAGATTCAGTAATCATAGTGCTACATTATTCGAAAAGTATGATATCAACCCTGGATTCACAGCTTCTATTCAATCGAGTAATTTCTTTCTAGCCAATCGGGAAATAAATGAGCCAAACAGTTCAAAAATAACAATTCTAATTTTATTAGGTTTGCTTGCAACTATTAGTCTGGTGCATTTTTTGTTTCTAATTTTCTATCCTCAAGGAGAAAAAAATCTTTATTTCGTACTTTTTTCAGCTGGAGTCACCTTCTTTACCCTTTTTAATAATTTTGATGCAGTTAGTACAAGTCCTTCAATACTGCTTACCGTACAGAAAGGTATTTATATTGGATGGATTTTCGCATTGATTGGTTTATTAAAGTTTGCTTATTCATTTCTAAAAAAATCTACCCCAATACAACTAAGTTTTTTCCTTGTAATTGGGTTATCTATTACGGTATTAAGAATTGGGGGTTGGTTAAATGTTTCTTTGTTTATAAGCATCTTCAGTTTTGTAATTATTTTGGAAGTATTGAGAGTGTTTATCACGGTTTTATTTACTCAAAAACAGCATATTTCCATTCTGATTTGGGGCTTTATCGTTTACTTTGCTATTTTATTTTACTCAATCGACGAATGGAATTATTTCCTTACTTCACCTCTCATTTTATTAAATAACATTTTTGCTAGTACCGTTCTTGTCTTTTCCATATCTGCTTATTTATTAAAAGATTTTGCTAAAGCTCAGATAAAACTTGAATACAAATTTCTTGAAGTTAAGCATCTATCTGAACGTTCGATAGAACAAGAAAAAAGAAGTAAGATAAAGGAAATAGAACAGCAACTTCTAGAGAGAGAAAATCTAAGGAAGACTGCTGAACTTGAAGAAGCAAGAGCTCTACAAATTTCGATGTTACCAACCCAAATACCGAATACAGAATATTGGGATATTGATGCTTATATGGATCCATCCCAAGAAGTAGGAGGGGACTATTATGATTTTAGTCTTTCAAAAACAGGTGAACTTACTGTAGCATTGGGAGATGCAACAGGGCATGGAATGAAAGCAGGAATTATTGTAGCTACGGCAAAAAGTTATTTCCATTCGCTTGTTCACGAATATGATAACATATCGATTATCAAAAACATGTCTGCTGGTATAAAAAACCTTGACATTAAGATGATGTATATGGGATTAATGTTGTTAAAATGTAATCAAAGAACAGTTATGTTTACCTCAGCAGGTATGCCACCTGCTTTACTTTATCGAAGTAAAAATAAAAACGTTGAGGAAGTTTTATTAAAAGCTATGCCCTTAGGAAGCTCTGTAAATTTCCCTTATCAAGAATTAGAGCTTAATCTAGAACCTGGAGATATATTCCTGCTTTTTAGCGATGGACTCATGGAGCTTTTTAATAGTACCAGAGAACAACTTGGACTGGAAAATATTAAAAAATCATTACAATCTGTCTCGCATAAAGAATCGTCAGAGATACTATTAGAACTTAAAAATTTACAAACTAGATGGTCTGGAAAAGCAATTCAAGAAGATGATGTTACCATACTAGTTATGAAGGCTAAATAGAATTTAAATTATACTCTATAAACTGTAACCTTTTAAATTCTAACCAGTGTAACGGTAAATAGCTATGAATTTCTCTTTCTTCTTTACTTAATTAAATATTAGAACTATGAAAGTATCTTATTTACTCCCTTTTTTGATAAGCCTTATACTTATTACTACAGTAAAAGCTCAAGAAGAGTCACCCGAAAAAGAGGGAATGAAATTAATATATTCAAGTGATTGGGATTGGGACTGGCATTGCAATTGCAGAAAAAATACTTCCTCAGACAAAAAAGATCGCCTAAACTATTCACATAAAAATTCTAATCGATATAATTATTATTACCAAAATGACGGTATTGATAATGAATTCGATTTTTTTTCACAAATAGGTCCGAATCCTGCAGTTTACGGGTTCTCTCCAGCAATACAAGCCATTCACTACAACAGAGTTAATGGAATATTCTTAGGGTTGGATACTGAGTTCGACGACTTTGTTCATGATTTCACATACGATTACAGCTTAGAAATTCAAGCATTAGCAGGGTATTCATTTGGACAAGAAGAATGGCAATATCAATTTGGCATAGAAAAACCAATTGGTCGTCGCTTACGTATTGGTGCCGATTATCATAATGTAACTACAACTGATGATTATTGGAGAAGTGGGTTAACAGAAAACACAGTTTCCAGTTTAGTTGCGGGCTATGACTATCATGATTATTACAAGTCAGAGGGTTACAGTATTTATACATCACTCAGATTGTTTAGAAGTACTTATCTAGGAGCTAGCTATGGTTCTGATACATTTAATTCACAAGATGCAGTAACAGCATATAATATTTTTGGAGACGGTAATATATTCCGTTTTAATCCTGCTATTGACTCCAACTTTGATGAAATTTATCAAGAAACAGTAGGTTTTAGTTTAAACATAAACCCAAAGCTTTATAATATTACACGGAATTTATCTACTAATTTAGAAGTAAGGGCCGAAATTGGAAACCTGACAAAAACAGCTAATGATTTTTTATTTAACAAATACATTGTTCAATCAAAATCAGTACTTCGTTTAGATAGATCTACTTTTTTAAGATGGAGAGTTATGGGTGGGTCAATTACGGGGTTAGCACCTGATTTCAAGCAATTTGCTCTAGGAGGGATTGGAAGTATGCGTGCAACCGAATATAAGAGTATGCAAGGTAATGCTATGGTTCTTAGTAATGCAGAGCTTGTTTTTGGAAAAAGTTCGAATCTTGATATGGGATTCATTGATATCGATGGTTTTTATATTACTCTGTTTATGGATTCTGGATGGACAGAATTTAATAATGACCTTACAACCACAAATGACGCTCTTACAGCTTTTAGTAATTTTGCTTTTTCAGAACTTAATCATAATGCTGGTATAGGGATTGGTAGCGATCTTTTTAGAGTAGAGTTTGCTAAACCTCTTTCAGATAAAGGTGGCTTTTCTGCCTTTTGGATACGCTTAAATCCTTCTTTTTGAGCTCAATTATAGTTTTACTGTTATAAATAAAGAAACCCGAACCGGTCAAAGTTCGGGTTTTTTCTTTAGGGCATTTGGTGCCTTGCAGCATCCAAAAGCTCGTTTGCTCTTCGGAGGCTGATTACGCCATCTTAAAACTTATGTTTCGGCAGATCATGGTTTTTTTCTATTTTCTTTTTTAGAGTATTATCTCAAGTGATCTTTTTGTAAGAATCAAGATTAGTATCTTATCCTATGAATTTGAAAAACTCTTTATCATTTACTAAAAATGAATTTCTTACAGGAATTCTTGTTTTCTGTTTAATCTTCTTAATTACTTTAGGTTCTAGACAGCTTCGTTTAAGTTCTACTGGAGCAATACAGGTTAATTCACAAATTAGTCTTAAGATTTCTGATAGAATTGGTCTTACTGAATTAATCAATCGTTTAGATTCACTAGATGTAGAATACCAGCAAGATGAACTACTTTGGTCTGCTAGAATGTTGGGTTGGAGAATGTTCCAAAAAGGTAATTATTCATTAGATGGTAATTACTCGTACGATGTTTTTTTATCTAAATTAGCTAGAGGTATACAAGACCCAGTTTCGGTAGTAATTTTACCTGGAACAAATATTCAAAGGTTTTCAGAGACAGTAGGAAGCCAACTCTCAATAACAGAAAGTGAAATCCAATCAATATTTAGAGATTCTGTTTTTTTGGAAGAAGTAGAGCTTAGCTCAGATGAATTATTTGGCAGGATGCTGCCTGAAACCTATTTAGTATATTGGACAAGCACTTCAAAAGATCTTGTTAGAAGAATTTTGAGAGAGTTTGATGATAAGGTTGTTAATGAATTTGAAACTGTTGCTAATGAACAAAATTTAACAATAAATGAAATACTTACAATGGCTTCAATTGTTGAATGGGAAGCTAACATCGAAGAAGAAAAACCCATAATAAGCGGGTTATATTGGAATAGAATTAACAAAGGAATGAGACTTCAGGCAGACCCCACTATCAATTTTGCACTTGGAGAACGGAGACGATTGTTGTTTGAAGATTATCAATTTGATCATCCTTATAACACGTATTTGAAAAAAGGCTTACCACCAGGACCAATTACAAATCCTAGCTTTTCAACCATAGAAGCTACTATTTTTCCTCAACAACACGACTTTATATATATGGTAGCAAATCCTGAGGGAGGACATGTTTTTACCCGAACCTTTGAAGAGCATCAAATTGAAAGTGAAAAATGGAGAGTTTGGTTACGCCAGCAATATAGAATAAAGCGACAAAAAGAAACCGAAGAAGCTTTAAACAATTAGATGTCTATCTTCTCTTAAATTAATTATTTGAGTTTTCTAGCGAATCACTAGCTCGAGGCATTTTTTTAATTTTCACTTCCTGATTAACATGTGTACCTCTAAAACTTATCTTAGAACTAAGTCCATAAAAATTGTTTAAATCCTTAAGAGCATCTTTTAGATAGGCCGGATTTTTAATTTTCTTTAGAGTGGTAGTAATAATTTGTGCAGCATCATAACCTATATAAGCAAACTGATTAGGTTGAGTATTAAATCGTAGTCGAAAAGCTGAAGCAAATTCCTGAGCTTTTGAAGTACTTGTATCTACATTAAAAGACTCAGTATAAAACAATTCAGTCTCATCTAATCTACGGTTTTCGAGATTCACATTTTGCCATTCTTCAGAACCAAGAATAGCAACTGTACTTCTCATTGCTTCTAAATCGGTTAATAGTGAAGTGACTAAAGTAGGAGCTACTGATCCAGTAAATGGTGCGTAAATAGCTTCAACCATATCAACGCTATCTAAAGTATCTGTTGTAAAGAATTGAGTGTAATCACGAATATCATATCCCGATTGTTCGAGATTCTCTTCAAAATAGTATTCAACAAAACCGCCATTTCGTTCAGCTTCATGCATAAAAGCACGTGCGGCAGGCGCTCCTAAAGATCCTTTTTCTGCTATAACACCTAGAGTATCATATCCAAGTACGTTAACAGCATATCTAGCCATTATTTCACCTTGTGTAGAAAAGGAAGGGTTTAATTGAAAAACATAATTATTATATAAACCAAGGCTATCAGCATTAGCTAAAGGTAAAAGCATTGGTACTTCATATTCTTCTGCCAGGTTAGAAAATTCTTTTGCGATCCCGGAAAATAAAGGGCCAATAATTACATCAACATCCTGATTCCAAACCAAATCAGTTACAATTGCTTCTGCATTTGTATTTGCAGAGTTTGAATTTTTGTATGTAATAAAAGCTTTTTGATCGGTATTGGAACTATTGAATTCCTCAATAGCTAGTTGAATTCCAAAGTAAATATGTTGTGGAATTTCATATTCAGGAGTCTCGAATTCAAATTCGGGTAAAACTACACCAATATTATAAGCAATTCCCTTAGGCGCTTGTACTATCTGATTAGGATTGTACCGTTGAGTGTAAACAACAGAATCGCGAAGCTGTGCTTCAATTCTGTTTAATTTTAATTGATCAACATCAGTAACAGATCGTTTATAAAGTTCCATAAAAGCAATTGCAGAATGGTATTTTACTCTTCCAATGGTTGATTCTAAGAGATCTAATCTAACTAGGTCGCTAGTTGTTTCAAGAAAAGCTTCTCTGCGTTGATTTAAAGTTAGATATCCTAAAACCTGATCATATAATTGAAGGGATGATCTACTTACAGTAGTAGAAGGGCGCTCATCAGAAAGAAATTTAAGAATATCTAAACTTCTTGAAAAATCATCTAACTGAAAATAAGATAAAGCAGCTGTGTATTTTGCTTCATGATAAATTTCAGAATTTGATGATGAAGGGACTTTATTTAAAAAACTAAGTGCTTTTATATAATTATTGAGTGCAAAATAACTTTTACCTGTAAATAGCAAGGCTTCAGGATCATCCGATTGTTGGAGGATTTGAATAGCACGCTCATAATCTCCTTGTTCATATAATGAAAGTCCATTCTCAAAGGTTTGAGCTAAAGATTGAGCTACCCCTAAAATCAAAAACAATAATAACAGTGATATTTTTTTCATGAATCGAAATTTAGATTACTCTCTTTATAACTTCTTTGAACAGAAAAAGTTCTCAGCATTATTCCCATTCAATCGTAGCGGGTGGTTTTGAACTAATATCATATACCACTCGATTGATTCCCTTAATTTCGTTTATTATTCGGTTAGAAACATGTGCTAAAAAATCGAAGGGGAGATGCGCCCAATCAGCAGTCATTCCATCTAAACTTGTTACTGCTCGCAAAGCAACTGTAAATTCGTAGGTACGTTCGTCACCCATAACACCAACGCTTTGCACCGGTAATAATACAACCAGAGCTTGCCATACGTCATTATATAGATTTTGGGCTTTTAGTTCATCAATAAATACTTTATCAGCTTCACGTAGTAAATCAAGTCGCTCTTTACTTAAATCACCAATAATTCGAATTCCCAATCCCGGACCAGGAAAAGGATGTCTAGCGATAAAATGTTCTGGTATACCCAACTCTCTTCCTACAACACGAACTTCATCTTTAAATAGCTCACGAACAGGTTCAATTAAATCCAGTTTCATTTTTTCTGGTAATCCACCGACGTTATGATGAGATTTAATTGTTGCAGAAGGACCTTTAAAAGATACACTTTCAATCACATCAGGATATAGTGTTCCTTGAGCTAGATATTTAAAATCAGATCTATCCCCAATTTCTTTTTCAAAAACATCTATAAATGTGTTGCCTATTATTTTTCGCTTTGTCTCTGGGTCTGAGATATCATTAAGTCGATCTAAAAATAATTTAGATGCATCAACGCCTTTAACAGGTAATTTTAAATCTCTGGTGTAAAGATGAAGAACGTCTTCAAACTCGTTTTTACGTAGAAGTCCATTGTCAACAAAAACACACTCAAGTTGGTCACCAATTGCTTTATGAATAAGTGTAGCAACAACTGTTGAATCAACCCCACCAGAGAGAGCACAAAGTACTTTATCTGAACCTACTTTAGCACGAATTGCCTCAATTTGTTCATCAATAAATGAAGAAGCTGTCCAGTCTCCGCTTAATCCACAAATTTCAATGGCAAAATTACGAAGAATTTGTTTTCCGCATTCTGTATGTGCTACTTCAGGATGAAATTGAACTCCATAGATATGGTTCTCGAGATGTCGAACTGCTGCTACTTCCGCATTTGAAGTATGTCCGATGATTTCATAAGCGGGAGGGAGTTTATGAATATGATCACCATGACTCATCCAAACAACAGAACCATCATTTATTCCTTTTAATAGATCTGAAGAGTTATCAACGATTAAGTGAGCACGCCCATATTCTCGTTTTTCTGCTTTCTCAACACTTCCGGGTATTTCTGTATGAGCTAAAAGTTGTAGACCATAACAAATACCAAGAATAGGTGCATCCCAATCGAAAATTTCAGATTGAAAATGAGGAGCCCCAACGTCATTTACACTCATGGGACCACCCGAAAGAATTACTCCTTTTGGAGTTGGAGAGGAAACTTCATCTATTGAAACGTTGTAGGGATGTATTTCGCAGTAAATATTAAACTCGCGAAGTCGACGAGCAATTAATTGTGTTAATTGAGAACCGTAATCAAGGATTAAAATCCATTCGCTATGTCGACTCATTCAGTATAATAAAAAGTATTATGAGGTTATATCTTCGTAATCTTCAGCCGAAAGTAAATCATCAAGCTGGGATGAATCTTTTATTTTAAGTTTAATCATCCAGCCTTTCCCATAAGGATCGTCGTTTACCAGCTCAGGATTGTCTTCGAGTTCCTCATTAATTTCAATAATTTCACCATCTATTGGTGCAAAAAGCTCAGAAACTGTTTTAACAGCTTCTACGGTTCCAAACGTATCATCTTGTGAAAATTCAAACCCAGGTTCTTCCAGTTCCACAAATACAATATCACCTAGTTCACCTTGAGCAAATTCAGTAATTCCAATGGTCGCTGTTCCATCGCCATTATCTTTTAACCACTCGTGCTCTTTAGTGTATTTAAGATTAGAAGGGGTGCTCATTAATTATCCTCCGTAACAAATTTAAATGAAGTTTCTAGATATTTTGTGGATACTGATCCTTTATTGAAATTTGGATCGTCCATTAATTGAATATGATAAGGAATAGTTGTTTTTACGCCTTCAATGATAAACTCTTGCAACGCTCGTTTCATTTTTCTTATTGCCAATTCTCTAGTTGGAGCTGTTACAATCAATTTTGCAATCATCGAGTCATAAAAAGGAGGGATTCTGTAACCAGAGTAAGCATGTGTATCTAAACGAACCCCATGTCCACCAGGCGGATGAAAAACAGTAATCTCTCCAGCAGAAGGGCGAAATCCATGTGCTGGATCTTCAGCGTTAATTCTACATTCAATGGAATGTCCTGTAATCGTTACTTTGTGTTCAGCAATACTTTCGCCATAAGCGACTCGTATTTGCTCTTCAACGAGATCGAAACCGGTAACTTCTTCCGTTACAGGATGCTCCACTTGAATTCGAGTATTCATTTCCATGAAGTAAAAATTGAGATCATCATCAACTAAAAATTCTACAGTTCCGGCACCTTCATAATTAACAGAAAGAGCCGCATCTATTGCCGCTTTACCCATTTCGTCTCTTAACTTCGGGGTAACCAGTGGAGATGGAGCTTCTTCTAAAATCTTTTGGTGTCTTCTTTGGAGAGAACAATCTCTTTCACCAAGATGTATGGCATTACCATGCTGATCGGCAAGTATTTGAATTTCAACGTGATGCGGGTTTTGCACAAAACGTTCTATATATACTTCGGGATTATTAAACGCCGACTCTGCTTCATTTCGGCACATTTCATAATTCTTTTTTAACTCAGATTCCTCTAAAACTACTCTCATTCCACGCCCACCACCACCGGCAGAAGCTTTGATAATAACGGGGAAACCAATTTCGGCACAAACTTTACGTGCATCCTCATAACTATCTACAACACCATCGCTTCCTGGAACAACAGGAACTTTATTTTTGATCATAGTTGCTTTAGCTACTGCTTTATCTCCCATAGAGTTAATAGCAGAAGGAGAGGGGCCAATAAACTTAATATCATGTTCACCACAAATCCTCGAAAATTCAGCATTTTCAGCTAAGAAACCATATCCAGGATGAATAGCTTCAGCATTTGTGATCTCTGCAGCAGCTAAGATACTTGGAATCTTAAGATAGCTTTCTTTACTAGCTGGTGGGCCGATACAAACTGCTTCATCAGCAAATTTAACATGCAGGCTATCCGCATCTGCAGTCGAATATACTGCAACGGTACTTATTCCAAGTTCCCTGCATGTTCGAATAATTCGAAGTGCGATTTCTCCTCTATTGGCAATCAGAATTTTTTTAAACATGAAAGCCGCTTAATCTTTTTGAATGATAAATAAAGGTTGATCAAATTCAACCGGGGTTGCGTCAGAAACCAAAATATCTTTTACAGTTCCAGAAAACTCTGCTTCAATCTCGTTCATTATCTTCATTGCTTCAATAATACAAAGCGTATCGCCTTTTTTTACTTTTGAACCAATGCTAACAAATGCATCCGAATCTGGGGATGAAGCTCCATAAAATGTACCTACAATTGGAGATTTTACCGTTTCGCCTGTTGCTTCAGACGTTGGAGTAGAATCACTAACTTGAGCTGGCGTAGAAGTAGCAGATGGAGCCTGAGGTACTGGTGCAGCGTGTTGCATAGGTTGTGTATATGTTATCTGCTCAACGGTACCCGTTTTCTTAACTTTAATTTTGAAATCACCTTCCTCTATTGAAACCTCATCTACATCACTATCAGCAATAAGGTCGAGTATTTGTTTTATCTGTTTTAAATCCATAATTCAGTTATTTAGCTCGTTCAAGATAAGTTCCGGTTCGTGTATCCACTCGTATTTGCTCGCCTTCAGCAATAAATAATGGAACGTTAACAACTGCTCCAGAATCTAGTGTTGCAGGCTTAGAACCGCCTTGAGCAGTATCTCCTTTAACTCCCGGATCTGTTTGAGCGACTGTAAGTATTAAGTGGTCTGGTGGTTCTGCATAAAGTACTTGTTCGTCATCAGCATTAAATAGCACATTGCAAACTTGGCCTTCAATTAAAAAATCTTGGCGTTCTACTTGGTGAGATGCGATAGGAATTTGTTCGTAGGTGTCATTATTCATGAAAAAAAACATACTACCGTCATTATAAAGATATTGGTAGTCTCTGTTTTCGATTCGAACAGATTCTGAATTTTCCCCAGAGCGCCAGGTTTTATCGATATTTTTACCATTTAAAATGCCTTTTAATTTGGTACGTACAAACGCAGGACCTTTACCAGGCTTTACATGCTGAAATTCTGTAATAGAGTACAATTCACCGTCCATATTCAGAACCAGACCATTTCTGAAATCTGAAGTAGATACTTTAGCCATTAAATAATTCTCCGTTTTTTAGTTGCGCAAAAATACTGCGACCAAGTTTCGATAACAAGTTAATTAAAGGAAATTGCTAATGATGTTGTAAGCAATTGCAGCAGGACAAATAATCCAAATAAAAACCGGCCAAACTTTTGCAAATAAGGTATGTTTTATTCCGTCAAATCCTGAATTCATTTCTTCAAGAGCTGAATCTGTTTTCCAAACAAAACTCACAAAAACACACATAAGTAATCCTCCAATAGGTAATCCTAGATTATTAAAGATTCCATCAAACGTACCGATTAAACTAGTATTAAATGCAACTGCTATAGAAACAGCTAAAACTCCAATTCCAACGCCCCAAGCTGCTTTTTTTCTAGGAACTTTATATTCATCAATTACAAAAGCTACAGGTACTTCTAAGAGTGAAATAGTTGAAGTTAGTGCAGCGATACTTAAAAGAAGAAAAAATACTACGCCTAAAATCAATCCAATGGCACCGCCTATGGTATGAAATAGAGCAGGAAGAATTTGGAATACCAGATTTGTACTGGAAGCTAATTGATCACCAACAAAAATTTCAATTCCCGCTGCCTGAGCAACGTACATCGCTGGAATAATTAATAAACCAGCTAGAAAGGCGATCCCAACATCAGCCAATGTTACAAAAGCAGCTGCTTGTGGAATATTTTCTTTTTTGTTTAAATAAGATCCATATGTAATTAAAGCTCCCATCCCTAAAGACAGAGAAAAGAAAGCTTGTCCCATTGCAGAAAATATTAAGCCAGGTGTGATTTTAGAAAAATCTGGGAGTAAATACTCTCTTACACCATTCATAGCACCTTCTTGGGTAAGAACATATCCGATCATAATTACAATTATACTTATCAGTAATGGCATCATCAATTTGGTAGCTCGTTCTATTCCGTCGCTAACACCACCCGTAATGATTTTGATGGTTCCTAGCATAAATACGGAGGCAATAAGCGCATTTTTAGGACCATTACTAGTATCTGTTAACCAGTTAGCAGCATCTGACCAACCGAAATAGTAGAATATTTCTTCGAAGGCAAAACCAAATGCCCATCCTGCAATTACGGTGTAGAAAGAGAGGATCATAACTCCACAAATAACACCCCAAAGACCAACAAGCGGGAAAAATTTATTAGTGGATAGAGCTTTAAATGCTCCAACCGGATTTTTACCAGACTTACGACCTATTGCAAGTTCTGCGACCATAACAGGATAACCTATCAAGAAAGTACAAAGCAGATATACAATTAAGTATGCAGCACCTCCTTCGGTGGCAACCTTAGTTGGGAATCCCCAAATATTTCCTAAACCAACTGCAGAGCCTGCCGCAGCTAAAATAAAACCAAGTTTTGAATTCCATGAACCACGTTCAGACGATGATGCTCCTGCCAAAGGGATTCCTCCAATTATTAAATATTATAACGGCACAAAATATTTTAAGATGTAGACACTCGCAACTTTCTTAATACAACTCCCGAAGATTTAAGAACGTTGTATTCTTTTTGTACACTTTTTAGTCCTCTTAAATCACATTCTTTATCATTAGCCACAACTTCCCAGTTTCCTATAGGCAAATGAATAACATGAGATTTAGTAGTATTTGCGTTTAATGAGATGAAGTAATCGTAAGAATCTTGACTATTTTTTCCACTAATTGAGAATGTAACATGCAGTGGATCGGTGTATACTTTGAAGATTATTTCTTCAGGTGAAGCTTTTCTAAGAGCAGGACTGTTTTTACGAAGCTCAATTAATCCCACATAAAAGTCGAAGAGTTCTTGATTGGATTTTATCTCATTGAAATTAAGCCAATTTGTTTCATTGTCTTTATTGTAGCTATCGTGATCAAGCTTTCCTGCGTTTTTATCTCTTCCGGAATGATCAGTAATAACTTTAGCACGTGCCCATTCTTGTCCGGCATGTATCATTGTAACACCCTGACTTACAAACAAACTTAGTGCTCCAAGCTTGGCTATAGAAAGCTCGTTTTTATCAAGTTTAGTAATAGTATTTTTTTTCTGGAAGATTTGATCTTTTTTCTTAGGATTTAGAGCTATTCTTATAAAATCTCCTAAAGTATAACCATCATGACTTTCAATGTAGTTAACTGAATGTTCTGAAGTATTAAATAGACCATGTTCAGCAGATTCTAGGGTTCCACGTATAAAATTCTCTAAAGCGAAACGAGTTGTTCCATGGCTCCAGTTTCCAAAAATCATTCCTTTGTTATTGATTGGATCATAGCCTTTAAAACCATTTCTAATACGATCATTCCAGGAAATCCAACCATGATCGGAGAAACCAGATGGTTTATATTCTAATCCCCAAGGTTCAGCGATTAGAATTACATTGGGATTTATTTTCTCTGCTTCACTCTTTATTAAATCAATAGTTTCCCAATCTATAATACCAGCTAAATCAAAACGAAATCCGTCGATATGAAACTCATTCATCCAATATTTTACTGATTCTACAATCAGTTTTCTAGAATATTCTGTCCGAGTTTCTATATCATTTCCAGTCCAGCTATCATTTAAGTATTGTCCAAGATTATTAGTTCTAAAATAATGTGCTTTATCCGTGTATTTAAGAGGGTTCAGATCATATTGGGATGCATGATTATATACAACATCCATAATTACCGATATTTCTTCCTTATGAATTGCTTTAACTAATTGCTTAAGCTCTTTAATGGCGACATCAGTTCTTCCTACCACTTCTTTTTCATCTAAGGTTGCATCAGATGCATAAACCGTTTCTGGCGCAAAAAAGAAGGAAGTCATATATCCCCAATAATTTTTGGAATATGGATTCCAACTATTTGTCAACCCACCTTCAATTTTTTGGTTATATGGAGGCTCGAAATAAGCAAACTTTTGAAGAGGTAGAAACTCGACCGCATTAACTCCTATTTTTTTTAGGTGATTAATGCCCCCAACTTCAGCTTCTCTAAAATCATTATAAATTCCTTGAACATAAGTTTTAGCAGAAGGATGAGCTACCAAATCCTTTACATGAGTTTCGTAGATAACTAAATCTCTTGGATCTTTTGGGGATACAAATTTATCGCCTTCCCAATCAAAATTATTTTTTCGAATAATTTTAGTTTTAGCAAATCCTAAATAATGATTTCTGGAGGTAACATGTTTGCTCCATGGATCAGCGATAAAATGTTCGGTTTGTTCAAAAAAAGGTGAGGGAGTATCTTTATGGAGTAAATAGCCATACCAGGAATTTATTATATCAAGTCCTTCATAATAAAAATTCCAAATACCTGAACTATCTTTCTCCATTACATAATTAATTCCAGAAGTTTGTTCGTAGTTCTTAAAAATTTCAATTGAAACCTGATCGGCCTGAGGAGCAAAAAGCCTAAAAATAATTCCTTTTTTAAGAATTGAATAACCAAGCTGATAGCGTTCAAAATCAATTTCTTTTTTTAGTAAAGTAGAAGAGCTAAGAGACATATTAGGTGATGGTGCTACCTGGTTCTGCTGTTGTTTCAGCAAATTTAAGGTTTCCATCGCTATCTTCAGCCATTAAAATCATACCCTGACTTTCAACGCCCATCAATTTTTTTGGAGCTAGATTAGCAACCACAATCACTTTATGACCATTTAAAGTTTTTAATTCAACATGTTTAGCTATACCAGATACTATAGTGCGTTTTTCAATTCCTAAATCAACTTTTAGTTTTAAGAGTTTATCTGATTTTTCGATTTTTTCAGCAGATAATATTTCACCTGCTCTTAAATCTAACTTCATAAAGTCGTTAAATTCGATATTATCTTTCAGCTTAGGAAATTTTGTAGCAGGATTATTTGCTTCGGCTCTTTCTTCCAATTTTTGTATTTGTTTTTCGATTTCTGAATCTTCTACTTTTGCGAATAGTACCTTTCCAACTTGAATTTCTCTGCCTTCTGCAATTAATGAATCATTGATATCATCCCAACTAAAGTCATCGCTAATTCCAAGTTGAGATCGTAATGTTTTCATGGAAGAAGGAAGTACGGGCTCCATCAACATAGAAAGCACTCCACAAATTTGAATACTTACGTATAGAGTATTATTACAAGCTTGTGGATTTTCATTTCGGGTTTTCCAAGGTTCTGTTTCTGTGAAATACTTATTACCAACTCTTGCTAACTGAATAGTTTCTGCAATGGCTTCTTTGAATCTAAAAGCTTCGTATGCTTCCGTTATCTTCGTCTTTTGAATCAAAATTGCCTTCAATGCTTCTAGATCTGTTTCTGAAGGATTAATTAATTTAGGCACTTTTCCTTCAGCAAACTTATCAGTAAAAGTTAAAGAGCGATTTACAAAATTACCAAGAACAGCAGCAAGCTCATTATTAACCCGCGCCTGAAAATCTTTCCAGGAAAAATCTGAATCTTTACTTTCAGGAAGGGTAGAACCCAGCGCATACCGTAATAAATCGGGTTCAAAATCTTCTAAGTATTCATATAGCCAAACTGCCCATCCCCGAGATGTTGAAAGCTTTTTACCCTCTAGGTTTAGAAACTCATTTGCAGGTACATTTTTAGGAAGTACAAATCCTCCATGTTCCATTAAAACTATAGGAAACATAATGCAATGAAAAACAATATTGTCTTTACCAATAAAGTGATAGAGTTCTGTTTTTTCATTTTGCCAATATTCTTTCCAAGAATCTGGCTTCCCTTGCTCTAATGCCCATTCTTTAGTTGCAGAGATGTAACCTATCGGTGCATCAAACCAAACATATAAAACTTTACCTTCTGCTTCCTTAAGTGGAACAGGAACTCCCCAACTTAAATCTCTGGTTGCTGCCCGATCGGATAGACCATCATTGAGCCAGCTCTTAACTTGACCCATTACATTCGGTTTCCAGTTTTCCCGGGTTTCTAACCAAGCTTCCAGTTTTGCTTGAATATCGCCTAATGGCATATACCAATGCTCCGTTTCTTTCAACTCAGGAACTTCACCAGAAAGAGCACTAACAGGATTTATTAACTCGGTAGGAGAGAGCGATGTTCCGCAGTTTTCACATTGGTCTCCATACGCTTCAGGAAAACTGCAATTTGGACAAGTTCCTTTAACATAACGATCAGGAAGAAACATATCCGATTTCGAATCATAAAGCTGTTGCTCCTTTTTCTTCTTGAAGAAGCCTTTATCATTTAATACAGTAAAAATCTCTTGAGATATCTGATGATGAACTTTAGAACTTGTACGACCATAGTAATCAAAGGAAATACCGAAGTCTTCGAATACTTTTTTATTCATTTCATGATAACGATCTACGATATCTTGAGGCGATACACCTTCTTTTTCCGCTGCTATTGTAATTGGTACACCATGTTCATCAGAGCCACAAATGTAAGCAACATCAGCACCTGTCAGGCGCTTATAACGAACATATAAATCTGCGGTTAAATAAGCTCCAGCTAAGTGACCTAAATGAAGAGGTCCATTTGCATAGGGAAGTGCCGAAGTAACTAAAATTCTCTTTTTTTCTGCCATCTATAAACTACAATCCTTTTATAATCCCCGAAGATAAAGAAAGGAGAGATGAATTATGAATGTTGAATGATTGAATTTTGAATTAGTTTTTACATTCAAGAGATACACATGCAACGAAGTGATCTTAATGTCTCAATATCAAGATTGCTTCGCTTCGCTTGCAAAAGTATTATGGGTAGAAGTAACTTGCTTCAAAACTCAATGGAATTCCAATCCACCAGTAAATAAGTAAGAAGATAGTCCATGCTATACTAAATATGATCGAATAGGGTAGCATCATGGAAATCAATGTTCCGATTCCGGTATTCTTCACATAACGTTGGCAAAAAACTACAACCAATGGAAAATATGGCAGAAGTGGAGTGATTATATTTGAAACAGAATCACCAACTCTATAAGCTGCTTGAGTTAAATCTGGAGAGATTCCTAATTGCATCAACATAGGAACAAAAATGGGAGCGATGAGCGCCCATTTAGCTGATGCTGAGCCTACTAATAGATTTACTGAAGCGCTTAAAAAGATAATTCCTACAATAGTGATTTGAGCAGGAAGATTTAATGATTGCAGAAAATTTGCTCCTTTTAAAGCAACTAATAATCCGATATTTGAACTAGAGAATGCATCTATAAATAATGCGCAAAAGAAGGCCATTACAATATAATAACCCATGCTTTGCATCGATTTAGTCATATTATTTATCATGTCTTTAGAGCTACTATATTTTCCAGAAACTACACCATAAACAACACCTGGAATGAGTAGGAATACAAAAATTAAAGGAACAATAGCCTGCATTAATGGGGCTTTAAACGAAGTTAAAGACATGATTTCAGGATCAACCATATCAGGTCCACGAAGAGCAGAACTTTCTGGTATAGCCCAAGCAATGAGCCCAATAAGACCTAATAGCATTGCTCCAAGCCCTAACCAAAATGCTTTCGTTTCTTTTTGAGAAACATCTTCCATCTTAGGCATTTCATCTTCATTCCCATCTACAATTGAAGTTGCAAGTCTTGGCTCTACAATTTTATCAGTAACAAACCAACCCACTGAAACGATTAATATGGAGGAAATTCCAGTGAAATAAATATTATTAAGAGGATTTAAAACGATCTCAGGATCTAAGATTCGAGCAGCTTCTAAAGTAAAACTCATGATTAATGGATCGATTGCAGACGGTATGAAATTGGCTGCAAATCCACCACTTACACCTGCAAAAGCTGCAGCAATACCAGCTAAAGGATGTCTTCCAGCTGCATAAAAAATTACACCGCCTAAAGGAATTACAAGTATATAACCAGCATCTGCAGCTGTATGACTAACAATAGCGATTAAAATTAACATTGGGGTTAACAGGAACTGAGGAGTTACGTTCAACAACTTCTTCAATCCTGCATCAATCCAACCAGAATTTTCAGCAACACCGACACCTAACATTGCTACCAAAACAATACCCAGAGGTGCAAAGCTTGTAAATGTTGTTACCATAGTTGCAAAAAAGTTTGCCAATGCTGTACCCGTTAGCAAATTGTTTACTGAAAGTTCAGCTCCTGTAAGAGGGTGAACTTCACCAAAATCGATAGGAGCGAGAATAGCGGATAGTATCCAAACGATGACCATTAAGTAGAAAAAGAGAATAGCAGGATCAGGAAGTTTATTTCCTGCTTTTTCAATATGATTTAAAAAACGATTGAACAGTGAATTTGAAGAAGGTTGGTTTGTCATATTTTAAGAGCAATTTTAATTTTGCTTAAAATACTTCGTTTCTGAGATTAGGCAAGATCTTTTTTTAAGAAAAGGTTTATTTCTGATTAAAGAAAGAATAGCCTTATGTGTCGTTCTCATACATATATGAACCTTGATTTAAATCAACGCCCGTTGCTTCTACCTAACTCTGGATCCCTGCCTTCACAGAGATGAATTCATCACATTCACGAGCAAAGCGAAGTGATCTTGTAAATTGTGCTTGGTACAATGAGATTGCTTTAATCTGCATGCAAATGCTTAACGAGTCCAAAATTTTTCCAATAATGCATACAACATTACACCAGCAGCAACTGAAACATTTAGAGAATGCTTTTGACCATATTGTGGAATTGAAACAAAGCTATCTATGTATGGAATAATATCTTCATCAATTCCTGTAACCTCATTCCCCATTATCAGACAAATTTTTGAATATGCATTTGCATCAAAATTTGGAAGCTGAATGCTCTGATCCGTTTGTTCTAGCCCAATAAGAATGTATCCATCATCTTTCAACGATGAGCACATCTTTTCAACATTATTGCTTGCATTCCAGAGAACAAATTCTTCTGCTCCAATAGCGGTTTTATTAATCTCAGGGCGTGGGGGGTGAGGTGTATACCCTGATAGAATGAGTTCAGAAATACCAAAAGCATCACTCGTACGAAACAATGAACCTACATTGTGTAGACTTCTGATATTGTGAAGTATTACTTTTACTTCGCTTAATTTTGAGGGCGGGGTCTGTGCTAAATTTTCTTCTAGTATTTCCTTGGTAGAGAGTTTTCGGGGCATTTTATTTTTAGCTTTTTCAAAAGATAGTCATTCTGATTGAAAGCAAAGAATCTGCTCAATTTAAAACTTTGCAAATCCTTCTAAGCCAGCCTACTGATCAACATCACTTGAATTAATGACACAATTAATCTTTCAATCGCTTTCAAATACTCCTATCATTAAACTCTAAGACTTGCCTATGCCTAAAGAACCGCGCAAAGCCGCGCTTACTTTTATTTTTATTACAGTTCTTCTTGATGTTATCGGTTTAGGGATTATTATACCTGTTGTTCCACCACTTATCATGGAGCTCACTGGTGAAGGTATAAGTATTGCAGCTACCTACGGTGGTTTTTTGATGTTTATTTATGCATCGATGCAGTTTTTGTTTGCCCCTTTGATTGGCTCGCTAAGTGATCGATTTGGACGTAGACCAGTAATATTGATTTCACTTTTCGGCTTTGGCATTAATTATATTTTATTAGGATTAGCTCCCACAATTTTTTGGTTATTTATTGCTCGGATGGTTTCAGGAATTACTGGAGCTTCGATGACAACAGCTAGCGCTTATATTGCAGATATTAGCTCTCCAGAAAAAAGAGCTCAGAATTTTGGCTTAATTGGCGCTGCTTTTGGTCTTGGATTTATTATTGGACCGGTAGCAGGAGGTCTTCTTGGAGAATTTGGGTCACGAGTACCGTTTTTTGCTGCGGCTGGACTTACATTGGTTAATTTTACCTACGGATTATTTGTACTTCCAGAATCTTTATCAATAGAAAATAGAAGAGCATTTGATATTAAGAGAGCAAATCCTGTTGGTTCACTAAAACAAATTCGTTCTTTTCCAACTGTAATGGGATTAATAGGAGTATTCTTCCTTGTTTATTTTTCTCAGCATGCTACTCAAAGCACTTGGACCTACTATACCATGCAGAAGTTTGAATGGGATCAGAAAATGGTAGGTATTTCTTTAGGGATTGTTGGTTTATGTGTTGCCATCGTTCAAGGTGGCTTAACACGAGTTGTGATTCCAAAGATTGGGGAAATTAAATCGGTTTATCTTGGTCTTACTTTTAGTGCTTTAGGATTTATGGGATTTGCATTCTCTCCAACTGGAATGATTCTTCTAATAATGGTAATTCCATACTGTTTGGGTGGTTTTGCGGGTCCTGCTTTGCAAGGCATTATATCGAATCAAGTTCCTGCTAATCAACAGGGAGAGCTACAGGGTGCATTAACTAGTTTAGTTAGTTTTACGGCAATATTTGGTCCGCCAGTCATGACAAATTTATTTAGTTATTTCACATCAGAAAGTACCATCATTCAGTTTCCCGGAGCTCCATTTTTTACTGGAGGAATACTAGTTCTTTTCGCCTTAATTTTAGCAATACGGGCTTTATCAAATAAAGAAAACTCTCAATATAATTAGACAAACAAGCTTAATAGCTGTATTTTTTGTATTGTTGTAATAACAAATACAAAGCATCCCTCACAAAGCGGAATGCTTTTTTTTATTTTCAGAAATTGAAGAAAGGAATAATACGATGAGCAACATCCAATATTTATCACAAGAAGGTTACGACAAACTGGATGCAGAATTAAAGGATTTAAAAACTCGAGGAAGAAGAGAAATTGCAGCGGATATTGCTGAAGCTCGTGCTAAAGGGGATTTGAGTGAAAACGCAGAATATGATGCTGCCAAGGAAGCACAAGGGCACATGGAAGACCGAATTACAAAGTTAGAAGATATACTTGCTAACGCACGGATTCTAGACGCAAAAGATCTTGATTTAAGTCAGGTTCGAGTGTTAACTAAGGTTACAATCCTCAATAAAAAAATGGGGAAAGAAATGACTTATACCTTAGTTTCTGCAAATGAAGCAGATTTTTCAAAAGGCAAAATATCTGTAGATTCTCCAATCGGTAAAGGATTACTGGGTAAGAAGATAGGGGAAATAGCTGAGGTTACTGTTCCAGCAGGTAAATTGGAATTAGAAGTAAAAAAGATTGAAATTTAATCTTATAAGCTTTTATGAAAAAGCTAATCGATGTTTACGCGTACAGAATAAATAAAGGAGAACCTGAGTTTTTGCTCTTTTTACGTTCATCAAAAAAGATATACGCTAATCAATGGCGTATGATTGGTGGAAAAGTTGAAGAAGGAGAGAAGTATTGGGAAGCAGCGCTTAGAGAGTTTAATGAAGAAACTTCATTAATTCCGATAAAGTTTTGGACCATACCTTCTGTAAACACATTCTACGAAGCCAAATCCGATCAAATTCATCATATCCCTGCTTTTGCTGTTGAATTAAAAACTGATTCTATTCCTCAATTAGATGATGAGCATAATGAGTATGTGTGGATTTCTATTAAACAGCTTGATGCGTATCTTCATTGGCCGGAACAAAAACGACTAATACGGCTTACATATAACCTATTAGTGAACGATCAAATATTACCTGAGTGGCTTATTTCCATCACCTGAAACATTTTTTTATCCTACTTTTTTTGGTGATTATTTCCACTTCAATCACTGCTCAGGATGAACCCTATTCTTTTACTTTTGCACCCGATCTTTGGTATAATGATGTTGATGGAATAAGAGTTGGGATTCGTGTGTTAGGAGAAGTAGAAGGAACATTTAAAGACGGGCCTCATCGTTTAGACGCTGGTTTTTGGCTTGGAACTTGGTTTCCAGATAACCCAATTTCCTATTATTTATCATTTATAGAACCCATTAAAGCTATATCAGATTTTGGGAATGAGGGAAGCATCCAACTCATAAGTAGTATTCGGACGGGTTATTCTCAGCATAAATTTCAATTTAATAAACGCTGGCAACCAGGATTTGATGAGTTCAATTATTTAGAATTTAATACATTTATTTCTGCGGAGAAGTTAACCGAAATTGATTACCGACCTTTCCCTTCGGTTTGGCAAACTGAAACTAAAACAATTTTGGGAACTCAATTATTACTTAGTAGACCTTTAGATTCAGGTTTTTTTATTGCTCTATTTGATCTTAAATCGAATATAAATGATCAATCTGGGAGATTTACTGTTGGCACCTTAGAAATGAATCAACGATTTGATATTTCAGAAAAATTCAGGTTCAATATTCGAGGTTATGCTGGTATTGGTTCTGAGAATATTGCAAACGAGTACCGCTTTTTAGCAAGCATGGCTTCAGCTCAAACATGGTTGAACAAAGGAATATCAAGAGCCAAAGGTACTATCGCTCAACCATGGTTAGAAGCAGGTAGCTTTCAAGTTGGAGGAGGAGCTAACCTACGAGGATATTTGAATAGAGATATAGATTTACTTAGTTCGGGAGCAAACCCATCATCTGAAACAATTATCGCTTTAAATCTGGCGCTGGAATTTCCGAACTTTCTTGACTCTCGACTTAAAAATGTTTCAATAGTTGGAGATCTGGTCTCTTTAAGTAGTTATTTATTTTTCGATATTGGTCGACAAGATTTTATTAGCCCAACTACAACTGTTGGAAATACATCAACAAATACACCCATTCTTGCAGATGCTGGAACCGGATTTCAACTTTCTATAAATATCCCGGATTATTTAGGTAAAGATCGCGGGATTTTTATACGATATGATATTCCATTTTGGTTGTCGGATCCATCGGCAGGAGAATCAAATTTTTCATTTCGTCAGCTCATTGGTATTGGAGCTATAATCTCATTTTAGATCATGAAAATTCTAGTAATTAATTGCGGCAGTTCTTCAATCAAGTATCAACTTATTGATTCTGCAAAAAAAGATACACTTTGTAAAGGATTAGTAGAACGCATTGGAGCCGTTACATCCATCATTAAACAAGAGTTTAAAGATGAAAAGCCTGTAAAGAAGTCAATGGCGATTGATAATCATGCTGTTGCTTTAAAAACTATTATGGAGCTTTTACTTGAAGCAGATAATAATCATCTACATTCTTTAGATGAGATTGAAGCTGTAGGTCATCGTGTGGTACATGGTGGGGAAACATTTAAAGATTCAGTGTTAATTGATGAAGATGTAGAAGAAGCAATTGAAGCCGCATTTGATATTGCTCCACTACATAACCCGCCAAATTTACAAGGAATTAGAGCTGCTAAAAAGCATTTGCCAAACGTTCCTCATGTTGCAGTTTTTGATACCGCTTTTCATCACTCAATCCCTCTGCATGCTTTTTTGTATGGAATTCCGAATCGTCTTTACCGACGATATAAAATCAGGAAATATGGCTTCCATGGCACATCACATTATTATGTAAGTCGTCAATATTTTAAACTTTCAAATAAACCTAAAAAAGGGTCTAAAATAATTACATGTCACTTAGGAAATGGGGGATCAATAACCGCGATCAAAGACGGTGATTCTTACGATACTAGCATGGGGTTTACTCCACTAGAAGGATTGGTAATGGGTACAAGAAGTGGCGATATTGATCCGTCTATCTTATTCTACCTCATAGAGAAAGAAGAATTATCTTTGGCCAATGTTCATGCATTATTAAATAAACATAGTGGCCTATTGGGACTTAGCGGTTATGCAGGAGATATGAGAGATTTGTTGGAAGAAGCTGAAAACGGAGATCGTAGATGTAAGGAAGCTGTAGATGTATTTTGCTACAGAGCCAAAAAATATATTGGTTCTTATATTGCGTCTTTAAATGGAGTTGATGCCATTATTTTCACGGGTGGGATTGGAGAAAATGCATCTCAAATACGTTCTCAAATTCTTTCTGAAATGGATAATATGGGAATTAAGATCGATGATAAACTCAATTCTAATATTCCTGATAATAAAAAAATTAATACCACAGACTCTAAAACAGAAGTGTTCGTTATTCCAACTAATGAAGAACTGGTAATTGCTATCGATTCCGCCAAAATAGCATTAGCATCAAAACAAACTCCCTGGGCTTAATGAGGTCACCTTTTATATATATTCTATTTCTGTTCATCGCGATTGGGAGCGCGTGTTCTAGCTCGAAATGGGTTGTTGAAAATCAGTATGAAACCGACCGAACCGACTTTACTCTGTTAGAGGCAACTAAGTTTTTAGAATATACAGGTACAACGAATCCAAAATCACCAATTGTCAATTTTCAACTTAAGTCAGAAAATACATTCGAATATGCCCAACGTGTAAAAACTGATCGATATATACAGCGATACAGACCAACATTTAGATCAATTTTATTTGGATTGATAGGAGCAGGGATAGCATCTACAGCTGCAATTACGGTTAGTGAATCTAACACTAGCAAAAATTTATTGTTTGGAACTGCTGGGTTTGTAACAATTGCTTCTGTATTGAATATGAAATCTGTTGGTGAGCCTACACCAACGGGAGAAACTAGGTTATTAAGGAAAACTGGTGAAATAGAAGAAACAGAAGTAGTTAATACAACACCACTTCCTGAGGATAAAGCAAGTTTCGCAATTTATTTTGAAGGAAGTCAAATCGTAGAAAATCAGGAAATACGTCCTGTAAACTCAATGTATTCTATAAATTTACTGGATGTATTAAACCCAGAGATTTTTGAATATGATAGTAGTGATGTTGTTGAACTTCAGCTTTATTTCAATGATGAGACTTATACTAAATTTATTCCTCTAACCGATATTTTTGAACGCTTTATTGTTATTTCTGCTCAGGTAACTGCGCTAAGAGATACGCCTGAATTTGATTCAAGAAATATTCTGACAGATTTAGCATTTGGGAGTCAAATGAAGTTAGTTGAGGAAGATAGTCTATGGTATAAGGTACTTTATGGGATATCAGAAACCTGGATTTCAAAAACAGATGCTTATCCAATTTGGAGATCCTCTGAGTTTGCTACCCAACTTTCTATTTTTGCTATTCCAAATATCCCATTTGGGAATGTAGATATAGAGGACAATATACCTGCTTTAACAACTGATAATAATTCTAATACTTATGCATTCATTTTGGCAAATGGAGAGTATCAAGGTGGTTATTCTGAACGTACGTACGCAACTCGTGATGCTCGATTAATGGAGGAATACTTTGAAAAAGGATTTAATATTCCTCTGGGTAATATTACAAAAGCTTTAAACATAAACTCTCAACGTCAACTTACCTTAGCCTATAATCGACTAGCTAGCAAGTTGAGAACTCCACAAAAACAAATTTTCGTTTATTTATCGGGATATGTAGGTGCTTCTGAACAAGGTGAATTACAGCTAATCCCAACTCAACAAACAGATGAAAGTGAATTTTTTAACTTAAATTCACTTTTAGTTAGCTTTTCAGAGTTACCGGTTGAGCAGATTGTTGTTTTCGCAGATTTAGATTTTGTTGAAGATAATGTAAACAATGAGTTCCTTGAATCACTTTCATCAAAAGTAATTGAAAATAACCCTAACACAGTTGTCATTTTTAGCTCTACACAAAATCAGAGGTCAAGAGATTATTCGATTGCTGATGGAGATCAAAAAAGACATAGCATTTTCACTTATTTTACTGCTGAGGCTTTTAAAAACGGACAATCTACAATTTCTGGTATCATAAATCATTTGCAAAGAAATGTCGATTACACTTCCAGAAGGCTTCATAATCAACCTCAAAATGTTATCTTTTTTGGGGATACCAGCATAAACCTAATCGAATAATGGGTTTTCTTTTTATTGCATTAAGTGTAGCGAACTCACTTGCAATAGCTCATTTTCTAAAGTTAGCTAAAACTAGATTATTAGGACTTATTCAAGTACTAATTATTAATTATTTGACAGCTTCTATTATAAGTTTTTCGATATCAGGAAGAGAGATAGTCAACCTCGAAGTTATTTCACCAAGTATTCTCTTTTTCTCAATCATTTTAGGATCCGTTTTTATAGCAAATTTGTTTGTTTATAGTACTTCGTTAGAAAAAATAGGAATGGGTATTAGTATTGCAGCCATGCGTATGTCGCTGGTAATTCCTATTGGAATAAGCTTATTTGTGTATAACGAGACTGTAGGATCTATTAAATACCTAGGAATAATACTGGTATTTGTAGCACTTTTTTTAATGATTCCAAAGATCAATTCATCAAAAAAAATTGATGCGAAAGCGACTATTTTTCCAATAGCTCTTTTTATTATGACGGGTATAGCAGATGCCTCTCTTAAAATTTTTGAAAGAGAATTTAGTTCAAATCTTCCTGAATACGGATTTCTAGGATTAATATTTAGCTCATCATTTATTATTGGAAGTATATACTTACTCATAAAAAAAGAGTTCAGATTTACAAGAAAAGAAGTTTTTTATGGAATTATAGTTGGAATAGCTAACCTTTACTCTTCGTTTTTCTTACTTTTAGCCCTTCAAGAAATGAGGGGAGCTTTAGTGTTTTCATTAACCAATGTATCCAATGTAGTACTTGGTGCAATTATTGGATTTATCGTTTGGAAAGATGAACTCTCTTTAAAGCAAAAGGTTGGTATTATACTTGCTGCATTTTCAATAACTCTATTAATCTGACGAATGAACATCATTGATTTAGTACGTGATAAAGCTTCCAAACTTAAAAGAACCATTGTTTTACCTAGATCTTCGGATGAACGGGTAATTAAAGCCGCAGAATTCTTAACTGATCAAGAATTCTGTAAAGTGATTTTGATTGAAAACGATGGGATGAAAGCGGTTAGTAGTAAAATCGAAACAATAAATACTTCTTCACATGCCAACCTCGATCTTTATGCGAAAGCATTTTATGAGAAAAGGAAACATAAAGGAGTTACAATTGATCAGGCTAAAAAAATCGTAGAAGACCCTTTATTTTTTGCGGCATCAATGGTATCGGAAGGTGATGCAGACGCATGTGTGGCTGGTTCTGTGTCAACAACAGGAGATGTACTTAGAGCAGCAATTCAAACGATAGGCTTAAAGCCAGGTTCTAATGTGGTTTCAAGTATCTTTTTAATGAGCTTCGAAGATGGAAGAGTCTTTACATACGGTGATTGTGCGGTAGTTCCTTATCCGAATTCAGCACAACTTGCCAGTATTGCCGTAGATTCTTCAGCTTCACATTTTAAATTAACCGGAAAAGAACCAAGAACAGCTTTACTATCATTTTCCACAAAGGGAAGTGCCAAACACGAAAAGATAGATTTAGTTTCAGAAGCTCTAGAATTAGCGAAATCAAAGAATCCTGTATTAAATATTGATGGAGAACTTCAATTTGACGCTGCTTTAGTTGATTCAATTGGAAAAAGAAAGGCACCAGATTCCAAAGTAGCGGGAAATGCGAATGTATTTATTTTTCCAAATTTAGATGCTGGCAACATAGGGTATAAAATCACTGAACGGCTCGCCGGAGCAACTGCAACGGGTCCTATTATTCAAGGACTTGCAAAACCAATGATGGATTTATCACGAGGTTGCAGTTGGGAAGATATTGTTAATACAAGTTGTGTTGCAGCTTTGTTGAGTTAAGAAAAGAATTTGTCATTTTGACCATTAGGAGAATCTAAAGTGTTTTGAGACATAAACTATTTTTTTAGAAATCTCACATTCGTTCGATATGTCAAGTATCATGTAATTATAATTTAAAATAGTAACGTCCTTCTGAGCGAAAGCGAAGAATCTTAGCGTGTAGTCGGCAAGATTTTTCTCCATGAGCTGACGGATCAGGATGACTAGAAAAGTTGAAATGAATTTATACCCATTAAAATTTACCCCAATTCTAAAGGATAAAATTTGGGGTGGTGAAAAGCTCGGAACAATTCTCAATAAATCAATTGGAGAATCAAAAATCTGCGGTGAAAGTTGGGAGATTTCTGGAGTTGACGGAGATGTTTCTCTTGTTTCAGAAGGAAGCTTAGCTGGAGAAACTTTAGTAGCTTTAATTGATCAGTTTAAAGGTGAGTTGATTGGAGATAAAGTCTACCAAAAATTTGGTAATAAATTTCCATTGCTTATCAAATTTATTGATGCCAACGATGATCTAAGTATTCAAGTGCATCCAAACGATGAATTAGGCATGAAACGCCATAATTCATTTGGCAAAACTGAAATGTGGTACGTTGTTGATGCTGAAGAGGGTGCAACGCTTATTTCAGGCTTTAATAAACAAACCAACAAAAAAGAATACCTTAATATTTTTGAATCTGGAAACCTCCAGGATATCCTAAATCGAGAAGAAGTATATAATGATGACGTATTCTTTTTACCCGCTGGTAGGGTTCATACCATTGGAAAAGGTTTATTGATTGCAGAAATCCAGCAGACATCAGACATTACCTACCGTATCTATGACTTTGATCGAGTGGACAAAAATGGAGTTGGTAGAGAGCTTCATGTTGAAGAAGCAGTAGATGCAATTGACTATAATTTTTATGACGAGTATAAAACTAGCTATGATAAATCAGTAAAAGAAGTAGAAGTTGGCAAAAGTCAGTATTTCGTAACCAATCGACTCTTGATTGAAGAGGAAGTAACTAGAAATTACACTATTATAGATTCGTGCATTATACTTATGTGCTTAAAAGGAGAGGGTACAATACAATTTAGTTCTGAATCAATATCTTACCAACTTGGTGATTCAATATTAATTCCAAATTCCATTTCAGAAGTAACCATAATACCTTCATCTAAAAGTAAATTATTAGAAGTTAGTATCCCTTAAAACTTAACTGCTATTCGCAATTTCTTTCGATATGGATAAACCAGCTAAACAAATCTGTATTTCATGTAATTTCCACCATACTGAAAAGTATTGCCCAAATTGCGGAGAAATATCAAATCTTAGAAAGATTACATTTAAAGCAGTTTTGGTTGAAGCTTTTTCAACATTCACGAATATGGATAAAGGATATCTATATAATATCAGAGGGTTAACTTTCAATCCTCAATCCTTTATTCAAGGTTACTTATCTGGGAAACGGAAAGGTATTTTTAATCCAATATCCTATTTAATTATTTCGATATCGATGTATCTAATTCTGGAGAATGTGTTTCCAGTCGGAGCTCCAAAAATGCCTTCTGATCCTCTTCAGAATACTGTTATATTTAAAATTGGTTTTGAAGCTGGTAAAATAATTTCAGAGTATTTTAAGTTTTTTTGGATAATTTCAGTTTTCTTTTTGGCTGCACCTAGTGCGCTACTATTTAGGAAACGAAACTATGCAGAACATGTAACTATTGCGTCTTTCATAATAGGGCACGCTACACTCTTTGTAGCTTTTTTAACTCCATTATTTAAAATACCACTTATCTTTAATTATGTTCTCTACGCATTTATTCTAATTCTGTATTTCAGATTTTATTTAAACCCAAAGGATAAAGCAGGTTCATTAATCATCAGTTTTCTCGTCGTATTTATATTTTTTATAGAGCTTTTTTTATTCACAATTATCCTTGGCACTATTTCATATTTCATTGTCTGAATCTTGTATAAATCATTTCTCTTATAGTTTTGTTTAAAAATGAAATAGACATTATAGACATTCTCAATCACTTCACATTTAGTTCTGAACAATGGATTTTGTATATTTGGACGGAATCTAAATAAGCTCGTAAATCGTTGAACGAAGTAGTATTAAAGACGGTTTACAAAGATGTAAATAACGCACAAATAAACAGATTTTAATGAGCGAAGAATTAAGTGACGAAGTAAAAGCTTTAGAATCAATGATTGGTGAAGAATACAAGTATGGCTTCTCCACTGATGTTGAGTATGAAGATTTTCCCAAAGGAATAAGCGAAGAAATAGTTAGGCATCTTTCTGCAGTAAAAGAAGAGCCAGAATGGATGACTGAGTTTCGTGTAAAAGCATATCACGCTTGGAAAGAAATGGAAGAGCCAACTTGGTTTAATGCTACCTATACAAAGCCAGATTTCGAAAATCTTCTCTATTATTCTGCACCTAAGAAAAAACCACAATTGGATAGCATGGATGATGTTGATCCAAATATTCGTGAAACCTATGAAAAACTTGGTATTCCGCTAGAAGAACAGAAAATGTTGTCAGGAGTAGCTGTAGATGCAGTGTTTGATAGCGTTTCTATTTTCACTTCTTTTAAAGAAAAGCTCGCTGAGGCGGGTGTAATTTTTTGTTCAATGTCGGAGGCAATAAAAGAACATCCCGAACTGGTAAAAAAATACATGGCATCTGTAGTGCCCGTTCGAGATAATTTTTACTCAGCGTTGAACTCAGCGGTATTTTCTGACGGTTCATTTTGTTACATCCCAAAGAATACAAAATGTCCAATGGAGCTTTCTACCTATTTCCGTATTAATAATATGGAATCGGGTCAATTTGAAAGAACACTTATTATTGCAGAAGAGGGTGCTAGTGTAAGCTATCTAGAAGGTTGTACCGCTCCTATGTATGATGAAAATCAGCTTCATGCTGCTGTTGTAGAGTTAGTAGCATTAGATAACGCAGATATCAAGTATTCTACCATTCAAAACTGGTATTCTGGAGATGAAAATGGAAAAGGTGGAATTTACAATTTTGTAACTAAACGAGGTATTTGCAAAGGAAACGGATCCAGAATTTCATGGACTCAATTAGAAACAGGTTCTGCTGTAACTTTGAAATATCCATCTGTAATTTTACAAGGTGATAATTCGGTTGGAGAATTTTACTCAGTTGCTGTTACTACTAAAAGGCAACAAGCTGATACTGGAACTAAAATGATACACCTTGGCCGAAATACAAAAAGTACTATCATTTCAAAAGGTATTTCTGCCGGCCGTTCAAATAATAGTTATCGCGGTGAAGTTAAAATCGGTAAGAAGGCACATGGTTCAAAGAATTACTCAGTATGTGATTCAATGTTAATTGGACAAGAATGTGGGGCGCATACTTTCCCATATATTTCTTCAGAAAATCCAACCAGTAGTGTAGAACATGAAGCTACCACTTCAAGAGTTGGAGAAGAACAAATTTTCTATCTCATGCAACGTGGAATAAGTGAGCAAGATGCTATTTCAATGATCATCAATGGATTTGTTAAAGATGTATTAAAGGAATTGCCACTCGAATTTGCAGTTGAAGCCAATAAGCTTCTTGATGTTAAATTAGAAGGAAGTGTTGGGTAAAACCATTTACATGCGAAGTGAAGTTATCTCAGATTGAAAAACTAGATTGCTTTGTCGCATTCGCTTCTCGCAAAAGAAATTAAAAAACAATAAAAGAAAAATAGTATAGTGTTAGAAATTAAAAACTTACACGCCCAAGTTGAAGGCGAAGACATTCAAATTTTAAAAGGTGTTAACCTGAACGTTAATGCTGGTGAAATCCATGCAATAATGGGACCTAACGGAAGTGGTAAAAGTACACTTTCGAAAGTGGTTGCCGGTCATCCCGAATATGAAGTTACAAAAGGTGAAATTCTTTTTAACGGAGAAGACATCACAGAAATGGATGCTGATGAACGTGCTCACTTAGGATTATTCCTAGCATTTCAATATCCAGTTGAAGTTCCAGGAATCACCAATAAAACCCTTTTAAGGGAGGCTTATAATACTATTGCAAGAGCTAACGAAAGAGAAGAGCTCGACCCATTAGAGTTTGAAGACTATCTGGCTACGAAGTTGGAAGTTATCGATATGAAAGATGAATTTCTAAGTCGCTCAATAAATACAGGTTTTTCTGGTGGTGAGAAGAAGAAAAATGAAATCTTTCAAATGGCTGTACTTAATCCAGTTCTTTCATTCTTAGATGAAACAGACTCTGGATTAGATATTGACGCTCTTAAAGTTGTTTCTGATGGAGTAAATAAAATTGCAAATTCTGAAAATGCAATTGTTTTGATAACTCATTATCAAAGACTGCTTAATTATATAAAACCAAATTTTGTGCACGTTATGATGGATGGAAAGATCATCAAATCTGGTGGAATTGAACTTGCTGAAGAACTGGAAGCAAACGGCTATGACGAGCTACAAAAGGAACTTTCATTAAACGGAGCTCAGTAATGAGTGAAGTATTACAAAAAGAAACTTTATTATCGTACATCAGAGGAGGGATAGAACCTAAGGGAACTTCTATATCAATTCGTGCGATAAATGAACGAGGAAGAGTTGCCCTTGAAGAAACGGCTTTTCCTACTCGAAAAGATGAAGATTGGAGATTTATTGACTTAAAATCCATTACAAAAAATACATTCGTCTCTATTGAGGAAGCACAACCTAAAGCTGTTGGCGATATCTCACAGCATTACCTTCCTGAAGCACTTAACACACGATTGGTATTTATAAATGGTGTTTATAACGAAGACTTGTCTTCAATTTCTGAACTTCCTAATGGGGTTACAGTAGGAAACCTTGCTAATCATGCTGATCATAATTCTGTAAAGACATTCTTAGGAACTATCACAAATTATAAAGATGATGTTTTTGCTCCTTTCAACGATGCTGCTTTCTCAGACGGTACTTTTATACATGTTCCTGAAGAAACTGTAGTTGAAGCTCCTATACATATCCTGAATGTATTTACAGATGCTGAAGAAGCTTTTTATGCAACTCCTAGACTTCTTTATATTGGAGAAATGTTCTCAAAGTCTACAATTATTGAAGAGCATATTGGCTTAGCAAATAATGTGTATTTGAATGTACCTGTTACTGAGTTCAAAATGTTTACTGGATCAAATGTACATCATGCTAGAATTCAACGGGATTCAAAAAAAGCTTCGCATGTATCACGCCCAATCGCAATGTTGGATAAGAATGCAGAATACCATTCTTATACTATTTGTTTAGGTGCAAAACTCTTTAGAAATGACCCAAGAGTTATTCAAAATGCAGAGGAAGTTGATTTTACCGTTGATGGATTAGTTTTAATTGATGGAGAACAGATTGCTGATACCCATTCGATTATGGATCATCGTTTTGCACATGGTAAAAGTCATCAACTCCATAAAGTGGTAGTAAATGATAGTGCACATTCGATTTTTAATGGTAAAATTTTTGTAGCCAAAAATGCTCAGAAAATTGATTCGTTTCAGGAAAACAGAAATCTGCTAATTTCTGATGATGGTAAAGTAAATACAAAACCCCAGTTAGAAATTTTTGCAGACGATGTATTGTGTTCTCATGGAGCAACAATAGGCCAATTGCAGGATGAAGAAGTATTTTATCTCCAGAGTCGTGGCTTAACCGAACAAAAATCACGGGAATTATTAGTGTACGCTTTTGCTCTGGAAAGTGTAGAAAGTATGGAAGTAAAATCTGTTGAAAAACTTCTTCTTAATGAAGTTATTCAATACACAAATAGAGATGATAAATAAGTTTTAAAGTTACTCTTAGAGTTATCGTAGAACCTGAACAATAAAATAGTATTGCAGACTTTCCGAAAATATATTCAGTTTGATGAATAATACACTTAACATACCAACCACCATCAATTGGGAAGAAATTCGTTCTCAATTCCCTGTCCTCAATCGAGAGATAAATGGGAAGAAATTGGTATATCTAGATAGTGGTGCAAGTAGTCAAATGCCTGTATCTGTGATTAATCGTATTAATGATTATCACTCTAACGAACATGCGAATGTACATCGGGGAATTCATACTTTGAGCCAGAAAGCGACGGATGCTTTTGAGGCTACAAGAGAGAAAGTAAGAGCATTTATAAACGCAGAGCATTTAGAAGAGATAATTTATACGACTGGAACCACGGATTCTATAAACTTGGTGGCAAATTCTTTTGGCCGAACTAATTTCAAGGAAGGAGATGAAATTTTAGTTACTGAAATGGAGCATCATGCAAATATTGTTCCATGGCAATTAATAGGAGAACAAACTGGAGCTACACTAAAAGTTATTCCGATGAACGAACATGGGGAACTTATTATGGAGAAGTTTTATGAAATACTATCAGAACGAACTAAAATGGTAGCAATTATCCATGTTTCGAATGCTTTAGGAACTATCAATCCGGTTAAAGAAATTATTGATGCTTCTCACTCTAAAGGAATTCCAGTTTTAATTGATGGCGCACAAGCTATACCTCATTCAAAAGTAGATGTTAGAGCTTTAGATGCAGACTTTTATACATTCTCAGCGCATAAAGTATGCGGACCAACTGGTTTCGGAATTCTATACGGTAAAAAAGAACATCTTGAAGCAATGCCTCCTTACCGGGGTGGTGGAGATATGATCGACAAGGTTACCTTTGAAAAAACGACCTGGAACGATCTGCCATTTAAGTTTGAAGCAGGAACTCCACCCATTTCAGCGGGAATTGGTTTAGGAACTGCTATCGATTTTGTTTCGTCAATTGGAATGGAAAATATTGCGGCACGAGAAGCTGAATTGGTTAAATATGCTTCTACAAGACTAAATAAAATTGAGGGGCTTAGAATCGTTGGAACAGCCTCAAATAAGGCTTCAGTTATTTCATTCTTACTAGATGGAATTCATCCCACCGATGCTGGCACCATCTTAGATAAAGAAGGAATTGCGGTACGAACAGGACATCATTGTGCACAACCCGTAATGGATCATTTTGAAATACCGGGCACTTTAAGAGCTTCAATTTCATTCTATAATAATGAAGATGATATTGATCGGTTAGTTGATGGTATTAAATACACAAAAGAATTTTTTGTATAAAAGGAGATAAAGATGGCTAAGATTAAAGAAATAGAACGTACGCCAAACCCAGACGCAATGCGTTTTGTATTGGATGAACCTCTTACAAATGGGACAACTCGTTCGTTTGAAAATGCACAGGAAGCAGAAGGCGATACATTAGCTTCTGAACTTTTTGCAATTGATAGTGTAATTAATGTGTATTACGTAGACAAATATATTACAGTAACTCAAGACGGATCCGCTGTTTGGTCGGAATTACTTCGTAAGCTTGCACCTCCAATTCGGGAAGCAGAAGCTCAAGTTTTTGAAGAAGATGATTCAGAGGTTCATGTTAGTAAAGAAGCAATGGAATCTGATGATCCTAGACTTCAGGAAATCAATCGAATGCTTGATGAACAAGTACGTCCATATTTGTTAGCTGATGGTGGTGGTTTAAAAGTATTGGGATTAGAAAGCAATCGCTTAAAAGTTCACTATCAAGGTGCTTGTGGTACTTGCCCAACGGCATCTACAGGTACTTTATATGCTATCGAAAGCATGGTTAAACGAATTGATCCAGAAATTCAAGTAGTTTCAGTGTAAACAATGGGAGAAATCACGATAAGCGAACGTGCCTTTAAACGAATTGATGAAATTCGATCTGAAAAAGGAATCTCTAAAGATTCATTCCTAAAAGTTGGAGTGGAGAGTGGAGGTTGTTCTGGCTTGACATATAATCTTGATTTCGCAACAGATGAAAAACCAGGTGATCAAGATCAGGTTTTCGAGTTAAATGGTCTTAAAGTACTCGTAGATATGCGCAGTTTCTTGTATTTAGCTGGCACTGAACTTGATTTCACTGACGGACTCGAAGGACAAGGATTTCATTTTCATAATCCAAATGCGAGTAGAACCTGCTCGTGTGGTGAAAGTTTTAGTATTTAATACCCTGAAGTCATCCCGAACTTGATTTGGGATCTTAAGCTTTGACTCAAGATGCTGAAACGAGTTCAGCATGACATCCAATAAAAAACATGCGAGAACCAATCATTAACAAAGTAAAAGCAAACCAAAAGCTAGTCACCATAGACTTAGCTAAGTTGTTCTATGATACTACTCCAATCGCTGAGTTAGATATTAAAGACTTTCTGCACATGGATTTACTGTTGAAAGAAGCTGACTTTCGGGAGCACTTAGCTAATTATGATTGGTCGCAATTACAAGACAATTATCTTTCTGTTTTCTGTTCTACCGATGCTATAATCGCCCCCTGGGCATGGATGTTAATTACTTCTAAAGCAAAACCATTCGCTAATGATGTATTTCATTTATCACCAAGAGAAGTTACACATGAACTTTATCGAAGAAGGGTTGAAGCATTCGACTGGAGTGCCTATCAAGACAAGTTTGTACTGTTAAAGGGATGTGGAGATATTCATGTTCCCGATTCTATTTATTTATTGGCTACCAATAAGTTAATGGAAACAGCAAAAAAGATTATGTACGGCGAAGCATGTAGTTTTGTGCCCGTATGGAAGGCTTAAGTCGACTACCTATTACTCCTAAAAGTCATCCTGAATTTATTTCAGGATCTGAAGACCAGACTCAATATGATGAAACGAGAAATTAACATGAATACCTTTCTATAGTTAAGGAGTCTAGCTTTTACTATTCCTACTTTAGTGTATTGCACAAACGGAAGCTTGCGCTAGGTGGGTTAATTAAGCTGAAGCTTTTTGTCAAACATTACTCAGCAGAGCTAAGGAATATGGTAAAAGGATACTTCCTAAGATTCTACTCACCTAAATAATTATGCTAATTCCTCGTTTCCGCTCTGAATAAAATTATCAAATTTAGTTTTTATCTAAATATTGTAGCACTCATATTCAACGAAGTTTACAGACAACTTAGAAAATACAAGATGAAGGTATTGCTAACAGGCTCATCCCGCGGAATTGGTAAAGCAATTGCAGATTTGTTATTGGTTAATGATCACGAAGTAATTGGAACCTCCCGTTCTACTATTAACCAATCAACCAATAACTACCGCCACATAGCTTGTGATTTATCTAAAGAAGAAGAAGTTTTTAAGCTAAAATCGATCTTCGAAGTGGAAAAAATACCCGAGATCCTTATCAATAATGCTGGAATGTTTGAGGATGCTGATTTTGAAATTTCAGATGAAGAGTGGTTAGACAACTGGGATAAAATCATGCAAGTTAATCTTCGATCAGCAGGATTACTTTGTAAATGGGCAATCAACGCTTGGAAAGTACAAGGAGTAGAAGGCAAAATTATCAATATATCGAGTCGTGCAGGTCAACGTGGAGATACTCAGGAATATGCTTCGTATGCGGCTAGCAAAGCTGGAATGATAGGATTTACTAAAAGTTTAGCCCGTAGCTTTGGTAAAGACGGAATTACTGCTTATTCCATTGCGCCAGGATTCGTTGACACAGATATGGCACGTGAATCAATCGAAGTATATGGAGCAGAATATCTTACTCAAGGTTTATTTTTAGATACGATCGCTCCAACTGAAGAATTTGCAAACTTGGTGCTATTTCTAGCTGAAGGCAAACTAAAGCATGCTACCGGTCAGACTTTTCATGTGAATAGTGGGAGTTATTTACCGTGATTAAGAATGTCTACCTTTTCAGGGAGACAGATTATCCGCTTGCGGATGATCAGAGGGAGGACGATGATGGCTAATAGCCGTTTCCGTTCTCTCCTTGAGCCAATACAAGTTTTGACTCTGTCCCTCACCAAAGAGGGACAAATGTAAACTCTACGTAAAATACATTTTGTGTTTTCATGATTTAGTGGCAATTTCCTTGCATGACAGACATCCGACAAAGAAAGAAAGATCACGTTGAACTTACGGTAACCGAAGGCACACAGTATTCACAATCTACAGGATTTGATCAGTTTTATTTCAATCATAATGCACTTCCGGAAGTAAATCTAAATGAAGTTTCAACCGAAGCTTCTTTACTAGGGCGAACTTTTTCATTTCCTCTTTTTATTTCATCTATGACGGGTGGTTATGCAGATGCTGGTCCGGTAAACGCAATTATAGCCGAGTTCTGTGAATCGAATAACTTACCGTTTGGTGTAGGTAGTCAACGTGCTATGTTGGAAAATAAATCACTCACTAAAACTTTTTCAATTGTTCGTGAAAAAGCCCCAAGTGCATTTATTTCAGCAAATATTGGAGGAGTGCAGCTTACTAACGGATTTACAAAAGATAAGCTAGAGACACTTATTTCAAGCATTGAAGCAGATGCCGTTATTGTTCATTTAAATCCACTTCAAGAATTAATGCAACCAGAAGGAGATCGAAATTTTAAAGGAGTTCTTACTGGAATCGAGCAATTAGTGAAGAATTCAAATATTCCGGTAATTGTCAAAGAAACTGGTGCAGGTATTTCTAAATATGTTGCTAAACGTTTACTAAATGCTGGAGTGCAGGTGATAGACATAGCTGGTGCAGGAGGAACAAGCTGGGCAAAGGTTGAAAATTATAGATCATCTAATAAAACCCCAAGCCATAGTTTTGATAACTGGGGTATTCCTACAGTTGAATGTCTTAATCAAATAAGCTCACTACAATGGGAGAGAAGTTTCGATATAATAGCCTCAGGTGGAATTCGCTCTGCGCAAGATATAGCTAAAGGTTTGTGTTTAGGAGCAAGCTTTACAGCCTCAGCTCAACCCATTATTAAAGCCATATCAGACAATGGTTTAGAAGGAGTATTAAAATTAATTGAAAGCTGGAAAAAAGATTTACAAATTATTCTCACATTGCTTGGTTGCCATTCAGTTTCAGAATTAAATAGATCTCATCTTTTAGAGAAATCAGCTCTATAAAGCTCTTCTATATTCCTTATATTATTTAGCTAATTCTACAGACCTGATTTGAGTACTACGGATTTACAAAAACAATTTTATACGCGGATAGAGAAGGAACTATTTGATCTAAATCTTCCTGATCATCCTGTCACACTCTATGAGCCATTCGAGTATGCTTTAAAAGCTGGAGGGAAAAGAATTCGTCCAATTTTTACAATGCTTGCATGTGGAATTTGTAAAGGAAATATAGAAGAATCTATCCCTGCTGCCTTGGCGGTAGAAATACTACATAATTTTACGCTTGTTCATGATGATATAATGGATTCAGCTGACACCCGACGTGGTAAACCTAGTGTATTTAATAAGTGGAATGAGAATGTAGCAATTCTTTCTGGTGATGTGATGTTTGCTGGTGCCATGCAACAACTTGTGTACTATGGACATAATGATGCTTTTTCAAAAGAAGAATTCTCAGCTCTTTATGATGTATTTCTTAAAGCCATTATAACGGTTTGTGAAGGGCAGGCATTAGATATGGAATTTGTGGATCGCCAGAATATAGAACTTCAAGAATATATAGAGATGATTTCTGGTAAAACTGCAGCCTTACTTAGTGGATCACTCGAAATGGGAGCTATTGTAGCTCATTCTTCAAAATTGCAACGACAAGAATTAGATCTAATTGGAAAAGAAATTGGTATTGCATTTCAAATTCAGGATGATTTATTAGATGCCATCGCCGACCCAGAAAAGTTTGGAAAGAAGCCAGGTGGAGATATTTTTGAAGGAAAGAAAACATATCTTACTATACTTGCGTTAGAACGAGCAAATAAGAAAGAATCAGAACTAATAACTGAAACATTATTTTCGAATCATCCATCTCTTGAATCTGTAGAAGCAGTACTTAAATTGATGAAAGATCTGAATGTTATTAAAGATGTTTCAAGTGAAATTGAACTCAGATATCAAAAAGCATTCGAATTACTCAGTCATTTTCCATCATCAGAATACAAAGAAGAATTAAAAAACTTACTTACTTTTTTAAGATATCGTGATCACTAAAGAAATTAAATCATCAAATATGAGATATTTTTCCATTGCATTATTTTCAACCATAATGCTATTTACAGCTTGCAAAAATAAAGAATTAGTTCGACCAGGAGAGCCTCTTAATGTTGCTTATGACAAATCAGTAGCTCTTTTCGAAAAAGGGAAGTATGGAGACGCTGCTTATGGGTTCGACTTAGTAACTCGAGTTGGAAGGGGTACTTCTTATGCAGAAGATGCTCAGTTTTTTCTAGCCGAAAGCTATTATAATGATAAGCAGTATATACTTGCTGCTTCAGAGTATGAGCGCTATATAAGTTATTACCCTCAAAATCCACAAAGGGAAGAAGTAGAATATAAAAGAGCTTTATGTTATTACCAGCAAAGTCCAAGATATCGACTAGATCAAAGTGCTACTGGAAGAGCTATTGAGTTATTTCAACTTTTCAATACAAAGTATCCAAATTCAGAGTATGTATTGGATTCTGCCGAAAAAATTGATGAGTTAAGAAATAAACTTGCCCGAAAGAACTATGAAGCTGCTGAGTTTTACCTTAGAACAGATCGCTTTTTAGCCGCTACGATTTATTACGAACAAACTATTGACAGATATCCTGAATCAGTTTGGGCTGAACGAGCACTTATTAAGCAAATCGAAACATTTATTACATATGCCGACCGTAGTATCGAAGAAAAACAACTCGAGAGATATAGCGAAGCTGTAAATAATTATGAGAAGTTTATTCAGCTATTTCCTCAAAGTGATAGTAGAGAAAGAGCTGAAAAACTATATCTGGAAGCAACTGGTAAAATTGCAAACCTCGATATTCCTGAATCAGGAGATAGTTTAGGCAGTAACTGATGAATAAAAGTATTGGTTTGTTTGGAGGTACTTTCGACCCAGTACATTTTGGTCATATTGCCATCGCACACTCCTTTCTTGAATCTTCTTTAATTGACGAACTTTGGGTACTTCTAACACCTTTCCCTCCTCATAAAGAAGGGAGCAATCACGCTTCTTATCAGCATAGGAAAGATATGCTAGAACTCGCTTTCTTAAATAAAAAGAATATTAAGATACTTACTATCGAAAATGAGCTTCCTAAGCCTTCATATTCATTTAACACTATACAGTATTTAAAAAAACTGCATCCAGAATGTACTTTCTTTTTTTGTATTGGGGAGGATAACCTTTCAATTTTCAACTCCTGGAAGAACCATAAAGAAATTCTTAAAGAAGTAAAGCTATTAGTCGCAAACAGGCCTGAAGCCAACCATTCTACTGTGAGTAAGTATATTCTTGACAATTCAATTTTTGTTGATCATAAACCAATTTCAGTTTCATCATCAAAAATAAAAGAGCATATTAACCACAAAGATCAACTAAGGGAATTTCTTCCCAAAAATGTTTTGGATTTTATACTTTCCAAATCGTTATATAAAAACCACATTTAGATTTCTTTGTATGAGTTTATCGAGAAAAAACTTTTTAGCATTATCTGGTCTCGGTCTGGCTTCGAGTATTGTAAAGAAACCCTCGGGCAATCGGAAACTTGATTTAATTAAGCCAAATAGAATTAAAGAAGGAGCTACAATTGGTTTAGTAGCACCTGGTAGTCCTATTTATAGTTCCGATCAATTTGATGAAATGCTGTTAAATCTCCGTGAGTTAGGATATGTCTTAAAGCTTGGTAAACATGTGAAAGATAGAAATGGATATTTGGCGGGAAAAGATGCTGATCGTGCAGATGATTTAATGATGATGTTTCAAGATAATGAAGTTGATGCAATCCTTTGTATAAGAGGAGGTTGGGGATGTAACCGAATACTTCCGTTACTCGATTATGAAGTAATTAAAGCGAACCCAAAACCACTTATAGGGTTTAGTGATATAACTTCATTACACATGGCTATTCAACATAAAACAGGGTTGGTTACATTCCATGGTCCTGTTGGAAAGTCTGAGTGGAATCCTTTTACAATAAGTTCTTGGAATAAAGTTTTAGTAAAAGGTGAAACTACTAAGTTTGAAATCCCTCAAGATCAGGTAGATAGTTATATCATTAATTCCGGAGCTGCAACTGGAAGACTTCTCGGTGGTAATTTAACCGTTCTTACGGCTATGATTGGCTCAGAGTATCTACCAGATTTTACTGGTTCTATTTTATTTTTAGAAGATGTTGGCGAAGATGTTTATCGAATTGACAGAATGCTTACTCAACTTAAATTGTCCGGTATTTTAAACCAAATTAATGGTTTCGTTTTTGGGAAATGCACCGATTGTTCAGCTAATGAAAACAGCCTAACCCTTAGAGAAGTATTTAGTGATCATATTTCAGTCCTAAATATTCCGGCTTATTACGGTGCAATGATTAGCCATGAAAGAAAAAATATTACATTACCGGTGGGAATTCAGGCAACAATAAATACCGTGGATAAATCGATTCGCTTACTAGAGCCCGGGGTTAAATAAGAAAATGAGATTTAATGATCTCATATAGATAATAATAGCATTACAACTATTTCAGAGATAACTACTTGTAAAAAGTGGGTCAAGAAATTGACACGGGTACACTACGTACTATTTATCCTTTTGGTATGTCACGGTAACATGCAAGCCCAAAAATCTTTGCTTTCTGGAATAGTATATGATTCAGTAACAGGCGAGACGATCCCAATTACTAATATTGTTATTGAAGGAACATTTACTGGAACTTACACCAATGAGAAGGGGGAGTACAGCATATTATTACATGAGGGTAATTATTCACTTAAATTTAGTAGTCTCTCATACTTAGATACACTTATTTCAATAACTATTAAAGCAAATGAAGAGCAAATACTTAATGTAAATCTTACTCCTAATACAATTATGATGAGTGAAATTGTTGTAAGTGTAGATCGTGTATCACGTAAAGTTCAACAATTAGCAACCATCAGAGATAAACTAAATGATGGATTAAAATCATATACTGCCGATATTTATAAACTTGCAGTTTTAGGTTCATATAAATCAAGAAAGGATAGTTCATTTACACCTACCGCTTTTTCACAACGATATACAAAGGTTAGGCATATTCTAAAGCCAGAACGCTTTACTGAAACAATTTTAGCCAATAGAGCAAGTAAGAATTTTTTTAGTGAGTATGATTTTTTTTCGACTGGCGGACCTCCATTAAACCTGAACCAAGAGTTAGTTCCACTTAGTGTTCTTTCAGAGGATATTACCGTAATAGGACCTATTTCAAAAAGAGCAGATCGTTTTTATCACTTATCCGATTTTCCTGCCGATTCTTCTTGGCCTAAAGGAACTGTCAGGATACACGTTGAACCAAAAAATAATAATCGTCCACTTTTTATTGGCTCAATCTGGTACGATGAACTTAATTCAACAATTTTAGGTATAGATGTCACATTAAACGAATATGCATCAACGAGTAATGGCTTGTTTAGTATTTCTAAACTCAGGTATGTTCAAAGGTATCGTCAAATCGAACAGTTTTGGCTTCCTAATGAAACTAGTTTAACCGCAGAATTAACATTCTTCGGTTCATCAAATCCAATATTGAATAAAGATGAATGGAAATGGAATAATTATTCAGTGAATTCCCCAAATTTAAAAGCTGAAGATTTAGAATTGAATACCAGTATAGTCCTTCCTAATTCTCATAAGAAAAAGGAAGCTTTTTGGGATTCAATTTCGACTCATACTCAAAATCTAAATGCAATTTATTTACCTGAAGCACAATCCTATACAGAGAAGAATCGCACTTTAAGATTAGGTATGTCGGTTATGAGTAGTTTCTTTCGATTACCTTATCAACTAGAACAATTTTATTTAACAAATATTAGTGATATTTATCATTTCAATAGAGTAGAGGGACATTATCTTGGTTTGGGTGTAAGAACTCCAATCCATTCAGACTATTCTTATCGATTAATTACTGGGTATGGGTTTTCGAATAAACAAGTTAATTTTAAGATAAAAGCTCATCATTTTATTCCGGGATCTGCCATTGCTCCAGATCTCACATTCCAAAATCAAATTGCTCTTCAATATCAAGATTATGAATACAACCAAACTCCATTAGACTTTTTTGATTTTCGACAAACATCCAGTTCTTTACTCTTCGGGAACATAGTAAACAACTATTTTCAAAGAGAAGGGATGCAACTTGGACTTCGTTTTCGCTTTGATATAGAATCTTTTATTCGATTACTTTATTTGAATGAAGAACATACTAATTTATCAAGTACTACAGACTTTTCTCTATTTGGAGATATTGATCCTGCTTTATTTCCGAATAACAACCCGGTATACCCTGCACAAGATGGTACTTTAAAGGGGCTTTCTCTGCACTTTCATCATGATACAAGAAAGTACTTAAGAACCCAGTTTTTAAGGGATTATAATATCAGAGATTTTGGGTGGCTAATAGACGGAAAGCTCGAGAAAGGGATTTCTGATTGGGGAAGTGAATTCAATTATAATCGATATCGAATTGGTTTAAGTCTGAATATACCGGTTTTTAGTTCTCATTTTATTCAAAGTGAAATCATTACAGGTGCGTCAGATGCAGGAACTCCAAATCAACGACTATTTGGCTATAATGGTTTCGTTTTGGATGATTATGTTAGAGTTAGACCTTTTAATACCGTAACATTTAAAGAACCGATTGGCTATCGGACATCCGTAATTAAAGTTAAATATAAATTTGGAAGCTCAATAACTCGTAAAGCACCGATAGGACTCATTCAAAAAAGTGGAATACATCTAGCTACCTTTTTCACGATTGGGGTAATCGATCAGAAAGCTTCTCTGGAGCCATTGGTACCGTATTCAAAAGCTGAAACTCAAGCTGAACTCGGTTTAGCCGCTTTTAAAATATTTGGTTTTATGTATGTTGAGTTTAGCAAAAGGTTAATCGGTGATTATGGAAACTCACTTGGATTATCAGTACTCTTTTAATAATAGGTATAACTTTTTCGATTCTAAATTTCATTCATATTTATCAATTTTCTTCTCTAAAGAGATTTTACTTACATTGACGACTGATTAATAAAAACTACTACAACGAGGTACGATTTATGTTTAAAAAACAGCTTATAGTCTGTTCACTTCTCATGATGTTAATTTCATTTCCAACATCAATGGATGCACAAGTTCTTAATCAATTTGCGATCGCAAGAGCCGATTCAGATACCGTAAAAATTGATAAGAAAAGTAAAGAATTGCCAATGAACCCTGGCAGAATTTTAAAAATTGAAAGTAATGAAGGAACTTGGATGTCTGTAGATGTGAGTCCTGATGGTTCTAAAATCGCCTTCGATTTTATGGGTGATATTTATGAAATCCCAATGGCTGGTGGTGATGCAACACAACTAACTGATGGCATGGCGTTCGATTCTAAACCTAGATATAGCCCAGATGGAAAGTCTATAGCTTTTATTTCAGATGCGCATGGAGCTGATAATATATATTACATTAATCTAGAAGATACTTCTGAGATTACACAGGTTACCAAAGGAAAATCTAACGGATATTTTGCCACTGAGTGGACTTCAGACGGTAAATACTTAATTGGTTCAAAAGGGAAGGGAACAGCAAAGCTATGGATGTATCATAAAGATGGTGGTAGTGGAACTGAATTGATTTCATCTCCATCTGGTCTAAAAACAACAGATCCCGCGGTTGGTCCAGAAGGTCGCTACATTTATTTCTCTCAACGTAATGGATCCTGGAATTATAACGCACAGTTTCCACAATATCAGATTGGTCGATATGATAGAGAAACTGGGGATAGAACTACTATTACCTCAAGATATGGTTCTGCTTTTACACCGCTTGTTTCAGCAAATGGGAAATGGATGGTGTATGGGAGCAGATATGAAGATAAAACAGGACTTATTCTCAGAGATATGGAATCTGGTGATGAAAGTTGGTTAGCCTATCCCGTACAAAGAGATGATATGGAATCTCAAGCAACTTTGGGGGTGCTTCCTGGTATGTCTTTTACTCCAGACAACCAAAACATTGTGGCTTTTTATTCTGGTAAACTCCATCGTATTCCTGTTAATGGAGGGAATGCAGTTGAAATCCCATTTTCTGTAAACACAGAATTAGAAATCGGACCTGAAGTGCTTTTTAAATATCCAATCAGTGATGATAAAGAAATGATTGCAACTCAAATACGAGATGTTGTTCCTTCTCCAGATGGAAACTGGCTGGCATTTACCGTTTTAAATGATCTTTATGTTCAAGAAATACCTAATGGAGAGCCTAAAAAATTAACGGATACTGAGGCAATAGAAGCTATGCCTACTTGGTCTCCAAATGGTAACACTCTTGCTTATGTAACTTGGGATGAAAGTGATGGAGGTGCTATTTATTCCATCGAGCCTAATGCAAGAAGAATAAGACCAACTAAACTTACTTCAGAGCGAGGAATTTATACACAACCAGTATTTAGCCTTAATGGAAACCGAATCGTTGCTTTTAGAGCTGCAGAACAAAGTTATAAAGATGCTTACGGACCTGGTTCAGCAAGTGCCGGAGCAGATATTGTTTGGATTGAATCAACTGGGAGCACATCAACTTTAGTGACTCGGGCTGAGGGTCGTTCAAATCTACATTTCGTTAAAAATTCGGATCGTATCTATTTAAACAGAGGAGGAACTTTAAACTCTATTCGATGGGATGGAACGGATGAAAAGAGTCATGTTTCTGTAACAGGAATTACAACTTATTCGCCTTTCGGTGATCTAGAAACTCATATTAAAGAAAGTGCTGAGTATTTAACACCAATGGATATTCTTCATCCTGAAGATGAATTTGCTAAAGAAAACAATCCAGCCTCTTCAGCAACTATTATTACAATGGCGCCTGAAGGTGATCAAGCATTAGCATTAATCAATAATGATATTTATGTAGTAACAGTACCAATAACGGGTGGTTCAACTCCTTCAATTTCTGTTGCAAATCCTGACAACGCTCAATTTCCATCCAAAAAACTTACCGAAATAGGAGGGCAGTTTCCTACCTGGGGATGGGATGCAAATAAAGTTCATTGGTCTATTGGTAACGGTCATTTTATTTATGATTTAAACGCTTCTGAAGCTTTTGAAGACAGCGTGAAAGCCGCTAAGAAATTAGAAGAAGAGAAAAAGAAAGAGGATGAAGAGAAGAAAAAAGAAGAAGATAACAATGATGATTCTGAAAAGGATCAAAATGAAGGTGAGGAAGATTCAGAAGAAAGCGAAGAATCAGAAAATAATAAATCTGACAAAGAAGATAAGTATAAACCAATTGAGCTTTCTATTGATGTAACCATCCAAAGAGATATCCCAAATGCATCTATTCTTTTAAAAAATGCACGAATAATTACGGCCATTGGAAATGAAGTGATTGAAGGTGGAGATATTTTGATTGAAAATAATCGAATTGTTGAGGTGGGTAAGAACTTAGCTGCACCAAATGATGCAGAAGTAATGGATATGACAGGAAAAACAATAACTCCTGGTTTCGTTGATACTCATGCACATATGTGGCCAAATTGGGGTATTCATAAACAACAGATTTATAACTATGCAGCAAATCTTGCTTATGGTGTTACAACAACTCGTGATCCACAAACTGCAACAACAGATGTCCTCACTTATTCCGATATGGTTGAAACTGGTATGATGCCCGGCCCTAGAGTTTATTCTACCGGACCAGGTTTAGGATTCTGGGCATATAATATTCAAAGTTTGGATCACGCTAAAGAAGTGATGAAGCAATACAGTAAATATTATGATACTAAAACTATAAAAATGTATTTAGCTGGGAACCGAGAGCAACGCCAATGGATTTTGATGGCAGCGAAAGAACAAAAAATTATGCCAACTACCGAAGGGGCTCTAGATTGGAAGTTAAACATGACCCAACTTATTGATGGGTATCCAGGACACGAACATTCATTACCAATTTATCCAATTTTTAATGATGTAATTCAAACAATTGCCGAAGCTAAAATGGCAGTTACCCCAACTTTATTAGTTTCTTATGGAGGACCTTGGGCTGAGAATTATTTCTATTCTCGTGAAAATCCTTATGAAGATGAAAAACTTAGCCGTTTCACACCTTATTCTGTACTTGCAAGTAAAACACGTAGACGTCCAGGCTGGTTCCGTGATGACGAACACGTATTTATGAAGCACGGTGAAACTATGACTAAACTCGTTGAAGCTGGTGCTTTGGCAGGTATTGGTAGTCATGGACAGTTAGAAGGACTTGGATATCACTGGGAATTGTGGGCTGTTGCCTCTGGTAATATGGATAACCTTGATGCTATTAAAGTTGCCACTATAATCGGAGCAGAAGCTATTGGGTTAGATGGTGATTTAGGATCAATCGAAGTTGGAAAGCTCGCCGATTTAGTGATTATGGATGCAAATCCATTAGAAAATTTACGTAATACTAATTCAATTTCTCATGTAATGAAAAACGGAAGGTTATATAACGCGTCTTCCTTAGATCAGATTTACCCTCAAAAAGTAACTGCTGGTCCATTTATTTGGGAAGACTCTAATCCTGAACGGTTGGGCCTACCCGGATCAAAAGAATAAATAAAAAGGCTCCTTATGGAGCCTTTTTTATAAAGGAAATATTAACGAAAAACTTTCTTATTCAAATGATCAAAATATTCACCTGAAATAGAAAAGTATTCACCCATTAAATCAGCAGTTAAACATGAATGAATAGGTAGAATCGGAATCACATCTCCAATTTCTACTTTATTGAAATACTCCGAATTACACGCTACAATACCATGCTCTTGAGAAATGGAAATTAACCTATTTTCTGGGAGTGAATTCCCCCAGCCTTTATTGTTATTTTCAGCAACCACTCCGAAAAAAGGTTTTTTATATTCATCTGTTAATGAGTCTTTAGAGAAATGAACCGCACCACCATGTATAAGTAATTCATTTCGCTCTGGATATTTAGCTACAACAGGACAAAATACTGCAAACGCAATGTCACTTGTTTTACAAGAACCAATTTGTACTTGGGTTAAATCATAAAAAACAAAATTACCTGGACTGATTTGATCAACTGCTCCAAAATCATCTAAAATAGAACAGGAGGGAGTATCTCCAAAGCAAATTGGATCGTCAAATGCTTCTTTAAGAGTATTTAGGTTATCCAAAATTGAGCCGGATAGAGCTTGCACTTCCTTCTTTGATTTACATTTATACGAATGTCCTGCATGGGTGTAAAATCCTTCGAACCGTAAGTTTGATGCATTTAAAATGTAGTCTTTCAATCCCCTGATCTCTTCAAAATTCGAAATGGGAATACCGCTACGGTTATATCCCGGATCTAATTCAATATAAATTCCAAGTTCGTTATTTAATTTAGCTGATAACTTTTGAAGTGCCGTTAAATTAGTAGCCAAAACCCTTAGATCTATTTCAGAAGCTAATTTATCTAATTCGTCTGATTCTAATACATTTACTGGAAATGCGATTGTAATATTATTCCAACCATCAGATGCAAAGTATCTGGCCATTTTTAATGACGAAACAGTAGCTGCTTTAATTCCTGCATCACTAAATAATCTACCAACTTTGCGAGATTGATGAGTTTTAAAATGAGGCCTTAATTCAAGATTTAATGAAAGTGCTTTTACAACCATTTTATGAATGTTAGCCTTTACTATTTCAGTATTTAGTACAAGGGTAGTATCTGTAATCATTTAATTTTATTTTTAAAAGAAATTCCAATAGAGGCACCACACCAGGGAGTTAATCCATTCTTGTTTATTGATGGGGTGAACATCAGTCTAAAACTTAGCCCTTTTTCTTTTGTAGTACTAAAACGATATCCTAAATTTAAAACTAAAGCTGGAACTGCAGGATACTTTTCTTCTCTAGGTGTAATTGCTTCTCCAAATAAAGCACCTAATCCAGTTTCAACTTTATGTGACGCTGACCCATATAATTTGAAAGCACTAATCAGAGCTGTGAGATCGTAGTTGTAATCCTCTCTATTATTATCTGTTGAGCTATCTATAAAAAATAAACCTGGTGAAATACCAATTCTAACTCCATATTTTGAATCAAAAATCAAATCATAATTTAATGATGCGAAAACTGCATTTCCTCCAACTTCAAAATAGAAGGTGCTAACTGTTTTCTGAAAAGTATTAGTTGGGGGTACTCCAAAAGGTTGTGAATTTATTTCACTAGAAATAAAAAGCAGAAAAAATAATCCAAAATGTTTTTTCATAACCACTAAATGTAGAAATTACTGTACATATTAAAACATTTAATAATCTATATAATTTTATTTAGATGAAGTGAATTAATGGTATTTTAACTTATTAATGACTAAAAAAAGTTTACATATAATAGGGCGGTTTGAATCAGTTGACCTGCCTGAATGGAACATCAGAGATATTGAAGCAAAAATTGATACGGGTGCTTATACATCAAGCTTGCATTGTCATCATATTGAGGAATTTATTAAAAATGATATTCCTTGGATTCGATTCAATTTACTTGACCCTGAACATGCTGCATATAATGATAAACTGATAGAACTTCCCATTTTTGATACTAGAGAAGTAAAAAGTTCAAATGGTTACAAAGAACTACGGTTTTTTATAAAAACTGAAATTGGGATGTTTAATAAAACATTCAAAATTGAACTTTCACTAACAGATCGCTCAGAAATGAAATATCCACTTTTGATCGGAAGAAAGTTTATTCATAAAAAATTTGTTGTTGATGTATCAAAAAAACATTTATCTAATCGAAAAATAGAGGAGAAAAGTTGAGTTTGAAAATCGGAATTTTATCTAGGAATGGTGCATTATATTCAACAAAACGACTTGTAGAAGCAATTCAAGCCAAAGGGCATGAGGCTTATGTAATTGATCATTTGAAATGCGATATCGTAATTGAGCAACATAAACCTGATATCTATTACAAAGGTGAAAGTCTTTCAATATTAGATGCTGTAATCCCAAGAATTGGTGCTTCTGTTACTTTTTATGGAACTGCTGTAGTTCGACAATTTGAAATGATGAATAAATTCACAGCAGTACAATCTCAAGCTTTAGTTAGATCTAGAGATAAGCTTAGAAGCCTGCAAATACTAGCAAGTGCTGGAGTTGGATTACCAAAAACTGTGTTTACTAATTATTCCAGAGAAGTAGACACTCTTATCGATTCAGTGGGTGGTGCTCCACTTATTGTTAAGCTACTCGAAGGAACTCAAGGTTATGGAGTTGTGCTAGCACCAACAAAAAAAGCGGCCCAGTCTATTATTGAAGCTTTCCATAGTATGAAAGCAAGGGTTATAGTTCAGGAATTTATTTCAGAATCTAAAGGGGCTGATATTAGAGCTTTTATTGTAAATGGTAAGGTTGTAGGTGCAATGAAGCGGCAAGGAAAAGAAGGTGAGTTCAGATCAAACTTGCATCAGGGGGGTAGTGGTTCATTGATAAAACTTACTAAAATAGAACGTGAAGCCGCACTAACTGCTTCACAAGCTATGGGTTTACCGATTGCTGGAGTTGACTTACTACAATCAGAAAGAGGACCTTTAATTTTGGAAGTCAATTCATCTCCAGGACTTGAAGGAATTGAAAAAACAACAGGAAAAGATGTTGCTGGAGCTATTGCAAAATATGTTATTGATGAATCTTTATTAATAAAATCTAAACCCACTAAACGGCGTAAAATTAAAAGCGATGCCTGATTTTATATCAATAAAAGATCAACAAATAGGGCTTGGCGAAGATAAAAAGATTTATTTAAGTATAGCACGTCTTCCTACTTATACAAATATTGATCTTCCGGTTCATGTATATCGGTCTAAAATTGATGGACCTGTTCTACTGCTTACTGGTGGACTTCATGGTGATGAAATTAATGGTATTGAAATAATTCGAAGTCTAATGGATTCGAAACAAATAATACCACAAAGGGGAACCGTTATTGCGCTTCCTATCGTAAATGTTTATGGCTTTATTTTAAACGTTCGTGGAGTGCCCGATGGAAAGGATATTAACCGAAGCTTTCCGGGTGCAAAGGGTGGTTCATTAGCTCGATTACTTGCTTATACATTGATGAATGATATAATTCCCAATATTGATTGTGGTATTGATTTTCATACAGGTGGAGCCAGTCGTGCTAACTTTCCACAAATCCGTTGCTCATTTAATCTTCAGAATGCAAAACAGCTCGCAGCTGCATTTTCTGCTCCTATAACTTTACATTCCACATTAATTTCTAAATCCTTTAGAAGTGCAGCACATAAAAAGGGCAAACCTATTTTGGTGTATGAAACAGGCGAATCACTTCGATTTGATGATGATGGAATTGAAAAGGGAATTAATGGTACATTGAGGTTAATGAAACACCTTAAAATGATTGATGAGGCACCTATATCATCTGGAACAAAAATGTTTAAGAAAAGTTCTTGGCTAAGAGCTAAAAACGCTGGGCTTTTTTCACCTAGTTTTGACTTAGGTGCTGAAATTAGAAATAAAGAAACTTTAGGCTATATCAATGATCCGTTTGGTGGTAGGAAAACAAAAATGGTATTTTCCCAGAATGGTGTAATTATTGGGCAAAATAACAACCCAATAGTTCACAAAGGTGATGCCCTTATCCATATTGCTCATAATTAATTACTTACTTTGGAAAACGATTTACTTTTTACTTTAACAACAAAATCCGAGTGGAAAAATTTTTCTTCCACGGGTAATTTTGCTCCTTCATCTTTAAACGAAAAAGGATATATCAGATGCTATCATGGTTCTCAGATTGAGAAAGCGGCAAACGATTTAGAAACTGAAGAAAATGAACTCTTACTAATTGTAATTGATCCACTTAGAATTCAGGTTCCTATAAAAAATGAAAAATATGAGGGAGAAGTATTTCCAAATTTATATGGTTCATTTTCTGTTGATGCTGTTATTGATCGCATTGTACTTAATAAATCGAAGAAAGGTACTTTTGCGGTTCGGGTAAAACACTTTGATTAAGGTTTGAAAGAGCTTAGCTATTGTTTAATTGTTAACAAAGCTTCCAATTCTGGAAGATCTTTCAATACCATATCTAAATATTCAAGCGATATAAAGAAAACGCTTAAAAATGTTGAGATTTATGAAGTTGGTAACACTGAATCTATCTCAGAAATAGCTGCATTAAAAGCTAACTCATTTGATGTAATAGTAGCGTGTGGTGGGGATGGAACAGCTCGAAAAGTAGCAATCGGACTTAAAGATCGGGACGTCATATTTGGAGTACTCCCTTTAGGAAGTGGCAATGATTTTGCTAAAATGATGAACCTTCCCGGTTCTGTTAAAGAAAATCTAGTTATTCTGAAAGCCGCAAATACTCGTTCATTAAATCTAGTTTCATTTAATAAGACCTTTTTTATAAATACTTTAGGTATCGGATTTGATGGATTAACGAATTATTTAGCTTCGAAAGCTAATCTCAAAGGGGCTATTAAGTATGTTATTTCAGGACTCAAAGCGCTAATAGATGCCCAAATGTTTGAGGCAACAATAACTACTAATAAAGAAGTAAAGCGTTTTAACACGCTCATGATTATTGTTGCAAATGGAAAATGGGAGGGTGGCAAATATTTTGTCTCTCCAAATTCTATCAATAATGATGGATTAGTAGAAGTCATTATTTTAAAAAATATTAGTAGATTTAGACTTACAATTGAGTTTCTAAAACTCTCATTCGGATATCCACTTTCATCCAATTTAATAAATTCTTTAAGCGTACAAAAAGCTGATATTACCACTTCAACCTCAGTATATGTACACGCTGATGGAGAAGTTGAGGACAACGAAATGTCTTTTACTATCTCTGTCTATCCAATTAATCTGACCGCTATTTATTCAACTCTTTAACATTTCTTAATAGATAGAACGCAACAAATTAATCTGTTTTTCGGATAATGCTTCGGTTTAAATCAACTTAAAAGGAGCACAAAATGAGAGAACCAACAAAAAGAATGCATCGGATTAAAGATCATCGAAAGAATTACAAACTTCATTTACAGATTGGACTTATTTCTAGTTTAGCAATTTTTTTGATCGCTTTTAAAATTACAATCGAATCAGAACCTCCAACTGTAATTCCTATTGAAGTTCAAGAAGAAGTAGTAATGGAAGAAGTTATTCAAACAAAACAAGTTGAAACACCGCCACCACCACCAAGACCGCCTGTACCGGTTGAAGTTCCCAATGATGAAGTTATTGAAGACGAAATTTTAAATCTCGATGCAGAACTCGATTTGGATGGTCCTATAGATTTACCGCCACCTCCACCACCTTCAGATGAGTTTGAAGATGAAATATTTGTTGTAGTAGAGCAACCTCCCGTATTAATAGGCGGAATTGCTAGTGTTCAAAAAAGAATTAAATATCCTGAGATGGCTAGAAAAGCTGGTATTGAAGGCAGAGTCATCATTCAGTTTGTAGTTGATAAAGAAGGAAATATTGTAAACCCAAGAGTTGTAAGAGGAATTGGTGGAGGATGTGATGAAGAAGCCTTACGAGCTCTAGAAACTGCAAAATTCCAACCAGGTAGGCAAAGAGGAGTACCAGTTAACGTAAGTTATAGTCTACCAATTTCATTTACTTTAAAATCATAATTTTTAAAAAAGTATAGCTGTTTAATAGCCTCATTAAGAGGCTATTTTTTTGCATAGATTTCACAAAATCTTCATGATTCCTTTCTATTATTTTATAAACAATTTAATAGGAGGTATGTTATGAAAGCTCCAGTAAAAATAATTAATAGAGATAACGCTTTACAATCAAACTATAAATTAAGAATGGAATTAGGGCTAATTCTATCATTAGGATTGACTTTAATTGTCTTTAAAATGGATTTCAATCCTCAAACTGAAGTAAGTATTGCTTCCAGTGATTACCAGGAAGAAATTTATATTGAAGAAATTGTTCAAACGAAACAAGAACTTAAGGCTCCGGCTCCACCTAGACCCGTAGTTCCTATCGAAGTTCCAAATGATGAAATACTTGAAGATGAAATCATTAATATTGACGCTGAATTAGATTTAGGTGAGGTATTTGAGGTTCCACCTCCACCTCGTCCTCAAAATTTAGAAGAAGATGATGAGGATGAAATATTTATCGTAGTAGAACAACCACCTGTTTTAATTGGTGGAATCAACTCGATTCAAGAAACCATTAAATATCCTGCAATGGCAATGTCTGCTGGAATTGAAGGTAGAGTAATTGTTCAATTCACAATAAATAAAGAAGGAAAAGTCGTTAATCCTTTTGTTGTTCGTGGAATTGGTGGGGGATGTGATGAAGAAGCAGTTAGAGCTGTTAAAGAAGCTAAATTCAGACCTGGTATGCAAAGAGGTAGAGCAGTTCAAGTTCGCTATACTTTACCAATTACTTTTAAACTAAAAAGTAGTGAAAACGGCTAATTATTATTTCTAATATCTTCGACCTTCTTGATAGTCTCTTTTAGAAGGTCGAAGCTTATTGGTTTAACCAAATAATCAATGTAATTAGTTTTCTTTGCACGTTCTCTATTATATATATCCGAATTACCTGTAATATAAATAACGGGTGTATCCATAGATTTCTTTCTCAATTCGAGCATAGCATCAATACCATCGATATCATCTTCAAGCATAATATCCTTGAGTATTAAATCTGGCTTTAACTCCAATGCTTGAGTAATGGTTTCTTTACCTGTTACTAATGTACCTACAACTGAATAATTAAGTTTCTCAACCATTTTTGTTAATAGTAATGAAAGGACTTTATCGTCCTCGACTATCAATATGTTCATGTATAACCCTAATTAATAATAATTTGAATTTACGGAAATCTACCTCCAATGTTAAGAGACAAATAGTTAACTAATGTTAAGTACGCAACGTATTTTTATTTTTGCGTTTAATTGTTTTGAATACACTTTTTAATAATAAAACTATTCGCTGTATAAAATACGGTTCTTTTAGGTGTGTTATAAAAAAAAGCTCAGATTGTTCGAATAATATTATTTAGCTAAAAAAATATCTAATGTCGGAGAGATCAGCTCTTAGAACGGAAATATAAAAGCTATTATAAGATTATACTTGAGGTCATAGCTAATAAAGTAACATATGAATTGAAGCAAGTATCTTTAGCCGTGGTAGAGTTAATTCTTTTATTGAATTATTAAAATTGAAGTGAATATCTTTTTCATTTAGTAATGAATAATTCACAAGGTAAAAACCAATTGTAACCTGCGGAGAATGATGCTATTCATAATTTACATCTATGGAATCCAAGTTAATGCTGCTAAACAATATTAGTGAAGCTAAATTAACATATTAGTTTTATTCCTATAATTTATATTATGTAAAGTTGAATACGTTTCAAGTAATATATTAAATCTTTAAACTGTCCATTATCTATCCTATCTCAGATAGAATTTTATGTATTTGATCGAAATTGGGAATTTTAGAAGAGTCGTCTAGTACTTCTTTATATTGTACTACACCAGCTTTGTCAATGATAAATGCAGAACGTTTGGCTACACCTTTCATCCCAAAAAAATCTTCGTATAAAACTCCATATGAATTTGAGGCTTCCTTATTGAAGTCGCTTAATAATTGAAAATTTATATTTTGAGATTCTTTAAATGCCTTCTGTACAAAAAAGCTGTCGATACTAATTGCTAATACCTCTGAATCAAAAGATTCGTAAATTTTTAAATTATCTCTTGTTGTGCAAAGCTCTGTAGTACACACACTTGAAAATGCTAAGGGATAAAACAATAGTACTACATTTCTTTTTCCTTTATAATCTGAAAGCTGAACATACTCTCTTTCTGTATTTTGGAGTCTAAAATTTGGAGCTATTTCATTTACTTCGATGGACATATTGTAATATTTAAGTATTTGGGTTTTCAGATATCTTTTTAACCCCAAAGGTAGCTACTATAATTCCACTCGAAAAGAAAATTTTACTTAAAACTTCAGCTAGTTGATTTAATGAATCCGAAAAAAACCAAAACAAAATAAAAGCTATTAAAAACAATATGCTAGCAAACAAAAATAATCCTCTCCCTCTATACAAATAGTGATTGATTGAAAGCACTAATAGACCAACAATTATTGCACCACCCTGGTATGTAGTTTGAAGTAAATCTTTAACAACTACTGAATTAATAACTAGCGGGTAAAATATTAGCACTAGAAAAGGAAGTAGGGTTAAATAGAGTGGAAATCTTGCAAAAACAGGCTTAGAGTTCCTTATTTTGATAAAAAGAGCACTTAAAGTAAATGTGATACCGATTAAATCGCCCCATTCTCTTGCTAAAATGAATCCATTTTTTGCAAATAAATCTATAGTTATCCCAACTAAAAAGCTTAACAGTGATAATCCAAAAAACAATGTTGAGAGCGACCTATCTTTTTTTGCTATATAAAAAAGAGTTGTAGCCGAAGGAATGCCAACTACTAAAAAAAGGATATATGTCCAATTCAAGTTTTCCATATAAACTTAAACTCTTTATTTCTGTCGAAAAACCATCGTTATCGGAACTCCTGTGAACGAGTATTTTTCTCTAATCTTATTTTCAATATATCTTCTATAATTTGGTGGTAAGTCTTGTGGATTATTCATGAAAAACTTAAAAACTGGCGGCTCAGCCTTAACCTGAGTCATATAAGAAATCTTTAATTGCCTCCCTCTTTTCATGGGTAGTGCTCGATCTCTAAGTAACTCTTCCAGGAAATTATTCAATTCGGAAGTCCCAATTTGTTTACTACGCTCTTCAATAACTTGATCTGCAAGCTCAATCACTTTATGTATTCTTTTTTTGTTTAAAGCAGATATAGTAAGAATTGGCACATAACTTAATTGAGGTACACTTTCCTTGATATATTGCTCAAATTCTTTAACGGTATTAGTATCTTTATCTTCAATTAGATCCCATTTATTAAGAACAATAATCAATCCTTTATTAAATTTTTCTGCTTCTCTTAAAACCCGCTTATCCTGATCTTCAAATCCCCGAACTGCATCCAGCATTAAAATTGCCACATCACATTCTCTGATAGCTCTGTCTGTTCGAACTGTGCTATAGAACTCTATGTTTTCTTTAACCTTAACACGTTTCCTTAACCCTGCAGTATCTACAAGAATATAATCTTTATCATTATATGAGAATTTACTGTTTATGCTGTCTCTTGTTGTTCCTGCTATTTCTGTAACAATAGATCGTTCATCGTTTAAAAGCGCATTAACCAAACTACTTTTACCTACATTAGGGCGACCAACAAAAGCAAGTTTAGGTGCAGAATCTTCTTCATCTGGTTCTATATTTGGTAAAAGCTCAACTATTCTGTCAAGCAATTCCCCGGTACCTGAACCACTAATTGCTGAAACTGGAAAGATTTCATCAAATCCAAGTTCATAAAATTCGCTTGAATCAAGTCTTCGGGCCTCATTATCAGCTTTATTTGATACAACCAAAACAGGTTTGTCTTGTTGCCTAAGTAGTTTTGCTACCGATTTATCAAGGGTATTCATTCCTGTTTCAGTATCAACAATCAATAAAATCACATCAGATTCTTCCAAAGCAATATGAACCTGTTCTCGTATCCCAACAACCATTACGTCCATTTCGTCTGGTAGATAACCACCTGTATCAATAACAGTGAAATCTACGCCATTCCAATAGGATTCTCCATAATGGCGATCTCTGGTTACGCCATATTCATCATGAACGATCGCTTTTCTCTCTCCAATTAATCGATTAAAAAATGTTGATTTACCTACATTAGGTCGCCCAACAATAGAAACTACAGGAAGCATTTTATAAATTGTATTATTAGTTTAGTGAGGTACAAAAGTACGGAAATTTTATCACTTAATGATTCTATATGCTTAAAACCTTTTACGATAATATCGGCTTTCTAGGATCTCTTGGATTATCGCTTTTTCTTTTCCTTTTTATTGTCTTTTGGATTGCAGGAATTGCTGGAATTACTCTTCCTGTAGACGGTGGAAAAGCAAAATATAATAAATGGCAAGTTCTTGCAGCGATACTAATTCCATTATATCCTGTAATTTGGATAATTAATGATATTATTGTGCAGCATAAGTTTATGAAGAATAACTAATTATTCGAGTGAGTTAATTTCGCTTTCTAATAATTCAGTATCTGACTCTTCAACCAACTTCCACCCTTCCAAATATTCATCTTCTAATGGCTCTATAAAACGGCTTGGTTGAGTAAAATAATCTCCATATGTAGATTGTGCCAGCGCTGGGTAACTAATGTAAAGCATCTTTTTCGCTCGAGTAGTTGCTACATACAAAAGACGTAATTCTTCGTCAAGTTGTTCTTCATCGTCTACTGAATATGCTGATGGTAGTATTCCATCTAAACACTGAATAATAAAAACATGCTCCCATTCCAAACCTTTGGCTGAATGGATTGTACTTAATACTAGCGGTGACTCTTCATTTTGTTTTTGTTCAGTTTCAACAGCCGTTGCCGTAATAGGATCTAAAGCTAATTCTTCAAGCATTTTATCAAGCGAAGTAAAGTTTTGAGCTATGTGTATAAATGCTTCAAGATCTTTTAAGCGTTTGGGGTAGTCATCGTATCTTTTTTCACAGAAATTTCGATAGTATTCTACAATTAACTCAACTGTTTTTGAAACACTCAATTCATTTTCTTTAACAGAAAGTAATAACTTACTTAGGTTTTTGATTTGATTTATGTAAGAAGTACTAACCGTATCGGAGAGATCAAGTTGATATGGGTTATTTGCCAGACGAATCCATTCAAATAAATCCTGGGCCGTTTTAGGTCCAATGCCATCAATAAGCATTAATACGCGATTCCAGGCAATGGTGTCCATTGGATTTACAATGACTCGTACATGAGCCAAAACATCTTTTATATGTGCGGCTTCGGTAAACTTTTGACCACCAAATTTAACAAAGGGAATATTTTTTCGATTCAGTTCTACCTCAAGATCAAATGAGTCTCTCCCATTTCTAAAAAGAACGGATATCTCATTTAAAGGTATTTCCTGTTCTCTTAAATGAAGAACGACTTGAGCAACAAACCTACTTTGATCATGTTCAGAAGGTGCTTTTACCAATGCAGGCTTGTCTCCTCCTGGATTATTAGAAAAAAGACGTTTATTAAATTTAAAATTAGCCTGTACCAATACATGATTTGCAACTCCCAATATTTCAGGAGTTGATCGATAATTTTCTTCTAGTTTTATCACTTTTGTCTTCTTAAAGAGACTAGGAAATTCCATTATGTTTCGATGGTCAGCTCCACGAAATGAATAAATACTTTGAGCATCATCTCCAACCCCCATAATATTATCATGAACACTTGAAAATAATTGGGTTAATTGAGCTTGAAGCTTATTAGTATCTTGATATTCATCAACCATTACAAACCTATGAGAGCCTGCTATGCTATTTCTTATATCTTCATGCTGTGTAAGTAGTTCCACTGTTTTTATGAGTAGATCATCGAAGTCCATTACAAAGTTTTTGACCTTATAATCTTCATATCCTTGTCTAACTTCTTCAATCTTTTCTTGAAGTTCTATAAACTGGGGATAGCTTTCCATCAGAACAACTCTAAGATCAAGATGCTTATTTTTACACGTACTAATTATTGAGTACAGAGTATTTTTATTTGGGAAGCGTTTGTTCTTTTTGTGTAAACTAAGTTTAGTTCTAACAAATTGAATTATTTCTAAAGCATCAGAAGAATCAATAATAGTAAAATTATTGGGGTACCCTATATATTCTGCATATCGATGTAGAATCTGGCTACAGTAAAAATGAAATGTACCTCCTTTTACTCTCCGGCAACGCTCATCAAGGATGGAACTTGCTCTATTTAACATCTCCGTTGCAGCTCTTCGTGTAAAGGTAAGAAGCAAAATGTGTGAAGGATCTACCCCACTTTCCACTAATCGAGCTACCCGATAAACAAGCGTTCTGGTTTTCCCCGTACCTGCTCCTGCAATTACTAAGGCAGATCCATGTTCGAAAAAGACCGCTTCTAGCTGCTGCTGATTCAATAAATCAGAATAAGGAATGGAATAATCCTCTGATCTAATACTAATTTCTTCTTTTTTCAGAACAAAATTTTTCATACCTAAAAAGTATAAAAAAAATGATGTATGTAAAAATTATGTGTGTAATACTATTTATTTAATTCTTTCTTTCCATTTCATGTTTACCCCGATATATTCCAAGCCGTAAAATCAGGTTCAACTTTATACAAATACTAAATGATTAACGAACCTTCTTTAGCACCAAAAGATTTTGGCTGGATAGAAGTAGTTTGTGGAGGAATGTTCAGTGGAAAAACTGAAGAACTTATCCGCAGAGCTAAAAGAGCACATATAGCAGGGCAAAATGTTGTGGTAGTAAAACCTGCTATTGATAAAAGGTATAGTGATACCGAAGTTGTGTCTCATAACGAAACAGCACTCCCGAGTATTCTTGTTGATACAGCCGATCAAATTGTTTTATTAACTGGAAATGCTCGTGTTGTTTGCATCGACGAAGCTCAGTTTTTTGATGATAGAATTATTGATGTTGCAAATTCTTTAGCGAATGATAAAAAGCGAGTGATAATCGCAGGACTTGATATGGATTTTGAAGGGAAACCATTTGGACCTATGCCCCATCTCCTAGCAATTGCCGAATTCGTTACTAAATTGCATGCTATATGTTCTGAAAGTGGAGCATTAGCAAACTTTTCTCAAAGGGTTGTAGACAATCAAAATACGGTTCTTGTAGGTGAATACGATGCTTATGAGCCAAGAGCCAGACATTGCTTTCGCCCAAGTGTTGATGTTCGAAGAGGAAAACCAATACGCCCTTTTAACAATCCTACACATAAGAAAGTCCCAAACGAAACAAAGAACGAATAACATAACTAATGGAAAACATATTTCGTGGTATTCTAGGTATGGCCGTAATAATTGCTGCTACATACCTTTTAAGTAAAGATCGGAAAAATATAAACTGGAGACTTGTGATAACGGGTCTTGGTATCCAATTCACTTTAGCAGTTTTTATTCTTAAAGCTGATGTTCTTTCAGAATTCTGGAGCCCTTTAGGCTGGCCAATGCTTCTTTTTGAAGTCATAGCTAGTTTTTTTGTAGTAGTTCTTAAATATACAACTGCAGGCGCCGAGTTTTTATTCGGGTTTCTTGGTCATGGACCTGAATATGAAGATAGTGTTGGTGTTATCTTTGCTTTTCAAGTTTTGCCAACAATTATATTTTTTGCATCACTCACTTCTTTGCTCTATCACTATGGGGTTCTTCAATTTATCGTTAGAGTATTGTCAAAAGGAATGCAACGACTTTTAGGAACCTCAGGTGCAGAAACACTCTCAGTAATTTCAAATATTTTTGTAGGTCAAACTGAGGCACCATTAGTGATTAAACCATTTATCGATAAAATGACTAAATCTGAACTTCTTGCAGTTATGACGGGTGGTATGGCAACTATTGCAGGTGGTGTAATGGCCGCTTATGTAGCTATGTTGGGTAGTTCTTTTGCATCGGCAAATGGTTTAGAAATTGAAATTGCACAACAGCTTTTTGCAGAACGCTTATTAGGTGCCAGTTTAATGGCAGCACCAGCAGCTCTTGTGATTGCAAAAATACTTTATCCCGAAACAGAAGAATCGGTTACTGCTGGCGAAGTTAACATGGTAATTGAAAAAACAGACGCAAATGGTATAGACGCTGCTGCTACTGGTGCTGGTGTTGGTTTAAAGCTAGCTGCAAATGTAGGAGCTATGTTATTGGCATTCATAGCATTACTCGCGATGTTTAATGGTTTTTTCGGATGGATGAGTGACCTAACTGGTCTTACTGGTGTTATAGGAAGTCAATTATCAATAGAGATGCTATTAGGTTGGGTTCTTGCACCTGCAGCTTGGTTAATTGGTATTCCATGGGCAGATGCTACCTCAATGGGAGCTTTATTAGGCACTAAAATCGTTCTGAATGAGTTTGTAGCATATTTAATGCTAGCTGAAGAAGTGTCCTTAGCAGCTTTATCACCAAAAACAGTAGCTATGGCAACTTTTGCTTTGTGCGGTTTTGCAAATTTTTCATCTATTGCGATCCAAATTGGTGGAATTGGAGGACTTGCTCCAGGGCGAAAATCTGATTTAGCTAAATTTGGATTAAAAGCCGTTTTTGCAGGAACTTTAGCTAACTTAATGACAGCTACAATAGCTGGAATGCTTTTTTAACCTATTAAATATTTAAAGAAATATATTCATCAATTATGGAAAATTTTGGATTTATGAGAACACTATGCGTTTTAACCGCTCTTGTTTTTATTTCCTGTACTGGAAGTAGCACTTCAACAAAACAAAATACATCTACTACTCCCTCCAGTAATATCGTTGGAAGTGTTGGAGACCAGCAAGTCACTTACAAAGAATTAACTTCTAATTTTGGAGCCGGAAGCGAATCATCTAAATACACTTTGGAAGAACTTCAGGATTTTCTTCCTATATATCTCGATTATCGAGCAAAAATATTATCTGCAAGAGATGAAGGATATTTTGAAGATGAACGAATTCTGAGTGAGTACGATGTCTACTCAAAGCAAGCTGCTTACGCTTATTGGATTGAGAATGTAATTCGTCCAACGTTGTTTGAAGAGTATAAAAGCAAGTTCACAAAAGAAATGAAATCTTCGCATATTTTAATTGCTTTAGATAACAGCGCTACTGCTGATGATACTTTAGAAGTATATAATCAAATTATTGAGGCTCGGAATAAATTTCTAAGTGGCGTGCCTTTAAGTGAATTAGATTCAGAATATTCGACTACACGTCAAGGTCGTTCTATGGGTGGCGATTTACCTTGGTTTTCGGTTGGAACTACTGTTAAACCATTTGAAGATGTCCTTTATAGTCTTGAAGTAGGAGAAATTTCTATGCCTTTTAGAACTCAATTCGGATATCATATTGTTCTTCTAGAGGATAAAAGAGATCGGGTTTTATCTAGAGAAATCTCTCATATTTTTGCACAAAGAGGTCAAGGTACGGTTCGTTTAGATTCGGCTTATCTCGAACTAGAAAGAGGAAATGATTGGAGTGAAGTGGTAAAAAAATATACTCAGGACGTTCAATCAGCTTCAACTGGAGGTAAAATTGGATGGGTAAATTATGGCTCAAGGTATAATCCTGATTTCATCGATACTGTGATGCATATAAATCCGTCTAGCCCCTATTCAAAGCCCTTTAATAGTAGTTATGGAGCGCACATTATTAAGATTGATTCTGTTCAAACATTTGAGTCTCCAGAAGCATATGATGAACATATTATGAATCAATTAGAAGAATCCAGAACATTTCGGAAGAGCAATTCATTTGTTGTTAATTGGTTAAAAGAAAATTTCGAAAGTATTGAGCATAAAAATACACTGAATGAATTTATTACGTTACTCTCTTCATTAGATACCACAAAAGTATCTGATATTAAACTTACAAGAGAGCTTGCGTCAAAAAATATCTATGAGTTTGAAACTTTTTCTTATACCGTTCAGGATTTCTTAGACTATTTAATCTCATCAGGAAAAGGTCCCCTTAGTTCTAATTATAAGCCAGCTTGGTATCTTTCATTTCAAGAATATGTTATTGATACTAATCTTACTCAATTTACTATTAATGAATTACCTGAATTTGTTGATCAGACTGAGAATTATAAAAGTGGTTTGGTAGTATATCAAATTAATGAGGACTCTGTATGGAGTGCTACCACCGTTGATTCTACCAAACTGATGGATCTATATCTTCAAAACCCAGCCGATTATTCTTACGATAAACGATATTTCTACCATCTCATTAGCTCTAGTCGCGATACCACGATTCAAAAAGCAATTGATTTTGTTCTAGCTGGTAATTCTCCAGATAGTATAAGAGCTAATGGAATTATGGTTGGAGTAGTAAGTGATTCCACTGGAACTTTCCAAGGTGAACCATTTAACAAGCTAGAGGATTTGGAACTAAATAGTTTTTCAGAAATATTTGAGTATAACAATCGTAAAGCCGTGTTTTATTTAAATGAGATACTTCCTGCTCGAAAAATGTTGTTTGAAGAAGCTTTTAATAAGCTACTGGCAGAATATCAACCTGTAAGAGAGCAGAAATGGCTTTCTAATCTTAGAAAGATGTATGAAGTAAAGTTATATCCTGAAAATCTATCTCAAGCTTATCAGGTAGAAAATAATACTCAATGATAACACGATTAGTACTTTTTGGACTTATTCTTCTTCTTAGTAACTGTACCAGAAAGTCTAGTTTAAATGAACCAGCTCTAGCCAGAGTTGGTTCTACTGTGTTAACATACTCCGAAGCTAGAGATGATATACCAAATCATATTTTTCGATTGGATAGTATTAAGGCATATAAAAATTACAGAGACTCTTGGATTGAACAACAAATTATTCTTCAGGATGCTTATAGGTTAAGAATTCATCGTCAACCAGAAATACAAAAAAGGCTTAGCAACATAGAAAATGATTTTATTGCTAAGGTAGCTCAGGATTATATTCTTGGAGAACTCGAACAAGAACTTCAAGTAAGTGATGAGGAAGCCCGTGCTTACTATCAGGAAAATAAAGACAGTTTTGTTCTTGAAGAACGATATATTCGCTATAGACATATTATATCGGCCTCGTTAACCGATGCACAAACTGCTAGAAATGATTTACTTAGAGGAGTAGATTGGCAAATTGTTGCAAATGATTTTGCAGTAAACCCAGAAGTAGCCATTCGAGAATCCGAGCGCTTTTGGCCAGAATCTATTGCGGGAGGAGATGTTAATATTCTAAATCGGTATTTACGCGTTATTGGCTTCTCAGAAATAAGTGTTATTGAACGAGTTGGTGATCAATATCACTTTGTTCAACTTTTAGAAGAGCGAGCTAAAGGAGACCATCCTGATTTAGAATGGCTTATAGATCAGATAAAAGAATGGTTAATCCTTGAAAAAAGACGAAGAGCCTTTAATACCTATGTAAAGAATCTTTATCTTCAAGCTCAGGCGAATAATGAAATTGAAACATTCGACGTTCTATTACAAGATTAAATTTGAAAATACCCTTAGCGAGTACATAAATATAATGAAGCACATTCTTTTCACGCTCTTTCTTTTACTAATTGGTTCACTTTTTCAATCAGCTATAGCTCAAGAATCGCAACCAGCTGATCAAATAGTTGCAGTTGTAAACAATCATATCATATTAAAATCCGATATTGATGCAGATGTAGCTAATTACCTTCGTCAAGCTCAAAGCTATGGACAAGAAGCTCAGTTTAGTGAGCAACTTTGGTATCAGTTTCTCGATACTTCGATCGAAAATTTTATACTCATCGAAAAGGCTAAAGTTGACTCCGTTGTAGTTCCCGATGAAAGAGTAAATCGTCAAATGGATCAAAGAGTTAGTCAATTGGTACAACAGGCAGGAAGCGAGCAAGCACTTGAGCAAGCTTTTGGCAAATCTATTCTACAATTAAAAGATGAATTCAGAAGTGATTTCCGTGAACAAATGCTTACAGAATCAGTTCGAAACACAAAGATACAATCTATAAAAATTACTCGACCTGAAGTAAAAGCTTTCTTCGAATCAATCCCTAAAGATTCTTTGCCTACAATTCCAGAGCAGGTAGCACTCTCACAAATAGTAATTCTACCTCCTGCAAAAGAAAATGCACGTGCACAAGCCAGAGAATTTGCTGAAATACTTAGAGATTCAATTTTGAATCATGGAAAATCACTAGAAGAATTAGCAATAAGACATAGTGATGGTCCCTCTGGTCCCAGAGGCGGATTATTACCAATGATGGCATTAGGCGATTTAGTTTCTGAATATTCTGCGGCTGCCTCTGCCCTGCAACCTGGTCAGATTTCAAGTGTAGTTGAAACTGAATTTGGGTTTCATGTTATTCAGTTGATCCGTAGAGTTGGTGATCAAATTGAAACAAGACACATTTTAAAAAGTGTTGATGCTTCTGAGCTGGATGATGAATTTGCAATTAACAGACTTAATGAAATCCGTGATAGCCTGATGACGATGCCAGATCTTAGTTTTTCGGCATTTGCTCAAAGAGTAAGCGAAGATCCAGCTACAAGAGTTTCAGGAGGAAAAATCCAAGATCCACAAACAGGTGAGCGACTTATTCCTTTAAATCGATTAGACCCAGCCTTATACAGAATTGTTTTACTAATGGATGAAATCGGAACTATTTCTGAACCTAAGCCATTTAATCCAAATAATGCTAATGCTGGTAAGGCATATAGAATTGTAAGGCTTGATCGACAAATTCAGGAGCATGTAGCTAACTTTGAATTAGATTATGAACGATTAAAATCAATTGCATTGCAACAGAAACAATTTCGTTTATATGATGAATGGATAAAAAAGCTTAAAAAAGAGTTTTATATCGACTATCGAATTCCAGTGCCACAAGAAATGGAGATTAATTAATGATTTTAGAAAGTACAGATACTGTGAAACTAGCAGGAGACTTTCAACAAGCTTTTTTCGATATAAAAAAAGAAATTCATAAAGCTGTAATAGGACAAGAAGATATTATTGATCTTCTTTTAATCAGTCTTTTTTCTAAAGGACATTGCGTACTAGTTGGAGTACCAGGACTTGCAAAAACACTTCTAATTCGCACTCTTGCAGATACTTTAGGGCTCTCATTTAATCGTATCCAATTTACTCCAGATTTAATGCCTGGAGATATCACAGGTACTGAAGTTATTGAGGAAAACAAGCAAGAAGGAACTAAAGAATTTAAGTTCATAAAAGGGCCCATCTTTTCAAATATAGTATTAGCTGATGAGATCAATCGTACACCCCCAAAAACTCAGGCTGCACTCTTAGAAGGTATGCAAGAATATCATGTAACTGCTGCGGGTACAACTTACGATTTGGATACTCCATTTTTTGTTCTTGCTACACAAAACCCAATTGAACAAGAAGGTACTTATCCCCTTCCTGAAGCACAGTTAGATCGTTTTATGTTTAATATTTGGGTGGATTATCCCAGCTTTGAAGAGGAAAAGCAAATCGTTAGCCAAACCACCTCGAAACAAAATTTTAAATTAAATTCAATTCTAGCAAAAGATAAAATCGAAGAATTGCAATCTCTTGTACGAGAAGTTCCAGTTCCTGAAAGTGTACTAGATTACGCCGTTAAATTAGTTGGAATGACAAGACCAGATTCTAATTTATCGCCCGATTATATTAAAAAATATATGAGCTGGGGTGCCGGACCAAGAGCCTCACAATATCTTATTTTAGGGGGGAAAGCAAGAGCGCTATCTCAAGGTAGATATAACGTTACTGAAGAAGATATTCGAACGCTTGCTGTTCCAGTATTGAGGCATAGAATTGTTAACAATTATGCAGCCGAGGCAGAAGGATATTCCACTGTTAAGTTGATTAACAGACTACTTGATGATGTACATCAAGGTTAAAAATTTGGTTTGATGTGGATTTTCAAGGCTTCCAAAATAGTTTACCAACTCTTCTAATACTTTTTGCGGGATTTCTACTTATTTGTGTAGCTTTTTTTTCTTATCGGAATTTAAAGAGCATACCTACACCCTCTCGAATTGGATTTATAGCATTAAGAGCTACTGCCTTACTAATTCTATTTGTTCTATTCTTGAACCCCTATTTCTTTTCATCTGAAACCTTAAAAGAGAACCCAAAGCTTATAGTTTTACTAGACAATTCAGAAAGTACAACAATCGAAAAAGGAAATTATATTGGTGATGAGTCCTATTCGAATGTTTTGAAAAGCCTCAATTTAAATTCTAATCCAAGATTAGATTTCGAATATTTCACTATAGGTTCTTCTGTAAAACAAATTGGATCTCCGGATTCATTGCTATTAAATGAAAGTGAAACTAATTTTGCTTCGGCTATTTCTCAAATTGAAGAGTTAGAAGAAGATTTCGATGCAGGAATTATAATTAGTGATGGAATTATAACCTTTGGAAGAAACCCGATAATTCAGGCTTCGAACTTATCTATTCCATTGTACACCATTGCATTAGGCGATACATCAAAAGTAAAAGATATTGCTATCAAAAATTTAGTGTTTAATCCTAACGGATATACAGACACCAATCATACAATTGAGGTTGAAGTCTCACAAAATGGCTTCGCTAATCAAAAATCGAACGTACAAATTTTTAATTCATCTGGTCAATTGATGGATGAAAAAGATATTTCTTTTGAGATTGAGGGCCAAACAACATCGGTTACTCTACAGATTGAACTAAATGAACAAGGTCTTCAGCAATATTCTGTGAAAGTGAGTGAACTAAATGGAGAATGGACAAATGAAAATAATAGATCGTCTCTTTCTATTGATGTTTCCGATAGTAAAACTAAAGTTCTTCATATCTCATTTGAAATTCATCCCGATGTCAAAATGTTACGTTCTATTCTCAACAGCGATCAAAATATCGAACTTACAACGTTAACTTGGCTTGGTGGATCTCGTTTTATTGAGCCAATTTTATCAAATATTATAGATCAAGATTTATTTATCGTACATGGCTTACCATTAAACAGCTTTGACCTTTCAATTTTAGAAGGATATGATGAAGTACCTTCTATATATTTTCAGCTACCAAAAAGCAGACTAAATGAAACAGGTATTTTTTCTGAATTAGAATTGATTCGGAATACTGGGAATCGTTTTTATCAGGTGAATATCGTCCCAAATTCAGAAAGTTCAGATCACCCTATCATGGAACTTCCAGAAATTGGATATCAAAATATATCTCCTTTAGTAAGTTCACTTCGTTCTATTTCAACCACACCAGACGCACTTGATTTAATTAAACTTGAATTTCAGGGAATAGAAACACCAAACGATATCATAAGTGTTGTAGAGCGTGGTAATCTCCGTAGATCAGCTGTATCAGCCTGGGGTTGGTATAAAATGTATCAAAGTCCTAATCAAAATGAACGTGATTTTGTAACCCAGTTATTTCTCAATATCACAACCTGGTCTTCAAATAACCCAGATGAACGTCGTCTTAAAATTTCACCTTCTCGACCTGTATTCAATCTTTCAGAAGATGTAATCATTAATGCTAATTTGAATAATGAAAGTGGATCTTCTGAATCTGGGGCTAATATTGAAATATCATTAACCTCACCAATAGATGAAGAAGAACGAACTTTTACAATGAGTAATGAAGGAAATGGAAGCTACCAATTAGATATTCCAGCATTAAGTTCAGGTTTATATTCATACAAAGCAGATGCTAGAAAAGGTGATCGACTTATCGATTCTCAATCTGGAGAGTTTTTAGTACAAGACTCAAATTCTGAGCTGATTAATACCATCAGAAATGATGAATTGTTAAAAACAATCTCCTATGAAACGGGGGGTGAGTTTTTCACTTACGATAGTCTTAGTAACTTTTGGAATCAATTGAATACTGATCAAATTCTTAATCAAAAAGAAGTTACTATTGAGTCTTATACCTTCCCCGTTAGATCGATTCTTTGGTTTGCTCTTGTTTTATTTTTACTAGCAGCAGAATGGTTTGGAAGAAAATTCTACTCATTACCTTAGCTTAAAATTCTTTAAGCACTACTTCTCCCTTCCCAAACTCTGTAGTAGTTACGATAAGCATATCACCAAAATCGGTTTCTTCAAATTTTTCGAAGCGTTCTTCACCTAGTACCATATTTGTTAGAGATGGAGTGGTATTGGAGTGCCCAACAATAAGAACTGCAAAACCTGAATTCTCTGAAATTATTTTTGTCAAAAGCCCTTCAATATCATCAAATCCATATTCTTGAACTTCTATTCCAAGAGAATCTGAAGTAGGTTTAACAGTCATCATTGTACGTTTATAAGACGTGCTATAAATCGCATTTATTGAATAGTTTGATAGTGAATGATATAAATTAACAGATCTTTCTTTTCCTTTTTCACTTATAGGTGGGTTACTAGTACCATCTTCGGCACGTTCGGCATGTCGTACAAAAATTAATGTGGTAGGCTCAACTTGATAAGCTTGAGCTAACTGAGGTGCACAAAAACAGAATAAGAGAATTACGAAATAGCTTTTATTATTTAATTTCATAAAGAATATGATTATTTGATTTATACTATATATAATAAAAGCCACACAAAAGAGTGTAGCTTTTATTTATTTTTTCAATTGCTTTGATTCGATTTTGAAAGAACCAGCACATAGCCTCCAATCGAGATTATGGTCAATGCCAACAATACAATTAAAAATGGATGTATTGGACGAGCTTCTGATTCCCAACTGGTTAGTTGGTTATCAATTAAAGTAATTTGAGCAATTGTTAAAACTTCAGAATCCTGAATTAAATTACTCCATTCGTTCTTAATCTTACCAGACCAAAAAGCCTGAAATTTTTTATAGTCTTGATAGCTTTCAGTTGAGATAATTTCACCTTCACTTTTCATCTGAGCTTCTTTTATAAAACTATCTAAGGCAATAAAGAAACTATAATTATTATCGAAGGCTCCTAGTTCAACATCAGAAAACTCTAAATATTGATCCATGGATTTCCACATTTTCTGCGATGTTGCCATCCGCCAATCTTTCAATTTTGAAGTGATATTGGTGTTCCATTCCTGCTTTTTGTTACCTCCGTAGGCAGCAAGCATCTTACCTCCTATTTGGTTCCATACATCTTCAAAATGATGCTGTACTGCGTACATTCTAAGGTGATCTTCAACAGAAAGAGCACGGTTTGAACCTGAAACATACTCAGTATTTTCCTCAATAATACGTTCAAGCATATCTAGTGGATTTTCAGATGAAATTCTACGGAACTCAACTTGATCAGCTAATTCAATAATCTTTTTAGTTGTCATTCCGCTATATGTAGTCATTAATGAGTCAACCACATCCATAATGAGTTCGTCTCTAAGCTCTAGATTTTCGCGATAACGCTTTACTAAACCAGCTAGGTGTTGTTCACTAGCTTCTGAGCTTTTAATAGCTTTACGTAAAGAATCTGCTCTGCTATTTAAAAATGCTATTTCAGATTTATAATAGTTAATTTCATTACTTAGCTTAGCTATTCGTTCGTTTTGATTTTCAATAATCAAAAGACGTTGTTCCACTGAATTCGCCTTTGTTAAAAGTTCATTAATTTTATTTTTATAAGTAGCTGGGTAAAAGGCATTATTAAGTAGCTTAGAATATTCGAAATATTCATTTTCTAAAAAAATGATCTCCTTCTTAAGATTATTTATCATTACTACACTTCGTGCATTTGTAAGCGCAGTATCAATAGCTTGATAATCTTCTGTAAACTCTGTTTTTATTTGGTAATCACTTTGTTGAGCTGAAGCTCCTGAAATAATAATGAGACTAGTTAAAATGATTAACATGTATTTTCTATTCTTTTTCATGATGGAACCTCTCCTTTATAAATACCTTTTTCGTTTAATAAAATTATAGCTTCATTTGAATTATCAATTAACTGCACCAAGGGGGCTCTCCAATTAAATGCCGGTGCAAATATTCCGTCCTCATCTACTAGAATTTTTTTCTCAAGCTTTAACTCTCCTTTTTTAGGAGCCATTACATAAACATGTTTAAACTTGTCTGCTGTTATAAAATAATACCCTTCATTATTTCTAATCATTCTCACTTCGGTTAGCAGAACGTCACTGGAATCTTGAAATTCTTCGTATTGGAATGGTAGAATAGAATAGCTAATACTATGTCGCACATCAGTTACTATCCCCTCTGCATCTGGTATTAAAACTGATTCAATTTGTTGGGCATAGTTTACATTTTTAACTACTAACGACTTATTACAAGCCTGAAGAAATAGCACGCTAAAAACAATAAAAGCCAGTTGGCTATTTTGAATAGCTTTCATTTGATCCTCCTTGATTAATTATTTGATTAATCAATTATAGATCAATAACCAGTTTTTGTTTCTAGAGTTTAGATAATAATAATACTTTCAACTGGAGCGGTTTTACTTAAAGCTTCTCTCCCCTTTAGAAAACTAAGTTCCATTATAAAAGAATAGGCTATGACCTCTCCGCCAAGTCGCTCAACTAACCGAGTTGCTGCTGCTGCTGAGCCTCCAGTAGCAATCAAATCGTCATGAACTACAACTTTAGAGCCTTCTTTAAAAGCATCACTATGTAGTTCTAACGAATCTTCTCCATATTCGAGCGCATAGGTTTCAGAAATTGTATGCGATGGAAGTTTCCCTGGTTTTCGTATAGGAATAAATCCAGCATTTAAGTCCTGTGCCATATTTGTTCCAAAAAGAAACCCACGTGATTCTAAACCCACTACATAATCTACTTTAATTTCTCTAAATGGCTCACATAGTAATAGTGAAGTAAGTTGAAGAGCCTTTTTGTCTTCTAACAAAGTTGTGATGTCTTTAAATTGAATGCCTGGTTTTGGAAAATCAGGAATTGTTCTGATTTTCTCGAGCAAATACTCTTTTATACTTTCTTCTACTTTTTGCATGAAATTGAATTAATTTGATACGAAGGTAGATAAAAGCTAACCCATCAATCAAGTAAAAATGGATAATTTAAAAGATCCGCTATGGCAACCTCATTTTAGATTTATGGCACAAGCTATAATGCTTGCAGAGCAAGCTTTTGAAGAGGGTGAAGTACCTGTTGGTGCTATAGTTGTTCATAACAACTCGATTGTAGGAAAGGGATATAATCAAGTAGAACGTTTAAACGATCCAACTGCACACGCCGAAATGCTGGCTATATCAGCGGCCTGTGATACATTGGGAGAAAAGTATCTTAGAGAATGCACCTTATATGTAACCCTCGAACCTTGTCCAATGTGTGCTGGAGCACTTATTTGGTCTAAAATTGGAACTCTAGTTTTTGGTGCTTCTGATGCTAAAGCTGGAGCGAGTGGAAGCGTATTTAATATAACTCAAAATAAATCTCTGAATCATAAACCTGAAGTTATTCAAGGAATATTAGAGAACGATGCTGAATATTTATTGAAGTCTTTCTTCGCTTCTAAAAGATTAAAATTTTAGCGAAGTAACGATAGCATATATTTTAATGATGGTGTTTTTAGTTCAGGATTATTCTTTTTAACCTCGAAACCGATCGAGTAGGCAATTTTCCACTGTTGCATTAAAGTTCTTATTCCATTAATGAAAGAATGTTTGGGATCATAAATGTTTGTTGATTCAGAAGTGATTCCATTTAACTCAATAACAGTAATATTCTCTCCATTCATTAATTCTTGTTGTGTAGGTACTTTAACATCATACCTTCCAAAATAAAACCCTTCAATGCTTTTACTTATACGATCCATCTCATTTTTTAAATCTTGGGTTATGAATTCATTTCCATCATAAAAAATAGCTCCTCTAGCATGTGTTCCAAGTTCAACTAGTTTTATTTCAGTACCTCTTTCTGGTATTTCATAAAGGTCGTCGATATGCTTGTCGAAGTGAAGTTCTGCCAAACAGACCGCCCTGGGGTTTTTGAGAATTAGTTCTTCTAATGTATGTACTCCATCCCCATATAGTTTGAGATATTCTTTCTTAGTGATCGAAAAAATGTGTCCGTTTTCTTCTGTTGGATATCGGTAATAAAAAACACCGAATTCTTCTCCCTCTATAAATTGCTGAACAATCAGATCTTCAAATATGCTCTTCAGGTGGAATCGGAGTTCTTTTATAGACTTTGGAATGAATACTCCTCTACCTCTTTCACCCACATCAGGTTTAATGACGATTGGAAAATTTAGATCATACTCATCCATAAATGCTTCAATTATAGAAAGCTTTTTATCGGCTGATTTTTCTTTTGATATGAATGTATACTTTGCTACAGATTCTGTAGCTTTTATTGCATCAAGTATTTCTTTTTTTGATTCTTTAATGAATCCACCTTCTCGAATCGCTGGATTTGCTAATGTACAGATAGTTGCACTCCTATACTTTATCCACAAGCTAAACACATACGTAAGCACAAAAGAGTAAATAATAAATGGACTCCAAAACTCCCAGCTCACAATCCTTTTCCATTTACCAACCAGAATACGTCTTCCTCTGAAAGTAAACATTGGAATGATGATCTTAAATAGAATAAATGCAAAAGAAAGAACCCCTACTAATACCCATATAGCGAATTCTTGATATAAGCCGAAATAACTGATCATTTGTGTACCAAGTAATACAGCTAATCCAACTAATGCTGGAGTCCATATTATTGAAGCCACTCCAAAATATAAAATGAACATCCAGAAACTAGCTCCAATAGCACCTGCCGAAAAATATGTTGGAAATCTGGTTCCAGGTATAAATCGACTAGCGATTATTATTATTGGTCCCTTTGCTTTAAACCAATGATAGGATTTTTGAATGTCTTTTTCGTTTATAAACCATTTTAAGGGAGCTTTATGAAGTGTATTTGATGCTAGCCATTTACCAGCCAAAAATAATAAAATATCACCAAAAAATATTCCAAATAAACAAGCTAAAGTTCCTGGCCAAAATCCGATTAAACCACGAGCAATCATTAAACCAGTACCAATACAAGTCAAATCCTCCGAAATAAACGTAGATAATATAATTACGAGAATCAGGATAACTAAAGTCCTACCCTCTGCTTTAATGCTATTTTTATCGTCAAATGGAAGAAAGGATTGAGCTAATCTAGATTCTGATATTTGATCAATTTTGTTATGTTCATTTATTGTTAAAATGAAGTTCTTCAAATCATTAGTAAATGCTAAATCGCCAACTTCATATATTTTCAGGCTACTTTGAGGAAGTAAGCGAAAGTATTCTTCTGAAACCTGTTTTGGAATTCTTGAAGAATTAGGATGTTGAATTAATACTGGAACTTGAATTGATTTTAAAGCATCTCGAACAAGGCGTTGATCCGATTCATATAGTATTCTAGATCGTTCGATGCGGATATTTAAGCCCTCAAAAATTCCAAAATGAGGAATAAATAAATCCACAAGTTTTAAAAAAGTAAATTTAGCGCCATATACTGCATGATTTAAATGGTACCCACCTAACAGTTCAAGTTCTACTACACCATTTGCGCCAATCAAAGAAATAGATTTAGTTAGTGTTGGAAATTGATGTGCGAATTGAACCGCTGAACTTCCCCCGATTCCTTCACCTACAATTTGAATCGATTTAAGATTTAAAGAATCTATTTTTTTAGCAGCATCTCGAGCTATTTCAGAATATGAATACCCAAAACTTTTGGAAACTGAAGGGATAGAAATCAAACTATACTCATTAAACGCATTCCCATTAAAGTCTATTAAATTTTCTAACGGATCATCAAAAAAAAGAATTATTTCTTTTGAGTCGGTTTGAAATAAGGTAAAGGGTTGATATTCGCTAGAAGGGAAAAAATGAATAAATAAATACGAACTTAGGAGTAGAAGTAAGTATAAACCAACTCCGAGTTTAAATACTTTTTTACGTGAGTTCTTTTGTGAATTCCACATTAAGAAGCTTGAACACTGATTTGTTTTTGCTGCTCGTACTTAAGTGTTGATGGAGCAACACCAAAATCAGGGGAAGGAGTAAAACCCATGGTTTTCAATATTAAACCAATTAGAGCATAATGATGTACTGTGTGGCTAATCAAAAACTGAAACTCTCTGCGAATTGTTGAAGTACTTAACGGTAAATCCTCTTCACCAATACCTTCATTACTTCTAACTTGGATCTCCTTTTTAAGGAACTCTGGCTCATCAGAAATCTTTTCCAAAAAATTAATAACCCTTTTCATGGTAGTTATCATAAATTTTCTATCTTTTTCTAGTCGCAAGTCTCTATCTCTAGCATCATAATCAAGAATCGAGTTTTTTATATTTACAATACTTAGATAGTGTTCAATTATATGGCGAAAGTGTCTGCCAATTCCACTCTTATTGTAAGTTCCATTATTCGAAGCGTACATATCATCAGAAACCTTCGATAATAATTGGATACCCTGATTTAGAAAAAAGATATTTGAACTAACTACCAATACTTGCTTTTGCATAGGTCTCAGGATCTATAACTGGTTTAAATGTGCGTTCTAATATTTTCTGGGTTGAACTTGCCAGTACTTTTCGATTTGAGTTTATAACTGTTTCTTCACTGAATGTAACTGTTGCTGTAAACTCATTCATCACAAAAAGATAAAATAAATGTTTAAAAAAAGAAGTGTCATCCCACCAACATACCGATTTAAAGGCTGGTATTTCAGTATCTGGAGTTTCATAATGAAGGGATGCAACTGAAACGGGAAGCTCCTCTGTGGCGGGATATTGGAATAAAGAAGATTTAAAAGGTAAAATATTATGTCCAGCACTTGTAGTTCCCTCAGGAAAAAGCACTATACCTTGATCTTCAGTTAAATTATTAGATATTTCATCATTTACCCGCTTTACATCCTTTCTTTTACTTCTATCAACAAAAAGAACTCCAGAAGTAGCAAGTACGAATCCAATTATTGGCCACGATTTTACTTCACTTTTAGCGATAAATGTACAATTCAATTGTGAGTATAAAACCCATACATCAACATAGCTAAGATGGTTTGAAACGAGAAAAAAAGGTGTTTTTGGAGGATTTCCATTTACTAGAACTCTCATCCCAATAATTCTGGCAACAGCATTGCCCCAGATTTTTCTTCGTTTCGCTTTCCACTTAATTTTGTTACCACCAAATATTGAAAGTACATTTCCAAATAATAATATAGAGTAATGGTAAAACGTAGCTAAGATGAATAGTATAATTTTACCGATAGCTATTAAATTCCTCATATAGGAAATTAAAGATTTCTATCTTAAAAAAAGTGCTTTAGATTGATCAGATAAAGTCTCTTTATCTAGTAGAATAAGAAAGTCTATGGTTTTGAAGGTTTTGTCGAGTGCAGGTCCACCGCATACTTTAACACCAACATCGATATAAAGTCGGAATAGTTGTGGAAGTTTAACTTCGGTATTAAAAGTATAAGTGTTTTTTAAATTTATGCACTCATATTCCTTTTGAACGGGTACGTGGTAAATCGAATGCATATGATTATTCTTTTCTAGAAATTCATTTACCGCAAGACCTTCAGCAGGATTTTGACTGGTAATTGAGCAACACCCAAATAAATATCGCTTATTTGATAGTTCTAAATACTTAGCCAATCCCCTCCATAGAAGGTATAAAACTCGTCCACTTCGGTGATCTAAATGAATACAAGCTCTTCCCAACTCAACTACATTATTTAGCAAATCTTTCGGAAATATTGTGAGATCAAATTCAGATTGAGTATAGAAACCATTTCCTGCTTCAGCCATGCTGTTGTCCTGCATTCTATATGTACCAATTACCTTGTCAGTACTATTTTCAACAACAATCAAATGGTGACATTGACTATCATATTCATCTTCATCCATTTCCTTAACGTAGGAAGACTCCAATCCCTCTCCTAGTTCGATATTAAATACATCAAACCTTAGTTTAAGAGCTTCTTCTTTTTCTTTTATATTTTGCGCTATTCTAACTGAATACTTGTGCCCTGGAATTAATAATCCAGTATCTTTTGTTGAAGAAATCGTATTACTTGATATACTCATAATGTATTTCTAATTAACTTCTTGAAGTATACTAATGCTTTATTACCTTAGCATTAAGTATATATAAATTCAAAAATCCCCAAAATCAAACAACTAATTTTATAAATGCTTTACTATAAAAAATATGAACGTTCTCCAGAGAAAGACTGGGTTGTATTTGTACATGGTGCAGGAGGCAGTTCATCTATTTGGTTTCAGCAATTAAAGGCGTTTAAAAAAGTATTCAATGTACTATTGGTTGATTTACGTGGACATGGAAAATCTAAGGACTTACTTCAGAAGTATTATGATAGAGAATATACTTTTGATGATATCAGTAAAGATATTTTTGATGTATTGGATCACTTAAAAATAGAAAAGGCTCATTTTGTTGGAGTCTCTTTAGGTACAATAATTATTAGAAATCTAAGTGAGCTTGAACCTGAAAGAGTAAAATCTGCTATACTATGTGGTGCTATTACTAGATTAAATATCAGATCTCGGTTTTTAGTTACAATGGGTAATCTTTTTAAAAAAGTTATTCCATATATGTGGTTATATAAACTATTTGCATGGATCATTATGCCGAGAAAGAGACATGCTAAAGCACGAAATTTATTTATTGGAGAAGCAAAAAAATTATATCAAAAGGAATTTTTAAGATGGTTTAAACTAACACATACGGTAAATCCCTTATTGAAATATTTTAAAGAGAAAGAGACAAATACACCTATTCTTTATGTGATGGGAGATGAAGACCACTTATTCCTCCCGCCAGTTCAACAAATTGTAATGGAACACCAACAGGCTTTTCTTGAAGTTATAGAACGGTGCGGACATGTTTGCAATGTTGAAAAACCAACCGAATTTAATAAAATATCGATTGGCTTTATCCAAAAACAAATTGCTAACTAAATATTTAGTTATTGGGTTTGGTAAATAACCAAGCTTCTGAATTAGTATCTGACCGAATAGATCTCAGATAATTAGCAGCATCGTCAAAGTCCGTAAAACCTTTATATGCTACAAAATTGAATCGAGATTCAGGGTGAAAAAGAATTCTCGTGTCATAACCTTGATCTTCTAGATCTTCTTGAAAACGATTGGCATTAGATTGTACAATAAAAGATCCACCAATAACAAAGAATTTCAAATTAGACGATGTTTCGTCTGTTATTTCTTCTCCATTTTCTTTCTTAGCCAAATATTCATCCAAACTAAACGCTTTTGGTACTACAACCATTAATTCGGGATTATCAACTGGTAAACTAAGTTCTTCGGCTAGTTGTTTTTGCTCATCGGTTAATTCAACTTCAGTAGCATCAGGAATATTATTAATTGGAATATCCTCTTGTACATCCTCTACAATCATTTCTGAATCATCTTCTAAAGGAGGAGTTTTAATTGAATCTGTTGCCATTGCCAACGGAATTTCTTCTTCTTCTAAAGTATCTTCAGGAATTAAAATTGGGGGGGCTACTGAATTTTCAAATACTTTGTCTAATGTAGTTCTTTGAAGTTGCTTAGTTTCATTCAGGATTTCTCGTTGAGTACTAAATGTTCTTTCTTTTAAGCGATCTTCAAGTGATTTAACCAATTCTGCTTGAACTATTATAATTAGTTCATTTTCTACAAAATCATTAGAGTTATATCCAAATAAATACCTTAGGCCGAAAAACCATGGTGGTAGATCCTTAAGAATTGGAATCCCTCTTCTAACTTTATTTTCTTCCGTTCTATATAATCCTGCAATAGCTGTTGCTTCTCCATTTAATAAAAGTGCTTCGGTATTCGCCGTTTGCTTATTAATTATTGTACTTACAGCATCAGGTAAAGCAGTTGAGCGCTCTACTGAAATTTGAAGGTGCACAAAATTAGTATCACTAAAGCTAACAACTTTAGGTGTTACTGTTAGAATAGTACCCGTACTAAAAAATTGATCGGTCACATTTCCTGCAATATCTCTTTGTTTAATAGAGAAATCTTGACCAACTTGAATTCTACCTTGCTTTCCATCTACTACTTTTGTGAAAGGTGTAGCTATTACTTCTCCAAGGTTGTCTGCTTCAAATGCACTGAATAAAGCCTGTACACGAATTCCCGGCCCAACTTCTCCTAAATTAACTAGCGCATTAAAAACGTTTTGTGAAACACTAGAAGCATTAAATGAATTTACAGAAACAAACTGGTCATTAAAGTTTACTCCTTGTGGTACTCCTAAACCTGGGTCAATACCATCACCTGTTACAATATCATTTATATTATCAGGCACATTATTAGTAAGTGAGGACCAATCTATTCCAATTTCTTGCAAAGCTCTTTTATTTCCCTCAAAAAATGTGGCATTAATCCGAACTTCTCTAGTCTGAAGATTTATATCGCCTACAGTTGAATTCGGATTATTAGTAGCTACGGGTTGTGGTTGAGCGCCAGTTCTTTCTTGTTCTAACTCTGCTAATGGGATTATTTCTATATAATCTTCAAACTCTTTTATCCCTAATGATTTTATCCTAAGAATAAATGTAAGGGCGTCTTCCCAATGCATCGCTGGAAGATTAACACCTATAGTTCCCTCAGTACCAGATTGATCAATTATGAATTTATTTCTGTTTTCTTGAAGAAATTGATTAATGACCTCCATTGCTTCTACATACGATGTAGACTTATCAAAAGCGATTATATCATTCGGATTCGTATATTCTCTGGGATACTCATCTTGTGCATATACAGTACCTTGTGAGAAAGGCATTAACACTAAAACTATAATACATACAAAATAAAAATTAATGTAAGGAAATTTCATTGCCATTTTTCTCATCGCACTACCTCCAAGGTAACTACTTCTTGAATGCCGCCTTTGTTTAAATTAAATGTAGCTGTTCTATTTTCAATATCAATATTAGAAAGATAACCCAGATATACATTGTCGCCAACTTTTAGGGAGACTACTTTTCCATCTTGATTTATTAAAAACACTCTATTTGCTGTAAGTCCTACAATTCTTGAGCCTTCTGCATTTACTAAGCCTTCATCGTTTGCTGGAAATGAATTCTGAATAAGTGCATATAATGGATTGAAATAAGAGATATCTTCATTTTCAATAATTCTATATTCTGCAGAATCTGTATCAAATAATTGTGTTTTTTGATAATAACTTTGTAAAGAAAGAGCAAAGTTTATTCCATTAGGCCCTTCATCAACTCTACCAGGTGAAATAATCACATCACTAACTTTGTTTAATAGTTGGCTATTTTCAATTTTATTTATGAAGGTTACAAACGCTTTATAATCTCCGAAACCAGATAATGATGAATTTAATACACCGTATTGATTTTCTGGGATAGAATCTGAATAGATATAATCAAAGAATACAGAATTATCTTCTTCTTGATTAATGGTATTTAAAAAATCATACACGTCATCGGGTTTATTTGATGGATATAAAGCTTTGTCATAATTAGCAATTACTTCTAATGCAGTTTCATATCGCATATTAAGCTCAGAAAACTCGTTTGTAATATTTTGTTTTGAGTTAAAATCTTGTTCTTTATTTGTAAGTTCTTGCTCCAGAGATTCAATTTTCCCTTTTAAATAAAACTTAGTATATCCAAGCCCAAGTCCTAAGATTAGAAAAAGAGTTACAAGTAGAATGATGGTATTTCGTACAGCGTATGACATTAATTACCTGTAAGGTCTCCTAATCCCTTTAGATTATCGGGAGTATAAACTCTAACATTAGGCACAATTCTTTCAACAGTATATTGAAAGTTGAACACTACCTCTCCACGAATTTCAGATGTAGATACACTAAGTAAAGTAGCATCTGCAAATAATTCAGCTACTAACGGAATACTACTTCTTTTTCTAGCAATACCTTGGATTTCGAGAGTGTTTTCATCGTCGCCAACATTAATCGATGTTAGCCAAACACCTCCAATTTCATCAAAGCCAGAGTTAATCAAATCAAAATTTGTAGTCCACGTAATAGAGTTTTCAGCTAAGGTATTCATGAGCTCAAGTTTCTCTTGTATTTTGCCAAGCTCATTACTAATTCGATTATAATTATTTACTGTAGAAACAAAAGAGTTTATCTGAGTATCCACAATAGAAATCTGATCCTCAAGATTAGCAATTTGTGCATTAGCTGTTTTTCTTAATGAATCAATAACTGGAAAAGAGAGCATAATCATAAAAAGAAGAAGAAATCCATGCCATTCAAGTTTAAATATCTTTTGCCGGTCTTCTACATATTTTGGAATGAATGATATATCAGGCAGACTTTTCCTTTCAAAACCTGAAGTAGCCCAAGCCATACCAATAGCTGTAGTAAATGGAGCTAATAGTTCTTCTGTATATTCATTAGTGTCAAGGAAGTCTTCTGAAAACTGAAACTCGCTTACCTCAACATCAGGAAAACGTTCTTGAAAAAAGCTTGTTGCTTCATCTCTTAATGAGTTGTTGCAAATAAGTAGTCTATCTAAGTTGGGTACTTCCCCTGTATCTAATTGAAATAAAATTTTACTAAATACAGTATTGAGAATTTTTCGTGACTGAGTTCCTTCAGTTATAATTGGAGAAACCAGCCATAGATTCATACCTCTTAAGAAAATTACTCTACAATTTTTTTCTGAAAATTGAATTAAACATGTAATACTTCCTTCTTCTAGTTCATAATTCGCTCTTACAAGCCCCATTATGAGTGTTTCATCAGGTAGTATTTCCTGTATTGATAATTTGCCTCTATATAGAGGAATGGTATTATTTACAAGCTGTAGTAATTGAGGTTCTTCATCAATAGAAGATAAAAGCAACGCACCATCATCACGTAAACCATACGAGTAAAAGTCTTCACCCTTAGGAACCCCGTAGAGAGATTCAAGCCGATCATCAATAATAATTTTAAGGTCTTTCTTTTTTACCTCATTAAAATCAGTGTCTTTCAGTATTTGATAAATGGCTACACCCGCAGGAATATTTAATCCAATGTCTACTCTTTTTGAATCGATTGAAGTAAGAATATTATAAAGTAGCATTTCATTGCTAGTTGGTGTTCCAACTTCATCCAACATATCCACATCTACCAACTCATCGCTACCTTGTTCTAAATCATCGAGTTCAAGATCAATATCACCACCAATGTCCCCAAGTATATCTTCTTCAAGATTTAGATCATCTAATTCACTAGTTGAAGAAATATCTTCATTAAGCGATGCCTCTAAATCTAATTCAAAAACCGAATCATCATTTAATGAATTATCTAAATCCTCATATATATCTATTTTTTCGTTAATACGAGCATCTTTATCAAGCGGTCTTATTAATGTAAATTTATCTAGTTTATTTAGAGAAAGCTTTTTATTAGAAATATCAACAACAGCAACTTTAAGTAAGTTGTCTTCTAAAACAATGCCGATATATTGCTTTCTTCTTGCCATCTTAAAATTTAGTAGTTCACTTCACTCATTAGCTGAAGCATCTTTGTTTTATTATTAGCATAATTTAAGGCAGATTCTTTAGAAATCTTACCAATGTCGTATAATCTTTTTAAATCCTGCTCCATCGTATTCATTCCCTTTTCCTTACCTTCCATAAGCATTTGGTAAATTTCACTAACATTGTTATTTCGAATTGCTGCACGTACGGATGCGTTTGCAATCAGTACTTCTTTAGCTAGTATCCTTTTACCATCAAGACTTGGGACTAATTTTTGGCTAATTACGCATGTTAAAACATCTGCGAGTCTTGCTCTTACCCTATTTTGTTCTTCACTTGGCATCTCACCTAAAATACGTTCTATACTTTCCATTGCGGATGAAGTATGGAGAGTGCCAAACGTTTTATGTCCAGAATCCGTAACCTCAAGAGCCGTCATAATAGTTTCAGAATCTCTAAGCTCTCCAATTACAATGATATCCGGATCTTGTCGCAATGCTTGAATGGCTCCATCTTTAAAAGACATAACATCTGTGCCAACCTCTCTATGCCTAACTACTGAACGAACTGGTTCATGAATAAGCTCTACTGGAGAAGCAATAATTACAATATGAGCATCTACTGTTCTGTTGTTGGCATCAATTATTGTATCTAATGTTGATGATTTTCCTGAACCAGTAATTCCGGTAACCAGAGTTAATCCATATTTATAATATTTTAAACTTACAGATTTAGCGACTTCTGCATGAACATCTAAAGACTTGAATGGTCTAATCGTAGTATCAACTCTCCTCATATTTAAACCAAGATGATCTAAATCGAAGTACATATCAGCTCTAAAACGCTGATTATCATCTTTGTTTAATTTAATGGAATACGAAAAGTCTAAATTTTTATTCTCAATTAATTTCTCTCTTTGAGATTTCAACAAAATATTATGCAACATAATATCTGTTTCAAGTAATGAGAGTTTCATGCCCATTTTTAGCGGGCTTTTATTTCCAAATACTCTATACCAAATTTTACCAGCACATCCAGCTCCACCTAAATCTATATCAGAAGCGTTTATCTTAATCATGTTGACAAGAAAGGAATCGAGAATCTCTTTTAGATCTACTCTAAAACTTATTTCAGATTCTTCAACTAATTCACCTATTCTCTTATGCAAATCTGTCCCACGCGCAGTTTTTGGAATGCGCTGTATAATTGGCTTAAGTAGCCCCGAGATTTTGTCTTTATCTAATGCCGCCATGTGTTTCCCATCTTTCTGGATGGAAGTAATAGATTAATGTAGAGGTATTTTGTTACGAAAATTTTAATAAAATTGAATATTTAAAACGAATTATAATTACCAATTCGAGTCGTTAAGTAATCTTTTTTTAAGATTTAATAACTGAACATTCATATTACTAATTTTTCTCTGCTGTATTTCGATGATATTTTTTGTGAAAATATTAAATAATTTCTCTGGTTTTTTTCTAAAAAAGTTTAATGCATCATATCTTTCATATCTTAAAAGTACACAATCATCTTCTGCAGTAACTTTAGCCATTCTATTGTTTTTACTAAACAAAAATGATTCTCCTAAAAAATTTCCATCCGATAACGTTGCCAGTTGAATATTGTCTTTCCAAATTGAAACTTTACCGTCTGCAACAAGGTACGCAGAGTTTACATATTCGGATTCATTTAAAATAATATCGCCTGATTGGAATCGCTCTTCTATTCCAAGCTCTAGAAATTCCAAAACATCTTCATAATGAAAATTCTTTAGTAAAAGAGGTGGCTCTTTTAAAAATTTTTTTATGTGATCTGACATTAAATCACCTGATGCATTATTATCTGTACTCATATCAACCTCGTTTTTTCCTAAAGCTCTGAAATATGGTTTAAAATCATCATTAAATACAACTCAAATATTGATTCTAATCTTCAATTGTTGCTGCTATTATTTCTTCTATCGTAGAAATTCCTTCTTTAATTCTTTCACGTCCAGAACCTCTTAGTGTTAACATTCCTTGTTTTACAGCTAGATTTTTAATTGCATTTTCATCAATATCATCTCCAGCATCTAAAATTAATTGCTTAAGTTCTTTCGAAAAGAATAATGCCTCGTGTATAGCAGATCTTCCTTTAAAGCCAGTATCGCCACATTTATCACAACCAACGGCTTTATAAAAAGTAGTTGTTTCGATTTCTTCATCTGTAAATCCAAGCCCTTTTGCTACCTCTGGGTGTGGTTCGAAAACTTCTTTGCACTCTTTACATAATCTTCTTATCAAACGTTGAGCCATTACTAAATTTACCGCATTCGCGATAAGAAAAGGTTCTATCCCCATTTTGAATAAACGAGAAACTGCACTTGGCGCATCATTAGTGTGTAATGTAGAAAATGTAAGGTGACCGGTATTGGCTAATTTTATAGCAACACTCGCCGTTTTAAGGTCACGCATCTCACCTACTAGTACAATATCGGGGTCATGTCGTAATATACCTCTGATACTTTGATCAAAGGTCATAGTGTGACTTATTTTTAGTTGTCTGGCCCCTTCAATTATATATTCTACTGGTTCCTCAATAGTTAACACATTTTTTGTGGGGTCAATTACGGAATAAAGCGCAGCAACTAGTGTGGTAGATTTACCACTACCAGTAGGCCCAGTAATAATTACAATACCTGATGGTTGGCTTATTGATTTGACAAAACTTTCTTTAGCATTTTTTTGTAATCCAAGTAAATCAAGATCACGGATAACTTTTCTATCATCCAGTATCCGAATTACAATCGATTCAAATTTTCTATCGTATTGGTTCCCGACAATGGGCATAATAGATACACGATAGCGAATATTGTAGCCATCAATTTGCCGTTGAATAAAACCATCTTGAGATGAGTCTCTTTCAAAACGGTCAACATTTCTAGTTTTATCTTTTATAACAGCAGAGATTGCTTCTGGCTTTACATTTTTCTGTTGATACCAAAGCTGAAGTTTACCATCAATCCTAAACCTAATATCGGTTGAAGCAGGACCGCTTGGAACTATATGTAAATCACTAACACCTTGTCGTACTGATTCAACCAGCATTCCTTCAACCAAAGAATTAAGCATACTTTGATTGATTTCAGCATCAATCTCCTCTTCATCAATTTCCTGATCGGTCTGTTCGATTTGAGGTTCTTCATAATCTATTTCTTCTAGAAGATCTAAAAATTCGTTCTTCTGCTCGTAAACTTTTGAAAGTATTTGATCAACTAATTCATAGTTACAGTATACAAGCTCAGTTTGTTTAAAAGTGAGCCTATTTAGAATCGATTGAATATTAGGATCAGAAGGGTCTGCAGCAGCAATGGTAAGAGACCCATTTGTTCGTTTAAAGGGTAGTGCTTTATGATGTACAAGATCATCAATTACATCTTCGGGTAGCTTTTCTACATTCTTCTTTATATGATCAATTATATCATCAGGTACAATTTCAACTTCTCCTAAAACTTCTTGAAAAGCATATACTGTTGATATCTCTTTCATTATTGTATGTCTGTTAAGACCTACTTCTTGATAGAGAATTTGACCTAACCTTCTTGAGCTGTTTTCTGGCTCCTCTTCTAAAATTGCAAGAGCACTTTGTAATTGTTCATCAGTGACAACCCCCTTACTTACAAGGATATCTCCAATATGCCTCCTGATATTAATTTTGCCCATACTTTAAATTATTGCGAAGCCGGATTTATTGTTGCCGATTCAGATGAAACTACAGTAATTCCTATTAAAGCAACCATAATAAATAAATTTATAAACAAATTTATAGTATCAATTACAGATTGCATCTTATAAGTAGTTTGAATTTCATAATATTCGGCTAATTGTTTTGCATTTTCCCGTAACGCTCCGGATTCAGCTCCAAGTCTAAACCTACTAATAGCCGTATGAGGAAATACACCGGTTGCCTCAATAGATTCAATAAGTCCTGCACCATCTTTTAGCATCTTTTTGATCGCAACATCCTTAATCTGTTTTTCTATATATTTATTTCTACAGGCTTCTGAAGCAACTTTTATAACTTCAATATTTTGACCTGAGCCACTATATAATGTATAAAATACTCTTGAAAAAATTTCAATACTTGTCTTATGAAGCAGATCTCCCATAACTGGTAAATGAATCATATACTTGTCTACAATAAGCTTTCCTTTTGGTGTTTTTACAAAAAATACAAAACCTACTATTGGAGCAAGGAACCCCATCAATATAAAAATCCAGTTATCCTCTAACCAGTAGCTTAACTCTAAAGTAGATGCCGTCATTGGTGGAAGTGCAATATTCATTTCTACAAAGAGTTCTGCAGTTGAAGGAAATATATATCCTACATAAAAAAGGACTACACCAATAACTGCTAAAACTGTAACAGCAGGCATCATTAACGAGCGCTTTAGGTTCTTTTTAAATTCTGCATCTCGTTCAAGAAATTTTGCAGTACTATCAAAAACCAAAGCCATATTACCAGAAGTTGATGCTACACTTAACATATATGCAGCAAATTTACCAAATATGGCTTCGTGTTTTCCATATACTTGAGACCCTTCTTTACCGTCTTTAAGGTCCTTTTGAATTTCTTTGATTACTTCTTTCATCCTTTTATTCGATGAATCTTCAATCAATAAATTCAGGATTTCATCAAATGTAAGTTGTTGTTTAAGAAGATCAGCACACATTCTAATAAAGGATACCACTTCACCCATTGGTACCCCTCCCTTAAAGTTGAATAATTTCTTATTAATACTTACAACTTGGTACCCTAATTTTACTAAAGCTCTCTCTAGCTCTTCTTTATTATATGCTTCTTGCTCTCCATTAACTGGTTTTTTACCAGCTCTTTTTACTTTGTATAAAAACGTTGTTTTTTGATCTAGAGATTGAATATTCAACCTATTGGTCTTAGATAATCTGTCAACTTTTATCTGGGCTTCTTTTTTATTTTCCGCTTCGAACTCTGTTTGAACAGATTTACCTTGAGGTGATACAGCTTTTAGTCTAAACTGCGGCATATAATTTACCTTTGATTACAGATTTCTTACTCTTCCCATTCTACTCGATTACTATAAACAACTAATGTGAGATCGTCAAGATCACTTTTAGGTTCTGCAGTAATTTTAAAATATGTAACATCACGCTCAGTAATAGCATAACTACTAATAACTGAACCTGTATCTAGTCGAATATCATCCATTGTAATCATAGCAAATGATTGATTACCTCCGCCTAATGCTACTGGAGTTGAATAATAAAGTCGCCCAAAAGAGGCTGCCTCTAACACTTCTTGACGGATTAAATCTTTATAAGACTCATCCCTAAAATTTTCGAAAAGTACTAGACCTATAATTGAAGCTAAGCCTACAATAATGGATACTAAAACTATTAAAAGTATTTGCTGCTGTCCCATATTGAAAAACTATTAGGTAAAAAAAAAGCTTCCCAAAAGTTGGGAAGCTTTATGGAAAATAATCTGATTATAGATTATCAGTAAATTCAGTGTTACCTGGACTTACAGTTGCAGCAATTGTAGTTGCTCCAAGAGTAGCTGTAGATGTAAGTGATACATCACCTACGGTTCTACTTGCAGGGTGTGCAGTTACTACGAAAGAACCAGCAGCCTGACCACTAATAACATAACGACCATTTGCGTTGAATGCGTTAGTACCAGCAGCGTCTACTGTATCAGCAGCAAAAGCGATGTTGTTGAAAGTAACAGCAGCGAAACTATTTCCACCACCACCAAGCATTGTTGGCTTAATGTAGTATCCTTGCGCTGAAGCAGCAATAGAAGCGATATCGTTTCTAACTGCATCTAAGTTAGCAGAATCTGCAGAACTTGAGAATGTGTTGATTGCAACTACTGTTGCGATACCAACGATTATTGTTACTAAAATTACGAGAAGTAATTGTTGTTGACCCATGATGATCTCCTAGGTTTGTTTTTTGTTTATTTGTTAAATCTTTATTGATCTGTTACAAAGTTCATAAATACTTACAAGAAAGTAAATTAGAATCTTCTTACCGTATTTAAATATTATTAGTCAATTTTAATACAAGGAGTATATTTCTTAAGTGATGTTACAATCTAATAAATAGAAAAAAATAATTCCTTTTAAATTATTGTAATATTATTTCTAACTACTAGCTGTTAATAAATAAATTGAGTAATTGCATGAAACATTTTTTTAATGACCCAATCTGAAAAAGTAAATCCTTATTACATAATATTTTCATTATGGCTTCTTGTATTCGCAGCGAGTAGTCAGGTAATGATTATATCTCCTATCCTTCCTAAAATTGGGGTTGAACTTAATACTTCAGAAAGTTTACTAGGCTATTTAGTTACAGTTTATGCATCCATGATTGGTGTATTTGCCATTATTATGGGGCCACTTTCAGATAAAATAGGCAGAAGAAAAATACTCCTTATCGGAAGTTTTGGTATGACAATCGCCCTTTTGTTGCATAGTATGGCAAACAGTTTTTCTTCCTTACTTATATTAAGAGCTTTTGCGGGAATGGCTGGCGGGGTTCTTAGCGGATCAGCAGTATCTTATGTTGGTGATTATTTCCCCTACGAAAAAAGAGGCTGGGCCAATGGTTGGATTATGAGTGGAATTGCAATGGGTCAAATTCTTGGAATTCCTTTAGGTACCTTTTTAGCTGAAGTACATGGATTTAAATTCCCCTTCATCCTTTTTGGTTGCATAATGGGATTAACTACTATTCTAATCTTTTTTAAACTACCACAACCAAATGTTGAACTACAGATTTCTAAAATCACTTTAAGAACAACATTTAAAAAATATATCGACTTATTAAAACAACAGGATATTAAGGCAGTCGCAGTTTCATACCTTTTAATGTTTTTAAGTCTTTCTATATTTTTAATCTACCTACCCGCATGGCTTACCAAAGAGTTTGGAGTTAGTTTAACTGAAATCGGGTGGCTATTTTTTGCTGGCGGTATTATAAATGCGATTACAGGACCGAATGCTGGTAAGCTTTCTGATCAAATAGGTCGAAAAAATATGATCATTTTTTCCTGTTTGGGCTTAGCTACAATTATGGCCTTAACTACTTTTATAGTTACATCTTTCTGGGTTGCGTTTGTTGTATTTCCTATTGCAATGCTATTAATTGCGATGAGAATCAGCCCTTTTCAAGCATTGTCTTCCGAGTTAGTAAAATCAAATAACAGAGGAAGCCTTATGAGTCTACTAGTTGCGATTGGAAATATTGGTGCCGGACTTGCAGGTAGTATAGCTGGTCCATTATTTGATAAATTTGGATATTTAAGCAACACAATATTTGGAGCTTTCACTATTATTCTTACTGCTTATATAGTATGGAGATTTGTACCAGAACCTAAAATTCATCAACCAACACAAGAAACTTTGGAAGTAGCTGAATAAAAAGGCTATTTTACTTTTTAGTTTAATATCATCTTAAACTTGATACTCTGTAACGTTAACAATGCAGATTTCTCTCTAAAAGAAAAAAATATGAAGCGAATATATTCTTACGCGATAGTTTTGATGGTTTTCTTAATCAGTTGTCAACCTTCTGATGATGATCAAGTTACCATTCAAGGAGAAGTGAATGATAGTGCAAGTGGAAATGCAATTGCAGGAGCTGCACTAATTATAACTTCTCCAGAGGGCTTAACTGGTACATTTACGAGTACTGATTCTTCAGGTAATTATTTATTTGATAATATTGATATTATTGAAGCTACCGATATTACAATTAGGGCGTCACAAAACGGTTATAATTCTTCTGTAAAATCAATTACTGCATTACCAAATCAATCGATTAGTCTTGATTTTAGTTTAGTTGAGGAAGGAACAAATACTGGAGGTGGAAATGATGGTGGAGGCACAGTTGTAGAAGGAGATCCAGGAATCCCAGCAGCAATTATACTTGCTGAAGTGAGTGAAACTGCAATAAACATCAGGCAAACTGGTGGTACTGTAAATTCTACATTTAATTTTATGGTTCAGGATTCTTCAGGAAGAAATATGAATGAAGATACTCCTGTAGAAGTAAACTTTAGAATTATTAAAGGTCCAAATGGTGGTGAATCTGTTGTTCCTCAAAAGGTTGAGACAAATGCATCTGGAGAAGTTGTCTCAAATTTATTTAGTGGAGATTCAGCAGGCGTAGTACGGTTAGAAGCATTTATAATTCGTAATGATGGTGTACGAATTTCTTCAACCCCTATTTTAATTGCCATAAATGGTGGTTTTCCTTCAGCTGATAGATTTTTTGTAGCACCAAAAGATTATAATCTAGAAGGTTATGGATATTTAGATGCTGGAATAACATATAATGTTACTGCCAGTGTGGGTGATCGCTATGGAAACCCGGTTAAAACTGGTACAGCAGTTGATTTTAGAACTGATGCAGGTAGAATAGGTGGTTCCGCAATTACAGATGAAAGAGGTTTTGCTACTGTTCTTCTTAGTCCAGATGGTAGCCAACCTGGCATTGGTACTGCCGATGTTGGCTTCTTTACTGTAACTGCAAAAACAGTTGATGAAGACAATGAGTATATAATTCGAGACATTCGTCTGTTATTTACTACAAGAACTGCAAATATTACTTTTACAAGTGGTAGCTTTACAATTCCTGCGAATGGATCAGACATAGTTAATTTCTCAGTAACAGATCTTAATGGGAGACCGATGGCAGCAGGTACTTCAATAACTGTCGAATCACTAGGTGATATTGAAGTTACAGGAGATGTTGATGTAAATTTAGGAGATTATTTTACTAACGGCCCTGGACGAACTGACTTTACAGTTACCCTTAAAGATATTGATGATGAAAATAGTACCTCTCAAGGGGCTACAATGACCGTTAGAGTAACTACGCCCTCCGGAAATGTTACAAGTGCAACTATATCTGGTTCTAGATCTAAGGTCATAGGAAACTAAACGAATCAAGCCACTTAGTACTGAGTGGCTTTTTTTCTATTCAATATTTAAAACTCAATGCAGGTAGAAGTTCAAAATCGCTCACTTTGGAGTGATATTAAATCCTCTATTTCAGGTACTCAACAAGATTTTACTGAAGTGAAACTTGGAAGAGCTATTTTGCTTTTATCAATTCCAATGGTACTGGAAATGTCATTGGAATCTATTTTTGCAGTAGTAGATATTTTTTTTGTTTCAAAATTAGGTGCTGAAGCTGTTGCTACTGTTGGGATTACAGAATCGCTAGTTACAATTATTTATGCAGTTGCAATCGGGTTAGCAATGGCAACTACCGCGATTGTATCCCGTCGAATAGGTGAAAAAGATAGTGACGGTGCGGCAAGAGCATCCGTTCAGGCTATAATTGTTGCTTTTATTGCATCCCTCCCATTAGCTTTAATTGGTATTTTCTTTTCTGCTCAACTTTTAGGTTTTATGGGGGCTGAGGAAATTATAATCAAACAATACTCAGGTTATACTTCACTTATAATTGGAAGCAATGTTGTAATAATGTTGCTTTTTGTGATAAACGCAATTTTCAGAGGAGCTGGAGACGCTTCTCTTTCAATGAAAGTTCTAGCGCTTTCTAATGGCTTAAATATCATTCTGGATCCAATTTTAATTTTTGGATGGTGGATATTTCCAGAACTTGGAATAAAAGGAGCCGCAATTGCAACAATAATAGGTAGAGGCTCTGGAGTTCTTTTTCAACTTTATATCTTAATTGGAGATTCATCTCGAATCAATATTCTTAAGCCTCATATAACCCTACAGTGGGATATTATAAAAAAACTAATTCGAGTCTCTATCGGAGGGATTTTACAATGGTTGATTGCTACCTCAAGTTGGGTCGTATTAGTAAAAATTCTAAGTTCATATGGAAGTATAGTTGTTGCAGGGTACACTATTGCTATTAGAATTTTTGTTTTCTCAATTCTACCCTCTTGGGGAATGAGTAATGCTGCAGCTACTCTTGTAGGTCAAAACCTGGGAGCAAACAAAAAAGACCGTGCTGAAAAATCAGTTTGGGCTGTAGCAGGAATTAATATGGTTTTTCTTGGAATTGTAGGAGTTTGTTTTTATACATTTTCTGATTTCCTGATGAAGCTTTTTACTACTGATGCGGAAGTAATTAAAATAGGATCAAAATGCCTTCGTGTGATTAGTTATGGATATTTATCTTATGCCTTTGGTATGGTTGTTATACAAGCTTTTAATGGAGCAGGTGATACCAAAACTCCAACAATAATCAACTTCTTTTGCTTTTGGTTATTAGAAATACCACTTGCTTATTTTTTAGCAAGAGAATTAGGATGGGCACAAGATGGAGTCTTTTATTCTATCGTTATCTCTGAAACTGCTCTTGGTATTATCGGATTTATTTTATTCAAACGAGGTAAATGGAAACGAACTAAAGTTTAAAAATGAAAGTAACAGTTACACTAGAAACAGGTGGACGAAGAGGAAAACAGGTAACCGTAATAAAAGGTATAACGCATAATCCTCAAGTTATTGAGAAACTTGAAAAAAAGTTAAAATCACAATTAGGTACTGGTGGTACCACTAAAGGAAAAGTGATTGAGATTCAAGGTAATCACATTCCAAAGATTAAGACTATACTTTTGAAAGAAGGCTATGATGTTAAATAATTAAAGAGATACCTTACTTTCCTGTTTTGGGTCTAAATCATATAATGAAGACGCTGTAGCTTGAATGGTTTTATACCATTCGTTACCAAATTTATCATTTATAGTGTAAAAATCAGCGAAGTCTGGTTTTCGTAGATTCATTTTCCACTCTTGAGTCTTTGACTTAAAAGTTGGGTCAAGGTGTAACAACTCATGATAAATCATCATCTCTTTCGTTTTTGAATCTAGCATATCCCATAATTCTCCTGAAACTTCTATTAGATAATCATTCCCCGAATAATATTTAACCTCTCTAGTTGCTTTCATGCACTTCGCAGCCTTTTGTTTGGAAATATGGGGATAAATCAAAAAATAGCCGATCTCTGCAGGTCCAAAATCGAGTTTAAAATCAGCAATTACCTTTTTAGCAATCGTCTCAATTTCTGGAGACTCCATTAATTGCTTATCTGATGAAGTTATTTCTGACGGTTCTAGAATATCGTTTTCTTGCATTAAATTAGTTTGATAAATTACTTTGATTTTGGAACAACAACACTCGTTGCCACAATTGAATACTCTTTTTGATCTCCATTGATTAACGCAGGATCTTTACCTGCATCTTCGGCATAGTGTTTCGCTTGTTCTTCGCTAAGAGTTTGAACGGTAAACTCTCCTACCAAAGTAACTTCTTTACCTTGCGAATCGGTGGGTATAAAAAAACTATAATCTTTAAATGTAATTCTAGCACTATAATCGCCTTCTTGTGCTATAAAAAAGCATCCTTTCTTGTTACAAACTTCAGATACGCTAGTTCTTAAAGTAACAATTGAAGATTCATTATCACCTTCAATAACCTCTATAAGAGAAAATGGAGACAGTGTATTAAGTTCTATTTTTGATCCAAATACTTCTACTTCATCTGTTTGCTGAATAGGTTCAGATAATCTAATAACCTCGCTACTTGTTTGTCCATAAACGATAATTGAACTAAAAATGAAGAGAGATAGAAATAATATGTTTTTCATAATTTTTTTGAATTTTTCTTAAGCGCTTAAGGTATAAACTTCTTGTACTTTTTTCATCTTCAAAAGAATAAATAAATCATTTAACTAAAAAAGGGTTGGTTTAAAAGTAATAACTCGATACTCTTAAACATGAAGAGCGTTATAACAGTACTAGGATCATTTTTATTCAGCATTTTTCTTGAAGGGTTCATCCGAATTATCATCATTTTTTACCATCAGGAAAATTTTTCTTTTTTTGGATCTTCCTCTTTACCAGGTATATCGTGGGTATTAATTGTAATAATTTCATCAGGTATCATTAATTGGATATCTGGTATGCTAACCGTTACTATTACAGGATTTGCCCCTAAAAGGCATTTGTTAGCTCTTACAACTCTCGTCCTCTTATTCAGAATAAACGAAATCATTCAAACTCATCATATTGAATTTTTTTGGTACTTGGGAGCAATTACCACCACTTCATTAACTGGACTATACTTTTCCTATTTAACTCAGAAATATTCTAATGCCACTAAAACAGCTTCTTAGTATCCTCTTAATTGTCTGTGTGATTACGAATTGTTCTAAGTCAAAGCAACTTGAGATCATTGAAAATCCAACTGGAGTTAATAGTTCTCTTCCTCGATTATATTCTGATAATACAGGTGTAATTTTTATGAGTTGGGTTGAACAAAATGAAAAAATAGCGACTCTGTTTTACTCTAAATTTTTAAATAATTCTTGGAGCGATCCATTTCAAGTTAACTATTCGAATGAATGGTTTGTAAACTGGGCTGATTTCCCATCAATCGTTGCAAATAATGGAAGTCTTCTTGCAGCACATTGGCTAAAAAAGATTCCTGGAAATACATATTCTTATAACATCGAAGTTGCTTCGTTTAATAATTCAAAACCATCAAAGCCAATAATACCTCATACCGATGGAACTGCTACCGAACATGGTTTTGTAAGTATGGCTCCTACTTCAGATAGTTCTTTTTATATGATATGGCTTGATGGAAGAAATATGATCGGTAGCCATGGAGAACATGGTGATCTAAGCGCTGCAATGACGTTAAGGGGAGCAGAATTATCAACAAATGGAGAAACCCTCTCTGAGACTGAATTAGATGCGTCTGCTTGTGAATGTTGTAATACATCTCTTGCGAAAACTAAATCTGGTTTGATCGCAGCTTATCGAAACAGGACTGAAAACGAAATAAGAGACATCTATATCACAAAAAATATAAATGGAAGTTGGGATGAGCCTAAATCAGTATATGATGACCATTGGGAAATAGCGGCATGTCCCGTTAACGGCCCAAGTATAGATGCAATCAATGATCTTGTTTCAGTGGTTTGGTTCACAGGTGCAAATAACAAAGCTGCAGTTAAGCTTTCATTCTCTTTAGATGAAGGGAATACTTTTTTGCCTCCGATTATTGTTGATTCAACTTCGGCATTAGGTAGAGTTGATATTATTGCCAAAGACGAAAACTCTTCCTGGATAAGTTGGATGAGCCGTAATGATGATTCCGCGGAATTGAACTTAAAGTTAATATCAATTGAGGGAGAAACATTAGAAGAACATGTTATTACAATTCTAGATTCGTCAAGAAAAAGCGGTTTCCCTCAAATTACAAGAATTAATGAGGGAGTTTTGATTGCATGGACAAATATTTCTGAATCCGGTAATTCAATACAAACTGTTATTCTTCGATAATCATTGGTAAAGTACCAACTCCAAATAATTCGGCAACTTTAATTCCCACTTCGGTATTTTCCCACCATCCTGTGAATTCAATTGCATGAGGACCATAAGCCATTAAAGGAACAGGAACACCCGTATGATTTCCAGTTGTCCAGGCTATTTCAATACGATCTCTACTCCCATAAGGTGCGTTTAAAGTCATTCCTCCAGTTTCGTGATCTGCAGTAACAACTACTAACGTTTCGCCATCTTCTTTGGCAAAATCAAGTGCTGATTTTATAGCATTATCAAAATCTTCTACTTCTCTAAGCACATAAGGAGTATTATTTTCATGTCCACCCCAATCGATTTGGGAACCTTCAATCATTAAAAAGAAGCCATTTTCGTTTTCTCTTAAAATACTAATTGCTTTAGAAGACATCTCTTCCAAAGTAGGCGTTCTTTCTTCACTTGGCATTCCAGATGTTGAAAACAATCCAAGCAACTTTCCATTAACTGATGCATCTAAACCCGCTTTAGTATCTATATATTCGTATCCAGCTTCTTTAAACTCGGTAATTAAATTTCGCTCATCTTTTCTTTTACTTTTAGCTTCAGTTGACGGAACAAAATACTCAGTCCCTCCCCCTAAAATTACGTCAGTTCCAGATAGAAGATATTGTTCTGCAATTTCTGCTTGCATACCTCTTGAAGGCACATGAGAAGCGTAACTTGCTGGTGTAGCATGGGTTACACCTGAAGTTGAAACTATTCCAGTGCTTAAACCTTTTTCTTCTGCCATTTCTAATATGGTTTTGCAATCTGTTCCATCGGGTAATTGAGCAATCTTACCATTATCAGTTTTTACACCACAAGAAAATGCTGTTGCCCCAGATGCTGAATCAGTTATTAAACTATTTGCAGCATACGTTTTAACAATTCCAGTTACCGGCATTGTTTGTAGATGAAGAAGCCCTTCTGCACCTACTAAATTATATTGCCCAGAAGTTAATTGAACCAATCCTGTTCCATCTCCAATAATAAAAATGACATTTTTAATAGGTCTATCTTCAACTAATGGAAGTCTTTCTGCAATTACTTGAGGCTTTTCAGCCACCTGAATAGTATCAGCATTTTGAGCTTTGCAATTTATAGCACTTATTAGAAAAATTGAAATAAAGAAGACTACTTTGTACATAATTTGTGTTTTTTATTTATAAAGATAAATGATGGATAAGTTTTTAAAGTAACGGATTTATTAAGATTGGTTATCCTCTAGGAAAAAAACTTTTTATTAATCCCCAAAACCCTTTTGATGGTTTAGGAGCATTTTTATTTCGTTCAGATGCTTTATCAATTGTCTTTAATATAACTGTAGGTTTATTGTTTTTTGATGAATCAACCTCTTTTCTTTTCGGAGGGGTCTTTTTTTGAGGTTTAGACTTGGGTTTGTCTTTTTTCTTAACAACTTTAACAGCTTCTTTTTTAATTTTTGCTTCTTCCTGAGGTGGATTTTCTTCCTTTTTATTCTTCAGTTCTATAATTATTCGACCCTCATCATTCTTCGAAACATTTACGCTTTTAACATTGGTAAAATCGGGCGTAATTTCTTTACCGGATTCACTCACCTCTTTCTTTTTTGTAGATGTTGAAGCCTTATTCGAATCTTTTGGGGAGGTTTTTGACTTTGCCCCTCCTTTTTTGAGTGAATCAGAACCTTCAAAAATCTCTAAGTCTTTACCTACTTTTGATTTGATGGCATTAAAGAATTTTGTGTCTTGTTTGCTAACCAAGGTGATTGCTACCCCGGTTTTATCATATCTTCCAGTCCTTCCAATTCGGTGAATATAATCCTCAACAGCTCTTGGAACATCATAATTAATGATAAGAGATACATTAGCAATATCAATACCTCTGGCAAGTACATCTGTTGCAACTATAATAGGTACTTTCCCATTTTTAAAGTCGTTGAGTGCTTTTGTGCGCTCATCCTGACTTCTATCACCATGAATACTAGCAGCTTTAATTCCTTTTTTAGATAGAAGTCTTTCTAGCTGATCTGTACCTCTTTTAGTAGCTGTAAAAATGATACAGGAACTCCATTCCATTTGATCCAGCAAATGCTGGGACAGTTTCAATTTCTCCCTACCATCAATGATATAGGCCTTTTGAGCTACACTTTCAGCCGGTTTAGATAATTCTATCTCAATTAACTCTGGATTTATCATAATATCCTGAGCCAATTTTTGAATTTGCTTTGGCATCGTTGCTGAAAAAAGTAACGTTTGCCGTTTCTTAGGAAGTTTATCAATAATGTGAGTTACATCAGGCATAAATCCCATATCAAGCATCCGATCAGCTTCATCTAAAATCAAAAAACGGATATTTTCAAAATCAACATCCAGTACTTTGGTTTGATCTATCAATCTGCCTGGGGTTGCTACTATGATGTCAACACCTGCTCTAATTGCATTTGCCTGCCGTGCAAAATCTTCTCCACCAATTATTGTTGCCGAAGATATACCACAATGATACCCTAAGGCAAAAATCTGTTCATCTATTTGTTGTGCAAGTTCTCTGGTTGGTGAAAGAATTAATGCTTTAGTTCCTTCAGAAGGATTCTCAAGTATCTGTTGGATAATTGGGATTACAAATGCACCAGTCTTACCAGTACCAGTTTGAGCAGCACCAAGTACATCTTTCTTACTTAGTATAACGGGAATACTTAATTCTTGTATCGGGGTAGGTTCTGAATAACCTATATCTCCAAGGCCCATTTGCAGGCTCTCATGAAGCTTTAAATCTGAAAATTTCAATGTTTATTTTTATTGACTGTTAAATATAATTTCCAATATACACAGAAGCTGTATAAAGTGTTTTGCTAGGCTTTTTTAACTATCTTTCAAGCTTATTAATTCTAAAGTAAATATCTCTATAAATAATGAATTTTAAACATCTATTTTCGCTAGCCATTGCAGCAGGAATGCTTTCATTGGCTTGCACACAATCAAATACAGACTATTCCCCCGCTCCTTCATTAAACAGTATGGAAGATAGTGTGAGCTATGCCATCGGTTATCAGAGTGGTTCTCAGTTAAATAATCAAGGTTTCCCTGATATTGATGTTGAGAATTATCTGGCAGGATTTACAACGGGTTTAAACGATCAAGAATTTGAACTTGAAGACGTAAACATGCAAGAACTTTTCTCAAGATTTAGCACATTCTTGCTTGATAAAATTAAATTTGAAAATCAGGAAGAAGCAAAAGCGTTCTTTGCAGAAAATAAAACTAAAGAAGGCGTTATTGAGACAGTTTCTGGATTACAGTATCAAATAATAGAAGAAGGTACAGGAATTCAACCTAATGCTGAAGATACAGTTATTGTGCACTATGAAGGCACTCTAATTGATGGTACTGAATTTGATTCCAGTTATGGTGGAGAACCAGCCGAGTTTTTACTTGGGTCTGTTATTCCTGGTTGGATTGAAGGAGTTGGTTTAATGAAAGAAGGAGCAACTTATATGCTCTATATTCCATCTGAATTAGCATATGGAGAAAACCCTCGACCAGGTGGTGTGATCCAACCTAATGACGCAATTATTTTTAAAATTGAATTACTTGAAGTAAAATAATTGATATAAAAAAACCCTGTACAAAAATAATTTGTATAGGGTTTTTTATATCTGTTTTTCTGGCTATGAAGCGGTGTTAATTAGAATCATTAATTCAGTAACGGCTTCAATATCAGCAGAATTACTATCAAAATTAGATTCTACTGAAGATTGAATAGAACTATAAAAACTATTGTAAACTTGTAGAACAAGATTTGCACTAATTCTAGTTGCAATTGAATTATCAAAAGTTGCTTTAGCTCCAGATGCTGAATTAATTTCACTATCTACTGCTATTATTGCTGTAGCAGAAAAATTAGAATCCTTTTCCAAAGTAGTCTTCACCTCTTCATTATAATTCTCAAAAGCGGTTCTAATTTCAGCCATTACACCTGCTGACGCACTAATCTCTGATCTTAAATTTACACCAGCTTGAACTACCGCGTTTCTTGAGGATTGAGCTGCACCAGCAGCTTCCATTTCAGCTTGAACTGCTGCATCTATGATAGCTGCAGTTACTAGCGAAACCTGTATGTTCATTTCACTTTTAACTTCTGAAGAAGTTGAACTCGTACTATTAATAAAAACTCTTCCCCACATTTCTACAGCTTTTGCCGCAGTTGAAGCTTTCATTTCAGCATTTAAATAAGCATTTGTAAAATCTGATCTAAATGTTGCATATGCTTCTTCTCTGGCTTCAATAGATGTTGCAGTATTAAGTTGTGCTTCTAACCTGGTTTGCGCATCAACCATAGCACTTGCGACTGCTTCCATTTTAGCATTTGCTTCACCAGCGAATTCGTTATTAAAATATTCTGCTCTTACTTTAGCTGAGTTGTCTAAAGCTGTTGCAATGTTATTAGAAATAAAAGAACTCGAGTTTACTGATGCAGCATTTGTGCTAGTAATAACGGTCTCTATTTCAGACTTATTAATCATTGCAGAATTTCCTGAAGCAACTAAACCGGCAAAAACTTTTGTTTCTGCGCTTGATTCTGTATCGATTGGCTTAATGGTATATGAATTACCATTTTCAATTTTTGTAGCTACAAAACCCATAGTTGTTTCAGTTTCTGATTTCGCCTGAACAACTATGTTTTGATAAGCATCGGCATTAACAACAACGTCAAACTTACCTGATACATCTGTATTTACTTCGGTTCCATCAATTGTTTGAATAGTTCCGTTTGAAGTTATATATCCGGCTGATGCAACTTTTGCATTTGTATTAAAAGCTTTTTGATTGTTACTAGTTGTTTTACCACTAATTGTAGCAGAATCAGAGTTGTTATTTGAATCTGAACAAGCAAAACCTATAAGTGCAAGTCCTGCTATTAAGGTAGTTTTTCTAATATATTTTGTGATATTCATGAGTATGTATTTTTTGTTAAAAATAACTTTCACTCATTTATATAAGAGGGCTCAATTTTGTTCCGGAATAAGTACACATTCATATTAAGAATGTCTAACGCTCATTAATAACTTATAAATATAACTTTCGATTTAATAACTGATATTGATTCAAGGAAAAGAAAGAAGGCCGGCTATCAACCGACCATCAGTGAATACGTTGGCTTTTTTGGGGTACAAATACAGGCTGTAATGCAATGCATTACAGCTTTTTTTGTATTTAACTTTTCTAAACTTATTGTTGTAGTTATTCAAATAGGACTAATCTGCCCAAATTTTGTCTCTTAACCCACTTCTTCTCACTACATTATTTTGAATAGCAGAAGAAACAACAGACTCGCTTGCAATTACAAGAACACTTTTGCGGGCTCTTGTTACAGCAGTATAGAAAAGTTGTTTAGATAGTAGCGCATTGGGTTGATTAGAAAGTATGATTGCAACATGGTCATATTCAGATCCTTGGCTTTTATGAATCGTAGTAGCAAAAGCAGGTTCATAGTTTTGAATTCTGGATACAGAAATAGGAACCTCTTCCCTTTGCTCTAATTCAATTTCAAATAAACCAGTACGGTTATTTGTTTTGCAGATTCCTACTTCTCCATTTCTGACTTTTAATAAAGAACTATTTCGGGTAATCATAATTGGACGACCTTCATACCATTCTTCGGCTATACTAGTATTGAGTATTTTTTTTAATGATTTCTCAGCCAATTCATTAATCTGTTCAACTCCAAACGGACCTTTTCTTAATGCACAAAGTATTTGATATTTCTTAAATGAGTTGATAGTGAATCCATTCTTTTTTTGTTCTAAAAAGTGCTCTATCACATACTGTTGTATCAACGATTCAAATACTTCATTTGTGGGGTTAGCAAAAGTCACTTCTGGATAAGAATCATTCTTTAAAAGATCTATAACTTCTTCTGATTTTCCAGAATTTATTAACTTTGCAAAGCTTCCAATCCCACTTTTTTCATCAAAGCGATAGCTTTTCGTTAGTTCAAGTATACAGTCATTAAAAGCTGTTACTTTGTTTTTAGAAACTTTATCTGATGAAAAATTAGGAAATATAGTATTCGAAAATTCATTCGTAGATTCAGAACATATGTCATTTAATATAGAACCTGCTTCAACTGAAGCGAGTTGATTCTTATCTCCCAAAAGAATGAGTTTTGTATTTTCTGAAAGCGCCCTAATTAACCTGATCCAAAGGTTTATATCTAACATTGAAGCTTCATCAATAATTACTACATCATATGGAAGCTTATTTTTTTCATTATATTTAAATTTTCCACCTGTACCGCTACTCTGCAACAGCTTATGAATAGTTATTGCAGGGTTTACGGATTGCTCCGTCTCTTCAACGTTCAATGATTCATTTAAACGTTGAGCAGCCTTACCTGTTGGAGTTGCTAATGCAAAATTAGTTTTTTTATTCTTTAGATAAAGCGCATCTATTATTTTTCTAATTGTGAAGGTTTTTCCCGTTCCGGGTCCTCCAGAAATAATGACTAAGTCTTTAATCAAGGATAGCTGAACAGCAATTTTTTGAAGATTTTCATTCGATGAATCCTTAGAAAACATTTGATCTACTTCTTCTTTTATTGCTTGATCAAGATTGTGAACTACTTTTGATTTATTGAGAAGGTAAGCCACTAATTCTTGTTCATATTTCCATAATTTTTGAAGATATAGATTCTCTCCATCCAGAATTATTGGTATGGTTTCCCCCAGTTGTCCTACTACTTTTGTTTTTTTTATCTCATTTAGAAATTCTTTCTTAGTAATTCCCGCTTCAAATAATGATCCATAAATAGAGTCTGACATAATCTCATTAATCGAACAGCAAATATGTCCATTAATCTGTTTTTGAACGCAGATCATACCTGCTAATAATATATTCTTAGAAATACTTTCTTCTAACGCATATAAAAACCTACCAAACTCAAGTTCTAAAAGACTTACTAAATCCTTCTCATGTAATTCTTCAAGTTTTTCGAATAAATCTTTCACCCTTTCCCTCCTCTATCGAATGCGCTATTAAACGCTTCTATAACTGAGAAATTTGGTTTGTCAAAATAAACAGCACTTCCTTTTTTTGAAAGATCAATTCCTCTTAAAAATAGGTACAAAACACCACCAAAATGGAGATCATAAGAATAATCAGGAACCGTTTTTGAAAGTAATTTATGCAACGCTAATACATAGATATGATATTGGAGATCATAACTCGAATGTTTAATCTCAGCTTCAAGTGAAGCTAGATCATAATCTAATATAGAATCCCCGAGAAAATTAGACTTATAATCTAGTATGTAATACTTGCCATTTCTTACAAAAATTAAGTCTATGAACCCTTTCATAAAACCTGAAATCGGAACCGATTCACTATTTTGATTATTTCCTCTAATAAGACTTATCAAACGATCTAATTCAATGGATTCTGCCATATAATGAAATTCCATTTCAATGAGACAATCCTTTTTTTGTAAATCAGCTAAACAAATGCCATCGTATAAATCATGATTAACTGTTTGTTCTATTAATTTCTTTAAAACGGGAATCCAGATATCTGAAAAACCGTGTTTTTGAATGCTCTTTTCAATTGTATTATCGAAAGTATTAGGATCGTCAAAATGAATCTCTTCAAATATTTCGTGAAGAAGAGTTCCTGTTTTAGCTCCTTTAGGCATCGAAAAAATTGATTTGTTTGCAATTTCTTCATTTCGAGATGAGAAAATTTGAATAGGTTCATCGTAATCAAAACCAGATTTTAGTTCAAAATCAGAATTTTGCTTAGAACGTTGAGATAAGGATGAAAAACTCGTAATTCTCTTGAAATCGAATAAATTGGAGCGAGTAAAGCTCAACGTTTTGAATGGTTTATGATCGTTTCTTATGAACTCTAAATAATCTTTTTTCTGTTCAACTGATTCTCTATAACTAATTAATGAACTTTTACTACTGAACCTTTTTAAAAGTGTAGTGAGTTTGGTGTTTTCAGTTTTATGAGTTGATTTATACTTTGCCGAAGAAAAACTCAGTTTGTCAAAAATACGTTGCTTAATTTGCTCTTTTCCTTCCAGTAAAGCTGAAAATGGAGACAGCTCAGAATCCAGTCCATCAATCACAAAAACTAAACATGATACTTTTGCTCTTGTTAGTGCTACATAGCAAAGGCGGACTCTTTCGGCTAAATCTTCATTTAATTTTACTTCCCTATGTTGAATTCTCTCCTCATTCTTACTCCCTATATCTATAAATAACTGGCTATTCTCATGGAAGGAAAAAAATGGACGATCTTTTATAGAAATACCTTCCCATAAATATGGGTATAAAACGAAAGGATATTCCAAACCTTTACTTGCATGCATTGTTACGATCTGAACTAATTTTTCATCACTTTCTAATCTTACAATTTCTTCATCCGATTTATTGTTGCTTTGTCCGTTTTTCTTCCCTTTGAAATAGTTTAAGAGTCCGTTGGTAGAACAATGATTTTGCCTCTCAACTTCATCCAAAAGCTCTATAATATGATATACATTTGTGATCCTTCGTTCTGCATCCAAATATTTAGCATAGTTAAGTTCAACCTGAAATTCATTAAGTAAACTATTGCTCATCCTTAAAAAACCTTTTTCTCGCCAAAGTTTGTTTAGGGTTAAAAACTTTTGAAAAATTTCGTCCCAAGCTGACTCATTTTTGAGTAAATGTTGAATCTCTTCAGCTGAAAAACCAAATGCCTCAGTTGATAGAGCAGCTCTAATTCTATCTTCATAAGAAGGATCTCCAATTGACAAAAGGATTAGATATAATTCGGATGCTTCATTAGTAAGAAAAACACTTTCTTTACTATTTATAATACTTTTGATGCCTAAATTCCTAAGCGAAGACTGAATTTCCATTGCTTGATAATGGGTTCGTACCAATATCGCAATATCACTTTCCTGAACAGGATCTTTATTTACATGAAAATCACCGGAAAGCAGGTTTATAGTTTCAAGACATACCCCTTCAGTGATTTTATTACGGATACCTTCTGCTGTCAAATCATCTGATTCAATTTCAACAAATTGAAGGGGTTCAATGATTTTGTTATCCTTTTTTAAAAGTAATTCATCAGGATTTTTTCCAGTAGGAAATTTTGCAGCATTAAAAGGTAAATCTTCAATAAGAAATGGATCTTTACCTTCTTCGAATATTTCATTAACAGATTGTATTAAGGTTCTAGAAGAACGAAAATTACTGCTTAAAGAATATTTTTGATTATCGTCAGCATCCTCTCTAGCTTCTATATAGGTAAAAATATCTGCTCCTCTAAAACTGTAAATTGCCTGTTTCGGATCACCAATCATAAAAAGAGCTGTATTCTGAGTACCATAGTAAATTTCCTGGAAAATTGAATACTGTACGGGATCGGTATCTTGAAATTCATCGATTAATGCAACAGGGTATTTCTTACTTAACTCCTGAGCTAGTCTAGTATTTTTTTTAAGCCCATTTTCAACCTTTAGCAGTAAATCGGTATATGTGAGTACATCTTGATTTTCTTTTATTTCTTCAAAAGCTGATTTTATTTCTATGCACGCTTTATTTAACCAGCATAACTCAACTTCAGAAAATAAACTCGCTAACTCTAAATAATGATCAACAACTTTAAATACATTCAGATTTGGTACTACTTTATCTTTCTTCTTTCCCTCTCCCTGCATGAAACTACTAAATAAATACAATCGATCAGGGTATTTTATTGTAAACTCATTTGACAAAAACCACTTCTTTACATCGTCAAAATGTTTTTTTCTGTTTCGGTATTTATTTCCATTCAATAATTCACTATGCAATACTTGTTTTATCTCTTTTTCTTCTTTTAAAAAACCAATTTTAGCATTGATAAAAGCTTGTTTCAACTTATTGAAATCTTTTTCAAATACTTCTAATGGCTTACTCTTTGGGAGCAAAGTAGCATACGGTTTTTCAATAGTTGTCTGAATGCGTTCTATTAAATTATCAGGAAAGTAACCCAACTGAGAAATAAAGAGAATTAATGCTTTTTGGAATTCCGAATAGTCATTATTAATGAAATTCCTCCAAAAGTGATCAGTTACTTCTTGTAATAAAGTTCCATAATCGGCCAAAATTTCAAACTCTGGAGAGATACCAAATCTCAAATTGTTTTCTTTTAATAAACGTTGGCAGAACCCATGAATGGTAGATACAGCAGCTTCATCAAATTGATAGTAAGCTTTTTTTAGGATTTCAATATCTGTTTGATTGAATCGCTCGCTAAGTTGTTGAAGAAATTCATCATCACCACCACTCTTATTTTCTAATGCTGAAATGCTTTCTTTTATACGATTACGTAAACGGGTTTTTAGCTCAGCAGTAGCTGCTTCGGTATAAGTTAAAACTAAAATATTAGCTGGCATCAATTTCTTTTCAAGAATCACCCGAACAAATAAAGAAGCAATATTATAGGTTTTACCAGTACCTGCACCTGCTTCAACCAAACTAATTCCGGATAGTGGGGCCTTAAAAAGAGCTAATTCTTTACTCATCATTTTATTTTTTTAAGATGAGTAAAAACTGGATCCCAAAATAATAGAGCATTTTCTTCAAATACCGATAGCTCAACGGGATGTTCTCCTCTCCAGTATAATGAGTTATAAAAATCTATGCCTTCACCACATATATATTCGGAACCAGCCCATTTTTTTTCTGCTTCCTTGATTGGATTTTTATCTTTTCCTGCATAAATAGCTTCTACAAAAGCTTTCGATGATTCTGGGAAAAAAGCACCATACGATTTCTTCTCATTAGCATGAATAAACCAGTTGATAAGTTTAGAGAGCATCTCTTTTGATTGTTCAAATCCTGAAAACGTATACACTTGATTTCTATCGTATGAATCTCTCCCTATAATGATCATTTCGTCAATCTTTTCAATCGATGTACTTAAAACTAAATATTTAATCCACGAGCTTATAAAGTCTTTTGCTTTTAATTTAGCAGCTTTTATAAATACACTTTTACTTCCATAAACGTTATTAAAAGAGCCCACCACTTTAATTCCATCAAGTGGAATATTTAATTCTCCTTTACTTTCCTTCTCATTAATAAAATGTTTAGCTAAAGTTAGTAGATTTGAAATATCTTCAAATTCCTCTTTAAATGACTGTTCGCCTGGAATACCTTGAGGTGAAAATCCCGCTAAAATTGAATACTCTTTTATATTCTCTAGATCTACCTTTGATTCTTGACCTTCCAATATTAATTGATCAAGATTGTATTTGTCTAATGCTGAAATATTGAAGACTTCACGATTAGCAGGTTCAGTAATTTCAAATCCTTCACTAATCATTAGTCTGTTGTTAATCAGATATTTACAGGGATGAATAAAAAACTTAATTAGTTCATTTAACTCTATACTCTCCAAATCATAATTCTTAACTATTGGGATATTTTCATTTATAAAAAGGCTCTCTTTTTTATTATCAGACAGAATATTTTCACCAAGCTCTCTTCTTTTATTCGAATAACTGTCTGGACTTATAAAATATGAGTAATCAAAACCATGCAATTTATGCTCTTTCTTTTTTAAACCCTCTAATTCGTCCATCATTTTTTGAACTAACATTGATGGAAGTTTTACGTTTTCACTATGTTGATCTTGCCCTAAGTAACTGATGAATAAACTCTCAGAAGTACTTCCAAGCAATTCGATGAAAAGAAGTTTGTCATCTTCTTTCATTATTCTATCACCCTTTTTAGGATAAGTATAAATTAAATCAAAGCTAGGCCGAGTTGCACTTCTAGGAAATACCCCTTCATTTAACCCCAAAATACATACTTTTTTAAATGGGATACTTCTATATGGAATATAAGAGCTTAATACTACCCCATGACCAAATCCACTTGATGAAGCTATATTTTCAGATAATTGTCCAATAAACCAAGGCTTAATCAAACTGAATTCCACTTTACTATCAGTGTCGATAAAATTCGTGTATTCAATTAAACGGTCAAATAAAGTGATTAATCCACTAAGTGATCTTTCATTAAATTGAAATAATTCAAAAATCCATTTTTTGATATCAATTAGCCATTGCTTTAGAGACTTACTTTTAGTCATTGCCTTTTTAATTGGCTTTAACATTTGTAAGAATGAAGAAAATTTAGCGACTAATTCACCATGATCAGACGTATTAATGCCATTAGAAGGAATAAAGCCCTTATAAGTTTCAAAATCGTTCGGTTCAATGGCGAAACCCAACATAAAATTTGATACTGCTTTTTCTAAAGAATACATTGAATCTGATAGCTCAAGTCCCCAGTGTATACGATTCTCTATAAACCACTTTTTGAGTGTAAAAACATCATCTTCAGATAATTCAAATCTATTTCTAATCGTATCGATTTCTAAAAAATCTAATACCTCATCAATTTTATATCTTGAAGAAATAAGTTCTAAAAAAGAAATAACCTCATTATAATTTTGATTCATATTCCTTGAAGGGGTTGAAATAGGAATATGAAGCTCATTTTCTTCCCCCATAAAAACAGATTCAATAACCGAAGCATAATTGTCCATTTCAGGAACCATTATTAAAACATCTTCGGGATTAAGATCTTTTTGGTTATCAAAAGTAGTCAAAAGATGATCTTTTAATATTTCAACTTCCCTTTTTGGGTTATGGCAAGAATGAATTTCAATTGCTTGATTGGATTCAAGACTATCGTTAGAAATCTTAACTAAAATCGAGTTACACTTCTCTTTTTCCAGATTTTCGAAGTGGTAAGGAGTATTCTTTTGTGAAAGGAATTCTTTTAAAAGATGATCGGATTCAGCTTTTGGAGATTGCCATTCTATAAACTTAATACTGTTCGAACTTTGTTTAGAATTAAGAGAGATATCAAAAAAGTGAATATCTAAATTATTAGCAAAAGAAGTAATTAAGTCTAGAAAAGGACTGGAAGTAGTTGACAATCCAAATACAAAAATTGCTTCAGGATATTTTTCTATTTCAAATCTTTCATTTGTAGTTAATTCCTTTAAAGAATAAAAAGCACTTTTTCGGTTCGCTATATTTGGGTATTCCTTATCCCAAATTAAATTTAGTTCGTTCCATAACTTCATTTGCCAAATTTCGGTAGAATCTGCAGTAGTCGTACAACTTCTTTCCCACTGATCTAATAATTCAGGTCTAAAAACCTGATATAAATCGAAAACATCCGCAATTTGTCCAGACCATTGAAAAAGTTCTTTATCTTGTTCAGGAATCGATTCTAGGTTCAGACTCTCTCCTTTAGCCCGAATTAATTCAAATAAATGCCATTGTATTGCAATTCTATCTGAAGGAAGATTTTTAGGTAGATCAGGATGTTGAACCCTATATAGCTTCCACATCAATTCAGATGGTAATATAAATTCAAAATTGAAAGCAATACCCTCCAACTTTGCTACCTCAAGCGTTAACCATTGTTGGGCTTCTTTATTCTGAACAACGACCCAAATTTTTTGAAAAGGTTTTCCAAACCTATAGATTTTGGTTTTTTTGCCAAAAACTTTAGCGAGTTCAAATAGTGATGTAGATTTATACTCGAAAAACATTCAAAACAGCAATTAAAATTTAGAAGAGTATAAGCAAATGCTGTTGTGAAAACTGAACAAAAAAAGAAAAGAAATTTACCGTTCGATCGCTTTCTTTAAAGTTTTATTTACAAAATGAGAGTATGATTTTTTGTTTTCTTTAGCTCTCTTTTTGATCTCATCTATTAAATCTTCCTCAAGATAATAGGAGACAGTTTTCTTGTTGGGAGATGCTTTTTTCTCCTTACTTTCTTCCTCACCTGATCCTGATTCAGTTTGAGGTATAAAACTAAATTTGGCATTAGCCAAAGGGCGATACCCAAGCGGATTATGCCCCATAACCTGCTTCTTATCCATCGAACTAATGTCCGTTTTTTATTTCTTTTGCCAACGCTAAATAATCCTTTGCGCCATTACTGTTCCCATCGTATTCAAAAATTGTCTTATGATGACTTGGAGCCTCTGCTAAAGCAACATTGTCACGTATAATAGTATTAAACACTTTTTTTCCAAAGTAGTCTTTAATATGACCCACTACTTCTTTATTAAGGTTCTTTCTACTATCGTATAATGTGCAGATGATACCACCCACTTCCAAATTTGCATTTAGCCTTTGTTGAACAACTTTTATTAAATCTAGTAGTTTAGATAACCCATGAAGAGCTAAATATTCTGATTGTAATACTATAAATATGTCTTCAACTGCAGTAAACGCATTTAAAGTTAATAGTCCTAAGTTTGGAGGGCAATCAATAAGTACATAATCGTAATCAGTACTTTTAAGTTGTGTTAAAAAGTTCTTTAAAAGACTTTCGCGAGCAGGTTCATTAGCTAATTCTAGTTCAGCTCCTGAGAGCTCTAATGAAGATGCTATATAGTCGAACCCCTTGTGTTTGATAATAACATCTTCAAGTTTAGTATTCCCTTTTAATGCCTGATAAATTGTTTTATCAAGTCTTTGAGAATGTAATCTTAATGAATAAGTTAGGTTTGCTTGTGGGTCTAAGTCGATTAAGAGTACTTTTTTTCCAAGTTTTGCTAGCCCTGCTCCAACATTAATTGTAGAAGTTGTCTTTCCAACTCCCCCTTTTTGGTTTGTAAATGCGATTGTCCTCATGATTCGAGAAAATAAATGACGTATTTTTTAATGTTGCTATTAAGAGTTATTAAAACCTATTTGTTACACAATACAACATTAATTTTATACTAAAAAGGTAAGAATTGATTAAACTTTTTTTAGAAATAAAATCTAACAAACTATAAGTAATTCTAATTCACTTCATTTTCTATCAATATTGGTAATAGCACTTATCTCAGATTATAATTTATCACCTAGCAGGGTTTTATTGTCTGATCTAACTATATTAGGATTTAGAATTTTGATCAACTATTCAAAAATAGCTAATGAGATTTTTTAGTAGAAAATTAATCAAGCCACAGGATTTAAACGCTCACGGCACTCTATTTGGTGGAACCGTATTAAGTTGGATTGATGAAGAAGCCGCAATATTTGTACTATGCCAACTTGGGAAGGGCAATATTGTAACCAAGTATATGTCTGAAATTAATTTTGTTAATTCTGCTAAATTAGGAGAAGTGATTGAGATTGGTATGGAAACTGTTAAATTTGGAACAACCTCAATAACTGTAAAGTGCGAAGTTCGAACTAAGTTTGAAAAAAACACTATTATTACAATAGATGAGATTGTATTTGTGCATCTTGACGAATTCGGAAGACCTTTATCACATAACATTACTGAACCAGTTAACGAATAGATCGTTTTGAGCGAGAAAAAAAACTTAGTCGATTTTACCACACTCACAGAAATGCTGTATGGTGAGACAACTTATATAAAAGAATTTGCAGAGGCTGCGCTAACATCATTTAGTGAGTTTAAAGAAAATTATGCCCTATTTCTTAAAGAGAGAGATGAAGTAAACCTCAGAAAAGCTGGCCATAAAATTAAACCTGTTGCTCAAATGCTAGGCTTAGGTTTAATTATTGAAGAATACGAACATGCCAAAACTCTCCTCTGGGAAGAAAAAAGTGATGCTGAGATAAACGCTTCCTGCAATAAAATGGACGACATTTGTAATCGGGTATTAACAGAACTTAAAGAGATCGCTTGATAGATCTATTATGTTATTTTTCCGTGATACTTTAGTAGACGGAAATTTGTAATTATTGAGCTAAAATTGATCGTATGATAGCTCCCCAAAAAACCATACTTATTGTTGAAGACGACACTGACTTATCTGAGCTGATAAAAATTCAATTAACCGACCTAAGTTATTCAGTGGAACAAAGCTTTAATGGCCTGGAAGCATTTAAGAAAATCTTATCTAATTCATATTCCTTAATAATATTAGATGTAATGCTACCTGGAATGAACGGTTTCGATATATGTAAATCAGTTCGTGAAGAAGATTCAACAACCCCAATTTTGATGCTTACTGCCAAAGCTGAAGAAATTGATAAAATTATGGGCTTGGAAATTGGAGCCGACGATTATCTAACTAAACCATTCAGCATTCGTGAATTATCGGCAAGAATAAAAGCATTACTAAGAAGGTCAAAAGCAAGTCAGTTAGAAAAAGATACTATTCAGGATCATATTAGCTTTGGTAAGCTTTCGATCTACCCAAATAAAAGGATAATTGAATTAGATGGTAAACAACTTGAGCTAACAACAAAAGAATTTGATTTATTAATGCTTTTTGCTACAAATCCAGGAAGAGCATATAGCCGACAACAATTACTAGATATTGTGTGGGGTTACCAGTACAGCGGCTACTCACATACTGTAAACTCACATATAAATCGTTTAAGAAGTAAAATTGAAGATGATGCAGCCAATCCGGTATTTATAAAAACAGTTTGGGGTGTCGGTTACCGATTTACTGAACTAGAGGAGATTTGATTATGAATTTATTCACCCAAAGTTTTTATGGTAAGTTATCTCTAGTTTTTTTGGTGCTAATACTATTATTAGGTGGTTCTTTAGCTTATTTGAGTATGAAATCTTCTCTAATGTTTGTTGAAGAAACCACTCAAAAAGTAAATAAAGACCTTGCCTTCGAAATGGCTATGGAAATACAACCTTTTTTGAATAACGCAATTGAAGTTGATAACATCCAAACCCAAATTGAATACCTCCAAGGGATTAATCCACAGGTTGATATTTATTTAGTTGGTAATAATGGAATGATAAAAGGTGTTTTTTTAGGTGAAGAATCTAGTTCAAGTTTACAATTAGATTTTGTAGAAACTGATCCCTTAAACAGATACTTGAAAGGCGATGAACTCCCTATACTTGGTCAAGATCCATTGAACCCAAATGTATTAAAGCCTTTTTCGGTAGCTAATGTTTCAATTATGGGTGAAGAAGGTTGTTATTTATATGTTATATTAGGAGGTAAATTATATGATGAAACTGCAGGAATGCTGGCTGAAAGTTATATCATAAAAAATACCATGTTGGGCCTTGGAATTATTATAATTGGAACAATTCTTCTTGGCCTATTAATATTTCGATGGCTCACACATCGACTCCGTGATATGACAACAACAGTAAAAGCGTTCGAGCATGGACAACTAGAAAAAAGAGTTGACGTAAATTCTAGCGATGAGATCGGGGTTCTTGGTTCCTCTTTTAATCAAATGGCAGATACCTTAGTTGCCAATATGGATGAAATAAAACAAGTCGACAAATTTAGAAGAGAACTAATTGCTAACGTGTCTCACGATCTTCGTAGTCCACTCGCTTCTATTCAAGGGTATTTAGAGACTATTCAACAAAAAGATAAAACTCTTACTAAAGAAGATAGAAACCGATACTACGATATTGTACTTAGAAATACTCGAAAACTTGGTAATTTAATTTCTGAACTGTTCGAGCTTTCAAAGCTTGATGCAAAAAATGTTCAACCAGAACTCGAGCCAGTTTCTATTGCTGAACTCTCACAAGATTTGGTGGCTCAATTTCAACCCCAAGCGCTTGAAAAAGAAATAACTTTAAAAGCTATACTTCCAAATGAACCTTTGAATCTGGTTAATGCTGATATTGCGTTAATGGAACGGGCAATTTCTAATTTGATTGATAACGCCATCAAAAACACTCCATATAAGGGTGAAGTATACATCATCCCTTCTAACGCAGGAAACCAAGTTAGTGTAGAAATTTCGGATACTGGCGTTGGTATTCCACAAGATCAGATTACTAGAATATTCGATCGATTCTATCAAACTGATCCAAGCAGAACTGGAGAACCAGGGGTAGGATTAGGACTTTCAATCGCTCAAAAAATACTTGAACTTCATGGTTCAAAGCTTTCTGTAAAAAGTGTACTCAATAAGGGAACGACTTTTAGTTTTAGACTATTACCTTATACAGACTAACACTATGAAACATGCTATTAAAAGAAAGCCAATTAGATAATCCGGATAATATTATTCCCATTCTCGGTAAACCCTATAAAGAATCTGGTAAAATACTTACTATTACTGGTTCATCCATATATTTCCTAAAAGAATGCACCGATTTAAAAGGTAATCCACTTCCTTTAAAAAGAGATCAAATGAAAGCTATTTTTCAACGCTATGAAAAAGGATTATTTTTGCTCTTAAATGGAAGTAATTATAGGAACGGTATTCTTATATCTACAAATACCTTAAAGAAAATAATGCTATCAAAACATTCTGAAGAACGAAATAGTTGGAATAATTTATCATTTAGAATTTTTTCCAAATTTGCTGATTTACCCATTCTAGGATGGCTAACTAAATTGTTTCGGTACAAACTTCGAGAGACTCATTTAAATATTGAAACAGACTTCTTCAAAGCTAAAATGATCACAAGCTACAGCTCTTTTGAAAGTCAAGTTGATTATTTTAATAAACTTGGGATAAGTGATAAAGTTGAGATTATCAACTAATTTACAAGGTTTTCTGTGGAATATGTTATAGTTTTCCACGATTCAAATCATTTAAAAAAAAGTTATGTCAGTATTAGTAACAGGTGGTGCAGGCTATATTGGAAGTCATACCGTATTAGAACTATTAAACACCGATCATGAAGTGATAGTAGTTGATAATCTTTCAAACAGTAGCGAAGAATCGCTTAGAAGAGTTCACCAAATCACAGGAAAAAAACCACACTTTTACAATGTTGATTTAGTTGAAAAGTCAAAACTAGAAGAGATTTTCAAAAAACATGATATTGATTCCGTGATACATTTTGCAGGATTTAAAGCTGTTGGTGAATCTATTGGCAAACCAATTATGTATTATCAAAATAACTTAGATAGTACGCTTGTTCTTTGTGAAGTGATGAATGATTTTGAAGTAAAAAAATTGGTTTTCAGCTCTTCAGCTACTGTTTATGGAGATCCTGCCACCGTACCAATAACTGAGGATTTTCCTCTATCTGCAACAAATCCTTATGGTCGCACCAAACTTTTTATAGAATATATTTTAAAAGATCTCCACGTTTCAGATAACTCTTGGAACATAACTTTACTTAGATACTTCAATCCTGTTGGGGCTCATAAATCTGGTTTAATTGGAGAGGATCCAAATGGAATACCAAACAATTTGATGCCGTATGTTTCGCAAGTTGCGGTTGGAAAACTAAAGCAACTTTCTGTTTTTGGCGGCGACTATCCTACAATTGATGGAACCGGTGTAAGGGATTATATCCACGTTGTTGATTTGGCAATTGGACACTTAAAAGCCATTGAAAAACTAGAGGGTGCAAATGGCGGTGTTAAAATATATAATTTAGGAACTGGAAAAGGATCAAGTGTATTAGAAATGATCAAAGCATTTGAAGATGCATCAGGTGAAAAAGTAGCGTATAAAATCGGACCTCGACGTCCTGGTGATATAGCTTCTTGCTATGCTGAGCCTGCTCTTGCAAAAAAAGAATTAGATTGGGAAGCAAAGCGTGGAATTAAAGAAATGTGCGAAGATGGTTGGCGCTGGCAAAGTAATAACCCGGATGGGTATAAATAACACTAACTAATTTATCGTTTTATTTTCTCCCTTTAACGGTTCTACTTCGATCGGACCAGCGCTAAGAAAGTCTGTGATTCCAAAAAAATACTCACATTTACTGGAGTAAAGATCGCTTGGCTTTTTTCCATTTATTGAGGATAAAGTATCGCCTAGCATTAACTCACTTTCATATTCTATTCGGTTAACAATCCAAAAATTATCAGATAGAATACCAGGTATAAAATCAGCAGTTTCCTCAATTTTCACATCTGATTCTTGTTGTAATGTGATCTTCTTTTTTTTGTAATCAATGAACACAGTAAAATGCTCCAGAAAGTCATTTCCAATTAGCGCTTTTCCTATAGATGAAAACTCAACAGGCACTTTAGTAGAAAATCCACTTAGCCCTATTTCTAGTTCTTTTACTATAAGGGTATCGATATTCGAGCCATATATACCTGAAGTAGATTGATCCAATATCACCGTTTCTTTATCCGAATAAAAATAGCTGCTTACATTTTTTGGAAGTACAACTCCACCATTGAATCCCAAATCAAAAAGTACGTTACCAACTTCTCTGTTTCCGATTTTTATATCAATACTTGGAGTTCCTGATAACAAAGGTTTATCGAAATTAATCAGTATCGATTTTTTGTCCTTATCCGGAGTAAATGGTTCATCTGAAAAACTAAGCTCTCTACTTTTGTAATTAATTTTCCAGTGAGCAAGCTTAATAAGATTTGCTCCAATTAATCCATGCTTAGCCAAACAGGGGCTTAAAGAAGTTTTATCATATTCTAGCTTTCCTGCTCCAATATTCCGGAATACCGTATTCCCTAGCTTTAAAGAGTTGATTTTTGTTACTTCTATCTTTCGTTCAATTCCCTGAGCAGTAGAGTTATCTTTTTCTGCAATTTTTCTAAGGCCTAAACTATCCGATAGTTCTTTTTCAATTTTGCTGTTAAATGCTCCTGTATCAAAAATAAAAGCTCTCTTTGTCGTATCCTCATTAACTTTTCCTTCTATTACGATAATACCTTTTGAATAAGTAAATGGAATTGTTTCTATGAAGTTCTGTCTGTCTAGTTTACCTCCTGTTAACAATTTTATGTTTTTTACATAATTACATGATAGACTGGTGATGAAAAGAATGAAAAGAAAACCTTTAAAAAAAACTCTCATATTTATATACGTATCTGATATTTATTGATTCAAAGATATATCAAACTTCTTAATTATTTACTTTGTTTTTTGTATTCAACTCCTCTTATCTTTGTAGTCTTTCAAAAGCCAAGGTGGCGGAACTGGTAGACGCGCGCGACTCAAACTCGCGTTCCTCACGGAGTAGGGGTTCGATTCCCCTCCTTGGTACTAAAACCCCTTTCAAAATTTATTGGAAGGGGTTTTATTTTTAAATTAGGGTTTACTTTTATTCCCAAAACAGATAGACTCTTCAGATACAAATGAAGCAACTATTTTCAAATACCAATAACTCAACTTCTATCGTAATAACTAGAATTACGATGACTATTATTATTACCCCTTAGGGGGTACATATTTACATATCACATCTTAGGATATATTCCTACCTTCTTTGTCTCATAACTCACAACGTTCATCGAAAATAGTAATGCAAGTTTTAAAATTCGGGGGCACCTCCGTAGGAAGTGCAGAAAGCCTCACCTTAGTTCGCGATATAGTTTCCAAAAAATCTAAAACCGTTCCACTCATTGTTGTTGTTTCAGCATTAGGTGGTATCACAAATAATCTGGTTGACTGTGCCAACCTAGCTGCTTCGGGAAACGACGAATACGAATCGATACTTTCTGAAGTTGAAACTCGACACATTACTCTATGTAGTACACTACTTCCTGTTTCTATTAGAAATCATGCTCTTACAAGAGTTAAGTTTTTATTAAATGATCTTGAAGATATTTGCAGAGGAGTCTACTTAATTCGGGAACTCTCCCCTCGCTCAAGTGATCACATTCTTAGTTTTGGAGAACGTCTTTCTTCTGTTATAATAAATGAATATTTCAAATCAGGAAATATTGATTCTCAACTTTTGGATCCAAGAAAGCTTATTAAAACCGATGGGCAATTTGGAAACGCAGTTGTTGATCTTGAACTAACTTATAGCAACATCCAACAAGAATTTGAAACACATTCACAAGTTAGTTTATGTCCAGGATTTCTTGCTTCATCAAATATAGATAATCACACAACTACACTTGGTCGTGGTGGATCTGATTATACTGCTTCATTACTTGCAGCAGCGTTAGAAGTAGATTGTTTGGAAATATGGACAGATGTTAGCGGCATGATGACAGCCAATCCAAAATTGGTTCCTCTAGCCCATCCTATTAAAGAACTTTCTTATGAAGAAGCTATGGAACTTTCTCATTTTGGCGCGAAAGTGATCTACCCTCCTACTATTCAACCTGTTTTGGATAAGGAAATTCCTGTTTTGATCAAAAATACTTTTTCTGCAGATGATTCAGGAACAAAAATCTCTCGTGAAGGCGATACCAATGGAAATTGGATTAAAGGAATATCTTCGATAGATGAAGTTGCTCTTTGTACCCTATCTGGTTCGGGAATGGTGGCAGTACCAAATTTCTCATATCGTTTATTCTCAGCGCTGAGTCGTGAAGGGGTTAATGTGATTATGATTACACAGGCATCCTCAGAACATACTATCACAGTTGGTATAGATCGTATTGATGCAGAACGTGCACGCATCAGCATTGAAACCGAGTTCCAACATGAACTTCGTCAAAGAAAAGTTAATCCTTTAAATGTAGAAGTTGATCTTTCTATTGTTGCTTTAGTGGGTACTAGAATGAGACAACAAGTTGGGGTGAGTGCAAATTTATTCGAAACATTGAGCCATAACGGAATTAATGTGAAGGCAATCGCTCAAGGTTCCACTGAGCTAAATATCTCGGTTGTTGTAGATAGAAAGAACCTTAGTAAATCGCTGAATTCTCTACATGAAAGTTTCTTTCTTTCTGATTTCAGAAAATTCAACCTCTTTATGATTGGAGTTGGTAATGTTGGTAAGACTTTCTTAGCTCAAATCGAAAAACAACATGCATTCCTCTCCAAAGCATTTAAAATCAATCTGAATGTGGCCGGGCTAGCTAATTCTCGGAAAATGTATTTTAGTGAAGATCCAATCGACCTAGATAATTGGAGTGATTTGATTGATAAAGATGGTGAAAAAATGACTCTGGATGGTTTTGTGGATAAAATGACTGGAATGAACCTCAGAAATAGCATTTTTATCGACTGTACCGCAAGTAATGACATTCCAAAAATGTATGAGACAATCCTCAAGAGCAGCATTTCAGTAGTTACACCCAATAAAGTAGCTTGTTCTTCAGATTTTGAAACCTATCTCGGACTAAAAAGAACCGCAACTAAATATCGTGCCCGTTTTCTCTTCGAGACTAATGTAGGAGCTGGATTACCTGTAGTTTCTACAGTAAGTGATTTACTTAAAAGTGGGGATCGAATTTATAAGATTCAGGCCGTACTTTCAGGTACACTCAATTTCCTGTTTAATACGTACAATACCACTCAAAAATTCAGTGATGTGGTTAAAGAAGCAAAAGCAGCAGGTTATACCGAACCTGATCCTCGTCTAGATTTAAGCGGCATAGATGTAATGCGCAAAATTTTAATTCTTGCCAGAGAAAGTGGATATAAATTAGAACTGGATGACATAGAAAATGATCCTTTCGTACCTGAAGAATGTATGAATACGGACTCTATCGAAACTTTTTATGATAAATTAGATGAGTATGACGAAGTTTTTCAAAAACTTTATCATCAAGCAGAATCTGAAGGAAAACGAATTAAATATGTTGCCACTTTTGAAGATGGAAAAGCAAAAACCGGTCTCGAATCCTTTAGCTCAGATCATCCTTTTTATGAGCTTCAAGGGAAAGATAACATCGTACTTTTCCAGACTATGCGATACTTCGAACAACCCTTGGTAGTTAAAGGAGCTGGTGCAGGAGCTGAAGTTACTGCCTCAGGTATTTTTGCCGATGTAATGCGAATCACTTCAACTTAAATTATGGATAAGATTAAAGTATTTGCCCCTGCTACTGTTGCCAATGTTGCTTGTGGATTTGATATAATGGGATTCGCTATTGAAGGAATTGGAGATGAAATTACCGTTTCCAAAACTGAAACTCCCGGACTTAAAATTACAGATATTAAAGGATGTGACGGTCTACCAACTGAGCCCGAAAAAAACGTAGCTACCGTTGCAGTTCAAGCTTTACTTGATGCACTTGATGTAAAACCGAATTTTGGAATCGAATTTAAAATCTACAAAAATGTAATAGCTGGAAGTGGTTTGGGCTCAAGTGCTTCCAGTTCATCTGCTGCCGTTTATGGAGTTAATGAATTACTCGGAAATCCTTTTACGAAATCAGAATTGGTTCGTTTTGCAATGCAAGGTGAGATAGCCGCTTCAGGGAACGCACATGCCGATAATGTAGCTCCGAGTTTGCTTGGTGGATTTACATTAGTTCGAAGTTATACTCCTTTAGACGTTATCAAACTGGATTATCCTAAGGAGTTATATGCTACAATAGTTCATCCACAAATCGAAATTAAAACTTCGGATTCAAAGCGTATTCTTAGAAAAGAAATCGCTTTAAAAGATGCAATTACTCAATGGGGAAATGTTGGTGGCTTGGTTTCAGGTCTGGCTAAAGGAGATTACGATTTAATCGGACGATCGCTACATGATGTAATTGCGGAACCAGTTAGATCCATGCTCATCCCTTTTTTCAATGAGATAAAAGCATCTGCACTTAAAAATGGAGCATTAGGAAGCAGTATTTCCGGCTCTGGTCCTTCTATTTTTGCCCTCTCAAAAAACAAAAAAACCGCCGATTTAATTGGTAAAGAATTTAAGCGTATCTATGATTCAAATACCATTGCTGCTAACATCTATATTTCAAAAATTAATGAAAAAGGTACTGAGGTAATTCAATGAAATATTTCAGCACAAATGGTTCCGTAAAACCCGTTTCTTTTCAGGAAGCTATTTTTAAAGGATTGCCAGCTGATAACGGCTTGTTCATGCCAGAACAAATTCCAGAACTTCCCTCCTCATTTTTCGATAACATTTCTAAAATGTCGCTTCCGGAAATTGGATTTGAAGTTATCAGACCTTTTGTAGACGGTGAAATTCCTGATAATGATCTAAAATCTATACTTGAAGATACTCTAAGCTTTGATGTTCCACTTGTTAAAATTAAGAATGGAATATATTCTCTTGAGCTTTTTCATGGACCCACCTTAGCCTTTAAGGACGTTGGAGCTCGATTTTTAGCCCGATCTCTAAGCTATTTCACTAAAAAACAGGATCGAAAACTAACTGTACTGGTAGCTACTTCAGGTGATACCGGAAGTGCTGTAGCAAACGGCTTCTACAATGTTCCTAATATTGAGGTAATCATCTTATATCCATCGGGTAAAGTGAGTGAGTTCCAGGAACAACAAATGACAACGCTCGGGGGAAATATTACTGCGCTCGAAGTAGATGGTACGTTTGATGATTGCCAAAAGCTTGTTAAAGAAGCATTCCTAGATGAAGAATTAAGAACTTTAAAGAATCTAACGTCTGCAAATTCAATAAATATGGCGCGCTTACTACCTCAGGCGGTTTACTATTTCTATGCGTGGGCTCAACTTTCGATGGAAGAAAAAAAGAATGCAGTATTTTCGATTCCAAGTGGGAATTATGGAAATCTTTCAGCTGGTTTAATCGCTCAAAAAATGGGACTTCCAATTAAACATTTTCTTGCCTGCTCCAATGCCAATGACACTGTTCCCAATTATTTGTGGAACGGAAAATTTGAACCTAAACCAAGTGTTGCGACTATTTCTAACGCCATGGATGTTGGAAACCCAAGCAATTTTGTTCGAATGCTTCACTTATTTGATGGAAGCCACATCAACATGTCTGACCATATTACAGGTTATGCATATACCGATGAAAGCACGCGTAAAACCATTCAACAAACGTATGCTTTAACAGGTTATGTATTAGATCCTCATGGTGCTGTTGGCTACATGGGGCTAATTGATTATCAGAATTCTAATGCCAACATAACTGGTATCGTTCTTGAAACAGCACATCCGGTTAAATTTAATCAAACCGTAGAAAATGAGATCGGTATGGAAGTACCTCTTCCTGATCACATTGAAAAGACTAATCACAAGAAAAAGAGTATTTCCTTTTCTAAGGAATTTGATAAGTTTAAGCAGTTTTTAAAAAGCTAGCTAAATAGATTCTAAATGATAACATCTCAAGTTCAGAAAATTAACTCACCCTGGTTGATAGTAATATTATCAACCATAGGATCATTTGGGTTGTATTTTTGCATTAGCTACCTATTCTTTGATGGTCTTGATACTATCGGAATATTTTTTTCAACGGTAATTCCAATTGCTATTTCCTATCCATTGTCTTCTGCAAAAATAAAGCAGCTCAATAAAATGGAGAAGCAGAAAAATGAACTCGAAGAATTAAATGAAATCAATCACCGTCTTTTTTCAACTATCGCTCACGACATAAGAAGCCCAATTTCCTCTGTTTCTATGTTATTAGATTTAACCCTATCTGATACACTTTCTATTGAGGAAAGCAAGAAACAGCTCAAAGAGGTTTCGTCAAGTATAAATGTTCTCATAGCATTTTTAGATGATCTTTTACTTTGGAGTAAACTTCAAATTGAAAAAGAACCTCTAAAAGCAGAATCATTTTCAACAGAAGAAATTTTACTTCAAACCGTCCAACTTTATAAAAATGTAATCTCACAAAAAGAGATTAATCTAACATTAGGGAATCTTAAATCCCTTATTTATATGGATAAAGGGAGCTATTCTTTTGCTGTCAGAAACCTCATTCAAAATGCCATAAAATACACACCAAAAAAAGGTTCAATAGAAATTGAGGTTTTTGAAAATAACACTTCAATAATAACCACGGTAAAAGATAATGGAGTGGGCATTGAGGAAAAGAAAGTTCAAAGTATATTGTCTAAACAAATCTATAAATCCTCAAAAGGAACAAATCAAGAAATGGGGACAGGTTTTGGGCTAAAGACAACTATTGATTATATAGAATCTCAAAATGGACAACTAGAAATAAAATCTGAAAAAAACGAAGGTACGAATGTGTCCATTATTATGCCTAAACAACAACTCTCATAAAATTTTCCTGATTAAAATTAAGACCTCTAAACTCATTTAATAGCACATATATGAACTTTCTAAAATTTTTCTTTCTTCTCTCCTTTCTCTTTTTCTTCCATACTGTTTCGTTTGCACAAGATGCTAATCGATATCAAAATGAAGTAGATCTTATTGTTGATAAAGAATTTCATATAGATCCATCAAAACCAATTGCTGTTTTTACAGGAAGCTCTAGTATTAGAATGTGGCGAAATGTTGATGAAGTTTTCCCATCAATAAATGCTATTAACACTGGCTTTGGAGGCTCACAATTTACTGATCTAATTCACTTTCAAAATGAGCTGATTTATGAATTTAACCCAGATCAAGTATTCATTTATGAAGGTGATAATGATATTTCTGAAGGTAAAAGTCCTGCTAGCATACTAATTGACGCTGAAAACATTCTCCAGCAGATTAGGGAAAAACTTCCTGAAGCAGATATATATTTTATCTCACCGAAGCCAAGTATTGCCAGATGGAATTTGAAAAAAGAGTATGAAACCTTAAACGGCCTTCTTAAAGAACTAACTGAACAGCATGAACAAACTTATTTTATAAATGTGTGGGATCCTATGTTAAACGATTCTGGTACACCAATGGATGATATTTTTATTAGCGATAATTTACACATGAATGAAAAAGGGTATGTAATTTGGACTAAAGTGATTGGCCGTGCAGCCGGGCTTTTGAATTAGATTCTTTTTATTTCGAAATATTCGAAACAAAAATGATATGACTAAATCCTCTATTGAATCTCATTGCAAAGTTGTTTTCTTTGGGGATTCAATAACCCAATTCTGGTCTGAATTATCACCAAATTTCTTTGAGACACATGCTTATACCGAATGTGGAATTAGTGGGCAAACAACATCACAGATGATTCGCCGTTTTAAAGAAGATGTGATAAATCTTGCACCTAAAGCAGTTGTAATACTTGCCGGAACAAATGATATTGCTTGTAATACAGGTCCAGCCACAAATGAAGAAATTCAAAATAATTTAAAAACAATGGCTGAGATGGCAGGCGAAAATGGTATTAAAGTAATTCTTTCTTCCATCCTTCCTGCTCATGATTATTCATGGAATCCTGGCATTTATCCTTCGCAAAGAATAATCGAAATCAATAAATGGATTCGAAATTATTCACGAGAAAATGGACATATCTATTTAGATTATTGGACTTCGATGGCAGATGAAAGAAATGGGTTGATAGACCGCCTCACTAAAGATGGAGTTCATGTAACTAAAGATGGATATGAATTAATGGAAAGCCTTGTTCAACCTGCTATTAAACTAGCACTTTCGGAATAACATTGACGGTTAATACAAACACTTGGAATCGGATTCGTTATACTTTATATCGTCCTTTTTACGATATCATAGCCACGTTTTTTCATACATTCAGAAAGCAATCTATTGAATCACTAGAGCTAAAACCAACCGATAAGGTTTTAATTTTGGGAGCTGGAACTGGCTTAGATTTAGAGTTCCTAAATGATCAAGAGCAAATCTACGCTATCGACATCACTCCTGCCATGATTGAAGAGGTTACTAAAAAAGCATCTAAATTAGATCTAACCATAAATGCACTGGTAATGGATGGAAGTAATCTGGATTTCGAAGATGATTTTTTTGATGCTGTAATTCTTCATTTGATTGTAGCTGTAATTCCGAATCCTATTGCTTGTTTACAAGAAACGGAACGAGTTTTAAAACCCGGGGGAAGATTCAGTATTTTGGACAAGTTTATTACTTCTGGAACCAAACCTGGCTTTTTAAGAACACTTATAAATCCATTGGCTAATTTTTTTGCTACAAATATAAATCGAAATATCGATGAAATTCTTGCTCATACTAGTCTCACTAAAACATCAGATAATAAACTCCATTCTATTTTCCGATTGATAACCGGATATAAATCATCTGAAGCATAATATTCCAAAAATATACCCTATATTATAAGCATTAGGTTTTTGTATGGAGTGCATGTATGGATGATAAATTTGGATTTCAGGATATTAAATTCTGGGAACCTATTTCAGTTATTAAAGAGCGGGTTTTAGACCGAACATTATTGTACGGTTCTCTTCTGGCTTTCTTTGCTTTTGTCACTGCCTCTTTTGTGTCCCCAACGTATGCCTTTTCACCGGGATTCTATTTTGATATTGGAAGTTTAAGTGGATTATTTATTGTCTATGCTCTCCGCAATCGACTAAATCTGCGAATTAAACTCGCTATTGTTATCGTATTTGTTTTTTTGATATTCCTAACTAGTCTGGCTCAATATGGAACAGTTTCAACGCAACTTACACTTGCTCTATTAATTCCTTTTCTAACTATTCTGGCTTTTAATTTACGTACAGCACTGCTTGTATTATTAGGGGTTGCATTAACATTTACTCTGATTGCTTACTTATACATAAATGGGATTATTGAATCACTTGTTCTAAATCCTCTTAACGAATTACAAACTCTTTGGGTCACTACAGGTATAGTTCTATTTGTAGCGTGTGCTATAATTGTGTTAATAATGAATAGATACAATTTAGAAATGAACCTAGTGATTAAGAAGCTCAAGAAAAGAGACGATGATTTGTTAGGTCATCTTGAAGAAAAAAACGTGATGATCCAAGAAATTCATCATAGAGTGAAAAATAATTTAGCAGTAGTTTCTGGATTGTTAGAGTTACAAGTATTGAATATTGAAAACTCTGAACAAAAAAACATGTTGCAAAAGAGTGTTAATCGAATTCTTTCGATTGCAAAAGTACACGAAATGCTCTATCAATCAGATGATTTCAACAAAATTCCTCTCAAAGATTATTTAGACGAGCTTACTCGTACAGTTATTAACTCTATGAATTCTGAAAGTCTGGATATTAAATACGAAAACTATATTAAGACGGAGTTTTTGAGTGTTAATAAAAGTGTTCCGCTTGGAATAATTTTTAATGAATTAATTACTAATTCTATCAAATACGCTTTTCGAAATAATAGAGACAACCTAATCGAAATTACGGTTTTAGAAAATGATGGAGTATTCCATGCGGTGTATAAAGATAATGGAGTTGGAATTGATGATTTTGATAAGGCTACTTCAAAGAGTCTAGGGTTTTCACTTATTAATTCTCTTTTATCTCAGATAGATGCTGACTATAAATACCATACAAACGAAGGTTTTGAATTGAGTTTTTCATTTTCTCTTTAAAAATCAACACATTCGAGAGCCCCTATCATCTCTATAAATTGTTACTATGTTAGTATTCTGAACAAATAGCTGTTTTTATCTGTTAAAAGATAAAATTCAAACAAACATTAGCAGATATATGGACACTTTAACAAAAGAGAAACAAGACTTAACCATGGAACAAGAACAACTTAATAAAATTGGTTTAGAAGTAGAGAAAAGTAAAGAACTGGCCCATCACTTAAATGAGTTACTAGCAAATTATTCGGTATTTTATCAAAATGTGCGTGGTTATCACTGGAATGTACAAGGAAAAAACTTTTTTACGCTGCATGAGAAATTCGAAGAACTCTATGACGATTTGTTCGAGAAAATCGACGAGATAGCTGAAAGAGTTCTTACTCTTGGTTTTCATCCCGACCATAACTTTACGAAGTACTTAGAAGATTCGGATATTCCAGAAAGTCATGAAGTTAAAAATGGATCGAAATCCGTTGAAGAAATTTTAAGCGCTTTTAAAATATTACTCCAAAAACAACGCACCATTTTAAATTTGTCTGACCTTACCGACGATGAAGGAACAAATGCTTTAATGAGCGATTATATTACTGAACAAGAAAAACTTGTTTGGATGTACAATGCTTTTTTAAGAGATCCGGAATTATAAAATCTAAATTTAGCTTCATTACACATTATAACCCTGCTTTCAAAAAAGTGGGGTTATTTTTTTGTTATCTGAATCTGAATAGATCAAATTTATAAAATGATAAGAGAGTAGATAATTACTATCTTTTCAGGCTTAAATGCTGAAATACGATTCACGTTTTTGTGAAAAATAGCTCTAAGAATTTAACCCCTACATACTTATAGTGATTAAAGATCTCTATCCCATTTTCATTATTATTTTCATTGCTACAATCTGGTTCAATAAAAGTGAAAGCCTAGAAACCAATGTCCCCGCTCCTACAATTAGTAAAACAATTGTAGCTGATGATTCTACCTTGATTTTTTTAAAAGATTTTGAGGATAGGTTAATCGAAGGAATGAATGAAAGGAAAATTCCTGGAGGTGCTGTTGTAATCACCAAAGGATCATCAATAATCTATCAAAAAGGTTTTGGTGTAAAAGTAAAAGGAACCACCGATTCTGTTGATGTTCATACTGCATTTCGATTAGGAAGTGTATCAAAAGGCTTTGCATCTATATTAACCGGAATTATGGTTGAAGATGAAATCTTAACCTGGAATGATCCAATTATAAACCATTTACCTGAATTCGAATTAAACGATCCCGAGCAATCTAAACGAGTTCAAATAAATCATTTGTTATCTCATACCTCTGGTTTGCCACGCCACGCATATACTAATTTGATTGAAGATGGACTTTCTCTCAACAGAATTATTCCCAGGTTTAAAAGTGTGAATTTAATCAGTGAAGAAGGTACTCAGTTGGCCTATCAAAATGCGGCGTATGCAATCATAGAAAAAGTTATTGAAGAACACTCGGATACCAGCTTTGGGGGAACGTTACGATCTCAATTATTTGATCCACTTGGGATGAATAATACCAGTACAACTTACGATGATTTGATAGAAAATAAGAATAAGGCGATGCCTCATCTTTATCACTCCCGGAGGAAAGGATTACTCCCAGCTTCCATTAGTAAAAAATATTACAATGCAATTTCTGCTGGAGGCATAAATGCTTCAATAGCTGATATGGGGAATTGGTTATTAATGTTAACAGGCAATAATCCTGAAGTAATTTCTGATGAAATTCTAAACCAAATATTTGAGCCAAGAGCTACGATTAATAACCGCCGTTTTAGCAGATATTGGAATAATGTAAACGAATCTTACTATGGATTGGGCTGGCGAGTCCTTAATAACGATACCCAAAAAGTAATTTATCATGGTGGATATGTAAATGGATTCAGAAGTGAAATCGCCTTCGATAAAGAAAATCAAATTGGAATTTGCATTCTATTCAATTCTCCTTCGAGTTACGCCTTACAAGTAATTCCTGAGTTCTTTAACGAATTCACACCAAAGAATATAGTTCCAATCGAAACATTACCCGTAACAGAATAGACAGTTCTTACTTTGATCTCAAAACTTTCAATTAAGCGTTACCCACCTACTCAAAATAAGTCATTACAAGCGTGGAATGCTTCGGATGAATTCATACTGAATTATATTTCAGAGCATAAAGTAGAAAACAAGAAAACTGTTATTGTTAATGATCGCTTCGGCTATTTAGGAGTTCATTTAGCTTCTAAGAAAACAACCCATCTCATCAATTATAAAAGTGAAGAAAAAGCACTTCGTTTAAACTTTGATATTAATGGATTAGAATTTGATGAGAGCGCTATTGTAAATCCACGTTCAGATTTACCAAAAGGAATTGCCCTTGGGGTAATTAAAGTGCCGAAATCGATTGATTTATTTGATTTCTATTTAGCCAAATTGAGCGAAAACTTAGACGATAATGGTATTGTTCTTTGCGGTTTTATGACCAAATATTTCAACAAAAGCATGCTTTCTGTCGCAGAAACATACTTTGAAGAAGTTGAACAAAGTTTAGCGTGGAAGAAATCAAGAATTTTGATTTTAAAGAAACCGAAAAGAATAGAATCGGCTGAATTCATTCAATCTTTTCAATTCGCTCATTCTGTTATTGACAATGTTGAAATCAACCAATACCCTGGAGTTTTTTCTTCTAAAAGTATTGACCAAGCTACTCAATTCTTCCTCGATCATTTAGGAGTCAAAGAAAGTGATGAAAAAATACTTGATTTAGCTTCAGGAAACGGCATTCTTGCTCTTACTGCAAAATCTATTAATCCTGAAGCCGAAGTACATCTTGTAGATGATTCCATGTTAGCTGTTGAATCCTCCAAACTTAATATCAGCTCGGCGAATACCCATTTTCATTGGAATGATATCCTCGAAGATCTGGAGAATGAATCATTCGATTTAGTAATTTCAAATCCTCCCTTCCACTTCGAATTTGAAACCAATATAGAAATATCGATTGGTTTGTTTAAGCAGGTTCACAGAGTTTTAAAATTAGGTGGACGATTTACCTCAGTAGCGAGTAAACATTTGAATTTTAAGACGCATTTAGAGCCATTATTTTCGTCCAATCGAATTGTTGCAGAGACATCAAAATTTGTTGTTTATGAAAGCGTGAAGTAGCAAAAGTATGATTTAGATTTATAGTCATAAATTATATAAATGAATAAATTTCAAAACCTAAGCTTTAATTCTATCGGTGAGTTTCTGGATTTCCTTCCCGAAAGGGAAGTGGAAATAGTGGAAGAGCTACAAAAATTGGTTTATGAATGTATTCCTGATGTAAAAGAAAAGCTTTCGTACAATGTCCCTTTCTTCAGGAGAAATCGGAATATTTGTTTTATCTGGCCAGCTTCCGTTCCATGGGGTAATGTTCCAAAAAATGGTGTTCAACTTGGCTTTACTTCTGGACATCAAATCAATGATTTTGCAGGTTATTTACATCTAGGAACCCGAAAAAATATAGCTATCAAAACCTTTTATTCCGTTGATGGTATAGAAACAGACCTAGTAAAAGCATATCTGTTTGAAGCGTTGGAAGTAGATAATATATTTGGGAAGTGAGAAAGTAAGCCTGAATCTCAATGGAAACAGAGCTTCCAACATACATCACCCAGAAGAGCTACGTGACGAGGTTAAGCAAGATAAAACAAATGCCTTTGGAAAATTTCTTTTCCCAATAAAATCCCAATAACCTTCTTCCCTCTTATTCCGTATGTTCGGTTTGTTGTTAACCAAATTTATTACTCATGAGCTTACTACGAATTATCATCGCTATTTTTATTCCTCCTCTTGCTGTTTTTTTAACAGTGGGTATCAGGGGCGCTTTTTGGATTAATCTTCTTCTCACCATTCTTGGTTATATCCCCGGAATTATCCATGCCGTTTGGGTGATTGCAAAGCACGATAAATGAAGCATTGTTTATTAGGTAAGTCTGAGCTTTCTGTTTCTGAAATCAGCTTCGGGTGTATGTCGTTGGGAAAAGATCATTCCCAAAATGAAAAGATTTTACGGCAAGCTTTTGAATCAGGCATTAATTTCTTCGATACCGCCGATTTATACGATCAGGGCTGGAATGAAGAATCGGTCGGTAAAGCTCTCGCTCCTATTCGGGATCAAGTAATTATCGCCACTAAGGGTGGGAATGAATGGCGGGAAGATGGCTCGGGCTGGGATTGGAATCCAACCAAAGCATATATTTTAAAAGCGGTAGAACAAAGTTTAAAACGACTTCAAACCGAAACCATTGATCTATACCAGCTCCACGGTGGTACTCTTGATGATCCAATCGATGAAACTATAGAAGCGTTTGATTTGCTTAAACAACAAGGGAAAATTCGGGAATATGGAATCTCCTCAATCCGACCCAATGTAATTCGTGAATGGATTAAAAAATCGAACATAGTTTCGGTGATGATGCAGTATAGTCTTCTGGATCGCCGACCCGAGGAAGAATGTCTGGATTTACTTCATCAAAACGGGATTTCGGTGATAACACGTGGTAGTCTTGCAAAAGCAATGCTTATCAATAAACCCGCAAAAGAATATATAGGATATTCTGAAGCTGAGATCCGAGAGCTTCAGCAAACGCTTCAAAATACACCAAATCCGATTTCATCCTCCCTTCAATTTGTATTACAACATCCCGCAGTTGCAAGCACAGTAGTTGGAATCAGAACGCAGGAGCAATTAGCATCAATTATTGATTCCATCGGAATTGGCATTTCTTCGGAGACGTTAAATACTCTTGGAAAACTTTTGGAACCGAATGTGTATTCGAATCATCGGTGAGCGATTTGTGATGTAATTTTGTAGTATTATCAAATTCAGGAATCTTAAAGATAAAAATTACGTGGCTTTCACTTACATCAGTACCTCGGGGCAGTTAAACGATTGTATTACGCACCTTTCACAGAAATCAGAAATAGCGATTGATCTCGAGTTTGATAAAAATCGTTTCCGATATGGATTTAACTTATGCTTGATGCAGATTTATTCAGGCGATGAGTGTTTTTTGGTTGATCCCTTATCGGATGAGCTGGAAATAAAACTGATTTTCCCGATACTGGAAAATCCATCTATTCAAAAAATTGCTTTTTCATTTGGGGAGGATATTCGCTTACTCCATCTATTAGGATGTAAGCCTAAAGGGATTTTTGATTTGAGCATCGCCTCTGCACTCCTAAATTATCCGCCCACTTCGCTTACTAATTTAGTGATGGATGTGTTGAGTATTGATGTTGGGAAGTCTTCACAGCAAAGTAATTGGTTTGATCGTCCACTAAATGAAGCTCAGTTAAACTATGCAGCTAATGACGTGCTTTTCCTTCTGAAATTGAAAGATATTCTGAGCAAAAAGGCATCAGAAAATGGAATTGAAGATTGGATTAAACAGGAAAATGTAGCCTTCGAGTCGGCTAATTATGAAAATGAAGATCATAATGCTTTTCTGAAGGAAAAAGATAAAGGAGATTTAACTCAATTCGAGTGGCACCTATTTTCGAAGCTGATGGAATTTAGAGAAGAGAAAGCAGAAGAAATGAATAAACCATCCTATCATATCATTGATAAAGAATATTTAAAAGGAGTTGCTCAACATCCCAAGAGAATTAATGACTGGCAAAAGATTAAGTCCAATCATAGGAGACTAAAAAATGGGAACATTCAAAATGAGGTCATGGATTTACTTTCCAAAGCCATGGATGAAGCAGAAGAATTGAAAGTTTCGAAAACAAAAAAGGCTTCAAACACCTTTTCAAATGAAGAATACAAAGAGTTTAAGCAACTCCAAAAAAGAGTAGAAAAAGCAAAAAAAGAATGCTTTAAATCCATTCAAAAAGCGATAGAATCTGATCTTGGAAAGCATACTCAAACTTTTATTTTAAATAATCGATTGATTAAAGAATTAGTGAGTGGAGATACTTCAAACTATTTACCTTATAAAAAACAATTGATAGATGATTATGCTGAACAGCTTAATCTCACTTTAAAATATTACATACCAAATTAACAGAAGAGCATGAAAGTTCTATTTATAGGCGGAACGGGAAATATTAGTACAGAAGTAAGTAAACTGGCTGTATCTCAAGGAATTGATTTATACTTATTAAACCGGGGAAGTTCTGGGATAATTATTCCTGGTGCTAAAACTATTACAGCAGACATTTATAATGTAGAAGAAACCAGAGAAGCGTTAAAAGATCACGTTTGGGATGTAGTTGTTAATTGGATTGCCTTTATACCTGAACATATTCAAAACGATATTGAATTATTCAGAGGAAAAACCAAACAATATATTTTTATCAGCTCTGCTTCGGTGTATCAAAAACCCCCTACTTCTCATATTATAACGGAATCAACTCCTATAGTAAATCCATATTGGGGATATTCACGGGATAAAATTGCGTGTGAAGATTTGCTTCAGAAAGTATATCAGGATGAAGCTTTTCCTATGACTATTGTTCGTCCTTCTCATACTTATAATACTACGATTCCAATTTCTATTGGTGGTTGGACAGAATACACAGCCATTGACCGGATGAAGAAAGGAAAAAAAGTAATTATTCATGGAGACGGAACTTCTCTTTGGACGCTCACTCATGCTAAAGATTTTGCAAAGGGATTTAATGGGCTACTCGGTCATAATCAATCGATTGGTCATGCCATTCAAATTACCTCAGATGAAGTGCTGAGCTGGAATCAAATTTACCAGATTGTAGCCGATACCGCAGGAGCCGAATTAAATGCAGTTCGTATTTCAACTGATTTTATAACCAAGATTGCTCCCGGAGAAAAAGATGGGCTTTGGGGCGATAAAGCTCATTGCGCCATTTTTGACAATGCTAAAATTAAGTCGTTTGTACCAGGTTATAAAGCAACTATCCCATTTCGGGATGGTTTTAAGGATACCTTAGCTTGGTTTGAAGCGGAAGAAAGTCGAATGGTGGTAAATCCCAAAACCAATGCTATGATGGATAAGATTATTAATGCTTATGAAGCTAACATTTAAATTTTATTCAGATCAGTTTCTAAGCCATAATCTTCAATTACTTTTAACGTAAGTTTATTAAAAACGGCTTCCTTTTCGGTTACATAGTTTTCTAAATACCTTAATGCTTCTTTGGCATTTCCTTCTTCTTTGTAAATTTGATACAATAAATTATTACACTTAAAATTGAGCAAAATAATTTTATTTCGCATCCCAAAATCAGATGCATGTTTTAAATATCGTTTTGCTTCTTCTTTTCTATCTGCAATTAAATACATATATCCCAGTTTATGGCTTGCCATCCCTAAACCAAGCTTTTCTCCCATTTCTTCATGAATTGAAATTGCATCGTTAAAATCTTTCTCTGCTTTTTCAAATTCCATCATTGCTGTATATACTTTCCCTCTTCCGTATAAAGCAAATGCTAATCCACGAATATCGTTAGTTTCTTTTTTTAGTTTGATAGATTGCTCAATCACTTTCATAGCTCGCTCAATTTGGCCTCTGTTTAAATAAATGCCTGAAATTGGATTAAGGGCATTGGATTCCAGATTTAGATTTTCAACTTTTCTGGCGGCTTCAACAGAAGCTAAATAAGTGTCTAATGCTTTTTTATCGTCACCGAAATATTCGTAAATAGTTCCAATAGCTTTAAGCACTCTGGCCTGCTGATGAAAATCATCGAATTTGCGATAGGTTTTTAAGCAGCTGATTAAATTTACTAATCCTGAATGCAGTTGATCAGTTTTGTAAAGTACTCCAGCAATATTGTACTTGGCATCAGCCACCCCTTTTTCATCTTCTAGTTCTTCAAAATAAGAAATTGCTTCTTCCGACATTGAAATCGATTCGTCATATTCTGCTCTAATCATTTTAAAAAGGGCGAGATGACTTAAGCTTTTACCTAAAAGTTCTTTATGATTTATTGACTTACTTAGCTCATGAGCTTTTGTGGCCAATTCAATGCTTCTATCTAGATTATTAGTTCTGGTTTCATAAGCCTCTTCTAATAATTCAGATATTTCACCTTCTAATGTTGATTCCACTTGTCTCATTTTTTTTTATTATATCCCGGTCAATCAAAGTAAAATAATAAATCGACTTACCCTAAGATTTTACCAATTGGGTTTGTTAAGTTCATAAAAACCAAAATCTAACCAACCATAAAGTGAAAAATCATTTGTTGCTTTTCATAATTAGCATGTTTGTTTTGTTATCATGTGCTCCTTCAACTACTAAATTTGAGCAATTAAGTTTAGAAGAAATTACAATCAATGAACTTCAGGAAAATTATAACAATGGTACTTATTCCATTTCTGATGTTGTTGAAGCTTACCTTCAGCGAATTAAAGACATTGATGATAATGGACCTGCCATTAATTCTATCATTCAGGTAAACCCAGATGCAATGGAAATCGCAAGGCAATTAGATGAAGAACTAGCTTCAGGAAATTCGAGAGGTGCTTTACATGGAGTTCCGGTTATTCTAAAAGATAATATTGATACCTTCGATAAAATGAGTACTACCGCTGGAGCGAATGCTTTGATAGGCTCACAGCCCCTTCAGGATGCTTTTATTGTTGAAAAACTTAGAGAAAGCGGCGCAATAATTCTTGCAAAGGCTAATTTAAGCGAATGGGCTAATTTTCATTCTAGTTTTTCTTCTAGCGGATGGAGCGCTCATGGTGGACAAACTAAAAATCCATACGACATTACACGAAATCCATGCGGCTCAAGTGCTGGGTCAGGTGCTTCTGCATCAGCAAATCTTGCAATGTTTGCAATTGGAACTGAAACTAATGGATCAATTACTTGTCCGGCAAGCGCGAATGGTTTAGTAGGAATTAAACCTACAGTTGGTCTTTTGAGTCGTTCTGGAATTATACCAATCTCTTTTACACAAGACACTCCTGGGCCAATGACTCGCACAGTAACGGATGCTGCGATCGCTCTCGGAGCCATGATTGGTGTTGATGATGCTGATTCTAAAACAATTGGGAGTGATGAGAAATCTCAAATAGATTACACTCAATACTTAAACGAAGGAGCATTTAAAGGTAAAAGAATCGGGGTTTTTAATGGACCTAGAGATCGTCATTTTCGCGTAGATACATTATTTAATGAGAATCTTAGATTGCTTGAAGCTGAAGGAGCAACCTTGGTAGAGATTGATCAGATTGGCGGACAAGGAGCTGGAGGAGATTCATTTACCGTTTTATTATATGAATTCAAAGATGGTTTGAACCATTATTTTGCTTCTTTGGGTGCCAATGCCAAAGTAAAAGATATGGACGATCTGATTGAGAAAACAATGAATGACCCTGAAGAAATGAAATACTTCGATCATAGTCTTTTGGTACAAGCCAATGAAAAAGGTGATTTAGAATCTGAGGAATACAAAACTGCCTTAGCCGATCTGATCAGAAAAACTCGTGATGAAGGAATTGATGCGGTAATGGAAGAACATAATCTGGATGCATTTGTATCCATAACAGGCGGACCAGCATGGAAAACAGACCATACAAATGGTGATAATTTTGGACTTTCTTCTAGCTCACCAGCGGCAAGATCAGGATACCCAAACATAACACTGCCAATGGGTTATATTGATGGCTTACCAATTGGTATTAACTTTTTTGGAGAAGCATGGAGTGAACCTAAACTCATCGAACTTGCTTATTCTTTCGAGCAATTAACTAAAGCTAGAAAAGCTCCCGAATTCAAAAATTATGAGTTCTAATGAAATTTAAAACAAATAAATAAATTATATGTCATTCTGAGTTTACTTCCGAAGCATCTTGCTAAAAAACCTGATGCTTCGCTTATTCTCAGATCTACTGTTTAAAAAGACGTTAATCTAATGCAGCGCACTTTAAAACTCGAAGAATTAGCCATGTTTGGCTTTTCATTATTTCTCTTTAATCAAACTGAATATGTATGGTGGATATATTTAGCTTTGATTTTAGTTCCTGATATTGGAATGATTGGATATCTAATTAATTCTAAAACTGGAGCTTTAACTTATAACCTATTACACCACAAGGGAATCGCTCTTTCCATTCTAATTCTCGGATATTATTACTCAATAGATTGGGTCGTTTTAACCGGTATTATACTTTTTGGTCATGCAGCTTTCGACCGAATGCTAGGCTATGGCTTAAAATATGACGATAGTTTCAAACACACCCATTTGGGATGGTTGAATGGAAGAGATTCAGAAAAATATGAAACTAACTAAGAATCACATAACAATTATATGTTCAATAATTATAGTTACTAATCTTATTTGTTTACCCTTTTGGATTCTGGGTAAACATGATATTATTCTTAACTTTCAAACTGCATTCAATGTTTTTATAGTACCATTTATGATCTGTATTTTTGGCTCTTTTAAAATGGATACTAATTGCACGCTAACGATTCTTATTTTTTGGATTTCTGGTATTATTGGAAATTTAATTAGTTACACAGGCTGGGGATTATGGTCAGGTGAATTCCTTACCCCGGATACTGAAACAGTAATGATTCAAATGTTTGCTGTTCAGTTTCAAGCATATGGAGCATTAGTTGCAGGACTAATACAATTACTTCGTTTTGGAATTAATAAATATTCTACAAAAATCCCGACATAATGATCTTTTTTTAAGCTCAATTTATTTCAGCATTTGTTGCGAGTAGAACTTTAGCTAATTCCTGTTAAATTGAATAAGCTAGCCTTTACATAAGATCCTGAAACAAGTTCAGGGTGACAGGGTTTTTGATTCTAAAGTTATTCAATTATACCAACTCCAGAATTGCACTATACATCCCATCTATCTCATCTTCTGTAACACAATATGGAGGCATTAAATAAAGCACATTTCCTAAAGGCCGAAGTAGATACCCCAAATCTAGTGCCTCTTTTCTTAAAACTTTTGAAATGGGATTCAAATAACCTTCTTCCCAACCAACTTCACCTCCGTCCACAATATCAAAAGCAGCCAATGTACCTTTAACTCGTAAATTGGAAATGCGTGGATGAACTTTAATTCGTTCAAAGTTTTTTAAATGAATCTGTTCTATTCCTTTAAACACCAACTCATTCTCTTCTAACAACTTCCAGGAAGCTATTCCTGCTGCACAACCTAATGGATTACCCGTATAACTATGTCCATGCCAGAAAGTTTTTAGTGGTTCATAAGAATTAAAACTTTCATATATGTCATCACTACAAACCGTTGCACCTAATGGCATAAAGCCTCCAGTGATTCCTTTACTTAAGCAAATAATATCAGGCTCGACTTGAGCCTTTAAGCATGCAAAATAATCCCCAGTTCTACCGAATCCTGTCATCACTTCATCAAAAATAAGAAGCACATTAAATTGCCTATTCGACCAATGTAGTTTTTGAAGGAATTCTTCGGAACACATTCGCATCCCTCCTGCGCCTTGAACCAAAGGTTCTATCAAAATCCCAGCATATTTATCAGGATTATCAGTTAATAGCTTTTCTAGATGTTCAATAACTGAATCTTCTTTATTTGCACGATTTTCATCTCCAATCCAGGTCTCTGGAAATGGAATTACTTCTACATCGAACATCCAATCCTTGAATACATCGGTAAATATAGAGCGTTCTCCAACCGACATCGCACCTAAGGTATCGCCATGATAAGCTCCCTCAAAACAAATAAAGGTTTTACGTTCTTCCCCAATATTTTTCCAAAATTGATACGCTATTTTCATCGCGACTTCAACCGAAGTAGAGCCATTATCAGAATAAAAAAGTCGATTTAAATGCTTAGGTAGTTTTGATGTTATCAACTCTGCCAACTGCTCAGCCGGATCGTGGGTAAATCCTGCAAATATCACATGCTCAAGGGTTTGTGCTTGCTCATAAATCGCTTTTGCAATATCAGGATGCGAATGACCATGCATATTAACCCACCAACTCGATATACAATCAAGTACTACTCTTCCATCTTCTAGATTTAGATACGCTCCTTTTCCACTCTTTACCTTAAGTGGCTCAGCCGAATCCTTGATAATTGTAAATGGATGCCAGATATTTTTATGCATAATTGAAGATTAAGAATTCAAAATTCAAGATTAAAAATTGATAGTACCCCTAACCAATTTTTAATCTTGAATCTATAATTTTGAATTAAACGCTTTATTAAAAGCTATAAACAAAGTGTCTTTTTGAATATCATTTAAGGGTTCAACTTCAAATACAGGTATTTTGCTAAAGTGCTCTATGGTTTCTTTATTACTTTGATGTTTATACCCATTCAAAATTACCCCAAAAACTTCAATATTTCGATTTTTAAGCGCTTCAATTGAAAGTAGAGTATGGTTTAAGGTGCCAAGCGAGCTTCGTGCTACAAGCAAAACCGGGAGCTTTAAATGCACAATAAGATCCAGAACGGTATCTTCCCAATTTAGTGGCACAAACAATCCGCCTGCTCCTTCTACAATAAGATGTTTGGTATTAAACTCTGGAAGATGAAAATCATTTAATGAAATTGAAATCCCATCTATATCCGCAGCTCCATGCGGACTCATAGGCGTATTCAATGTATAGCGTTCCGAAATAATCCTATTTTGATCTACTTCTGATATTCGTTGAACGAACTCAGTATCTGTTTCTTCATCTAGTCCAGCTTGTATCGGCTTCCAGTACGTAGCATCTAAAGCTGTCATCAACATGGCAGATACTAGTGTCTTTCCAATCCCAGTATCCGTACCGGAAATAAAAAATTTCTCAGGGAATTCAATCATAGCATATCTTTTTTAACAGCCAAATAAATAACATGCCATTTCGCTTTAATTTGATTATTTACCTTCTTATCCCAGAATGTAGTTAAAAGCTTTAATTGTTTGATGTTCAATTGTTTACCAGATATTGAAGTACCTGCTCCAATCTCTTTAATGTGTTTAAAAAAATCTATCGAGGAGGAAAATTCCTGATATAAATCGTTTTCATAATAATCAACTTGAACTGGATTAAGTGAAAGCTTAACTACAATTTCTTCCACATCAGGTAATGGATTTGCGGTATAAGGAAGTCCAAGTTCAAGACAGCATTCATACCATTCAGTAAAACTTTGATTTCCAGGAAATGCCATAACCATTATTCCGCCGGGATTTAACATTTTTGACAAGTTTTCGAGTCCAATAGCGGTATCTGAAAACCATTGTGCTGCAAAGTTTGAAACGATTAATGAATATTTGGGCTGAGGATTCTCTAACTCATCGACATTAAATTGTTCAAACCGATTTTTATCAGATTCTCCTATCCTTTTTTTTGTAAATGAGACCATTTCAGAACTGGCGTCAGTAATCACAAATTCTCTTTCGGGGAATTCTTCACTAATTAATTCCGATAGAAATCCTGTTCCGCAACCAACTTCAAGAATAGGACCGGCGGGTATAATCTCTTTCCAGGGCAGGATTGATGCTTTTAGTCCTTCCGCTACTTTTTTCTGGATTTCTGCCTTTTTATGGTAGTTATCAACTGATTTAGAGAATGAGTCGGCTATAATCTCGTTAAATTGTACTGGGTTTTTAATGCTTTTCATTTCCTATCAAAAATAGGAAATGCTTCACTTATAATCTTGATACATTCCTCGGGATTTATTACTGGAAACCCATGAACTCCATGTTTCATTTTTTGATATTTATCAGCTCCTAAGTAGGCTAATAACTCCTGTCCCCTACACCCAGGAACGATTCGATCTTTTTCGGAATCAATAATTAACCAATCGGCTATTGATTGACTACTGAGTTTTAGCATTGTTTTATGTAAATGATTCAGGTCTTTTAGTAGCAAAGATCGATTGATCCATTTCAAATCTGGTTCGTCCATTTTTACAATAGAACCAAAACAATTAGTGTAAAAAGCATTTAATACCACTTTTGGTTCTTTTTTAAACTGATTTACCATTCCCTTCAATATCTTTTTTGATCTCGATTTTGCAGGGTTTTCGTAAGGATGAAAGGAATTAAACCCATTTAGAATAATGACAATATCCGCTTGTTCTATTTTCTCAAGCGGACACCAATGAAGCCCATAGGAATGAAGAAGCAATACTTTAACCTTCGAATGTTGATCAAATTCAGGAATGAACTCACCTCCAAAATAGCCTTTATCAGCACTTTTGAATAGAATATGGTCTGATAAAACCGTTCTAATCGGATTCCAGAATTGAGCGTCAAATCCCCAGCCGTGATAGGCATGAACTTCTATTTCTCTTTCCATTCCTTAAAGGTCTTAATCAAATGGTCAATATCGGTTTGAGTATGTTTGGATGTGAGTGTAAGTCTAATTCGTGATGCATTTTCATCTACAGTAGGTGGGCGAATTGCGGATGCCCAAATCCCGTGATCTTCCAAATATGAAGCTAATTCTAACGCTTCTACTTCTTTTCCAATTATAACTGGGATGATTTGAGAAACTGAGTTTGCAGTATTATAACCGAATTTATTTAATGCTGATTTTAGAAAATCGATGAGTTGAAAAAGTTCTAGTCTTTCTTTTTCCATTTCTGGAATTAGATCGAGAGCAGCGTCTAATGCCCCTATTACTGCTGGTGGAATTGCGGTAGTGTAGATAAATCCGGAACAGAAATTAATAAGATAATCTTTCATTTCGGCGCTACAACCAACAAAAGCTCCGAACGAGCCAAAAGCTTTTCCAAATGTTCCCAAACTTATATCAATCCCTACTTTTCCATAATTGAATCCCAATCCTTGGTCTCCCAAAACACCTAATGCATGAGCATCATCCGAATAAAAAAGAGCATTATACTTCTCAGATAATTTGATCAATGCTGGCACATCACTGCAATCACCATCCATACTAAATACAGTTTCAGAAACAATCCAAATTCGATTATAGTTTTTATCTGAAGCTTCTTTTAATAATTTCTCAAGATGATCAAGGTCATTGTGGTTAAATCGCTTAAACGTCGCTCGACTGAGTATAGCTCCTTGAATCAAGCTATTGTGACATTTTTTATCGGCTAAAATTAATGAATTTCGATCTGCTAATGTGGCGAGAATGGTTGTGTTAGCTTGGAATCCTGAGTTAAATACCAGTGCTGACTCAATACCTAAACTGTTTGCAAGCTTTTCTTCAAATTGTTGGTGAATATTTAAAGTACCAGAAACTAATCTTGAAGCTCCTGAGCCCGCTCCATATTTTTGGACGAATTCTATTGATCTGTTAATTATTGTAGGATGAGTGGAAAGCCCTAAATAATCATTTGAGCAAAAATTGATAAGTTCTTTACCATCTACTTTTACTTTAGAAGTACCATAAATCGGTTCTACAGCTCTAAGAGATCGAAAACGGTGTTCTTTCTTACGTTGAGCTAACGCAGAAGTAATAAAGTCATTTTTGTGAGGATTCTTATTCACTCGATAAAATTTCTCCACCTTCTACCCAGGTGGAATCACTTTCAAAGGTTCTACCCATTGCCCGAAATTGACGCACAAATGGAAGTTTACTTCTAACACTTGGTGCAAACTGAGAATATTCTATCATAAATAGACGACTTGTAGCTGGATCGTAATAAGTGAAATTAACAAATGGACCACCCATTGCGGCATTTATCATCTGCCAGGTTCCTAATGTTTCATAACCAAGCAATCTACCTTTTTCGAAGGTTTTAGTTTCAACTGGTCTTCTGTATTCTGTTGCAACATAATTATTATCTCTACTCCCTCTTATAAACACTTGCATCAAAGAATCACGTGTAGTATTTACCCAATCATTGTCCAGAAAACTAATATCTGGTACATCTTCTTGCCACCAAATCCACATCCAACGTGTGTTATTTGGTAAATCTCGTCGGTAGGTTATAAAATTAGTGGTATCTACGCTTTTGATATAGTCATGTTGAATACGAACTTGAAAGCCGTGTTCATCCCACAAAGAATCGGAATATTGAGTTTGTTCTTTCTTCTCATAAACAAAATATGTCCACCTTTTTAGTTCTTTTTCGAGGGCGCTGGTTAATAGTGCGTCTTCAGAGTTTCTGATTTTTTCTGCCAAAGCAGAATCAGAGGATGAGCTTAATATTAATGCATATTGATCTCTGAACCATTGATCTTCGAGTGGAAATGCGAAACTCTCTCCTTCTCGAACTCGTTGTTCTACTCCATCATCAAGAAAAGCACGAACTTGTCGACCTACGTTATCATCGGCATCAACCGCAGATGCAAAAATGATATTTTTTGAATTTCGGATTCGTTCTAATTGACTTCTAGATCGAATTGGCATGAATGTTAAATCGTAATACTCTTCTGGACTAGGAAGCGTAAATACCCCTTTTCCAAAAGTTTCCCGAATTGCATTAGCTGTTTCGCTTTCCCATTGTGTTGAATCCATTACCACAATAAATTCTCTGGTATTTCCCTTAGCAAACTCTCTGAAGTCTGTATCGCAGGCAACAGTAAGCGCAATAACTGCTATCAGTAGCGTATTAATTAGTCTGAATGATCTCATCCGAATAGATTTATTTTCCAAATTTTAGTGAATGTACAAAAGAAAAAACGTCATTTTTCCAGTTTTCATTAGGGTACGATTTTCTGATCGTATCAATTAAGGCGCTGCCTACAATAAAGCCATCAGCATTTGATGCGATTGCTTGTGCATCGTTGTACGACTTAATCCCAAAACCAACAAGTACCGGGTTCTTAGTTACATTAACTCGTACGCGCTCAATAAATTTTGCTACCGAATCAGAAACTTCATTTCCTTTTCTAGCGCCTGTTACTCCAGTTACTGAAACACAATAAACGAAGCCACTTGATTTCTGATCGGCTAGTTGCATACGTTCGTTTGTAGTATTTGGAGCCACCAAATAGATGATGGGTAAGTGATTCTCTTGAGCTTCTTTCTCAATAAGTCCACTTTCTTCAACCGGAATATCTGGGAGAATTAATCCATCAACACCAACTGAGGATGCTTTTTCACAGAATCTTGAAACTCCATATCGGAGTACCGGATTCATATATCCCATTAAAATAATAGGGATTTCAGAAGATTTTCTAACCTCAGTTACCATATCAAAAATTTTATCGATGCTGATACCTTTTGAAATGGCAATATCACTTGAACGTTGAATTGTAGGACCATCAGCTAATGGATCACTGAATGGCATTCCGAGTTCAATGATGTCGGCACCATTCTTTTCGAAGCCTAAAATTAAATCTACCGTTGATTCTAAATCGGGATAGCCAGCAGTAATAAAAAGACTCATTATTTTCTCTGAGCCTTGTTCTTTAAATCTTTTAGTAATTCTGTTCATTAATATTTTATAAATAATTAGTGATTCTGAGCGAAAACGAAGATTCTGCAATATTATTAATCGTGCAGCTCCTTCTGATGTATCCTCAGGACGACTTTAAATATTTCAATTCTAAGCCTCATAGCTGATATAATTTTGATTCCGAAATCAATTTGTACATCCATCCTAATTGATTCTTCACAAATTCTCCGAAATAGTGCCCATATCTTTATCACCTCTACCAGAACAATTGATAATTATAATCTCATCTTCAGTAGTATTTGGCATCATGTATTCTAACCATGCAAAAGCATGAGCGGTTTCAAGAGCGGGAATAATTCCTTCTTTCTTAGAAAGTAATTTAACCGCTTCCATCGCTTCATCATCAGTTACTGAGTGATAGGAAACTCGTTTTGAGTCGTGTAAATATGAATGCTCTGGGCCAATTCCCGGGTAATCAAGTCCTGCACTAATGGAATGAGCCAACTCAATTTGTCCATTTTGATCGTGTAATAAATAACTTAATGAACCATGTAGAATACCTGGTGTTCCTTTAGTGATTGTTGCCGCTGTTTTACCAGAATCTACTCCAAAGCCAGCAGCTTCAATTCCAATAATTTTCACATCATCATTTATAAATGGGTAGAATAATCCCATGGCGTTAGATCCTCCACCAACACAGGCGAGTAAATAATCTGGAAGTCTTCCCTCCTTTTCTAAAATCTGCTTTTTGGCTTCATCACCAATTACACGATGAAAATTACGAACCATCATTGGATATGGGTGAGGTCCAACTACCGAACCAATGATATAAAATGTGCTTTCAGGATTTGTAACCCAATCACGAATAGCTTCGTTAGTTGCATCTTTCAATGTTTTAGAGCCACTTTCAACACTTCGAACTTCAGCTCCCATTAATTGCATACGATCTACATTTAGCTTTTGACGAACCATATCTTCTGCGCCCATGTACACAATACATTCTAAGCCAAACTTTGCACATGCGGTTGCAGTAGCTACTCCATGTTGACCTGCACCAGTTTCAGCAATAATTCTGGTTTTACCCATTCGCTGAGCCAACAAAATCTGCCCAATTGCATTATTTATTTTGTGAGCTCCGGTATGACAAAGATCTTCCCGTTTTAAGTAAATTTTTGCTTTCCCATAATGTGCAGTCAATTTATCAGCAAAAGTGAGTTTTGTTGGTCTTCCGACATATTCATCCAATAACTCATGATATTGATTCAAAAATTCGGGATCATCTTTTGCTTTTAGATATTCTGCTTCTAATGCCTGAACTACAGGAATAAGAATTTCAGGGACAAACTTACCCCCATAATTACCAAAATATCCTCTGGCATTAGGTTCGTTGTACGTTGTTTTGGTCAATGTTTCTATCATGTATTTCTTTTCGAAGGTTTATATTCTTCGTTTTTTTTTATTTCAATTTCTAACTACGTTCATTACAGCTTCAATCTTATCATAGTCCTTCAATCCGGGTTCTTCCTCAACTCCGCTTGAGATATCAACGGCAAAAGGATGAACAGTCTCTATAGCGCCTTTAAGGTTTTTTGGATTCAATCCTCCTGAAAGAAAAAAAGGCTTATCTCCTGTAATTCCTTTTAAGATATTCCAGTCGAAAGTCTTACCAGTTCCACCCCATTGATTATCAATTTTGGAATCGAATAATAAAAACTCAGCTACTTCAGAATACAATAAAACCTTTGCTTTCAGTTCCTCAAGATCATAATCAGGTGTAATATGAATCACTTTTATAATTGGTTTTTCAATGAGTTGACAATATTCCAACGTTTCATTGCCATGTAGCTGTACTAAATCTAAACCAGATTCTTTTGTAATTCTATTTACATCATCTAAAGATTGATTTACAAATACTCCAACTTTTTCAGGACCTTCAATCCAATTTATAATTGCCCCTGCTTCTGCCGGGTCGATATATCTTGGGCTTTTATCATAAAAAATGAAACCGAGATAATCTGCCATTGCACCTGAAGCGTATCTCGCATCAGCCAGGTTAGTAATTCCACATATTTTGATCTTAGTTTTATTACCCATTTTGTAAACTCCGCTCGTACGCTTCTTCGCCTTGTTCTAATAACTTAGCAACAGCTAGTCCTGGATTAGATTGACGCATAAAATGCTCACCAATTAATGCAGAATGAATTGCACTTTGTTTTAATAGTGCAATATCTTCTCCAGTTGAAATTCCACTTTCAGAAACTAAAACTGTTTCAGAAGGAGCTTGTTTTAATATGGATATACCACGATGAACATCCACTTTAAACTCCTTTAAGTCACGATTATTAACTCCTAATACATCAACTTCGTTAAAATTCAACCGATCAAAATCGTTTTGGTCATAGCATTCTACCAAAGCCGATAACCCAAATTCATTTGCAGTAGCAATTAATTCATTTAATTGATTTCCTTCGGTGATTGCTACTATAATTAAAACTGCATCGGCACCATAAGCCCGAGCTTCTTTAATTTGAAATGGATCAATAATAAAGTCTTTACGAAGCAACGGCAGTTGAACCCGCTTTGAAATGGCTGATAAGTACTCCAAATCACCTTTAAAGAATGGTTTATCAGTTAAAACAGAAATGGCTGAAGCTCCTCCATCTTCATATTTTAGGGCAATTTCTTCAGGATTAAAATCTTCTCGGATTATACCTTTTGATGGTGAGGCTTTCTTTACTTCTGCAATTATAGAAACATGATCTCTTCTTAAAGCATTTTTAAAATCGATTCTAACTTTTTCAAATCCCTCCATTGAATGCAGATCATTAAATGAAATTTTTTGCTTTCTTTTCAGAAGATCTATACCGGTTTGTTCAACAATCCGTTCTAATACATTTGCCATTTAAGCTCCCACACTATTTGTAGCTTCAACAAAATGGTTAAATACTTTCCTTGCATTTCCAGATTCCAAACTATCAATTGCTAACTCCTTTGCCTCTAACAGCGTTTTGACTTTTCCGGATGCTTGAATTGCAAAAGTAGCATTCAATAAAGCAATCTCTTTTTGTGATTGAGTTGCTTTATTATCTAATATTTTATTAAATATTTCGGCATTTATATCAGGTGTCCCACCTAATAAGCTATCTATTTCAACTCTTTGAAAGCCAATAGATTCTGGGCCAAATGAAATGGACTCAGATATCAAATTATCTTTAATTTCGAATATTTCGGCATCGGACGTTGTGCTTACTTCATCAAGCCCATCATGTGAATTAAATGTATAGCCAAATTCAGTATCTAAATTTGCTAAAATATGAGCCATTTTTTCAGCAGTATCTTTATTAAATGCACCTACTACATATCTCTTTACTCCTGCTGGATTGCACAATGGCCCTAAAATATTAAAGAAGGTTCTGAAACCTAATGCTCTTCTGGCTGGCATTACATATTTCATTGCTGGATGAAACATAGGAGCAAACATAAACGCCATCCCAACCTGATTGAACACTCTCTCTACTTCTGGAGCTCCTAGTTCAATTTTAGCTCCAAGTTGCGCTAATACATCTGCGCTCCCACACAAACTTGATGCACTTCGGTTCCCATGTTTTATTATAGGAACGCTGGCACCTGCAGTTACTACAGCAGAAATGGTAGAAATATTGAAAGTCCCTGATTTATCTCCTCCTGTGCCCACAAGGTCTACAGCTCCATTAACATTTACATTAACTTTTACCGCTTTTGCTCTCATTACTTTCACGAAAGCGGTTAGTTCATTAGCCGTTTCCCCTTTGAGCCGCATTGCAGTTAAGAATCCCGCAACTTGCTCGGTGTTAAACTCACCACTCATAATTGCATTCATTGATGCTTCCGCTTCTTCAGAGCTAAGGTTTTCTGCAAACGATAGTTTTTCTAAAATCTCTTTGATATTCATTTTTGTCGTAACCAATTCGTGATCATTTTTGGACCTTCTGTAGTGAGAATACTTTCTGGATGAAATTGAATTCCTTCAATTGGATATTTCTTATGTCTAATTCCCATTACAATATCTCCGGTTCGAGCGGTAATTTCTAATTCTTCTGGTATAGAATCAGGATCAAGAACTAGTGAATGATATCGAGTTGCCGTGAAGTTTTTTTCCACATTTTCAAATATGGATTTTCCATCATGTGCAACCTGAGACACTTTACCATGCATTAAGCTAGGAGCGTAAACTACTTCTGCGCCAAATACTTCACCTATTGCCTGATGACCTAAACAAACACCCAGTATTGGAATATCTTTTCCCAGTTCTTTAATCACTTGTTCTGTAATTCCTGCTTCATGAGGACGACCCGGCCCTGGTGAAACTAGTATTTTAGATGGATTAAGAGCTTTGATTTCTTCTACTGTTAATGCATCGTTTCTAATTACTTTATAATCTTCGGTTTCTACCGCAACCAAATGAACCAGATTGTAAGTAAAGGAGTCGTAATTATCGATGATTAGAATCATTTAGAAATTCCTCACAATTCCTGTTACTTCTCTAATTGGCTGCATTACAGTTTCAGCTCTTTGTCTTGCTTTTTTACCGCCTTCAGTAAGAACATCTTTCACATAGTCTAAATCTTTTTCTAAGGTTTTACGTTTTTCACGTGCTTCTGCAAAGAAATCTTGCAATAAATCCATGAGTTCTAATTTGGCATGTCCATATCCATAGCCGCCTGCTCTATATTTATTGGCTATTTCATCTTGTTTCTCTTTATTTGCAAAAAGCTTTATTAGAGCGAAAACATTATCTGATTCGGGATCCTTTGGATCTTCAAGAGCTTTTGAATCCGTTTCAATACTCATAAGTATTTTTTTAAGGGGTTTACCCTCTTCAAACATTGGAATGGTATTATTATAACTTTTACTCATTTTTCGTCCATCAGTACCTGGCACAACTGCGACTGATTTCACAATATATTCTTCTGGAATAACTAAATAATCACCTTCATAAGCCCTGTTAAATTTCCCTGCTAGATCACGACAAATTTCAATGTTCTGTTTTTGATCTTCCCCAACTGGAACGATATCTGAATGATAAATCAAAATATCAGCTGCTTGAAGGATTGGATACGTAAACAAGCCTACATTCGGACTTAGACCTGCTGCTACTTTGTCTTTATAAGAAACCCCTTTCTCCATCATACTTACTGGAGTTAAAGCAGCTAGTATCCACGATAGTTCCGTAACTTGAGGCACATCCGATTGGGCAAAAAAAGTAGATTTTTCTGGGTCAAACCCAAGTGCTAGATAGTCTAGTGTTATATTAATGGTGTTTCGTAAAAGCTGTTTTCCGTCCCTTACTGAAGTCAACGAATGAAAATTCGCAAGAAAGTAAAAGGAATCGCCTTGATCTTGCATTTCAATATGCTGGCGAATCGCTCCGAAATAATTACCTATATGAAGTGTACCGGAAGGTTGAATCCCTGATAGAATGGTTTTCTTTTTAGTCATTGTATGTTTAACGCTATGCTTAATGCCTGAACTAACGCCCCTGCTTTATTTTGAGTTTCTTCAAATTCTTTTTGTGGATCACTATCTGCTACAATTCCCGCACCAGCCTGAATATAGACCTTATTACCTGTTACAACCATGGTTCTAATAGCAATGCAAGTATCCATATTTCCTGAAAAGTCGAAATAACCTACTGCTCCAGCATAGGTTCCACGTTTAGTTGGTTCAAGCTCATCAATAATTTCCATAGCTCTGATTTTTGGTGCTCCACTAACTGTTCCAGCGGGAAAGCATTGCATTAATGCATCTACAGCGCTTTGGTCATCCTGAATTTGCCCTACAACATCACTTACGATATGCATTACATGAGAATATCGTTCGATAACTTGATTTCTTTCCATTTTCACGGTTCCGGCTTTACAAACTCTGGATAGATCATTTCTTCCCAGATCAACCAACATAATATGCTCTGATACTTCTTTAGGATCTGCTTTTAAATCTTCCTCTAGTTCTAGATCCTCTTCATGGGTTTTACCTCGTGGACGAGTACCTGCTATCGGCAATACTCTAACTTCCTTATTCTGAACGCTCACAAGAACTTCCGGGGATGAACCAACAAGTGTAAAACCATCGAAATCTAAATAAAATAGATAAGGTGATGGATTTACCATTCGTAATGCTCGGTACAACATAAAGGAATCACCTTCCATATCGGCCTCAAAACGTTGAGATAGAACCACCTGAAAAATATCGCCTTCATAGATGTACTCTTTCCCTTTTTCAACAATAGACTTAAAATAATCCAGTTCCATATTACTCTTCAAAGTTTCAGGATAAATCTGGAAATGTCTACGGGAATAATCGGAATGCATAGCGGCTGCTTCCATAACATCGAGAGATTTTTGTGCGTCTTCATATGCATTCTCTAAATCAGAAACTTCCTCAGTAAACACCGTCTTTATCAATACTATTTGATGCTTAACATGGTCAAATGCGAAAATCTCGTCATAAAAAGCCCAATTTGCTTCAGGTAATTTTAAATCATCTTCCGGTACATTTGGTAGATGCTCAACTAATCGAAAGGTATCGTATGCTGAAAAACCAACTGCTCCTCCAGTAAGTCTTGGTAATTCTGGTAGGAAAGGTTCTGAATATGCATTAGTAAGCTTTTTTAGTTCCTCGAAATATGGCCTTTTAACTGGTTCAATTTTACCAGCTTTTTCTAACGTTGTATATTTTCCATCGAATTTTAATTGTTGATATGGATTTCGACCAATAAATGAGTATCTGGCTAGTTGTTCCCCTCCTTCAACAGATTCTAATAAAAATGGATAATTTGCCCCTTCCCTTATATTCATAAAAAGAGAAACAGGGGTAAGTACATCTGCAAGCAATCTCTTAAAAACAGGAACTGCAGTATATTTCTTACTAAGTTTTAAAAATTGTTCTTTATCCATGTTTATTATCTGCTAATATTCTAAAACACAACGTTAGAAAATCATTCTTAAGTAATTAAAATTCATTCTTTTATTGTATTCTGACTTCGTGGCATTAGTTATGTTTTAAGGTCTAAAATATTGTCAAAAAAAAACCCACTCTTCCATAGGAACAGTGGGTATATAAAAAATTTCATTATTTCATTCAGTTATGCAACGTACCCACTGCTATTTATAGCTGAAGGCCACCACCAATTATTTTTATTTGCAAAGTTGTTTTTCATAACACAACAAATATATGAGCGGATATTTCTAAAAGCAATGCAAAAGTAGTACAATTTAATTTCTACATATTCGTAGTGGACTTGGCAGCAAGTAATCCTTAACATTAGTGTTCTAAAACATCTACACGATTCAGATTTGAAAAACCCCTTTATCTATTCATCTTTATCTCTATTTATAGGGCTTTTATTGTTGAGTTGCGACTCAACGGTTAGTCCGACGGATAAACTTTCGAACGCACCCACTGTTAGTCAGTTAATAATAAATCCACAGACATTTACCTTCACTCCTTCTGATGGCTTCAAAGACACAACACTAACTGTATTAATTAGTGCTACTATTGAAAATGTTGATTCTGAAACAATGCCCGGATTTGTAATCAGAGATAAAAATTCATCTACTTTAATTACTAACGGTGATCTGCTAGCACAAAACCAAGCCGGTTTATTTGCCATAGAATCTGAAATAGAAACCACGACAACCGCCTTTAATGAATATATCGTTGAAGTATATGCTTATAACGCAGCTGGGGGTGGTAATTTTTTCCAAACTACAATTTCGGTCGAAGGATTTTCAAATAATCCACCTGAAATAATTGAAGTAAATAATCCAGAAGAAGTTCAACGCCCAGAGTCTGGAAGTACTTCAGTTTCTTTTACAGCAAAAACAACCGATATAGATGGACAGACAACTATTGAAGGGGTTTTCTTACGATTGATTAGCCAAGTTTCAGGTGAAGTTTCTGGTTCGCCATTTCAGCTTTTTGATGATGGTTCTTCTCAAAATGATGTAGCTGCCAATGATTCTGTATTCACAGCCAGTTTTCCTGTTAGTTCAACAAATCAATTGCAAACATACGATATCTTATATTATGCAGTAGATAAAGGTGGTTTAGTGAGTGATACCGTTAAAACTACATTCAGTATAAGAGGAAATTAATGAGGTACATTCTATTCATTCTTTTTCTTCTCTCTTTTTCGGCATTGCAGGCTCAAATAGTTGATCAAAGTGATTCCCCTTTCTTTAGTATTCGGCAAAATGGTATTTCTTCTATTGCTGCTAACGGAGATACGGTTTGGATAAGCCCTGCATTGACACAGAATATTGGTAATAGTCCTGATTGGATTCGGCCAACTGGAATAGATAGTATTGATAATGGTATTGGAAGAGTATTCTCTATTTCTGTAAACCAAGATACCGTTTTTGCTGGATTAGGATTTACTTCAGAAACAATTTCAGGAAACCAACCAGCAGGCTATGGATATTATATTTCAACAAATGGTGGCGAAACCTGGAGATTTAGCGATTTCATTTTAGATAACAGAATTGACGAGGATACTACTTTCATTTACGGTGGTCAAACCTATACTAGAAAGAGAATCATTGTACCAGAACAATCTCCACCTTATAATGTTAGCTTTAGTGGAGATGTTCTCTTTTCCGCTAATTGGGCCTCTGGATTACTCAGAAGCGTCGATTTAGGACTTAGTTGGGAACGAGTTATTCTACCTCCATTTGGAGAAAGTATACTTACCCCCGAACGAGACGATTACTTTTGGTTTGATTGTATTAGAACTCAAAATGGTGTTTGCATAGAATCAGAGAATATTTATAACAGTGTAGAAGACGATAATTTAAAAGGTTTTGCTGTTTTGATTGATTCAAAAGATAGAGTTTGGTATGGAAGTGCTGGTGGTATAAATGTGTCAGAAAATGCATTATCTGCTCCTCTTGATAGCATTATTTGGAGAAATAAACTTTCAACGAGTTCAACTAATAGTTTACTCGGCAGATGGATTATTGAGATCAAAGAAGATACAGCGACAGGCAAGGTTTGGATGACCAATTGGATTGCGGATCAAAATGATCGTTATGGCATCGTTTCTACCGATGATGGAGGACAAACTTTTGAGCAACATTTAATCGGTGAAAAGATCTTAGGCATTGGTTTTAAAGATGGATATATATTTGCTGCAGGTGAAGAAGGATTATTTATTTCATCTGACGATGGTAATAGTTGGCAAAAATCACCACAAATTAAAAGTGCAAATACATTTCTGAAAGAAAGTGCTGAATTCCAAGCCGTTACAGTAACAAATAACCGAGTTTGGGTTGGAACCTCAGATGGGTTAATTTCTACAAACGATCTTGGGCAAACCTGGGAAATTACTAGAGTAAATTTCCCTCTTTCAGGAGGTAACCAATACGATAGAGAAGCTAAATCTGTAAAATCCTATGCATACCCCAACCCTTTCTCTCCTCAACTTCACGAACTTGTTCGTATCCGTTTTGAGGTAAAAAACCCTGGTTCTGTAAAAATCAGAATTTTTGATTTTGGAATGAATTTAGTTCGGGATCTTGAAACCTATAACGCTTCAACTACTGGCACACACGAAGCCATTTGGGACGGGGTAGATGGAAAAGGTAGAAACGCAGCAAATGGCCCCTATTTTTATATCATAGAAACACCGAGTGAAACCCTAAACGGCAAAATTCTTTTGGTTGAATGATCTCAAAACTCTATAAATATCTATTTTTTCTTAGTTTGTTTGTTGCACTAAATGGCACTCATCTTTTTGCGCAAAATGGTGGCTTTGCTGGGGCTGCTTCCCGAGTTGGCTTTGGTCCTAGGGCACTCTCGATGGCCAATGCTTTTACTGCAACCACTTCTGAAGGTATTTACCCGTATTATAATCCTGCTCTTGTAGCTGAATCTTTTGGGTTTAAACAGTTTGATTTATCTGTTTCTTCTCTTGAATTTGATCGTGTTTACCAAACTATCAGCACAAATTTTATGCTCCCTCCTAATGCAGGAATTTCTTTCGGATTAATAAGAACAGGAGTTAAGGATTTAGATGAAAGATCACTTAGTGGTTATCCATTAGGCAGTTTTGATATTTCAGAGTATCAATTTTTCAGTTCTTTCGGAATTAAATTTAAGGAAAAACTAAATCTCGGTATAAGCTTCAAATTAAATTATGCGAATTACCACAGTGATCTACGTCCAGTTTCCACTATAGGAGTTGATTTGGGAATGATTTATAAAATAGGTCAGAATCTCAATTTTGGGTTTACTATTCAGGATATGTTTGCTAATTATACTTGGAATTCGGCAGATTTATATGGTTCAACACAAGCTAGGAATGTAGTAAATACGTTTCCAACACGTTTTAAATGGGGCCTTTCTTACCAACGTAATTACTTTACCATCTCCTCAGAATTTGAAGTTCAATCTTATTTATCTGAAACAAATGAAACTGAAGTCTTTATTCAGGGTACTTCTACGCCGACTGTAATCGAATCTTTTAATGATATTTCAACGAGTTCAGGAATTTTCAGACTTGGTGGTTCATGGAAAGCCCATAAACGCTTTTCTTTACGTGGAGGGTATAAAATCACAGATACAACTACCTTAGATAGTGGTTCATTTAGTAGTGGGTTTTCAGTTTACCTTCCATTCGATACTTTTTCACCTTCAATAGATTATGCTTTTGTGATTGAGCCTTATAATGTTGCAAATATGCATGTTTTTGCGCTACGTTTACATTTATGAAAAAAATACTAATTCTTATCATAACAGCTATACTTACTTGTACTTCACTTGTACAAGCCCAACAAAGTGGGTTAAAGCTTCTTGAGGTAAAACCTACTGCATCTGAACTAGCTCGTGCAGAAGCATCCGTTGCAACACCAAGTGGAGCTGCTTCTATCTATTCAAACCCAGCCCTTTTAGCACTCAACAAACATTCAACTATTGATTTAGGTTATTCTAGTTGGATTTCAGATGCGAATAATATTTTTGGAGGAATTAATCTGAGAAAAGGAAAAAGAGCATTAGCTTTCTCTTTTTATACTTCAGGAGTTACGGGCCTAGATCAAAGAGATGAACCCGGTGAATCAAATGGTGATTTTTCAATTAATTACCTATCTATAAGCGGGGCTTATGCCTATGACTTCAATTATTTTACTGCTGGTATTTCTGCACATTATCTTAACGAAGAAGTATTTCCCTATAGAGCTACAGGTTATGGCGTAAATTTTGGACTGGCAAGCACTTTAGCCCAAGATCGTATTCGAATTGGAGCCTCACTTTTAAATTTTGGGGAAATGGAAAAGCTTAATGAAGTAGCCACTGAGCTTCCTTCAAGCTTCAATTTAGGTTTAGCAGTTGATGTAATTGAGTTCACACATAAGAAAAACCAAGATCTACCTATCCTTTTTACATTAATGGCAGATTATGTAATACCAACGAACAACTCTGTTTCTAGTAACTATACCGACTATAATCCCGACGAGAGTTATTTCAATTTTGGAGTTGGATTCGAAATTGCAAAAGTAGTTCAAATTAACGCTGGATATAAAACCGGTAAAAATACCAGACCCACCTCATTTGGAGCAGGATTTATTACTGAAAAAGTAATTTTCAATTATGCACTCATTCCTTTTAATACAGGTTTTGGAACAGTACATTCTATTGGTATTCAATATCAATTATAGGGACATTCTTTTTTATGGAGGCATCATCTCTAATCGAGCTGTATTCGCAGGTTAATAAGCATTTCTCGAAAGTGTTTGTCGTTCCTTTAATCCGCTTTAATTTCCCTAAAACCGATTATCTTTATCTTTTATATAAAGAATTACTTAGTCAATCTGGTAGCCCTAAAGTTCAAAGTATAAGTGTTTATGGGCATTACAAGTTTGTATTTTCTGCTATTTACAAAAAGAATACCATTCTTCATTATCACTGGTTAGAGTTCCAGAATGTGAGAGCTCTTTTAGGAATGCCTTACAAATTACTATGCATTGCACTATATAAATTATTTGGAGGCAAAATAGTCTGGACTATTCATAATCTTACTCCCCATGATAAAAAATATTTAAAACTTCATTTGATGATTCATCATTGGATGGCAAAAAGAGCCTCTGTTCTGCATGTTCACTCTTCTGCTGTTTTACCGATGGTTTCTAATTATTTAAAGGTTGAGAAACATAAAATTATAGTTCTAAAACATCCTGAATTTCCTTCACAAGAACTGAGTAAAGCAGAAGCTCAATCTGCATTCTTATCCAACTACGGAGATGGTAAAACTTCCCTTAAAAGTCCCGTATTTATCATTTTTGGAGGGATTAGTGAGTATAAAGGGGTTAGAGAAATCATTGAAATTCTATCTTCGCAAGAAAATGAATTTAGCTTAATTATCGCAGGGTATGTAAAAGTAGGGCAAGAGAATCTTCACAATTTTATTATTGATAAAACGATCGATGATCAAAGAGTGATTTATGTGCCTACTTTCATTCCGGAAGAACACTACCCACAGCTCTTAGGAAGTTCAGATATTTGCATATTCAATTATGATGAAATACTAACTTCTGGTGGAGTAGAAATGGCTTTAGCGTACCACAAGAAAATCATAGCCCCAAATCTTGGTTGTCTGCAAGACCTTAAAAATAATCCTACTGTTTCACTCTTTAACTCAAAGGAAGAACTTACATCCTTAATTCATGAATCACTAAGTCCGATTAAGAATGGCTAAGCTTACCGACAAAATAGCTCGTATAGCTCTTGGCGATATTGTTGGACGAGGCTTGAGTTTTTTTACGACTATTTATTTAGCAAGAACACTTGGAACAGAGTCTTTTGGACTCATTATTATTTCGCTTTCATTTTTGGGATACGCAAACTGGTTTGCCGACCTTGGACTAACCCATATCGCAGGAAGAGAAATTGCGAAAGAACCCTTGAAAAGAGTATTCAGAGCTAGAGAAATTTTCTATCTCAAAATTTTCATGAATTTCTCAGTTTTAGGAATTTTTAGTTTTTTACTCCCATTTTTTAATATTCCTGAAGTTCAAAAAGATCTGATCCTCTCTTTTGCGTTTGCATTAATCCCATTTACCTTCATTCTAGAGTGGTATTATAATGGACGGCAACATTTCGGTAAAATTGCATTTTCTAAAATTCTAAACAGTGCAGTTTATTTAATATTAGTGATGATTCTCATTAAATCGCAGGAAGATCTTCAAAAAGTTCCTTTTTTATTCATCACAGGAACAGCTTGTTCGGCTCTCTTTTTTATGTTTTTTAGTATAAAAGACAAAGCATTTGAATTACCAACCAGAGGCTGGGAAATTTATAGTGACTTACTTAAATCTGCATTTCGCGTTGGAAGCGGAACTTTCTTCACTCAATTATTGCAACTTCTCCCTCCTATTTTAATCGGATTTTTCCTTTCAGCTAAATATGCTGGAATTTATGGAGCCTCGATTCGGATCATATTTATTGCAATGATGATAGACCGAATTTTTGTTCATCTTCTACTTCCTAACCTTGCATCTCAATGGATAGAAAATCGAACTGCTGCAAAAATTAATATTATATCCGTTTCAAGAATTCTCCTTTTAACTGCAGGATCAGTTTCCTTGTTTGTGGCAGTTGCGTCTCCATTAGTTATTGAAATTGTATATGGAACCGAATATCAGGAAAGTAGTTTTGTTCTAACTGTCCTATGTATCTTCTTATTTTTTACTTTCCTAAATAGCCTTTTTGCTTTTGGACTCATCGCTATAGGTAAAGACCAACAATTCTTTAAGTCAACTTTGGTGAGTGGTATTATTTCGACTCTTTTAATCGTAGGAGCTTCAGTAACTCAAACCTTTGATTATGTAGTATATGCAGTTTCTTTTTCTGAAATTGTTTTCATGGGATTTGCATTATATTGGTTCAATAAACACATAAAACTGAATATTGTAGCTCCAATACTGATCACTTTAATTCTAGGTATTACCCTATATCTGTTAACATTTCAGATTCAATTTCCTATAATACTTGAAGCGATTTTAGTAGTATTAATATTTATTCCACTCCTCTTGATTTCTAGAGTTGCAAACTTAAACCATTTTATCTGGCTAAAAGGGAAATTATCGAAATGAAGAATCTCTGTATAGGAATTATTGAACTCACAATCGGATGGAAAATAATTCTGGATCAGATTGGAGTGTGGTATGAAGAAGTGGATTTTGATGGAGACTTAGCTCTTAAATATTCAACAATTATTGTAAATCAATCGGTAACTATTAATCAAGAAGAACAACTTCATAAATATAATGATAATGGAAGTTCAATTCTTGAGACTTCAAGTGGAGACCTTTTTTCTCACGCTCGGTTTACTGCAAAGAAGAAGGTAAAACGCCTTATAAATACTGGTGCCATTCCATTTTTAGCTCATATCCCTTTTTTAGATATTTTTAGTGAAGCAGAATTATATAACGGTCAGGATAATTTTGATGGTCTTATAGATTTTGAAAAGCATGATCAGGGTATCGTTTGCAATCTTGGTATTGAGCCTGGTAACCTCATTATGAGTAACTCTTATACACGAAAGCGTTTCTTCTATAAAAAAGATATGCATCCAGATGAGCTTGTTAGCAACGTCTCAAAAGGCTCATTAATTGAATTGATAATATGTATTCTTAAGGAGTTACATTTTCAGCAAGGACTTCCTTTTGTTTGTAAATGGACCTCTCCTAAAGAACAACCTGTATTTACCTTCAGAGTTGATAGCGATTATGGAGATCAGGAATCCGTAACCGAATTACAAAACATTGGAAAACAACATCAAATTCCTTTTACCTGGTTTTTACACATCGAAGCCCATGAAAACTGGTTAGGTTTATTTAAAGAATTCCAAAACTCAGAAATAGCTTTACATGGATATGAGCATGGAACCTCTATATCGTATGAACATGTGTTCAATAACATTGAACGTGGCTTACAATTACTCAAAGATTCTGGTTTCTATCCCAAAGGATTTTGTGCTCCTTATGGAATTTGGAATGATACCTTGGCAGAAGTTTTACAAAAATTCGAATTCGAGTACACTTCAGAATTTACAATCGGATACGATTCCAATCCATTTCCTTCCTATCATTTAAACAATGAACTAAAAAGTCTTCAAATTCCAATTCACCCTATTTGTACAGGAAGTCTAAATAGAAAGGGTGCAACTACAGATGAAATGAAAGTCTATTTTTTGAACGTAATGGAAAATAAGCTAGCCAGATATGAACCAGTAATGTTTTACCATCATCCATTACAATCAGGAACTACATTATGGAATGATGTTTTTAGAAAAGTAAATGAGCTAAAATTAACTAAATTAAGCTTTTCAGAATATGCTGAGTTTTGGAAAAATAGATTAAATTTTAGTTTTGAAGTCTTTATCAATCCTAAAACAAAGGAATTAGTTTTCTCAGGAAGCCTAAAAGATTTATTAATTCAGGTTTCGAAAAATCAAACTTCGTTTGAACTCATAAAAGTAAGTGAACATCAAGAAATTCAAAGTTGTGGCGAATTTAACTATCATACAACCAATCAACCTGCAAAAGAAGAAATTGAACAATTGAGTTCCTCAAAACTACAATTACTAAAAACTTCGATCCTTGATTGGAAAAATAGAAATCGTTTATGAAAGTTGGATTCATAGCACCATTAGAAATAGCTGCGGTTAATGGCGGGGTTAGAACTCAAGCAATTCAAACTGCAGAAGCATTGAAAAAACTCGGAGTTGAAGTCCAATTTGTGTCGCCTTGGCAACAATCGTTAGAATTTGACTTAGCTCATATATTTGTAGCCGGTCCGAGCACAATTGGGATTATCCAGCGCTGTAAAGAGTTAGGAATTAAAACAGCACTTTCCCCTGTTTATTTCTCCAATCGTTCTGCGCCAGTGATTGCTTCTAGCTTAAAAATTGAAAAACTAATATCAAAAATTGGACCAGGAATACGATCAGATTTTGGTATCAAAGCTACAGCTTGTAATCTAGCCGATGTTATTTTACCTAATACTACTTCTGAAGCTAATCTTATAGCTAAAGGTTTCGGAATTGATCCATCAAAAATCAATGTAGTTCCTAATGGAGTAGAATCCAGATTTGTAGATACTTCATCTGATTTATTTGTTGAGAAATATGGAATTAAAAACTTTGTTCTTTTTGTGGGACAAGCAGGCGCACAAAGAAAAAATGTAATTAAACTAATCGAAGCTGCACCAAACATTCAATCTCAGATTGTTATAATCGGCTCATTCTATGATGATAATTACGGGAATAAATGCAGACAATTAGCTAGTAAATCAACTAATCTAACTCTTATAGATACTCTGGAACATAATTCAGAGCTTTTATCTTCTGCATACGCTACCTGTCATACTTTTGTACTTCCCTCATTTTATGAGACCCCAGGTATCGCAGCAATGGAAGCTGCTTTAGCGGGGGCTAATATTGTAATTACCGAAAGAGGTGGTACCAATAATTATTTTAAAAACTGGGCAGAGTATATAACTCCTGAATCCACAAAATCTATTTACGAGGCAATTAATCAATCCTTGAAGAAAGAGAAAAAAAACGAATTAAAAACTCATATATTAAACAACTTCACATGGGATAAAGTAGCTGAGAAAACGCTAGAAAATTACAAAAAACTATAGGTTAACTGTAATCCTGAAATGGAGTATCCTCACCGGTGTAATCATCACCAAAAAAACGAATTGCTCCTGCTATTACTCCCTTACTGATATAGATTAGAATAGCAATGATCAATCCATATTCTTTAAAAAGAATCATTAAGGTGAGGTAGCCAAGAAATAAAGCGAAATTCCACTTTTTATTTTTGATTGATTCTTTATCGAATCTTGGGATTTTATCAAATGGAATGGTGCTTACCATCAGAAAAGAAACAATTACCACCAAAGGTACAAGTACAGTATATACTCCATTATTAAAGAAGCTGAACCATTCTAAATTATCTCTGAAAGCCAGAAAGAAAGCTATTAAAATAATTGCTTGAGATGGAATTGGAAGCCCAATGAACACATTTTTCGAAGGTGCAAGCCGTGCATTCACATTAAATCGAGCCAATCTAACCGCTCCGCAAAGTGGAGGAATTGCACTAATTATTATGCCAAGAAAATTAAACTCGTATAGAGCAAAATTATAAATTAAAAAGCCAGGAGCTACACCAAATGAAACCATATCGCTAAGTGAATCAAGCTCAATACCAAAGTCACTGTCTGCATCAGCTAAACGCGCCATTAAGCCATCAAAAACATCAAATAAACCAGCTGCCATGATGAGCCAGGCTCCCCAAACTAGGTTCCCCTCAGAAATAGATATAATGGCAATGAATCCACAAAAAAGATTCATTAGTGTAAAAAAACTAGGAACAGCGATTCGCCGATTTACAGGAGGTTTAGTCTGATTAATTCTACCTCTTCTTTCCTTAAAGTTATTATATTTTTTTTGAATTGGATACTTCATATCAACTAATTTTACCCAACACCGACTGTCCAGCCCAAGTTCTATCCCCTACTTTCACATGAATTTCGATAGTGCTTGGCACAATTACATCCATTCTACTTCCAAATTTCATCATTCCAAAACGATCTCCTGCCACTAAATCATCCCCTTCTTTAATATGATAGACAATACGACGTGCCAAAAACCCGGTTATTTGTTTGAAAAATAATTTTGTTCCTGAAGAATGTAGAACTCCAAAATCAGCTCTTTCATTTTCTATTGAAGCATTTTCATCCCAAGCCATTAGATATTTACCAGGATGATATTTCAGGTATTCTAATTTTCCTGAAATTGGATTTCGATTTACATGTACATTTAAAGGGGAAAGAAAAATACTAACCTGAGTGGCTTTTGTTTTTAGATATACATCCTCTTCAATTTCTTTAATGAGAACTACTTTACCATCTGCTGGTGAAATGATAAGGCTATCGTCGGTGGGTGTTTCTCTTTCAGGATCACGGAAGAAATAAATTACGATTCCCCACAGGATTACAAAAATCAGGCTTATAAGATACCCAAAAATAGACGGTAAATAAGAAAGTGATACATATATAACACTAACAGTAATAACAGTAGTTAGTGCCATTGTTGGATACCCTTCGCGTGCAAACATGCTTAAAAAAGTTTTGTTATATCATTGAAAATAACAAAAACCATCAGAGTTAAAAGCACGATAAAGCCAATATTTTGCGCAACAATTTTAAATTTTTCGGATGGCTCTTTTCGAACTATCCCCTCATAAATCAAGAATACCAAATGTCCTCCATCTAAAGCTGGAATCGGAAGAATATTCATAATGGCTAGTGTTATGCTTAAAAGGGCAGTAATTTGCCAAAAACCGGTCCAACCAGCTTGATCGGTAGCTTGTTTAGTAAAACTTGCTATTGCAATGGGTCCACCAAGATTTTGCCTTACTGAAATATCACCTGATATCATTCTGGAAAATCCCCCTATAATACCTGATGTTTGTTCCCAAGTTTGATTCCATCCTTCACCAATAGAAGCAAAAATTCCAAGACTTACATGCTCCCCCCCCACCATTTCTAAAGTAGGAATTCCAATTCCAACTTGATTTGATTCAGAATCTGGTGCTATTGCTAAAGTGAACATGGAATCACCACGTTGAATAGTGAAATTCATCTCTTTTCCTTCAGCAGAAGTGATCATAGTAGTAAGTTGAACCCAGTAGTTAATTTCTGTACTATCGATTTTAATAATTCTATCCCCTGCTTTTAATCCCGCTTTTTCAGCCGGAGTACCTAATGCTACACTTGAAATTGAACTAGGATAAGCCAAGATTGGATCAATAAATCCTCTTGTTTGCAAACTATCAAGAAAAGTTGGAGGAATATTAATATCCATTTCATTGCCGTTCCGAATAACTTGGTAGCTTAAATTTTCAGACGTGATTGCCGATGGTGAAACTAAATCTTCAAAGGCTAATACAGCTTTGCCATTTACACCTATAATATGGTCATCAGTTTGAAAGCCAAGCTCTTCTAAGAAACTACCTTCAGGTATGTAAATACCACTTACATTTTCTACAGGTAGGGTAAGCTTTCCATTTGAAAGTGTCATTCCGGTATAAATGAAAAAAGCGAGAATCATATTAAAAATAACTCCAGCCGTAATAACAATAATTCGTTGCCAAACGGGCTTGCTTCTATATTCCCAAGGCTGCGGTTCTTTTTCAAGAAATTCGGTATCCATACTTTCATCAACCATTCCAGCAATTTTCACATATCCTCCTAGAGGAGTTGCTCCTATGCAGTAATCCGTTCCTCCTTTTTCGAAACCCCATATTCTTGGAGGAAAACCAACTGAGAAGCGTTCCACCCGCATCCCAAAAAATTTGGCTGCTAAAAAATGACCCAATTCGTGTATAAACACGAGAATCATAAGTGCGCCAATAAAAATCACAATCGTTTTTAGTATTTCAATAATTTCCATGAATTAGTCTATTGTTGAGGCAAAAGCTCTCGTTTCTTTATCTATTTCTATTAGTAGTTCAACGCTTATTTCATCTGGCGATGAGAGAGTGTTTAAACTTTTTTCAACTATTTTTGGGATGTCAATATAACCAATTTCTTCATTCAAAAAGCGACTCACTGCCACTTCGTTTGCTGCATTTAACACTGCTGGCGCTGTGCCTCCCATTTCAATTGATTCCATAGCGAGTTTAACGCATGGAAATCGTTCATAGTCAACGGGCTCAAAGTTTAGATCTTGGTTTAACGACCAATTAATCCGGGGAGTTTTTAATGGAAAACGATCTGGATAACTCAATGCATAAATAATTGGTACTTTCATATCTGGTGGACCAAGCTGGGCTTTACTTGAACCATCTATAAAAGTTACCATAGAATGGATAATACTTTGAGGATGTATTACTGGCTCAATTTTTTCAACAGGTAAATCAAATAACCAATGTGCTTCTATAATCTCAAGCCCTTTATTCATCATGGTTGCCGAATCAATTGTGATTTTGGCTCCCATATTCCAATTCGGATGATCTAAAGCCTGTACTTTTGTAACTCTCTTCATTTGTTCCTTCGAAAAAGTTCGAAAAGGCCCACCACTTGCTGTGATAACTATTTTTTCGATCGATTCTTTAGGCTCGCCAATAATACACTGAAGCATAGCGCTGTGCTCAGAATCAACAGGAATTAAATTCGAATCTGATTCTTTAAGCGCTTTCATTATTAATTCGCCACCAACAACAAGCGACTCCTTATTTGCAAGAGCTATCTTTTTACCTTGCTTTATTGCTTCGATTGTAGAACCAAAACCAGCAAAACCTACTAAACTATTTAGTATGGTATCTACTTCAGAGAGTGAAACCAAATGAGGTAGTTCTTCAAACCCAGATAACAATTTTGTATCAGTAGTTACTAAATCTCTTAGGTTATTAAAAAATAAATCGGAACAAATTAGACCATATTTAGGATTAAATTCATTAATCTGATTTGCTAATAAATCGACATTGGTATTTGCGGTAAGTGCAACAATTTCAAATTTATCAGGATGTTGCCTAACAATATCCAATGCCTGTGTTCCAATAGATCCCGTTGAGCCTAGAATAGCCAGTTTTTGTTTCGTCAAAATCTCTTTATTTGTTGGCTTGAAAGGTAGAAGTTATGAACTCTTATTTCATGTTTCTTATGAAGAATTTTATCTCCAGCTCTAAGAATATTCAACCATTCAAATATTAGTAATTATACTTTTAAGTTTGAAAACATATCTGAGTTTTTTGAGTGAATTAAGGATTAGATATAATCGTAAAACATTCAAATAATAACTCACTCTCACTTTAATTTATTTAGTTTGATGATACCTACCATTCTACCACTTTTTTCTTTTTCTCTTCTATATGAATAAAATAATTCTTCATGATCGATAGTACACCTTTCATCAATTTCAATATTTGAAATCTTAATACCAGAATTTAGTAGTTGATCTTTTATTAAGCCTTTTAAGTCAACGTGTGGTTTATCATAATGCTCTCTATCAACTAAATGTTCACTAAATTTAGAAGCAACTTCTTCTCCTACTTCAAAATTGTGTTTTTCTAAACAAGGACTTATATACACTTTGATCTGATTAATATCTGCACCAAGTACAGTCATTTCTTGAATCGTTTTTGGTACGATATTGCCTACAGCGCCTCTCCATCCTGCATGTGCAGCACCAATTACCTGATTTAAAGAATCTCCAAAGAGAATAGCTCCACAGTCTGCCACCTGAATGCCTAATCCAATTCCTGGTGTATTACTCACAAATGCATCTGTATCTGGGTAAATTCCACCTTTATCTACAATCTGTACTTTTGTTTTATGAATTTGATTGGCTAAAGCTAAATTCTTTGTGTTTGTTCGGATTTCAGTAGCAAGCATATTTAAATTATGAAGTAAAATACTTTGCTCTTCATGTGAATTAAAGCCAATATTTAAGCCGGGAATTTGCTGATTCTGTTCAATTAGATGAGGATTTTTTAAACTAAACCATGAGAAAACTCTGGCATTGTTAAGATTGCTTGGTCTAATAAAGTCAATTTGGGAAGATGTCATTCAATCTCAATTTAATGAGTCCAATTGGAAACTCTTTTCCAGTCCATAGTTGAAACGATTTCGCACCTTGATAAATCAACATGTCTAATCCTCCAATTGGTACTCCGCCTATACGGCTTGCTTGTTTTAAAAATGTTGTTTCTCTTGGATTATAAACGATATCATAGCACAATTTGCCTTCTAGAACTTTTATGTCTTCTTCTTTTACTGGAGAAGAGTCTACATTTGGAGTCATACCGAGCGGTGTTGCGTTTATAATCAAAGAACTATCCTCTCCGTATTCTAACCATTCATCATAGCTGCTTAAAACTACATCTTCTAGATTGGAATACTTACTAGGATTTCGTGATACCATTACAACCTCTTCAAAACCTAAATCATTCAATGCGTATATAATTGCTTTTGTTGCTCCACCTGATCCAAAAATTAAAGCTCGATCTAATTCAATATCATTTAGATATTCTTCTAATGGGACTTTAAACCCAAAAGCATCTGTATTAGCACCTATTAACACCCCATCTTTTTTAACTATGGTATTTATCGCCTTTATTTCAGATGCTTCTTTTGTTAATTCATCAACAACACTAAGGAAATTTTCTTTATGTGGAATAGTAATATTAGCGCCTAAAAATGAATCCGAATTAAAATGAGCAATCAGAGAACTAATCTCTCTCATTGAAACTGAAACAGCATGATATTTTGCATCAATTTCGAAATGTGTTAACGCAGTATTATGCATAAGTGGTGAGACACTATGAGTTACTGGATTCCCAATTAGTAGATAATGTGCGTTTTTACTTTCTATTGAGTTTTTAAATTGAGTAAATGTCATTTCTAAAAGAATTAAGGGCAAAAAAAATGCGCATCTTCAAGATGCGCATTAACAATAAGTAAATAAATGTTCTAAAGCTTAAGCAGTAACTTCTTCTTCAGAAACTTCGGCTTGCTCTTCTTTAAAAGTTCCGCCTTCAGCAAGACCTTTAAATTTCTCCAGGTCTTTAACTAATTGAGCTGCAGACTCTTCAATAAAGGTTCCTAATTCTTCCGTAGGATCGCCGAAAAATGTTCTGTAATCCAAAGAAAACTCAACTCTTGTTCGAGTTCCGTTATCAAGTGGAGTAAAACGAATAGTTCCGGTTTGGTTTAGGTTACCATTGATTGTAATCCAAGCAAAGCGTGTGTTTCTTAAATTATCAATCAAATTTGTAGTCCAAACAAACTCCTCATTTCCGATTTTAGTCTTATACTCAAAAGTTTGTGAGTTTATTCTTTCTACTGAGTCGATGCGCTCCAAAAACTTAGGGAAGTCAACTGGGTTACTTAATAGCTCGTAAACTTTAGCAAGAGGCAAATCAATCTCGATTCTTTCGTGCGCCATAATAGATATCTAGGATGTTATAATCGTTGGAATTTAACTGTGATGAACCAGTTTTCTTGGAAACAGGTAGGATTCATCCATATTGTTCTAATTTACGGATAATATGATTAAGCCTCAATGATCATTACAGAGAAAAAATAAATATATTTATGAAAATTCATTTCTTCCCTATTAACGTTCTGCATTACAACTTTTTTAAGTATTTGAGCCTTATTAAAAGAGAACTTTAACTTTAATTGCACAAGATAATTCAAGAAATCAATATTTCAATTAGTTCTGGTCGCACCCCAAGAGTTCAATCTATTGAAACTTAAAAATGATTAGAAAAGGTACTTATAATAGAAGAATGAATTTCTTCCACCGATTTAGAAGCTTCAATAATAATAAAGCGGGACTCTGTTTTAGATAATTCATCAAAGCCCTTAATTACTTTAGTGAAAAACTCTTTGCCTGCCTGTTCCATTCTATCCTTACTCATATTTGCTCTTCTGTTTAGCGATTCCTCTAAACTCAATCTTAAATAAAAAGTAAAATCAGGTGCCTTGTTATGCGAAGCTACCTTATTAATATAGTGAATCTGATCTAAAGGTAAGCACTCTCTACCATATCCTTGATAAGCCGTTGTAGAATCATAGAACCTATCTAAAATGACAATCTCATCTCTTTCCAGAGCAGGCAATACTTTTTCTGAAATAAGTCTAGAGCGTGCAGAAGAAAATAATAATAGTTCAGTGATGGGGTCTATTTCAATCTCTGGGTTTAGCAAGATTGATCTTATTTCTTCAGAAACTTCGGTACCACCGGGTTCTCTGAATACTTGTACCTTTTTACCTTTACTAGAAAAATATTTTTCTAACAAGTTAATTTGAGTGGATTTACCACTACCATCAATGCCTTCGAATGTAATAAGCATTTACGTTTGGATGAATTTAAAAATCGAAATCATCCATAAGTTCGACAGGCTCTTTCGGCATTGCAAGTGATAATCCAAAATAGATTAATAAACTTGCTCCATAACCCATAAAAAATGCTGCCACAAAAATAAACCGAACTACCGTTGAGCTAATTCCAAAATATTTAGCCAGTCCACCACATACCCCAGCCCATTTTTTATCAGAACGGGATTTCATTAGTTTTTTTGCGTGGCGGTATCCATAAGAACCAGTAGTAAAATCTTCAAAATTGGCTGATGATGAACTTGAGTTGAAGTCAGAATCTAAATCATTTCTCAAACTGCTTCTGGTTTTAGTAAACTCTGAACCATGTACATCGTTCATATTTTTATTTGAAGATGATGCAGAAGCTTTTCTTTCTCTTCTTCTTTGCTTCTTATTTTTCCTCTCTCGCCTTCTGTCCCCTACAAAAAATCCAAAGCCAACAAGTGTTACAAGTGCCCCGCCAATTAGGGGAAGCCCGGCAATCGCGTCTTGAAGAAAATTATCGAATCCAGATCCAAAGGATAAACCAATCCATTGCACTAAAAAAGAGACTGCAATAAAAACCATAGCCATACCTGCTACAGTCGAGAAATTCCAGATACTTTTACCTGTTTCTTTTTCTTCCTCTTTAAGGAAGTTCTGCATCGTGCTTTGAAGTTCAAAATCGTCAAATTCTAGGGACGCAGTGCCCGTTTTAGAGTGTCTTTTTTCTTTAATTCTATCAGCCATTTTTTAATTTCCTCCGCTCAATCGCTACGGCATCTTAAAATATTTGTTACGTGTAGATTAACCCTTTTTCAGATATTAACCCATTCAATTTTCTATCAAAAGGCTCATTTGGTATTTCTTCTAAAATGAAATCCTCAAATATGAGGCCAAAAGATGGTGCTTCAATTTCATTTAAAAAGCGATCATAATAACCTTTTCCATATCCTAATCTATTTCCGTTTATATCAGCACCCAATAATGGGACTAAAATTAAATCCAAAATACCCGGGTTAACTGGTTTGATATTTTTAGGTTCAAGAACTCCCCATTTTTTTAGTTCAAGATCAGATAAGTTGATTAATTCTGAGTGTAATAGAGAGCCATCTTCTTGCATTACCGGTACGATAATTTTTTTTCCATATGAAATCATTGCTTTAATTAAAGAATGAGTGTCAACTTCACTTTTTTCATTGATAGAAATAAAACAATGAACGACTTTCGCTTTCTTAAATTCTTTACTGTTTAAAGTATGATCTTTAATTGAATTACTTTTGCGCTCCCATTCCTTTTTTGAAAAAGATTTACGTTTAGTAATCAATTTTTTTCTGAGCAAAGCCTTTTGTTCAGAAATTGTCTTCATTATAATGGAACAATATGATGGATGGTAAGGTCAAGATCTTCTTTTTCGAACTCTTGAAGAATATTAGTCCAAATATCTTTGCCATATTTATTCATGAAATAAATAGGCGTTACAGAACGCTCTTGTAATCCATTTGGAAAAAGTTGTGATTTTATCTTGGAAATCCTGCTTAACTGGGTTTGCTCCTGCTGCTTAATAGACCGATATACTTTTCCTTTTAGCTTGTCAATTTCATTCCCAAATCCAGCAATAACCTTACCTGTTGTACCTTCAAGGGTTGGGTCTATTTCTTTAATGAAATCGTTCGGTTTTTTTGCAATTTCGCTGATTCCAGTTTTCCAGGTTGAAAAAACCCCTTCAATATCTTTTGAGTTTGAGTGATCCACATAAGCAGATTCTAAATCTTCAATTCTTTGATTGTAGTTACACATTTCAAAAGGCAGTTTTTCCATGATTCTTTCAATCCCACTTTCTATCAGTGTAATACTTAGTCGAGGAAAAATAACAGGCATATCTAATTCAAATATGGGATATAAATCTTTCATTTGACCATAATAGGATAATTCTCCTGGACCCGCTACATAACCCAATGTTGGAAGTAGTTTATCTTGAATAATGGGTCTTAAAAATACATTAGGTGAAAAATTTTGAGGATTCGCCTCGATCATTTCGACCAATTTTTTTTCACTGAAAGTAAGTTTACCTGCTTTCCAATCATTATTTGACTTCTCCAGCTTAACCCTACCATGTTCATCATCAATAAAAAACAAGTTAGAGTCACCAACAATTACCTGCCGATGATAATCTTCCTCAATCTGTTCACTTTTTTTATCAAGAGCATCGAAAATTTCTTGGTTCTTGGTAATAGATGTTGAAAAAGTATTTATAAGCAACTTTTTAATGGGATCAAAATTACTACCAACAATTAACAGACCTTCTTCTGAGAACCAAGAGTCAATCAATTTAGCAAAAGCTTGTACATGTGTTGTCCCTTCCCTATAGAAGTTCTCAAGTTCTTCAAACAAAGTATCGGTAAAATCTGTATCTGGAAGTTCAGATTTAACAGAATCACAAAATTCTTTAATTGTGTCCTTGATCTGCTGAACAGATACAGGATGTCCATTTCCTTCTTGTATGAGGCTTACTGATTTAAATTCATCATAGTTTGGAATCCCAACAGAAGCTATTTCTTCAAAATCATGGTCTTCATCAGCCAACCAAAAAACTGGGATTACAGGTTTACCTAATTGTTTCTCCCATTTTCTTGCCAATAAAATAGTAGTAATCGTTTTATATACAGTATAAAGTGGCCCACCAAATACACCCAGTTGCTGACCAGTTACAATTACTAACGAGTCATCATTAGAAAACTTAACAAGCTGTTTTTTTTGAGACTCAGAAATCTCTAAATGTTGATGGTATTCAGAAAGTGCAGTAACAAACTCCTTTTTAGATTTTGTGGAATTAAGAGACTCTGCTTTTAACTTAACTGCATTATCATCAAAAGGATTAATATTATAAAAACTACTCAGGCGAGAATAATCAGTTAGATATGTATTAAATAAATTCGAGAATGGTAGTTGCTTGAATGAACATTGGCTCTTGCTCACAGATTATCCCCTCATTTTTTGGATTTGATCACGGAGTTTTGCCGCTTTCTCATAATTTTCGGTTTCTATGGCAGTGTGCAATTCCAGTTCAAGTTTTTCTAATTTTGAAAGTTCTATCTCTCCTGCGGAATCTTTCTTTTTTGATTTTGAACCGCCACTACTAACTTCGGGTTCGGCAATAATTCCAGCCTCATTTAGTACTTTCTCACTAACATGAATTGGGCTCCCAAATCGAACTGCTAATGCAATAGCATCACTCGGTCTGGCATCAATTTCATGAAGTTGACTTCCTCTTTCAAAAATTATTCGAGCATAAAAAGTTCCTTCTGCAAGGTCGTTTATCAATACTTGTTTTACTTTTGAGTCGAAATTTAGCACTAAATTTTTCATCAAGTCATGAGTCATAGGCCTTGGAGGTTTAATATTTTCCAGCTCCAAAGCAATAGCCTGTGCTTCAGATGAACCTATTATAATCGGAAGTCTTCTTGAACCATTAGCCTCAGAAAGAATAAGAGCATAAGCTCCACCACTGCTTGGACTAGTAGATAGTCCTAAAATTTCCATTGCAACTGTACTCAATCTGGTATTGTATTAGCTTATATTAAAATCTAAATGTAATGAATTTTATGTAAGTCTTAAACCAATTCGCTTAACCTTTATTTAAATGTTATTAATTGTTCTAATAATAGTCGCATCAATTGCCTAACCCAAACATGTGATATTGAACCTGAAATTTAACGCCTATGTTAAGCTTAAGACATTAACCTAAAACTAATCAAATCGTCATGAAATCATTAAAAACTATCATCATTTTAATAACAGGGATTTTATTCACTTCATGCATTGGCACCTCAGGGCCAGCAGGACCAGAAGGTCCAGCGGGAGAAAGTGCTGAAGTCTACTCAGAGACCATTATAATTGATTCGGAAGTAGATTTTGTAATTGATGATGAGTTCGTATCAATAGCATCGTATGGATGGAATATATTAGATGAAGCTACAGTTGATGAAGGATTAGTTTTAGGTTACATACGGTTCAACGGTTCAACACCATGGCACGCGTTGCCTATTAGTACACCGTTTGAAAATGATATTGTAATACTAAGGTATTCTTTTGATATCGATGACTTCACACTTATTCTAGAAGGTGAAGTAGCTAACAATAACGAAGCCAATGAAAATCTTTTTGATGGTGATGTACTTCGAGTTGTTGCTATTCCACCAACTTTATTAGCGAAAGCAAAAGGTCTCGATTACACTAATTATGAGGCTGTTGTAAAAGCATACAACTTAGTTTTCGAAGATTGATCATTTAAGAAAAATAATTTAACTGAGTCTTATTAAAGTAAGGCTCAGTTAGATTTCTGATTTAATTATTAGAATTTAATTTCTTCCATTATCTGATTTCCGCATTTATTTCCACACAATAACATCATCCCTCCCACTAGACTATTTGATTTTTTTGTTTAGTAATAAGATGATTAACCTTGTCGATAAGTTGGGAAACACTATAACTCAAAATTTCTGTATTTGCATGAGTGCAATAAATCTAATAGAAAAATTTAAATTATTTGATGAGCAATGGACTCCTAAAATAATCACTCAAACAAACGGGCAGCTTGTTAAACTCGCTAAGATTGAGGGCAAATTTGTTTGGCATAACCACGCTGAAGAAGATGAGCTATTCTATATTGTAAAGGGAAGCTTACAACTTAAATTTAAAGGCCGAGATGTATTTTTAAATGAAGGTGATTTATACGTTGTTCCGAAAGGAGAAGATCATCTACCTATTGCAAAAGAAGAATGTTGGGTGTTAATGATAGAGCCTAAAGGTACAAAACATACTGGAGAAGTAAATTTTGAAGGTACCGTAGGTGAGGAAAATCAGGAGTGGATTTAGAGATTGAACTCACATTGGTTTAACATCTCCACCTTGAGGAGTTAAAATAATTTCTTCGGCGACACTTCTTGGACTTAAATCTGATAAAGAAACAATCAATTTCCCAACATCTTCGGGATCAATCAAATCATTGGGGTTTACATCTACATCTTTCCACGATGTCGAGTAAGTTTGACCAAGGTTGATTGCAGAAACAGCGATCTTAGTAGACAACAATTCTTTTCGGAGTGAACGTGTATACCCCAATGTAGCATGTTTACTCATTGCATATGCTCCACTGTCATCAAATCCTTTTAAAGAGGCCTGAGAACAGATATTAACAATCAATGCTCTATCCTTCTTTTTAAATTCTGGTAATATTTTTTGTGTGATATTAAAAGCTCCAACCGTATTGATTTTAAACTGTTCTTCAAATTCTGAAGAGGTTGTCTCTCGAAGCGTTTTATATAAATAAGAACCAGCATTATTTACTAAAATACCTGGATTCATTGCTTCGAAGGGAATTCTTGAAACGGAGTCTTGATCAATAAGATCAACTGAAAATATTTCTACGTGTTCAGCTCCTTCATTTAAGCACTCTTGCCTAGCTTGTTCAAGTTCTTTTTTAGTTCGAGCAATTAGAACAAGCGGCCGATCTGTCATTCGGGCAAATACTTTAGCAATGGAAAGCCCAATTCCCTTACTTCCTCCAGTTATAATAACGGATGCCGTTTCAAAACTCATTATGGAACTTGTAGATATTTATGTGTTTGTAAACTAATTCCCCATTTTGGATTTTTTTTAACATACTCCACTATCAACGACATAGATTCAGGTGTATCCCATTCTGGTTGGAGAAGTAATTGTGTTGTTTCTGGGCATTTTACTGCATTTTCTTCTGCCCAAACTAAATCCTTTTTCGTGAGAACAACTACTTTCAATTCATCTACGTAGGGAAAAACTTCTTCTAGTGGTTTTTTGAAGCGTTTTGGTGAAAGAGTAATCCAATCAAAAAAACCAGAAAGTGGAGACGATCCACTAGTCTCAATATGAGTTTTAACACCAGCTTCTTTGATTGCAAGCGTAAGAGCATCCAAATTATGAAGTAATGGTTCTCCACCCGTTATCACTGCAATCGGAGCCTTACTATTTATAACTTCGTCAACAAGGAACCCAACACTTTTTCTAGGATGTTTTTCCTCGTCCCAACTATCTTTTACATCGCACCACCAACATTTTACATCGCATCCTCCAGTTCGGATAAAATATGCTGCTCTTCCAGTATGTGCCCCTTCTCCTTGAATGGTATAGAAATGCTCCATGATTGGATACTCCACTTCTAATACATCTTTTGATTCTTTTAAAACATCAGTGTCGATATGTTCTGCTGCGCTATACATTTTGATCGGTATATTCTACCCAGCAAGTATCAGTTTCCCAGACAGTTACTAGTAGTTCAATGCCCTCTGGGATTCGCTTTTTGGTTTCTTGATGGATATACTCTGCTATACGCTCAGCTGTGGTATTAACCGTCATTAATTCGTTCAAATTCCCGTGATCAAAACCACCTTTTACAGAATCTTTAGCAGCCCATTTCAACTCTTTGAAATCACATACCATATCTTCTGTTTTTAAGAAAGCTGAAGGATTTAGTTTGTGTGATTTTGCTGTCATTTTAACTTTGTATGAATGACCGTGCATTCTTCCACATTTGCCATCATATCCTTCAATAAAATGAGCAGCATCAAATTTAAATTCTGTATGTAACGTCCAGGTAGGCATTAATTCTAAAATATCATATTCAAAAAAAACTCGCACTTTCTTTTATTAAGAGCGAGATACAAAAGTAAGGTTTTTTTAACTAAAAGTTAACCTGCGCGCTTAATAGTACAACCCGTTGTTTTAGTGTTGGGTTTCTTAATTTGTTCGCCGGCTATTAATTGTTGAATGGCATTTTTTAAATAATTTTCTTTAACAGAAATAGCGCTATCGGCATTGTCATCAATAGCACCAACATAAACCAATTCTAAGTTAGCATTAAAGAGATATACTTGAGGAGTTCTGGAAACCCCAAATGCATCTGCAATTTGATGATCTTTATCGAGTGCATAAGGAAAATCATAATTCGCTTTCCGAACACGTTTACCCATTTCTTCTAACCCATCACCTCTTAATCGATAACCTTCGTTTGGGTTAAGTGCAATCATACCAATTTTATTCAGTTTTGTGTTACTGGAGATTTCAATGTAACGATCTTCCCATTTTGTAACCCAAGGGCAAGTATTGCAGGTAAATAGTACCAAAAGTCCGTTTTCCTGAGCTACTTCACCTATTGTTAAACTTCTTCCTGAAACATCTGTAACCTTATGATCGGTCATTGGAGCTTTTGAGCCAATTTTTAGTTCTTTGGGTTGATATGGAAAGATAGAATTACTGCTAAGTACGGAAAATAGTAGTATGATTAGAAATCTAGGTATCATCATAATGTGTTTTCAATTTCGAAAGGATTCCAAAAATGTTTCTCCATGTCTACGGTGTATTCTGCTTTAAATACGACTCCTTCCTGCTCCAGGCGTTCTCTCATCGTATCGCCTTCAAAATAAGCTCTTCCCGTTAATTGACCAAGCCGATTTAGAACTCTATGTGCCGGAATCTCATATCCTAAATCAACACTAAAGTAATTGTTTAGTGCATAACCTACCATCCTTGCACCTGATTCTACTCCGAGATATTTCGAAATCACCCCATAGCTAGTCACTTTACCTTCAGGAATTTGAGCTACAACATCGTAAACTCTTTGGTAGAAATCATTTGGCTTTTTTGAATTCATTTTAGCACATCATACAATCTAAATTTAATCGTATTGTCTTTCAAATCTTTACCAATTAACTCTAAAGTTTGAAGTCCTAGTTTTTTGTACAAAACGAGTAAATCATCTTCATTTTCAAGCAGTTTTATATGCTTTTGAATGGTTTGTACATCCCCTCTGGAAATTGGGCCTGTTAATGCTTCAGAAGGAGTCAATTCTGTTAAATTTTTTAAGGAAGATTCCATAAGTGGTAAGAGAGCGTCTACTAAAGTTCTTTGAGGTATACCTGAGGCGCCTGAAACCTGTATCGCCATATCTGCAAGTGTTACTAAATAGTTAGAAGCCATAACGGCTGAAATATGAAGCAATTCCTTTTCTTTCGGAGTTACTCGTATTGATTTTGCACCTAAATTTTCTGCAAGTCTTTCTAACGTAGAAACTGCCTCCTCATCACCTTCTAAATCAAAGTAAATACCTTTAAAAGAATCTGTTTTATTGGTAATTGCTTGAAGCGGATGAAAGCAAGCCGTTTCTGCTCCAAGCTTTTGCAATTCCTCAAGTATTGAGTAAGAAATTGTTCCAGAAGAATGAAAAATGTTCTTTCCATCTAAGTTTTTAAACTTAAACGTCAAATCAGAAACTACTTTAGAAATCTCAGAATCAGGGGTAGCAATAAAAATCCAATCCCCTAGATTTTTGATGCTTTCTCCTTTGTCATACACTTCCATAACTTTGTATCCAGCTTCATTTAAGGCTCTAGATAGTGCACCACCAAGTCTTCCATTTCCAATTATTGTAGATGTAGGGTTCTTCATATTCTCAATATGCTAATGCGAAATAATGGTTCAATGCTTTAAAACAAATTCCATGGAGTTCCTCTTTATGATTAATTATTATGCTAAATCCACCATCTTTCTGCTTTTTAAGTTCTAGTTCTTTTAAATTCGTTCTTAACCCTGTTCCCAAACTTTTAACGGCTGCTTCTTTCATGGTCCATAGTGAAATTGGATTTTCTTCACCATAAACATCCCATTCATTTTCACTCAAAATTCGCTTTACTATTGCAGGATTTACTTTCCGATCTAAGGTTTCAATGTCTAAACCAATATCTAAATCTTTAGAAACAGCGCACACTACTAGCTCCTGAGAATGTGAAAAGCTAACAAAAAATCTACCTTCTTCACTTTTAATAAATGGTTTACCTGTTGATTCCTTCTTTAGCATGATTGACTCTAAGTTAAATCCTAGTTCATTAATTAGCTTCCAAAAAAGATGTCGTGCTGTTAAAAATTCACCTTTACGCTGTTCATTAGTGAAGCTTTGTAATGTTTTTAATTCTTCATTAGACAAGATATTCGAATTCAGATTGTAAGTTACCTCACTCCATCCAATCAAAACTGTCTTTGGAAAACCTGGAATTTCAGAAGTATTTAAAAGGTTCAAATGCCTAGATTAAAGAGTTTATGTTAATGCCACAATTTTCTGCACAATTCGGTATTTTTGCATCTTTCGATTCGCCAAAACTAGAAATTAAATTTAAATATGTCGAACCACGATATTTCACTTTCCGAGCAGGAAGAAATCAGACGAGAGAAACTTACACAACTTAATGAACTTGGGGTTAATCCGTATCCTTATTCTTTTGATGTTACATCAACAAGTAAATCGATAAAAAATCAGCCCGAGTTAGTTAGGGATGAAGAATCTAATCCGAAAACAGAAACGGTAGCAATTGCTGGGCGCGTTATGACCCGCAGAATTATGGGAAAAGCTGCGTTCTTTAATTTACAAGACTCTGAAGGAACCATACAGGTTTATATTCGTCGTGACGATGTAGGCGTAGAAGAGTACAATACCGTTTTTAAAAAGTTGGTAGATATTGGCGACATTGTAGGTATAAAAGGCTTCGTATTTAAAACTAGAACAGGTGAGACGACTGTTCATGCAGAAGAATTTCAGTTTTTAACCAAAACAATTCGCCCTATCCCCATTCCAAAAGAAATTGAAAATGAACAAGGCGAAAAAGTAGTTTTTGATGCTTTTGCTGACAAAGAACTTCGTTACCGACAGCGATATGTTGATTTAATTGTAAATCCTAAAGTGAAAGAAACGTTCATAAAAAGAACCAAATTGGTACAGACCATGAGGAACTTTATGAACGATCGAGGATATTTAGAAGTCGAGACTCCAATCTTACAACCCATTTATGGCGGAGCTACGGCAAGACCGTTTATGACTCACCATAATACACTTGATATGGATTTGTACCTAAGAGTTGCTAATGAGTTGTACCTCAAGAGGTTAATTGTTGGTGGATTTGATGGCGTTTATGAGTTTTCAAAAGACTTTAGAAACGAAGGATTATCCAGATTCCATAATCCAGAGTTTACACAAGTCGAACTATATGTGGCTTATAAAGACTACCATTGGATGATGGAATTCACTGAAAAAATGATTGAAAAGGTCGCAATGGATCTTCATGGATCAACAACGGTAAAAGTTGGAAAACATGAAATTAACTTCAAAGCTCCATGGCCACGTGTTCCAATGTTTGAAGCAATTGAAAAAGAAACCGGTCACGATTTGTATGGCAAGAATTTAGATGAGCTAAAAGCCGTTGCTAAAGAACTCCATATTCATGTGGACGAAACTTTTGGAAGCGGAAAAATCATAGATGAAATATTTGGCGAATTTGTTGAATCAAAGTTAATTCAACCAACTTTCATCACCGATTATCCAGTTGAAATGAGTCCGTTAACAAAAAAGCACCGTTCGAAAGAAGGATTGGTAGAACGTTTTGAATGTATTTGTAATGGGAAAGAAATAGCCAATGCTTATACCGAGCTTAACGATCCAATTGATCAAAGAGAGCGTTTAGAAGAACAGGCAAAATTACGTGCTGGTGGTGATGATGAAGCGATGACCATTGACGAAGACTTCATAAGAGCTCTTGAATATGGAATGCCTCCAACGGCAGGAATTGGAATCGGAATTGATCGTTTAAGTATGATAATGACTAATTCTGAATCGATTCGGGATGTGCTTTTCTTCCCCCAAATGAAACCGGAATAGCAATATCAAATATTCAACACTCAAGTAAAATTAATTCAATCTTTGTTACCTGAGTGTTGGTTGTTGAATGTTGAATATTGATTTATGAAATTTGAATCCTACTTAGCTCTCCGATACTTTAAAGGCACCAGAAAAGGTGCTCGTTTTTTATCGTTTATTAAAGCAATGAGTATTGCTGGAGTCGCTATTGGTTCAGCAGGATTGTTGATTGCTTTATCTATTGTTCATGGGTTTAAGTCAACTATAAATGATAAAGTTCTTGGTTTTGCACCTCATGTTTTAATTACTACTTATTCTGATACCCCACTTTTCAGAGCAGATACAGTTTTAACATTCCTTGACCGATTTGAGGAGATCGAAAGCAAACAAATCATCAATCAAGGTCAGGTGATGATTCAAACCAAAGACGGTGTAACTGGAACTGAACTTAAAGGAGTAGACATCAATGCTGATATTTCTAATCTAAAGAGTTATATGTTTCAGGGAGGCTACGATCTCACAAAAAAAACAAATCAGTATCCGGGTATTGTAATTGGCTCTAAACTTGCACAAACTATACAAGCCTCAATTGGTAGCGTAATAACCGTTTATACCATTTCTGGAACTCCTAGCTTAGCTAATTCCCCTGAAATTCAGCAATTTGAACTTACCGGTATTTTTCGAACTGGAATTGACTTTTTTGATGGCATTTATGCAGTAGTTGACAGGCAATACACCCAAGAATTATTTGGTTTACAACAAACTCAAGGTCATGGAATTGAAATAAAACTGAAAGATTCTCAACGTATTCTTGAATTTGATGCCATTCTAGATGACGCTCTTCCGTTTCCTTATTACAAGCAACCTATTCAGGATCGTTATGGAAATATTTTTGCATGGGTTGAATTGCAAGAACAAATGATTCCACTAGTGATTAGCGTGATGATTATTGTGGCTGCATTCAACTTGATTGGCACAATTTTAATGATGGTTCTAGAACGTACTCGTGATATTGGAATCCTAAAAACTATTGGGAGTAAATCTTCGACTATTCGAAAAATATTCTTATTGGAAGGACTTATGGTAGCAACTATTGGACTTGTGATTGGAATTGGACTTTCACTGCTATTTGCGTGGTTACAAATTCAATATCAAATTATTCCGCTTTCAGAAGAAAATTATTATATGAGTTATGCTCCGGTAGAACCACATCTTCTCGATTTCGTGATTACTTCGGTAGTTACAATTGTACTATGTGCCTTAGCATCGTGGTTACCAGCTCGTATTGCTGCTAAAACTGATCCATTGAAAGTTATTTCTTACGGAAGATAAAATTACTTAATCAGCATCATTCGTTTAGTTTGAACAAATTCACCTGCTTGAATTCTATATAAATAGATTCCTGAGGAAAGCGAGGTCGCATCAAAAGAAATACGATGACTACCAGCACCCAGTTGAGTATTCAACAATGAGGCTACTTCTTGTCCAAGCATGTTATAGACGGATAATTTCACTATAGAAGAACTTGGTATAGAAAATGAAATTACGGTAGAAGGATTAAACGGATTAGGGTAATTCTGAAGCAAGGTAAACTCATCTCTACCAAATCCTGAATGTTCATTAGAAACTAAAAGTGATACCACAATCACGATAGTAATATCAATGCTTGATCCTCCACTATCAGTTACCTTTAAATTTAATGTACCCACGCCTTCTTCATTAGGCGCTGTAAGTGTAAGAATTCGTTCAATAGGATCTATTGAAAAGGTAAGCTCTACATCTTCAGCAGTTAATTCCAATAGAAGATCTTCAAATTCATCTTGAGCATCCCCAAATGTATCATCTAAATTTATTTCTAAAACTTGACCTGTAAAAAAAGTAAGGGTATCAGGAATATCCAAAAAAAATGGAGGTGAATTCCCAAATTCATCAGTTATTAAAATTGAAGATTTACTATCTGGAAATTCAGGTTCATTCTCATCAATTCTAAACTCTGTCAACACTACTTCTGTAAAACCAATTCTTTTAGGAGTAAAACTCAATGAAGTTAGTAAACCAGAATTTGATATCGGATGTGTAGATGCAAAAGAAATAATTATAGTTGAGTCTGTATTGTTTACAACAGCTAAAATACTATCCGAAATAGACCCATTTCTTTCGATACCTACGAATTCAAATGATTCAGAATCGAATTTAAATCGTGTATGAATTGCTGATACTGAATTCCCTTCTTCTATTACTAAATTTACCGGTAAATTTAATGTCGTATCAATGGGTACAGCACCATCTGGGATAGTAACTAAAGCCTGTCCACTTACTAAAAGCGGACAGGTTAATAATAGAATTAAGCTTAGAGCAACTTTCATACTTATTTAATCAACATCATTCGTTTTGTGAAAGTATTGCCTTTTGTAGACAGCCTATAAATATAAACCCCGCTAGAAAGCGACCCTGCATTCCAAGATATCTGGTACTCTCCAGCTTCTTGATTTGCGTTTACTAATTCAGCTACCTTCTGCCCAAGCATATTATAAATCGATAAATTTACAATTCCATTCTCGGCCAGTGAATACTGAATTTGTGTACTTGGATTAAATGGATTAGGATAATTCTGTTTTAAATCAAATTCACTAGGTATTTCACTAATTGTAAGTTTTTCCAAATCAGAGAACTTGCTTTCGTTAATGGTAAGTTCTGCTTCAATTGTTCCCGGTTGGGTTGAGCTGAAATCGAAATCCAGAGTCTTTTCAGTGATCGGAGTTACCCCATAAAGTGAAATTAAGGACCTATTATCTACCGTATTCTGAATACTACTCCAGTTTTTAGGCAGATTTTTTATTCCTTTAAAAGAAACGCCATTTGATATATCGAACTCTAATTCTAGGGAGTAGATATCAAATGTTGTTTTCTCAAAATTAAGTTTAGCAATCTTTGAATCCCCTTCACCATCTTTTAAGAACCAGTTAGCAGCAACAACTTCTGGATTCTTTTTGATAGGTAGAGAAATACAATCTAAACCATCAATTAAACCAACTTCCAATTGGAGTATTCTAGAAGCATCAAATGCACTGATATCTCCATTTCCGGTTACATCCGCAGCCGTAGAATCTAATCCTGTTAAAGGATACTCTGGTGAAAGAAATACAGTATGACGAAGTACTACAGTTGCATCTAAAGCTCCAACTGTCTCGTCTCCAGTCACATCACCACATCTACGTAAAACAACATTAAACTCAGCTAGAACCGGAGTAAGTGGTTTTTCATTGAACAAGATATCGTCAATTACTATTGGTGAGATACCTCCACCAATTAGATCCACATCAAAACTTAATAAGGATCCGGTTTCAATAATACCAATAGCATCTGCGCCTGAAACTACCAATTTCCCTGGTTCTACTTCATTCGAATTAATTAAGAAATCTTCAGCTAAATAATCGGTTAGATCACTACCTAACGATATATTTACAAGAGATGGATCAAAATTAACAGTGAATTCAAAACCTTCAATTGGTTCATCACCAATTTCAGTTAGGTTTAATGGAACCGTAAATGATTTATTTAATAATCCAGCAAATGAAGGAAGTTCTAATTCAGCATCAAAATTTGGTTCGATATCATTGATGTAATGCGCAGTTATTGCATAAATGTTAGTTCCTGTGGTAGGAACAAAGAATTCCTTCAGAACCCCTTCAAAACTAAAGAGCCCCTGTGGGGGGACTTCTCCAGCCCATTCAGAATTATTTGAACCTTGTATAGATATCCAACCAAATTCATTTTCATCAATATTAGTGAGTTCATATAAAAAACCACCTTTCAATGTATCCGCTTCTTCATTTAATTTGAGGGAATTTATTCTAACAAGCTCACTTTCATATTCCTCACCATTATCATTCATCTCTTGAAGGGTAATTACCTGAGCAACAGGAAGAGGATTATCACTTGATAATACTTCCCAACCATGAATATTTGTGAGTTGATGAAGACCATTAAAATCACCAACTATACCTGCGATTTGTACTATGTCTCCTTCTTGTACATCACCAGACTGTACATCTTCATTAAAAGCTATTGAGTTTAGAGCTGAGAAAAATGGTCTGCTAAATAAAGTTGTTGCAGCAGTCTCATCCTGAATATAAACAAAGTTATAAGTAACTCTCGTTACAATACCCTGAATTGCAACGTGAGTGCCTAAATCTAACCCTCTTGTATCACTAATTGTAGTAATTCCATAATTTGAAGGCGTTTGATCTGTTGGCTCAATATCTGAGAAATACACTTCTGGCAGAGTGACACTTGATAAGTCTGCTATTTCAAAAACTCTATCATTGTATTCCCCTCTCGTTGTACCAGTGCTTCTATCTGGTGATTCCCATTCAAATAATCCACTAATGTCATCTTTTAAGATAAATTTATAGCCTAATGTATCTCCAATCGAAACATTTACTAATTCAATGGAGCCGGAATAGACTATTTCATCAGACGTTTCCAGTATTATTGGTGAGCCCGCATTCCACCCATTAAAAGATCCAACAATACCAACAGAATGTTCACTTGGATCAAAATTTCCAAGATCCTGTTGAACGGCAGTATTAACAGAAAAGTTAAGATCTGTCAAAGTTGCCTCTTGTTTTACGAGATGAACATTGTCCACTAAGATTGTAGCTCCATCATTTTCCGGGAAATTGAATTTAAACCCTAACCTCATGCTAAGTTCTGCATCTTGAGCATCTGTATAATATTCGAATTCATATTCCTCCCATTCATTTGATAAATCAAACTGAGTTGCACTTTTATCGACAAACCCTCCCGATTCTGGCAGTCCTAAGAAAGCCTCCACTTTTCCATCCTCAATTGAAGATTTCATCCAGAAGGTGGCTCTAACTAAATCTTTCTCCGCAATTAAAATCGGTTCATTAACAATCTGAATTCTCCAAATATCAGGTGTATCATCATAAGTTACATTTACTTGAGCAGCTTTTCCGTCTCCATCCTGAGATTCAGAACTTATTTCATACGTTCCTAAACCATTAAATACTTCAAAAAACCAACCTTCAGAATAATCACTAATAGATCCTAATTCTAAAGTTGCAAAGTCTCCATTTACATTTACAGAATCGCCAATTTCATAAGGAGGCGATGGAATGGAAGCAGTGAATTCGTCTGAGTAGAAATAAATATTATCAATAAATGCAGTAACACCATTAGTTGGTAACCCACTAAAAATAAGCTGGGCAATATTTGATTTTCCCGTAAGTCCTGAAAAATCTTCTAAAGGTATGTTGTATTCGATCCATTCACTTTGAGTTGGATTATCCCAAGCAATTTCATGCTCTGAATCATCTCCACCTTCAAACTCACCATCAGGTCCAAAATCAACCAATTTAGCTCTGAAGGTAGTTGCGTTTGGAGTCCAAAGATCAAAACTAAAATGAGTCATTTCACTAATATCGATCTGATTTACTATGGTTTCGATTCCAACAAAATCCAGGCCGACATATTTTTTTACTGCGTTTCCATCCACATTATCGTCGGTAAAAACAGCATTTGACCATACGGTATTCCAATCATCAACTACTACATCATCATATACATCACTGAAAAGCGAAATAACATACTCTGAATTCTGAGTAGGTATGGGAGCTGGCATTTCAGGTTCAGCTGTTTCAAGAATATCTAAAGGAAAGTCATTCCAATCATGATTTAATACTTGATTTGGGATTCCATTTTCATCCGTATCATTTTCAGAGCCATTTACTCCATACTCTCTGTTTGAACTATTAGTGGGGAAATTTTTCTCCCAATGTATTTCACCATTACCATCTACTAAAATGAATTTATACTGCAGCGTATCACCTATAAAAGTATTTTCAATAAGAACGGTTACTGAAAAGGTAGAATCAGATTGGTCGATTAACTTGATGGCACTATCTTGCCAACCTGTAAAACTTCCAGCTATTTTAGCAGTATCTATTGATGGATTATAATCTCCAGATTGTAAAAGCACTGAAAGATTAACTGAGAATGTAACCTCAAGAGAATCTTGAGCTTTTAAGTTTGTATGTATTCCTAGTAGTAAAAACATTCCTACTAAGAATGATAGTAACTGTTTGATCATCTGTACCCCAAATTGTATTTATTTATTTTCCAAAAAAATCTTATTTATAATGCTTATAAAAATCTTAATTAAAAATTAGAATAATTATTTGCACAAAAAAAAGAACTACCGAAATCGATAGTTCTTTGTAAGGCAATGCATTAATGAATAAAAAAATTAATTCAAAACAGTCTCAACCGGTTCCCATTCCATTCCAAAAGCACTTGCAACGTCTTCGTACACGATAGTACCGTTAGCGATATTAAGACCCATTTTTAATTCAGGATCCTCATTTAGAGCTTTTTTCCAACCTTTGTTAGCTAATGCTGTTGCATAAGGGAGTGTAACGTTAGTTAAGCCAAGAGTAGATGTATAAGGTACAGCTCCTGGCATATTTGCAACGCAATAGTGTACTACTTCATCTATCACGTAAACAGGATCTTTATGGGTTGTTGGTTTTGAGGTTTCAAAACATCCACCCTGATCAATAGCTACATCAACTAAAACAGTACCCGGTCGCATTTCTTTTAGCATTTCTCTGGTTACAAGGTGCGGTGCTTTTGCTCCAGGCTTTAACACCGCTCCAATAATTAAATCAACACTAGACAATAAGGCTCGGATATTAGCTTCTGAAGAGAAAAAAGTATGTACATTTTTTGGCATAACATCATCCAAATATCGAAGTCTTGGCATATTGATATCCATAATTGTGGTATCGGCACCCATACCTGCGGCTATTTTAGCTGCGTTAACGCCAACAATTCCCCCGCCAAGAACGAGTACTTTTGCAGGCTGAACTCCAGGTATCCCACCCATTAACATACCTCGCCCACCTTTAGGTTTTTCTAAGTAAACTGCGCCTTCCTGAGCTGCCATTCTCCCAGCTACCTCGCTCATAGGAATTAACAATGGAAGTGATCCATCTGCTTTTTCAACAGTTTCGTAAGCAATGGCAATACATTTAGATTCAATAACAGCTTTAGTTAAGGCTTCATCTGCTGCAAAATGGAAATAGGTAAACAATACCTGTCCTTCTCTCATACGTGGGTATTCTTCCGCAATAGGTTCTTTCACCTTCATTATCATTTCTGCTTTTTGCCAAAGTTCCTCAACATCATCTAGAATGGTAGCGCCAGCTTCAACATAATCTTCATCTGTAAAACCACTACCAAATCCAGCTCCTTTTTGAATGAATACTTCATGTCCATGCCGTTTAAGTTGAAGAGCGCCACCAGGCTGTAACGCGACTCTATTTTCATGGGTTTTAATCTCTTTTGGAACTCCAACTATCATAATTAAATAAATTTGTTTCTTGTCTTATTATTGAGACTCGTAAGGTAGCCATTTTTAGGGATTTCCCAGTTACATTTTTCTTCTCAATCTGAAAAAACACTCTCAGCTTTGTTATTAATTGTTAAAGAACTTTTCTTCATGTTAACTTGTGTTTATCTACTCAAAAAAAATACACAAACTCACTTTCTATTTATGCGATTTCGAATTTCTTTTATTCTAGTAATTTCCATTTTATTAATGAGTTGTTCAGGTCCAAAAAACACAGCTTCAATTTCCTCACAGTCAGAACGACAATCCAGACCCAGTACAAATGAAGGTATAAAACCCTTTAAAGATGTCATTAAATCATCAGCAAAAAAAGACGAAGGATTATTTACTATTTATCAACAAGGTGATGATATCTTTTTTGAAATCCCGAACGAGTTACTAGGCCGAGAAATGCTACTAGTAAGCCGTGTTGCTGGTGTTCCTCCAGGGTTCTCGGGTTTTAATTCAGCAGGATCGAAATCGCAAGAACAGATTATTAGTTTTACTAAAAATAATGAGAGAGTTTTGATTAGGAAAAAATCATACAGTGCTGTAGCTGATGAGAATGACCCGGTTTTAAGCTCAGTAATGGCTAATAATTTTGAACCGATTCTTGCTTCATTTATGATTGAGGCTTTAAATGAAGATTCATCTGGTTTTGTTATCGATGTAACCGATTTCTTTACCAATGATGTGGAAGCAATAAGCGGTCTTTCAAGCAGACAGCGTAGACAATACCAGGTTCGTAGGCTCGATTCTGACCGAAGCATGGTTGAGTCTATAAAAAGCTTTCCTGAGAATATTGAAGTCCGACAATTAATGACTTATATATCTGCAGACCCTCCTTCTGACACTGATGCACAAACACTTACTATGCGTACGAGCCAATCGATGGTTCTACTTCCTGAAGAACCAATGATGAAGAGGTACGAAGACTACAGAGTTGGTTTCTTCTCAGTTAGGCAAATTGATTATAGTTCTGATGCTCAAAAAGCAGAAACAAAAGAATATATCCGCAGATGGAGATTAGAACCTAGCGATCCGGAAGCTTATGCACGCGGTGAAATAGTTGAGCCAGTAAAGCCAATTGTTTATTACTTAGATCCAGCTACACCCGAAAAATATCGTTCTTATATAATTCAAGGGATTTTAGACTGGAATGAAGCTTTTGAAGAAGCAGGATTTAAAAATGCTGTACAAGCAAAACTCCCTCCCTCACCTGAGGAAGACCCAGATTGGAGCCCGGAAGACATCCGGTATTCAACAGTTCGTTGGGTAGCAAGTACAGTTCGAAATGCAGTCGGGCCTAGTGTTTCGGATCCACGTTCTGGAGAAATCATTGAAAGTGATATTGTTTGGTATCATAATCACATGAGATCATACAGAAACCGTTTGATGATCGAAACAGGAGCAGCAAATCCTGAGGCACGTAAACTTAAATTAGATGATGATTTAATCGGTGAAACTATGCGTCGGGTAATTTCACATGAAATTGGACATGCCATTGGTCTGCCACATAATATGCAAGCTAGCTCTGCGTATCCGGTTGATTCTCTTCGATCAGGTACTTTTACACAAAAATGGGGCATTGCTACAACAATTATGGAATATGCTCGCCAAAACTATATTGCACAACCAGGCGACCAAAACATTCGATTCATCCGTATGATTGGGCCTTATGATAAGTATTCAGTAAACTGGGGATACCGAGTAATCCCATCGGCTGAAACTCCGGAAGATGAAAAGGCTATCCTTGATTCCTGGATCGAAGAAAAAGCGGGTGATCCTGTTTATCGCTTCGCATCCTCTACTGGTTATGATCCTTCAGCTCAAACAGAGGATCTTTCTGATGATCCTGTAAAAGCGAGTACTTATGGATTAATGAATCTAAAAAAAGTAGTACCGAACCTAATTGACTGGACATCTACAGATGGAGAAGGATATGATGATCTGGATGAAATTTATGGTGAATTGATAGGCCAATGGTCAAGATATGCACGACATGTTGCTACAAATATAGGAGGTGTATATCAAAGTAGAAAAGCTTCTGATCAGGAAGGTTGGATTTATACCCCTGTCTCAAAAGAATATCAGAAAAAAGCGATGACATTTTTAAATGAGCATGCTTTTAATACTCCAGATTGGTTATTAGATCAGGAAATTCTTTATAGAATTGAAGCTTCTGGAATAACTAATTCCATCAAAAATCTACAATCCGGTATTTTACGATCTACTATGAATGCCGGCTCAATGATACGATTATCAGAGCAATCGGCTTTAAATGAAGATGCATACACCTTATTTGAAATGCTTGAAGACTTAAGACTAGGTGTTTGGAGTGAAATTTATACTAATAGTTCGATAGATGTTTTTCGTAGAAATCTTCAAAAAGAATACCTAAGTGCAGTTAGCAGTGTATTTGAAACAGATAGTTTTGGTGGAGGATTCTTTGGCCCAAGTATCGATATCAAAGACTCTGATCTAAGATCATCCCTAAGATTCGAATTAAGTGAGCTGAAAAATGATATAAATAATTCACGTTCTAGTATAACGGACAAAGAATCGAGAGCTCATTTAGATGATGTAACCGCCCGAATAAATGAAATTCTTGATGAAGAATAACTTACTTTATTTAGTGGCTCTGTAAATGGAGCCATTTTTACAATTTGGGTTTTAAGAAAATTAACTTAAGATGATTCTAATCGTTTTTGTTTAAAGATTAAAGCAACTTTGGCGATTCACAATCATTATGTACAAAAAGCTCACTCTTCGCAATAGAATTTTTCTGATCACCTCATGCCTAATACTTTTAGCGTATGCATTGGTGCTATTATTTGTTCGCCCAAAGTATAAAGAGGCCATAATTACTGAACGAACTACGATCGTATCACAGCTTCAGGAATATTCACTTAGAAGAACCGATGAAACCATCAGAAATTGGTTAAACGCTACTACTCTCCTCTCAGAAAATATACAAACTGAACCTGGCGATATTCAAAGTATTGCCAGAAAAGCAATAAACTATACTCCTGGTCTTGTTCGAATTACACTAACAGAACCTGGCTCAGAGGAAATGATCGACATTACGAGAACTATATTTCAAGGTATAGATTTTCCAACTACGGTGGATGAATGGTATGAGTCAAGGATTGATCCTCGTATTAATATTTCCTGGTTACCCGACACCTTAAATACTATTGATATTTTTATCGCTCAAAGAACAATCCAGATAGATTCCTTTGACGAAGTTGGTAACCAAATTGAGTATCTGTTTACTCTTAATATGTTTTTTAATGCTAAAACATTAACTACAGAGCTTACAGATATACCACTAGGTGAAGGAGATTACAAAGCAGATATAGTTAGTAGCTTTGGAACTCAAATCGTTAATAATAGCTTCATATTCCCTTCCGAGCTAATTGGAGAAGCAAGTTTTTCAGAAAGAAAAGAAGTAGAACTAAATGGAGAACTTTGGTTCATTTTGTCTTCTAGATTTGAAACCATCCCTTTTTGGCATTTAATTGCTGTAGAAGATGGCTTTATTTTAGAACCTGTTAATAATCTTGTGCTCTTTTCTTTCTTTACAGGGATTGGGATTCTTTCTCTGATGGTCTTTTTTAGCTGGTATGTTAGCATAAGAATGAACAAACCCATTGAGCAAATTTTAAAGGATGTTGATCATATTAGTAAACTAGAATTTAACGAAAGTATTAGGGAAGTAGATTTACCTGAGTTTGTTGTTATGAGAGAAACCCTGGAAAATATCAGGGTTACCTTATTACGATATCAAAAAATAAATGTTGAAAAGATCATTCTTGAAGAATGGAAAAATAGGTATATGATGACCTATTCGGAGGACTTTATTGGCATTTTAGATAATGAAGGAAAGTTTAGATTTGCTAACAACCATTTTGTTGGTTTCATTGAATCATTCGGGCATAACCCTAAAGATGTAACCTTTAAGAAGCTTTTAGAAACCTCTAAGCTTGAATTAAGTAAATCAAATCAAACTGTTCATTACCCCAATCCTTACACCATAAAAATAAATCAGGCAGAATTAGCCCACTTTGTAGATGAAGAGTCTACCTATTTTTATGATTATCAACATATTGCATTTGAGGATGAGCAAGGTAGTTCGCAAGGTGCATTGGTAGTTCTACATGACAAAACAAAAGATCGATTATTAGACATAAAACGAACTGATATGATAAATATCATTGTTCATGAATTAAAGAATCCAATTACCGGAGTAGTTGGGCTTTCTAAACTAATGATAGATAACACTGACATGTCGGAAGATGAAAAAGAAGACCTACTCAAAGAGATTTATCTTTCTGGTGAACGAATGAATGACTTGGTTAATCGATTCTTAGATGTTCAACGATTAGAATATGGTCGAACTCCAGTCGAGTTTAGTCCTATTGATTTATTCCAACTTGTTAATGATGTTAAAAGTGTTTCAAATGTGCTACTCTCACAAAAAAATCTCAGGATCAATATTTCCGCAAAAGGAACTAGTTTCATAGTTTCAGGGAGCAAAGATTTATTATTCGATGCAATCCAAAACTTAGTTAGTAACGCCATTAAATACGGCGATTCGAATCGTGAAATTGAAATTGAGCTAAATAATAAAGATTCAGAAATTGAGCTTAGTGTAACCGATTTTGGTTATGGAATAAGCATCGAAGATCAACAAAAGGTATTTGATAAATTTTATAGAGTGCGCTCGAATATTAAATCAGCTAAAGAAAAAGGTACAGGATTAGGCTTAGCTTATGTAAAAGAAATCATTCATCGTCATAACGGAGAAATCCAGCTTGAATCGGATGAAAGTATAGGAAGTCGCTTTACTTTAATTTTCCCAAAAAACGAATCTGATTAATAAGGATGAAAAAATCCATTGTTTTATCGGCTCTTTATTTACTCGGAATAACTACTCTTAGCTCAGCCCAGAGTAATTCTGTTACATTCCAATCTTCTGAGCTTCAGCAAATTGCTTTGCGTTACTCGGGAAATACACTGAACTGGCCTGTTATTGTTGGTATCGCCGATCATGATATCCCAACTAACACATTTACTCTAAGTCCATCCGATTTACTTCAACTTCAAACTCTCGCCTCAACCGCAGTAGATGTTCAAAATTCTGAAACTAAAATAGAAGATTTGATTTCATCAGGCGCTACAATTTTTGCTAAAGAAGAATTAAAAGGAGTAAATGAACTCCTGAAAAGCTATATCACAGCCATTCAAACTGGAAATATAGAACAAGCTGTAGAAATTGGTAATACAATTCCATCTTCTGTTTTAAATCTTGAAACTACCCTACTTAATAATAGATTAGTTCAGGTTCAGGCCCAACTAGCAGAAAAAGAAGGTGACGTAGATAAACGTCTTGGACTTCTTGGTAGTTGGAATGATGCTTTTGAAGGAGATTTATTTAAAGAATCTGATGGCCTAAGAACAATGGAAGAAAGTTATGCAAGCCTTGCATTTACAGATGGAAGTTCAATAACTGTTGATCCAAATACCGTTGCTGTAATTCGAAAGTCAAGAATAGACAAACTTGATGAGAGTGCCGATACTGAAATTAGTTTAGTACAAGGAGGTCTTTTAGCAAAGCTCTCTGCAATGGGTAAAGAAAGAAGTAAATATATTTTAAATGCAGGACCTTCAGTATCAGATTTAAATACCCAGAATTTTTATGCAGAATCGAATGGAAATGAAACCATAAAGCTAACTAATTATGATGGCTATGCAGATGTAACTGCTAGTGACGTAACTATTACAATAAAAAAGAACGAAGGTACCATTATTAAAGAAGGAGAACCTCCTGCCGCCCCCATTCAGTTATTACCTGCTCCAGAACTAGCTTGGGCTAGCGTAGATTCAATTATCTACCAAGAAAGTATCGTGTATACATTTAATTCGGTTACTGATGCGGCTTCTTATCGAATTCAATACAGTAGTTCTTCCTCCTTCACAAAAAATATTCAAGAAATTGCCCTTCAAGGTAACAGTGCAAGTTTATCAAATCTACCTTTAGGTACTACTTATGTTCGAGTTCAAGCTATTGATAAACTAGGGCTTCGTGGACCTTATTCTGAGGCAACGCGTATTATTCGAAATGTAGACAATCAGCCACCAGCCATTTTTATTGATGATCTTGCAGGAGATATTATTTTTACGCTTGAAAACTCTATTATAATACAAGGTGTCACAGAACCCGATGCAGTGTTGAAAATTGCTGAAAAACGAATTCCTGTTCAAGTTTCTGGTCAATTTATGTATCAGGCACAAAACCTAACTAACGATCAAATTCTTACTTTTTCATCTACTGACGGTTCAGGAAATGTAACTGAGAAAAATGTCCGTGTTGTTCGGTTAACTGAGAACGAACTTTTTAATTTCTCGCTAAGTGGTGCGTCAGGTTCTGAAATAATTCGAGTTAACCGACCTAGTGTAACCATCTCTTCAAAGGCATATCCAGGGCTTGAAATTGTTATTATTAATGAATCTATCACAAGAAGAGTTCAGGCCGATTCCCAAGGTCGCTGGGGTATAACAATGAATATGCAAGAAGGTAAACTTTCTGTTACATTTAGGGATATCCGAACAGGGGTAAATTACCTAACAAAATCATTTACAGTAGAAGCAAATTAGAGGATTAATGTTTAAGCGAATTATACTCTTTTTATTTATCCTATTAGTGAGTATTTCTGGATACACTCAAGAAATGTATCTCTCCATTTCTGGGACTAATTCAACCATTCTTAGTGGAGATAATCGTCATCAATACGATATTTGGGTTAAACCAACTCAAGGAGCTGGTTCCGGGAGTCTTCAAATATTTGATGCCGGGCTCGGTGGAGCCGTCGATTTAATCACCCAAGAAACTGCAAATACTATTACTAAATTTAGGGTGTATAATTTTGATGATCTTTTTTCAGAAAACGGTAATTCTGTAATCGAAAAAACATCCTCTGCCCTTCCATCTCAAGAACTTATTACAAAAAACGAAGAACGATTTAAAAACAGATGGGTTCCTTTAGCCAATCTTCAGGGAGCAGGAACTGGATATATAGTTCGTGTAACTGCCGACGAAGGTGATGATGTGAATAGCTTTAATTTTAGAGTTGTAGGAGAAAACGGTCAGGTACTTAGCGGTGCATCATGGAAGATTATTGCTATTGATCTTTCTGTAGGTGTATATCGATCATCAGAAAATACTCAGTTTCAAATTAAGCCATACATTGCAAATCCTGAATCAATTTCACCTGATTTAGTCATTAATGGTCAGGAAGATTCAGAAGTAAATAAAATTGATACGTTTGGACAGCTATATTCTGTGAGTTCTTCACAAATTCCTAGTACAAGGTTTGGTATTCCAAATAACTGGGGTTTACAAATTAGTGGTTCACAAACTTGGTTGAATACACTTACTGTTTTTGGAGTTGACGAACCTGTTTTATGGGAATTTGAGCCTATTGCTCTTTCTGAATTTCAAAAACCTGTATTATCAATTAATGAAATTGAAGCTGCACGGTGTACAGATAAGCGTTTTGAATTATCAGGAAACGTGTTTACTCAGATGGATTTAGCCAATGCACAGTGGGTTTTAAACGATAAGAAAATAACTGATGGAAGCTCCCCTACTATTGCTTTTGAAGACAGAGGAGAAATTCCATTAGATGTATTGATTCCTAATGAGCGGTCGTATTTCCCAGAATTTTGGGCGTACAATAAAGTAGTATTTGTGAATACTCCACCAGTTGTAAATTTAAACGCTCCCAAAGAGATTATTTCTCCTTCTGAAGTATTAATTCTTTCGGCCGAAGATTCTTATGATTTAGAAGGACAACAAGTAAGTGTAACTTGGTTTGTGAATGGAACGAGAAGAGCAACAGGCTCTACTTTCAACTTTTCAAGTTCAGTTTCTGGTTTTTATACTATTTCCGTTCAAGTAACTGACGGTGGAACTTCTCTTACCTGTAGCATTGCTGAGGAACAAGTTCAGGTTCGTGTAAATACGCAACCCTATGCAGAAATTGATGTGGTTCCAGTTTCTGGTATTAATGATTCAATAAATCTAAAAGTCACCAATCAATCAGATTCAGATAATGATAATCTGAGTTATACTTGGGCTGGTATTGGAGTACCTGAAGGTTCTACTTCTGAAAGTATTGTAGTTAAACATCAGCAACCTGGTGTTTACCCAATACGTCTTACTGTTAATGATGGTTCTGGGGCTCAGAACGCAACGTACTCGATTAATCGGGTTTATGAAGTTAATGCAGCACCTGTCCCTGAATTTTCAGTTCCAACCTTTGTTGCTCCAGGCGATGTATTTCCATTAAATGCGGTTGAATCGGGCGACCCAAATCAAGATCAATTACTCTTTATTTGGATGGTTAATGAGGAAGAAGTAGCTCGAGGAGAAATCTCAACGCTTTCATTCAGCGACCCTGGATCATACGAAGTTAAATTAATTGTTGATGATCAACGTGGAGTAAGTAATTCTGTTCAAACTCTTACCAATACGGTGCGGGTAAATGCTCCACCACAACCAATTATAACTGCTGTACCCTTAACTTCAAGCCCAAAAGTAGAATTTGCTGCAACTCAAAGTCAAGACAGTGAGTCAGAACTTCAGTCTTTTAGTTGGGATTTTGGAGATGGAAATCTTGCCTCTGGCCCCCAAGTTAGCCACACTTATCAACAAACAGGAAGCTATACTGTTAAGCTTACGGTTGATGATGGAGCAAATCTCAAAAATAGTGTTCAAAGCTCAGAACATGTAATTGTTGTTAACAGCTTTCCAATTGCAAGTTTTGATGCCCCTGAAGTGGTTGCTCCAAATGTAGCTTTTACAGTAGATGGTTCTTCAAGTAACGATGAAGATGGATCTATTACCAATTACACTTGGCTTGCCAATGGCTCCCCTGCTGGAAATGGCGAAACAAATTCCATTACCTTAAATAGTCCCGGACTTCATACTATTTCTCTAGCTGTAAATGATGACTCCGGCTTCGACCAAGCTCAAGGCTTTAGCTCGAAACAGGTTCGAGTAAATGAACCACCAGTTCCACTTTGGAGAACCGACCCAGCTGAAATAATCCCAAATACAGAAATTAAATTCATTGCTGATCAATCATACGATACAGATGGAAATGTTGATTCCTATCTATGGAAATTTGAAGACGGCACAGAACTTAAAGGTCTGCAAATACAACGTATTTTCACTGATGGAGGCCCTAAACGATTTACTCTTTCAGTAACAGACAATGATCGATTAAGTAATTCAACCAGTGTCGTTGAAGGAGTAGTGAACGTAAATAATCAACCTTACATCGTAACTGAGCCTATTGTTCGTTCTAATTCTACTAATGTTCGTTTAGATGCTTCTGAAAGCTATGATTTAGACGATGATGCCCTCATTTTTGAATGGACTCTTCCAGATGGCTCAAAACGAAAAGAAGCTTCGTTTAGTTGGTCAGCACCTGAGCCAGGTATTCACTTTATTGGCCTAACTGTAAATGATGGTCTTGGACTTCAAAATAGTATCAATACCGAGTCTGTTCGGGTTATGGTTAACCGCCCTGTACAAGCTGTTGTTGATTCTGTAATTACCTCTTGTACTGGACAAACCGTTCTTTTTAATAGCTCCAGAAGTTTTGATCCGGATGGAGACGCTTATCGGGCGGTATGGGATTTTGGAAATGGTCAAACTTCTGAAGAAGCCAACCCCTCTTATATTTATGAAACTGCAGGAGTTTATGAAGCTCGTTTAACATTAAACGATGGGTTTTCAGGGCAAAGTTCAGTAGCAAAAATCCCTGTGATTATAGAAGGATCTCCAGTTGCTAAATTTGAATTACCAGAAACTACGGTTTGTGTTAATTCAGCTTTAATGTTTGATGGCTCACAAAGTACAGACCCATCAGGGTCCCTCCCTGCTATGAGCTGGGATTTTGGAGATGGAAATTCGGCAACTGGTGCAAAATACCGCCATATTTTTACAGAACCCGGAGAATACACAGTAACTCTAACGGTTGAAGGATCAGGTTCAGGACATTGTAGCAATGTAAGTCAAGCAACTGCTAAAGTTACGGTTGTTGAAGGTCCTGTCGCTTCATTTGAGCTTCCTGATTGGATTGCACCAGGTGAACCTATCATCTTAGATGGATCTAATTCAAGTACTGATGGCGGATTCAGATCAGCAAAATGGGTTATCGATACTGAAAATGATTCCCAGGAACTGGATGGGCTAACAACTTCTCATTCATTTACCGAACCCGGTGAATATTTTATCACTTTAAATTTAGAAACGAATACCCAAACTGACTGTAATACAGTTAGCCTTACAAAATCAATCAAAGTTAATGCGAGTCCAACTATAGTCTGGAATTTGCCAGATAATGTTGCAGCTGGGGAAGATCTCAAATTAGATGCTTTTGCTAGCTCCGACCCTGATGGGTTTATTAAACAATATAAATGGTACATAGATGACGGTTTCGTTAGTTATAATGCTAGTGAAATTGTAAAAGCCATTACACCAGGCCGTCATAAGGTTAACCTGGAAGTACGTGACAATTCTAGTGCTTCAAATAATTTTGTAACCCTAGAGAAGTATTTCTTTGCAAATAGTGGCCCGAAACCTACTATTCTAGGTCCAGCTGTGGTTTACCAAAATCAGGAAGTAAATTTACGATCTGGTTTAGCACAGGATAGAGATGGAGACTTACTATCAACAACTTGGAAATTAGATGGAAACCCACTCCCTATTCCTCAATTTACTGCAAGCGAAGCAAAAACATACTTAGTTACACTCATTCAAAATGATGGAAGAGGATTATCTAACTCTGTAGATTCTACAATACTTAAAATTAACCCAATAAAAATTCCGGATGTAAATCCTGTATACCCCTCACAAATTGCAGTTGGTGGTGTACTTTCAATTCCTACCTTAGGAATTTCTGATAAATGGACATTTGCAAACCAAAATTTCTATGAAACCACATGGAGAGCCTCTACTCCTGGTGAACGAACATTCGACTTAGCCTGGACTCCTCTGGGCATGGAATTGAGTAGAAAGTCGTTTACAATTAGAGTTGTAGAACCACTTAGATTCACTCAACCGGCTACGCCTATTGTTATTGAATGGAATCCGGTAAATCCTACTACTGTTCTTAAAGTGCCCTCTGTAAACAGACCGCTTAATGAAGTTCAAATTATCTGGAAAAGTGCCGGGCAAGAAATTGGACGAGGAACACAGATTAATCCTAAATTAATAAGAGGTCAAAACAGGTTTACGATCGAGGTTACAGATTTAAAAGTAGCTCAGTCGAAACCAGTTTCAATCGATTTGATCGTGACCACTCAGTAAGTTCTTTATCCCTAATTGAGTTTCATTTCACTTAAAAACATAGTAGCTTTTGCTAGTTATTTAATCATTTAAATCGGTTTCTTTTGAAAATCGTAATTATAGGTGCTGGTGAAATTGGATACGATCTTGCTAGTGTTTTATCTAAAGAAAAACATGACGTTACCGTAGTTGATCGCCAAAAAGAATGTCTTTCTAGAGTTATTGACTCTCTTGATGTACTCTCCTTAGAAGGCAATGCAACTTCTGGTAAAGATTTAGTCAAAGCAGGTGTTGTAGATGCTGATATTGTGATTGCAGTAACCAGTATTGATGAAGTAAACATGATTACTGCCATGATGAGTAAACGCCTTGGCTCTAAAATGGTAATTGCTCGAGTTCGAAATGAAGAATTTTCTCAAGTAAATGCCCCTATTTCGGCGAACGATTTAGGGATTGATGTGATGATTCATCCTGAACTTAGTGCAGCTCAGGAGATAGCTCAGCTTTTAAGAAGATCTGCTGCAAGCGACGTTATCAACCTTGCAGAAAATAAAATGCAATTAATCGGGATACGTTTAGAACGGAATTCTCCCTTAGTTGGTAAATCTTTAATCGATTACGCTTCAGAATACCCAGAAATTACATTTCGAGTTGTTTCTATTGGCCGTAGAGGACTCACCTTAATTCCAAAAGGACCTGTTAAACTACAAGCGTTTGATCAGATTTTTGTTCTTGCAAAAACAGAAGACATCCCTAAAATTGTAGAAACTACCGGTAAAAAAGAAACCGAACTCAATAGAATAATGATTGCGGGAGGCTCTGATATGGGAGCTATGATTGCCCGTTTACTTTGTAATGATCAAAGTAAAAACTGGTCTATTAAACTTATTGAGCCCGATTATTTTAGAGCTGAAGAATTAGCCATAGAGCTTAAAAATGCGATGGTTTTTCATGGTAACCCAACCGATCCGGATTTACTTGCAACAGAGGGAATCAGTGAAATGGATGCCTTTATAGCCGTTACAGATGATGAGGAATCCAATATTATATCATGTCTAATGGCAAAACATTTAGACGTTAAAAAAACAGTAGCATTAGTTTCGAAACCAGATTTCATACCTCTAAGTCAAACGATTGGATTGGATGCAGTAATTAACAAAAAAGTAGCCGCTTCCAACGAAATCCATCGCTATGTTCGTAAAGGCGATGTTATCTCCGTTACCGAGCTTAGAGGTATTAATGCTGAAGTTATTGAGCTTCAGGTTTCTCCAAAATCAAAGGTGGCGAATAAAGAAATTCAAAGCTTAAAACTACCCGATGGTTGTGTAATTGGTGGTGTTCTTTGTTCAGGTTCTGTCGAAATTGCCACCGGGAAAACAATTATACAAGCTAATGATCGCGTTATGGTTTTCTGCCTTCCATCTGCTATTGAACGAGTTACTAACCTTTTTCAATAATGGAACGCAGTACTTCGATAAGTTCGTTGAATCGCCCTAGAATCGACTTTCTGGTTGTACTTGGTATTCTTGGTTCATTTATCTTCTTTTTAGGATTTGCACTACTTTTACCACTTATCATTGATATAATTTATCAAGAACACACTTGGTTATCCTGGCTTACTTCGGCAGGAATTGCATTTAGCGTCGGAGGATCACTTTGGTTTTTCTTTAAACCTCAACATGAAGTTCGGATACGAGAAGGGTTTTTGGTAGTGAGTTTAACCTGGCTTCTTTTATCTTTTGTAGGTGCCCTCCCCTTTATCATCTCAGGAATTCTTCCAAGTTATACAGATGCCGTTTTCGAAACCATGAGTGGACTTTCTACAACTGGATCTACTATTTTAGGAGGAATTACAAGTGATGGATTTGCAAATCCTCAAATCGAAGAACTCCCGAAAAGTTTTCTATTCTGGCGTTCACTTGCCCACTGGTTAGGTGGTATGGGAATTATCGTTCTATCTCTTGCAATACTTCCACTTTTAGGAATTGGTGGTATGCAACTCTTTCAGGCAGAGTCGCCCGGACCAACTACTGATAAACTCACGCCACGAGTTCAAGAAACTGCAAAATTATTATGGGTAGTTTATGTGGCATTTACCACTTTAGAATTCATCTTACTTTGGGTCCATCCTTCTATGGATTGGTTTGATGCGCTTAATCATGCTTTTGCTACTTTAGCAACTGGTGGTTTTTCAACAAAAAATGCAAGTATTAGTGGCTTCGATTCAGCTTATATCGATGTAATTATTACTTTATTTATGTTCTTGGCTGGTATTAACTTTGCAATGCACTTCCGGCTATTACGTGGAGACACCAAAAGCTTTTTTAATAACAGAGAAACTCGTTTTTATACCTTAATTACGTTAATTGGAATTATTGGAATCTCTTTTTCTCTTTGGCACTTTGATGGAAGATCTATATTAGATGCTCTTCGATACGGTTCTTTTCAAGTGATAGCCATTATAACCACAACAGGTTTTGGTACCGATGATTATGAACTTTGGTACTCGTTCGGAGCATTCTTCCTATTTCTTTTATTCTTTACGGGGGGCAGTGCAGGTTCAACCGGTGGTGGTATAAAAATGATTCGCTGGATGATTTTAATTCGAAATACAGGACGTGAAATCAAACAAATTATTCACCCAAAAGCCATCCTACCTGTTCGAATCGGTGAAAAAGCAATCAGCTCAGATATACAACGTACCGTTCTAAGCTTTTTCATCCTCTATATTTTTATATTTGCCTTAGGTGCTTTTTGTATCAGCCTTTTTGGGTATGATATTATGTCATCTATTGGAGCTAGTATTTCTGCTTTAGGAAATATTGGACCTGGATGGGGCGAATTCGGACCAACCGACAGTTTTGCTAAACTTCCATATCTTGGAAAGTGGATACTAATTCTTTTGATGATGATTGGTCGACTTGAAATCTTCACGGTTTTAATCATCTTCTCCCCTAGTTTTTGGAAGCAATAAGCTTAATTAGGACGATATTTAAATATCTGGAGAGAGCCAGTACTTATCGACTCAAAATTACTGCACATAAGTTCAATTTCAACATATTTCCAGGTATATGATAGATTTGATATGTGAGACTTTATAACTGTTTTTGAAAAAACTTTTTCCTCACCGGGTTGAATAATGACCGTTGATTCTAATGAATCATCAACTTGAGGGGATTCAAAGTCTAATGAATTTTTATGTTCGTCTCCATATAACCGAATCCACATTCTTTGAGAAGAAGGGAAATTTAGTGTTATTGGTTGATCTCCCCAGTTTTTAACTGCTAGTTTAAAAGTATAATCAGGCCTACTACTACTATCATTATTCCCATCTAGTATATGAGCAAATATGGGAATAGAAGGGTCAAAAATATCTATAACACCTCCACTACTCGAAAATCCTCCAGCAAACATATTCAAATTCATATTATAACGTCCAATTTCAAGAGGAATTTCCCCTTCATTAATTTTTACCATTTGATCCCAAACCGTTTCAATTATTTTAGTTTCACCTGGATTAAATAAAATTTCTGAAGGCTCCCCTATTTCACGATCATCAAAATCTGGGTTTAAATAGTAAAAGCTTGGAGTATTTTGTTTATATAATTGGAAATAAGTCTGTACTTCCCCTCTAAAATAAAGCCCTCTATTTTTTGAAGTTGGGTTATGAATCGTATAGATCATTTTAATTGGCTCACCCAAAGCATATGAATCAGAGTCGATGGTAAATTCTCTCGTTAATCCCTTCCATGGAATTTGATTTTCATAAACATTGTCATAGAGAGTATCCAAAATATCTACAAGTTCTTTCATCTCTACAAAACTACTATCAGATCCATAAAATAATGAACAGCCACTCGAAGTATAACTACTTACAATATCATGATTACTTAACTCAATTTCGTAATAAACATCATCAGAACAACGATTAACCACCGTATCAGGAAGTGATTCACTGATTTCTACGAAATTTTCGAAAGCCTCAACTAACATTCTATACCCTTCAGGAGTAAGCTGTTGCTTTAGTTCCGGATAAATACGCCTTGTAACTGGCAAAATAACAGTTCCAGTACTATCTATAATCATTTTCTTTAATAATCCGCCCGTTATTCCTCCACTTACTGTAAATTTAATCGAAGACTCATTATTGGAAATGAGTTCATTCTCTTCAGAATTAATATCTCTTGAACTAACCGTATCGCAAGAGCTCATATATATTCCAAACCCACACAAAATTATTACTAGAAATAAGTGACAATTCTGTCTAATTATGGTATTTATTTTACGAATCATCACAAAAAATACAATTAATGACTCAACTTTAAAATTTCTCTCCTAATTATATTCTTCCCTATTAGGGTAAAAAAGCGCTTTAATTATTAAAAGAAACGCAGTAGGTTAAGCCATTCTTTTTAAAATTTAACTTTGTCTCAACGCTAACTAACCAACTATTACATGGAACAGGACATCAACCGTAGTCGGCTGTTTATAGCCAGCTGTTTTGCCCTATTAACAACTGCTTTTGCATTCGGGATACGTGCCGGAATTATGAACGATCTCGTATCAGATATGAGCATGAGTGATACCGAACTCGGCTGGATCAATTTCATGGGAATTTTTGGATTCCCCATAGCTACTTTAATTGGAGGTCCACTTTATAATTCACTCGGGCCAAAAAGAATTGGCGACATCGCTTTTCTGAGTCACATTATCGGTATTACTTTTTCCATTTTCTCGGGTAGTTTTTATTGGCTCTTCTTTTCCACATTTTTCATCAGCTTTGGAAATGGTATGGTTGAGGCAGCATATAATCCTATGATTGCTTCTATGTATAAAGCAGAAGAACGGGCCAAGATGCTTAATCTATTCCATGTATGGTTTCCCGGTGGCATTGCAATAGGTTCTATCATTGTAATTCTGGTAGCCAGTTTTGGCGGTGGATGGCAAATTAAACTAGGTATTATGTACATACCAGCTTTAATCTACTTTTTTATGTTCAGAGGACAAAAATTTCCCGAAGCTCCTAAAGAAACGACAACTTCTACAGCCGAGAATATGAAAGCGATTCTTCGCTCTCCGCTTTATTGGGTAATGTTAGTTTGTATGGCGTTAACAGCAACTACCGAACTAGGTACTCAATCTTGGGTAGAGCGTATTCTAGCAAACTCAGGAGCACAACCACTACTGGTATTAGCGCTTGTAACAGGAATTATGGCTGTGGGTAGAACTTTTGCTGGTCCACTTATTCACCGCCTCAATATTACTGGCGTACTTCTTGCTTCGGCGGTAATTTCAACGATTGCAATATTTATGATGAGCCATGCTACTGGAGCTATGGTTTATGTTTCAGCTATTTTATTCGCCATCGGAGTATGTTACTTCTGGCCAAATATGATTTCTTTTGTGGCAGAATACACTCCAAGAACGGGTGCACTCGGAATGTCTTTGATTGGCGGTGTTGGTATGTTAGGTCTCTCTATCTTCCAACCAATTATCGGAAGTTGGATTGAAGGTCATAGAGTAGCTCAGTCGGAATTAGGATTAAGCGGTGATGCCTTAGAACTTGCTGCTGGACAAGCAACACTTGCTAACATCGCTATTCTACCACTTATTCTAACCGTCGTATTCGCTGGAGTATTCTTCTATATCAAAACCAGATATAAAAAAGAAGATCACGTTTAAATTATTTCTCTTATTCAATTTTGAAAAGGAAGCTAAGAACTTGGCTTCCTTTTTTTATATCGATAAAAATTCGATACGGCTTATGATATCTTTCATCGAACGATATAAAACATATATTTAAAAGTTTACAACTGCCCGTCTAATTCAAATTGTAGTATCAATACTATGGGTATTCAATCTTAAGAGGATATTACAATATTTTATTCTACTTCCAATTTTTATTGCTCTTTTTTTTACCAATTCACTTACCAGAACTCTTATTGGGCTCTGTATATTGATTAATCCGTACATTTAGTAGAATAATGCCGATAATAATAGGTCTTGTACCTTTAATAATTAGTTTTTTTGATTAACGAACTCATAAGGTTCTTAAAAATGTGATTTTTTTCTAAATTGAATAATTGAACTAATAAGTTAAGAATTGAAACCCAGTTCTTATCAAAGTATGAAATGTTCATATGAGCTGTGTGCCCATTCACCATTTATGTTAACCGTCGTGTTTCATTAATAAAACCAGTATCTATTAAATAATTACCTAATTGGAAAACCTAATCAAGTCGCTAAAACACCTTCCTAAGTTATGGGCAGCGTTAAGCTACTTAGCTCTTTTAGCGCTGTCATTGTTTCTTTTTTTTGGAAGAAATATTATAGAAATAAGAATAGATTTACTTATACGCATGATTCCAGATTTCTACAATCATGTCTCAAATTTTTCTTTGACTTTAATAATCTATGTGACCATCTGTTATATAGGACTAATGATGGGTCTAAAGTTTAAACACATAACAATCATTGGAATTATTTTTGGAATAATAAATCTGATTTATGAATTCTTCATTTCAACACTAAATACACCTGATAAAATGGACGCTATATTTGGAGTAATTGGCGTGATTTTAGGTCTAACATTTTTATATGCAATGAAGAGAAAGGGATTAAAAAAAAATGAATTATAAAAAAGAAAACACAATACGTTAAATAGTGCATACCATTCGGGACACTGCGCATAGCCACACTGTTAGCCACAATTAGAATAATGAAAAAGCTTAAAAATATTTTGCCGAAGGTTTATTAATTGTCTTTAGTGTTTTATTTGCTCTATTTATCAATAAATTATTTGATGATTTCAAAACAAATGAAAAAAGATAACCGCCTTGGAGAGTATTGAAAAGGAATTACATCGTAATTCAGTAATACTTAGCGATTGGAAAGATCACCATATAAAAATAAGAATTCGGATTTCGAAAATAGTAGAAGGGCAAAATGATAGTTTGAAAATAGAATTACTAAAATGTGATTTTCTGAATATTGGAGTACTCACAAATAATAAAAGTTTAATTGATGAAATATTAACAAATACAGCTTGGGAATCTGCTAAATCAACTGGAATTATATCTGAATTTGATTTTAATACAATACAACAGTTGACACATGTATATTCGATGCAGGAAGTGTTAACCGAAAATACTATGGCTAAAATAACAGATTTCTATTTTGATACGAATGCCCACTACATGGAAAATATCGACCATACACTAATACAATTTCAGTTGAGATTTTGGGAATAAAAAGGACAAGAAGGACTAATTACACATTTATACACTGAGGCTATAAATCAAATAAAGAAATAACAAAGTGGCTAATATGTATTAAAAAAATAGCCTCTTTGAAGTCAATTGGAAAAAAGAAAAACGATATTGCATAAGAGAAAGCTAACCAATTTAATAGAGCAACAACTAACCAAAATGGGTTATCACATATACCAGAAGTTAGTGAAGAATTCACTAATCAAAAAAATATTGATTTCGTATTATTCAGTATCATATGAACAGTGCTAAATTAGGCTATATAAATCAAGACCAAACTTATACAGAAAGCTCCCCTATCTGAAATTGGGAGTTATATTTAAGTAAAACACGAATCTCTTAGTAGAATTAGAAAACGAATTGCCTTTTCTAATATATGATAACAGTTTGTTGTGCGAACTGTAACAGATTTCAAGCCACTTAACTATCAAATAGAAATGAAATAGATTTTTATGTGTAATAATCTAAGCCTGTTTTATTTTATCTAAACTGTTTTGGTTTCAAGTTGATACTTGCATTTACTGCTATCTCATGAATTCTCTTCTCTCTTGTCTTTTTTCTTTTTGCAGATATCACCCAATGCAATAATATTTTTTTTGCTGATTTACTTAAACTATCAAAGTATTTCCTGGATCCTTTGTAATAGGCAAGTTTATCTTTTAAATCTTCTGGAATAAGAAGTTCTTCTACTGCATCCAGAATTTTCCAAGAACCATTTTCTTTTGCAATCTCAATGCTTTTGTAACCTTCCTCTTTCATAAGTTTTTGGTCAATTAAGTTTCTCACTTTTTCCTTATTTACTTTTGACCAATTACTTTTTGCTTTTCGTTTGCTGAAATACTGCATGTATTTCTCAGCGTCTATTGTTTTTTTAGTACTATCAATCCAACCAAAACAAAGCGCTTCATCAACTGACTCACTCCAACTAAGGTTATAGTTGGGAGACTTTTTTTTATAAAAAACAAGCCAAACAGACTGTTTTGACAGATGATTCTTTTTTAACCAATTTCGCCAATCTGCTCGACTTTTAGGATAAAATGTTTCTATTTCCATTTTATTTAATCATTCTTCTGTTCTAACCAGCTAAAAATAGCCTGAGTTGTTTCTTTAATGGATGAACTTTGGAATAGACGCTTCGTTCATTCTACGAAGTAGCACATCACTTGTTGCTTTAGAGGTATCATATATCTAAATCAGGACTTCATTGTCTTTTGGTGACGGCTTTCTAACTACAACGAGTACTAATTTATTCTGAGCTTCTGTATTTCAAACATTTAATTGCTTTCATAATTTTTACTTATTTATGTCAGCAAAATTGTCACTTATTAATACTAATTTTATTAATTAGGTTAAGAAATGAAATAAACTAATTTAGATTGTAAGTTATGGAGATAAATAATGAACAACTATATAGAAAATCCGATAAAAGAGTGTATAGTGCATAGCCCTATCGGATACTAAGACTTCACACCCAGAAAAGTTGGCATTTATTGTAATATACCGATACAAAAGATAAAATCGACTAAATGAAACTCCATTTTCGCAAAGCAAATAACAAGGATATAGACTTTCTTGTTACACTTGAAAAGGCTTCTTTTCCTGAATTTCAACAAACTGAAAAGAGTAACCTAAAGAAAGGGATAAACAGCCAATTTCAGGAAATTATTATTGTTGAAGACAAAGAAAATAAGCAAGCAGTTGGCTCTGCTGTTTTATTTAAGTATAAACATGTGATTCGCATTTATTCAATTGCAATCATAGAAAAATATCAGAATTTTGGAATTGGCAATCAGCTCCTTGAATACATAAAAGATTTTGGGATAAGTAATAACTTTACAAGTTTAACATTAGAAGCAAGAGAAAAAAATACAAGACTGGTTGACTGGTATTTGTCAAAAGGTTTTGTTGTTTTAAAGACTTTAAAAGACTACTACCTGCCTAATGAAAATGCTCTTAAAATGGGATTAAGAATCGGTAAAACAAGCGTTGATAATGACAATAAGAACCTAATTATTATAGATAAACCATATTCTTGGGAAAAAACTGATATAAGAGCAACCGTGATTTCGGTTAAAGATTACATTAATAATCCATTATATCAGAATAATGCAAATTATAGGGTTTTTAATTTATGTAGTTCCTACAAATACCAAAGTTATGGATATTATGTCTCTCTCCTTGCCTCAGCCAGAGGACAACGGGTAATACCAAGTACATCAACAATTAAAGATGTACAAATTTCCAATGTAATTCAGTCTCTAGCCTTCGATTTAAACGATAAAGCAAATCGTATTCTTAGTAAAGAGACAGGAACTAGCTTCTCTCTAAACGTTTATTTTGGACAGACAACTTTTGATAAGCATAAAGCCTTAGCAGCTAAGTTGTTTCAAGTTTTTGAACTTCCATTATTTAAAGTAGAATTCATCAAATCTGATAAATGGATTATTAAAAACATAATTCTCTTAACTTTTAAAAGTTTGGATGACGATCAGAAGGATTTTTTTTACAACGCTACACAAAAACATTTTAACAAAAAGCGGTACAGTTTCCCCAAACTGAGCAATTACAATTATGATATTGCCATATTGATTAATCCTTTTGAAGAATACCCCCCATCAAATAAAGAAGCTCTTGAAAAATTTCTCAAGGTTGCTAATAAAAAAGGAGTTTATGTTGAATTTATAGATAAAAGCGACATTAATAAAATCAATGAATTTGATGCGCTATTTATACGAGAAACCACCAATGTTAATCACCATAGCTACAAACTTTCACGATTGGCATTTGCTGAAGGTTTGGTTGTAATCGACGACCCTTGGTCAATTCTCAGGTGCTCTAATAAAATATACCAACATGAATTATTTAAAAAGCATAAGATCAGAACTCCTAAAACCTTTGCATTAACTAAAAATATGTTTAATGATAAAGTTCTTGATGACGTTAAATACCCAATGGTATTAAAACAACCCGATAGTGCCTTCTCTTTAGGGGTGATGAAAGTAAAGGATAAAACCGAAGCAAAACAGAAATTAAAAACGCTATTTAAGAAAACAGACATGGTTATTTGCCAGGAATTCCTCTACTCAGAATTTGATTGGAGAATTGGAATACTTGATAACAAACCCTTATTTGCTTGTAAATATTATATGACCCGAGATCATTGGCAGATCTATAATTGGAATAGCGATGAGGAGGAAAAGTCGGGCAACCATACAACCCTATCGATAGACCAAGTTCCTGAACAAATAGTTAATGTTGCATTAAAAGCATCTTCGCTAATAGGCGATGGTTTGTATGGCGTTGATTTAAAATTTATTGATGATAAAGTATATGTGATTGAAGTAAATGATAATCCGAATATCGATGTAGGAATCGAGGATGAGATTTTAGGTGACGAACTGTACAATCGAATAATAGACACTTTTGTTGAACGAATTGAAATAATGAAAAATATAAAGCATATAAACCTGACAAGTAATTAACGACGAAATATCAGCAATCTATCTAGATGGTAGTTGAGCAGTAATAATATCAAGGATAATAACCTGCTTAAAATTGTTCCGGTTTAATAAGTTTGAAGACCGCAGTCACTTACTATGCATATACTCTATGTTGGCTGTCATTCACATTAATTTATAGGTTCACTACAATTCTTTTTATTTACAGCATATTTGTTGTTGTCAACTAATTACTTACTATTTCATTCTTATCGTTAGTTGTTGGTATATAGGAGGTTACAACTTCCTAAGTCATGGTCTTAAACACTTTAATTCAACCTCATGAAATTTCAGGTTTTTAAACTCTCTCTGTTCATTTTACTTGTACTCACCTTTTCAAATGGTTATGCACAAACGGAAAGCGATACGGTTAAACAAAATCCTACGGTTATTATTACTATGCAAAACGGAGATGAGTTTAAGGGGCTGATAATCTCGCAAAACAATGATCGGATTATCTTAAAGACAATAAATGGTGAAATATCGTTGATAGCTGCTAATGTCAAATCGATAGAGGAGTATACTTACAGTGGTAAATTTGACTTCGAAAATCCTCATGATACCCGTTATTTCTTTGGGCCATCTGCAATCCCGATAAAAAAAGGGAAACGGTATTATCAGAATGTTTTAGTAACTACAAATTTTTTTAATTACGGTATTACTGAGAAAATTTCGGTAGGTGGCGGATTTGAATTTATATCAACAATTCAGGGTGAACCAATTTGGTTTCTAACTCCAAAAGTAGGTTACCAGCTTTCTGAAACTGTTTACGTTGGTGGTGGATTCATTATGGCAGGAGCCTCCAGTGAAGGAACCGCAACCTTAGGCTACGGTGTATTTACATTGGGTAAATCAGAATCTAATTTATCGCTGAGCGTTGGCTATGGTATTGCAGATGGTGAAGTTACAGAGTCTCCAGTTATAGTAGTATCAGGAACACATAGAACAAGTAATAGCATCACATTACTTTCAGAAAACTATTTCTTACCTGAAGCAAACTACTTTGGAATACATGGCATCAGGATACTTTCAAATAAAAACGCCTTCGATATTGGTGCTATCGTTATTCCTGAAATTATTGAATATGTTCCCGCGCTCCCATATGTGGGATATGTTCGGGTGTTTTAGTTCGAAATAAAAATTCATTGAATGTTATCATTTCGTTATAGAGTTCGCAATGCTCTTCTTCTTTACCGTGCCAAGCTAAGTTCTAAGTTGTATAGCAACTCTTCCTAACCCTCACTAAATTCAATGGGTGAAAACAAAAGAGCTTTTTTTTGCTAATTTTGTAATAAAATACGACACTAAACCAAAGTCTAGGTAAGACAAAGAATTATGATAAACAAGCAGTATATCGATCTATTGCTCGACCAAACTAAAGATCTTATTTGGATTGTTGACCATGATTTCAATTTGGTTTATGCCAATAATGCATACCTAAAAGTGATGAAGGAGGTAACCGGTGCAGAAAAAGAGCTAAATACATCCATTTTTATAGAAGGCTTTGGCGAGGGATACATCCAGAAATGGAAAGCTTACTATCAAAGAGCGTTGGCTGGCGAAGATTTTGAGATTGATGAGCATTATTACAACCCGGAAAGTGAGGATACACAGTATGGTCACGTCTCTTTTACCGCCATCCGAAATGATGTAGGAGAAGTTCAATCTGTAGCATGCCGCTCTGCTGATATCACTTTGTCCTTGGAAAAAACAAATCGGGCAAGCCTGTTAATGGATGCTTCCTTAGATGTTTTTTGCACAATTAACGAAGAAGGAAATTTCACCTATGTAAGTGCTCAATCCGAATCTCATTGGGGCTATTCACCAGAGGAGTTAATAGGTACACCCTACGTAAACTATATAGTAGAAGAGGATATCCCTAAGACCAACGAAATAGCTGCTAAAATTATAAGTGGTCAAAACGTTACGACTTTCACGAATAGATATAGGAGAAAGGATGATCGAATTGCTTACAACATTTGGTCCGCTAGATGGGATGATGAAACAAAAACGATACACTGCGTTGCTCGAGATGGTAGAGAACAAATTGAAAACGAAAGACAATTAAGGCTAAGTGAGCAGCGCTTTAAAGCGCTTGTTGTCGAAGGAGGAGATCTAATAGGAATCCTAGATATTCAGGGACTTTATACCTATGTAAGTCCTACGAGTACTTCGGTTTTGGGTTTTGAACCAGAAGAATTTATTGGACGCAGCCCATTTGATTTTATCCATCCAGAAGATTGTGAAAGGGTTCAGGATTGTTTGGAAAAAATATTCATAAGCAAAAAAGTAAAAGTAGAGCCTTTTCGTTTTAAAAATAACCGAAATCAATGGAGATGGATTGAAACCGTACTAACAAATATGATCGATAACCCTGCGGTTAACGGAATTGTTGCCAACTCTAGAGATGTTACCGAAAAGGTTGAGGAAAATCACCACCTGAAATTACTCCAAAGTGTTATCACCAATACCAAAGATGCTGTTTTAATAACTGAAGCAGAGCCTTTTGATGAACCGGGCCCACGAATTATTTATGTGAATGAGGCATTCACTGAAATGACAGGCTATACCGCTGAGGAAGTCATTGGCAAAACGCCACGAATTTTGCAAGGGCCCAATTCTAACTATGAAGAATTGGCGAGGTTGGGTAAGAAAATGCGCAATTGGGAAAGTTGTGAGGCTACCACTATCAATTATAAAAAAAATGGAGAGGAGTTCTGGATTAATTTTAAACTCACACCTGTGGCTGACGAAACAGGTTGGTATACCCATTGGATTTCAATTGAGCGGGATGTAACAGAGGAGAAAAACAAGGAGCTGGAAAAAGAATTGCTTGCTCAAATCAGTTTGATATTCAACGAGCAAGAAAGTTTAAGTGAAATGGGCTTCTCGGTATCCAAGTCCATAACCGATTTCGGAAAATTTGATTTAGCCGAATTGTGGCAGCCCAACCTGGAAAGAAATGAAATGTATCTGAACGAAAAGTATTTTCCGAATAAGGAAGATGAACAATTTTACAGGTATAATGACCATTTAAATCATTTTAAAAAATCGGAGGGTCTTCAAGGAAAAGTCTGGGAAACTGGTGAGCAAGTACTCTTAAAAGATATGGGAGGTGACTCATTCTTACGTAAAGAAGCCGCTAAGAAAATAGGTCTAAAATCAATATTAGGCATCCCCCTGTTGGCGAATAATCAAGTGGTAGGCGTGTTGCTAATTGGCTCCAAAAGAGGACCCGATCATTTTGATAAGTTCTTACCCACTCTTAAACGACTTGAAAACTTTATTGGCGCTGAAATTAAAAGAAAAAGACTTGAAACTGATTTAAGTAGATTATTTAATTCGGTGCCCGACCTTATTAGTACTGGTGATTTCGGTGGAAGATTTCTTCAAATCAACAGAGCAGGATGCGAGATATTAGGGTATAAAGAAGATGAAATCATCGGTCAATCTTTTGAAAAATATATCCATCCAGATGATTTAGCTATATGTTACAAAGAATTGAAATCACTGGAAAAAGGAGTCTCTACTTTTGATTTCGAAGTTCGTTTCATTACTAAGCAGAATAACATTATTTGGTTGAGCTGGTTTTGTACACCTAATTTCAATGAGGGTCTCATCTACTCTACCGCCAAAAATATTACTGAAGAAAAGAAACTAAGAGAATTAAACCGACAGGTCGGTGAGCTTGCAAAAATTGGTGGATGGGAACTTGAGTTAGAAACCATGACACCCTATTTCTCTGAAGAGGTTTTCAAAATATATGAAATTCCTTTTGGATCACCGCCAAAATTAGAAGATGGAATCAGGTTTTATGCCCCTGAAGCGCAGTCGATCATTCAAGATGCAGTATATCAATGTATTGAAAACAATATTCCTTATGAACTTGAACTGCCGTTTAAAACAGCAAAAGGCAAAAGCATATGGGTAAAAACCCAAGGAAAGGCTGAAGTAATAGATGGAAAAGCAGTTAAGTTAATTGGCGCAATTCAAGATATTACCGATCGTAAGCTAGCAGAAATCGCAGTACGCGAAAGTGAAGAACTACTTGAAGAGGTATCATCTCTTGCCAAAATTGGAAGTTGGGAAGTAGATTTAAGAAAGAACTCTATTTATTGGTCTAATCAAGTGCATCAATTGCATGGCACAGATCCGCAATCATTCGTACCCGATTTAGAAACTGCCATTAATTTTTACCGCAAAGATTTTAGAGAAATGGTAAATCAGAGCATTGCAAAAGCTATAAAAAGCAGAGAAACCTGGGATTTTGAAGCTGTAATTGTCGACACCAAAAAACAAGAAAAATGGGTTCGTGCTATCGGAGAGCCAGAGTTTATAGATGGAGAGTGCGTGCGATTGTTTGGAAGTTTTCAAGACATTCAATCGCTTAAAGAAACCGAGTCCAGATTAATCAATTTATCCGAAAACCTTCCTGGGGTGGTTTATCAATACGTTATAAACCCTGACGGCACCGATGATATGCGCTACGTAGGTGGAAATGTTGAAGAGATGTGGGGCTTCACTGCTGATGAGGTATTAGAAAACGTAGGTTTGATATGGCAACAAATTGAAGCTGGGGGCGATCTGGAAATTGCCAAGCAGAGTATTCTTAATTCCATCGAAACCCAAACCAGATGGAATGGACGTTTTAGATATTTGATGCCTTCTGGCGAAATCCGAGTACATTTAGGAAATGGAACCCCAAGTTTTTTAGCTGACGGAACTATCATATTTAACTCCATTATCTTAGACATCACCAAAGAAGTCAAAAATAAAGACTTACTCAAAATGGCCACCGAATTGAGCCGAATTGGTAGTTGGGAAATGGATATGGTGAATCAAACCGATGACCGAATGTTCTGGTCACCAATGGTAAGAGAAATACTCGAAGTGGATGAAAATTATGATGCCAATTTAACCGGAGGTCTTGAATTTTATACCGGAGAAAGCAATATAAGAATAAAAGAAGCCATGGCTGCTTTAATTGAGAAAGGTGCTGAGTTTGATGAGGAGTTACTATTGGTAACTGCCAAAGGAAATGAACGCTGGATTAGGGCTATAGGAAAGAGTGAACGAGTAAAAAATAAATGCATTAAAATATATGGTAGTTTACAGGATATACATGAATCAAAAATATTAGACCTAAGATTGAGTGATATACTCGGCAGTATATCTGATGCCTTTTATGCAATCGATAAAGATTTAAACTTCACCTATTTTAATAAGGAAGCAGAACGCCTTTTAGATAGAAAAGAAAAAGAGATTTTAGGAAAGAATATCTGGGAGGTTTTTCCCGCAGCAGTCGATTCTCCCCTATCCACAATTTATCAGAGAGTTCTTGAAACTAAAGTATCAGAATCATTCGAGTATTTATATCCCGGAGACAATAGTTGGTATGAGGTGAACGCTTACGCCTCATTAGATGGACTATCGGTTTACTTTAAAAATATTGATGAACGAATAAAAGCCGAACAGGATCTTCGCAAAGCATTCGACGAAAAACAAACTATTCTAGAAAGTATTGGTGATGGTTTTTTTAGTGTGAAAGAAGACTGGACTGTAACTTATTGGAACAAAGAAGCAGAATTGTTGACAGGCGTTACCAAAGAAATAATCGTCGGAGAAGACTTCTGGAAAATATATGCTGATGCCGTAGATACTGATTTTTATAACAACTACCACCGCGCGATGGACACCGGACAAAAGGTGAGTTTTGAAGAGTATTATCCAACACTCGATAAGTGGTTTGAAGTAAATGCATACCCAACGGGAGAAGGACTAACGGCTTATTTCAAAGATGTGAGCTTACGAAAAAAGGCAGACATTCGACTTGAAGAGGCCAACGAGCGTTTTCAAAAAGTAACGGAGGCAACTAGTGACGCCATTTGGGATTGGGACATTGTCAATGATAAATTTTATAGATCACAAAATATTGAAAAGTTCTTTGGAGTAGATTCGTCAACAGATTTGAGTAGTCAAGAATTCTGGAATGATTCATTCTATCCTGATGATATTAACCACATAAAGCAAAGTTTAACCGAAGCTTTAGAGGATAAACAAAGAAATAAGTGGGAAGATGAATACCGAATTTTGAATCAGGAGGGTAATATTGTTTATGTAATTGACCGAGGTCTGATTCTGAGAGATGATTCTGGTAATGCCATACGAATGATTGGCGCAATGAGCGATATTACCGATCGTAAGCTAGCTGAAATGGCAGTACGCGAAAGTGAAGAAAAATTAATGGCTACTGCAGAACGATTGCTTCTGGCTACTACATCAGCAAAAGTGGGTATTTGGGACTGGGATGTTGAAAATGATTTTTTAATGTGGGACGATAAGATGTATCAGCTATATGGTATCAAGAAGGAAGAATTTGAAGGAGCATTTGCTGCATGGCAAAGTGGTCTTCATCCCGATGACGCTGATAGAGCTTATAAAGAAGTAAACGATGCTTTAGAAGGGTTGCGTGATTTTAACACGGTTTTTAGAGTAGTTTGGCCAGATAAAACCATTCATTATTTAGAAGGCCATGCTGTTGTAACTAGAGATAAGGAAGGAAAAGCTTTGCGAATGATAGGCACTAATATGGATATAACAGAGCTTAAGCGTAATCAAGAAGAACTATTGGCAATCAATCAAAAACTGGAAAATCAAACGATAGAGTTACAAAGGTCAAATGAAGAATTAGAGCAATTTGCCTTCATCACTTCGCACGATCTTCAGGAACCATTACGGATGATATCCAGCTTTATGGATCAGTTGGAACGAAAATACTCAGACCAATTAGATGATAAAGCTCTACAATACATTCACTTTGCAACAGATGGAGCCAAGCGGATGAAACAGATCATTCTTGACCTTTTATTATATTCTCGAGCGAACAGACCATCCGAAGAAGAGGAAAGCATAGATCTAAATAAGATTGTCTCAGAGTTTTTACAACTACGGAGAAAATTAATTTCAGAAAAAAAAGCAGTCGTCACTTTTGATAAACTCCCAGTTTTAAATACTTATGAGGCACCTGTTACACAAATATTTCATTCTTTATTAGATAATGCCTTAAAATACAGCAGAGAGAAAGTATCACCGATAATTAATATTTCTATAAAGGAAACTGAAATGTTTTACGAGTTTGCTATTAAAGACAATGGTATAGGTATTGACAATGAATTCTACGATAAGATCTTTATAATTTTCCAAAGACTGCACAATAGAAAAGATTACGATGGCACCGGTATTGGTTTGTCCATTACCAAGCGAGCCGTGGAATTTCTGGGTGGTGAAATTTGGGTAGAATCGGTCGTAGGAAAAGGTTCAACCTTCTATTTTACAATACAAAAGAAATGATAAGCAAGTTATGGAACAATTATAAAAGCAAGGTTAATAGTAATTGCAACCCAACTTCCCTTGATTCTGTAAGAGGTGTAAATTATTGGCGAAACAGCCTGTTTTCGACCACCATGGTATATATACTACCCCTTTGTTTCATTGCCTTTCTTCCAGCCTTGCTGTTAATATCCTACGAAAATAAAGAATATATAACCACGTTGCACTTAATTACTATATGCGTCATGTTCTTTATTGCATTTGGGCCAAATGTTAAGGTAGAGGTGAGAAAATTGATTTTTTCTTTGACCGTATTTGTCTTTACAATCATATTAAACATTTTCACCTCTCCCTCCTCTGGTTCGGTTCTTGTTTATTTTTTAGCTGCCTGTATTTATTCAATCATCATTTTTGACAATATATACGCCTATTGGTGGAGTCATATTGTACTGTTCATATCGGCTATGTTTGGGTTTGCAATCCATTTTGAGCTGTTCGACTTTAGTTATAATGTGGATATGAGCTCTGTTAATGAATGGGTGGCCGTTAGCTCTAATTTGATTTTCCTTTGTTATCTGTCTTCAGCACTAATTCCTAAAATTTTCATAGGTATTGAAAACTATATTATTGAGCAAAGTAAATTAAAAGCTGAGCTTGAGAAAAGTAAAACGTCTCTAGAAATCAAAAATGAAGAGCTTGAACAATATGCTTACGTAGCATCACACGATCTGCAAGAGCCATTAAGAATGGTAACGAGTTTTATGCAAAAACTGAATTCCAAATATGGAGATCAACTTGATGATAAAGGTCGGCAATATATAGCGTTTGCAATGGATGGAGCTGCTCGAATGAAGCAAATTATCGTGGATTTACTGGATTATTCTAAAATAAATAATACGCATGAAGTACATGTAAACGTTGATTTAAACCTATTACTTAGTAATTACCTTGAACTGAGAAAAAGTGTGATCGATAATTCTTCGGCAAAGATCAATTACACTACATTGCCAACCATTAAAACAATCAAGCCGTTAATTACCCAAATATTTCATAGCTTACTGGATAACGGTTTGAAATACACCAAAAAAGGTACTTCGCCTATAATTTCCATACATGCAGTTGAACAGAACGAATATTGGCTTTTTACCATTTCAGATAATGGAATAGGCATTGAACCTGAATTTTTTGATAAAATATTTATCATTTTCCAAAGATTGCATAATAGGAATGAATACAACGGCACTGGTATAGGATTAGCAATTACCAAACGTGCCGTAGAATTTATGGGGGGAAAGATTTGGCTGGAATCGGTTGTAGGAAAAGGTTCAACCTTCTATTTTACAATATCAAAAAATAGGTAACATTAAAATTATGGAAAATACTAATTTAAAATTAGCGCATATCCTTCTTGTAGAGGACAATGAGGGTGACATTCTGTTAACGCTCGATGCTTTCGAAGAAAGTAATTTTAAATCTGAAGTTAGTGTGGCACGGAATGGTCAGGAAGCATTAAATTTCCTGTTTAAACAAGGGAATTTTAAGAGTGCTAATAAACCTGATTTAGTTCTCTTAGATATTAACATCCCAATCTTTAATGGCCATGATGTATTAGCAAAAATTAAGAATGATGAAAAGCTAAAGAAAATTCCTGTCATTATGTTAACTACATCTTCCAACCAAAAGGACATAGATAAATCCTACAGAAATCATTGTAATAGCTACATTCAAAAACCTTTGGAAATGGAATCATTTTTAAAAGCAATACTGAAAATTGAAGAATTTTGGTTACAACTTTCTACACTCTCTAAATGAATAATCTGATAGAAATAAAGAAAGACTTATCCGTGTTGATATTAGAAGATAACGATGGGGATTTTCTATTAATAGAAGATTATTTAATTGAAGAATTTAAAACTGTTCAAATTACAAGATTTGAAACATTCATTGAATTTAAAGACCAAATAAGTGAACAAAAGGTACGTAATACTGATATAATACTTCTTGATTTACATTTGCCTGATTATTCAGGTATTGAATTAATTGAAAAAATATTTATTGCATATAGCGGAATACCCATTATAATATTAACAGGTTTTTCTGACCTTTCTTTAGCCAAGAAAAGCCTTAAAATTGGGATAGAAGATTTTTTGATTAAAGATGAAATAACACCTAGTATACTTCATAAGAGTATCGAATTTGCATTAAGTAGAAGCCAATATGTAAAGCATATCGAAGCACAAAATGAAAAACTAAGAAAAATTGCTTGGACACAGTCACATGTAGTAAGAGCTCCCCTATCTCGGATATTGGGGATTATCAACTTACTTGAATCAGAATCGGGTATCAATGAAGATTTAAAATTATGGTTAAACCAGCTACGAGATTCATCAAATGACCTCGATGTTTTAGTGAGGAAAATTACAGAGGATGCCCAAGAAATAGAATTAAACAGAAACTATGAATAAGACAATATTTTTAATTGATGACGACAGTATTCTTCGCCTTATTGTTGAAATGACGATGAAGAAAGTTGATGACACACTATCATTTATTCAATGTGAGAACGGCAAAATAGGATTGGAAAAATTAAATGAGCATTTTCAAGGCGAAAGTTCAAATTTCATTGTTCTTTTGGACTTAAATATGCCAGTTTTAGATGGCTGGGGATTTCTGGACACTATTCAAGCAGACCATTCGAATACTTACAAAAATATGTCCCTATATATTTTGTCATCATCAACAGACAGGGTAGATATTGAGAAGTCTAAGCAGTATTCTTTTGTCAAAAACTTTTATCACAAACCGCTAAGTATTGTTGAGATTAACGAAATTTTAAACTCTTGATTTACCAATATCCATAAAAAATTAAATCAGAGTTAACTGTTACCAAAGATAAAACTTCAAAGACAATTGCTTTGTACTTTTACATAAATCTAGTGCAAATCTAGTAGAAAGTGCTCTAAAATCTACAAAAACTTTTACAGAACCCTTTGGATTGTAATTCACTATACTATTCTTAACTCTAAACTAATTCAATAGGTTAAAACTACTCAACTTAACATGGTACTGTTCTGTATTTAATAAATTGGCCTGATATCAAACACTTTAACTTTACTTAATATGTTATTTGAAGAATTACAAAAAAATATGCGAATTGCTTACGTTGGTTGCGGAACTGGTGTTTTGGTTTCAAGTGTAGTTTGGTTTGCTTCTGGATTTATTGGGTTATTTTCTACTACTGAAATGAGTGTTCTAATTTTCTTTTTAGGTGGAATGCTAATTTATCCATTGGGAATAGCTTCAACAATACTATTTAACAGAACCGGTAAATATCAAAAAACAATCCTCTTGCTTTTCTAGCATTTGAAAGTACCACAATTCTTTATATTGGTCTTTTTATGGCGTATTCAATTTTTCAAATAGAAAAAGAATGGTTCTTTCCATTTATGCTTATGATAATTGGTGCAAGATATTTAGTGTTTCAATCAATTTACGGTATGAGAGTTTATTGGGCGTTAGGATTAATTTTGACTACATCATGTATGATATGCTTGACTTCAGGTCAACCATTTTATTTTGGGGGAATTATAGGTGGTGTAATTGAAATCATTTTTGGTATCACTATTATTCTAATTGAAATGAAAGACAAATCGAATTCAGCATCGTAATATGAATCTTCACAAACCTCTCAGGTTTAATGTACTAATAACCATACTCGTTAGACTAAGCAATAGATATTCAGCTTAAGTTAAAATTCGCTGAATATCACTACTACAAGCTAAATAAAAAAGATATGATACATTTAATTATTGGAAATACAGGTTCTGGAAAAACGACTTACTCAGTTGAATTAAAAGGAAAAACCAATGGCATTATTTTTTCAATAGACAAGTGGAATAAAACATTATTTCTTGCTGACAAAAAACCAAACGATGGATTGGAATGGTTTCTGGAAAGAATCGACAGAGCAGAAGAAATGATCATGGATTTAATCCATCAGTTAGAAAACTCAAAAACTGATTCTATATTAGACTTAGGTTTATCGAAATTTGTGCATAGAGAAAAATTTCGAGAATTCGCCAATGAGAATGGTTATGAACTGAAAACTCATTTTTTAGACATCTCAAAACAAACAAGGTTTGAAAGAGTGATGAAAAGAAATAATGAAAAAGGTGCTACTTTTGAATTTGAAGTAAGCAATGAAAATTTTGAGTTTATGGAAAGTTGGTTTGAGAAACCTACTGATGAAGAAATTATTGGCGGTGTCATTATTACTGAATAAACACAATTGGTAAAAAAACCTACAAGTAAGTGCGATTTTAGTGTTATCAAAAAAGTAACTGAAAATACTTAATCAAAATGCTTGAGAATTAAATCCAGTTCTACTCTTTTGCCAAAAGGATTTTATAACATTATTTATTTCGCAATAATCAATCGTAATTTGAGAATTAAAATAAAACTATTGATTTTCATTCGGATTAAAAAAAAGACTATATGATCATTCAGCCTTTATTAGTTGGTATTGGATTTATTTGTTTAATTTTTGGAGCAAACTGGCTTGTTGATGGAGCTACTGCTCTCGCTAAAAAATATAAAGTATCAGATTTAGCAATAGGTTTAACTATTGTTGCTTTTGGAACTTCAGCACCAGAATTAGTTGTGAATATTATAGGCTCGTTGAATGGTTATTCAGATATTGTTCTCGGTAACATTGTAGGGAGTAATAATTTTAACCTCTTTATAATACTTGGTATTTCAGGATTGATATTACCAATCACCGTTCAATCTTCTACGGCATGGAAAGAAATTCCAATATCGTTATTTGTGACAATCGTGTTATTATTTTTAATAAACGATTTGAGTTTTTCAGAATCCAGTTCACTCAGTAGAGTTGATAGTATCATAATGCTGGTGATGTTTATCCTGTTTCTGTATTACGTTTTTCGCCAAATGAAACAGGATTCAAATATTCAAGCTGACTTTATAGAAAAATCAACTTTAAAAATATGGAGCCTCATCTTAATTGGATTAACTGGTTTAGTTTTAGGAGGACAATTTGTAGTTATCAATAGTGTTAAAATTGCAAGTAGTTTAGGCGTGAGTGAAAAAATAATTGGATTAACTATTGTCGCTGCTGGCACATCATTACCTGAATTAGTGACATCCATTGTTGCAGCAACTAAGAAAAACAGTGATATAGCGATTGGAAATGTAATTGGTTCAAATGTATTTAATATTCTACTAATTCTATCCATTAGTGGCTTGGTTTTACCTATCGAATACAATCCAAAATTTAATATCGACTTATATATTTTGATTGGTGGAACTATATTTCTTTTGACATCAATGGTAACCGGACAACGAAAAAAATTAGACCGTTGGGAAGCTGGTTTACTTCTTAGTTTTTATCTTTTTTATACAATATTTATTGTAATGAAAGAGCTTTAAAAAGTATCACAAGCTCAGTCAAAAAGCAGTACATTGATGATCAGACTCTGAAATGCAGAAAAAACACTTAACGACCCTTTATTCAGCGAATGCAAACTAATTTATTTGATAAAAATGCCCAATACTATAAAATCAGACTATTTCACTCCAGAACAAGAACAAACAGCTAGGTTTGCAAAAGCATTAGGGCACCCCGTTCGGATCGCTATTTTGGAATTACTGAATTCAGAATCTTGCTGTTATCATGGCGACATGGCAGAAAAACTACCTATAGCCAAATCCACCCTTTCTCAACATCTGAAAGAACTTAAAGATGCTGAGTTAATTCAAGGTGATATTACCCCTCCCTCCACTAAATACTGTATTAACAGAGAAAGTTTTAAAATTGCTAACGCATTGTTAAATAGTGTTTTAAAATAATTTTTATTTAATTATTCGTATTTCTACGAAATACGAATATATGTTCGTATATTTACGACCATTATTTAACTAAACATTTAGACCATTGAAAGAAATAAAAGTATTGGGTCCAGGGTGTCAGAAATGCAAAGTCACTTACAGCAATGTTCTTGAAGCTCTCAAACAATCTAACATTGAAGCCAACGTGACAAAAGTGGAAGATATTGAGACAATGATGAAATATAATATACTAACCACCCCTGTTCTAATGATAGACGAAGAAATTAAAATTAAAGGAAGGGTTGCTAAAGTAAGTGAAATTCTTAACCTCATTAAAGAATAAAAAATTATGGGAATTCAAACTTTAGTAAAAGAAATTTGCCCTACATCAACACGAGAATGGATTAAAAAAGGGGCACTTCTGATAGATGTTAGAGAAAAAGATGAAGTTGAACATTTAAGTTTTGAAGTACCACAAATCATAAACATTCCTCTCAGTGAATTTGAAAACAGATTTAATGAAATTCCTAAAGACAAAAACGCGGTAATAGTCTGTAATACTGGAGACAGAAGTTTAAGAGCTGCAGGTTTTTTAGTTAATCATGGTTATGAAAAAGTAGTAAATATGCAATATGGCATGGTACGATGGGCGCAAAAAGGATTTCATACAATGGGTAATTCTTCAGAAGCAATAGGTATTAATTCTTGTTGTTCTACTATTGTTTGTTGTTAAGGAAGTAATTTATGTTCGATTGGATTCAACATTTTGCTGATTGGCTAATTTATTCCATTTTTGGTTTAGAGTATGAAACAAAATTAGGAACCGCTTTAAATTTCTTTGTTTATGACACCCTAAAAATTCTAATTCTTTTGTTCATAATTGTCTTTTTGATGGGAATTGTAAATGCCTACCTCCCCATTGAAAAGCTCAAAGATTACTTACATAGAAAAAAACTTTATGGATTAGAATATTTGTTTGCTTCAGTTTTTGGAGCACTCACTCCTTTCTGCTCTTGCTCATCAGTTCCTTTATTTATTGGTTTTGTGCAAGGTGGAATCCCATTGGGAGTAACTTTTGCTTTCCTTATCACATCACCACTGGTAAATGAAATTGCCATTGCTATGTTTATTGGAATGTTTGGAATGAAAACTACTTTTATTTACGCTACTTCAGGAATTCTGTTGGGAATGATTGGGGGCTGGTTATTAGAACGTTTCAAATTAGAGCCATTACTTTCTGACTGGGTAAAACAAATACTAAAAAACAAAATTCAACAAGGAGAATACGAAGAAGAGAAACTAACTTTTCAACAACGCTTGCCTGAAATAACACAAAACGCTACAGACATAGTAAAAGGTGTAGTTTTATATGTAATTATCGGTATTGCTATTGGCGCTGCTATGCATGGCTATGTTCCGGAAAATTTCTTTGGACAATATTTGGGTGGTGGTGAATGGTGGACTGTTCCGTTGGCAGTAATTTTTGCTGTACCGATGTATGCAAATGCTGCTGGAATTGTTCCAGTAATACAGGTATTTGTTGCAAAAGGCGTTCCACTGGGAACTGCCATCGCATTTATGATGGCTACAGTTGGTTTATCGATTCCAGAAGCAACTTTGCTTAAAAAGGTTATGTCTATGAAATTAATAGCTCTTTACTTTGGAATAGTTACAATCTTCATCATCATGTTAGGCTATTTGTTCAATTTTATACTCTGACGAATAGCAACTATTTATATATACTCTCTTCTTTTAAAATCTAATCCAATCTCTATCTTCTAACCATTGAATTAGAGCGGGAAGAAATGTAACAGAAGTAAGTAAGGTCATTCCGATTCCAATCACTGCCATCACACCTAACGATTGTAAACCCGGATGAGATACGAATAGTAATCCTGCAAAGCCAAGCATAGTAGTGATCGAGCCCATAGTAATATGTTGACCAGTGCTAGAAAGCACAGCCCACATACTATTTTTACCTTCCGCCCGGTATCGGTGCGCTAAATGAACTCCACTATCCTCTCCTATCCCTAAAATAGCAGGTAGAACAACTAAATTGTAGAAATTGAATTGTAATCCAAATACCATCATAATTCCAAAAAGCCATAATAGGCCTACTGCAAGTGGAAGCATGGCAATTATTGACCAACGAAAAGACCGAAAACTAAAAATCATGAATAAATAAATGATAATAAAAGTCGCACCTACCATGTATGGACTTTCAGTACGCATTAAATCCAACATAGAAGCGGCAACGATACTAGTACTACCCGCATGATAAGTTTTTCCATTATCAAGAATTACTTCTCCAATATCTTCTTTAAACGCTATTGAAAGGCGGCCATCTGATAATCCTACTGATGGATAAATAATTACAAACCGACCCACTTCTCCATCTATAGTGATAAAACGAGACTTTAAATAATCTGGAATTTGATCGATGGTAAGCGGTTCAGTAGTTTTGGAAGCCCTTCTGAGTTTATCAAGATCTTCATCTTTTTTACTAATAATAAATGGATCTCTTAATAATTCGCGAATCTTTGCAATTGCTTCTAGTTTTAAATTCTCTTCTATTTCTGAAGTTGGAAAACGTTCCTGCAGCGACTCAATACTTTGAATAGTTGGCGAAGTCGTATCCTGTTCCATTCGTTCTCTTAACTTTTCCATCAGAGTTTCTACTTCCTGATCAGAATCGGCAATAATATAAGCTGGATTTCTTTTACCGGATTCGCCAACTTGACCAGCTACCCTTCTGAATTCTTCGTAATTAGGAAATTTTGGTTCAAGTTTGCCAAAATCATATTGAAAATTCAGATTTCCGCTAAAAGCGATTACCACACCAGATATCAAAAGTCCTGCAAATACAATGGTACGAGCAAAAGGATATCTTTTTTGTGAAATATTGTGAGATTCTTCGTCATGACTAAACAGAATCAGATTAAACCGCTCAAAAATGACTAACAATGAAGGCAAAACATATAACATAGCAAAGAGTGCCAACATAATCCCTGTACCCGATATAAAGCCAAATTCCGAGAATCCACGGAAATCAGCAAACATTAGTACATATAGCGCACAAGCTGTTGTAAAAGCACTTACTAATATCGCTTCACCAGTTCTATCATTTGTGGCATAAATCGCTTCCTCTACATCCATCCCGCTTGAGCGTAATTCTATATATCTGGCGTAATAATGAATCCCATAATCAATACCGAGCCCAAACAAAATTACAAAAAGTACCGACGTCATTGTATTTAGCATTCCCAAATAGATATAGGTAAGACCGAAGGTCCAGAGAAGGCTTATTACCAAAGGAACACCAACAATTAAAACAGGTATTGGAGCTCTAACTACATGGCTCCAAACAGTATATCCATTTTCATTGTACGTACCTTTCCTGAAATGAAGATATTTTTTTATGAAAAAGTAGAACATCACCAATAGAATAACACTGCTTATTCCTGATGCGAAACTACCGATTACATCATTCATTATAGAAGTGAGTTCTTCAAGATGACGTTTAAGTCTACCTCCAAATTGAACTTCCATTTCTGGGTGAAATGAAGTGGGGTTTAATGCTGTGATGAGTGAATCGTACACAACAAACATATCTTCCAAATATTGGATATCACTTTTTGACCCTGTTGGAAAGAATTTTAAAACCATAATAGTACTATCACTATTTATTGGGTACTCTGGAGGGACTAAAGTTTCATAACTTTCCTGAAATCCATCCGCACGATTATCTTCCTCATCATCATCTTCTCCAAGGTCAATATAAAATGGGCTTGCTTCTAATTTTGCCTGTTCAATTTCATCTTCTAGCCATTCGGTAATATCATTTAACTCTTCGTTACTAGCTAAATAAAGAGCATTGTCTTTAAGTACTTCGGTATTCTTCCTAAATTCAGCTCTTTTAAAGTAAACATCGTTGTAACGAGCGTAAAAAAGCTCAAGAGTTTTAGGAATCAGTGCTTCAGCAAATGCTTTGTTTGCTTCAAAGCTGGGTGATTTAATTGCAACTTGCATCTCACTTTCACCACCAACGGTCTCCTGAAGTTTTTCTAAAGCTAATACATTAGGATGATTGGCTGGTAATAAATTAGCAATATCTGTATCAACTTTTAAATTGGAGGCATAATATCCACTTATAAGTGCTAATGCGAGGCAAAAGGATATCACCAAAAATGGATGTTGAATATTTAATTTAAGAAGAGGTCGAAAAAATGTAAGTATGCGATTCATCTACTAATTTTTATGTGCGTCAAGTATAAGAAATTTAATGTAGCTTTACTTTAAACGTATAGAATAATTAAATAAATACAATTTTCATTCGCACAATCTGATTACATTCTGCAACGTTAAAGAGGAGACTATTTATCAAAATTTTTATGAAAGTATTTACTTTTTTTTCTGCTATTTTATTTGTTTTTACGTCCTACTCATTTTCTCAGGAGTATCCTATTTATCCTACCGGTGATATAAAAAGTTTAAGTGCATCTGATATAAAAGAACATGAAAAAAAAGGTGGTTTCTATAATGAGTTTTGGAACTATCATATTGCATTAGAAAATGGTTCTGAAATTTATCTAACCTATTCTATTAATCATTTTGGTGGGTTAAGAAATGCAGTAAGTGGAGCTAGAATGTCTCTTCTTAATTGGAATGGTAAAAATTATTCTGCTGCACGAGAATATGATCTTGAAAAGCTAGTGTTTGAAGAAGAACCGTATCGATTTATGCTTAATACTGAACGAGGTATTTGGTTTGAAGGAAAATTACCTGATGAACATAAAGTCCATTTTCGAACTAATAAAAATGGAACACATTTTGATATAAACTTGGATTTTATAGATGCAATGGATGGATTTACATGGGGTGACGGCATTTTTGATTTAGATGAGAACAATGAATTAGCACTATTTACACACATTCCTTTTTCGAAGATATCAGGCTTTATCGCTTTAGATTATGATACAGTAGAGATAAAAGGAATTGGTTTTATGAATCATACCTATCAAACAAATGTAGGTACCAGACTTTTTGAAAAAAGCTTTAAATATATTCATTCTGAGAATGGTAATTATGCTGCAGGATATTTTTTAATCCCAAAAGACAATGAAAGTAAAGTAGTTGGTTATGCTTTTGAGGGAACTGGAAACGAAATTACTTTAAAAAAACCTATTTCTGTTCAGGTTCAATCAACTGATACTTTTCTGGGTGAAAAAATTTCGGAAAGAATTAAGATTTGTTATGAATCAAGTCCTTGTGAAATTTTGGAAATTGAAACGATGTACGAAAAGATTGCAATGCTTGAAGAACTTGGAGGTATTAAAAAAATGCTCGCTAAAAGATTTCTTGGAGGAGATATCATTGAATTAAGAGGATCTGCAAAAAGAAATGGGAATGAAAATGTTTTTTATAGTTTAACTAAACTGGATTAGTTTGATAAGATTTTTTCAACATATTCAAGCATCTCTGGAGTGTCGACATCTTGCCAAAACCCATCTTCAATATCTATAGTGTACATCCTACCTTTTTTGGCTAAGTCTTGAACTCCATCAGAAATTGAGGCGTCCCCAAACTTTTTATAATGATTTGCCAGTGATTTTAACAGCCCTTGGGTACATACAAATACTCCAGTATCGATACAATTAAACTCCTTGATCTGCTTCCCAATCGAAACAATTTTTTGGTTTTCAGAAACCACTTTAGTTGCATCATCCATATCAAATATGCTTTCAATCTTATAATCAACCAATAAAGCTGCTGAATCAGCTTTGGGAGAATATTCACCAGCTATTTTCATTAAAGACTCTCCAAGCACATGATCGGCCATCGTCATAATGAATATATCACTTAGATGATCTTTCGCAGATAATACAGATACACCGTTACTTAATTCGAACTGATCGTTATAAACAAATTCGAGCGGAGTTTCTCCTTTATAATAATCTAGAATAGCAGTTTTAACTTCTTCATGTCCATGACCCAAAACAATTACCACAGAAGTACATCCTGCACGTTCTAGACTTTCAATAGTTCTGAATATAAGTGGTTTTCCAGCGACAGGAGTCAACGGTTTAAATGCCGTAACAGGACTAACTCCCTGAAGTCTGGATCCAAATCCAGCAGCTAGAATCAGTCCTTTTTTCTGTTTAGATGAAGGCATCAATTAGCTAAAGGCTTCTTCTTCAAAATTTTCAGATAAATGAGTAACTGGTTTTTCTCCACCTAACACTCTTAATGTATTCTTAAGTCTAAAATGTTGAATAAAAATATCGTGCTCAGGAATATGCCCTGCTTTAACTTGTGGACTTTTAAAATAAAATGACAGCCATTCTTGAATACCACTTTTCTTAGCTCGTTTGGCAAAATCTAGAAAAAGAGCTAGATCAAGAACAATAGGAGCTGCGAGTATAGAATCACGACAAAGAAAATCTACTTTAATCTGCATATTGTATCCCATCCAGCCAAAGATATCTATGTTATCCCAACCTTCTTTTTCATCGCCTCTTGGAGGATAATAATTGATTCTTACTTTATGATAAAGATCTCCATATAAGTCTGGATATACAGAAGGTTGCAAAATTGAATCCAATACACCTGTTTTACTTACTTCTTTCGATTTAAAACTATCGGGATCATCCAGAACTTCACCATCTCTATTTCCAAGAATATTTGTTGAAAACCAACCACGAATCCCTAACATTCTAGTTTTGAGCCCAGGTGCCAGAATTGTTTTCATTAAAGTCTGACCTGTTTTAAAATCTTTACCTGCAATAGGAACACCTTCTTTCTCTGCAAGTTCCTCTAATGCTGGGAAATCAGCTGAAAGATTTGGAGCTCCATTAGCATAAGGAACACCTTCTTTGATCGCCGCGTAAGCATATAACTGAGAAGGAGAAATGGATTCGTCATTATTTCTTAATCCTTCTTCAAAAGCTTCGATGCTTTGATGGCAGGGTGCATGATGAAGGTGAATCTCAGTAGATCCACACCAAACCATTACTGCTCTTGAAGCACCTGTTTCTTTTATTTTAGCCTTAATATCTTCTCTAAGTGCTTCAGCTAATTCCATTTTATTGGAAATATCTTTTACATTATCCCCTTTGAGAAGCTTTACATATTTTTGGCTAAATGCAGCTTTCATTGGTTTTATTTGCTCAAGTTCACTTTTAAGTGGCTCTAAATCTTCTGACTTTAAAACTTTGGCTCTTCTAGCAGCTTCATAAGCGTTATCATCAATTACATCCCATCCAGCAAAAACGATATCATCTAAACTTGCAATATCCAGAAAATCTTTAATAAGTGGGTTTCTATTTTCAGATCTGGCCCCAAGCCTAATCGTTTGTAATTGTGTTAGAGAACCAAATGGTTTTGTAAAATTTTTCCTTGCTGATACTACTCCTGCAATAAATGTTGTTGCTACTGCACCCATTCCCGGAGTTAATACCAATAATTTGCCGTTATGAGGTTCAATGAAAGGCTTATTCATGTATAAAAAAGATCTGTTAGTTTTTATTCTTTATCTTGACAAAGATAGGACTTTTTAAAGCATTAATCGAGGAGTAGATGTTTCAATTTTTTGTAGAAAACTTAGCATGGTTCTTCTACTAATTCTTGTATGGCTGCATATATTCGATCACAATTTTTACCATCAGCGCCAAGCATGTATTTGTCTAAAAATTCTTGAGATTTTTCTACACAGCAATCTGGATCAGAAAAAGCTGTTTCTAATTGCTCGATCATCATATCAAAGTTTCTTGCCACAAACCCTCCATTCTCTTCAGGAGACAGTTTCCAAATATACTTCACCGAATCAACCATCTTACTTCTAACACCAATTAATGTACTTTGTCGCCACTGAAATTCTTCATCTTCATTTTTCACTGGATATATATGAATAGTAGGACGATGAGTTGCATAGTATAAATTTGCAATACTGCTATAATTGGTAATAAGTATATCAGATACCATTAAATCCATTAAATTATCTGGATTTCTATCTTTAAACTTTAATAAGACATTTGGGTGACGTTCACTTAGTTCTTCCAGAAATTGAACGTACTCAGAATCGAATCTAAATGAGTCATGCAATCGAAGTATTACATTTGAATCGTAATCTTCTATTTTTTGAAAAAGTTGTTCAAATAATTCCTTGTCTTTTCCCCAGTGCGCAAATACCTCACCATAATGCCAAGTGGGAGCAATAAGAACAGTCTTCCGATTTATGACATCAAATGGAAAATAAGGCTGAAGTTCTTCTTTAGGTAATGGGTTTCTAAGAAGATCATGGCTTGCGGCTCCACCAATTCTACAATTATCAGGATGGAAGCCACTTATTTTAGTTCGGTGGTTAAAATCCCAGGGTCCAAAACAATGCCATCTAAAATTTGAATTAGGTTCTTGTGCATTCCCCCATGTTGCCTGTATTCCACGGTGTACCCAACTAAACTCTTCTAAGTCATTTGGTCCCTTCCACCCAAAACCATGCCACAGCATATATCCTTTTGGTGAAAGTGCTTTAATAGGCAACTTATTGTCCATAATAGTTACATCAGGCTTAAAATTTCGAGGTTTAAACCAATAACTTTTTAATGTTTTTTTTAGTAACTCAGCCTTAATTGGGTATTTTTTTGCTATTCCTTCGTTGAGAAAGCTTTCTGGGTTTGAAAGTAAAACCTTTACTTTAACCCCAGGTTTATTGTCAAGGTAGTGGGTTAACCAAAAAAGATCTGCCCCAAATGTTGAGGCCTTAATAAGGACTTTCATTAATTAGATAGAATTGAGCTACAAAGCATAAGCAAACTAAATATAAGGCATTTGAAAGTTAAAATATAAACTCCTTTTGGTAACCCAATTTGCTTATATTTGTTTTTTGCTATTAATAGATGAGCACTTAAAGTAGAAAATTGCTTTAATAAATATGTCTTCCCCAAAATCATTTTCTTCTCAGGTGGTCAAATCCTTTCTTTATTCAGGGGTTGGAAGTACCGTAGGTAAGCTGATAAATGTTGTAGCTCTTTTTGTAGTTCTTAAACTGATAACACCAGAAGCTTTTGGAATAGCTAGCATTGTTTTAGCAATTTTTGCAGTGGTACAAGCAGTTACTGAACTTGGATTAGGGGTTGCAATTGTTCAAGCTAAATCACTCTCCCGTAGACAAATTGATAGCCTTTTCTGGTTGTCTTTAGCTTTAACTGCGGTGTTATATGCGGTTATTTATTTTGGAGCACCTTTAGCATCTAATTTCTATGATCAACCATTACTCACTCCCCTTATTCAGGTACATGGGCTTATTATAATTATTTTCACATTTTATTTAGTTCCTCGAAATATTCTTAAAAAGGAGTTACAGTTTAAAGAAATTGCCATTATAGATAATCTGGCTCTTTTCTCATCTTCAGCGGTAATGCTTTTATTAGCATATTTAAAATATGGAGCATGGGCAATTATACTTGGAGAGGTTGGAAATCGTTTTGCTCAACTTATAATCGCTCAATTTTTTTACCCTTACTGGCCAAAATTTCAGTTTAATTATAATGAGATTAAAGAAAAGGTTCGGTTTGGTTTATATGCTACTGGCTCAAGGCTTCTATATAATTTATACTCTAATGCTGATTACTTAATCGTAGGAAGAGTCTTTGGAGCTGAAGCAGTAGGTATTTATACTCTTGCTTTTAGAATTGTCAGTGATACTGTTAAAACTCTTACTAGTAACTTAAATGAGGTAGCTTATCCAGCATTTTCAAAACTACAAACAGAGTTAGATCGACTTAGAAAATACTTTTTCACAATAGCGAGAGGAAGTTTATTGCTATTTAGCTCAATTTTAATTGTGATTGCTGTATATATAGAAAACTTGCTTTTACTTGGAGGTTATGATGAATGGATGGATGCTGTACCTTTAATCCATATTTTTACAGCGATTGCAGTTTTAAGAACTATCTCAACGTTAGTACCTCAGTTACTTAATGCTTTAGGTGAAGCAAAGTTGAACTTTTATTACTCCCTTTCCAATGCATTTGTAATGCCTGCTGCATTTATTATTGGAGCTCAATATGGTTTAATAGGTGTGGGTTGGTCATGGGTTATAGCATTCCCAGTTGTAATATCTGTACTGTTCTATTTTGGGAGCAAAGAGTTGAAACTGTCTTTTTTTAGTTTTATAAATCAAATATTTTCAGGCTTCTGGATATTACCTTTATTCCTAGCTTTCTGTTTAGGTTTTCAGGTTTTTCTTATAAAGAACCTAAATGAAAATTCAATCTTAATTCCAGTTATTGGAATATTTATATCTATTGCGATAGCTGGATTTATATTTTATAAAAGAGAGAAAGAAGTATTTGATTTATTTAGAGGGAAGAAAAAATAGCAGGGTTAGTTTCGCTTCTAATTACTAAACTTTGATCAGTTTGCCAAAGTTGATGTATAATTCCCAAAGTTTTGAATATGTTTCTAAATCTAAAATATCAGAAAGTGGTATTTCACTATTTGTACCAATCCATATCCCTCCTGAAGATTCCCTTTGATCTTCAAATAATATGCCCTGTTTATAGTCTTTGAATCCTTCATGATATTGTGCCCTATTCGCATCATGTAATACTACCACCCCATCACTACTTAACAAATCAACTGACTTTTTTAAACATTCAGTTCTAGCTCTGCCATCTATTAAAATTAAATCATAAGGTGCGTGTTCTGCTGGATATTCAATGTAATCCTTAAAGTCTTCGTAAGTCCCATCATTTATTGTATAATCAACCAATCCATAATATATACCGGGTGTTGGCTCGCTATTAGGACCTTTAAATTGTATAGAGACATTTGGCTTTTTATTTCGTTTCGCTACCGACTCAGCCCATTCCTCATTGTGTTCAATTGAAACCCATTTAGAGTCTTTAGCTATATAATTAGTAAAAAACTCTGTCCCAGTTCCAGCACCCCATTCCAAAACATTGTTTGGATTTATATTCAGTATAAGATCCTTAATTAACTCTATTTCCCGATACCTCATCCAAGGCACACTCATTTGCTTTTTTAAAACATTTCTTTTGAACTTAAAAACTACGTCGTCATATAGCTGAGAGATAAACAGTGAATAAATCGATTTTTTTATTTTATTGTTCATAGAGTTAATCATCTATTTTGAGTTACTAATACCACCTAAGTATGATAGTACTTTCCTCTAAAGATATTTACTTAAAATTATATTTGAATTATAGGCCTTTTTTGATTCCAAATTGAATACCAAACCTGTTTTGATAGAGTTCGCCTATATCTCCAGCTATTGCAAAACTGAAATCTATACTCTGCCACTTTTCAGATTTTTTTGTTAGCATTAAATACAATGAAAGCTGTTTTAGAGGTGGATCAAACTTATACTCTTGTGAATAATTCTCTGCTCTTTGTTCTTCTAAATATCTCCCATGATTATTAGAAAAGGTTGCTTTAAATATATAATCTATATTTTTTAAAACATCTCCTCTTAAACCAATATGATGAGCTACAACACGATTATTCTCAATCAAATACTCATTTATATCTCTATTCTGTCTAACTGTTATTAAAGGATTCCCTATCACCCGTCCAAAGCTTGTCCATCCGTTTTGATAGATGGTATGGCTATAATAATCATCTCTTCCACTAGTCGTACTATTGGGCGATATGTGAATACGACCATTTTGGAACTTGGTATATATGTATTCATAGTTTATCCCCTCAACCAATTTGCGAGAATTATGGAGATTCATTTTCTCTAAGGTAACTCCAATTATCCCATCTTGAAAATTTCTTAAAACTACCCCATCATAGTCTTCAAATAAAAACTGTTTATATAATTCAATGTCCCAATCTCGTTTTTTAAACGAAATGCCCAAATCGTAGATTCCTAACTGGTTACCCTGATAATAATTTTGATCATTTAATGGTGCATCATCACTCCCTCTCCCTAAAAAAACAGATCTAATAAAATCATTGAAGCTTTCTGGAATATTTCCAATAGATTCGATATTTGAAAACCCTCCCCACATCACACTATGTACAAGCCCAGCATAAATATTGAATTTATTTTCTCTACCTATTAATAAATAAAATGTTTTTTGATGCAATAAGGGGCTTTCTACTGTTCTATCTTTCTCAAACCACCCATGTGTGAAGGTTCCTTTTACTTTTGCTAACTCATTTGTAAAAGGTACATGAATGAAATCCGTTTTCAGTTCAATTTTTGGTATTGGGATAGCATTTCTGCTTTGTACAAAAGATCCTGTTCTTAATTCTTCTAATCGATGCAGCTCCTCATAATTAAATCTTCCTATTTGGATATTTATTTTCTTATAAGATATTTTAGTATTTATAAGAGGGAATAAAATCTTAGAATTCGATGACCACCTAACAACTGGAGATATTTTATAGGATACTGTAAAGTCGTTCTTAAATTTTTTTTCATAAGCAGAATCAAATATTAAATAAGAACCTAGACCTGAGTCGTCTATTATTCCATCCCGATTAGTATGAAACCAATAAGGAGAATCATTACCAACGTTTGTCTTTAGAATAAATGAAAAGTTGTGTTTGGTTTGAGCAGAAACAGAGATTGAAATCAAAATCAGGAATAGAAAAAAGAAATAAGAAATAACCTTTTGGGACATATCTAAAAGTAGTTGTGCGACAGTGTCTTGAATATACTGCTATAATTTTTTTAAAATTGACCTAGAATAAGGTTCGAGGGAATTTCATTACCACTTTTCCACTAATTAGTATCAAAATAAATGGGTAGTATTTTTTTAATTCTGGGAAGTATCGGAAAACGGTGTGCTTAAAGTACCTATACTGGTTTTGAAATTCTCTTCGAATAGAAAACTTCCTTTTCCCCATTCCTCCGCCAATATTCATTCTTCTGATAACCGCAGGTTCTTTTTTAAACTCCAAATGAAAACCATCTGTTAAGAAAGGTTGTAATTTGAATGCGAAAGAATGTTCATCCTGATTTTTGACATGGGTATCCCAAAGACCCGCTTTTAATGCCCAGTCTTTTCTTATGGATGAATTCGTTCCATGAAGCCACCCAACATTCGGTACATCTTCATCAAATTGTGCAAATGTGTAAGGGAGCTTTAAAAAACTATAACTCATCACCTTCCTCCTTATGTACCATCGCAGCCATGGCACATACGGACAATTAGAATTTCCTTCAAAAATATGCCTTCCTGTAAACCCTACTAACTTGGGATTTTGATAAGCTTCAATATGTTTACTTATCCAGTTTGTAGAGGTTGGTAAATCATCATCATCGATGAAGATCAGAATTTCTCCGGATGCATTTTTGACACCTTCATTCCTGGCTCTTGGTCCACCTAAAGGTTCATAAGTTAAAAGTTTAACCTTTGGGCTACTGCTTAATAATAAAAGCTTATTCCAAGATTCTTTTTTATACTCAGTCGATTGCTCAACAATCACAATCTCAAAGGAATCAAAGTCTTGTAATAGTAAAATCTCAAGTAGTTCACATAAAGCTTCTACTCGGTTATATGAACGAATAATAACCGAGGCTTTAATCTGCATTTCTATTCAAAACAAAACCTTCCCCCTCCACAATTGGAGGTATTGTATTCTATCAAGAATAAAGCCTTATTGCTATAATCACTTAATAAATTATTATTCTTTGCACGAATATAGTATCTCAACGGATAGAAATCTCCTGAAACATTGGGATCATCTAAAACTTTATTAATTGTGATATTAGTAGCTGAAGTAGTTGCATATAAAGAATTACCTCCATTTGGAGCAGTATTTTCTTCATAGACTTCATAACTATATCCAACCCCCATGTTATCCCAACTCAAATAAGGTTTTCCATTTTGCAAGCTTCCTGCAATTTTAGGTGTAATAACTTCAGTAGTAGGTACTACTCTTAAATGTTTTAACCAAAACTTTTTTCCATACCAAATATTGTCTTCATAATTTAAAGCATGAACTTGCCCTTCAAATCCCCCATTATTACTATTATTATCTAAATCCCATATTGTTATACCTTCAAATTCTTGATCACTTCCTGTACAGCGAACTTCATTTTGATGATTTAATAACTTCCCAGTTTTGATATCAATAACATAAATTCCTTCAGTGCTATCATTACATCCATCTTGTACAAATAGAAACAAATGACCACTTTTAGAAAACTCTCCGCCTTGAATTCCATTTAAAGTTAAAGGTTGACCTGATGCATTCTTTAATTGTAATGATGAGGTATGAGTTATACTAATATATTCACTTGAAAGACTATCTGTATAAATCCATAGTTCACTTACATTATTAAACTTCGATGTATAAATTTTCTTAGAAATTGGATCTATACTTACCCATGGAGCTTCTTTTGTTGCTAGATTATTCTTAGTAAGTATTTCATAATCTACAAAATTTAAATCCTCATCAAATACTACAAGTAAAGGTGCTTTAGATTTATTACTCCTTTCTAAGGGAACATAAAGAAGGTTTTGATCCTCATCGAAATCGATATCACCATAATGATCATACCCCCCACCATTAACATTAACCATTCCAACATAATCGTAATTAGAAGTCCCGGAAATCGATGATGGAAATCCAGCCGAACCATTCCATTTATAAATATTCTCTTTATTGGATAAATACCAGTTAGTCCCATCATTAGCTAAACCTTGTACTCCATTTACATAAGATCTATTTACATTATTCGGGTTATTTCCTTCATAAGAGAATACTGAAAATTTTGGTATTAAATAATCAAATCCTGATGTTGGACTAGATTCTATCTGGGGATTACCTGAATTTTCGGGATTTATGAAAGATAACGTTTCTAAATCATTATCATCTTGAACTGAAGTTGAATTATTACTACAAGAAACAAATAGAATAAATATGGAAAAAAGGTATGCACTTCTCATCATCAAAATGGTTGCTTAATATTTATATAACTAATATATATACAATGAACTTAAAGGCAAATTAGATTACTCTTTAGCCGCTCTCTTTCTCAAGCTTTCCATTAGTGTATCAAATCCTCTTCTTGCGATAATTCTTTGAAACTGATTGTTATATGATTCTGCAGTCCAAAGATCATCAACACTCATATCAACGATAACCCATTCGTCATCTTCCATTTCCATCTTATAATCTACAGGAGTCCGAACCTCCTCAAGTTCAGCCATTGTTTTTACCAAGGCTTGGTTACCTTCCACGTTAATAGAATTATAAGTTACTTTTGCCCGGTAAATCTCAAGCTTATTCATAGAGTGATCTCTCACAATCGTAGTAAAAAGATTGAGGAATTCTACTCTATTATCTTCAGAAATTTCATTATAAGTTTCATCTAAAGCAGTTTTAGCCATTGCTTCAAAGTCGATGACCCCATTAATGATTTCTTTTAATTCGGTTCTTTGTTCATCCGAATATTCACTTCCTTCAGGGCCTAACAATTCCTTTATTTGCTCATCTCGTTGAGTAAGCATTGTTTTGATTTGCTCCTCTGTATTTTGAGCATAAATAGAAGTCACAGAAATCAATGTGATTATCAGCAACATAAATCCAATATTAAATAGTCTCATAAATCCTTATTTAATTTTTCAATCCTTGTTGTTAACGGGAGCCCCGCTGATTTATTAAGTTTTGCTATTGCTGAATTAAACTTGAAAATGCTCTCCATTTCTGTCAGTCTGAGCTCTAGTTCTTGACGAACGGCATCTACTAAATCTTTTGAATCTCCAAAACCTAAATCATAGTCTAATTGTTCCATACGAAGCCATTCTTTGGCTATTTGAAGTGCTTCCTCAGTCTTTTCTGTGGTTACCTCTGCTAATGAAGCGTTACGATAAGCCTCATTAACTTCTAAAATAATTCCATCTTGCATTGCTTCCTTAAGAAAGTCTAATCTGTTCACTTCTAGCTTACTGCGCTCAAGTGAAGTTTTAGCTTGGAAAAAATTCAAATTTTGACGGATAGTAAATCCTACAGCTGTATTAAAAGTATTTTCTGGGGTGCTAATAAACGGATTGGGTTGCCGGGGTCGAATTGGAGTGCTAGCTAATGTAGTGGTAAAGCCTAAATATAGGCCAGGCAAATTCTGTGATTTTAAAGAACCGATATATTGTTGCATTGCACTTCTACCTAGCTCTAGTCCCAAAAGTTCTGCCCTATTATTAGTTGCACTATTTTGGTAAAAGTTGATAGGTTCAATCTTATTCTCAACGCGATCTAAAAATCGAATTTCTGGTTCATAAATAGTTTGTTCACTATTTCTCAATATGTAATTCCATGTTTCACGAACAAAGAGCAGACTTTGAGTTACTTCCTCTTTCTGAATACCAAATTGAGCTTTAAATACTTTAAACTTGTATACATCTGATTCATCCACTTCTGTGGGATTCTCTTCAACTTGTTTATCAAGTGCTCGCCCAATTTGATCTACTTTGTCTTCTGCATCTGCTAATAGTCGTTCTATTTCTAAAGCAAACACATAACTATGATACAGATCAAATAATCTAAGCTCTAGTTCTGCTCTTGTAGCTTCATATTCTTGTTCTGTTGCTTTTACGGCCGTTTGTGCAGCTTCTATAGCTTTGTTTATTGCACCCCAAGTAAAAACTGGTTGAACACCTTGTATTCTTAATCTTGTAAACAGTCCTATTTTATCCCAATCGTTGTAGGCATCTCCATCCAAATATATTTCTTCTTCAGAAAAGCCATTTGGAGATGTAACTCCTGGTACAAGTGCATGTTCTGAACGAAAATCAAACGAAGGTAAAAACCGTTGATCTTTAGCAAGTTGAGTTCTGTTTTTAGCCAGATCAACCTTTGTAGTAACCAGTTTAATTTGCCCGGAATTTAGAAGTGCTCTTTCAAGAAATTGATCAAAACTTATTCTAAGCGTATCCTGTGCATAAGACATAGGAGTTCCAATTAGAATTGCGAAAAGAAATAAAATAAACAGGCGTACAATCATAGGTAAATATTTGCGCTACAACGATCTAGTTTCTTTTTTATTTAATAAAACAAAAATAGCCCCAAATTGGGGCTATTTTTTACTGCGGAGAGTGAGGGATTCGAACCCCCGGAGACTTGCGCCTCAACGGTTTTCAAGACCGCCGCATTCGACCACTCTGCCAACTCTCCTAAAATCAGTTTCCACTTAGTGCCTGAGCACCGGATACAATTTCAGAAATCTCGGTCGTAATTGCACTTTGCCTAGCCTGGTTATATTTCAATCTTAACTCACGTTCCAGATCTTTGGCATTCTCAGTTGCACTATCCATAGCCGACATCCTTGCACCCTGTTCAGATGCATTTGACTCGAGTACAGCCTTCCATAATTGAATATTCAAATGTAATGGCAGTAATTTTTCCAATATTGCTTCAGAATCAGGCTCGAAAATATAGTCATTTACATCGTTAGAAGCATCATCTTTACTACCTGAAATTGAACTTGGATCAATTGGAAGAACCTTGTCTATTTTTCTATTTTGAGCTATAACAGATTTAAACTCATTAAAGGCAATAAATACTTCATCATATTCTTCTGACACAAATTTTTGAGTTACAGCACTCATAATTTCTGATGTCTTAGCATATTGGAGATCGTCAAAAAAACCAGGGTGAAACTCAATTACATTGTATTTTCGCTTTTTAAAATATGCACCTGCTTTCTTACCAATAGTAATAAGAGAAAGTGTAGCACTATCTCTATGATCAGAAAAATCTGATTCAATAGATTTTTCAACTTCTTTGAATAAATTATTGTTAAAGCCACCGCATAATCCTTTATCAGAACCAACAATAATCATTAATACGTTTCTAACTTCTTCAGTTGTACGCATAATTGGGTTAGAATCTGAACTACTACCTACTAATCGACCTACAACATCTTGAATTTTAGATGCATAAGGACGTGTCTTAACCATACGTTCCTGGGCTTTTCTAAGCTTAGCAGCAGCAACCATTTTCATAGCTTTTGTAATCTGCTGTGTATTGTTAACAGAAGTTATCCTATTTCGTATGTCACGTAGGTTTGCCATTTCTTAAGCTTCTTGTGCGGCTAGTATTTGGTCGATAACTGATTGTGCAGTCGAAATTACTTTATCACCAAAATCATCTGTTAAAACACCAGTAGAGGCTAATTCTTCTATTTCTTTACTGTACTTAGTTAATACCGTTTCAAGAAACTGAGATTGGAACTCACTAATTTTAGCAACTGGGAGTTTATCAAGCAATCCTACTGAATTTACTTTTAAAAGTACAATTTCACGTTCTACAGGCAGGGGTTGATATACATCCTGCTTAAGAAGTTCAGCGGTTCTCTCTCCTCTTCTAAGCTGAGCTTGTGTAGAAGGATCAAGATCGGATCCAAACTTAGCAAAAGCTTCAAGTTCTCTGTACTGAGCTAAATCGAGCTTTAATGTACCAGAAAGTTTCTTCATTGATTTTACCTGAGCAGAGCCACCAACACGAGAAACTGAAATACCAACATCAATCGCTGGTCGTGTTCCCGAGTTAAATAAATCAGTATCTAAGAAAATCTGTCCATCTGTAATCGAAATAACATTCGTAGGAATATAAGCAGAAACATCACCTGCCTGAGTTTCAATAACAGGAAGTGCAGTTAATGAACCTCCACCTTTAACTTTAGGTTTTAAAGTTTCAGGAATATTATTCATTTGTCGAGCTACTTTATCATCATTGATGATTTTTGCAGATCTTTCTAATAGACGACTATGTAAATAGAATACATCACCTGGATAAGCTTCACGACCTGGAGGTCTTTTCAGAAGTAAAGAAAGCTCACGGTATGCAACTGCTTGCTTTGATAAATCATCATATATAACAAGAGCATGACGACCAGTATCTCGGAAATATTCTCCAACGGTAGCACCAGCGAATGGTGCAATATACTGCATGGGAGCTGCATCACTAGCAGGAGAACTAACTATCACAGAATACTCCATAGCTCCATTTTCTTCGAGCACTTTGTAAATATTAGCAACAGTAGAAGCTTTCTGGCCTATAGCAACGTAAATACAGAAAACGGGTTTCTCTGAATTTTGAGTTGCTTTCTGATTCAAAATTGTATCAACTGCAACCGATGTTTTACCTGTTTGGCGGTCACCAATAATAAGTTCACGTTGGCCACGTCCAATTGGAATAAGAGCATCAATTGCTTTAATCCCTGTTTGAAGAGGTTCTGTTACTGGCTCACGATAAATAACACCCGGAGCTTTTCTTTCTAAAGGAAGTTTGATGGTTTCACCAGTTATCGGACCTTTTCCATCAATGGGATTCCCAAGAGGATCGATCACTCGGCCTAATACTCCATCTCCAATATTAATAGAAGCAATATCTTTGGTTCGTTTTACAACATCACCCTCTTCAACTGCATTAGCTGCGTTAAAAAGAACAATACCGACATTATCCTCTTCAAGATTTAGTACCATTCCGGTTGCTGGGGTTCCTTCGTCATCTTTCGAATCTGGCAGAACTACCAATTCACCTGCTTCTACGTTAGAAAGGCCATAAACACGTGCAATACCATCGCCTACTTCTAGTACGGTACCTACATCATATACATCAGCTTCGTTATCGAAACCTGATAATTGTTTGCGTAAAATGGCTGAAACTTCGTCTGGTCTGACTTGGCTCATTGTATTATAAATTTCTGAATCTGTTCTAATTCAATTCCACGCTATTGGCGAGGAACATTTGTTCAAGCTGCTCTAATTTGTGCTTTACGGTTCCATCAATAACCGTATCATGGATTTTAACCAGAAGTCCACCTTTTAATTCAGGCTGTTCCTTTAAATCCATCACTACTTTCTTTGAAGTAGTTTTCTCCAACACTTTTTTTAGCTCATTTATCTGTGCTTTATCTAAAGCATGTGCAGTTCGCACTTCAATTTTTATGATTCCAGCGTATTCATTGTACTGTTCTATAAATGCAGTAACAATTTCAACAAGAATCGAAGCACGTTCTTTGGATGAAATCAGTTCAACAAAGCCGTTGCTTAGTTTGCTGATTTTATTTCCAAAAATCGATTTAAGTGCTGCTTCTTTATCAGACGGTTTGATAACAGGGCTTTTTAAAAAAACTAAAAGCTCTTTTGAGTCATCAATCGTATTTTTGATAAATAAGATATCTTTAAGCGTTTCTTCAACTACTTTTTGTTCTTTAGCTGTTTCCAGTAAAGCCGTAGCATAACGTCGCGCTGCTTTAGATACCAACATAGATTTATTGAGTTAATTTTTTGACAAGTCGTCGATAAAATTATCTACCAACTTATTGTTCTTTTTTGAATCGAGCTCTGAATCTAGAATAGTTGAAGCAGCCTGAATAGCTAGATATGCAACTTCTTGTCGCAATTCTGCTAGTGCTTGCTTTTTTTCTTGTTCTATAGATGCACGAGCTTGTTCTATTACTTGTGATGCATCGTCTTTTGCTCTCGCAATAAGGTCTTCTCGGAGTAATTCTGCTTCTTCCTTAGCCTTTTTGCGAATTTGTTGTGCATTCGCTTCTGCCTCACGAAGTGCCTTCTCATTATCTTTTGAAACCTGCTCAGCTTTAGCTAGTGCTTGCTCTGCGGATTCTAAAGAATCTTTGATTTTGGCTTCTCGCTCATTGAGCGATTTCATGATTGGAGGTACAGCGTACTTCATCATTACCCAAAGAAATACAATCATAGATATTAATATCCAGATTGCAAAACCAGGGTTAAAAGAAAGAATACCGCCTCCGCCTGCTAAAAGGAAAGTCATTTATAATCCTAGTTTATTGACCAATTCCAAGTGCAAGAAGGATACAAATTACTGCACCAAGAAGGGCTACACCCTCAATAAAAGCTGCAGTAAGAATCATTGCACCACGAATATCGCCAGAAGCTTCCGGTTGACGTGCAATACTTTCTGTAGCGCCTTTACCGATCATTCCGATTCCGATTCCCGCGCCCAAAGCTACGATTCCAGCTCCAATACCAGCTGCTAAAAGTCCCATAGTATTCTATTTTTATTTGTTAGAGTTAAGTTTATAAAATCAATTTAAATAGCGTGTTCAGCATGATAATTTTCTTCATCATGATGATGATCTTCCGCTGCCATTCCAATAAACACAGCTGAAAGAAGAGTAAAAATATAGGCTTGCAATAACGCTACAAAAACTTTTAAAGCGTATAAAACAACCGTTAACGCAACAGAGAACACACTAACGCCAATTCCCGCGGCTGCACCAAATAAATCTGCAAAAATAAAAATCAATCCAAGTATAGCTATGATCATTATTTTACCAGATAACATATTGGCAAAAAGTCGAATAGCGAGTGCAAAAGGTTTTGTAAGCAAACCTACGATCTCTACAAATATCATTAGAATTTTAACTCCTACCGGAACGCCAGGAAACCAGAATATATGGCCCCAATAATCTTTTGTTCCACTAAATTGGGTAATGAAGAATGTCATTAGTGCAAGAGTTGCTGTGACCGTTAAATCAGCAGTTGCAGTAGCAGCCCAGGGTAATAGTCCAAATAAATTCATAAATGCGATACCCATAAATACCGTAAAGAAATAAGGAACGTATTTATCCGCTTTATGATCATCTATATTCGAGCGAGCTACATCATCTCTTATAAAAACAAATAGTACTTCAAATAGATTTTGAAAAGCCCCTTGTGGTTCAACATCTTTTCCAACCCCTTTTTGATATCTTCTGGACATTGACACTGTAATCCAAACAGCTAGCAACATTCCAAGCCAAAAGTAAATAAGGTGTGAGGTAATGGAGAAATCAATTACAATATTCCCACCTTCTGGGACGATTAGTGCATAGTCGACTACTTCAAATTCTGAAGATTCAGCTAAAGAATTTGTACTTAAAGCCATATTAAATTTGGTAGAGCCGTCTACATCTTCCCACAAAATTAATCGGGGTAAATAAATCTTACCACCGTTAATGAATCCAGGTACTTTAAAGTAGTCATGATCAACTACAGTACCCATGACATCTAATATAGGTTCTTCCTTGTCACTTGCTGCGTCTGCTGCGAAAATGTCTGGAGTACTTGCTGATAAAAAGAGGATCGTAAGAAATACGCGACGCAGGGTCTGGATCATTATTGTTAGCTGCTTTTCTTGTCTAAGATTTTGTTAAAGAAAATCATTTCTGTTATAGAATTACAAAGATAGGAAATTATGAAACTAACTGTAAAGTAGATTTCATCAATTTTTGTCACTCCAAGTAAAATTGCTATGATTATTACGACTACTAGAAAGCGCCCCACTAATGAAAAAAGAAAAATCTTGTTGAATTTATCCCAATCACTATCCCAGAAAGTATCTAATACCCAAGCACTTACTAATATTGAAATCGTGCTTATGAATGTTCCAAGTACTAATCCTAACGCTTGATTTAAAGGCAATAAAAAAAAAGAAATACTAAGAACACATAGGATCAAAAAATTTACTTTAATGAGCTTCTTGAGCATGCTTATCTTTTTTTATTGTTATCTAGTTTTTTTGCAATTCTAAATACTGAGAAAAAGAAAAGTATAATCCCAATAAATGCCCCGGCTAATAAACCCCATGGACTACTTTTAAGATATGCGTCTAATATATAACCTATGAATATTGGACCGATCAAGGTAGCCGCAATTTCGACTCCAAGTCCGAGATATTCTCTATATTTTTTTGGGAGATAGTTGGTACTCAACTAACCGGCAGCTTTTGCCTTTAAATGGGTTCCTTTCTCAAAATCTGCGTCGCTTGCTTGAGACAATCCTTTAGACCCCTCACCCATTCGGCATGATCCATTTATTTGAGCGCCTTCTTCTACGATCAGAGTTTTAGTGTATATGTTTCCGTCAACGATAGCATCTTTTCTAAGAACTAATCGGTTCGAAACTTTTACTTCACCTTCTACTCTTCCAGCAATGTCGGCATCTGAAGATGTTACATTTCCGGTTACTTTTCCTTTGCCAGTAATAATGAGTTTCCCTTTAGACACAGCCTCTCCATCAATTGTACCACCAATACGGATATCAGCGATTGCGTGAAGATTACCTTTTAGTTTGGTGCCCTCACTAATAATATTTACTGATGGAGAAGTATTGTTTTGAGTACTCACTTTTGATCCTTTTTTGTTGATATTGAACATATAAACTACTGAATTAAATACATTGATGGGTCTTGAGGTAGACCATTTTTCCAAATTTCCAGATGAAGGTGTGGTCCTGTACTGGATACACCAACATTTCCTGTTACTCCAATTATATCGCCTTTTAAAATAACATCTCCATCACTTTTAGTAAGTGAAGAACAATGTTTGTAAATGCTTAGTAAACCGTCGGCATGTTGTACTGAAATTACATAGCCATCACTTATTGTCCATGTAGCATTAACAATGGTACCATCTGCAATTGATGTAATAAGTTCTTTTTCTTTTGTTGCTACATCAATTCCAAAATGAAGTTTTTCTGGTTCATAAGAACGAGTCAATATACCATTTACAGGATAACTAGTTGGAAAGTCAGGGGCGGATTTGAAAATATTAGAAAAGAAAACTCCAGAATTATTCACTTGTTCACTGGTTGGATTCACATCAAATCGTTCTGCAAATACATCTTCTACGGTCTCATTCGTATTGCTAAACATAGAAGAAAATCTTGTGTCCATTGTTAAAGTAGTGTCAACACTGAGCCTGATTATATTCTTCATCTCTTCAAGTTGAAAATCCCGTACTAATAATGAATCCTGTAAGGCTATAACCCGTTCAGTAATATCTTTAACTTGTTCTCTCATTACCGCATCTTCTTTATTGTAAAGTAGAGTACCAACAGGTGTTAGCATAAAAAGTAGTGCAACCAACGTAGATAGCATCACACAAATAAATGTCAGAAAAATAAATAGACGATTTGGTTTAAAGAAATAGGAATTGTCTTCGTCTGGTCTTGAATCGTCAAGAAGAATAACAGTAATTTCCTGAAATCTTTGTTCGTAAAGTTTTTTAAAAAAATTAAGCATAGATCAATATTCTCATATTAAGATGCACTTATTTGTTAGAAATTACATTAAAAATTGAAGAAAGCCTTTTAGTTAACATTCTACGGTCGAAATTATAAATAAATTTTTGATCCGGTATAGGTAATTTGTTCTGTTCGAATAAGCGGATCACCTTTTCAATATTATTTTTCAAATCAACTAGATTTTCCGGATCTGAGATAAAAGCAGCTCCATATTTTTCAAGCGTATTCCTAAGTGTGCCCTTTGGAATCATTGCAATGATAGGTTTTTTACTGGCCATATATTCATAAGTCTTGCCTAGAGAAAGAATTTGAGGATTTTTTTTATGAGAATTATTTAGCCAAAGAATATCAGCATTTAATAAATTTTGAACTGCATCTAAATGAGGAATAAAACCAAAATTATGAACATTTTTCTGGATTCCATATTTCTTAAATAATGAATCAAATTCGTTTCCAAGATTCCCTTGAAATTGAAGTACTACCTTATCTTTATACGTCGGGTTTTCTTCTAAAAATAAAGCCATTACTTCGATAAACATTTCAGGTCCACTTTCAGGATAGAAAGTACCACTGTATAGAAATGTAATTTTTTTAGAATCAACTGAATTTATTGCACCATCCCTAAAATCTTCTAAATCAAATCCGTGGCTTATTACTTCCACTTTATTTGAGTTATCAATCCTGCTTTCAATTGACTCGGCAATTAATTCATTAATGGTGATAATCTGGTCTGCTTGATTTAAAGTTTCTAATTCTAAAGTTCTCATTTTCGAGAAATGCCATCGTGTAGGATATTTAACCAGATGAGTATTCAACCAATCGTCTCTTAAATCCATCACTATTGGGATATCGAAGTCTTTCTTCAGCATAGTGGCAAGTACCAGATTCGAATATGGCGGTGCAGTTGAAAAAATCAGATCTATTTTTTGTGTACTTATAATTTCTTTGGCTTTCTTAAATCCAGGTTTTATCCAACCTTTTTTATTATCCGGTATCCAGAAAAACTGAGATACTTTTCTTAGAAAACGTTCAGCAAAGCTTGGCAAGGAAACCAATCGATTACCTGATTTATGAAGTGGAGTATTTCCCTCAACTCTATGTACATCAACGTTTAATGATTTTAATTCATTATTCAATGATTCGTCAAATACATGATAAGCTCCAGGCTCGGGACAAAGCACGATTGGGTTCCATCCAAACTCACGGAGGTATTTTATAAATTTAAGTGGACGTTGAACACCACTCCCTCCCATTGGAGGGAAATAGTAAACAATAACGAGCACGTTTTTCATTTCTGAGCGTCCAATCAAACAGAATAATTAGGGGCTTCTTTTGTAATTTGAACTGAGTGTGGATGACTCTCTTTATAAGATGCAGCAGAAATTTGTACAAATTCAGCCTTTGTCTTTAGTTCTTCAATAGTAGCTGTTCCACAATAACCCATCGCTGCTTTAAGTCCCCCACTCATTTGATGAACTACTTCGCCTAAATATCCTTTAAATGCCACTCTTCCTTCAATACCTTCTGGGACTAATTTTTTAATATCGTCTTCAACGTCTTGGAAATATCGGTCTTTAGATCCTTTTTTCATGGCTCCAATGCTACCCATTCCACGATATGACTTATATTTTCTCGATTCATAAATGATAGTCTCTCCAGGACTTTCATCTACTCCGGCAAACATCGATCCCATCATAACAACATCGGCGCCACCTGCAATTGCTTTTGGAATATCTCCGGTTTGTTTAATTCCTCCATCCGCTACCAAGCCAATTCCGTTTTTGCCACAAAATTCTGCTACTTCCATTACAGCACTTAGTTGAGGAACTCCGATACCCGTCACAATTCGAGTAGTACAAATAGAGCCAGGCCCAACTCCTACTTTAACTACGTCGGCACCTGCGTCTGCTAATGCTTCCGCTGCATCTCTTGTAGCTATATTTCCACCAATCACATTTAAATCGCCATATTTCTTTTTGATTTGAGATACAGTAGTTAAAACTCCTTGCGAATGACCATGAGCGGTATCAACCGTAATCAAGTCAACACCTTCATTAACTAATGCATCTACACGTTCCATTGTATCAGCAGTAACTCCAACAGCTGCTCCAACTCTTAACCTTCCTAATTCATCTTTACAAGCATTTGGAAAATTCATTTTTTTCTCGATATCCTTAAATGTGATAAGACCAACGAGTTTATCTTTAGAATCTACTATCGGTAGTTTTTCAACTTTATATGATTGCAGAATTTCCTCAGCTTGTTTTAGACTAGTCCCTTCTTTGCCTGTAATAAGATTCCCTTTAGTCATTATATCTCCGAGCTTACGACTCATTTCTGATTCAAATCGTAAATCTCTATTGGTAACAATACCAATCAAAATTCCATTTGAATCAACAATCGGTATCCCTCCAATTTTATGTTTACTCATTAAATTACGAGCATCTTGTACCGTCGCTTCAGCATCCAGAGTAACAGGATCAACAATCATACCGCTTTCGCTTCTTTTTACAAGCCTAACTTGCTCGGCTTGATCTGCAATAGTCATATTTTTATGAAGCATTGCAATTCCGCCTTCTCTAGCCAAAGCAATTGCTAACCTATACTCAGAAACTGTATCCATAGCAGCACTCAATATGGGTACATTTAATCTAAGAGTAGGTGTTAACTGAACACTGATATCTACATCGCGTGGAAGGACTTGAGAGTAATTCGGAACTAGAAGTACATCATCATAGGTGAGCCCTTGACGAGTAATCCGTTCGAAGGGAGTAGCTTCATTCAATTTAGACATGAAAAAGGGAAGTTTTGCTTGCGGTTTTTCAAAGATACAAACTTCTGAAGAGGATTATGAACAGATCTCAATAATAATTATCTAATTTAGTACATTTGCGTAATTATTAGAATAATTTTGAAACTTTCTTCTAATGAAAACATAAATTGATTTATGCCAGAAAATAGAACATTCAATAAAGAAGAAATTCGAATAATTCTGAATAGAGCTTCTGAGATTCAAACTCAAAAGGATTTATATGGGGACAAAGAGGGACTATCAGAAGCTGAACTTCTGGAAGTAGCTAATGAAGTTGGCATTGATAAGTCTTCCCTTTTAGAAGCTCTTAATAAGTTAAATGAAACAGAGTTTAATGATACTTTTAACTGGTTAAAAGGCACTTCAAGATTACAAAGAATTACCTATGCAGATGGCGAAATAAACGAAAAACTTTGGGATGAAGTAATTCAGGAGATTAGAAAAATAAATGGTGGTATTGGAAAAATTAGCCATGTAGGAAGTTCTTACGAGTGGGAACAAAGAATGCAGGAAATTGGGTATAAGCATATTTCATTTACCCCTCAAAAAGGAAAAACCAAAATTCAATATGTATCTAGCTGGGCACCGCTGAGGTTTCTAACTTTATTTATGGGATCTTTTCTATTTGGAGTGCTAATGCTTATTGCCTTAAAAGGAATAGGAATTCCAAAGTCGACTGCAGTTCTATTTAGTCCAATTGGTGGCTTAATAGGATTTTCTACCGGGATGATTTATTTAAAGTCACGTTTTGAAAAAGAAAAAAGAAGACTTAAGAATATTATTAACTCCGTTTCTAAAAAGATAAATGATTTGTCGAATCCATCTATAGTTATTGAAGATGAAATCTTAGACGATAACTCAGAGAACGAAAAAAGCGTGCGTGATAGGGTAAAAAGCTAATTATAGAGCTTTTACTTTAACCGCATTTATAGCAGCCTCAAGAGTACAAATCCCATCTTGAAAACTGCTAACCCAAAAATGAACAGTATTTCTTCTTCTTTCTACATAAGAATCGCACGATGAATACATTCCTTTTAGTTCCATAACCATAGCTTTCACATCATTATAAATCTCGATTTTTAAATCATCAGGAAGTTTACCCCAACCCATTAAGTTAAAGGTTTGCTGCATCTCCAGATATTCGTTAGCACTTTCTTTTTTGATGCGCTTTAGTAGTGGGGCTACAAATAAGTTTAAAGTTGGCTTCTTAGGAAGATTGTGTTGAGTTAGTGCATTTGATGGTGTCATAATTATTGGATTTAGTGCTGATTTATTTATCTGGCACTAAGTTACACACCTGGTGTGACAGCATACTGTCACCTATAATATTTTTGTTTATGAAGGTTTTGAAATAGAATTATAACAGTTTTACAATTTCTTCTAATAATTAGTAGCAACACTTGATCCTTTCTTATCTGCTGGAGTAAATGTAATAGTAAATTTGGACCCTTTTTTTGAACTACTGCTGATGTCTATTGTGCCCTTAAGTTGTACAACAAATGCATCTATTAATGTATGACCTAAGGTACTTTCTGAATTTTTAAATTCATCAACATCAAATCCTATTCCGTTATCTTCTATAGAAAATACTATATCCTGATTCACTTTAATCAAAGAAATTTTTAATTCGGGCTTTGGTACTCCATTAAAGGCATATTTCAGAGCATTTGTAGTTAATTCATTCACAAGCAAGCTAAAAGGAATCGCTTGGTTTATGTTTAAACTCATATTTTCCAAATTATATAAAAGGGTAACTTGTTCTTTGCTATCACCAATATGCATTGATAATGTCTTGTCAATTTGGATTTTGATACTATCATGTATTGCAATAGAAGCGAAATTACCAGTTTTGTAAAGTTGCTCATGAATATTAGCAATGGATCTGATTCTACTTACACTTTTGGTAAGTTCTTTAATTTCGTTAGAATTTGTACTCGAAAAGGCCTGAAGCTCTAGCATTCCTGAAATAACAGCTAAATTATTTTTTACTCGATGATGAACTTCTGCTAAAAGGACTTCCTTCTCTACTAGATTTTCTTTTAACTGCTGTTCTTTTTCTTTTTCCTCCGTTATATCTATGAACGTTCCGATTACTTGCACGCACTTACCACCTTCCATAATCGGCCTTCCATTGGTTCTAACCCATCTCTCTTTTCTTTTTGCTGTAATTATTCTAAGTTCTTCCTGATATGGTGTCCCTTTTTCAATAGCTTCTTTTACTACAAAATCAATTCTTTCTCTATCGTACCCTTCCTTGTAATAATTAATGCCTTCATTAACATTAACGTTATGATCCATTTCATGGATTTCTCTAACAGTGGGTGATAGATAAACTTCACTTGTAGCTACATCAACCGACCAGTATCCTATTCTTGCAATATCTTGAGCGGCATTTAAACGAATATTTGTTTCTCTGAGTGAAAGTTCAGAAACAACTTCTTTAGTCACATCAACAACAATTGAATCCCAAATAATACACTTATTCTCTTCGTCTTTAATGGGAAAGCCTTTCCCATGAAGCCATTTTTCAGAACCATCGGGAGTTTTAATTCGCCACTTACAGTCCCATGGGGTAAGCTTTTTCGCAGATTTCTGTATACTTTTGGCGACTCTATCATAATCTTCTTCAATGATCTGTTTCCATAGTAAAGAGGAATCAGTTATCACCTCTTTTTGGGAGATTCCATGAAGCCGTTCAACGCCTTTACTAATATAGGTAATAGCATCGGAGCCATCTTCATATTGAACGTAGCGTTGTACAAGTCCTTCTATATTATCAGTAATTCTCTTTAACCGTCGCTCACTTTCAATAATGTCAAGTTCAATATTTTTACTATAAGTTATATTCTGAGCAACCCCTGTAAATCGTTGCACTTTCCCTTCAGTATCAAACTCTGGAATACCAACTGTTCTAATAAATTTTTTCTGCCCTTGTTTTGTTATGAGTGTAATATCTTCATCATAAGCTACGCCATGTTCTAAAGCTTCTAATAACCTACAAAAACTATCTTCCTTTTCCATATGATAGGACTGAAACTCTTTAAACGTAGGGGGACCCAGTTCAATATCTCTATTATAGATTTCAAAAAGTTGATCTGACCATTCAATTTTTTCGGATGCCAAATCATAAACCCAGTTACCAATATTTCCAGTTTTTTGGGCATTAATAAGTTTTCTATTAGTCTCAATAAGTTGTTTTTCTATCCGTATTCGATCTGTTATATTTTCTTTAACAGCAACGTAACTGGTTATTTTTTTATCATCATCAAAAATGGGGGATATCGAGGCAGACTCCCAATATATACTTCCATCTTTGGCCTTATTTTGTAAATCGCCGTACCAATTTTGTCCATTAGAAATGGTTTCCCATAGATTTTTATAAAAATCCGGATCTTGCAACCCAGACTTTAGAATCCTAGGATTCTGCCCTATAACTTCTTCAAAACTATATCCTGTAAGTTTAGTAAAATATTCATTTACATATTCTATATTACCTTTTACATCTGTAATTATAATACTTACAGGACTTTGTTCAACTGCTTTCGCGAGTTTTAAGGTTTCCTTATAGAATAGTTCAATTTTTTCTTGATTTCGAATCTCATTAGTTACATCAAGAGCAGTACTAACTACGGTATTATTACCTAAAGGTCCTGTATGAAATCTCCAAATTCGTTCTTCTCCAGACTTAGTTTTAATTGTCCAATCACCATCGCTTTGAGTTTCCTTTAGTTTATACAAACCCATTATATATTCTTTGCTAGGTATATAACTTTCCCCGTAAGCTTTTCTACTCCACTCCTCAATCGTTGGAATTTCATTTTTCGTATATCCTGACAATTTCATCCATTCCTTACTTAACTGTAAAACCACTCCGTTTTTATGAATCATAATTGGAATGGGTGCAAATAATATTGATTTCTTAAACTTTTCTTTCTCTGAAAAAATATTCAGATCCTTTTTTGTCATTAAAAACCCAACAACAAACGTCCCAACTATAAAAATTATAGAAGCACCTATGTATAATTGCATTAACCTATCAAGTAAATGCCCTTTTTCAACAACCGATTGCGACATAAACTCTTCAGCCTTGCCGATTGCGAATAGTTCAATTGGTTGCAAATCAGCTACAATTTCATCTATAAATAGTTGAGTTTCTATTTGAGCCTTTTGTTGATCATCTACTTTCGTAGCAACTTTACCATTTGGGTATATATAGTTTTTTAACTCAGTATAAGATTTAGTTAGAGCTAACGTTTCCGTTTTTGGGCCTAAATATTTTTCATTGATTAATAAAATATTATCATCAAGTTTTTGAAACTTACCTCTAATTGATTCTTCTGTACCTTCATCAAAATTATTTTTCTGGATTTGAGATTTCCATTCAAGTACAATTTCTAATCCAGTTAAATGAAAATCTCTAATTGTAGTTCTTACTTGATAAGGATGTTCATAAAATTCGTTTATAGAACTGGAAAGCTGATCAGCCTCTGTAGATATTTTCAGGCTAAATAGACCAATCAGGGTAAAAATAATTATCAAGGATATTATTAGCAGATATCTCCCCGAAAGAATTCGATTGGTATTAATAGTATCATCAATATGTTGACTATACATAAAGCATAAATCAGTTTATTTAAAGAACCTTGACTTTTCTTAATCTATTGTTCCCCAATGCACTATGTAAAATTAAAATATGAATGTAAATACAAGGTGAATTTATACATTAGAAACCTATAATTAAATAATAAAATTTATCTAATCCTTTTCTATACTTAAATAATTAATGAATTTTTGGTACTTATTTAATTTATTTAAGTCTGTAATATTTTTTAAGTATCTTTTAGTTAACGTATTTGAAACTATTTTGCAATTTAAGCGTCTTTCCAAACTTTCCTGATATCAATTACAATTTATTTACAACTGGGTAATTGATATGCTAGTAACTTGAAATAATTCATCAATAAGAGTTTTAGAAAAAAAAGAAAATGATGCTATCAAAAAGTATGGTAACTTTACTTATTATAAGTACTGTTATTTTAGGATGTTCACCCAAAAGCAGTATATACTTAAACGATAATTTTGAGAAAAACGGCTCTTCAAGTTCATTTGCAGTTTTACCTCTAAATCAAGATTGGACTCCCGACGCTGCAAAAAAAAGAATGTATACTCAAGAACTTGATTATTTCTTTCAAGCGTTAAACCCTTCATTTTCTTCAAATACCCCAAATCGGGTAAATGTTATAAAATCAGAATTAAATTTAACTGAATCAGATTTTATAAAAAGAAACTTAGGATCAGAAAAAATATCTACCTTAGAAGTGAACTACCCTTCTGAAATACTCACAAATTCTGTTGAAGATAGATTTGTTTATTTTTTGGAGGGATACAAATTTCAACTCGTTCATAAAGCTGGAGACCGTGTAAGTTTTGCTTATCAAGACGCAGCACCACAACTTGCGCTCCAATTTGAAACTGAATTTTATCTTTTTGATAAGAGCAACTCAGAAATAATTGCTTGGGGCACTGTTAAAGACGATACCGATGTATTTGGCAGACCAAAATTTGCCGATTATTTAACAGTTCTTACTAAAGCTAGTAAAAAAATTATGATCGATAGCCCTTTTCAGGTTTATAGAAATTAGTCAGGATAAATACTCTTCTTTGCTGCAAGGAGAGTATTTTTCATAAGCATGGCAACAGTCATGGGGCCTACCCCACCAGGGACAGGAGTTATCCAGCTAGCTTTTTGCTTTACAGATTCGAAATCCACATCTCCTACTAATTTATACCCTTTTTCTGATGTTTCGTCTGCGATTCTGTTAATGCCTACATCAACAATGACTACTCCTTCCTTTACCATTTCTTTTTTTATAAGATGAGGTTGCCCTGCAGCAACAATCAGGATATCTGCATTTATGGTATGTTGAGTTAGGTCTCGAGTGTATTTATGACAAATAGTTGTGGTAGCTTTCCCTGATGAATTCTCTCTTGAAAGCATCACAGCCATAGGTGAACCAACGATATTGCTGGCTCCAACTACTACAGCATGCTTTGATTTTACGGGAATAGAATAATACTTAAACAATTCCATTACCCCAGCTGGAGTGCAACTTTTAAAGCATGGTTGCCCTACCGAAAGTCTTCCTACATTCATAGGGTGAAACCCATCCACATCTTTTCTATGATCAATACTTTCGATCACATCATACTGAGATAAATGTGAAGGCAGAGGCATTTGAACTAAAATTCCATCTACCGAATCATCGTTATTTAATTCTTGAATTACTTCTTTTAGTTCTTTTGCTGAAATAGTGTCTTGTAATTCAAGAGTATTGGTTTCAATTCCAACGTCTTTACAAGCTTTGGTTTTGGTTCCTGTATATACTATAGAAGCTGGATCATCACCTACTAAAACAACTTGTAAAAAAGGTGCGCGGTTTCCTTTAGTCATCCACTGTTCAACATCTTCACGTACGCTTTCCCTAACTAATACGGCTACTTTTTTTCCATCAATGATTTCTGCACTCATGTTAACGCTCGATATTATATTTTTTCATTTTATTGTATATATGACTTCTTTGAATCCCAACAGCTTCAGCTGTTTGAGAAATATTCCAATCGTATTTCTCTAGTTGTTTAACTAAGAACAATCGTTCTGATGTTTCTTTGAAGTCTTGGAAATTTTCTGTTTCGGAAGCAATTTTTTCTAATGAGTTTGTTTTTCTTTTTTTTGACTGAAGTACACTTTCAATCGCATCTTTATCTATTAAATCCTTTGGAGAAAGTATCCCAAGCCGCTCTATTGCATTTTGTAATTCTCTCACATTCCCTGTCCATTCCCTTTCTTTAAGAGCTTCTAGACCTTCTTTAGAAAAACTCACAGATGAAAAACTAATATCGTTAGATTTGAGTTTCTTTAAACAAGCTTCAGCAATTACTGGAATATCATCTTTACGTTCTCTTAAAGCCGGAACTTTGATCGGGATTACACTAATTCTATGGAATAAATCTTCTCTGAAATTTCCTTCTGAAATTTCTTCTTCTAAGTTCTTATTGGTAGCGGCAAGAATTCGAACATCTACCAAAATACTTTTATTTCCACCCACTCTTGTAATTTTGCTTTCTTGGAGGGCTCTAAGAACTTTTGCTTGAGCACCTAAGGGCATATCTCCAATCTCGTCTAAAAATAATGTGCCACCATCTGCCTGTTCGAACTTTCCAATACGTTGCTCATTTGCTCCGGTAAAAGCGCCCTTTTCATGACCAAATAATTCACTTTCTATCAACTCGGATGGAATTGCAGCACAATTTACTTCGACAAATGGGCCAGAACTTCTTTTACTTTTTTCGTGAATCCACGTAGCGACTAACTCTTTTCCTGTACCATTTTCACCCGTTATCAATACTCTTGATTGTGATGGCGCCACTTTTTCTATCATTCCTTTAATTCTGGAAATAGCTTTACTCTCCCCGATTATCTCTTGAATTTTGGGCAGTTTCTTTTTTATTTGATTCACTTCCTTGGTTAATGTTTGAATAGAAAGTGCATTTCTAACAGTTATCAAAAGGCGGTTTAAATCAGGTGGTTTCTGAAGAAAGTCGTAGGCTCCAATCTTGGTTGCCTCAACAGCTATTTCAATTGTTCCGTGACCGGAAATCATAATAACTGGGAACTCATGTCCAGCTTCACGAATCTTTTTTAACGTCTCAATGCCATCCAGACCTTGCATTTTTATATCAAGTAGCATTAAGTCAAAGCGCTCCTTAGCAATTAAATCGAGTGCGTTCTGTCCACTTTCTGCGGTACTAACTTTATAATCCTCAAATTCAAGAATATCCTTTAAAGTGTTTCGGATAGCTCTTTCGTCATCGGTAACCAAAATATGTGGCGTAGAATGTGGCATCCCTTAAACTAATCAATATTTTGCATACAGATATTCTAAAATCTGTTCATGAATTGCATCTATAGGTCGAACTTTCCCAATAAAATTGTTAACAGCTAAGCTCACAATTAGTTTCTTACCTGAAGCTGTAGTAAAGTATCCACTTAGAGTTCTAACTCCACCTACATAACCCGATTTTCCTTTAAAATTATTGTAAAGTGGAGTTCCTTTCATTCGATGTGCAATCGTGCCATCAATTCCAGCAATACTCATTGAATTATAGAAAGAAGAAAACTCTGGATGATCCTGCATTTTTACCAAAAACTCAGAAAGAATAGCTGTTTTAGTAAAGTTACCCGACGCCATCCCCGAACCATCCTTCATGATCACAAATGTGGTATCGATTTCCATTCTTCCAAGAAAATTTCGCACTTCCTTAATTCCATTCTCAAAAGTCCCTGGAATCCCCGCTTTTTCTGCTGCAAGAGTTTTTAACAACATTTCGGTATAAAAGTTATCACTTTCCTTGTTTGTCCATTCTACGAGTTTTGAAAGCGGTTCTGAGGTGTGGGAGGCAATGATAGGATTATTTATATAGTCATAATCACCTTCAATTAAATACTCTTCATCGTAGAAATAATAGTCTTTATTAAAACCATTTTGCTTTAAGAACTCATCGAAAGAATCAATAAAAAAGGTTTCAGCATCCTGTATTGATAGTGACTCTTTTTCGTAGTAACCTTTTGGTAATTTACTTCCTAAAACAATTTGATTGCTTCCCAACTCCCTTCTGTAATATTCATCATACTCTAAATTTTCAGGTATGATTTCTTGTCTATTTAAAAGTTGAATTACAGGTTTTAAAAAATATATATCATCAATATTCTCTCCGGTTTGAATCCGCCATGTATTTGGGAAATGTTCAACCCTTGGTCTTTTTCCAACAGAACTATCTGCAAATACCTCTATATCAACTGCATTATTATTAAAAGATAAAGCATGAATTTCTACTCCATAGTAAAAACTTAAATCATCCCAGTCCCATCCCTTAGGATAAACCTGGTCATCGAAATAATTTGCATCAACTTTATAGCCACCATCATAATTTCTTCCGCCACTATAATCATGGATTCCCTTTTTATGAAACTGATCTAGAAAACTTTTAAAAACATGATATCGATCTCCATTATACATGATTCCACTAATACTTGGATCACCTACAGCTTTAATAATAAAATATCCCTCCCAAACAGAATCTACGAGCGCCCCTTCTCCATAAACATTAGTTGTGTACTTAAAATCACTACCTAAACCATCTAAAACTGCTGCGGTAGTAAATAGTTTTTGGTTTGAAGCAGGTATAATCAGTTTGTCAGAGTTTACATTTTCAAGAATATTTCCCTCCCCATCTCTAACAGTAACTGACCAAAAAGCCTCCTGATTTGGGGCAGAATCAATAATAGTTTGAAGATCTTGTGCTAATAGGATATTCGAGCTAAATAGTAATAGTAAAAGAAAAAAACCACGACTTATATTAAACATAGATCAGTGTAAAAAATATTTCTCTTCTTCTTCTTTAAAGGCTTCAAGTATACTTTCAGCTGTTTCAGCTTTTAGAATAGTGTCCATAAATGACGCACTATTCATTAAACGAGAAATTCGGCTTAATAACTTTATATGATGACTTTGTTTGGTATCAGGTCCAACTAACAAAAAGATAATCTGGACTGGTTCGCCATCAATAGAATCAAAGTTTAGCGGTTTATTTAGCTTAGCAAAGGCAGCATAATTCTGATCAACAGCTGTAGTTTTACAATGAGGAATAGCTAGCCCTTTACCTACTCCAGTACTCATAACACTTTCTCTTTCAAAAACAGCTTCTCTTACTGATTTTAATGTAACGGCATCCATTTTTGGCTCTAGCAAGTCGATCATAGCATTAATCACCTGCTTCTTATTTTTAACTTCTAAATTGGAATAAACAGTTTGTACTTCAAGAAGAGTAAATAAATTCATAAGATTTGATGAAGTTTGATCTAAAATTTCGTGTTCGAAATTTGATGAGTCAATATATGAAGCCATTATGGAATCAATCAAAGTTAAATTAACCTGATTTGAAGATTGTACATAATGCTTTAGATTCGAAACAGTAACATTGACAGTCTTTTTAGCCTAACGCAGATATATAGTGGAAATTCCTTCCTCTTTTTTTGAGAATTGATACTACATAGCCTTTCAAAAAGTCGTAAACTTAACCCATGAACTGGCTACAAACTACATATTCCGTTTTTAAGAAAGATGTACAAATAGAATTTCGTACTCGATTTGCTATAAATATGGTTTTAGCTTTCGTGGTCGCTTCTTTATTATTGATTTTATTTACACTTCGAGCTCAACAACTCGACCCAACTCCAAAAAGCGGCCTCGTCTGGATTGTAATTTTATTTGCCGCGCTATCTGCTTTAGGTCGAAGTTTCATTTCAGAAACCGATAAAAACACCTTCGATTTGCTTCGAATTTATGCCAAAGGATCTACTGTGTTTGTTGGAAAGCTTTTTTATAACGCTGTTTTCACACTTTTTATTAATGCCACAACTTTTCTTATTTACTCTTTTTTGATGGATTTAAGAGTTGCTTCTTGGGAGGCGCTTACTATAATGCTTTTTTTTGGAACACTCGGTCTTTCTTCTGTTTCTACCATGACTGCAGCCATAGTTTCCCAAGCCGATAGAAAAGGCGCGGTATTCTCCGTTCTTTCAATCCCTCTTTTTGTACCTTTAATATTATTACTCACTCGTGTCACAAAAAATGCTTTTATAGATGGACTAAATCCTGGTTTTGGTAGTGATTTGGCTGCTTTAGTTGGATTTGTAGGAGTAACAATAACGGCAGGAATTATCCTTTTTGACTTTATTTGGGAAGATTGATGAATATTAAGTTTGGAAAAAAACGATTGGTTGGGCAATCTCGAGCTAAAGAGCAGATGGAGAGAATGCTTAACTCTGAGCGAATTGGACATGCATATCTTATTTCTGGATCAAATGGGGTAGGTAAAACCGCATTTGCTCTTGCTTTGGCAGAAGCTATTAATGGTATTTCTCATTTAAGTGATTTAGAGAATTTTACAACCAGTAAAAAGTCGTCTTGGTTCACTCATCCAGATATTCACGTTTTCATTCCAAAACCAACCTCTGCAAAATTCGAAGAATTACGGCCTCGATTGGAACTTTTAGCTAAAGATCCATACGAAGTAATTGGGTTTGCTCAACGACCTTCTTTAGATAAAGATGCTTCATCCAAAAATTTACAAGCTTTCTATCCTATTGATTATTTTAGAGACGAAATTAGACCGGTAGCACGTCTTCGTCCAAATGAGGGAAATCGTGTAGTAATAATTATTACTCAAGTTGAAACAATGAGAAAGGAAACTGCTAATGCCTTTCTTAAATTACTTGAAGAGCCTTCAGATCGGTTGATGTTTATACTTACAACCGAAAGTTATGAAAGCCTCCTCCCTACTATAACTTCAAGGTGTCAACATATTCCTCTGGGCACATTATCTACCAAAGAAGTCGAAAAAGGTTTAATTGAAATAGATGGTTTAAATGAAAGTGAAGCCTCGTATTTGGCACGAGTTTCGGGAGGAAATTATGCTATGACACGCTTTTTTGATGTCTCCAGACTAAAAGAAGATCGTGAGACAATGGTAAATTTTCTTAGGCTTTCATATAGTCAAGATGCTCAAGGAATTTCTAGAATTGCACAAGACTGGCAAACTTCTTTTAATATAGAAGGACTTATTTCACTTACGAATTTAATGGAAATGTATTTGAGAGATTTAATGGTATATAGAGAAACCAAAAATGACAAATTGATTGTAAATATTGATCAAATTGAATCCATCAAAAGATTTGTAAATGCTTTAACAAATGCACGACTGGAAGAAATGATAATAGAAATTGATGCTACTCGACCTATGCTTCGCCAAAATATTTCCCCAAAACTACTCTTAACTGTATTGGCTCTTAGGTTTTCGAATTTAATGCGTGGCCTTTCTCCATTCATACCTCAAACTGAAAACTGGAAACATTTACCTGCTTTTGCTGAATGAGTTCATTAACATTTCATAAAATGGAAGGCGCTGGAAACGATTTTATCATTATTGATAATCGTGAGGCAGGATTGTCGATGGATGAGATCATTGGGATAACGTCAAAATTATGCGATCGTAAATTTGGAATTGGTGCTGATGGGTTACTAGTTCTTGAACTTCCGAAAATGGGTAATGTAGACTACACAATGGTTTATAGAAATGCAGACGGTTCAGATGCAGGTATGTGTGGAAATGGAAGCCGGTGTATGGCTTTGTTTGCTACTCTACATGGATTCCAAAATAAGCACCGATTTAATGTTCATTCATCTGTTTACGAAGCAAAAGTTGATAAGGTGGAACACAAAGTAAGCATTCTTTTTCCTGATGTTTTAGCTCCTAAAAAGCTTCAAATAAACAAAAAGAAATATTTTCAAGTGAATACTGGAACTGAGCATGTGGTAAGTTTTGAAGCAATTGAGCGTTTGGAAGATGAGGAAGATTTGATAGCTGAAGGCAGTTTCATTCGAAATCATCCAGTTTTGAATCCTCCAGGTACCAATGTTAATTTTGTTTGTATTGAAGATGATGAAACCCTTTTTCTTCAAACATTTGAAAAAGGTGTTGAAGGCTTAACACTTGCCTGTGGAACTGGTGCGTTAGCTTCTGCAATAGCATGTCATTTTTTACAAGAACAAAAAGGGACAGAATTTGAATACTCAATTACCGTTAAAGGCGGAACACTAGGAGTCACTTTCAGGTTTGAAAAACAGACAAACACATACACTCAATTAATTTTATCAGGTCCGGCAAATTTTGTTTTCACAGGTTCAATCAATATTTAAGTTATCACTTCTTCTAATTTACCTGTTTGTTGCTTATTCCTGTGGTCCAGGTGTTAGTAATGCCATAAATTCACCTTCGAAAAATAATCAAATTCCGAGTTTACTACTTATTCCGGGGCAACTTACAGCTCCACAATCTATTCGTAGTATTCAACTTTATAGAAAGGGATTTGTTGGAAATCCTCCAATCATCGAATTAGGAACCAACAACAAGCTTGTATTGGAATTTGATGAGTTAGCAGCTGTTTCAGGACAATTTCGTATTCAATTTTCACATCATAATAAAAACTGGGATGAAAGTGGGCTACCTGACCCCTGGATTTTTGAAGGGATTAATGAACTATTTTTACGTGGTGGTGAAAGAAATCAAGAATTTAAACCAGACTACTTTCATTATAAACTTGAATTCCCAAATAGAGATCTAAAATTTAATGTAAGTGGACATTACCTAATTCATGTCTTTGATTACCAATCGGGGGTCGAATTGTTCAGTATTCCTTTTTTTGTGACAGAGAATAAAGGTGAATTAGTAACAGAGGTCGAAACTATTTTTAATCAAGGAGCAAATGGAGGAGCTATTGATCAATTATTTGGTGAATTTCTATATCCTGAATTTGTTGAGTTTCCTCAATTCGACCTTTCCTATTCATTTGTTCAAAATCGATTTTGGAAAAATGTAAAGAATGCCGATCAAACTAGTTTTAATACTAAAGGAAAAACTGAATTTCATCTATCCCGAAATAACTCTTTTCCTGCTAACTTTGACTTCAGCTTACTTGACCTATCGGAACTTTCTCTTCAAAATCCTCAAATTTTTAATATAGAACCGGCAATAATTCCACCAAGAGTAATTCTGAAAGATGATGTCTTGAATTTTCTTTCAGACCCCAGGTACTCCTCAAAATCGGAATTAGGATTTCCTGATAATAAACTGTCTGCTAGATATTCAGAAGTTTTTTTCAGGTTTAACTTAGGGGGCCGCATTTCTAATTTAGGGCCAGTTTTCTTGATTGGAGACTTTAATCAGTGGAGTATTTCTGATAGATATAAAATGGAGCTAAATCCTGAACTTGGATTATTAGAAACGAATGCTCTAATAAAAGAAGGCAGATATTCTTACAAGTATGTTACTGTAGAAAATAACAGAATTAACGATTTGAGATTGAGTGATTCAATTTCAAAAAGGGATCAGGACTATATATGGTTTATATATTACCGTGATCCCCAGTATCAATATGATAGACTTCTTAAAACTAAATTAGTCAATTCCTTCTATTAAAAATCTATTCCAATGGAGAAGTAATTTATAGCACCTGGTTGAAATCCTCCAGGCCCATAAGCCCAGGCAATATCCCATCTAAATGGAAGTCCGAATACGATAGTTCTAAGACCGAATCCAGCACCTGCAAGGATGTCTCCATCTATGTATTCAGTAACTGGTACTAAACTATTGTCATTTGGATCTATTAAAAATCCTTGTTTAGTTTCTCCAAGTTTGAAGTCTAAATCTTTAGAATTGATTACCTGATTCCCACTTTCATCTAAGAAATTACCGTTTATATCAAATCCCCATGCTGTCCCAATATCAAAAAATGCTGCGCCGGTAATATTATATAATGGTAAAATAGGAACAGCACCAGGTATTACAGCTGCGAATAGTGGAAATCTAAATTCAGTATTAATTAACGCAAATTTATTTCCATAAATAGCATTGAATTCATGTCCTCTTAAAGGAACAGCAGGTAGAGTAAAAAAGGTGTCTGCAAGTCTTTCAAGTGGAATTCCATTATCAGACCAACGTTGATTTATCCAGCCAAGTCTTCCACCTAAAAAATAGGTTTGGGAATCTTTTCCTAAAGATGCTCCTCCTGACCCTCTAAAAGCTAAAGAGTAATTCATGCCAAGATTCACATAATGTCTAAAATCGCCAAGAATAGAAGCAAATACAGGCGAATCGTTCCCCAACCCTGGGCTACCGGATATACTTACAGAATACCTTGTTCCACCTCTTGGAGTAATGAAGCCTGGAAGAGTTGCATCTTTCGTATAGGATAATTGAGGATAAAGAAAAGAGCTGGAAAGATTTTCGGCTCCTTCAGAAAAGCTACTCGAAAGCCCATAAAGAGCTGATATTGGATTAAAAACTGTATCATAATCTCTTACTAAGCTTATCCATGAAACTCCAAAATCTAACCTTCTAAATTTATCAAATGGATATTGCATATTAAATGCGCCACCAAATGTTCTAAATCTAAGTAAGTCTCCACCAAGGGTTTGGTATTGACGAGATGAATGGAAGTAGGAAAAGAATAAATTTGTCCTATTCTTTAGATAGCCGTATTGAAGTGAGTAATCACTGTTCCTAAGATCAGTTTGAAAATTAGTTCCCATTGCAAGCTGATGATCACCTAAAAGATCACTAATCAAAAATTGTGTTAATGCATAGGCACCATAAGTTGACGCTGTAATACCTGGTGAATAAGCAATATCAGTAGTGAAATTCAGTCGATAATCTCTAGGAAGGTAACGTCCATCTTCTGTAACATTATCTTCAAGATCAAATATAAATTCGTCGACTAATGTTAGTGTGCTATCTAAAATCACTTCTTCTGAAAAAACATAGTTTCTAAAATCTATTTCTCCACTTTGTTCAAAACTACTAGCTAATTCCTCGTCTGTTTTTAATGCTTCTTCTTCTGCCTTTTCTTTTTCAGTTCTTTCAATTGCAGTTACTATACCATCTTTGAACATTTCCTGAGCATATTTTGTAGCTGGTACACGTTGATCTAAACTTTCAGTAGCTCTTCTATTTGCCCAATAGTTTTTACTTAAAGGTTCTGTCTTTTTTCGAGTGAATGGAGATTTCAGTAAAAAGATATCTAGATAACCTTCATTAATTGCATTAAAAGCAATTCTGCTACCGTCAGAACTTATCGAAAATTGAGTTATTCCAGATTGTAAATTTGTTAATGGGTAAGCTGTTTCGGTTTCAAAATCAAACTCATAAATATTTAAAATACCGTTTTCATCAGAATTATAAGTTAATCGACCTGTTCGTGTTACATGAGGTTGATTTTCGCTATAAAGAGGAGTTTTTGTAATTCTTTGAGCTGTTTTTGATTCTAATTCAACACTGTATATATCTGATTGATAAATACTAGAATCACTTAGTAATCGATGTCCTAAATTATAGGTATTAAGTTCTATTTTAGAACCACGGTCTGAAGCGAAATAGATAGTCTTAGAATCTCCTGACCAAGCTGGTTGGTAGTCTGAGTAAAAATCGTTCGTAAGATTTGTTAGCTCTTTACTACTTAATTCATAGATAAAAATATCTTGATAAGGACCAATATTGCCATCAAATGCTAGCTTCGAACCATCTGGAGACCAGGCTACTGATCCAATAGCGTCGATGTTTTTAAACTTTATTTTTTCGGTTTTTCCAGTTCTGTAATTTACAATAGCAATATCATCATTACCTTTTGTTTTTGTTGATAAAGCTAGTTGTTGACCATCTGGAGACCACGCTAAGTTAGGGTTAAGAATATTCAGTTCTTCAAAATCCGGATTATCTTCACCTTTAACCAGAGTTTTAAGCCTGCGACCATTAAGAGCGTCAATGATAATAACATCAAAGTATCCCCTTTTATTGGTAATGAATGCAATTTTATCTCCTTGAGGTGAAATGGCTGGACTTGTATTATAAGTTCCATAATCTCCTCTTCTTGTCATTAAGGTGGCGATAGACTTTGCATTTTCTCTTTCTGCAACTTCTGGAAAATAGCGTTCCTTTAAATATTGCTCCCATCTTTCTGACAATTCTTCTGTTGAAAGTCCAAGCGCATCAACAAAACCAAACTCAATATTTCTGCTTGTTTTAATACGATTAAGAATTTCCGCAATTTTTTCTCTTCCATACTCTTCTACAATAAAGTTCCAAACAGATTGACCTCCTCTATATGCATAATATCCACTTAAATATTGAATTGGAGGAAGGTATCCGTTAATGACAGCATCTCTGATAAACATATCCGTATTCGTATCCCAACCAAGCGCTGTATATTCTGCTAACCCTTCTTCAAACCACAAAGGAAATACGAGTTGAATATTGTTTCTTATAATAGATTGGATGGAACCCCCATAAAACATATCATTAAAAACGGCATGAACTAACTCGTGATGTAATGTTCTTCGAAAGTCGTTGTAATCGCCATCAAAAGGAACGGTCATCCTATTCTTTGCTTTATCGGTAACACCACCTATACCCTCTGCACTTGTTGGTAATGCTACAACGTTTGTTTGAGAAAAGTCGTTGTGAGAATCATAAATAATAAGTGGTATTCGATTTACAATTTCATGATTAAAATCTTCTTGAAGTTGTTTGTAAGCAGATTCAATACTCTGAGCTGCAAATTCTGCTAGTTCATAATTTTTAGCGCCATAGTAGTATACATCAAAATGTTTTGATTGAATGTATCTCCATTCGAAGTCTTCATATTGAACCCTATTCTTACCAAATGAAAAGTATTGGGCGTTAAGCGTGGGAACCCACACACAAAGTGATAAGAATAAAACTGCTGCTATTTTTCTTTTCATTTTTCTAGCTTTTAAATTTATGCAGGTACAAAGTCAATTTGCCGTTTTTGGTGATTAACACTTTCCACTTTAATCTTAATTTCATCACCAAGCTGATATCTTCGTTTACTAGATCGGCCCACTAAACTATGGCTTCTTTGATCATAGTTGTAATAATCGCCTTTTAGATCGCTAACACGAATCATGCCTTCGCAATGTATGTCTTTTAGATTAACAAAAATACCTCTTTCAGTTACACCACTTATTACACCATCAAAGGTATCTCCAATTCTGCTACTGAGAAATTCAACCTGTTTTAGCTTAATAGAATCACGTTCGGCGTCTACGGCAACTCGCTCTCGCTCACTACAGTGCTCACCATTTTTCCGAAGAGTTTCATAGTTGTAGGCAACCGCTCCAGAAGCATAGCTTTTTAACAGGCGATGTACAATAACGTCTGGGTAACGTCGGATGGGGCTGGTAAAGTGTGCATAATGTCCAAATCCAAGTCCGAAATGTCCAATATTATCTGGGCTATATACAGCCTTAGACATAGCACGCAAAGTTAGTTCGTTTACAATCGTTTCAACGGTAGTCTCTTTTACATCATTTAGAAGCTTATTTATTGTTTTAGGAGAGACTTTTTTTCCTAAATGAAATTCAATTCCTAACGGTTTTACCTGTTCAGCTACGGCTGCTAATTTTTTATCATCTGGTTTATCATGTATACGATAAAAGAATGGGTATAAATTTTTACTCTTTTTCTTACCTGATTTTTCTCTGAGTTTATCGATATGCAAAGCCACTGTTTTATTAGCCATTAACATACACTCTTCGATTAATCGATGTGCAAAAATCCGTTTCTTTAATATTACTTTAATAGGTTTTCCATGTTCATCTAATACAAACTTAGGTTCTGGATTATCAAAATCAATGGCACCTTCTTTAAACCTCTTTTCCATTAAAGTATTAGCTAGTTTACCAGCCAGATGAATATCACCTTTATGCTTATGATCTTTTCCTTCTAAAATTTCCTGAGCTTCTTCGTAAGTAAACCGCTGTTTTGAATGGATTATAGTTTCTTCAATCGAATAATCAACAAGATTTCCAGATTGATCAATTTCCATGAAACAGCTATAGGTAAGCTTATCTTCATTTGGTCGTAAACTACAAACACCATTACTTAATCTTTCAGGTAACATTGGAATTACCCGATCCACTAAATAAATACTGGTACCTCTTTTAAAAGCTTCTTTATCTAGTGGAGTATCTGGTTTTACATAGTTAGTAACATCAGCAATATGAACACCTAAATAGTAATTGCCTTTTTCGTTATAAGATATACTAAGAGCATCATCAAAGTCTTTAGCGTCAGCTGGGTCAATAGTAAAAACCATCTCCTTTCTTAGGTCTCGTCGTCTACTAATCTCTGTTTCTGGAATTTGATCTGGGATTGTTTTAGCAAAATTTTCGACTTCAGGTTCAAAATCTGAACTTAATTCGTTTTCTGCTAGAATAGATAAAATATTTGCATCGTTACTTCCAGACTTACCCAAAATAGAAGTGATTTTAGCTTCTGGTAACGCTTGGTGATGCACCCATTTTTCTAAAGTGAAAATTACTTTATCATCCTTTTCAGCCCTGTTTAAATTAGCTGGAAGAACAAAGAAATCTGTGTGCGCAGATTTCACATCTGGTTGAATGATATACGTAGTAGTTCCCGTTCTTTTTACGGTACCAACGTAAAAATCTTTCCCCCTTTTTTTAATATCTACTACTCTACCTGTTGGTTGCCCTGATCGTTTATTAGTTTTTGTCAATTTTACCAATACAGTATCGCCTTGTAAAGCTATACCAACATCTCTTCGATGAATTTTTATATCATCATCCATTTCATCAACAATAACAAAACCCATTCCACTTTGAGTTATCTGAATTTTTCCCTCAATCAATTCATTATTCTCAGAATCTGAAGTGTTTTTTTTGCCCGATTTGTTTAATTGAATACTATTTCCTTGTTTTACAATAGAACCTTTACTAGCAAGACCATTTATAACCTTATCCAGTCTCTTTATTTCCTTTCTGCTACTTAATTGTAATATGCTTTTAATCGTCTCTTTTGAGAGGTTCGATTCAGGGCTATTTTTAACTAAATCCAGTATTATTTCTTCTAATGTACTAAGCCTCTGATTTCTGCTCATTCATTTATTTTTATGATGGGGGATTCTGATTCTGAGTTAGTTCTTCTTGTATTTGTTCTTCTTTTTTGTCTTTTATCCCAAAAAGACGTCTAAAGGGGTTAGCTATTTTTTTAAAAAATTCATTCCAGCTATTAAAACTTACTTCAGCTTCTAAACCTACCCCGTTAATATCTTGTGATTGCTGGCTTTCATCAGTTCCACCAAAACTTGTAAAGGTAGGATCTTGTCTATGAAATGCCATTAGTGAGAGTGTTTGATTAATTCTGTATGTAGCGCCGAGGTCTCCGATATTTGATTGTGAGCCAGTAATTTGCCCCTCACGACTAAGTATGATACGATCGTTATACAATCTAAGTGCTACTGCCAAGTCTACATTGTTATAGGTATTTAAATTGAAATCTATATCTAAGCTACCAATATCACTCCTTAATAAAGAATTAATTTGATTTGATAATAATGGACTTATAACCTGACTTGAAAGTAAGGGATTTAATACCGCTCCACTTCCAGAAAAATTACTTGTTAACGAATTTGTTCCTTCAGTACTAGCAGAAGTTGAAGGAATAAAGTCGCCCATTAACAGAAAACTAGTAGCTTGTAAAAGCTTCTCATCTTCGTTTCTGTTTAAGTTATTAATTTGGGTAGAAAGTGTTGTGTTTTGACGGGCTTCAAATGTATTTGGTAGCCTGAAGAAAAAATTATTTTCAATGCTTGAAAGTGATCCCTCAATACTTAAAACGAGTTCAACAGGAACACGTTGAGAAGTTTCTTGGTCAATCTCCGATCTAGCTCTTGTTAACGTATTAATATCTGGTCGAGCCTGATACACTGCTTCTATATCTAATCTTGCGTCAGTTGGAGAACCATCCCAAATAATTACACCTCCTCTGGCAATATCAAATTTCCTTGTGAAAATATCACCACTAACAAATTGATAATTTCCATTTAAAATATCGAATTGACCAAACATACTTAGTGCTTCATCCTGCAATCTAATTCTTATTCTACCAGTTCCGTTTGCAGTAATTATATCACCAGTTATAGGATCAAAAATAAGCTGCACCGTCATCTGCTGGTTAGAAATAAACTGTAAATCGAGTGTAAATCTTTCTATAAAAGTTCGGTCGAATGGATTTTCTTCTGCCTCTGGAATAAATACAGAAGAATTATTCTCGTTTGAGCTACCTGTTTTCTTTTGAAATGAAAAGTCGTCCACAAATCGAATGAACTTATTATCCTCATCAAAATCTGTTTCTTCTAAAAGTGGGATTCCAATATTAGAAAAGTCGGATACATAAATCGGAGTTACTGTAGATAAAACTGGTTTAAGATTAGTTCCTGTCAATTTAATAGTACTACTCCCATATGCTTTACCAAAAAATGGAGTGTTTGGATCAAAAGTACTATTCAAAAATTGGAATTCATCCATCTGAATAGTCAAATCCATAGTATGTATCTTTTGAAAATCATTCAGATTATATGTTCCACTAACAATTGCAGAACCACCTGAAGGATCAATCACAAACATGTCTTTAAAATCGAGACCCTTTGACCGTGAAAAACTTAACAAGCCTTGCCCATAATAATAAGTGTCAAGAAAACGAGGTTTTAAAAAAACAGCATCTTCCATTCCAATTTCATAATTGACTTCAAAATCATAGGTCTCTAGATTTCCCCATACAAAGCCAGTTCCAGTGGCTTTTCCCGACATTTCAGTAAAAACTTTAGGAGCAATAAATGGAATTATCCATAGATCTACGTTGTCGAAGTTTAAATCAAAACTAAAGAGGGAATCGGTGTTTGGAAATTGCCCATTTGTTGGAGCCATTACATAACCACTCAATTCAATATCCTGCCCAACTCTATCATTTCGGGTATAGTATTCTGGATATTTAGTAGAATCAGTATAAACAGTGATATTCGTATCAAATCTATTTAACGCTTGATTAAAAGAACTATTTACATTGATATCGCCAACAACATTATCATCTATTCCTAATTCAAAAATGTTTAAATCACCTTGTATTGTTGGAATTCTTGTTAACGAACGAGTGGTAAAAACACCATCAAGGTTACCCGAAAAATCAATTCGACCTTCTATTAATTCAGAGATTCGACCCAAATCTACACTTCGTACTATATATTTTACCGAATCTGAAGATTCATTACTAAATATGCCTTCAATACTTATAAACTCTTCCAGATTTGAAAATGTGAAGTCAGTGAATTTAAGCTTATTTCCATTTATATAGCTGAAGTATGGGTTTCCATTTTCCTGCCACTTATAGCTATCGCTACCTAATTCAAACTTGTTAACAGTAATATTTAAGCTGGAATCTGTAACTGCAATTTCTCCATTAAGATTAAACTTAGTCTCATTCCCAATTTTGGAAATTGTTTGAGAAACTTGAATTGAATCTTTGTCCAAATCGATTGAAATATTTACACCTTGACTCGAAATTAACTCAGATGATAATTTACCTGCTTCAGCTTCTATTTTTAAGCTTCCAAATGTTTTAATTTTTTCACTATTTCGAAAACTGCCTGTTGCTTGTACTGAAATTGAATCAGATGTATACTGATTAAATGAAAACCTAGAGTCGTTTATCGTTGAATTAAATAACAACCTTTCGGTATTCATATTTATGTTAGAAGAAACCTTGGCACTTGAAATAAAGCTTGGGGTTTCAGGAAAATAGTGCTGTAGAAGAGCTATATTTTTGAAGTTGAGATCTAATTGAAAATTTTGATCCTTAATTTTTGGAGTTGATATTTCTGTATTTCTTTCTCCAGCAAAAAGAAATTCTTCATCAATTCTATTCTTTAAATATTCAAACCAATGTGGTGCCAATTTCAAAACGTCGTTGGGTTCAAAAATTCCATTCATAGATACATCTATAGCAGTAGATGTAATTCTTAAACTCCGACTATTCGAGTTTGGTTCATTAAAATCTGCGTAAAACTGATGGCTTGGAAGAGTATCACCATTTACTACCGAAAAAGGAATATCAAAACTAAGTTGTCCGTAGAAATCATTTTTATCATTCCCTTTTAAAAATAATTCATAGTCTAGATCAACTGAAGCCTGCGCCATTTTCTCAATTTTCGTAAGGCCTTTAATATCTAAATTTGAACCATTTCCAGAGAATTCGATGGAAGTAATTGAATCTGAAAGGTTAACTGACCCCATCCCTGATAAGAATGCATCTGGGGCTACAAATCGAAATGAAGGTCGTATAAATCCCGAATCCCAATTCCCACCTGCTTGAATTGAGTCGAATGCCACTTCGTTAATAACTCCATTTAGAAGAGTAATTTTAGCCTCACCTAATGCATTTTTAAAATCTTTGATACTTGATGTCTCTAAGCCAATCGATCCTGATAAATCTGAATAATCCAGCTGGTCAATAAATAGTCCACCTATGTTTAAAGAATCAACGATTACATTAAATCTAATAGGAAGCAATTCAGAGAACTCAAGCGTACTATTTATTGAGACACTTCCACGTTCGCCAAAAATATCTACCTGACTATTGATAGATTCTTTACCACCTTTCAATTCTGCTTTAAATCTTGAGTTGGTGATTGCAGTTAATTGAGCCTTTGTAAAATCTGCATATAATAGCTCCAATTCTGTAGTATCAACTAGAATATTGGAAAGCTCTGCACCATATTTAAGTTCTTTAGTGCCAAACGGATTTACAACATATCCAAAACCATCTAAAGCGCTCTCACCAAAAATAAATTCAAACTCGTCAAACCAAAGGGAATCAATATTACCTTCACCTTCTAAGCTTAAATAAATCGATTCATCAATATCCGGGTAATTCTTAAATGCTCTTCTTAATGTAGATGCTTCAACTAATAACTCTTTTACATCTACATTTAATTTAGACGATTTTAACTGGCCTAATAAATCTGGTTTTAACAAATCTACCCCATCAGCCTCACCACTAAAATTGAGTAAAGAATTTCCAAAACGTAAATTGAAAGCATTAAACTCAAGAAATCGGTCATCATTAAAAACCTGACCAAACAAACCAGCTTTTTGTATACCTAATTCAGGAATTTCAACATCCAATCGATCGATATCAATAAATCTCCCTGATGCATTGTAATCCAAAAACATGTTTATGTTCAGGTTTCTAAAAGTAAGACTATCGGGGCTATCAGGAAGCATTGGAAATGGCTCTTCAATTACTATGAATCCATTTTTCACCTCTACAGATGGGGCCAAAATATCAACAAATGAGTTTGTATATGCTGTTGTATTTATTTTAGTTAAAGAAGGATTATTCCTTTTTTTTATGGCCTTTAAAATAGATGCTGATTCGTTTTTACTAATTCTTAAACCAGGACTTTCAATTTGTAAGCCGTTTATAACAAATCGATTACTAAAAAGTGCCCAGACATCTAATGTAGCAGAAACATGTTCTGAGGAAAATATAGGTTGATACGTACTGGAATCAGGATAAAGATTAATAGACTCAAATTGAAAACTTAAAGGGATTGTTCCATTAAATTCACCAAGTTTTAGCACGCCTTGATATTGGGTATTAAACCTGTCTTCAATTTTTTTTGCTATATAATTTTTAGAAGCTGGGAGCTGTAGAACTCCAAATCCCAATAGTCCAACAACCACTAGTACACCTAGCGTTATGCCAATAAAAGTCCAAATAAAGGACCAAGTTTTATATAACCAACGTATTGTCATTAGCTGAATTCAGAAATCAAATATTCCCAACTCTGTTCTATATTCTGAATATGATCAAAAGATTTAACCACTGGTTTTCCCATTTTTTCGAGTAGAACCAATCGAATGGTTTTATTTTTTACTTTTTTATCTCTTAACATTAATTCTGTTAGTTCTTTAACGTCATTACCAATCTTATTTAATTTAAAATTATACAACGATTTGAATTGTAATAAATTGGATGCATTAATATTGGCGCCATCAAAATTTGAAGCCGCTATAGCTCCAAACATCCCAGCAAATACTGCCTCACCATGTGAAAAGTCAGTGTAATTTCCCTTTCTTTCTATTACATGTGCAAAAGTATGTCCAAAATTTAGAAACTCTCTGACACCCGACTCTTTCACATCTCTGGAAACGATATTTACTTTAATATTAGCGCTCTTTTTGATCAAAGGAATCCATTTTTCCGGAGAAGCCATTGTAGTATTCAATGTTAGTGCCTTTATCTCTTCCAATATCTCTGGAGCTTCAATCATTCCATATTTTATGATTTCACTTAACCCATTTATCCATTCTTTTTTTGGTAGCGTTTCTAAAAAATGAACATCGGCAAAAACAGCTTTCGGTTGATAAAACGCACCAATTAAATTTTTTCCTGTAGAATGATTAACACCCGTTTTACCACCAATTGAACTATCCACCATTGCTAATAACGTAGTAGGAATATGAATCAAGGGAATTCCTCTAAGAACAGAAGCAGCAACAAAGCCTGATAAATCACCTATAACTCCTCCTCCAATTGCTAAGAGAGGTGTACTTCGTTCCAACCCATTTTGTAACATAAAATCGACAATACTCGAAAATTGCTCGATACTTTTATGCTTTTCACCACTCGGTACAACATATTTAATTACTTTTTTATAACCTTCACCTAAACTATTCTCAATTAACGAACTATGGCTTTTATAAACTTGCTCATCTATTATAATGAATAGTTTTTCAGAACTATAATAAGTAGAGATAAACTGAGAAACCTCGTTCATTAAGTTCTCACCAATCGTTATGGAATAGAAATCTGTAGATGAAGTTTTAACCGGTATTGTACTATACATACCTTTTTAATTTTTCTATAAGTAACTGAGTCTGAGCTTCCTTTGTTTCATACCCAGTACTTTCAATTTTAATATGAGCTTGTTCATATAGCTCTTTTCGGGATAAATATAACGCTTTAAGCTCTCTAAACAGAGTTTCCTTTGATTTTATTTTACCGCTGGAATTTAATGCTATAGGCCTTTTTGTATTTCTTAAAACTCTCTCAACAACAACATCTAATGGAGTGTTTAAAAAGATTAATAAACCATGCACTTTTAAATGATCAATAACCTGTTGATTATGAAGAGCCCCGCCACCTAGCGCAACTACTCCTTTAAAAGTTCTCGTTATTTCCAATAAATATTGCCATTCCTTTTCTCTAAAATAAGGTTCTCCAAATCTTTCGAATATTGCCTTTATAGAACTCCTCTCTTTTTCTGAGATTATCTTATCTAAATCAACGAATGGCCTTTCTAACTCTTTGGCAAGCATTTTCCCGATTGTACTTTTTCCCGTAGCCATAAACCCGCACACATAAATACTTCCATCAAATTTCTTTAATCTATATTCATTCATACTTGTGGTTTTTCTGGTTTTACTAATTCTACTATTTCTTTCTGAACCAGAACTGCACCTGGTGCGGCTCCTTTAGGTTTCCGAACAAATTTTCTTTTTGCAACAATCACAGGCACTAAATCAGCTCCCTTTGCTTTTGAATTATATGCTGCATAGGCCGCTGCTTTTTCTATTATTTCTTTTGGCGGCATATCTTTGTTATTCGCCATTCGAATAATTAAGTGAGACCCAGGAACGCCTCTTGCGTGCATCCAAATATCTTCTTTGTGTGAAAGTTGTACAAGCTTATCATTGCTTTTAGCGTTTTTACCAATCCAAATCTGATATCCATTAATATTCAGACTATGAAATGGAAGATTATTCACTTCTTTTTTTGAATTCCCAATTCCCAGATTTTCAATTTCTTTATGGTATTTCTTCTTCCACTCGTATAAATCTCTGAGATGATTTATTTCTTCGAGCTCTTTTACCATTCTTTTAAGCCTGTTACTTCTGTCTGTAATTTTAGGCAATCTCAACAACGCCTCTTCAAAAGATTTCAATGAACTTGATGCCCGATTATAATAGTACTCTGCATTTTCAGCTATACTAAGTTCAGAATCTATTTCTATTGATAACTCCTTTCCCTCGTTATATAAGTCCTCTACTAAAATTGAGTCTGATTTTTCGATTTTAAGATGAGCATTTGCCATTAATAAATGACCAAATTTTTCAAATTTATCAGCCTTTTCAATGCCCTTATCAGCTTTTTCTAGATTTTTTAGTACAGATTTTAACCGCTTAATTTGCCTATGTATAGTTTTACGATATAACCCTTTTTGCTGAGTCAATCGTTGAGTGTAAGCATAATTTTTAAATCGATAAGCAATTAAATCATTAACACTTTTAAACCATTCTAAGGTAGATATTGGAAGAAATATTTCTCCTATTAAGCTAACTGAACCATCCGCAAGTTTACGAAATTGCGCATCACTTCTAAGTTGTTCAGTTACTTTTAAAGCAAATTTATACACTTCATTGGGCGTTTTCTCATCTAATTTATTTAAATGAATTAAGTGCTCTAGTTCACTTCTTGGAAAAATTGGATTTGAAGATAAAATCATTTTTTTTGGTGTACTTTTATCAGGGATCCCATCAAATAAAATCTGATTTTTTGGAAGCGGCTCTTCTCCCCCTACTTCCCCATGCTCTTTAAAGGCTTCTATTACTTTCTCTTCAGATATTAGAAGTACATTTGCTTTGTTACTGAATAATTTAAAAACAAGCTTTTGCCCATTTTCAAATACTAAACTGAACAAACGATCCTTTTCAGCAAGTTGAATATCTATTAATGGTACTCCATAGATTTCTTCAAAAAATAAAAGCTTATTCGCTTTTTTTCCGGGTCGATAAGTATCTAAAAATAAAGCTGTATTCCCAGGTGAATTACTAAAAATAAGCCTGAAACTTTCTCGATCATTACTCATATAAAGTTCAAGTAAATTTTTAAAAGGTGTAATAGCCTCATCTAAAACACAATTCATTAATTTGTTTTTGAACTCCTTCTTTAAATATATTAACTCGTAATAATTCATTTCTTTAGTTAGAACATTGAAGTTTTAAATACTAACTATGCATTACCCAATTTTTAAGTCCATTGTTAATACGATTGATACACAACTTGATAAAAGAGGTATCCACAGCAGAAAATTCAGGACGTGGGAAGATAGTAAGATTAATGCCATTGGCTTAGAACTTATTATTGATTTAGAAAAAACTTCCTCTTTCATCGACTCACTTTCCATTAACTTTGATTGGGACAGTTTTCGCGAAACTTCGGTTGCGCGTGAACTTTCAGGAATGGAGAGTCATCCCTTTCTTAAAATTGATCGCCTCTCAAATACAAAAGTTGCCCCATCTATAGACATTGAATTGACTTGGATTTTTGATCCGAAAAGCTGCCAGCCTGAAGTCGCTAATAAAAAAGGAAATTATAGAATTGAAGAAGCAAGCCGTTGGATGGAATCAATTAGTAAAGAAATTAATTTACTCCTTAAAAACGAAAATATAATAACTCGTTGGCATATCGAAATTGAAGGAGATGAAAATGGTAAATACTTGTCCGCCATTAACTTAATTTCTTATTTTCAATACGAAATAAGCTCACCTAAAACAGTAAATGAAGTAAATACCTATGTAAGCAGGCGACTCCAGGATTTACTTCTAAAAGCTACACGTGTTATAAATAGTTGCGACGTTGTACTTAAGGAAACGATTGCTGCTTAATGCTTAAACCATTTGTATTTAAATCTATTCTGAATCGTATAGAATACGAATTACCAAACTTCAGATAAGGCCCAAGTATTTCTGTATTCTATATTTTCTGAATTAATAGCAGACAAAATGTAGGTGCCAGAATTATCTAAATAATTGGCAAGAATTTTTAGAAAAAAAAAGGCTTCGATAAATCGAAGCCTGAAAATTACTTTTTCTTCTTATGCCTGTTTTTTCTCAGACGCTTTTTACGCTTATGTTTTGCAATTTTTGCGCGCTTTCTTTTTTTACCACTTGGCATAAATAATCACCTAGGATATATTTTATTTTGTTTCTTGTTCGAACAGTCCTAAAAGTAAGAACTTTTTGATGCTTTTCTAAATCATTTTTTAATCTGTCATAGCTTTATTTACAGATTCCTTAAAGTCTTTGGAGACTTTGAGAATAGGTGCGTACTGTTCAGGAACAATTACTGCAACGTTTGTCTTTGGATTTCTTGCCACACGTTGCGCTCTTTTCACAACTTTGAAACTACCAAAACCTCTGAGTTCAATTGTCTCACCTCTTTTCATAGAATCAATAACTGTTTCCATAAAACCGTTTACTACGGCTTCAGTTTCAACTTTTGTCAATCCCACTGATGATGATATTACGTCTACAATGTCTGCTTTAGTCATATTCGTTAATTTTTTCTAAATCGTTAGTCATTTAGCCTTCCAACACGATACGAAAAGAAAATCGTTCATTTTTAACTTTTCATCTTAATAAATACAAAAGTTAATCACTTCATAATATTTCCAAAATGTTTTTTACTTTGCGCCGGTAATTTTAAAATCTCATAAAAAGTTAGTGCATGGAAACGTTTGAACAAATTGTCGGTACTCTTAATGATTTAGTTTGGAGTACTCCAACCTATTTTCCTTTCATGGTTGCTGTCCTTTTAAGCTTTGGAATCTTTATAACTCTTAAATTGGGCTTTGTTCAAGTTAGACGCTTTAAACATGGTGTTTTATCTGTAATGGGTAAATTTGATCATCCCGATGCCATTGGCGATGTTAATCACTTCCAAGCTCTAACAACGGCATTATCAGCAACAGTTGGTATTGGAAATATAGCTGGGGTTGCAATTGCTATTCATTATGGAGGACCTGGAGCACTTTTTTGGATGTGGATTACTGCATTTTTAGGGATGGCGGTAAAATATACTGAATGTACTTTGGCCGTTAAGTATCGTATTCAAAATGAAGATGGCTCTGTTTCTGGTGGACCCATGTACTATATTGAAAAAGGATTAGGTGAAAATTGGAAATGGCTTGCTGTTTTCTTTGCAGCTATGGCGGTTATTTGTTCTTTTTTAACTGGAAATGCAGTTCAAGCAAATACAGTAGCTGACACTTTAAAAAGCACCTTTCTAGTTCCAGGATGGATTACCGGTTTGGTAACCGCATCACTCGTTGGTTTCGTAATTATTGGTGGTATTAAAAGAATTGGTAAAGTTACAGCTAGTTTAATGCCTTTAATGGCGATTATCTACGTGCTTTCTGCTTTGGTTATTCTTTTACTTAATTACGATCAGGTAATTCCTGCATTTGGGACTATTATCAGTTATGCATTTACACCAAAAGCAGGTGCCTTTGGAGTAGGTTCAGGTTTATTTTTAACCACATTGGTTTGGGGTATTAAAAGAGGATTATTCTCCAACGAAGCTGGGCAAGGCTCTGCCCCTATTGCACACGGTGCTGCGAAAACTAAAGAACCCGTTCGTGAGGGAGTTGTAGCCTTACTCGAACCATTTATTGATACTTTAGTTGTTTGTACAATGACTGGACTTGTAATTATTAGTACTGGTGTTTGGGATCAAAAGCATGACATTCCATTTACAACGAATGCGCTTGAGACAGAAATTAGTGTTGAAAACTCTGGGACAGTGTTAATGTTTGAAGCTGGAGAACCATCCAATGGAACAATTATTAGAAATGACCATGATATGGGAATTTTTTATGTTGATGAGTCACGTTCTAGGATGTTTGAAGGGACAATAGAAGTTCTAGATGAAGGTGGTGTACTAATTACTGATGTAAATGGAAATCAATTAGAGATTATCTATTCCAGCATAATTGAAAATGGAGCTCCTTTAACTGCCGTTGCATTTGAGCAAGGGCTTTCACCTATCTTTGGTGGAGGAAAATATATTGTAACCATTTGTGTTATTTTATTTGGTGTATCTACAGCAATTAGCTGGAGTTATTACGGTGACCGTTCAATTCAATATTTGGCGGGTGATAAATCAATCATTTATTATAAAGTAGTTTACTTAATCATGCATTTTATAGGTGCTGTAATTGCTTTGGAAACAGTATGGGCTATTGGTGATATTGCGCTTGGTCTTATGACATTCCCTAACTTAATTGCCCTATTTGCACTATCTGGTGTTGTTGCAAAAGCTAGTAAAACCTATTTCGCTAAAATGAAAGAATTTGAATCAAAAAATTAGATGAATAATGTCTCTGTAATAGACCACCCAATAGTTCTTCGGTATCTGACTTTTTTAAGAGAAAAGAATACAAGTACTGCTTTATTTCGAAGAGCAATGTCAAATATAGGGGTGATACTTGCTTATCACTCCTTAGCGGATCTTCCATTAAATGAAACTATAATCGAAACTCCAATACAATCTACCAAAGGTTATGTACCAGGACGAGAAGTTATTGTAATTCCAATTTTGCGAGCGGGTTTAAGTCTTGTTGATGGAATAATTAATTTTATGCCCGAAGCTAAAGTTGGTCATGTGGGAGTTTATAGAAACGAAGAAACTCATCAACCTGTAAATTATTACGATAATTTGCCTGATGGTATTGAAAACGCGTATAATCTAGTTGTTGATCCTATGTTGGCAACGGGTGGAAGTGGAAGTCACGCTATAAAATTTCTAAAAGAAAACGGAGCCAAAAATATTCGCTTTGTATGTCTAATCGCAGCACCAGAAGGTATTGAGAAACTTCAAACAGACCACCCTGATGTTCCCATAATTACTGCAGCAATTGACGAAAAGCTAAATGAGAACGCATATATTGTGCCCGGGCTTGGAGATGCAGGAGACCGGTATTTTGGTACTATTTAAACGATATTTATTAATTCTTCCACTTCTAGGATTTTTGGCTTGTTCGAAACTGTCAGAATATGATAATAGGCAAATTAAACAAGCCTTAGCAGACTCTCTACTAAGTACGACTGAAAGTTGGAATGTAGATATGAATTTTATCGAAGACGGTTTTCTAATTCTTAACTTAAAAGGTGAATACGCTTTTACTATTAAAAACTCAGAAATCCATGAAACTAGAATTCAAGGTCCTGTTAAAATAAAGATTTTTGATGAAGGAGGTAAACTTGAAAGTACGGTAACGTGTGATAGTGCAACCTATGAGCCAGATAATGCTCTTTTCCAAATGTTTGGAGAAGTAAGGGTCATTACAGAAGATGGAAGGAAACTTCGTACTGAATATTTGAAGTGGCAACGAAACCAAGATCGTGTAAGCACGGATGAATTTGTAATCTTTATTTCTCCACCTGATAGTATAGCTGCAAATGGCTTTTTTGGTGATAGTGACCTCACTAATTACACCTTAAATGAAGGCGGTGGTCAGGTGGTTCTAGATTGAACTTTAAGTATTTCTATATCACTCTTGTTTCTATAGCTATTTCTTGCTTGGCTACAAATTCTTCTGATGCACAAAGTATTGTTACCTTACAACGTTTTGAGTCGGCACAAGTAACTACCATTGACGGTGAACGCATTCGGAAAATATATAATGCCCGAATGAGCTTAGGAGACGTAACCATGGTTTGTGATAGTGCTTGGCAGTTTTTAAATAGAAATGAGCTTCAAGCTTTTGGAAACATTCAGATTGATACTTCGACAGAAAACATCTGGACAGACACTCTTTATTACTACACAAATCAAGACTTAAGTAAGCTAAGAGGACGAGTGATTATTAAGCAAGATAGTACCCTTCTTTTTGGAGAAAAAGTAAACTATAATTTCTTAACCAAAGTTGCCTATTTCGAAGAAGGAATTCGATTAGAAGATGATGAGGGAACCCTAACTGCGCTTCAAGGAACCTATTTTCAAAATCAAGACAGTGCAATTTTCAGGAATCAAGTTCAAATTTCAGATTCTGCTCAATATGCCGAAGGTGACAGTCTTTTTATAAACCGGAAACGAGAATATCTTCAATTGTACAGCAATGTATTTGTAATTGATAGTACGAATAATGGATTACTTACTGGAGAGTATCTAGAAGCTGATTCAACCGGAAGACGTTATGTTACCGGAAATGGTTACTTAAGAAATATAGATAGCGACTCAACAACTTCTGATACAACTCATATATATGCTCAAGAGTTATTGATGCTTGATAATGACTCCACTTCTTCTATAAGTGGTTATGGTCAAGTTTCTGTATGGTCGGTTAATTTTTCCTCAATATCCGACTCTCTTTTTTATAATGGCAAAATTGAATTGTTCGAACTGGATGGAAATCCAAAAGCATGGCATAAAAATATTCAACTTTCAGGACCTTTTATTTCTGTACAAATGGATAGTAATCAAGTAAAAGAGCTTCGTTCTTTTGTTGGAGCTTTTGCAGTTCAGCAAGACTCATTATCGGGAAGATTGCATCAATTAAAAGGTGACTCACTATTCGCATATTTTGATAGTGGTAGTGTTTCAGAAATATTGATGTACCCTAACAGTGAGATTCTATATCACACAAAAAATGATGCAAATGAGCCTGATGGTGCTATGGAAAGTGCCTCTCCGAAAACAATCCTATTTTTTAACAATGGAGAGTTAGCCCAAGCTAAGATGGGTAAAAATGTAGGTCTTTTCCTTCCTGAATACGAAGGACTTATAAACCGGAAATTAGATGGTTTTGAATGGAATCCAGAATTAAGACCAGAAAAAACTATTGCTCAACTTGTTCCAAAATGGGAGCCAATTTCTAAAGAAAGACCTTTCGAACTTCCAAAGAGATTCCTAGATTTCATGATTCTTATATCTGGAAATTGATTCGATTTTAATTTTACCTATTTATGAATACCTTTAAATTTAAAGGTCAAAAAATATATCTAAAGGTCATGAAAAAACTAATCTTATCACTTCTAACCATTTGTACACTTTATATTAATTAACTGTGAGTCTGAGCCCGTGACAGGGAGCGAAGAAGTTTTAGAAATTGAGTCTGTTCAATTCGTTGTTGATACTACTTATGTTTTTGGTAATGACTATCGAGCTTCAGGAACAGTTTCGAATATTGGAAATTCTACTATTACTCCAGTTTGGTATATGGAAGCCTCTTTTTTTAGAGACCAAAATCAAACTTTTAAAATGGGTGGCGATAATACATCATTTTCATTCTCGCTTGCTTCGGGTCAAACAACAGGATGGCAGATTACATTTAGAAACAGTCAATATCCTGCATCTGAGAATCTTAACTTTTCAGTAGGTGAATTCAGAGTTTATAAAAATGATACTTCATCCGAATAAATGAATAAATATAAAACTTAGTTTTTAGGGAAAAGCTCCCAAATTACATTCCAAGGCAGCTGAAAATGATGGTAATCTGGTTTCTCTTTCCAGCTTCCTCCCCATTCTGTGAAACCATGTTTGGCAAACAGTGCCACAATTTCTTCCACCATTCCTTTTCGTCGATTTTTACGATCTAAGAATTTTTCACCGTCTGGTGGAATCACTTCAATTAGTTCCCTCTGTTCATTTAATAACAAGTAAGGGTTCTGAATTGGATTGATATCAATAGCAGTTCCATAAGCATGACTAGACCATCGATTTGTTCTTGCAACTAATCTACCATTAAAGGAAGTTGAGTTATTCGCTTTCATAGACAACACATCATCACCTCCAAATTCTTCAATTGGCAGCATTTGATAGATTGGAAACTCTAAATCAACCAATTCATTAAATAGCTTCTCAATATTTTGGGATATGATGTCTAATACAATAAGATTCCCAGTTTTTACTGTTTCATCAAACCCAATAAAAGAAACTTCTACTTTTTTTAATCTGGTATAATGGACTGGGCATTCCTCTCTCCATACACCTGTTGTAATCATTCTTTCAATTTCAGTTTGCGATAAATTGCGAATCATATTTTCTATACTTTAGAGTAAAGGTAATTAATCCATTAACCTTTTTTATCTTTTGATTCAACAAAGTTAAACCATGCCTGATCAAGAATTTCTTAAAATAATAGCTGCACAACTCAGAAAACCTAGTGGTGAATTGGGAAATGAAGTAGCTGAAAAAATGAATGAAAGTAATCGAGAAATGAATCTCGCTACGATTAACTCGCTCGAGATTAAAGATGGAGAAAGTATTCTTGAAATAGGAATGGGAAATGGTTTTTTTGTAAAACACATTCTCTCTAAAGCAGAACGGTTACACTATATCGGTTGTGATTATTCAGAAGATATGGTAACTCTTTCAACTAAATTAAATCAACAATTAATTAATTCTGGCGAAGCTTCTTTTTTGCATGCAGATGCTCATAACTTACCCATTGAAAACCAATCCATAGATCATCTTTTTACAATAAACACACTTTACTTCTGGGAAAATATAGAAGTCATTTTAAAAGAATTTAAAAGGGTTTTAAAATCCAATGCTACTTTATGCATCACAATACGACCAGAAAGTTGTTTGAAGCAATATCCAAGTACTCAATATAATTTCAACTATTATAGCATTGATTCTATCTTGGATTCACTATTAAAAAATGGATTTAATGTGACTGATATTATCGAGCAAAAAGAACCCGAAGTTGAAGTTTTAGAGAAGAAAATAATACCTGAGTTCATAATTTTTATTGCTCAAAATTATTGAATCCTATTCCTCAATACTTTACCCTAATTAGTATTATCAAAAATAAAAACCAGCCATGATTAGATTTCAAGTTATACCCTACTTCCTGATTCTCATATTTTTAATTAATTGCGCGCCAAAGGAAAAAGAAGTTCCTGATACAAATCAATCTGAATGGATTACACTTTTTGATGGAGAGACTTTTAATGGGTGGAAAGAATACAATTCGGATACCATCAACCCAAAATGGGAAATTGAAGATGGGATGATTATTGTTTCCAGAGAAGGAAATACAAGAGATAAAAATACTGGCTTCGGAAAATCTATTATTACCACCGAACAATTTGGGAATTTTGAACTTGAATTGGAATATAGGATGAGTACGGGTGGAAATAGTGGTTTGATGTACCATGTGATAGAAAACCCAAAGTATAACCACGACTTTGAAACTGGTCCCGAATACCAGATTCTTGACGATGAATTTTCAGCAAGTGAAACGGAACCCAATAAAATGCTTGCCTCCAGTTATGATATGTTTGCCCCACAATCGAAAACTATTAACCCAGCAGGAGAATGGAACAAAGTGCGCCTAATTTATAATAATGGAGAAGTTGAACATTGGCTGAACGGAGAAAAAGTCTTAGAGTTTACTGAAGGAAGCGCGGCTTGGAAAGAGGCACATTCGAAAAGTAAATGGGTTGATGCACCTGATTGGGCTACATTCAATTCTGGGCATATCAGTTTACAAGATCATGGGGATTTTGTGGCATTCCGGAATATCAGAATTCGAGAACTCTAAGCCTTATGGTCAGAGACGCTTTACTTTCTGAAGCTACAACAGTTCTTAATCAGTATGCATTGACTTATTAAAAAAGACCGTCATCGCGAGGAGTTAATTAAAGAAGATTAGGTTTCTAAACTGTATCGACGCGGCGATCTTTTTAACAACGCTACATGTATTTACTACGAAGAGATTGCTTCGTCGATCAGTAAATGGACTAAAATAAACTCCCAATCTCCTCGCAATGACTTATTAAAAAAGACTGTCATCGCGAGGAGCTAATTAAAGAAGATTAGGTTTCTAAACTGCATCGACGCGGCGATCTCTTTAACAACGCACCTTTGTATTTACGAAGAGATTGCGTCGTCGACATCTGTTCAATCTATATTTAGAACTCCCAATCTTCTCGCAAAGACGGTTTAACCTACACGAAAAGTTCAGAATGACCAAAGTCACACACTTTCCAAATATGGGAATCAATTTTGAAAACTGAGTTGATGTAGGCTACTGGCTAGTGAATTATAACCTGGATTGAAGTTGGGATATTATATTGATCACATTTCTTCATAAATTATAATATACCTTGCTTTAGAATAGTTTTATATGGATAATCATGAGTAATAGTTTGTTAGGTCCATTATGAAGAGAGCAAAATATAGAAGCTATTTTATAATTCTTGTTACTATAATGGGTACATTTTTTTTGGGTGGATGTTTAGCTGATTTCAGTATTGGGTCTTGCCCTCCCCCAGAAGATGATATAACAAGGAGAGTATACTCTGTAAGCTTAAATGAAGAAATAGAAACTATTGAACCTGATTGGAAATATCATTTTGGTTCAGGTGATAATGTCAAAATGCATGGAATAGACAGCCTCAGGAATTATATATATTTCAGTGACGATAACTCTTATGGAATAATCAGAGTTAATTATGAGACAAAAAAACAGTCATTTTATCAAATAGAAGGCTAGCAATTTAATCTTTCACCAGATGGAACCCGATTGGTTTATCAAAATACCATAGGTTTTAATAATTCAATTATCAAAATTGCTCAATTGTTTGATGCATCAAATATATGGATCCCTTCTGATACTTCCTTTCAACAATCGGGTGTACGTATGCCAATATGGGAATCTGATGAAAAAATATCATTCCTCTCGAATGAGGGAGTTTTCTTGATCAATCAACATGATTCGACGTTAAACCTAATTTCGAATAGAAGACCCAGTCATGGGTATGATATTTCTATTGAAAATGAACGCGTTATTTTTTCAGACCGTGACGATTCTAGTAATCAACTAGATGATGCAATGATTTTTTATAAAGAGGGTTTTGACAATACCTTTGTGTTTCTAACAAGAGGTGTTTTTCCAATCCTTGTTCCAAATAAGAATAAATTTTTATACGAAACTAGTTCAGAATTATACATATCAGATTTTAATGGTATCACTAAATCTTTATATAAAAAATCAGATTCATATTATTATAACTCTAGTGGGAAGAAAAGAATCGCTATTTCACCAGATGGTATTAGTCTGGTAATTACAACTAGTGATGGAGTTTACTTAATAGATATCAATTCAAATGAAATTAAGAAATTAGTAGGTACAGAATATTTTGTTCCAGATAATTGGGAATCTCCATCAAATACTAGTTCATTTGTTGCACCAATTTTCTCATCAGATGGAACTAAAATATTTTTTTCAATTACTTTAAATGAAGTTAATTTCAAATGTTAACTTTGTCCTAAGCCTTCTTTTTTCATCGTCACGTAACTCTGCTGCATAACTTGTTTTTAGAAGCACTGCTTCCATTGAGGCAGATTTAAAAAAATGAATTCCGAACGAGCTATTTGGAACGAGCATTAAGTCACTACGTCATCGCGAGGAGCTAATTAAAGAAGATTAGGTTTCTAAACTGTATCGACGCGGCGATCTTTTTAACAACGCTACATGTATTTACTACGAAGAGATTGCGTCGTCGATCAATAAATGAACTTTAACAAACTCCCAATCTCCTCGCAAAGACTTATTAAAAAAGGAGCGTAGAAATAACACTTTTATTAATGAGGAATAATATCTTCGAATAAATCGCGCCATTCTGGATTGATTGAATTGATCAAATCTATCTTTTTCTGTCTAGAACCTGCTTTAATTTGTTTCTCTCTCTTTATTGCAAATTCAGGGTCTCCTACTTCTTCAAAATAGACCAATTTATTCACATTATACTTTGCAGTAAATCCTTTTACAGCTTTGCTTTTATGCTGAATTACTCTGTTTACTAAATCACTTGACACACCAGTATAAAGCACAGTATGGTTTTTATTGGTTAGTATGTATACACTAAGTGACTTTTCTCTCATGATTAAATAATGAAAAATTTAGACCGTCATCGCGAGGAGCTAATTAAAGAAGATTAGGTTTCTAAACTGCATCGACGCGGCGATCTCTTTAACAACGCTACATGTATTTACTACGAAGAGATTGCGTCGTCGATCAGTAAATGGACTAAAATAAACTCCCAATCTCCTCGCAATGACTTATTAAAAAAGACCGTCATCGCAAGGAGCTAATAATAAAACTACGCTTCCTCCAACTCCAAATTCTCTTTAACAACCCGTTCCTGAACATCAAAAGGAACAGGTGCGTAATGTGCAAATTCACGAGTATAGGTAGCACTTCCCTGGGTCATTGACTTCAGTTTAGTAGAATAATGATCCAGTTCTTCCAATGGAACGTGTGCTTTAATTTTTTGCAATGCACCTTCTGCTTCCATGCCTTGAATTTGTCCACGGCGAGTTCCTAAATCACTCATTACATCACCCATATAATTAGATGGAACGGTAACAGTAATTTCATACACCGGTTCCATCAATTTTGGATTAGCTTTCATGAAACCATCTCTGAAAGCCATTCTAGCTGCTGTTTTAAATGCAGCTTCATTCGAATCAACCGAATGCATAGAGCCATCAAATACAGAAACACGAATATCACGGCAACGACAACCACTCATTGGACCTGATTCCATTTTTTCCATAATTCCTTTTACAATAGCAGGCATAAATCGGTTATCGATCACCCCACCAACTATACAGTTTTGGAACACCATCTTACCACCCCATGGTAGTTCGTGTTCATCCACATTCCTAACCTTGAATTCGGTTGGATCTGGCATACCTTCTTCAAAAGGTTCAATTAGCATATGAACTTCTGCGTATTGGCCAGCACCACCTGATTGTTTTCTGTGTTTGTATTGTGTTTTAACAGAACTGGTTATGGTTTCACGATATGGAATTCGAGGAGTATTGAATTCAATATCTAATTTGAACCTATTTTTCAGGATGTATTCGATGGTTCCTAAATGTTCTTCACCCTGGCCATGAATTAAAATCTGTTTCAACTCCTGGCTGTGTTCAATAATGACTGATGGGTCTTCTCTGTGAATTTGATGAAGTGCATTCCCTAGCTTATCCTCATCTCCTTCTTTGGTTAATGAAACGGCTGTTCTTATTGTTGTTGATGGAAAATGAATGGGATCCAGTTTTACTGAATGTCCTTTTTCGTGAAGCGTGTCATTTACTTCACTTTCTTTCAATTTTACAACTGCTCCAATATCTCCTGTTTTAATTTCAGAGATTTCGATTCGTTTTTGTCCTTCGGTTAAATACAGATTTCCAAGTCGTACAGAGTTTGAATTGCTTTCATTTATTAAATCCATCCCTGCTTTAACTGAACCTCCATAGGTTTTAAAATAAATTAAATCTCCAACATGAGACTCAGAATGTGTTTTGAACAAGAACATTACCGACTTTCCATCGGGATCAATTTCAAATTCCTCTCCGGCTTCAGTTTTGGGAGGGTTGACTTCTAAAGGATTAGGAGCAACATCACCAATAAAACCCATGATTCTTCCCGTTCCCATATTTCGGGATGCGCACGCACAAAACAATGGGTGAATGTTTCCCTTCACCAAAGAAAGATGAAGACCTTTTTGCATTTGTTCTTCATCCAGTTCGCCATGTTCAAAGTAGATATCCATGAGAGTTTCATCATTCTCGGCTATTACTTCAACCAATTCCTGGTGAAGTTGAGCTGCTCGCTCTTTTTGGGAATCTGGAATAGGTAATTTATCTGGTTTTCCGCCTTCTTCAGGGAATTCGTACATCGTCATTCTAAGTACATCAATAATAGCGTGGAAATCCCCTCCTTCGCTAAATGGATATTGTACAACTGTAACTTCTCTGCCAAAGTTGTTTTTTGCTTCTTCTACTGTTTTCCAGAAATCGGAGCGTTCGTTATCAAGTTTATTCACTACAAACATGGAAGGTACATTATACTTCTGGGTGTATTTCCAAAGTGAATCGGTTGCTACTTCTACTCCATTTTCTGCGTTTAAAGTAAAAATTGCTGTATCTGCAACTCTCAATGCGCCAACGACTTCTCCAATATAATCTGAGGTGCCTGGAGTGTCTATTAAATTTATTTTGTGTCCCCTCCAATCTAAATTCATAAACGATGAAAAAATCGATTTACCTTTTTCTTTTTCTAAGCTATGGTAATCTGATACCGTATTTTTTTCTTCTATACTTCCTCTACGATTGATGGCTCCGGACTCGAACAACATAGTTTCAGCTAGTGTTGTTTTACCGGAGCCAGAATGCCCCAACAAAACAACATTTCGAATACGGGAAGGATTATAAACTTTCATGGCGACCTCCATTAAATTGCTATTTATGCTTTTCAATTAGCGCAATAAAAAAAATACGCTTTGATTTGTCAATGAACATGCGGAACATTCATGAATTGAATGTGAAGAATTAATTTAACCGAGTTAGTGAAAGAATCAAGATGAAAAAAATCTTACTCATACAAACAGGTGGAACTATAGCAATGAGCGCAAAAGGAGAAGGTGTTGAGCTCGATCCTGAAGCGTGGTCTGGCACTTTAGTTGATCGTGTCCCAGAACTTCAAGAGTTAGCCGAAATACATACTTACCCCTTATTTTTTGAAGATAGTTCAGATCTTAATTCTAGTCATTGGGAAAATCTAGCTCGTTGTATAGATTCTAATTACGATACTTATGATGGGTTTGTAATCCTACATGGAACGGATACAATGGCGTATACAGCTTCTGCTCTTTCATTTGCATTACTAAATCTTGCTAAGCCCGTAATTCTAACCGGAAGTCAGGTACCGCTTAGTAGTATTCGAAGTGATGCCCGTAGAAATTTAATTAACTCAGTTGAAATGGCAACAACCGATTTACAAGAGGTAGCTATTTGCTTTAACGATCATGTATATAGGGGGAATCGTTCAACAAAATTAAGTATTGGCGATTTTGATGCTTTTGGATCTCCTAACTTTGCTACCATAGCAGAAATCGGTTTAAAAATTGAACTAAATGTTACGCCTAAAACCTTACTCCCTCCCTTCGACGTTCAACCAAAATTCGATAACTCATTATTAGTACTCACTGTTTTCCCCTCATTAAATACCGACTTTTTGATGAATCTCGATCTTTCAAAATTAAAAGCTATTATTGTTAGATCGTTTGGGAGCGGTAATTTCCCCATGAAAGGAGAATTCAATCTTCTTCCATTTTTGGAAAAGTGTTCGAAGAATAATGTAATTGTAGTTTTTGTATCTCAAGCCGATTACGATGCGGTCGATCTTTCGAAATATCCTGCTGGAAGAGAAGCTATTAACGCTGGAGCAATTTCTGGTGCCGATATGACCCTTGAAGCCGCTCTTACAAAAATGATGTGGTTATTAGGCAACTACGAAGATCAGGAGATTATCCGAAAACTGTTCCAAAAAGAGTTGGCTGGAGAATTGACAGAATAGTTAATCATTGTAGTTGATATTTTTATGAAATAATTGAGCATTGTAAATTAATTCCCTCTTCCCTATACTCTGAAAAAACAGAAACTACCATGTATTTTATATTCGATTTAGAAACTATTCCAGATATTGAATTTGTAAGAACGGTACTTAATGATCAAGAATCGAACGAAGAAAAACTCTTAGAAAAAGCAAGCGAAGAATTAGCTCGAAATGCCTCTGGGTTTCTCCCTCCGATGTATCATCGCATGGTTTCCTGGGTAGGATTATGGATTGAAAATACAGGACAACCAAGACAAAAAATTGCTTGGAATGGAATCAATGAAAAAGAAGGACTTGAAAAGATTTTTGAAGCTATTGGAACTTATAAAGACTTTGGACTCATCCATCACAATGGCAAAGGTTTTGATATTCCAGTTTTAACGTACAGAGCAATGAAACACGGTTTACAAATGCCAATTCGAATGAGTGATTACGACATCCGTTATCGCTACAGCAGGCATAACATTGATTTAGTAGACGAATTCAGTAATTATGGAGCTAGTTCTTGGCCAAAGCTAAAACATCTCGGCCAATTGATTGGAATTCCATTCAAACAAACAGGAGAAGGCAATCAGGTCTATGAAATGTTTAAAAGAAACGAACTCGAACTGATCGAACACTATTGCTACGAAGATGTAATGGCAACCTATATTGTTTGGTTATATATGCAATTCACAACAAGTCATATTCCCGAAGATCAATTTACTAATTTGAAGGAACGTGCTTTAAGTAAGCTTGAAGAAATACAAAAAATATAATTTTAATTTTATTAGTAAATACCTGCCAATATAATTCAGAAAAGCCCTTTCAATACAATTTTGCTTAATTTATTTAGGATATTTTAAATAATTCCTTAAGAAATTTTGTATTTCATTGTTTATACTCCTTCTTTTTAATCACTCACTAACCCTTGGAGTACAATTAATGAAACGAATCGGAGCAACTCTTTTGCTTTCCGTATTTGGAGCTATATCTGCCGTAGCTCAAGAAGCGGAAGCTACTATTAACACGGGCGATACTGCCTGGCTTTTAATCGCAACTGCATTAGTCATGCTTATGACTCCAGCTGGATTAGCACTTTTCTATGGTGGATTAACACAAAATAAACATGTTCTAAATACCATCGGTATGAGTTACATGGCTTTTTGTACAGGGACCATTGTATGGATAGTAGTGGGTTACTCTTTAGCTTTTGGAGAAGGAAATGCTTTTATAGGAGATTTAAACAATGTTCTACTTAAAGGAATTGGGGTAAATGATGTAAGTGGGAGCATTCCTACGCTTTTGTTTGTCGCTTTTCAAGGAACTTTTGCCGCGATTGCAGTGGCTATTGTAAGCGGATCCATTATTGAGCGAGTACGTTTCTCAACCTGGGGAGTATTTTCTGTTCTTTGGGTGATTGCAGTTTATGCACCTATTGCCCACTGGGTTTGGGGAGGTGGTTTTTTAAGCGAATCAGGAGAAATGGATTTTGCTGGTGGAACTGTAATACATATCAATGCTGGTGTTGCGGGGCTCGTACTTTCTTACTTAGTTGGAAAAAGAATGGAACATAGTTTAGAAGAAGTTCGGAAGCCCTCATCCATTAAATTTATGATTCTTGGCTCTGCCTTACTTTGGTTTGGATGGTTTGGATTTAATGGTGGTAGTCAACTTGCAGCAGATGGAATTGCTGCAAATGCATTGTTAGTAACTAATATTGCTGCTTGTGCCGGTGCTTTAGTTTGGCTTACCATTGAATGGTTCATTGTAAAAAAACCGACACTTATAGGAATGGCTTCGGGAGCAGTTTCTGGTCTCGTTGGAATCACTCCTGCTTCTGGTTTTGTGGATGTTTCGGGAGCTTTAGCAATTGGAATTATTTCAGGTTTAGTAGGGTATTGGGGCGTGGTACATCTCAAATCGATGATTAAACATGACGATACCTTAGATGCATTTGGCATACATGGTTTGGTTGGAATAGCTGGTGCTTTATTAACCGGAGTATTTGCCAATCCTGATGTAAATGGTGGAGCTGGACTACTTTATGGAAATCCGGGGCAACTTTGGGTTCAGGCAAAAGCAGTAATAATAACGATTGCCTATTCTGCGGTGGGTACTTTCATTGTTTGGAAAATAGCTTCCCTGATTACTAGAGGTGATCGTATCGAAGAAGAACTGGAATTAGAAGGAATGGATATTGGCTACCATGGAGAGTATCACATGGTGATGGAGGAAAAGCAAATCGTTTAAGAAATCCTGATCTTTAATTTTCTAAATAAAAGCCTTCTAGTTAATCTGGAGGGCTTTTTAATTTGGATAAGTTAATTTAGAATTGCTTTCCAGAACGATGAAAGGCTCAATTTCAAAAATCCAGCCCAAATCCCACTCTTAAACTTATTCTCTTTTTGGGAGCACCGTTTGGTGGAGCAGCATCCCAGGAAAAGGTATTATTAACATTCAGATTTATACGTTCGGTGATAGAAACTACAAGTCGGGATTCGTTATGAAGCCGATAATCTTCCCATAAATTATAAATAGGTTGAAAATACGTTGTTGTGTAAAAATTTGCTGTTTCTGAAATATTCAAAACAATATTTAAATACTGGCTGATTCTTACATCCTGATGAGTTGTTGATGCAGCGTCTAGCAATTCTTCGAATTCATACATAGGAATAATCCCTGCATTCATTTTTATTGATTCTGAATTTATAAATGCAATTCTTGCACCTGCTCCGGTTAGAAATCGATATTTTAACAATGATATTTTATCGTCTTGAATTTGGGTAAAGGCTTCCGCTGTTATCAAATTATTAAGTGGTCGGTTATATCGAAGATGGAGAAAAGCTGCATCCTGAAAATCAGTGTCTGATGAACGGGATATTTTATAGTCTCCAATCAGAAAAAATAAATTTTTTCCTGATACATACTGGAGGTTACTAATTACCGAATAGGTATAAATGATTTCATCATTATCAAGGTAACTACCTGAGATATTGACCCCTCCTGACAAACCGTTCTCTACGGTTTTCATTCTTTGCCGTTCAATATCGACAACTTGTGATTGAACTTGATTTGAAATAATAAATAAAAGAAAAAATAAACTTAATAATCGCTGTTTGATCACGTCTGAAAATGGATTGAAATGAGTGTGAGATAAAGTTATGATTTATAACATCACACCTCAACAAGGTTTATATTAGTTCTTAAACAACACGGTCTGGATCACTGAAATCGGGAATTTTTCCTTTATAGCCAAATACTGTTTTAATCAATTTTACCGACCATTCGCTTTGATTCTTAATATACCATTGATCAGCCGCTCTTCTTGCCCCTAACGCCCAAGTAGGATATGGATGAATAGTGTCGGCAATGCCTCTCATACTTACTCCATTTTTCATAGCCAAAGCATATTCTGCTATATATTCTCCGGCATGAGCGCCTACCACGCATGCCCCATAAATTTTTCCGGTTAGCTTATTTGCAAAAATCTTGATCAAGCCTGTTGTTTCATTTTCCATTAATGCTCGATCTATTTTCGAATAGGGAAATCGATATACCTCAAAACTAGTGCCATTACTTTTTAATTGCTCTTCAGTTTGCCCAACATGAGCTAACTCGGGTTCAGTAAAGGTAACCCAAGGCACATTCTTTTTATCAATTTTCATAGGAATTTTAAGCAATGCACTCGTCGTTGCTACTTTTGCCGTGTGTTCACTCATATGTGTGAATTGATATCGACCGTTTACATCTCCAATCGCATAAATATGGCTCACATTTGTTTGGCATGAATCATTCACTTGAATTCCTTTATTCCCTACCCTAACGCCAGCCTTTTCTAAGTTTAGTTCTTCAGTATTAGCTCTTCTTCCTGTTGCTATAAGTAAATCAGTGCCAGAAATTATGTTCTCTTCTCCCTCTTGTTCAACGAGAACCTCTACTCGATCACCTTTTCTTGTAATTTTTTTGATTGAAGCATTCAAAGCATAATTCACGCCCTGCGCTTTCAATTCAGCCATCAAAATCTCAACCAGTTCTTCATCGTCATTTTGCATAATACGATCTGCCATATCAATCACGGTAACTTTAGAACCTAAATTGGTAAAAGCCTGGCTCATTTCTGTTCCTATTGGACCACCTCCAATAATCAAGAGTTCTTCTGGAAGGTTCTCAATTTCGAATAGCGATTCATTAGTATGATAATCAATAGAATCTAAACCTTCGATGGATGGAATAAATGCTCTTGCCCCGCTTGCAATAAAAATATATTTAGAAGTTACTTTTCGTGTTTCTCCATTTTCCAACTTTATCTCTAGAGTGTGCGGGTCTATAAATGAAGCAGCTCCAAAAACTACTTCGATGTTCTGGTTCTCATAAATTTTAGGATCGTCAGCTTCATCATAAATTTCATTCCTGACATTATGGACATGGTCAATTACATTTTTAAAATTGATATCTGGTTCGGTATTAATCAATCCAAATTTACTAGCTTCACGGATATTCTGAGCTACTTTTCCTGCTTTCAATAAAACTTTGCTTGGCACACATCCCGTCCAGGTGCAATCTCCACCAAGTCGATGACGCTCTATCATCATTGTTTTAGCACCTACATTAGCTGAAATACCTGAAGCTGTTAAACCAGCAGCTCCTCCACCAATAACAATACTATCGAATTCGAATTTTGACATAAAAAAGCTCCGAGTTGGAAATAATAATCAAGATAACTTACTGATTACTACTACCAAACCTCGAAGCATAACGTTTCTATAACATATAATTTTTATACTAATTCAGTTTTTCTTGTTTTAAGATGATCTTTTATTGCAGATTGTGCCAATGCTAAATGAGCAATAGGTACTCTATATGGTGAACAAGATACATAGTTCATCCCGAGCTGATAGCAAAACTCGATGCTTGCCGGATCACCGCCATGTTCGCCACAAATTCCGATTTTTATATCTGGATTTGTAGATCGACCTAATTCGGTACCCATTTGAACTAATTGACCTACTCCCTCAATATCTAATGTTTGGAATGGATCTTCTTTTAGAATTCCTTCTTCTAAATACTGAGGAATAAATTTAGCAGCATCATCTCTACTGTATCCTAAAGTCATTTGTGTTAAGTCGTTAGTACCAAATGAAAAGAACTCAGCTTCAGAAGCTATCTTATCAGCAACTAGAGCTGCTCTTGGAACCTCTATCATTGTGCCAATTTTGAATTCGATACTGTCATCGTACTCTTTAAATACTTGAGTAGCTACTTTCTCTATAATCCTTTTTTGGTTTCTAAACTCACGAAATGAACCTACTAATGGCACCATTATTTCTGGAATCGCATTAATATCTTCTTTCTTTAATTCAAGAGCTGCTTCCAAAATAGCTCGTGTCTGCATTTCAGTAATTTCTGGGTGAGTTATACCAAGTCTACAACCACGGTGACCTAACATTGGGTTGAATTCTTTTAATCCATCAATTTTTCGGACTAGAATTTCTTTTGAAATCCCAAGTTGTTCTGCTACCGTTTTCACTTCTTCTTTAGAATGCGGAAGAAATTCATGAAGTGGTGGATCTAGCAATCTCACAGTAACGGGTAAGCCATCCATAGCTTTGAAAATTCCTTTGAAATCTTCTTTTTGATATGGAAGAAGTTCAAGAATTGCATTTCGGCGCTCTTCTTCTGTTTCTGCTATAATCATTCTACGAACAGCGGTAACTCTATCATCTTTAAAGAACATATGTTCAGTACGAGCAAGTCCAATTCCTTTTGCTCCCAGAGTAATGGCAAGTTCAGCATCTTCAGGTGTTTCGGCATTAGCTCTAACTTCCATACTTTCGAAAGAAGAAACCCATCTCATAAAAGTTTCATATTCTTCGCTTAGAACAGGTGGAAACATTTCACGTTGACCTTTAATAATTAATCCTCGAGTCCCATCCAGTGAAATCCAATCTCCTTCATGAATGGTTATTTCACCGTTAGTAAAGGTTTTAGCTTTGTAATTAATTACGATGTCGCTACAACCAGCCACACATGGTTTACCCCAACCTCTGGCAACAACTGCGGCATGGCTGGTCATTCCTCCTCTTGAAGTTAAAATACCTTCGGCTGAACCCATACCTCCTACATCTTCGGGACTAGTTTCAATTCGAACTAAAATCACCATTTCGCCATTTTCTGCAGCTTTTTCTGCTTCTTTTGAACTAAAAACTACTTTTCCAACGGCTGCACCAGGCGATGCTGGTAAACCTTTGCCAATAATTTCTTTCTCAAGTACATCAACAGTAGAAAATTGAGGGTGTAAAAGTTGCTCAATATGCTCTGGCTCAACTAAACCACCAATAGCGTCTTCTTTTGAAATAACACCTTGATTTACTAAGTCTACTGCAATTTTTATTGCAGCTGAACCAGTCCGTTTACCGTTTCTTGTTTGTAGGATGAAGAGTTTACCTTCCTGAATTGTAAACTCGATATCTTGCATATTTTTATAATGAGCTTCAAGCTTATTGGTATAGCCAAGTAATTCGTCATATACCTCAGGCATTTCACTTTTCATTTTGCTAATCGGCTGAGGAGTTCTGATCCCAGCCACAACATCTTCGCCTTGCGCATTGATTAAAAATTCGCCGTAAAGTTCATTAAATCCTGTGGAAGGATTTCTTGTAAAACAAACCCCAGTAGAGCTTTTTTCACTCATATTTCCAAACACCATTGCCTGAACATTAACACCCGTTCCAACCAATCCTGAAATATGACTAATTTCTCTATATTTAATAGCTCTACTGCTATTCCATGATGAGAATACCGCGTTAACAGCAAATTTAAGTTGTTCAAATGGATTTTCAGGAAACATATGTCCAGTATGTTTTCTGTAAATAGCTTTATATCGATCTACTAATTCTTTTAGATGTTCGGTACTAAGGTTTATATCATCTTTAATTCCTACTTCATCTTTTAGACGTTCGATTGCATTTTCAAAGTATTCGTGACTTACACCCATTACCACATCCCCAAACATATCAATAAAACGGCGGTAACTATCATATACAAAACGCTCATTTCCAGTTTTATTGATAAGAGCATCTACCACTTTATCATTAATTCCTAAATTAAGAATGGTATCCATCATACCAGGCATAGAAACAGCAGCTCCTGATCGTACTGATATTAACAATGGATTCTCTGAATCTCCTAACTTAGCACCCATATCACTTTCGATATGCTTAATGCCTGCTTTAATTTGATCTTCGAGACCTTCTGGCCATTTCATAGAATTATCGATGGAGAACTTACATGCTTCTGTTGAAATAGTGAACCCAGGAGGTACCGGAATTCCAATATTACACATTTCGGCTAAATTCGCCCCTTTTCCTCCAATCAATTCTCGCATTGTGCGGTTTCCGTCAGTTGTTTTTCCAAAACGGTATACATACTTTGAATCTGCCATTTCTAAAACCTCTATTAGATTTGTTCAGGGCTCTCAAACTTTTGAAGAAATATTGTTTAAGAGTCATCATTATTTTTTACTCGATTCAAGGTCTCCATTCAATATGAAGAAATGATGTAGATTTGATGCTCTATTCAGAGGTCGTTTCTTCAAGCTTTGACTTAAGCTTTTTAAACACAGAATAAGAACCATAAACAACCATAAAAGCAATAATGGTATATACCCACCAAGCCACGTTCCTCCCAAAAATTGCCACATAAAGTGCGGGGAGAATGAAGAAAAAAAGTGTACTTATAATAGGAAGTACTACCCCTTTTTTCCTCCTGTGATTTTTCACTGCCCATACCATTGAACCCATGTATGGAGGAATTGAACCAATATATAGAATAGCGAAAAGAATAGGATTAACATTATGCTCTACCCCCATCTCGTTTATTTTAATCCAAAAACTTTCCAAAAACTCCATCATTCCTGTTCTTTACTTGCAGCTTCAATTTTATTTTGAACTTTTTTATAGGTAGAAATACCTCCACCAACCACTAATGCGATAATAAAAAGATATACCCAAAAAGGAACGTTTTTACCTGCAATTATTAAATACAGATATGCTGACACAAAAAAGAATCCTGCACTAAGCGTAGGAAAAATAATAGGTTTATTATTTTTGTAATTTCGAATCAACCAGCCAATAGAAAGGGTGAAAAAAGGTATGGCACCAATATAAATACTTCCAAAAATAATCGGATTTACTCCATATTTTTCTCCTAATCCAAAAAACCATTCGCTTGCTACTTCATAAAATTCTGCCATTTGTAATAGTATTTAAACTCATTTACTTTTAAAGAATATTTTTGGAACATTATATCAATAAATTGCATTGTATTAATCACAGATTTATCACTTATACCAAGTTTGAGTAAAAGAATCACATATAAATATTCTCTCGTTGCATTTATTGCAATAGCAGGTCTATTCGGTTCCTTAACACATTATCATAGTGAAGGGCTCGAATGTTTAGATCATGCTGAAGAGCAACATTTTGTGCAAAATGAAATTATATGCCCAATTTGTACTCTTATAGTTTCCAGTGATTTTGAAATAAACCACTCTACAGAAGTCTATCTATTTGGAGAAATTTATTCTTCATTTTATAGTGAAGGTAATTCTGAAATTGACAGGATTTATTCAAAACTTGGTCGCGCTCCCCCTTTCATGGCATAGTCTGTTAAATCAGACCCATTCCCATTTTATTACACAAATTTTTAATTACTACTTTCATAAGCCATGAAAAATTTATCATTTTTACATTCTATTAAAACTATATCAATAATAGCTATTAGCGCATTAGTACTCTTCTCCTGTGATAACTCAACCGGTGATGATCACGATGAACATTCTGAACCAGCTGGTTTCCGATTATATATGAATGGAGCAGTACAAGTTGAACAACTGCCAGGTGGAACCATTACCGGCGAATTTGAACTAGAGCCGGGCGAAGAAACTCCTTTAATCACTATCCAGTTTTTAGCTGATGATGGGGATGAATTTCAACCAGACGAACCAGAATATAGCTTAAATGCTATCTTTGCAGATGATGGAATTGCTGAGTTCGAACAACACGACGAAGATGGAAAATGGAGTTTCCATATACACGCTGAGGCTGAAGGAATTACCGATATGACACTTCAATTAATGCATAACAATCATTCTGATTTTAATACTCAGGATATTCATGTTCACGTAGAAGCGGCTTCTCAACCAAAACTATAGATGAATCTTCTATTTATTTTTACATTCCTCCTTGGATCAATGTTGGGAAACCCTATTGATCCTTTGGAGGAATCATTTATTATTTCAGGTTCTATTTCTGATCGAGAGACAAATGAACCTATTCCTTTTGCTTACGTGCATCTGGAAGAATTAAATAGAACGACTATATCAAATATTGATGGAATCTTTGAATTAAAGAATATACCCGAAGGAAATTATACCGTAAGTGTACATCGAATTGGGTTTAAAACACAAAAAAGAAAAGTTGACTTAACCGAGAATCTATCTATCAATATTGAGCTTAGCCCTTCCATTCTTACCTCAGAAACCATCGAAATAGTTGCTTCTGATAATATACTTACTGGTTCAAATATTGCTCATACCTCGGAATCAATTTCTGGAACCTCGTTAAGAAGAGATTTAGGAAGTACACTCGCTAACACATTAGCAAATCTACCTGGAATTGACCAAAGATCGTTAGGAAATACTACAACAAGACCCGTAATTCGTGGTTTAGGGGACGAAAGAGTAATCATTTTACAAGACGGATTATCAACCGGAGATGTATCTGATCAATCAGCAGATCATGCCGTCTCAGTTGACCCAATCGCAAGTGCAGAAATACAAATAGCTAAAGGCGCTGCCGTTCTAGAGTTTGGAGCAAATGCTGTTGGGGGAATCATTAACGTAGTTAATAATCTGATTTCCACTTCCCAACCGAACTCTGTTAACGGTACGGCTACTTTAGGTGCTAATTCGGTTAATGAAAGTGCGTCGACAGCACTCAATATATCCGTGCCATTTAAGAGTTTTGTATTTAATACAAATCTAAATGGGAAAATTGGAGGTGATACCAAAACGCCAAATGGTAACATTGAAAACACCCAATTTGAGACTACTAATAGCGCACTGGGTGTTAGCTATATTCAAAATTGGGGCTATTTAGGTGGATCTTTTGGAACTTATCTCAGCAACTACGGAATTCCTCCAGATCCTAATGGTCACACAGAAGGAGTTGATATTGAAATGAGGAAGTATAATTATGTTTTGAAAGGAGAGTATTTATTAAATGGCGCTTTATTCAAAACCATAGAAGGTGATTTTAGTCTTAATAACTATAATCATAAAGAATTTGAAACTACCAGTTCAATTGGTACTGAATTTGGGCTCGTAACCTCAACCGCTCAAATAAGTGCTAATCATAGTGGCATCGGTTTTTTTGATACAGGTAAAATCGGGATTTGGGGAGAGATAGAGGATTATGCGGTTTTTGGTGCAGATACACCTGATGCAAATAGCTATAAATTTGGAACTTTTCTCATCGAGGAAATTGATTTTGATTCATTTAGAATAGAAGCGGGTATTAGATACGATTATGTGTTAAATAAGCCCAAAGAAGACGATCCAAATTCTTCCATTGGAAATATTCGAGCAAAAGATTTTCATGCACTTTCAAGCTCTCTAAACATTTTGTATGATTTTGGAAAAGGGTTTACGGTTGGAACGGTACTACTTCATTCCTTTCGAGCACCTTCACTTGAAGAACTTTATTCAGAAGGACCTCACCTTGCATCATTCAGCTTTGAAATTGGTAACCCTGAATTAAAACCTGAACGTAGTTTAGCTAAAGAAGTATTTGTAAAATGGCAAGGTAATGCTTCCGCCGCGCGGTTAGCAATTTACCATAATGACTTTTTTAATTTTAACTATGCAAAAAATACGGGAGTATTTAATAGTCGTTTCCCAACACTCGAAAACTACCAATTTGTAGGTACTGAGGCTCAACTTTATGGCTTCGAAATATCCGGTGAAACTCAACTATCAAATCAGTTTGTTGTAGATTTATCTACCAGTTTTACTATCGGAGAACAGGATACAACATCCCTATCCGGAAATTCAGGAACTCAATCGCTTCCACAAATCCCTCCATTTAAGTTAAATTCTTCTCTTAAATATGTGAATTCTGGATTTGAAGCAGGTCTCAGATTTACTTACGCGGCTTCTCAATCAAGACTTGGTGAATTTGAAACGCCTACAGATTCGTATTCACTCGTAAACACTTTTTTGCAATATAGGTTTGATACAAAAAAATTACTCCACACCTTTTCATTAAATGTAACCAATCTTCTGAATGAGGAATATGAGAATCATCTTTCAAGGATAAAAGATTTACGACCCGAACCTGGAAGAAATATTAGCTTACTCTATAGGGTTTACTTCTAATAATAAAAAAACCTCGGGGGTTCAATCCGAGGTTTTAGCTTTAGGTTTTTTAGCTTAAGGAGTGACTAGTTGACTAACTTCTGTAGGTTTTATACAGACGTCCTCTTATGCTAGGCTTAAAGAGTAACGATTTAGTAATGTGTTACACTTTTTTTAAAAAAAAATTTATCAGTAGATTCATAATTAACATTCACGTCTTCAAGTAATCTAAATGATGTATAAAAAAATCTCTACTTATCTGTTCTTGGCGCTACTTTTATCCAGCTGTTCAGAATTAAAAAAAATAACTGATGTAAAAAAGCCCACAATCTCTGTAGATGATTTTAGAATTACTGAAATTAGCTTGCGAGACATCGAATTAACTTTTGATTTAGAGTTAATTAACCCAAATCCAATAGCTCTATCGTTAGCATCCTATGATTATGATTTACAAATTGAACAAAATTCTTTTGTAAAAGGAAATCAGTCTCTAACCACAAAAATTGAGGCTAATGGCTCAATTATTATTTCTATTCCGGTTAAATTCACCTTCGATGAACTCTATAATACTATCTCGAACATTAGTTCTAAAAAAGAAGGTGGTTATGCTTTTGTTGGAAATATTGGTGTTAATGTTCCAGTACTTGGTTTGGTTGAGGTTCCCATCGAAAAAGAAGGGGTTTTCCCAATTGTAAAAGCACCTTCCTTTTCTTTGTCCAGTTTTTCGGTAAAAAACCTTTCGTTTACGAAAGCTGATGTTGAATTAGAAATAAATATTGGAAACCCAAATACCTTTGCCTTGATATTAGATAAGCTCGATTATAATATCCAACTTAATGGTTTTGATACGATTAATGGGGGTACAACCAGTTCTTTATCTATTGCGGAAAATGAAATCCGAAGCTTAAAAATTCCTGCTTCTTTCAATTTTTTGGAACTCGGTTCTGCAGCTTATAGCACAATAGTTGGAGGCGAACCTTTTCAGTATTCATTAACAGGCTCAGCTGATGTTGGAGCTTCGTTGCCTAATTTTGATCTATCATCTTTTAATTTTGATAGATCAGGTGTTGTTGATATTCTTAAGTAATAACTAACTACTCCCCTTTGACTTACCAAAGCTATTTAAAAACTCCCATTGGTTTTCTCAGAATTCTTTCTAATGGTGAAGGGATTACTGAGATAAAATTTCAAGACACAGATGGTCCCGAAGACACTGATATTCACACAGAATCTGCTCGTACACAACTTCGGGAATATTTTGAGGGAATTCGTAATCAATTCGATTTAGTACTTCTGCAAGCCGGAACTACTTTCGAACATTCTGTTTGGGAGGAATTAAAAACTATTCCATTTGGCTCAACGATCACTTATGGAAATATTGCCAAAAAACTAGGTGATTTAAATTATTCTCAAGCTGTAGGCAGTGCGAATGGGAAAAATCATCTCGCCGTTGTTGTTCCATGTCACAGAGTAATTGGCTCAGACAATAAATTAGTTGGGTATGCGGGTGGCTTAGAAAGAAAAGAATGGTTATTGAAACATGAAGGTGCTTTACTTTTAAAACTATTTACTGCTCGTTAACTCCCCATTTTATACCTTTCTCCATTCACATAAAAATTACTTATGAAAAAGCTTCTACTTTTATTTCTCTCTATCGGTATTTCAACTCTTTCATATGCTCAGATGTCAGATGCTCCACTTCGTTCTGAAGGTGATGGACCCTATGATCGATTAATTATTCGAGGTGTACATTTAATAGATGGAACTGGTTCTCCCGCAACTGGTCCTGTTGATATTGTAGTTGAAGGAAATAGGATAGCTAGTATAAGAACCGTCGGTTATCCGGGACTTCCCATCAATGACCGCCGAAGGCCTGAAGCAGGTGCAAATGATAAGGTAATTGATGCAAGTGGAATGTATTTACTTCCTGGTTTTATTGATATGCATGCTCATACAGGTGGAGGAGCACAAGGAACTACTCCTGAATATGTATACAAACTTTGGCTAGCACATGGAATAACCTCCATAAGAGAACCCGGTTCTTTCAATGGCACAGATTGGACTCTTAAACATCGTGAACTGAGTGAAAAAAATGAAATTACGGCTCCAAGAATATCAGCATGGATTGGCTTTGGTCAAGGTTCAGATGCATCTATAACAAACGGAGAGGAAGCACGAGAATGGGTTCAAATGATTCACAAAAAAGGAGCCGATGGAATTAAATTATTTGGAGCTTCACCTGAAGTTTATGCCGCAACAATTGATGAAGCCAATAAGCTTGACTTAGGAACTATGACACACCATGCTCAAACTCGTGTAGTTTATAACAATGCGCTTACTTCTGCTAGATTGGGATTGACAAGCATGACCCATTGGTACGGTTTACCAGAAGCTCTTTTTGAGGATAAAATTATTCAAGATTACCCGCTAGATTATAATTATAACAACGAACAACACCGATTTGAAGAAGCCGGAAAACTTTGGAAACAAGCCGCTGCTCCGGGCTCTGAGATATGGAATGCGGTAATGGATGAATTGGTAGAACTAGATTTTACCATAAATCCAACGTTTACAATTTATGAAGCTAGTCGTGATCTAATGACGCAACGTAGAGCAGAATGGCATGAAAAATACACCCTCCCTTCTTTATGGAGATTTTATGCCCCAAGTAGAATCTCACACGGTTCCTACTGGTTAGATTGGGGAACAGAACAAGAAATTGAATGGAAAAAGAATTATCGAATTTGGATGAAATTCATCAATGAATTCAAAAATAAAGGCGGTCGCGTTACTCTCGGATCTGATGCGGGATATATCTACAAATTATATGGATTTGGGTACATACAAGAAATGGAATTAATGCGTGAAGCTGGCTTCCATCCTCTTGAAATTTTCCAGTCAGCTTCGCTTAAAGCTGCCGAAGTTCTTGGAGTAGATGATCAACTTGGAACAATTGAAGTGGGAAAACTTGCTGATATGGTGATTGTAGATGCAAATCCTATGGCAAATTTGAAAGTTCTTTATGGAACTGGAGCAATTTTAGTAGATGAAGAAAATAATGTACAACGCCACGGCGGAGTTGTTTATACCATTAAGGATGGAATTGTCTATGATGCTAAAAAATTGTTAAAAGATGTTGAAGATATGGTGAATAATGCCAAAAAAGATGAGAACTTCACCATCACCCAACCAGGTCTTAAATATTAAATTTAATAACTAACCTATCACATATTATGAAATCAAGATTTCTAACTTTTGTGCTATTAGCTTTTTTTCTGTTAACTACGAACCAAGCATTCTCGCAAGACGGAATTGGAATAGGTGGTGAACTATTGTCACCTGTAGGAATTTCATATAAAGTTCCCATCAATGAAACATCTGCTATCACAGGAGCATGGGGAATATTTCTTACCGATGGTTTTACAAGTTCTACTTTTGAAGCCAATTATTTGTTGTATCGTGAAAGCGATAATATCAGGATAGGTTCTGGAGATTTATCGCCTTATTTAGGAGGTGGATTATCTTTCGTTTTCAGGAAAAATGCAGATGCTAGAGTTGCATTAAGAGTGCCTTTTGGTATCGAATACAAAATTGATAATACTCCTTTTGAAATCTATATGGATGTCGGTCCATATTTAGTTGTGACCGATCCTTTATCCTATAGTTTTGACAGTTCTTTAGGATTTAGATACCAATTTTAATTTAAAATATAAGACGATTCATGAACTGGCACTCTCGCCGAGATTCCCGTAAAATTCACCGATGGGGAGGCATTATTATTGCGCTCCCTTTTCTTATTGTTTTAATTTCTGGATTATTCCTTCAACTGAAAAAAGATGTGAGCTGGATTCAACCAGAATCTATTGAAGGAATTTCTCAGGTTCCTTCCATTTCTTTCGAGCAGATCCTGGAATCATCAAAATTGATCCCTGAAGCAGAGATCACTTCGTGGAAAGATATTAATAGACTTGATGTCCGCCCAGATAAAGGAATGGTTAAAGTAAGAGCCAATAATCATTGGGAAATTCAGATCGATACTGAAACTGGAAATATTCTACAAGCTGAATATCGCCGTTCCGATGTTATTGAAGCTATCCATGATGGTTCTTGGTTTCACGATAGTGCGAAGCTGTGGATATTTCTACCAACTGGAATCATAGTTACTATTTTATGGATTACAGGCATTTACATGTTCTTTATTCCACTTTTAAATAAACGAAGAAATAAAATTCGAAAAAAAGAACTTCAGCATAATTCTGTTGAAGAAGAAAGTGCGCTTTAGAATACTCTACTTTCCTCTTGATTTATTGGGTTTGTAAGCAATAATTATTTTCGTTTATTCATATCATATTTCTCAGTTTTGCTCGCGATAAATACACTTTATGATTTATTTTGAAGTAAGGAACTACCTGAGTTTTAGAAACCTTTAAAAAATTGCTACAGCCATGCGTTATTATCCCCTCACTCCTTTATTAATTCTAGGATTATTATTTTTACTCTCTACTAATCCCAACGCTCAAACGGTACAGGTTGGACAAGGTAGTTACACTACAACTTTGCCGGCTGGCAGAAGTGTACCTTCTACTGCTAATGGCGTACCAGCAATACCCCGAATTTCTGCTGAATTCGATCAATTAATACAAACCAATGATTATTGGAGCAATCTGATATTTCCTAATCTAGGTAGTAATCACTTAAACGATGTTCCGGCTCACCCATTGACTATATCTTCAACTGAAAAAGGTTTTAACGTAGGATATCTGAATACCAATACCACTTTAGAATCTAATTATTACTTCAAAGCTGAAAATTCGATACAAATTGGTATTTCCGGGTTAACATCTAACAGAACTTCTACTCAAAGTTATGGAGATTGGACTTTTTCAGCCAAAATGGAATTTGATAATGCTTCATTATCAGCTACAACAGGACATGGGTTACCATATACATTTTTTGAAGTTGAGGGTGGCGAAATTGAAATCACTTCAGGTTCAATTTTTTCAATTTGGTACCAAACAGATGAAGTAATCGGTTTATCCATTGATGATGTAAATTATGCTTTATTTGCTCCCTCGGGTTCTGCTTGGTCAGGTACCGACACCCTTAGCTCATCTTTAAATAATAAGAGTTTCCTTTCTATTGCAGTCTTACCCGATTCAACACTAGAGACCCTTGAGTTTTTTAGAAAACACGCCTACGCTCAAGTTGCAAATAGTACTGTTTCCTGGGAGTATGATGAACTGAATGCTAATTTAATAAGTACATTTAGTTATGAAACCATTTTAAGAGATTCACTTGCAGGTAATTTAAATAAGACTTTAACAGCACTTTATCGTCATCAGTGGATTAATACATCCGATATACTCACAAATTACACCTATTTATCTCCTCGTGGTGAAATGAAGATATTGGAAGGTAATTCGTTTTCAACAACAACTCGGTTTTCTGGCATTCTCCCTTCATTACCGGATGTAGGTAATTACGATAGAATCCAATTACTTGAATATGTGCAACAAGTAGCAAATGAGTTTTTACCTATAGCTGATACATATAACAATGGAAAACAGATTGGCAGATTTGCTGAATTAGTCCATATAGCAGATCAATTAGGAGCAATTGCTGAACGCGATCATTTCTTAGCAGAAATTAAATTGCGACTTGAAGATTGGTTTACAGCGGGAGATGTACAACAGTACTATTACGATGAAACATGGAATACACTAATTGGATATCCCGCAAATCATGGTTCAGCTCGAGAAATAAATGATCATCATTTTCATTCTGCTTATGCAATTAAAGCTGCAGCTACAATTGCACAATATGATACTTCATGGGCATCACTCGATAATTGGGGGGGCATGGTAAACTTACTTATTCGAGATGCTAATAACTGGAATCGAGACGATGAATTATTCCCTTTCTTACGAAATTTTGATGCTTATGCTGGACATGCGTGGGCTTCTGGACACGGTGATTTTAATTTCGGTGGTGTAAGACCAGGAAATAATCAGGAATCAAGTTCCGAGTCTATGAATTTTTCAACCGCAACAATTCTTTGGGGTGAAATTACCGGGCAAAGTGACATTCGAGATTTAGGAATATTTCTTTATGCGAATGAAAATGAAGCTATTGATCAATACTGGTTTGATGTTGATGATGAGGTTTATCCCAATGATTTCCCGTATAAAGCGGCTGGTATTGTGTGGGGTGATGGTGTAAATCATGGTACTTGGTTTGGTAATGATCCTGAATTCATTCATGGTATAAATATGTTACCTATCAATGGTGGATCTTTATATTTAGGAAAGGATCCAGAATATATCATAGAAAACTATAATGAAGTTGTTTCAGAAAGAGGTGGTCAACCTATTCATTGGAAAGATATATTTTGGCAATATTTATCTATGTCAGATGCTGATTTAGCACTTTCTTATTACAACGCAGATTTGAATTATGAGCCTTTTGATGGCGAGAGCAGAGCTCATACCATACATTGGTTGTACAATATGAAAGCAATGGGACAGTATAATACTGAAGTCACAGCAGATGTACCTTCATATGCTGTTTTTGTGAATTCTACTGACGATACAACTTATGTAGCCTATAATGCAGGAAATATGGACCGGATGATTTCATTCTCGGATGGTTTTTCATTTGTTGTTCCTGCCAGATCAATGGCAACTCATCAAACAGCTTTAATGGAGAATCCAGTTGGTACAGCTCCAGAACCATCTGAAAATCCAGATAATGTAATTTCAATATTTAGTGATACTTATGTGAGTGCAGTTAGCGCCATTTTTAATGTAGACGATGGTCAAACAACACAAACGAACATTGAAGTAATTAACGGTAATAACGTATTAAAATATGAGAACTTAGATTTTCAAACTACCAAACTAGATATTCCTTTAAATGTTCTTTCCAGAACAAACTTACACATCGACTATTACACTGAAGATGCAACTGAACTTCAACTATTTTTAATCAGCTCAGACATGGCTGAAAAAAGTTTTGAATTTACTATAACTACAGAAGCTTGGCAGAATGTTATAATTCCTCTTACAGAGTTTACGGATGTGGTTGATTTAAATACTCTTGATGAAATAAGAATTGAAGGTAATGGCACGGTTTATATCGATAACATCTTTTTTCATGGTGATACCCCTGTTCCTATAGGGCCTAGCTTTTCTGCCGATTCTCCTAAACTAGATTCTGTAGATGTAATTTCAATTTTCAGTGATACATATAGCAACTTAGAGGGAGTAAATTTAAACCCAGACTGGCAGCAATCAACAATGACCTCTGTTATACAAATGGGTGAAGATAATATTCTCTTATATGAAAACTTAAACTATCAGGGTACTGAATTTGGTAGTACTATTGATGTTACTGATATGGAGTGGTTCCACCTTGATTATTGGACAGGGAATTCTACCGAGTTACAGGTTTACTTAATCAGTCCCGGACCAATTGAAAAAGAGTTTGATATTGCCATTAAGCAAAATAACTGGCAGAGTATAGACATTCCACTTAGTGAATACTCAGATGTTGTAAACCTAAATGAGGTTTTTCAAATAAAAATTGTTGGAAATGGAACTATCTATTTAGACAATTTATACTTTGGTAAAACATCTGCCCTTACAGTTGCTCCAACTCCAATTCATGATTCAGAAAAAGTAGTTTCACTTTTTAGCAATACTTATGAAAATGTTACCGTCGATACTTGGTCAGCTGTTTGGGATCAGGCTAATGTTGAAGATGTTCAAATTAATGGTGACGATGTTAAGCTGTATTCTGGGTTAGGTTTTGCTGGAATTGAATTTATTTCAAATACAATTGATGGCACTGACTTAACACATTTCCACTTTGATATGTGGACTAAAGACCCAACTGAACTCCCCGTTACTTTCAAAGTTAAACTCGTTGATTTTGGTGCAAATGGAGTTTGGAGTGGTGGCGATGACGTTGAACATGAACTTACTTTTGATGCCGAATCAACTCCACCCTTAGCAAGTATGGAATGGGTTAGTTTCGATATTCCATTATCTGATTTTGCAAATATGACCACAAGAGAGCACTTGGCTCAGCTACTTTTTGTTTCAAGAAGTGAGATTAATGAGTTCTATTTAGATAACGTATATTTTTATACTGGAGATTTGGTCAACAATGATGAAGAAATAGAAATACCTACCAATACTGAGTTATCACAAAACTATCCTAATCCATTTAACCCAAGTACAAATATTGAGTTTAGTTTACCAAATGCCTCTCAGGTCTCTTTGATCATTTATAACTCCTTAGGACAACAAGTAGCTAAACTATTAGATTCTAGGTTAAATCAAGGTGCTCACTCCGTAACCTGGAATGCGGCTCAGATACCATCGGGAGTTTATTTTTATCAACTTAAAACAGCGAATATTACACTAACAAAACGAATGCTTTTGATTAAGTAATTTTAGATGAATCATTAATTAAAAAAAGCCCATTAGATTGTATCTGATGGGCCTTTTTCATTGAGTGTTTATTTAATTAAAACCCAGGCATTAACATCACGGCATTTTGCATTAGTCTGGAAGGCCCAACCCAAAACATTCTGTATTGAGTATTATCTAGCAAGAACACTACTTTTCCTTGCCCCATATTATGAACCGCGGCAAATGCCATTCCTTCTGCATTCTTCTTGTTCTCATTTGATGCATATCCTGAAGCTAAAGCATCCTCTTTTGCATAATAACCAACAGTACTGAACGCGGTATTTGGGATCAATCCATTCGTACTAAATTTGAGTGAGTAGAGCTTATCTTTCATTCCGAATGCAAGAGGGTGTGTATTATCAATAATCCCTTTAAAGCCAGAACCTGGAATTCTTCGCAAGCCTGATGAATCTGAGCGATCCGCATATCTAGTATACGCTGCTGGATTAACTTCATTTTCCTTGTTTTTATCTTGTTCTTCTTTAAATATTTCAACTGGAGTTAAACCAGATTGATCTTTAGTTAGCCAGGATGTACTTCCTTCTGTTGCAACGAGCGTTCCACCATTTCTGATCCAGGTTTTAAGTCCTTCTCTGGCATTTTCATCAAAGATTCTGTTCAACCCACCTCCACCTGGCATAATAATCACATCATATTCTTCCCATCTGAGATTCCCGACGCGGTCTGAACGAATTCTAGAAATTCCAAACTCTGTCCATTGATCAAATAAAAACCAGATTTGCCCAGCGGTATACGAACTAAAGCCAGAGTCTATCATTAATCCTACTTTTGGTTCATCAATGGGTTGCATACTTGGTGATCCCAGATCACTTCCCTCATCCATTCTACCTGTGTCAAATCCTGTTATTTTAACCTCTGCATAATCTGAAATAGTTTTAATATCAGTATGAATAGATTCTTCTTTGTGCTTATTTCTCCCAAGAAGAATCACTAAACTTCCACGAGAATAGCTTATTCCATCTTTTGTAAATCCTTTCTCAGCTGATCTAACTTTGTAACCATGTTTCCAAAGTTGAGCTAATGCCTTTGGTGCATTTCTTTGATTCCAATCTACTACATATGCATAGGTTGCATTTGCATTTTCTATTCCATTTGGTTGAACCAATTCAATTTCAACCTGAGATGTAGCTACGCTAATATTGGAAGTTGTCCAGGCAGCATCAAGATTGTAAGCTAAAGGAACCGACCAAGTACTCATATCATACATCACAGAATCTTTAATCTCAAGCTGTCTTCTCATCAGTGTATTTATAAATAAATGTGCAGGTTGATCGGTTTTGATTATAAAATCTCCTTCTTCAAAACTTCTTGATGATGAATTTCCATCCCAATAACTCATTGCATTTCGTATAGTGAAATCAGCCGATGCCTGTTCAACAAACACATTATGATTTAACATAAGGTTCACAACTTCATAGGTGTAATCGTTTGGGTTATTTGGTAGAATGTAAGCTTTTGTATTTCCTTTTTGGGTCGATTGAGACCGGGCATCTTTAAAATAATTTAGAAGCTGTTCTCGATTGTCTACTGAAGTTTTAACAATAGAAACTCCATTTTTATAGTGATCAAATATTCGTTGCCGTAAGGTTAATACATATCCGTCATTTGTTTCTACAGCACGTCCTCCCATACTATGTCCACCTTGCTCTGCTAGCATTCCAATTCCCCCCATTATACTAGGATAAGAAGAACCGTAACCCGGATAAAAGAAATCAAACCGCTCTCTTGTCTCAAAATTTACCTGAGCTTTATCAAACTCTTTAATCGCTCCACGTCCAAAAACATCCGCCCAAGTTTCGTAATCCTCAGGTAATTCATGATTACGTGGAGTGGTCCCAGGCATGGTAAAATAATTATTATTAAAGCCTTGCTCATGAAAATCAATATGAACTTGGGGCATCCATTCCTGATAGATACTAATTCTTCCTTTCGATTCAGGATGAACCAACCAAACCCAGTCTCTGTTCAAATCGAACCAATAATGATTTGTTCTACCACCTGGCCAAATTTCATCATGTTCTAAGTCTTCATAATTGGTATTCAAAACGTTAGCCCGACTACTTTTGTACCAATAAACATAGCGATCACGTCCATCAGGATTGATCATCGGATCAATGATTGTAACCGAATTTTGTACCATATTGGTGGTTTCGGAATCCATACCAGCTACTAATCGATAAGCAGTTTGCATTGCGGCTTCACTACTAGATGGTTCATTACCATGAACATTATAGCTCATCCAAACAACAATGGGCTCATCTCCAATTTCCTGAGAACTAGGATTATTTGCGATACTGAAATTCTGAGCTTTGATTCGATCAATGTTTGCTTGATTTTCAACCGAAGTAATCACTGCATAATTAACCGAACGATTTTCGTAAGTACGTGCATATTCGTGAAATGTAATTTTATCGGAAAGCTCAGCTAATTTCTCAAAATAAGCCATAATCTGATGGTGAAATGTATATTCTTCTCCAAGTTCATAGCCTAAAAATTCTGAAGGTGAAGGAATGGACGAATCGTAACTTATAGTTTCATCAAACTTAAATCGTTCGATGGCTTCTTGAATTTGAGCGGAAGCATTCACAGAAATAAAAAGAGAAATGATTAGAAGGCTGATTTTTTTCATAGCACCGTTAGTTTTTAATTGCACATAGGCTACTAAAAAATCCGGTAAAATGGAGTAAATTATTGCAGAGTTTCTTCTAAAGTATTAAAAGATAAAAGTGTGGTTATACTTTAAAAGAATAGATCCACTTTGTCGATATGGTAAATCAGGCAAACCTCTGTTAAATTGATCTCTGGTTGTGTTTACTTGCTCATTAATTACAAGCCATAAATCTCTTCCTTCACTAAAATTATATCGAAATCGTAAATTTGCCCCAACTAATTCAGAAATATTACTGTATTGTATAAATGCACTTGTAGATAGCTGCTTATTTAAAGCAAATTGCCCCTTTAATTGAGCTAAATGAGCTGTAAATTCAGTTACATCGCGCCCTTCTAACTCAGGAAAATCTAATTTTGTAATAGTATAGCTGCCTCCAAATTCGAAATGAATATTTGCAACTATTTCTGGTTCTATGGAAAACTGAGTTCTAGAACCGTTATAAAAAGAGCCGAATTCTGAACTTAAATTTACTCTTAGTCTCCTGCTGTTTGGAGATCGATAATTTATCCTTCCTTCAAAAAAATCATACTCATCTTCTGGAATGAAAACTTTCCCTAACAAATTAAAATCTTCATTCGGTAATAAATGCTCTTGATTATACCGTGTTTCAAATCCTAAAGAGCCAAACATTTTAAAATCTGTTTGCCATTCAAGAGATATGAACCTACTTCTTAGATCGAGCGTCTCATTTTGGAAAATATTATAACTTCCTAGGTTTAACGAATGTTGGCGATAAATTGATGATTCTTTACCAAGCCAGCCATAACCTACCCGGTAAAAATAATCAGAGGTATTTCTTGTTCTTAAAAACCCAATGCCTGGTTCAAAATCTGAACCTGTTCTGTTTACAAAAAACCTATAGTAAAGCCCAATAGATGCTCTTCGTTGCCATGTCAGGCGGAAAATGCTATTGTCTTCAAAATTATATTTTCTAGAACTTGGCACATTATCATCAATGGTTTGGCTGACTCGCATCTCTATGAAATCATCTCCAAAAATGTTGAAATCTCCATCTACTCCAAGCGCAATATTAGTGTTACCGTTTATTCCTATCCTACTTGTAAAAATTCCACCTACATATGAATTGGTATTAAACACCGTTTTTTTCATTCTCAACACATTGAAATTCTCAGAATCCAGATTTTCACTATCAGCTGTTTGAAGATTAATAAATCCTACATCAACATCTCCTACTTTTCCAGTAAGCCTTGCCCCTCCTAAAATTCTGACTGGATTTCCGGTACGATCAAGCCCAATTCGTCGACTATAAAACACAAATGTATTTCCGAAATTAAAATCGAATAGCCCCGACCTTTGCTGAAAGAATTGTCTTTTTTCTGGAAACGATAATGAAAAACGAGTTAGGTTTAACTGCTGATCATCGGCTTCAACTTGCGCGAAATCGGTATTAACGGTTAAATCCAAAGTTAAATTAGATGTAACATTGTACCTGAGATCGAAACCAATATCTATCTTTGTATCGTCTGTGTATTCATATTTTGATGAATCTATTAATAAATCACTATCAGTAGAATAACCACCCAATCCGTAGGGTGTAAAGTAAATTGGCTTTTTAGCATCTACACCAGTTAAAATCACATCTTGAGCTTGTGATGGTTTAATATTTCCATCTTCCCAAATTGGTGGAATTGCAGGATAAATATGCCTCTCATTGTGGTACGCTATCCATCTATACACGATCAATCCCATTTCTGCGACATCATCTGAACTTTGAAAACCAATGCTAGAAAAAGGAATTCTCATCTCAGCAAACCACCCTTCTTCGGTACTTGTTGTTGCAACATCCCAAAAGGTATTCCAACTTGAGTTTACAGGATTAGACCCAGCAATTGAATTTGCATCATTCGATATAGAATGATCGAAACGGACACCCGCAGGATTTGTAAAAAACCTGAGTGCATTTTGATCGTCATTAAACGGATCAATGATAATAGCGAATACATCATCTCCACTATAACTATCTCTGTATAAACTATTTGCAGCAATGGTAGATGCATCTTTAGTAAACATTTTACCAGCTACATACAAAAACTCGTTATCGTAAGTAACCTTTATATCAGTTTTTTCACTTAAATCGCCTTCAAAAACAGGCTCATATTGCGTAATGTAAAAGGGTTCAATTTGATCCCATATCGGTTCATCAATAATTCCGTCTAATATGATTGGAGCTGATGTTTTGAGCAGTTTAATACTACTCTGAGCCGACAAGTTGATAGTAAAGATTAATAAAAAAAAGAAAGAAATAGTTGCTCTAAGCATTTTCAAAATCTAAATAAATAAGTTTCTTTTATATAAGACATTTATCAACTCGGAAACCCCTATTCTAAATTATTTCAAATCTACTTTCATATGACTAATAACACGATTCCAACGTTGGCCGATATAAGAAAAGCTCATGATGTAATTAAGCCTTTTGCTCGCTATACACCAGTTCTTAGGAGCGAACATGTAAATGAAAGAACGAAAGCTGACGTTTTTTTTAAATGTGAGAACTTTCAAAAAGTGGGGGCATTTAAATTTCGAGGTGCCTGTAATGCTGTTTTAACTCTTACACCAAATCAAGCAAAAAAAGGAGTATCAACACATTCTTCGGGTAATCATGCTCAGGCGCTGGCTCTTGCCGCACGAATAAAAGGAATTCCAGCATATGTAGTTATGCCAGATAATGCTCCTAAAGTGAAAGTAGAAGCTGTTCGCAGTTACGGTGCTGAAATAACCTTTTGCGAGTCTACATTAGAGAGTAGAGAAAGCACCTTATTAAAAGTAGTTGAGCAGACCGGATCAGCAATAATTCATCCTTATAACGATCCTAGAATTATTTCAGGACAGGGAACTTCAGCTTTAGAATTTTTAGAAACCAATCCAGATTTAGATTTTATGTTAACCCCGGTTGGTGGTGGTGGTTTACTTAGTGGAACTGCAATTACTACTAAATCAACTAATTCAACGATTAAAGTGATTGGTGCAGAACCTGAACAAGCCGATGATGCATACAAATCATTTAAAGCAAGAAAACTAATTCCAGCGTATCAAACCAATACCATTGCAGATGGACTTAGAACATCACTTGGAGAATTACCTTTATCTATAATACTAGATAAAGTTGATGATATTGTAACGGTAAGTGAAAACTCGATTATCGAAGCTATGCGCTTTATTTGGGAACGAATGAATATTATTATCGAGCCATCTTGCGCCGTTCCCGTTGCAGCAATATTTGAAAATAAAATAGAAGTTAAAGGAAAAAAAATTGGGATAATTATTACCGGAGGAAATGTAGATTTGGACAACCTGCCATGGTAAAACCTCTTTTAAAAAAAATATAGCCATTCTTTCAAGTTAAGAATGGCTATAAATATGAATTATAAAAAACCAAAAAACACTATTTAGTTAATTCAAATTCTAGAGTTTGTAAGTCATTAGAATTTGTACCCACCATAAAACTAAAAGTTCCTGGTTCTGCTTTAAACTCTTCTTTTGCATTATAGTAGGCTAAAGTTTCCCAATTAATTGTAAATGTAACTGTAGAAGTCTCACCCGCTTCTATCATAACTTTTTCAAAAGCTTTTAATTCTTTTACCGGTCGCATAACACTTGCAAACCGATCTCTTATATAAAACTGAACTACTTCTTCACCAGCGATAGAGCCTGTGTTTGTAACATCTACAGAAACCTCAACGGTTTCATCCATTTTCATTGAACTTGAACTCACTTTAAAATTTGAATATTCGAAATCAGTGTAGCTTAACCCGTGTCCGAATATAAATTGCGGACTGTTTTTCTCATCATTAAAGTGACTCCAAAAAACAGCTCCATCGTCACCTGGACCTGTTGACGGGCGACCTGGATTTCTAAAATTATAGTAGATTGGAATTTGACCTACATCACGTGGAATTGAAATAGGTAATTTACCTGATGGGTTATATTCTCCAAATATAACGTCAGCAATTGCATTACCTGCTTCACTACCTAAATGCCAAGTGTTTAAAAGAGAACTGGCACTTTCGTAAAGTTCGGGTTCAACAACTGGCCGACCAGCCATTAATACTGTAACTACATTTTCATTTACTTCACTTATCATATTAAATAGTTCAACTTGACGTCCTCTTAAACTAATATCAACTTGACTACGACCTTCGCCAGATTGAAGTGCTTCTTCCCCAACGGCCATAATTACTACGTCTGCGTTTCTTGCATTATTAATGGCTTCTTCAAATCCAGAACCATCATCTTCTGAAAAAGTTAACGCTCGCGAAAATGAACCATTATCGACTGCAAGTGTATAACCTTCAGCATAAGTAACTTCTATATCGGCTCCTACAGCATTTCGAATTCCCTCAAGTAAAGATACAGCTGAGTCTGATTCACCTCTTCCTCTCCAGTTCCCTAATGGAGTATCTTTATCATTTGCTAGATGCCCAATAACCGCAATTTTTTTCGTGCTTTTTGGAAGTGGAAGTAATTTATCATCATTTTTAAGTAAGACGATAGATCTTTTTGCTACATCCCTTGCAATAGCACGATGTTCATCAGTATAAGTAAGTTCTTTTTCTCTCTCTGTATCAGAATATTTGTATGGATCGTCAAATAATCCTAATAGAAATTTAGCACGAAGAACTCGACGAACCGCTTCATCAACAAACTTGATATCAACTTCTCTTGATTCAACTAATGCTTGTAAATGTTTTTGATAGGCTTCAGATTCCATATCCATATCATTACCACTTGTAATTGAATGGTAAGCTGCTTGTTCTAAATCTTTAGAATATCCATGATTAATCATTTGTCTGATTGATCCCCAATCTGAAATGATAAAACCATTAAATCCCCATTTTTCTTTCAGAACTTCGGTCTGTAAATAGTAATCACCATTTGCAGGAATACCATTTAGGTCGTTAAACGAGTTCATAAATGTTCCAACACCTGCTTTAGCCGCTGCTTCAAAAGGAGGAAGAATTACATTCCATAAGGTATTAGTACCCACATCAACCGTATTGTAATCCCTTCCTGATTCAGAAAATGCGTAACCAGCAAAGTGTTTGGCAGTTGCTAATATAGAACTTGGTTCAGATAAGTTTGAGGTTTGAAATCCTTTTACACGTGCAACAGCCATTTTTGACCCTAAATATGGATCTTCTCCAGAACCTTCCATTACTCTTCCCCAACGCGCATCTCTTCCTACATCAACCATTGGTGCAAATGTCCAATTTATACCTGCTGCAGAAGCTTCAATTGCAGAAACTCGAGCAGATTTTTCTACAGCGTTTAAATCCCAACTAGCTGCTTCTCCAAGAGGAATGGGGAAAATAGTTTTAAAACCATGGATAACATCAAAACCGAAAATCAAAGGAATTCCTAATCGACTATTTTCAACTATAAGCTTTTGTGCTTCGTAGGTTGCTTCAGCACCCACAACGTTAAGCATTGAACCTACCCCACCATTTTTAACTAGATTTGCTCTTGCTTCAACATATTCGTTTCCCTCAGGAATTGGCCCGGTAGTATCCCAACTTCCACTATGCTGATTTAATTGACCAACTTTTTCTTCCAAAGTCATTAGCGCAAGTACGCTGTCAACTTTTTGCTCAATTTCTGGTTTTATGAGCTGATTTTGAGCAAATATTGAAACTGAAAAGCAAAGTGTGAGGAAAAAGCTAAGCAATCCCTTATGGGTATTTGTAAGACTAATCATATGATTATTAATGTTTTTTGAATTGTACTTTGTTGAAAATAGGTTTTTTACTTAATAAATAAACGTGATAAAAATTATCATAACTATGCCAACTTTATAGGAATTCAGTTTAATGAATATTGTTGTAATCTATTTTGATTGAAACAAAGCCATTCGTTTGCTCGTCATAACACAAAACGTTTTTTACCTATGGCTAAACAGAATACTACCAAAAAAAACTCCCTTGGAAACGATCTAGATCGAGATTTTGATCTCGATGAATTTTTAGATGAACAAGCGAATTCTAGCAATAATGATAATTTGTCTGACGATCCTGAATCAAAAGAAGAACGATCAGATTTAATTAAAAATTCGCTTTTAGTTGTGGCAGTTATTTCTACCATTTTTTTATGGACTTTTGATTGGAGCCCACGAAATGCATATAACTACTTTTTCTCTAACGAAGTTACAACAATTGCAAATGCTCCTCAAACAGGTGGTTTTCAGGTGGTTATCCCTCCTATCAATGTTGATATACCTGACATCGATATTGATTTCCCTGAAATTGTGGTTGGACAAGGTCAATCTGGCTCATCAAACTTAGGAATTAGTTTTACAGATTATATGGCAGAACTCAATGAATTAGGATATTTGGATGAGTTTGGAAGTTCATCTCTTTCTACTCTTTATACAAATAGTGTTCCAGTAAACTATATCGACCAACTCGGTAAGGCAGGCATGTTGAACAATTTTAGTGGAACTTCAATTACTACATTGTATAACAATAACGTTCCCTTCGAATTTCTTGAAAAAATGAAGAATGCTAACTTTATTGATAATTTTAGTGGCACTTCTATTTCTACATTATATCAAAATCAAGTTCCTTTCGAATATTTAAATGATTTAAATACAGCAGGCGTTCTAACTGAATTTAGTGGTACTTCAATTTCTACTTTATTCAATAACGATGTGCCAGCTTCCTATTTAGCCGAATTCTCAAAAGAAGGTTTATTGAATAATTTCGGAAGTACTTCTATTTCCCGACTATATGCTAATAACGTACCAATCTCATTTATTAAAACTCTTAATGACCGAGGTTTACTCGAAAATATGTCTTCACAATCGGTAGTAAACGCCTTTAGAATCGACGGAGAATAAACTTATGGCACAAAGAAATTCCTACCAAAAAAATGATCGTCAAAATAATTTTGATCTAGATGATTATATCAATGAAAAATCGAATCCAACGGAAGATTCTTTTTCAAAAGAAACTGAACTTGAAAAAAGCTCCAGTTGGGTTAAAAATTCGCTACTTATACTTGGGCTGGCAATAGTTACACTTTTATATTTTAATAATTGGAGCCCTACTCAAGTATATGGCAATATTTTTGGGGTTGAGGAATATCAAAATAGAATTAGTGATCCTATTATAATCAATGAAGGAGATCTAACACCTGAAGAATTAGAAGCTGCAACAGCAGGTTTGGCTAAACTACTTGAGCTTGAAGTTCTTGAACAATTTGGAAATCTAGATAATCTGGAATCCTTAGAAAATTTAGAAGGACTAGAGTCTTTAGAAGAATTATCAAATTTAGAAAGTCTTGAGGGTTTGCAGAATCTAGAAAGCAGTCTCTCAAATTTAGAAAATCTTGAAGAAATGAATGAATTACGGACTTTTGCTTTAGAAACAGCAATGGAAGCCTTGCGAGGAATTGGAGAATCAGAAGAATTTGCTGAAACGGTTGGAGGTGCTGCCCAATTAGGAATTAAAGAAGCGCTCAAGGAATTAGAAAACCTACGAGAAATAGAAGGGAATGGTGTAGAACAAGTTATTACCGATGCGACAAACGCAAATATTAGTTTAAGCGAATACTCAAATCAATTAACAGAAGCGGGAATTTCTGATGCTTTTAATAGCACAGATATACAAAATCTTCATCAAGCAAATATTCCATTTACATATTTAGCTCAACTAAATGAACTAAAATTACTCGAAAAACTAGATACCAACTCAATCATCGAAGCATTTAAAGCAAGGGATTAAAAAATGGCAAATCAGCAATTTCGAAATAGTGGTAAAGACTCTGATTTTGATCTAGATGAATATATATATGAAAAATCGACCGAAAGTTCTCAAGATATTTTCCCAGAAGATGATATTGATTACCCAAAACCCACTGCCAGACGAAATGTTGTAGCTATTTTAATCTTTACTACCATAGCTGGCATTTGGTTTTTTACTGGAGGTCCTGCATCATTTTTTATTTTTGATAACAATAATGAAGGTGTTGATATTCAAGTTGGAGATCCCATTGAAAACGTTTTTCAAATACCTCAAGCTCCTGTACCTCCTCCACCTCCAGTATCAGGAGAAATTTCGACAGGCTATTTAGATTATCTACAACAAATAAATGAGCAATTTCCGAATCAATTTTCTAGTAGTGCTATTCAGGGTTTGTATAATGGTGGCGTACCTATTGAATATCTACTTGTTTTAGAGAACGGAGGTTTCTTAGACGACTTTTCTTATTCAGGAATTATTGGATTATTCAATGGTGGTGTTCCAGTTGAATATCTTGAACAAATGAATGGCGCTGGTTATTTGGATGATTTTTCCTATTCAGCAATTATTGGACTTTACAATGGTGGTGTTCCTATTACTTATTTGGATCTAATGAATGAGGCCGGCTATTTAGATGATTTTTCTTACTCAGGTGTTATTGGCTTGTTTAATGGAGGAGTTCCAACCACATATTTAGATCAAATGAATAATGCTAGATACTTAAATGAGTTCTCATACTCTGGAATCATTGGATTATACAATGGTGGTGTTACCTTAGACTATCTCAATCAAATGAGCTCTGCAGGTTATGTTGATGAGTTTTCTTATTCTGGTATAATTGGTCTATTTAATAGTGGAGTAACCATTAATTATCTCAACGAGTTAAATACCGCAGGTTTTCTAGACACATTTTCATACTCAGGCATTATTGGGCTTTATAGTTCTGACGTTCCTGTAGAGTTTCTTAAGATTCTTGATGATAGAAGTCTACTGGTTGATATGAGTTATTCCGATGTAATTCAAGCCTATAACGCTGATAATTAAACCATATCCATATCTAATTCTCGGAACTGAAGTTCATAGAGCCTACTATATAAACCTCCGAGAGAAAGTAATTCTTGGTGGGTTCCATCTTCAACAATCTTTCCATTTTCCATTACTAATATTCGATCTGCATGTTGTACAGTTGAAAGTCGGTGAGCTATTACAAAAGTAGTTCTACCTTTCATCAAACGATATAATGCATCTTGTACCAGCGCCTCAGATTCAGAATCTAACGAAGAAGTAGCTTCATCAAGTAGCAGAATTTTTGGGTTTTTTAGTATTGCACGAGCAATAGCCAATCGTTGACGTTGTCCTCCGCTCAACTTCACGCCCTTTTCACCTATCATTGCATTATAGTTTTCAGGTATTTCGGAAATGAAATCATGAGCATTTGCATCTTTAGCTGCTGAAATTAATTCTTCATCAGTTGCATCCAATTTTCCATACTTAATATTTTCTTTGATGCTTGTGCTAAATAAATGTACTTCTTGTGGTACTATAGAAATATGCTCCCTCAAAGATCTGACTTCAACATCTTGAATTGAGTTTCCATCTACTTTAATAGATCCTTTTTGTGGATCATAAAATCTAGGGATCAAATTCAAAAGTGTTGTTTTTCCTGCACCACTAGGCCCTACAAGTGCGATGGTTTGTCCAGCTTTTACATCGAAAGATATATCACTAAGAATAATTCGCTCATCCTCATAGGCAAAAGTTAAACCTTCAACAGAAATCTCACCTTGGATATCTTTTAATGGAAGTGCTCCATCCTTGTTTTTTATTTCTGGCACTTCATCCAATAATTCAAATATTCGCTCTGACGCTCCCGCCGCTGTATTTACCGCGGTATATAATCTGGAAGTCTGGCTAATTGATCTGGAAATATTCAAAGCGTAAATAATGAACGCTACTAAGTCACCCGCTGTAAGTCGATCTGCAAGCACTTCCTTACCCCCATACCAAAAAATGATTACAAGAGTACCCATGAACATAATCCCAACACCCGACCAAAAGAACTGGGTAAGTACAACCTTACGTCGAACGGTTTTAAAAAGCTTTTCAATTGCGGATGAGTATCGTTTTACTTCATAATCTTCCCGAACAAATGCTTTCACTAAACGAACAGCTCCCAAAGCATCTTCTGCTATAGCGGTTGAGTCAGCTAGTTCATCCTGAATTCCTCTGGATAGCTTTCTGATCTTTTGACCAAAATAACGAGTGGCTATTGTTATAAACGGTACAGTAGCAAAAATTACAGCACTTAACCTCCAATTTAAAACCACCATTAGCGAGACCGACCCAATCATCGAAAATGAAATCGTAAGTAGTTGAGGAAGAGAATCTGTTAAAGCAGTACGAATAGAACCAACATCGTTAGTTAATCGAGAAGTAATTTCACCAAGTCTTCGGTCCGAAAAAAACCGAAATCCGAGCCGATGTAGGTGCTCATATACTTTCTTCCTTAGATCTGTAACAACGCGTTCTCCAACCCATTCTAAATGATAATTTCCTAAAAAAGTAAAGGTTGCCTGCAAGATAAAAAGCCCCATTAAACCGATGGCCAACATGTTTAACAAACTGGCATTTCCTTCTTCAAAAACAGCGTCAAGAAGTTCTCTTAAACCCAAAGGAACGGTTAGCCAAATCCCAGAACCAATCAAAACCACTACAGTTGCAAAGTAAAACCTCTTCCGATACGGTTTACTAAGTGCAAATATTTTTACGAGTGTTTCTTTAAGACTTTTCAGTCCTCTTTTATCATTTTCTTCGTTTTTATTCATATCATTAATTTGGCAAATATAATGCCAACTAAATGAGATTTTTTCCTCTCAATTTACTATCTATAAATCCGTAGAAATGAAATAAAAAATCATGGATGGAGAAACGCTTACTTGGATTTTTTTGATAGGAGGAATTCTGTTGATGGCAACCGAATGGTTAATTCCAAGTGGTGTGGCTGTGGTTTTTGGTTTTAGCGGACTCCTTGTTGGGGTAATTCGTTTCTTTGGGTTGCTTGAAGACCCAGTCACTGCAACTTTGGCATGGGTTGTTGCATCTGCTCTGCTTGCTGTAGTAACTCTACCATTTATGAAAAAATATTTTGGTGGAGAGACTTCCTCAAAATTTGCAGACGAAGATTACGAAGCTATGGATCAAGTAGTGGATGTAATTGAACCTATTGACGAGTACACGAATGAAGGTAGAATCAGATTTCAAGGAATTTCTTGGCAAGCACGATCATTAGATGGAGATATTCCGACTGGAACTCAAGTTCGAATTAAATATAGAGATAATACTACCTGGATTGTGGAACCAGTTAACCAAATCGATTCACAAACATCAGAAAGAATAAAACAATAAAACTAGAGACATCATGTTTTGGACAGCAACGTTAATCACGTTAGTGATTACCTATTTTATCCTAACCAAGTTATTTATCATCGTTGAATTCAGAGAGGAAGTAATTCAAGAGCGCCTTGGTAAATTTAAAAAAAACTTAAAACCAGGGTTCCACTTTTTGGTTCCATTCGTCGATCGCCCAGCATATAGTCGTGAAATGAGGGAGCAAGTGCTCGATGTTCCAAGTCAAACTTGTATTACAAAAGACAACATTGAAGTAAATGTTGACGGTCTTGTATACATCAAAGTAATGGATGCTTATAAAGCTAGTTATGGAATTTCGAATTACCAAGCAGCTGCCGTAAATCTAGCTCAAACAACTATGCGTAGTGAAGTAGGTAAAATCACTTTAGATGATACTTTTTCTGAACGAGAAATGATGAATGAAAATATCGTTCGAGAAATTGATAAAGCCGCAGATCCATGGGGAATTAAAGTGCTTCGCTACGAGATTAAGAATATTCGTCCTTCCAACGAAATCGTTGATACCATGGAAAAACAAATGGAAGCAGAACGTGAGAAACGTGCTGAAATAGTGCATTCAGAAGGGTTTCGTCAAGCTCGTATTAATGAATCTGAAGGTGAACAAGATAGCCAGGTTTTGGTTTCGGAAGGTAGTCGCCAAAAGAGAATCAATGAGGCTCGTGGTAAAGCTCAAGAAATAGAATTGGTTGCAACAGCAACAGCTAAAGGAATTCAAAGAATTGCAGATGCTATGCAAAAACCGGGTGGTCAACTAGCTGTAAAAACAAAGTTGGTTGAGCAATATATCGAACAATTTGGAACCATTATCGAGCGGTCAAACATCTCTGTTCTACCAACAGAAACCGCAAATCTAAAAACATTTTTTGAAGGTGTAAGCAAAGTCAGCGATCACACTAAAAATCAAGGGGAGAAATAGTCATGGGAGCTTTTGAAATTATTGAAAACATCAGTTTTGGCTTAGTAATGGCCATTTCTTTGTTCGTTTTATTTAAAGTGATCAAATCATTTCGATTGGTTCCAAATCAATTTGCTTATATCGTTGAACGACTTGGAAATTATCACAAAACACTTGGACCTGGCTTTCATGCCTTAATTCCATTTCTCGATAAAGTTGTTTACAAACAAGATTTAAGGGAAGAAACTATTGAGGTAGAACCTCAGGAATGCTTCACCAAAGACAATGTTAAAGTTGAAGTTGATGGTGTTATTTATTTAAGTGTGATGGACCCAGTTAATGCTAGTTACGGAGTTACAAATTACCGATATGCCGCCATTCAATTAGCACAAACAACTACACGTTCTGTAATTGGTTTGATGGATTTGGATGAGACCTTTGAAGAGCGAGCAAAAATGAGTAAAGAAGTTGTGAATGTACTAAGTGAACTTGAACTGCCTTGGGGAATGAAGGTTCACCGTTATGAAATCAAAAATATTGTTACTCCCAGAACGGTTCAAAAAGCCATGGAGCGTCAAATGACAGCCGAGAGGGATCGACGTGCTGTTATCGCTAAATCTGAAGGTGTGAAGGGCTCTAAGGTCAACGATGCCGAAGGTATTAAAGCCGAAATGATCAATATTTCTGAAGCAGAAATGCAACGTAGAATCAACGAAGCGGAAGGTTTGGCACAAGAAATTGAAGCTATTGCAGAAGCTACTGCCATTTCCATCGAGAAAATTGCAGACGCCCTTTCTCAACCAATGGGTGCTGAAGCTATGCAACTTCGCTTAGCTGAAAAGTATCTCGGAAAATTAAAAGGACTTGGTCGAGAAGAAAATCAAATCATTATTCCTCAGGATATTTCTAATTTTGATGCGGTTATGAAGGGCTTAGATTTAGAAGAACTGAAACAAGGGAGTAAGAAATAACTAAGAAGAGTGGGCAATTGATAGATTATTGTTGACTCCTTAATAATTGCTTCTAAAGTGCTTTGTAACTCTTCTTTTCTTCTAAGATAACGGCTCCTTCACGAGTTCTAAACTTCACAGGAATGGTGATAAACTCGCCACCTTTTACTGCTTTTTTTACATTAAAATGTAAATGAGGTCCTGTTACGTAACCCGTTGCGCCCGAGTATCCTAATAATTGACCAACACGAATACGTTGCCCAATATTAACTAGCACACCATTTCTCCTAAGATGAGAATATTCTGAGAAGGTTCCGTCATTATGTGAAATGGTTATATAATTGGCTTTATCAATATAATACTCGCTTGTCCCCCCTTCATTGAATGATTCTTTAAGATCAACAACGACTCCTGATCGGGCGGCAAAAATCTCAGATCCCTCGGGCATATTAAAATCAATCGAATAAGCAATACTTCCTGAATGCGAAAAATCTCCATTATAACCTTGCGCCACTGCTATTTCTGATCCAAGCCTGTATGGTAATCTGTATTCATAGCTATCAGTGTGATCTGCAAAGATACTTCCCATATAAAAGCTGTAATTAGTACTGAAGCTCCATTTCTTACTCCTGTCTGTAATAAATAATTCAAGGAGTTTGCTGTCTTCTTTAGGATCTAAAGCTACAGTTATGGGTAACCATTTTGTGGATTTCAAATTTTCTAATTCAATGTTTAATTCTAGAGTAACCGAATAATCGTTCAAATTTTTAACATGTACCTCAATGCTCTCCTCTTTTTCAACGGTATACACATCTACCAGAGGTTGTTCTTGATGTGTAATTTGATTTAAAAAAAGGATGGCTAAAATTGAAATCATTTTCATAGATAAAAATGTAGGGAATCTGTTTTAATTTTGTGCAATTCAAAATTGAGCCTGTATATTTAGAGATGAAAATGTACGTATTGTATTTATTATTTCTGCTGGCTGTTCGAGGAGTACAAAATCAGGATAATCCAGAATTACTTCGAGCAATTCGAAATGGTGACCATGGAGCTTTTAAGAAGTTTTTTGAGCATCATCATTCCTACCTTTATCATTTTTTATTAAAAAAAGGTATTTCTAAGCAACAAGCAGAGGATTTGGTACAACAAGCCTTTGTGATGATTTGGGAAAAAAGAGCACAGATTGATGAAACTAAGTCTCTCAAAGCCTTTCTTTTCCGAATTGCTTATACCCGAATGTTGAATGTATTCCGTGATACTGCCAAATTTGATGGTAACGCTGATCTCTCTACAGAAGCAGGTGAATCTTCTACTGAAAAATCTATCGAAATACAGGAATTAGGTAAAGCCATTGAAACTTCTATTTCTTCAATGCCCGAAAAACGTCAAGCAGTATTTCGACTATGCTTTATCCAAGAGTTTACCTACAAAGAAGCTGCGGAATTTCTGGAAGTCTCCGTTAAAACTATTGAGAATCACATGGGTTTGGCATTGAAAGATTTGAGGAGAAAATTGGAGGGGTTTAGATAGGTAAAATCTCCCTTTCTTTTAAGTAAACTTTAAAATTTCTACAATTTAGATTTATTTTTACTCTAATCTCTATTGTCATTGACTTAAGAGATGGTTTGAGTGAATTCAAGAAATAATTATAATTTATACTAATAATTCTTCTTAGCTATATTCAACTTATTACTGAGGATACTTTCAAAGAACCCACACAATAATTTAATAATTGTTATTATTGATCTTACCTATTCGAAATCACAAGATTCCTCGCATGTGTTCCATCAATAAATCTGCACAATTCAGCTAACGTTCGTTTTGTAATTAATAGTTTTTTTAAAAAAGAATTAGGGGTACTCTTCAACTAATGTGTAATAGGGATGAATCATGAATTTAATCCTTAAACAAAACACAATAGGAACCCCATGAAAAATCTAATACAAATTAAACAACTACCTCTATACGCAGTAGCACTGGCTGTTTTATTTACAGCCTGTTCCTCTGTTAATAACGATGTCGAATCTCTTTCAGAAGAAGACATTGAACTTGCTGCAGAAATAGTTGCCGTATCGTTGGCTGATAATGAATCAGGAATGATGTCTAGTATGTATGATGCTTTCTCTGATGTAAGCGAAAGTGGCATTTCTTACGGAAGTGATAACCTCTATAAAGAAAAAGCACCAAGAAGAAATCCAAATAGTGGACGAGGCGGCGAACGTAATTATACCCATACTTACGATTCTACAACTGGAGTTCATACTATTTCTTACAGCCGAAGTGTCGAAAATAATGTTTATAGCAAATCTATAAGCTTAAACCAGGAAATTATCTTTACTGATTTAAATGATGCTTTTATTGCTCGTCCAAAAGCGAATAAAAATGATATAGAAGCTATTTCATTTCAAGGAACAAAAGCTGGTGAAAGTGAAGGTCCTTTTCGAAGCTCAAGTTTCACAAAAACTGATGCTTTTGAAATTACGGGAATCCATGCTACTACTGGTACATTAAATATGAATGGAACTCATAGTGGAATAGGTCAAGCTGAAGGGCAAATTAATGATAGTACTACCGCTTCAAGATCGTACGAAATTGACATTTCATTCGAAAACATCGCTATCGTAAAAGACACTGTATTAACCTATGGAAGTTTAGAACAAGGTGTAAGCGGGACTCTAACCTATAGCATTCAAATGAATAAAACGGTGAATGGAGTTCCTGAAGAAACCCTAGTTGAAGGAACCATTGATCTGGAAGAAGATGGAACAGCACTCTTACGTTTCAATAAACTTCCAAAAGTAATTCGATTCTCATTAGTTGACGGTGAATCTGAAGACAGACCTCGTAGATGATTTCGAACCATGAAAAAGCGGGATACTTTAAGTAACCCGCTTTTCCTATTATTCTACCATTATGGCAACAGAACAGAACTTACCCGAAAACGATCTTGATCTCTTACTAGCGAAAAGCCTTGGCTCGTCATTAGATACGAATGCTTCGTTTTCTAAGTTAAACGATTCGTTGATTGATCAACTGGTGGAATACAAAAATGAGGAGTTATTAGACTATGACAATCAAACACCGAATTCTATTTCAATTTGGGATGCTATTGAGGCTAGAACTCAACGAAAAGCCATCATCACGCCACTCCTCAAACGTCCTATCACTTATACATGGGCAGCTGCAGCCGTACTACTTATCGCCGCTTTCATAGGATTTTATTGGATTAGTTTAAATCCTACCCCACAGCTTATTGCACAAAGTGACGCTACCATTTCAACAGTAATATTGGAAGATGGCACAGAGGTATTACTTCGTCCATACTCAAAGCTTTTTGAAATTGCTTATACAGAAAATAAACGTAGCTATTCGTTAGAAGGTGAAGCCTTTTTTGAAGTTAAAACTGATCAAAACCGACCATTTAGTGTTCAGGCTGGTGAAGGTACCATTACTGTTTTAGGAACTCGTTTTAATGTTAGCAATTGGGGCTCCACTACTCAAGTTTTTCTGGAAGAAGGAAGCATTAAATTTAGTACTGAAAATGATAGTTCGGTAATTCTTATACCGGGACAACAAGCTCAGATTAATGCAGGAATACTTACTAATCCCAAAGAAGTTGACGCAGATCAGTTTAAAGATTGGATCTCAAATACCATTGTTTTTAATGGTAGTAATCCCGAAGATGTAGTCGCTGAAATTGGACAACATTTCAACATTAGAATAGATGTTTCTCAAATTGATGATCAAAGTACTCTTAATGGTTCTCTACAACTTAATTCCATTAATCAAACCCTTGAAGACCTCGGATTGGTACTTGGTGGAACCTTCCGCTCAATTTCAGAAAACGAATTCACTTTTATCAGCCTTAACTAGCATATGCTAACCAGAATACACATACTCTGTGTGTTGTTCGCCAATGTTTTATTATTTCAGGGCACTGTTTCTGCACAACAATTTTCATATTCGAATGAATCACTTTTATCTGTAATAGCTGACATTGAAGAACAGACCTCTTATCGTTTTCTATATAGAGAAGCACTTATTTCGGATATTAAAGTCACGTTCACTGCCAATCGTTCAACGTTAATAAACGAATTAATAGGAAATCTTAGAAGCCAAAATATTGGCCTTAAAGTTGATGAAGATAGATATCAGGCATTGATTTATGCTACAACCGATCAGCAAGATTCAAAAGAAATTCTCATTACGGGATTTATTCTTGATGCATCAACTGGTGAAAGGCTCCCTTATTCAACTATTTCTTGGAGAGATAATGGCGTTCTTTTTGGAGTTTCAAGTAATCCATCCGGTTCATTTACTATTAATACATTATCAGATTCAAAAAAGCTAACTTTTTTGATTTCTTTTGTGGGATATAAAACAAGTCAGTTTGAACTTTCATTTCAGGAAGAACAACGCTGGAAAGATATTTCCATTCGTCTTGAACCTGAACCATATAGTGGTAAAGAAATTCTTGTTCAAGGAGTAAATTTCTATACTGCCTCAGATACAATAATGAATGGGCTAATTAAAGTTGGCACATTTAGTCCACTTGGAGAAAATAATTCCGTTCGATCTCTCCAAACGCTCCCAGCGGTTTCCTTAAGTTCTGCAGTTAATGATGGAATAAATATTCGAGGAAGTGCTTCAGATGGCTTTCAAGTGTTACTAGACGGACAAACCGTATATCATCAAAACCACCTATTTGGTTTACTTGATGCAATGAACCCAGATGTTCTTAAAACTAGCGGTTTTTATTATGATATTACTCCTGCACAATATCAGGCACCACTTGGTGGTACACTTTCTTTAATTACCCGAACAGGGTCTATCAATAAAGTCAAAGGCTCTGCTGGATTTAGTAATACGGCCACAAAGGCTTCCCTCGAAGGTCCAATTCTAAAAGGAAGATCAAGTTGGTTAATTTCGGGTAGAATTTCACATATTGATGAAATAGACTGGTTTAATAATCAAGATTTGATAGAATACGGATTAGATGTAAATCGCCCTGCTGCTATAGTTTTAGAACAGGAACTGCCAAGAGGAATTGAAAGTATTGGCTTAAATCCTATTAATATTCAAAATACAGATGCCCGATTTTATGATCTTCACAGTAAACTACATTTCGAAACTAAAACTGGAAATCAACTTTCCATAAGTGGTTATGTTGGGCATGACAATGCTTCGCAAGGGTATTTTAGAGAAATCGCAAATGGATCTTCTTTTTTTGAAACCGCCAATAAATGGGATACAAAAACAGTATCCTCAAAATATTCAGCCCAGATTGATCAGCGAACATACTCAGCAACTTCATTTGGCGTCAGCTCCTATAATAGTAGGTATAGCAAAGAAGATTTTGAGTATCCAACTCGAAGAGAAAATGCCGGAAATAACTCCCAACAAATACGTCAAGACTCTAGCTTTCTTGGTTCACTAACTTTAGAGAATTCCTTGAAAGATTTTTCAACTGAGCAAAGTTTTATAACTTCATTCCCTAATTTTTCAATGGAATACGGAATTAGTTATAGTGATTATCAAGTTGAGTATATAGAAAATAGTATTGATAGAAATTCTTTTATCAGTACTCGAACAAGCCAATTGGTTGATATTTTCCATCAAATTGACTTTACCTCTACCAACCACTTACATTTTAATATTGGGAATCGAATTCATTATTTCAGTAATGGAAGATATATGCGCTGGTCACCCAGAATTAAAACCATATTATTCCCTGAAGATGTTTTCTCGTTTAGTTTTGGATTTAGCAGAAACTATCAGTTTTTAAATCGTCTTCAATTCTACAATATAAACAGCTCAGACTTTTGGATTTTGACAAATGAAGATCAACCTCCGTCATCAGTAAATTATTACTCAACTGGACTTAAGATTAGGCATTTTGAAAATACTTATTTCCAGATTGAAGGATATATCAAAGATTATGAAAATCTTCGGTTGCACGAACTAAACACAGGGCTTATCTCAACTTCATTTAAAAACAACGAATCGCCTTGGTTCTATGAAAATGAAGGCATTGGTAAAGGGATTGAACTTCTAATGAAAAATCAACTAGGGTTTACCACTTTAAGTAGTGCTTATACACTGTCTTCAATGCAAATTAAAAACCCTAGAATTAATACAGGAGAATATTTCTATGCAGATTGGGATCGACGCCATCAATTCTCATTTATATCCGAAACTGAAATTTCTGGCAATTTTGATCTTTTTCTATCCTGGACATATGGAAGTGGCATACCTAACCGATTAGATATAGAAAGATTTACTGAAAACCCTAGACTAGATTCATACTCTCGCTTTGATGTTACGTTAAGCTATATTACTTCTCTTCAAAAAGGTACTCTTAAAACTTCTTTTTCTCTATACAATGTGCTAAACAGAAATAATCCCTGGTATACTGAGGTCAAACAAATTTCTGTTGAAACCAGAAACCGGAATTTCAATACTTCAGCAAGAACAAATGTATTTGACCTAGGAATTCAGCCCTCTTTTAATTTAAGCCTATATTTCTAAGTCTTGGAAGGCATTTCCTTTATTAGATCATTTACAAAGTACATATCCATTTCACCTTGTCCTTCAACACTTACTTTACCTCTATACTCACATTCATAATACTCTTGAATATAATCACAGGTAGTTGCTGAGATGTTCACCCTACCAATCTCACCTACTTCTTCCATTCTACTGGCAAGAATCACTGTTGATCCCCAAATATCATAGGTAAATTTTTTCTTACCTACTATCCCTGCAATTATGCTACCGCTATGAATTCCAATTCTCATTCTCCACTTTACAGCAGCGTTTTCATTTCTATGCTTAATAAATTCTTGCATTTCTTGTGCAGCTTTTACACATAAGAATGCATAATCTTCTTTCTCTTTTGGAAGACCAGAGACTGCCATATATGCATCACCAATAGTCTTAATTTTTTCCAAATTATACTTTTCAATAATATTATCGAATGCTTCAAAAATCTCATTTATCTCAGAAACTAATTTCTTAGCCGACATTGTAGCAGCTGTAGAAGTAAAATTCTCAAAATCTGTAAAGAGTACACTTACTTCTTCATATCTGCGAGGCGTCGCAGAACCTTTCTCTTTAATTTCATCTGCAATATCTTTTGGAAGCATATTATATAGCAAAGCATCACTTTTCTCCTTCTCGTTTTCCAAAAGGATAGTACGTTCTTTTACTAAGGCTTCTAATTCCTCATTGTACAGTTCAACCTGTTCTTTTTTCTTTCGCTCTCGAGAAATTTGAAAATTTATAAACCCAATCAATAATCCAGCACCAAGCGCAGAGTAAATACTATAAGCCCACCAAGTTTTCCAAGGTGGTGGAAGGATTTTTAATTTAATTGATCTTCCTTCTTCATTCCAAATACCGTCTTTATTAGATGCTTTTACTCTGAATGTATAATTATTCCCTTCGGGTAAATTGGTATATGAAACAAACCTTCTGTTTCCTACTTGTTGCCAATCATTATCGAACCCTTCCATCATATATTGGTATTGATTTTGTTCGGGTGCAGCAAAATGGAGGGCGGCGAATTCAAATGAAATTACATTTTCTCTCCAGGTGAGAATAATTTCATCAGTCTCTATAATAGATTTCTTAAGTGGTGAATTAGATGGAGCTATAAATACGTCTTGATTAAAAATCTGAAAATCGGTTACAACTACAGGCGGAATGTAAGGGTTATCTCTAATACTGTCTGGTTTAAATACAACTATCCCATTAATACCTCCAAAGTACATGGTTCCATCACCTGCTTTATGAAAAGCGCCAAATCGATATTCATTACTTGGAAGACCATCGCCACGATCATAAATACGGACTGAACTAGACTCAGGGTTAAAATCCGCAATTCCACTATTCGTACTTAACCAAAGATGGCCACGATAATCTTCTATAATTCCATAAATAACATTATTTGGGAGACCATCAGCAGTAGTAAACCTGGTAAAAGTTTCAGAATTTGGATTAAATTTATTCAACCCATTAATGGTTCCTATCCAAAGATCTCCTTTAGCGTCTTGAGTTATTACATTGATAAAGTTATCACTTATACTCGAATCGTCATTTGGGTTATTGGAATATCTGGTAAAATTACCGCGCGCCCGATCGTATTTATTTAATCCGAAACCATGTGTACCAACCCAAAAAACACCTTTATTATCTTCAAACATAGACCATATTTTATTATGGCTTATTGAGCTTGGATCGGTTTCATTATTTTGAAAACGCCTAAAATTTCCTGTTTCTTTATCATAAGCATTTAATCCGTTGTTGAGTGTTCCTACCCAAATTATGCCTCTGCTATCTTCAAAAATTGTGGTGATTATATTTCCACTTATTGTCGACTCATCGTCTTCAATATTTTTAAAATGAATAAATCTATCCCCCTCTTCGTCATAAAGATTTAACCCGTCTATGGTTCCTACCCAAATCTGTCCCTCATTATCTTTAATGATCGCATTAACAAAATCATTGCTAATTGAATTATCGTCATTCGGGTTATGCTTAAAATTCTTAAATATATTTGTAGCTTTAGTAAGTTTATTTAATCCACCACCTTGAGTACCAATCCATACATCTCCGTAGTCGTCCTCAGAAATTGCCCAAATATTATTATTCGATAAGCTGTTGGAATTTGCAGGCTCGTTTTGGTAAATCGTAAAACTCTCAGATGAAGATCTAATAAATTTATTTAGTGCACCATTTCTGGTTCCAACCCAAAAAACACCTGATCTATCTTCATAAAGAGCGCTTATTGAGTTATTACTTAAATTTATCGGGTAGTTTAAATCCATAAAACTCGTAAACAATCCTGTATTACGATTTAGAATATTCAAACCGTTTAAAGTACCTACCCAAAAGGTACCTCTTGAATCTTCAAATAAAGAAAGAACCCAATTATTACTAATACTTTGATTGGATGAATTAACCGATGTAAAACTTGTAAAGGTTTGCTCTTCTTTGTTGTACCTAAGTAAACCACCAGATTGAGTACCAACCCATAAAATTCCTGATTTATCTTCATATATAGTTACAATCCAGTTATCAGAAATTTTTGATATTTCACTATTTTCTTCAAAATGAATGATATCTCCATTGATTCGATCAAATCTAAATAACCCTTCTTCTTCTGTTCCAATCCAAATAAAGTCGTTGCTATCTTTATTTAGGGTTGTAATTCTAGCTTGTTTAAGTTCATTATGGTCATCAACTTCAGAATAAACACTAAATTCATTGGTAGCAGGGTCTAAAATGTTGAGACCTTTTTGAGTACCAACAAGGATTACCCCAGATTCGTCTTCAAATAGAACATTAATGTAATTATGGCTAATAGATTTACTGTCTTCACTATCATGCAAATAACTAATAAAACGATCTTTTTCTCTATCTAATTTATTTAGCCCGCCTCCTTTAGTTCCTATCCAGATAGCTCCATTTCTATCCTCAATAATACTTGAGACTTGATTGTTAGAAATAGAAAACATATCAAATGGATCGTTCCTGTAAATTTTAAATTCGTATCCATCATATCTATTCAAACCGTCTTCGGTAGCAAACCAAAGAAATCCTCTACTGTCTTGCAGAATTGCATTTACGGTACTTTGAGAGAGTCCGTCCTCAGTTGTAATTTGCTCAAACCGGATAGACATATCCTGAGCATTTAATGCTTGAACAAAAATTAAGAAGAAGAAAAACGTAAACTTAAAAGCTTTCAATATCCAACCCGTTAAAATATCTACAATTTACTAAGTGTAGTAAATCTTCAATTATGAAAGTAGTTAAATTATTCTATAAAGTTTGAAAGCCTTGTTTAGTCATTTTTTTTACTATTAGATCATATCAATCACTTCGTAAACTTTTAACTGGATTTTCAGTAGCCGCTTTAAATGATTGGATACTTATTGTTAGCGTAGCAATGAACATTGAGACCACCAAAGCAATTAAAAAAGGAACAAAATCTAACTCTATTCTATATCTGAAGTTAGAAAGCCACCCATTTAAGAAGTACCAAGCTAATGGAAGTCCTATTAAATTCGAAATTAATATCCATTTTAGAAAATCTTTACCTAACAAAAGACTGATTCCCTGAGTTGTAGATCCTAGGACTTTTCGAATCCCAATTTCTTTTCTTCTTTGTTGTACAGTAAACACTGAAAGTATAAAAAGACCAACTGCAGCAATCACTATGGCCAGAATTGAAAAATGACGGATAATCTTAGCTAATGTTTGTTCAGTATTATATTGCTGTGCAAAAGTATCATCTAAGAAAGTATAATCGAATGGTGTATTCACAAGAATTGAAGTCCAAACCTCTTCTATTTGTGGAATGATGGAACTTATGCTTTCAACTCCAATTTTAATTGAAACAACAGGTAACGAATTAGAATAAAACATAATAAGTGGTTCGACTTCATGCTTAACTGTTGCAAAATGAAAATCAGATACAACCCCTACAATTTCTTGAGTAGTGGGAGTATCACTATTTGCACCAAAAGTTACCGTTTTTCCAACTCCTGTTTCCCAGTCTAACATCCTCAAAAAGGCTTCATTAACAAGAACGGATCTTCCCGAATCTGAAAATGACTCCGAAAAAGTTCGACCTTCGGCCATTTCAATTCCCATTGTCTGTACATAATTTTCATTTATGTTGGTAACACTCGTTATAATATTTTCATCTACGTCTACTCCTTCGGGTGTAACTCCTGATCTACCGTATCCTGATCCAATTTGTGAAGAAGAAGCTCCAACAGAATTTACTCCAGGAATTTTTGATAACTCCTCATATAAAGTGACTCGGGTATCAGGGTTAGGTACTTGACCCGTATTTAAAGTCATTATCTGATCCCTTTCGTAACCTAAGTTTGCATTAAAAATGAATTCCATTTGCTGATACACTACTAATGTACCTGCCAATAGTGCTACAGAAATCATAAACTGTAGAACTACCAATGAATGACGAAGTAATGCTCCTTTAGACCCTGCAGTAAAGCTCCCCTTTAATACAACTGAAGGTGTAAAAGATGACAATACAAGTGCTGGGTAAATCCCCGATAGAAAACCAATGAATAAAATCCCAATTACAGAACTTATTATGAACACTGGGTTTAGTAACATATTTATCTCAGCAAACCGAGAATAAGTCTCATTAAAAAATGGTATTGATATATAAACTAGAACTAGTGATACAATAAATGCCAGTGATACTTGAAATACAGATTCGGTAAGGTGTTGCGCTATCAATTGACTTCTAACACCACCTGCAACTTTTCTTATTCCAATCTCTTTTGCTCTAGAAGATGACCGTGCAGTTACTAAGTTTACATAATTAAAACAAGCAAGTATAAGTACAAGGAAACCAATCGCAGACATAATTATTACATTGCTCATATCACTTTTGCGATTATTAATCTCAAAAAGAACATCCGATGAGTTCAAATGCACATCTTTGAGTGCTTGAAGCTTGGGAAAGAACATTTCATACCCCCCATTATCCATAGCCAGTTCTCTTAATCGATCGGCATAAGGAGCTACTTCTCTTGGTTGATCAAATAGCACGTAGGTTTGCACGCTTATAGAAGTCCAAGATTCTAAATATTGAATAAAGCCAGTTTGATCCTGGGTAGGAACTAATGCTTGTAAGAAATCAAACTGAAAATGAGAATTTTTAGGTACATCCTCCATAATCCCTACTATTTCAAGTAGCGTACCTTGTTGATCTTCAATTGATTCACCGATTACCGACGTTCTACCGAAAACCTTTTCTGCAAATCCTTCTGTAATAACAACTGTTTGAGGGCGAAGAAGAACTTCATCAACTTTTCCTTCTATTATTCTAAAATCGAAAATCTTAAAGAATGAATTTTCAGTTAAATAAGAACCTTCAACATTATAAAATTGGTTTTCAACTTTAATTGGGCTATTCCCCTGATTGATAATTCTGACGGTTTCTTCAATTTCTGGAATATTTTCTCGCATAGCCGTTGCTAATGCAGGATAAGAAACCCCTACATCTTGTGATGAAACTCCTCTGGCCTTATCAACGGTAAGCACTCTGGCTATTCGCTCAAAATTAGAATTAAACTTGTTGAAACTCAGGTCTTCTATAACATATAATCCTAGAATAACAAATGCGGAAATACCTAATACCAAACCTAACAGGTTTATAGTGGTATAGCTTTTATATTTTGAGAGATTGCGTAGTGATGTGAGAATGTAATTTTTAAACATGTTCTTACTTTTTTAATGTTATTTACCCACTTAAAAATATTTATTTCGTTGTAGTATAACTATCTGACGAGAAAGAGGAATAAAAGTCACGAAAAAAAGTGTAAACAAAAATAACCATACTCTGATCTGATTCTACTTAAATCGAAAACCCGAAAAAGTTTTTGGCATTTGAATAACATATTCTTTCTATATAGGAAGCCATCAATTCAGGATCACTAGGAATTAATCCTTCTTCCATCTCTTTTCCAAGAATATTGCATAAGATTCTCCTGAAATAATCATGTCTTTGAAATGATAAAAAACTTCTTGAGTCCGTAGTCATTCCGACAAATTCATACAGAATTCCAATATTTGATATAGATTCTATGTGCTGTTCAATTCCATTTTTTTGATCTAAAAACCACCAAGAAGGACCATGTTGCACTTTTCCTGGAATTGATTCACTTGGAAAATTTCCTGCCATTGATGAAAACAGTTCATTATCTCTTGGGTTGATATTATAGAGAATAGTTTTAGGAAGCATGTTTTCAGCATCAAGACGATTAAGCATTTTTGCTAGAGATTTTGCCATTGAGACATCTCCAATTGAATCGAAGCCAGCATTCATTCCTAATTTAGCCTTCATTCGGCTATTATTATTTCTTATAGGGCCTATATGATACTGCATCACCCAATTTTTTTCATAATTCATAATTCCGCAGTAATACAGAAAAGCAGATTTAAAAATACAAGCCTCACTTTCACTCACTAATTCTTTTCTCATTACCTGATCAAATATGTCAGAGACTTGACCCATTGAAAAGTTTTCTGCATAAGGCTTGTGTATTCCATGATCAGATGCTTTGCATCCCATTTCATCAAAGAAATCATGTCTACTTTTTAAGGCATCAATAAAATCCTTAAACGTTATAATAGAAAGGTTACTAACTTTTTCTAGTTCATTCACCCATGTACGAAATGTCTCTCCATTTTCTATTTCCATTCCTGCATCAAGGCAAAATGATGGAAATAATACACAAGCCTTTTCTATCCACTTATAGAGTCTATTTGAATTAGTTAATTGGTAACTATCAAATTAAAAAAGCCAACCCGAATTACTTCAAGTTGGCTTTATTTATAAACATATTGTGGAGGTGCGGGGAGTCGAACCCCGGTCCGAAAAGGTAAACCTGCAAATATCTACATGTTTAGTTACTAATTAACATTCGCAAGAAGCCGAGCATAGTAACCAAGCGACTTCAAACTATTCTGTGAAATTTCACGCAACAAAGACAGAAAACCTTGTTAACGCTATCCTATCTTGTATGGCGTTCAGTCTGGCACTGACAGGCACGTTAGCCAGAGGAACGGCGAAGCAGTTTAAGCTGCTAAGCGGTAAGAATAATTGTTGTCAATTATATTAGTTTCCATAATGAGTGATTAACGAGATTCATTGGACATTCTCGACATGCAACCTACGGTAGTACTCATCCCGTCGAATCCAGTACACCCCCATTAAAACAAAGAACGATCTTCAATATAAGAATTCTATTACTTATTTAAGAACTTGATCTCATCAGATTTGTTTCATCGAATTTCAAAATATTCAATTTTTGGTACTAAAATTTTCTTCACTTTTCCACTCTCAAAGATTTACCCCTTCACATAGCTTCGAATTAAACTCTGGAGTGAGCAAGGATTTAAAAAACTCTATTTCTTAATACGTCAAATCTTAGAAAACGAATCTCCCCTGTTTTAGCACACTTTTATTAAAGTGATAAACAAAGAATTAATGACGAACTTAAAAACTGTAAATAAAGAGAACGATCAAGGATAATTAGAGATTTAATGTTAGAGTCACAAAATCTTTAACTATAAAGCTTATTCTTACTCAACTTTTTCAAATGTTCTTCGTGTAAGGCTCGAATAAAAATGCTTTTTTAATTAATTATGACCAAAAAAATAATACTGTGTTTAGCCATTGTTTTGCTAAACCTGTCGTCAAGTGAGGCTCGCCAATCTGCATCAATTAATGGATATGTTAAAGATGCTGAAACTGGTGAAACCCTTATTAGTGCTAATGTGGCTTTATTAGAAAATAATCGTGGTGCTTCTACCAATACTCTTGGATATTTTACAATCACCAATATTCAACCCGGTTCATATACTTTAGCGGCTTCATACATTGGCTATGAAATATTCCAAAGAGAAATAACTCTCATACCAGGAGAAAACTTTCAAATCGATATAGAACTTAGTCCAGATTTAGTACAGGGGGAGGAAATAATTGTTGAATCACAGGCAGAAAAGGAGGAACTCAAATCAATTGGAACAGCGCAAGTTAAAACAGAGCTAATTAAAGCACTACCTGCAATTTTTGAAGCTGATGTATTCCGTTCAATCCAATTACTGCCTGGTGTAAAAGCAGCTTCAGATTTTTCGAGTGGACTCTATATTCGTGGTGGAAGTCCGGATCAAACATTAATTCTTTTAGACAGAACTACAGTTTATAATCCCAGTCACTTTTTTGGCTTCTTTTCTACTTTTAACCCTGATGCCATAAAAGATGTTCGATTATATAAAGGTGGATATCCAGCAGAATATGGTGGCCGATTAAGTTCGGTTCTTTCAATTTATAACAAGGATGGTAATCGATATAAAAGAGAGGGTTCGGTTACTTTAGGTATGCTTGCATCAAGAGCGTACATCGAAGGTCCTATTAAGAAAGGTTCATATATGTTTGCATTCAGAAGATCGACATTAGAGCCATTACTTGCGGCTCTTCGTGAGAACAACGATAACATTCCTTCACAATTTTATTTTCTAGATTTCAATGGGAAAATAAACTTCGATGCTTCCCGAGACAATAAATTTTCTATCGCTGCTTATACCGGAACTGATAAAGTAACTTTCCCTTTTGCTGATGACGCCGAAATTAAACTTAATTATGGAAATCAAACTATAAGCGGTAACTGGACACATATTTTTAACGAAAAATTATTCTCAAACTTTGTTCTTACTGGTTCACGATATTTCAACTTTCCTGAGTTTGAAATTGCAGGAACTCCATTTAAACGAGATAATAATATCTACGATTATTCTCTTAAATCTGATTTAGAATATTTACCTAGTGAAAAACATCAAATTTCTACCGGTATTTGGGCAGGTGTTTTTACTCTAAATCTCCAAGATAGCTTCGATAATCAGGATAGTTTTAGCAGCAGGATTCATTCACGTTATGGCTCTTTTTATGTTCAAGATACGTGGCAACCAACCGATTTATGGAAATTAATTGGGGGACTTAGGTTTAATTATTTTTCTGATGGTGATTATCTCAGAATTGAGCCAAGACTTTCAGTTGAACATCGCTTATCCGAAAGAGTACGTTTACAAGCTGCTTATGGTAGATATAATCAGTTTTTCACTTTGATAAGTAACGAAGCTTTTTCTGGATTTGATGTTTGGCTAACCTCAGATGATGGCATTAGACCAGCATACGGAGATCAATTCGTTTTAGGTGCTAAAACTCTTCCTTTTAAGAACTATGGTTTAGATGTAGAGGTTTACTACCGAAGTATGAAAGATCTTTTTGAGCTTGATCCTTTTTTACCTGATGCTGCGGGTTTACTTTATTCAGATTTATTCAGAGTTGGTGAAGGCTACGCCTATGGTTTTGAAGCTATGTTTGAACGTCAAATAGGAAGATTAAATGGATTCATAGGGTATACCTTTGCTTATACATGGCGAAAATTCCCCGGATTTAATTATGAGCTGGGAGATGAAACCAGAACAGCCCGATTTTATCCACCAAAATATGATCGAAGAAACGATATAAATCTTGTATTGAATTATAACCTTAGCAGGAAATGGAAATTGACTGGATCTTGGTCGTATGCAACCGGTCAGGCTTATACAGAAGTACTTGGTAGATATTCTTTATTCGACGATCCTTTTTCTATGGGAAGTGATGTTGGCTCATTTACTGTTAATGAAGTTAACGCGGTTCGTTTGCCTAGCTATCAACGGGTTGATGTCTCTTTTTCAAGAAAAGGTACCTTTTTTGGAATGGGTGATGCAGAATTACAACTCCAGATTATCAATGTGTTGAATCGAAAAAATGTATGGTTCCAAAATTATGACTTTGATGAAAACCCTATAGAGGTTACTGACATAACTTTACTTCCACTTCTTCCATCCATCTCTTACACTGTAAAATTTTAATTATCATGAGAAATATATTCTTAACCATTGGATTAATTATTCTTACTCTTTTTGGGTGTGAAACCTATTCACAAAGTGACTATGAGGAGTATTATGTAGTTGAATCTTATATCGTGGCTAATCGAAATCTACAGCAAGTACGAGTATCAACTACAGCTCCAGCTTTCGAATTTTATGATTTTGCAGAGAATGCAATCCGAAATGCAATTGTCCAAATCCGTCTTTTAAATGAATCAGGAACTGGTGTTGATCAATCGTTTACTTATTCAATGAGTGAACCAGGAATTTATAAACCTAATGCAATACACAGCGTGCTACCGACCAGAAGTTATGAGTTGCATATAACCATACCTAATGGAAGCTTGATGGATGAAATTACTGCAACTGCAATCGTGCCTGATACCTTCAGCGTAATAGGTGGTGTGCTTGATACATTGGTTTACCAATCGAGTGAGCAATTAGAAGTAACACTTTCGGAGAGTTCATATCCTGGCCGCCAGAATGTGTTCATATTTACTACAATTTCAGAGAACCCAATCATTGATAATCTAACTCCTACCTACCGAGATTTTTATGAAGATGATGAAGATCTGATCGAGTTTTCAGTAAATTCATCTGGTATTTTAAACGAAGGGAATTTTACTCAATTTTCTGATGGGTCTGTTACCATTCAATATCCATGGCTTGCAATTGCTTTTTATGAAGAAAACAGAATCGTTGCGACCACCATAGATGATAATTTATACGATTATATAAGGTCCAACGATGTTCAGCTGGGTGGTTCTACCCTTTCACCAGGTGAAATTCAAAATGTTTTGACAAATGTTAAAGGTGGCATTGGGCTTTTTGGAGCAATGGCATCCGATACCATTGCGACGTTTATTAAAAGAAATCCTAATTTCTAAAACTGATATCCAAGAGTAAATTATCACCCTGATAATCGAGCTAAATCTCCATTAATATCTGCCATCAATTTTAAACTAGATTTATGTGTTGCTTTAATTCCAAAGTAAGTGCTTGTATTATGAATAAATTGATTGGTGGAATACTTTTGAGTTAATTTATCTTGAAAAAACTCAAATACATTTGTGCTTGTACATTAAATTGAACTAAAAGAAACAATAAAATAGTTGTTAGAAAGTATTTCATAAGGTAGCTTTATAACCTTTGATCGGTAAATAGTAAGTCATTTTATATGATCAAAAGGTTTTATCTCAAAAAAATAGAATTCATGTTTCCTTATAAATTATTTTTTTTCTTGTTAGTGATTTCATTTCTGATGATTCCTCACTCATATGCCCAGGAGTCGGGAGGGTTTGAAATTGCTAGAGTTAAATATCGGGGTGGTGGAGACTGGTATAATGACCCTTCTTCTCTAAAAAACTTAATCCAGTTTACGAATAAAGAAGTTCCTATTTCGATTGAACCAGTTTACAAAGACATTGCCTTAGGCAGCACAGAAATTCACTCCTATCCATTTCTATTTCTAACTGGACATGGAACCATTAGTGCAAATACAACAGAGATCAGAAATCTTAGAACCTATCTGGAAAATGGTGGCTTTCTGTATGTGGATGATGATTATGGACTAGATGAATACATTCGATCAGTGCTTTCAGAAGTATTTCCAGATGAAGAATTACTCGAACTTCCCTTTAATCATCCTATTTACAATCAGGTTTTTGAATTTAAAAATGGACTACCGAAAATTCATGAACATGATAATGAGTCTCCAAGAGGCTTCGGATTATTCAGAAATGGAAAGCTAGTAGTTTTTTATTCGTATGAATCTAATTTAGGAGATGGCTGGGCTGATCCAGAGATTCACAACGATCCTCCCGAAGTTAGAATGGATGCATTAAAAATGGGTGTTAATATTTTAGTTTATGCTTTGACACGTACTTAATTTTTTAGCTATACTCTTGAGTTAAATCTAATATACTATTCATGATCACACCTTACTTATTTTTTCCTGGTAATTGCGAGGAAGCTATTAACTTCTATAAAACTGTTTTTAAAGGAGAAATAACGTTTATTCAACGGTTTGGAGAAGCAAATATGCCCGTTGATGAAAATTATAGAAAGAAAATCATGCACGCCTCTCTGGAATTTGCTGGAACAAAGATACAATTTTCTGATGGTGCTCCACATAGAAAAATTACACCTGGTGATAATGTGCACTTAAGCCTAAATTTTGATAATGAAACTAAGATGCGCCTCACTTGGAGCAAACTAGCTGCAGGTGGATCCGTTCATATGGAATTACAAGACACCTTTTGGGGTGCTATTTATGGACAACTCGAAGACAAGTTTGGTATGCGCTGGATGTTTAATTTTCAAAAAGAAAGTTGATGAGTGTTGAGTGACTATCTCAAAAAACACTTCCTTAAAATCCATTAAAGAGGTTCCCCTCTACTGGAGGAGTAGGTCATTTTTGGTAATTCTTTTCAGTCTATTTCTAATTTTTATTTCCCAAATCTTATCTGCCCAAACAATCTGGATTGATAGTTTAAATATTGAGGGAAATGAATTCGAGAACTCTTACGATAAAGTAGCAAACAAAGCCAGAATTCCTGATCTAAAAGATTCCGACTACCGATTAGATATCAGGTACTTTATAGGCCCTCTTTTCTTTGGAGGAGATCGCGCATTCGTAATTGCTCAATTTGATAAGAACTCTGTAAAAGTAACTACCGGATTATTTCGTTACAAGAAAATATTGCGTTGGTGGAGACTTAAAATTAAAGACAAAAAAGTTAAAACATATACTTTGAATAAGTTTTTCGAACGATCTGATTCATTAAATCTAGTTGTTTTACTTTCAATACCAGATGAAAAAGAAACTGAAAGAAAAATGATTGAAATTCTTAATGAAACAAATTCTCCTTCAATAAATAGATTTGGAATAAGTTCACTTGTTGCAGGGATTGGCAAACCAACAGATCAACCGAATTTCTACTTATACATTAAACTTGATGATAAATTTAAAAATCATGTTCGGTATGCAAGTCCGTGTTTTTTTAGCGAAGATTTTCCAACGATCCCCGAGTTAGATGCATTTTGCAAATTTATTCAACTATAGAAAAACACTTCGTCACTTAATATTCCTAATTGAATTATTCCTAATTCTTAATTTTCTTTCCCTTTCATCTTATACTCAAAGACTTTCTCATTTACGACATTATCTGAAGTATTATCTGGATCGGGATAAAAGTCGTCTGAATCCATTTTTTCTCTCAAAGTGATTTTGGATTGAACATCAGCTTGTACTTGAATAATTTTTCGCTTTTCAGCCTCATCAGCCGTTTTATATTTCTCAGAGAGTTCCGCAAGCTTATTCTTGAAAAAATTCAATTCAAGCGTTTTAATAGTACTTTTTGCGGTACGATATGGATTTTTATCCTTCTCATACTTCAATCCGATTTTCTCATGATGTCTTTCACTTGCCGTATGCTGCTCTAATAGCACATCACCTACTAATCTTGGGAAAGGATCACTTTTCCCAGAATAGTACTCTATGGTAGTTTCATCTCCGGCTTTATAACGTTCAACAATATCAGAGTAGAACATTCTTAGTTCTTCATCTTCTATCAATCGGTCGTTGGTTAGTGAGCAGATATAAGTCACCATATCTTTTCCAAAGGTGATCATTAATCGTATTAGCTCTTTTTCGTAATGGGGTTTCTTTTTGGAGACTTGAGGTTGGAAGTTGGAGGTTGTTGGAATACCTGCAAATTGATCCCGTTCTGGAAACTCTTCCTCTATTGGAGGTTCTTCCTGGTTTTGAACAGAAGAATGCTGTTCCCGTTCTTCCCTAAATCTATCACGTTGTTTTGATCGCTCCGCTTCTTTGCGTTTTGAACTAACCACTCTCTCTAATTCTTCGAATAATTCCCGGTCTGTTCCCCGTCGGTATTTTTGCGTTCGTTGATGTAGATGTTGTACATAAACTTGCCGCTGAATCGATTCCTGAATATTTGCAACTGCTTCAAGAATTTCGGTAATCACCTTACTTTGTTGAACCGGATTTTCCATTCGACCTTCTTCTTCAGCTTTCATAATTAGAAAATCTACAAAGTCGCTCCCTTCTTTCTTCTTGAGTTCTATAAAAGATTCCTTTCCGAATTGTTTAACAAATGAATCAGGATCTTCCCCATCTGGTAGCTCAAGTAACTGGACTTCCATCCCTTCTGCTAATGCAATATCAATGCCTCTTTTCATAGCATTCTGTCCCGCATTATCAGCATCATATATCATAATAATCTTATCACCATAACGGTGAAGAATCTTCATTTGACCAGATGTAAGCGCGGTACCTGAACTTGCAACTACATTTGTTATTCCGTGCTGGTTTAATGTAATTACATCGGTATAACCTTCTACTAAAATTACTTCTTTATGCTTTCGAATTTCATTCTTGGCGAAGTTCACACCGTATACTACTTCACTCTTGTTATAAACTTTTGTTTGTGCTGAATTGATGTATTTCGCGGTTTTTTCATTTCCGAGTACTCTACCAGCAAAAGCAATCACTTTGTTAGTAGGGCTAAAAATTGGAAACATCAATCTTCCTCTAAAAGTATCATAGAACCCTTCTCCTCGTTGACTTGGTTTGATCAAATCAGCTTCTACCAAATACTTTTCATCAATTCCGGCATTTAATCCCGCTTTCCAAAGATCGTCTCCTCCAGAAGGTGCGTACCCTAAACCAAATCGCTTGATAATCTCTAAATTATATCCTCTTTTTTCGAGGTAAACTTTAGCTTTATCCGCATCAGGATTTTCAATCAGGTTTCGATAAAAATAGACGCCAGCGAATTTAAGAGCGTGATAAATTCCTTCTTTAAGTTGATGCCCTTCTGTTTGCTCAGGTGTTTGTTCCTCCTCTGGAATGAAAACTCCGTAACGATCGGCAAGTTGTTTGATGGCTTCGGTAAATCCAATCCCATCCTGATCCATGATAAACTTAAACACATCTCCAGACTCTCCACATCCAAAACATTTATAAATTCCCAATCGCGGAGTTACATGAAATGAAGGAGATTTCTCATTATGATAGGGGCATAGTCCAGTAAAACCACTACCTGAGCGCTTCAATTTTACATAGTCGGAAACTACTTCAACAATATCTGCAGCATCACGAACTTCCTCTTTTTTTGAGTCTGAAATCATATTGAATGATACTAAATTGATTAGTGAAAGTAAGCTTGAAAGTTGATCTAGTATGAGATTTTGGCTCTTGTTAAGTAAACTATTCTATCAGCGCTTAACTTATACATTTCAACTTAGCTACTTTGCCCTATAGATCTTATATTCCCAACCGCTAAATCAAGAATTTTAAAACATAAATAATGAGCGTATTAGTTGGAAAGGATACCCGCCTTATAGTTCAGGGTTTTACCGGAAGTGAAGGAAGTTTTCATGCCGGACAAATGATAGAATATGGAACCAATGTTGTTGGTGGTGTTACTCCAGGAAAAGGTGGTCAAAAACATTTAGACCGACCTGTTTTCAACACAGTTGCTGATTCTGTAGAACATGAAGGCGCTAATACCTCAGTGATCTTTGTACCACCTGCATTTGCCGCAGATGCAATTACAGAAGCCGCTTTTTCTGGAATTAAAGTGATTATTTGTATCACAGAAGGTATTCCAGTTAAAGATATGATTGTTGCTAAACAAGTTTGCAAAAGTCATGGTGCTACATTGATTGGTCCTAACTGCCCAGGCGTAATAACACCTGGTGAAGCTAAAATTGGAATCATGCCCGGAAATATTTTTTCACCGGGAACAGTAGGTTTAATTTCTCGTTCAGGAACTCTTACGTATGAAGCTGTTGATCAACTCACAAAAGTTGGATTGGGACAAAGTACAGCAATTGGAATTGGTGGCGATCCTGTTATTGGTACAACCCATTTAGATGCCGTAAAGTTATTCCAAGACGATCCTGATACAGAATCTATTGTATTAATTGGAGAAATTGGTGGATCTGCTGAGGAAGAAGCTGCAGCTTATATTAAAGAGCATGTTTCAAAACCTGTAGTTGCATTTATAGCTGGTTCTACTGCGCCTCCTGGTCGAAGAATGGGACACGCTGGAGCTATTATCTCTGGTGGAAAAGGAACTGCACAGGAAAAAAAGAAAGCTCTTGCCGATGCAGGAATTACTGTTGTTGAGAGTCCTGCACATATTGGAGTTACCTTAAAAGAAATGCTTGAAGCTATCTAGTACATTAGATAAATAAATTCAAGACGGTATATATTTAAAAAAGACTTTATAATCATATAAAGTCTTTTTTTATAAACCTGCTAGATGATCGTTCCCTCTGGAATAGTTACACCCTTTTTAACAAGAGCTATTCCATCTCTCATGTAATGATACTTATGATCCCCATCCGGAATATGATCACCACCAACAATCCGAACATCGTTTCCAATACATACATTTTTATCAATAATACAATTACTTAAGTAACAACGTTGCCCGATTCCCATTGCAGGTTTATCTGAAGATGCAGCTTCAATAAACTCTCTGCTTTGAAATCTATCGTTACCCATAATGATGGAGTTTTCAACCGTTGTTCCCTTTCCAATTCTTGATCTAATTCCAATTACGGAACGTACAATTCTACTGGCTTCGATAATGCAGCCTTCCGCCATTAAACAATGTTCCATAGTAGTTCCCATTACTTTTGAAGCGGGTAATAGTCGAGCACGAGTGTAAATATAACTTTCATTATCATAGAGGTTAAATTCGGGCACTGTGTCTGCTAGAGCAAGATTCGAATCAAAGAATGATTTGATTGTCCCTATATCTTCCCAATAGCCTCCAAATTCGTAACTACTAACTCGCATCCCTTTATTAAGAGTCTTAGGAATAATCTCTTTTCCAAAATCAGTAGCATCAGGGTTTTCATCGAATAAGTCTATCAATGTTTTACGATTGAATATATAAATACCCATAGATGCTAAATAATGCTTGTTTTGCCCACTATAAGGTTCTGGAACATTTGATTTCCATTCTTTAAGTTCATCAAGAGCCGGCTTTTCAACAAAACTATCGATCATCCCTTCTTTATTGGTTTTCATAATCCCAAAACCAGTAGCGTCTTCTGCAACAACGGGTATTGTCGCAACAGTTAGATCAGATTCATTCTCTTTATGCTTCGCCAGCATTTTACGATAATCCATTTGGTATAATTGATCACCTGATAAAATTAATACATGCTCGTAATCGTGGTTCTCCATATGATGAATAGATTGGCGAACTGCATCTGCCGTTCCCTGAAACCACTGAGTATTTTCTGCCGTTTGTTCTGCTGCAAGAATATCTACAAATCCGTTGCTGAAAACGTCAAAGTTATAAGTGTTTTTTATATGACGATTTAATGAAGCAGAATTAAATTGGGTAAGCACATAAATTCTACGAATATCTGAGTTCAGGCAATTCGAAATCGGGATATCAACTAAACGATATTTACCACCAATTGGTACCGCTGGTTTTGAACGGTGATCGGTTAATGGAAAAAGTCTTGACCCTCTTCCTCCGCCTAAAATAATTGAGATGACTGAATCCTTCATTTTGAACTCTGTTTTTTAAGTTTGTTATACATTGTAATATAATCTTTTGCCGACTTATCCCAAGAAAAGTCTAGCTTCGTAATTGTTCTAACTATTTCCGAATGCTTCTTAGAATCTTGATATAATTCGATAGCTCGAGTTACAGCTTGTTCTGCTTCATGTAAATTGAATTCATTAAACTGAATTCCATATCCACCATCTTCAGAAATATCAATTACAGTATCTTTTAGACCACCAACAGCCCTTACTATTGGTACAGTTCCATATCTCATAGAATACATTTGATTTAACCCACAAGGCTCTACTCTTGATGGCATTAATATGAAATCCGCTCCTGCATAAATTTCATGAGCAAGCTTTTCATTATATTCCAGAGTAGCATCAAAATAGCCGACATGATCGCTGTCCATTCTGGTAAAAATTTCATGTAATCCCGGATCTCCAGTTCCTAAAAGAACAAAATTGACTTCCAAATCACTATGCATAAAAGAAGAAATCAAATCAGGTAATAAATCCGCTCCTTTCTCTTTTACTAATCTACCAATAAAAGCAATTGTTGGAAGCTGTGGATTGATACCAAACTGTTTACAGATTAATTCTTTGTTTTTTCGTTTGCCACTTTTCACACCTCTTTGGGTGAAGTTCAAATCAAGCAAAGGATCCGTAGCCGGGTTCCAAACCTCTGCGTCAATTCCATTCACTATTCCGATAGATTTTTCGCTTTCTTGTGCAAAAAGTAACTCAAGTCCATTGCTATTTGTGCTCAATTCTTCCATATAACTCTTTGAAACTGTAGTAATCTGCCACGCACATTTTAAACCTGATGCAAGAGAATTTAATTTACCATCCCAATCTAAAAGCCCAAGTTGATTTATATCAAACGCTGGAAGCATTTGGTAACGGTGCTTATCATATTGACCATGATATTCGGCATTGTGAACTGTAATCACAGTGGGAATATCAGCTAGATTTTGATACCTGTTGCAATTTGTCATCATAAAAGGAATTAGCCCTGTATGATGATCATGGCAATGAACAATATCGGGTTTTGAACTTCTCTGTGAAATCCATTCCAACGCCGCTATTTGAAAACTAACGAAACGCTCAAATTCATCCCAATAACCTCTACCTGTCCACGGATCAATATAAACACCCGGACGGTCTAGCAATCCCGGTATATCAATGGTATAAAGTGGGAAACCTAAAGGATCTCCCGATACTTTAAGTATCTGAAAATCAAAATAATCTACCCCCAAACGAGCATCACTTTCCCAAACCTTTTCGTACTTCTGATCTTCCAACCATTTGGTTTTATATTTAGGAAGAATTACCTCGCAGGTTTCTCCAAGTTTGTTCAAATATTTTGGTAATGCTCCAACTACATCCCCTAATCCGCCGGCTTTTGCAGCGGGATAACATTCTGCACTTAAGTGTATGATATGCATTTAGTAATAGAAATTTTTTTGATTTTTTGTAATAAAACTGACTTTTATGAAACAAATAAAGAAAGTTTACGCATCTTGCAAAAGATTAATTAAGTATTTCATAAATTTTACTTTAAGGTAAAACTAAACTAACAAAACAGAAATGGTCATCATCAACGTAGAGAATGTTACAAAAGCATTTGGTAAGAATAAGGCGGTAAGTGATGTAAGTTTTAAGGTTGAAAAAGGTCGGATTTTTGGTTTATTAGGTCCAAATGGAGCTGGGAAAACTACCACTATTCGAATGATTAACAATATACTTGCTCCAGATTCCGGATCAATTACAATCAATGGACAAGAAGCTAGTCCGCATACTCAAAAAATGATTGGGTATATGCCTGAAGAACGGGGGCTATATAAAAAAATGAAAGTAGGCGAACAGCTTCTTTATTTAACCCAATTAAAAGGAGTAGAGACTAAGGTCGCAAAAAAATCTATCGATTTTTGGTTAGATCGATTTGGGGCTTCCGATTGGAAAAAGAAAGAAGTTGGGGAACTATCTAAAGGGATGTCACAAAAGATTCAGTTCATAGCTACGATTGCCCATGATCCTGATATCTATATTTTTGATGAACCATTTAGCGGTTTAGATCCGATTAATAGCGAAACACTTAAGGAAGTGATTATCGGTTTAAAAAATGATGGTAAAACTATTCTTTTCTCTACACATCGCATGGAACAAGTTGAGCAAATGTGTGACGATATTTGCCTTTTCAACAATGGAAAAGCTGTTCTTCAAGGGAATTTGAGATCATTAAAATCATCTTTTGGTGAAAATACGATCAACTTAGAATTTGAAGGTGATGGTGCATTTCTAGATGTACTAAAAGATGTTAGAATAAATAACAGATCTACTAATTTTGCTGAAATCCGAGTCTTAAATGGTCAATCTATGCAAGATATTTTGAAGCTGGCTATGAAGCATGCTGAAATCCATAAATTTGAGCGCGTAGAACCTTCGTTAAATGAAATTTTTATTTCTACGGTTGGCGAAGACAACATCAAAAATGAAGAGGTTTTATAATGGATTTTGGAAAAATATTTTTAGTTCTCAAGCGAGAGTACTTAACTAGAGTTCGTACTAAATCTTTTATTTTATCAACTCTACTCACTCCCCTCGCTTTTATAGTTTTTCTAGCAATTATTGTTATTGTAACAATCTCTGACGGAGAAGTAACTAAAACTGTTGGTGTTGTAGATAATACTGGTGTTCTTTATGAGCGTCTTGAAGCAATTGATGATCAACGTTATCAGGATATTTCTGATATAGAAATTGATAGCATTCGTTCGTCTGTACTTGCTGGAAATCTGGATGGTTACATAATACTCAACGACGAGTTTATTAATCTAACGGAAAGCCCTACGCTTGTTTATGGAGGAAGTGGTGGGTTAAGCTTTATTGAGTCTGTTGAGGATCACCTCAGAGAAGTTGTGAGAGAAGAACAACTTGCACGAAGTAATGTAAGTGATGAAGTAAGAGAAATCTTTGAATCACGACCTCAACTCAAATCACTTAAATTAACTGATGAAGGTGAAGAAGAAGATAATGCTATTTTTGGTGCTGCTTTTGGATTTATTCTGGGTCTTCTGATCTTTATTGGCGTTTTTGGTTATGGTGCTCTTCTGATGAGAAGTGTTATTGAGGAAAAAACGAATCGTATTGTTGAAGTTATTGCATCTTCTGTAAAACCTATTGAATTGATGTTTGGAAAACTTTTTGGAATACTTTCTGTAGCGTTAACACAATTTGGAGTCTGGATACTTTCTTATGTTGGTTTATCGATTCTTGCAGCTCCAGTTGCAGGTTTAATTCTTGAAGCTCAAATGAAAAATCTGCCCCCTGAAGCAGCTGAGGCAGCGAGCCCTGCTTTCGATCCTTCTTCTTTGGAACAGTTTATTGTAGATCCATCTATTTTCATCTATTTTTTCCTGTTTTTCTTTGTAGGATTTTTGATTTATAGTGGAATTTTTGCGGCTATTGGGTCTGCAGTTGACTCCGAACAAGACACTCAACAGTTTATGATTCCTGTTATGATTCCAATTTTTATTGGCTATTTCCTAAATCTTAGAGTGATGGAAAATCCGGATTCTACCGTAGCGGTAGTTGCCTCGCTTTTCCCTCTTACTGCACCCATTAATATGATTTCCCGGATTGCTGCAACTGAAGTCCCAATCTGGCAAATAGGGTTATCTCTACTTCTTATGATTGGAACCTTCGCTGGTTTAATGTGGATTGCAGCTAAAATTTATCGGGTTGGAATTTTAATGTATGGTAAAAAACCTTCCTATAAAGAATTAGCAAAGTGGATTCGACAGGGGTAAGTTTTATTAAAAATCAGTAAAGACGTAGAATTTTGCGTCTTTACTTTTTTAATTTGAAATCTTATCCAATAAATTATCTGCTTGTATTAAAACACGAGCATCAAATTCGTTTTGTTCAACTAAACTTAAAATCAAAAGTGCTTCACTTGGAGAAAGTTTTTCTACCCCATTAAGTGATTGGTGGCGGATTCTTGGATCTCTATCTTCTAGCAATTCCTTAATTCTTGATATCCAACGATCAGAATTCGAATCATTTTTCATCAAATAGGTCAACGCTTTATGTCTTGTTTGATAGGAATTTGAACTTAACAGATACCCCTCTGCAATATTGATAAAAATCTCATTCGAATCAGATTCAGCATAGTCCGCCATAATTTGTAAGGGTTTCATACCGGTACTATCAACGTTAACTAGCTGTTGAGTTAATCTAATAATTTCTCTGTCCTCTGCTAATAATCCATAAGTTTTTAGAGCTTCGTTAAACAATAGTTTAGCATCTGCTCGGAGAACTTTCGACCGCAGTGAGTTTTTAACCATCTCATTTTCAGGATAATTCTGTAATGCTGAAATAGAAGCGAGTTGAATTTCTAAATTTTCATTATTCAATCCTTTAAGAAATTGTTGCTCTGTACCTGTAGCACCATTTGTAATACTAGCCATTGTACCTAATAGAGCGGCTTTCACATTGGGATTTTGTTCTGTACCCAATACATCATTCAAAGCTAATTGTAGATCAGGATTATCACTAAAACTAACTAATAACTGAGCCGCCTGTGCTCTATCATTTACATTTTTACTTCGTAATTGATTTAATAGAAAGAATAGTGGAAAATCTCCAAAACTGATTTTATCCATAGCAATAGATCCCTCACTGAAACTTACAAATTCAACTGCTGGTGATAATTTGAATAAAACAGAGTCTAATTCACCAGTAAAATTTACTTCATGGCTGATAGAATCATCGAACGTATATTCTGTCATCATAATACTATAAAGCTCTTCTCCACTACCTTCTCGTAATTCGAAGACCAATTTTAGATCAGCATTTATTTCATCATATACAGCAGACAGATTATATTGTACTTGTTCCTGATTTTCGGTTAGAGAATTTTTGTGATCCATAGAAATATCAAACCAGGAAATACCTGTTTTTTCATACCAAAATTCAGCATAGTCTTCAAAATCTACAATGCCCGACATTCTACTAATTACTTCCGAAAGAGAGTTTTTTATTGTTTTCTTAAAAAGATCAGATTTACTTTCGAAACCCTCCTGCCAGATATTCCATGTATCAACAAAATGTAGTGAATCTGGATTCTCTATTAAAAAAGGCTCGTCTGTGATTGAATAATGAAGTGCTGTTCTCATGATCTCATTTTCTTCAGAAAACTGTTCCGTTCTGTGATATTGACCAAACCATTGTGCATATAATTCTCTTTTTAATTGATGAGAAAGAGAGCCCAGATTTTCATATAAAAAAAGAGTTCCTGCACCATACGTACGTTGTTCCCAGAAATTATCGGGTAGCACAACAATATTTAGTGCTTCCCAAGGGTATTCCATAGATAGGATTTTTTCTACCTCTTTTTTGAGTTGAGAAGCTTCCCTGATCAAAGTTATTCTCTGTTCTTCACTATATTTTAATTCTGAACTAAATAACCGAATGCTTGTTAAACCTGAAGTCACTTCAGATATTAAAAAATCACCTACAGCAAAACCAAGCCCTGTTAATGGAACAGCAGTATCTGATTGATAGTGAATTTCTTTTCTATTCGATGGTTTTGCGACCTCACCAACCAACTCCCCATTAAACATGATTTCAGTATCATAAGGAATGGTAAAATAAGCATCAAAAGTGAGCTCATTTCTTGGGTGATCAAAACCGGGTAACCAATGCCGATGAGCTAATGGATTTTTTGAAGACCAAAAATTTGATTCAAAATCCTTATAGAGTCCAAACCTAGAATTCGATTGCCAGGTAATCGCAACTTCGAACTCTTCTCCTACTTTTGTTGAATCTAGTAGCTGAATAATCAATGAATCTTGTGAAACTGAAAAATCAGCTTCTAATTTGTTTATAAGAATATCATCAATTGCAGATTCTTCAGTTTGAAGCACCATCTGAGTTAATCCATCTATTTTAGCATATACAGTATAAGTGACAACACCTCTAACTAACTCCATTTCTGGCTCAAGTGTTGCTCTTATTACAGCATGTGTAAACTCAAAAGGTTGATTAGGATAATATTCGTAATCGTATTTTATTATTTCCTTATTAGTCTGTGCAATTGAGAGAATTACCGTAAAAAGACTAAAAGTAAATGTGAGAATTGATTTCATCATGTAGTTGTATGCGCTTCAAAAATTGCTTTTACTTTAGGGTAAAGTGCTTTATTAGTTGAAAATCCATTTCCTGAATGAATGGTTTCAATTCCTTGGGTATCACTAAATATTCCTCCTGCCTCTTTCATAACAGGTAGCAATGCTGCAGCATCCCAAATATTGAGAATTGGATCGAACATGATATCGGCTCTTCCAATTGCTACCATCATATGACCATAAGCATCGCCCCAAGTTCTATGTAGCTTAGTTTTGGACATTAGTTCCTGAAATTGGGCTTCCATTCCGCATTCCTGAAATCTTCTTATTTCGGTTACCAAAAAAGTAGCCTCTTCTAGTTCAGAAGTATCTCGAACATGGCATGGTTTACCATTTAATGTGGCTCCAAGTCCAATCCCTGCTGCGCAAAGTTCATTTAGTGCAGGTGCATTAATGATGCCAACAACAGGTTCATTATCAATCATAATTCCAATTAGAGTAGTATAAAATGGAATACCATGAATAAAAGATTTTGTACCATCAATTGGATCTAAAACCCATTGGATGTTGCTTTTTTCGTTTGTCCGTCCATATTCTTCCCCTATAATTCCATGATCGGGGTATCGTTTTAAAATTTCTTTTCTAATTACCTGCTCGGTTTCTCGATCGGCAATAGTTACAGGCGAATCATCTGCTTTACTTATTATTTCAAAAACTTTTTTAAAATATTTAAGCGTATGATTTCCTCCAATAGTTGCAATTTCTATTGCGGCTTCAAGTAACTCTTTGATGTCAGTCATGTTTTGTTGTATTATTCGATGGTTGAGTGAATGAGTAGAATCAATGAGAGTACCAATTTATGAATGAAGGCTATTTAAAAATTTTATTAACGAACCTCCTGCTGCTAGGGTTAGCATCTGGAAGCGTAATAGCACAACAAAGCACAAAGGTGCAATCCTTAATTCTTGAGGGCAGTAAATTAAGAATTAATGGAACATCAAATGTGAATGATTTTGAATGTATTTATGAAGATCCAATTCGAACTGACACGTTAACTTATTCCGTTGAGTTTGAAGAAACATCTGTAAAACTGGAAGGGGATGATCTTACTCTTAAAATTGAATCCTTCGACTGTGGGAAGAGAGGTATAAATCGTGATTTCAGAAAAACTCTCAAAAGTGATGTATACCCAAACATAGACATTGAATTACTTAGTGTTGTTTCTCAGTCCAATATTCCAGCACTTGCAAATGTAGCTACTACATTAGGCGGCATTACAAAAGAATATACCGTCGAGTTAAAGGATTACACATTTGAAAATGGAATTGCTACAGTATCTGGGACTAATACAATCAATATGAGTGATTTTAATATCAGCCCACCTACCGCATTATTTGGTCTCATCAAAGTTAAAAATCAAATAGAAATAAATTTTAACCTGATTATTGAACAATAAAAAAGGGCAAGCCTTTCACAGCTCACCCTTTTGTTAATAGAGGTATTAACTTTAGAAAGCAATTACAGCTTCTAACATCACACCACTAAATTCTCCATCAAGAAGAGAACCTCCTGTTGTAAAGTCTCCGCCATAGGTTTGTTTTACATATTCTAGTTTGGTGAGAACATTATCAGTTAAGAACCATCCTCCCCCAATATTGATTCTGTCAACTTCATAAGTTGGAGCTGCATCTGAAAACTCTCCGCTTACAGCATTATATCTTCCACCAACATAAAAGTCTTCTTCAACACCTAATCGGTAAAGAACTTCAGCACCTAATTGTGTGAAAGAACCGCCAGCATCTGCGCCATTACTTGCCACTTCAAATACTCCGAAGAACTCAAGACCTTGAAATTTCACAAATGGGTTGATTTGGAATGCAGTTTGGTGTGGGAAACCTGGGCTTACTCTTGGAGAGAAATCGCCTCTTCCATCATCAATTGCGTAGTATCTACCACCAGCACGGTCGCCAGCGTATAAGTAATCTCGAGTACCTTTATCTGTACTGCTGTAGAATGAACCGGTAATACGAACTCTTAAGTCTTCATTAACCTGAGAATCGTATCCTAATTTACCAAAAAATGCCATTCCGTCATCACCAGGAGTTGGTTTTTGGTTTAAACGACCATTAGTTGCACCCAATACTGCAATTATTCCATCTTTTAGAATTGTAAATTCCATAAATGGTTCGGTGCTAAAACTATCCATTAAGTAATTACCAACAAATGGGTTGTTAATAGCAGCAGCATTATCACTTCTTCTGAAATGAGTATCGCCATAGTTATATTGATCCATACCTACTCGGATTGTTAAAACTTCCATTAATTCAGAAAGGAATCCTTCTTCAATAAAATCAAGTTGGTCTATTCGTAAATAACCACCTTTTACATACGCTTCAGTATGGTGTCTTGAAGAAAGGTATGTTCTCAAATGCATTCTCATACCTGGTGCAAGCTGAACGTCAAAGTTCAAATTTGCTGTAGGTAGAGTAAAATTGTTTGCAAGTTCAGCAAGGCTATCGCCTGAGTTAGTTTGAGTTAATCCCTGGAATTGTAATGCAAAATCGCCACCAATTCTAACTGCTAAACCATTAAAAGCAACGGTATTAGTTTTTGGTTGTTCAAATTGGTTTAGTGAAGCTTTTCCTGGAACTGTATAGTATTGTAATGATGTTGTTTCTTGCGCAAATCCATTGGCTAAAAACAACATAGCCGTAATAAAAACTGTTGTGATATATTTAAATGTAGTTTTCATGATTTTCCTCTATATGGGTTGGTTTAGTTTGTTAGTTTTTTGAAAATGTGATATTAAACTCGACGTCTACTTCTTTGCCGGTTTTAAGAGTTCCCATCATGGCAGTAGGTGGTTTTATACCATATTCTTCCATATCGATGGTCTCTTTCCCAGAAATTGTTATTGTGTTGTTTTCCCCAAGTTGATATACACCTGTTAGGGAAATTTCTTTTGCTACTCCAGCTAAATTTAGAGTTCCAGATACAGTAACTGAATCTTCAGTGAGATCTTCTACTGAAAGAAATGAATAAATAATTGCTGGATGTTTCTTTGCCTCAAGCGCATCTTTAGTTTTGTTATCCATGATTCTTTTTCCACTTTTAATGGATTCTGTAACCACAGAAAAAGATAGTGCTTCAAGGCTGGTTAGTGTTCCTTCTTCAATTACAAAGGAAGCCGCACCGTCAAATTCTTCAGCAGTGCTTTCCCAGTCATGTACACTTGATGTTCCTTTTATAAGAATTGAACTTTCGCTTTTTAATAGCTGATAAGTTTCTTGTGCTTGTGTGGATGTGATTATAAAAATGGAGACAAGTAAAATATATAATGTCTTCATATTGTAATACCTCTATTACTTTGGGTTAAGTCCCTTGGGGACAATTGTTTCAGTAAGTTGTTACCTCTAATATTTATTAAAAGGTAGAGAAGAAAAATGAAGAAACTGTGAAGAGAAAAAAATATTTATTTAGATTTATGGTACTAAGTAACAAAGCAAAGTATGCCATAAAATGTAAACTCAGGTTCTTGATTATTATCCCTGATCTTTCTTCGAATTCTTGTGTTTTAGATGCCTTACAATTCCTATTTTTGGAGTAGAATTAAGACTATAAAAATTACGTATGTCAGCCTCAATTATTATAAATAGAGTATCAACGCAGCTCAAGATTTCGGAAAAACAGATTAACACTGTAGCTCAATTTTTAGATGAAGGAGCTACCATCCCTTTTCTAGCACGTTATCGAAAAGAAGCAACAGGAGGACTTGATGAAGAACAACTTCGAGCAATAAGAGATTCACTGGAACTTCAAAAAACACTGGAAGCCCGTAAAGAAACGATTTTAAAATCCATTCAAGAACAGGAAAAATTGACTCCTGAATTGGAAGCAAAAATTATTAGCTGTACCGACTTAACCGTTCTCGAAGATTTGTATTTACCCTACAAACAAAAACGAAAAACTCGCGGTGATAAAGCCAAAGAAAAAGGCTTAGAACCTCTGGCTGAAATGATCTGGAAGCAGGAAATCGTTCAAGGAAACCCAAATGATTTTGCAAATAAATTTATCAATAAAGAAAAAGAGGTAGAAACACTTGCCGACGTATGGAAAGGAGCTACTGATATAGTTGCAGAATGGATTAACGAAAATATTGAAGTGAGAGAACGACTTAGAGACATTTTCCTGAATCACGCAACCATTTCAACTAAGAAAAATCCAAAAGTAAAAGAGCGTACAAATTTTGAAGATTATTATGAGTTTTCATCGAAAGTAGATCGATTAAAGCCTTATCAAGTGCTCGCAATCAATCGAGGTGAGAAAGAGCGTATCCTTTTTGTTAAAACTGAAGTTTGGGAAGAACGAACTCTCGAAACAATTGATAATATAGTTATCACTAACGACATGAGTATTTTTACAGAAAATTTACAAGATGCCGTTGAAGAAGCGTTTAAAAGATTACTCTCTCCATCTTTAGAACGAGAACTTCGAAACTCATTAACCGAACAAGCCGATCAACATGCAATTGATACTTTTGCCACTAATTTAGGGAATCTTTTGATGCAACCTCCTTTCCGACATAAAGTGATTATGGGAATTGATCCTGCATTTAGAACGGGTTGTAAAGTTGCGGTAGTGGATGAAACAGGAAAGTATTTTGAAGGAACGACCATCTTCCCTACCCCGCCTCGAAATCAAATTGCGCAATCAGAATCTGTTATAGAATCTTTGATAGAAAAATATGGAGTAAATCTTATTGCCATAGGAAATGGTACGGCAAGTAGACAAACTGAACAGTTTATAGCAGATTACATACAAAAGCGAAAAGAAACTAATCCCAAAAAAGAATTAACCTATCTAATTGTAAATGAAGCCGGTGCTTCGGTGTATTCGGCATCAAAAGTTGCACGAGAAGAATTTCCCGATTTAGATGCTGCCCAAAGAGGAAATATATCTATTGCACGCAGAGTTCTTGATCCATTAGCTGAATTAGTTAAAATTGATCCTAAATCAATTGGAGTGGGTTTATATCAGCATGATATCAATCAAAACCAATTGGCCTCTAAGCTTGACGATGTAGTTGAGAGCTGTGTAAATGAAGTTGGTGTGAATTTAAATACTGCTAGTGCACCCCTTTTATCGCATATTTCTGGATTGAGTAAAAAAGTAGCGGAGAACATTGTGAAATTCAGAGAAAAATCTGGAGCTTTTAAAAATAGAAATCAGATTAAAGAAATTGAAGGGGTTGGTGATTTTCGTTTTCAACAAGCCGCAGGATTTATGCGAATACCTGAAGCTGAGAATCCCTTAGACAACACAGCAATTCACCCTGAAAGTTATGAAGCCACTGAAAAGCTTTGTAATCTATTTGGGATTGATATTGAGCGTCTTTCAACTCAAAAACAGATCATAGAATCGAAACTAGGTAACTTAAATACTAAGCAAATAGCAGAACAACTAGGAATTGGGGTTCCTACCTTAGAACTTATTATTGAAAACCTTATAAAGCCGGGGCGAGACCCAAGAGATTCTTTTAAAAAACCTATTCTTCGAACCGATATTATAAATATGGATGATTTGAAAGTAGGACAACAATTAGAAGGTACTGTTCGAAACGTTGTAGATTTTGGTGCTTTTGTTGACCTAGGTGTTAAACAAGACGGGATGCTTCACATATCGAATATGTCTAAAACTGGAAAACGAGTTGAAGATCCACACGAATTAGTTGGAGTTGGTGATATTATTTCCGTTGAGATTATTTCGCTGGATTTAGAACGAGGTAGAATTGGGTTGAAAATTTTCTAAGAAATTATGAAATATTGATTCTGAATTTAGAAATATAATTCTTTTACTCTCATTTGCGAGTGGAGCAGAGCAATCTCCCAATCAACGCGTCATCCAGAGGCTACTGCCGATGGATCTGCAAAATCTAGTCCTAGCTTATTCAGTATTAGTGCAGGCTCTTCGCTCCGCTCTGAGTGACTGATCCAAAGAAGTAAACCAAATCAACGAGTCATTAAGAGGCTACTGCCGATGAATCTATACAACCTGATTCTCAGCAAATTTACCCTCGTTCCACACGCTCCGCGTTGGAATGAGAAGCCATGTCAACCGCACCGACGCAGAGCATCGGTGCGAGAAGAAAAATATTTCTAGCTTTCAAGTTAAATCTAGATTCCTGCCTCCGCAGGAATGACTTAGGGGTGAGAAATATAAAAGTAAGTCATAATAAAATTAAAAAACGTCATCTCACTGCGAATGCCTGAGATCTTAAAACGAACGGATATTATGAAAGGGACGTGGGAGGAAGTTCCCATTAAAGGATTGCCTCGTTATCTGGCAATTATTCAGGGGTTCATAGGTTGGTTTATGTTGACGATTTTCTCGGTGTCGCTCATCTCGCAATTGTTGAATTAGTGAGGAAAGTATTGGAAGAATCAAGGTTCAATAAATTTCTGAATTCCTGAATTAATGGTATACTCTGAAAGAAATTTAAATTTATTTCCTACTTATGAAAAGATTTCAATTTTGGCTTTCCTTAATTTTATTGCTCCTAACTACTGAGGTAGTTCTGGCTCAACAAACTCCCAGCGTTGAACTTCCCGATGAATTACAGCAAGTACTTACTAACTACGAAACGCATTGGAAAGATAATGATGCAACAGCCTTAGCGAATTTGTTTACTGAAGATGGATTTATTCTTCGTCCCCGAAATACTCCAACCAGAGGACGTTTGAAAATTGAAGAAGCGTACCAAAGTTCTGGTGGTGATCTGCGGCTATCAGCCTATGATTTTCACATAGAAGGAAATCTGGCTTTCATCATCGGAGGCTATACTTATGGAAACCGAACAGAGATCGCTGGGAAATTCACTTTAGTGCTCAAAAAAGTAAATGAAAAGTGGCTGATTCATTCCGATATGGATAACGGGAATTCTTAGTTCAAAAATTTAATTCTACTCTGGGAATTGAACTGATTGACATTCTTATTATTTCCTTATCTTTGGCAATCGAATCTGAATGGTAGTTTTAAAAACTTAGCCTTCCTATTCAAAAATCATTCATTTTCTGCCTTCAGAATAGTTCATGTCTCAAAAATCTCTGGAAGAAAAACTTCCCAAAATCACTTTACAGCAAATCAAAGAAAGCATTACAGTGCTGGAAACCTTAGTTGCTGATTCGAATCAGATATTCGAAATTCCTAAAGATAAACGATTAGCATTAATAATGGCGGCAGGAAAATTATCCCGACCTAGCCGAGAAGAATTCCAAAAACGAAAAAAGGATGCTAAACGAGCGAATAAAAGAAAGATCAAAGAGAAAGATCGTCATGCCAGAAATTCAACTGGAATAAGAAGTGCTCGAGAAGCCATCGTATTCGAAGCTCCAAAAATGATTGCGCTTTCAGGAAATGAATCAGAGAAAGAAATTCCGCTAGAATCGCCCAGAAATTGTTATGTGTGCAAAGAAGTCTTTCACACTCTCCATCACTTTTATGATACCATGTGTAAAGGTTGCGGAGATTTCAACTATGCCAAGCGTTTCCAAACAGCAGATTTAACGGGACAAGTTGCACTTGTTACGGGTTCAAGATTAAAAATCGGTTATCACATCACCTTAATGATGTTACGAGCTGGATCTACAGTTATTGCTACCACTCGTTTTCCAATAGATTCGGCTCTTCGTTTTGCGAAAGAAGATGATTTCGAAAAATGGGGACATCGACTCAAAATTCATGGGTTAGATTTAAGGCATATTCCAAGTGTTGAAATTTTCTGTAATTTTATTGAGCAACGGTACGATCGGTTAGATGTGCTAATCAACAACGCAGCACAAACTGTTCGTCGACCTGCTGGGTTTTATCAACATTTAATGCCGAACGAAGAACGAGCGTTGAGTGAACTTCCACCTTTTGCACAAGAGTTGCTACAAGATCACAATTCTTGTTTACAAGAATTAAGAATTTTAAGCGCCGGATTTGCTGAAGGCGAAAATAAAAACATTCCTGTAACATGGCATCGAAAGCAACTTGGAATCGGATTGAGTGCATCTGCTAAGCTTTCCCAAATCCCTTATAGCATTGATAATTCTTTAACTGCTGAAGAAGTATTTCCCCAAGGCAAACTCGATGCCGATTTACAACAAGTTGATCTTCGTAAGACTAACAGTTGGCGATTAAAGCTTGGAGAAATTCATACCAATGAAATGCTGGAAGTACAGTTGGTAAATGCAGTCGCTCCCTTTGTTTTATGTAATCGTTTGGCGGATTTAATGAAGAAAGACGATACAGGAAAGAAGCACATTATCAACGTTTCTGCGATGGAGGGAAAATTCCACCGTTGGCACAAAGAAGATCGGCATCCTCATACCAATATGGCGAAAGCAGCTTTAAATATGTTGACGCACACTGCAGCTTCAGATTTCGCTAAATATGGAATCTACATGAATGCGGTTGATACCGGCTGGGTAACAGATGAAGATCCTGCTGAGTTAGCCAAAAGAAAAGAAGACCTGCACGACTTCCAGCCTCCTCTCGATATTGTAGATGGAGCCGCTCGTGTAATGGATCCTCTGTTTGATGGAATTAATACCAGTAAGCATTGGTGCGGAAAATTCTTGAAAGATTATAAACCTATAGATTGGTAATCTTCCCCTGTTTGATCTGGTAAAGTCTTTTATATTCTTGGCAACTGATTCTCAAAAACTGGCGCATGAAACTTATTTCTCCTTACAAAACTACCAAAAACGCTCTTACTTCGCTCGATAATGGAGGTAGATTTTATAACCTAATTACTAAAGCAAACGACGGAAATATTAGTTCTTCCGAACTTGGAAAAGTTGCAGGGGTAATATCTGGCAAACAGAAAATGATTCTATTTTTAGAAATGTCTCTTTCCAAATTGCCAACACAAGAACGAAAAAAGATTCTAAACATCCTTTCGTCTGACTTAAAATCAGCAATTCGTAAATACCCAACTCAATATTTGTTGCCATCAGAAGCAAAAGAAAAAGGCATATTAACTCAGAATGCAATTATTTCTGGAATACCGACATATTTAGATTCCAAATCTGACTTTAATGGCTTTATAATGGTCCCTATAATGACGGGCAAAGTTACTACATTTATGATGGTACCTTTGATCGACGAATATGATATATATGAAATACGAGACCAGGAATCATCTGATACCTTTTTAATTGCGCACTCGAAAAGTAAAAAGAAACTACCTGAACAGAACATCACTTTGGGAGGAATTCTCAAAGAATTAAAAGAAAAAGAAGACGAAGACGCCCCTGCGATCATTTTTCTCGAAACTCATTTCTATACTCTCTAATTTTTCATATATAGGCACTATTGATTCTTGCATTAACAGAAAGAAATAGTACATTTTAAACCGAAATTGTGGTCCTATTTCAGCAATAAGTTCCATTTTTGGTGGATTATTAACTTTTGTTTCAACTAAGTACTTTTTCAATGTCTCACGGGTCGCAGAAATGGTAAGCCCAGTTCTTGTTTCATTGACTATATTCATCACATTGGGACTACTCCTTTAAGAAAAACTAAACATTGTTAGACTATCAATTCTATCAATCTTTAAAAACAGATAAAAAATGACTATTCCAGGCTTTATCGATTTACAAGTAAACGGATGTGTTGGAGTAGAATACTATTCTGAAAGCTTAACAGAAGAAGGGTTTATAAAAAGCTGCCTTACTTTAAAAGCTAAGGGTACCATAGCTTTTTTGCCAACTATCATTACTACAAGTAAAGTACTGTATAAGCGCAATTTAACGATTATGCTATCTGCAATGAAGAAGCATTCTGAAATAAGGGAAATGGTGTTAGGCTTCCATATTGAGGGACCATTTCTTTCGCCTAAAGACGGAGCGCGAGGAGCGCATCCTAAGGAATTTATTCAGGAACCAGATATAGTATTCCTTAAACAATTGATAAAATGGTCGGAAGGAAATATTAAACTGCTTACTATTGCGGCAGAGCTAAAAGGCGCAAGAAAATTATGTGAGTTTGCTGTCGAAAATGGAATCGTCGTTTCATTAGGACATCAAATGGCGGTGTATTCTGATATTATGGAGCTTCAAAAAGCTGGTGCAAAAGGTCTTACACATCTTGGAAATGCAAATCCACATTTGGTAGACCGCCACAAAAATGCACTCATTGCAGGGCTTGCAGCCCAAGAACTAGATGCAATGATGATTACAGATGGACATCATATTCCGGATGAATTAATACGATTAATTCTTATTTCTAGAAGTCCTAAAAATACAATTGTTGTTAGCGATGCATCTCCATTTGCAGGCTTACCGCCAGGTGATTATAGTACAATGGGCCAACGCATTAGAATTACTAATTCTGGAAAATTATATAATATTGATGAAGGTTATCTCGTAGGCTCTTCTTACACGATGTTAGAGTGTATGAATTATTTATCAATGTTAAATTTTATAGATATGAAAGAATTAGAATTGGTTAGCTTCTATAATCCTTTAAAATTCATTGGAATCGATGAAAATAAGGTTCTAGGCAAAACTTCTTTGAAGTTTAATAGAAATCAATTCTACTGTAATTAATTTTAATTTTTCCTATTTAACAGAATTAACCTTTCTCGCTTTTTACTTTTAGTGAGTATATTAAATCAAAAAAAATGGACCAAGCTCAACAACTCGAAAAGCAGCATCATTTTCAGGTATATAACCGATTTCCTGTAACTATAAACCGTGGATTTGGCGCTAAAGTTTGGGATGTAAATGGAGTAGAATATCTCGATTTACTTGCCGGAATTGCTGTAAATAATTTAGGGCATTCACATCCTGATATAGTGGCTGCCATAAAAGAACAAGCTGAAAAGCTACTTCATGTTTCAAATTTCTATTACACAGAGCCACAAAGTGAGTTCATTTCCCGACTTTCATACCTTTCTGGATTAGAGCGAGTGTTCCTTTGTAATAGTGGGCTTGAAGCAATGGAAGGTTGCCTTAAACTTGCCCGAAAATGGGGACATGATCATGGGAAATCTGGAAATGTGATTTCGCTGACGAATGGATTTCACGGTAGATCACTAGCTAGTGTTACCCTTAGTAAACCCAATTATCAAGAAGGTTTTTCCCCTCTTCCTTCAGGTTTTATTCAATCTAATTTTAATGATTTTGAAGCGCTACTCGAAGTTGTTGATGATCAAACTATTGCAATTGCGTTCGAACTTATTCAAGGAAATAGTGGCGTTAACATAGCAGAGAAAAACTTTGTTCGAAAAGTTCGTGAATTATGTGATGATAAAAACATCCTTCTAATCATTGATGAAGTACAGACAGGCGTTGGACGAACTGGAAAATATTGGTCATACGAACACTACGGCATTAAACCTGATATTATAGCAGCTGCAAAAGCATTAGCAGGAGGAATTCCTATTGGGGCAATTATGGCAAAAGAAGAAGTTGCTTCGGCACTTGGATATGGAAATCATGGAACCACTTTTGGAGGAAACCCCTTTGCTTGTGCAGTAGGAAATGCTTGCCTTAAAACTATCGAAAAAGAAAACCTCACTGAACTTGCAGCAGAAAAAGGTGATTTCATGATGAATTTAATTCGTAAGAAAACGGAAGGAAATGATAAAGTGGTTGAAGTTCGTGGAATAGGCTTAATGATTGGGGTTGAGCTTTCGGTACCAGGTCGACCAGTAGTAGAAAAAATGTTTCATAGAAAAGTGCTCTCAAATGCAGCTGGAGGAAATGTACTTCGAATTGTTCCTCCTTTGGTAATTACTCAAGCAGAGATAGAAATGGCAACAAATGTATTGGTAGACTGCCTAGATTAAACTCCAATACAAAGCATTTCTGCTTTTAATTAATTTGCTCTACACAGTTTCATCATTTCTACATATTCTTTTTGTGTATTAAGATATCAATGCATGAAATATATTTAAGTATGGCTCGCCCCAAATCAAAAAAAGAGTTACTTATCCAAAGTGAGAAAAACTATCAGAAGCTATTGATTTTAATAGATTCATATACAGAAAGTGAGCGAAACCGTACATTTCCAGAGGGTTATTTAAACAGAAACATTAGAGATGTTTTAGCACATCTTCATCATTGGCATTTGATGATGAAAGATTGGTATGAAGTTGGTATGGGTGGTACTAAACCCGATATGCCCGCTAAAGGATATTCATGGAAAATGACATCTGAACTTAATAAAGAAATCTGGAAAAAATATAACACCGAAGATCTAAGTAAAATAAAGCATTTACTCAATAATTCTTATCTAGAGCTTCGTAAACTTATTGAGAATCATACCGAGAAAGAGCTTTTTGAAAAAAAAAGATATAATTGGACTGGTTCAACATCGCTCGCTTCTTATCTTATTTCAACTACCTCAAGCCATTACGATTGGGCGTATAAATTGATTAAAAAATGTATTAAACCTATCCAAAAAAACTAGAACAACTCTTTTTATTACCGAAAGTAGCATCCATCCTTTTTTTACCGTTATTTGTGTTCGATTAAACCAACCGATTTACATATCTATTTTTAAATATTATGAAACGAAGAGATGTACTAAAATACGGTGCTATTTCGATTATGGGAGCACCTTTGTTAAGTACAGTACTTTTTGGAAGTACTACTGTCCCACAGGCAATTCTTAACTCTTATAACCCTGTATTTTTCACCCCTGACCAGCTTGATCTTTTAAAAGCAATAACAGATACCATATTACCAAAAACGGATAGTCCTTCAGCTTCAGAAGTTGGTGTTCCTGAAAAAATAGACCATATGATTCCTGTACTTTTAATAAGAGAAGATCGTAGAGATTATCTATCTCGTTTTAAACAACTGGAAACGTACTTATTAACACAAGCCAATGGAAATGATTTTAAAAGTTTATCTCCTAAAGAACGTTTTTCTATTTTGGATACACTCAGTACTTCTTCTTCAAACAACCTTAAGCAATCCCGTTTAGTGTTGTGGGATTTAAAAGGTAAAACCGTTGATTATTATAGAAAATCTCAGATAGTAGCTACTGAGTTTCTGAACTATCTACCAGTTCCAGGATATTATGATCCATGTATTTCACTACAAGAAGCGGGAGGAAAAGCATGGGCAATATAAATTTGAATGTTAAGGCAAAGAAAGAAAATACATACGATGCTATTGTGGTTGGCTCTGGAATTAGCGGAGGCTATGCTACCATGGAATTATGCGATAAAGGCTATAAAACCCTCGTTTTGGAACGTGGAAGAATGGTGAAACATGGCGAATATCCCACTGCTAACTCTGAAGTATGGGATTTACCAAATAATGGAGTAGTTAGTGCCGAAGAAAAAGCACTTCATTATTTCAAACAAGATCGTTTAAACTGGTGGGTACACGAGGATAATAAACACTGGATTAATAAAGACAGTGAGTACCCCTATGACGAAATTAATAGATTTGATTGGATTCGAGGGCATCACGTTGGAGGTCGTTCAATTATGTGGGGGCGACATTGTTATCGATGGAGTGATTTAGATTTTGAGGCAAATCTTAAAGACGGAACTGGAGTTGATTGGCCTATCCGTTATAAAGATATCGAACCTTGGTACGATTATGTTGAAACATTTGTTGGTGTTGCAGGTCAGGCTGAAGGGCTTCATCAGGTTCCTGATGGGAAGTTCATCAAACCTTTCCCACTAAACTGCGCAGAGCAACACATGCGGGAACAAATTAATGCAAAATATCCTCATAGGCTTTTAACTCCAGGTCGAGTTGCAAACCTGAGTGAATATAATCCAGAAGTTCATAAAGGTACTCGAGGACAGTGTCAATCAAGAGACCGCTGCTGGAGAGGGTGTCATTATGGAGCACCTTTCTGTAGTCTTTCTTCTACTCTTGCCGTTGCAGAAGAAACTGGAAACATGACTATAAGACCCGATAGTATTGTTCATGAAATCATGTATGATTCCAAAACTGGAAAAGCGACAGGCGTTCGTGTTAAAGATGCGAACACTGGCGAAGAAATGGAGTTTTTTGCAAGAATTATATTTTGTAATGCCAGTACCATAGGAACTACAGCGATCCTTTTAAATAGTAAATCTGAGACGTTCCCTACCGGACTTGGAAATACAAGTGGTGAGCTTGGTCATAATATGATGGATCATCATTATGGAATGGGCGCCAATGGAAGAATTCCTGGTATGGAAGACAAATATTATTATGGGCGTCGCCCTGGTGGATTTTACATTCCACGATTCAGAAATATTAGCGATGATACAAAAAGAACAGATTATATCCGTGGCTTTGGCTATCAAGGAGGAGCAAGTAGAGGTGCTAAAATTCCGGATGGAATGATTGGAGCTGATGCTAAAAATCAAATTTTTGAACCAGGTGCATGGTGGGTTTGGATTACTTGTTTTGGTGAAATGCTTCCTTACCATGAAAATAAAATGTTTTTAAATCATGATAAACTCGACAAACACGGTATGCCAATGATTGTGTTTGATGCAACACTTCGAGAAAACGAAATGATACTTCGAAAAGATGGAGTACAATGTGCTGTTGAAATGCTAGAAGCCGCTGGTTGTAAAGATATTTCGTCATATAATGCGGAAACAGCTCCTGGTGCATGTATTCATGAAATGGGAACAGCCAGAATGGGCCATAGTAATCAAACAAGTGTACTAAACAAATATAATCAAATTCATGATGTCCCAAATGTGTTTGTAACAGATGGTTCTTGTATGACTAGTTCGGGCACACAAAATCCAAGTATTACGTATATGGCACTTACTGCAAGAGCGGTAGATTATGCGGATAAACAAGTTAAAGCAGGAAAACTCTAATCAATAAAGCAACGATTTCAGTACCGTCTGCGAAAATACTTTAGGTTAATTTTTTATCCATAATTTTTAATTTTATAGTTTATTAACCAATTCTTTTGCTCTTTCACTATTTCTTTTACGTCGATTTGATTTTGACCCCTAGGTGATCGTTGCCCTTGAGCATAAACTGTTTCTGCTGTTCCAAATGTAAGTAGCATTAAGATTACGATTAAGCTTTTCTCTTTATTTGTTTGATTATCTCTTAAAGCGAATTGAGGAGTTATTTAAAATCACCTAATTATCAATTCTGTTTAGTTCGAGGAAAAATTACCTCTATATAAGTACATAAAAAATGTTATTACAGTAAGACTGATTGAACTCCTAAATAGTTTTTAACTCTTAGGTTTTTTACCGAGATTCTTGTTCAAAAATTTCGACAACACATTATTAAAATGAATGAACTTTCTTAGAAAATTGAGAAAAAATAGTAATCACTCAAATGGATCATTAAGCTATGTAGCTTACGGAGTTGGAGAAATCGTTTTGGTTGTTATCGGTATACTTATTGCCGTTTCATTAAACAATTGGAATGAGCAGAAAAAAAGTCGAACTGAGCTATTAAATATCTATGCCATAGTTAAAACGGATTTGGAGAATGATATAAAGGATATTGACAGAGTGATGGAGTTTCATGACAACACCAAACACCTTTATCTAAAAGTTTTAGGTGATTCACTTACAAGAGAGGATTATTTCAAGTATGCACGAGCACCTTTTTTGATTTTAGGCTATCCCGAAGTTTCGTTCGATAAAAGAGGCTTAAATCTACTAAGTGAATTTCGAAGTCATAGCGAAAATATTCAAGATAGCTTAGCGTCACAAATTGTAGATTTCTATACCGAACGTCTACTTGAAATTAAAGTAGATGATGAATTCCGATCCAAAGATTTCGAAGACAATTACTTCCACTGGAAAAATACTTATTCCTGGTGGTACAGTTTTATATCCAGAACTAATATTGATGGATTTATTGAATATGCTTTATCGGATGTGGATTATAAAAACCGTGTAGCAAACGCTTACTTTCTAACTTATGATGTTTTCCTACCTGAGTTAGTAACTTTTAAATCTCAAGCAGAAGAAATTATTAAAGAAATTGAAATGAGATAACTATCTGAATAGATCGTAAAAGATTTTTCTAATCTTCTCCAACATCTCATCTCCAATTTGAAAGTGAAAAGTAGCACGAAGCGTTTTCGGTCCGAATGGAACAACATGAATTCCATTTTCTGCTAGCTGATTTTGAACCATAACTGCATCCCCTTCCAACACATCAAAAATAACAATGTTGGTTTCAACTGAATCTATATCAATAGAAAGCTTTGAACAATCTGAAACGATCATTGCAAATTCTTTTGCTCTACGATGATCCTCTTTCATTAACTCCCAGTTATTATCTAATGCATATTCGGCAGCACCAGCAAGAATTCCAATCTGGCGCATGCCTCCACCCCACATCTTTCGGAAACGACGTGCTTTAGATATTCGCTCTTTTGAAGATAAAAGCATGGAACCAACTGGTGCTCCCAGTCCTTTACTAAAACAAACCGAGATAGTATCCGCTATATTGCCAAAGAATTCTGGAGAAATTCCACTAGCAGTTATTGCGTTCCAAATTCGAGCTCCATCTAAATGAACAAGCAGGTTATGAGCATCAGCAAATTCTTTGATCTCACTCAATTCTGCCTTCGAATAACACACCCCTCCTCCTTTATTCGTAGTATTTTCAAGACATATTACTTTTGTTTTCGCTTCCCAATCAAAAGATCCTTTTACCTGATTATTTAATTCAGATACCGATAGTTTCCCATTTTTACCTTTTAGTGTTTTAATCTGAATTCCAGATAAAAACGCGGCGCCACCCGTTTCATAATTAAAAATATGCCCTTTTTCATCGATTAATATTTCGTCTCCTGGATCTGTTAATACCTTCAACCCCAATTGATTACTCATAACTCCACTTGGCACAAACAAGCCGGTTTCCATGCCGAACATTGTAGCTACTTTTTCCTGAAAACCATTAACTGTAGGGTCTTCTCCAAATACATCGTCTCCTACCTTGGCTTGCGTCATTGCCACTAACATTTCAGGTGTTGGTATGGTAACTGTATCACTTCGTAAATCTATCATCTTTATACTTTGCTTTTTCATAGAGATGGAATATACTGAAAGACTTAAGAGTAGAAATCAAAAAAATCGATTTTGGATTCAAATTATCAAGTAGCGGTGGTTCAACACCCTCCTGTTTTTCTAAATCTTAACGCAAGTTTGGAGCTAGCGCAAAAATATATTTTAGAAGCCAGTTCAAAAAATGCTCGGCTAATTGTATTTCCTGAGACGTGGCTTCCAGGGTATCCTGCGTGGTTGGATTATGCTCCAAACGTAGGGATTTGGGATCACCCTCCCGCTAAAACTTTATTTCGTTTATTAGTTCAAAATTCAATCTCGATTAAAGACTCTAGTTTTAATATACTCCAAAATCTTGCTGTAAAAACAGACTCTATCATTGTAATGGGTGCTCACGAAATAGTGGGACGCACATTGTACAACACCATTTTTTATTTCAAACCTGATAACACTTTCGAACTTCATCGCAAATTAATGCCAACATATACTGAACGGTTAATTTGGGGGATGGGTGACGGAAGTACACTTTCGACTATTAAAGATAAAAATGTAAAAATTGGTGGACTTATATGCTGGGAGCATTGGATGCCATTAGCTAGAGCAGCAATGCATCAATTAGGTGAAGATATTCATGTAGCTCAATGGCCAATGGTTAAAGATCTTCATCATATTGCAAGCCGACAATATGCATTCGAAGCTCAATGTTATGTGATAGCTGCAGGATGTACTCTTACAAAAGGCGAAATGATAGATGGCGTGAATTCTGTATTAGAAACCGATGCTGATAAGCCAGCTTTAGAAATGATTAAAAGTATTCCCATTGACGATAAAGAGTTTGTTTTGAAAGGTGGTTCTGCCATAATAAATCCTGATACGTCATTTTTAATTGAACCATTACCAGAAGAAAATGGTATTCTCTACGCAGCACTAAATTTGAACATTCTAAACGAAGGAAATCTCTTTTTAGACACTAATGGACACTATTCCAGACCAGATATTTTCAACCTTTTGGTTAATACAAAACAACAAAAAAACGTAACTTTTGAGTAGTAATAAATACGATATCATTATTGCTGGTGGCGGGCTATCTGGACTAAGCCTTGCGTGGTATCTGGCCAAAGGAGACTATAAGGGTGAAGTTTTAATCATTGATTCTACGTTTGCACCAATGAATAATAAAACTTGGTGCTTCTGGAGTAAAAAAAAGCCTCCTTTTCATGAAATTGTATACAAAAAGTGGCGGAAATCTTTTTTTTCCGTTTTAGATTTTGATGCTTTTTTGTATATGCATGACCACACCTACTATTGTATTCGAGAAAGTGACTTTAAAGAATATGTTCTAACTGAGCTTCAACAAAGAAAAAATTTCCACCTTCTCGAAGAAAGCATTCTTGACTTTTCTTCAAACCAGAAAAAAGCGGCGCTTGTAACAAAATCTAGTGATACATTTTTAGCGGATTATATTTTCCAAAGTATTATCCAACCTCATCCAATAGAAGAAAAGAAGCCCAAATACCCACTAATACAACACTTTTTGGGATTAGAAATTAAGACAAACTTTCCTGTTTTTGATCCTGAAACGTTCACTATCATGGATTTTGATGAAGATTTTGAAGATGGTTTAGCTTTCATTTATATCCTTCCATTTCGTCAAAATCGAGCATTAATCGAATATACTATATTTTCATCTTCGCCTTTAAAAAAGAAAAAAGAGTACCGAAAAAAAATCAAAGAATATCTAAAAAGTAAATTTGATCTTTCCAGAGAAGACTATGAGATTAAGAGAAAAGAATACGGTGAAATTCCAATGGAAGACCGCAGTTACACACCAACTTATGCTCAAAAAATCATAAATATTGGCACAGTTGGCGGCTTAACGAAACCCAGTACTGGTTACACATTTACACGTATTCAGAAATACTCAGAAAATCTAGCTAATTCTATTCTTCAAGGGAATGAAATTCTTCTACCCCCACAATCGGAGTTCAGGTATCGCTATTACGACTTACTTCTTCTCCATATAATCTCTAATTCTACTAAAGATAGTCTCCATATTTTTCGTGATTTGTTTAAAAATAATTCCGTGGATAAAGTTTTCGATTTTCTTTCTGAAGACACCAATTTTACTGATGATTTAAAAATCATGAGTAGTGTTCCGTATACTCCTTTTTTAAAAGCTATTTCCAAAAATTTATAAATACCTCCCTCTCTTTATCTAAAATTCATAGAATACAATTATTCTGAAGTACCATTCTTTAAGTGGAATTATAATGGAGATATTATGAGAGCTCTGATCATTTATATGAGTACCCATGGAACAACCGAGAAAATAGTTGATCGGTTATCAACTCTACTAGGTTACAATACATCAACTATTATTAATCTGAAAGATCAAGATGTTCCGGATTTGAATGATTATGATACCATTATTATTGGTGGATCGGTTTATGCTGGCAAAATTCAAAAGAAAATTCGAAACTATTGTGAATCGAATCTCGATGAGCTACTCGAAAAACAACTTGGTTTATTTATGTGCTACATGGATACCGAAAATGAGGTTCAGGAATTTGAACAGTCATTCCCTAATGAACTAATTACACATGCTAAGGCTAAAGGCTATTTTGGCGGTGAATTAGATTTTAATAAAATGAATTTTGTTGAAAAATTTGTCGCAAAAAGAGTTATAGGGGTTTCAAAAAGTGTATCCCGAATTAACTCTCAAGCCATTAATCATTTTGCAATTCAAATTACTGGTTAACGCATTATTTAGATTTAACTCATAGATTTTCTTTACAATTAAAATTGTTTTAGTACCTTTGCATTTCGAGTTCAAAAGTTCTCGATAACACAAATAAAGGTTACAATGCTGAAAAAATTAACTGGTACAACCGTATTAGCCACTTTGTTAGTAAGTTTCTTAACTCTTTCATGTGCTTCCATTTTTAAAGGGTCTAGTGCAGACATTAGAGTGAATTCGAACCCTGCAGGTGCTGATATTTATATTAATGGGATTGATCGGGGTCAAACTCCTCAAACATTATCTCTAAAGAGAAATCAAGATTACGTTCTTACATTCAAGAAAGATGGATATGAAGATCTTAATTTTGAAATAGCCAAGAAGTTTGATATTGGCACAACTGTTGTTGGTAATATCTTCTCATGGGGTATTATTGGAATTATTGTAGATATTGGAACGGGTGCTGCCTATTCGCTTACACCAGCTGATGTTGAAGCTAACTTAGCAAGCATGCAACAAGCTGGAATTATAGATGCTCAGGCAAATCTCGAGAAAGGGGATATCTTTGCATTTATGCTAACTACAGAGCAATGGGAAGAAATTAAAGCAACTAAATAGCTTTAACTCAAATTTTGAACCTCACTTTTTTTTTGAAAGTGAGGTTTTTTTATGAATTTTAATTTTTGGCAGGTACTAACTAATAAAGAAAAAATACGTTTTCAAGGTTTTCATTTTTCTACCAACTTAATATCTCAGAACATCATTAATATCCCTTTTAAATAGCTTGTTTTATTATTTAAATCTCTACTTAAATGATACTCTATCGATGGCTTACAACGAATTCCTTGCAGAACGAATACAAACTGTACTAGACAAGAAATCTATTGTTTATGAGGAGATAAAAATGTTTGGTGGGTTATGCATTCTGGTAAACGATAAAATGTGCATTGGCGTTATTAAAGATGACTTAATGGCTCGCGTGGGTGAAGATGCTGAAATAGATCATCAACATGATGAGGGAGTTCGCCCAATGGATTTTACTACCAAAAGAATGAAAGGATATGTTTATGTGAATCAGCTAGCTTTGGATAAAGAAGATGATTTAGAAGTGTGGGTTCAGCGTTGTCTTGATTTCAATCCCAAAGCTAAATCCAGTAAAAAGAGAAAAAAGATGTAGATTTTTTGAATCCTTTTGCTCTAATTAGCATCTACTTGGTGAATACTAATTAAAACATCCCGATAATGAACACAAATAATTCTTGTGAATGCACCAATTGTGAATGCACCAATTGCGATTGTGTTGATTGTAAAGCAAATAACTGTGAATGTGAAAATTGTGATTGCACAAAATGTGACTGCTGTAACTAAACAATGAAAAACACTACACAAAATATTTGGGATTCTTTTAAAGAATCCCTTTTCTACTTTATTCTTAAGAGAGTAAAAGATGAGACTACATCAAAAGATATCCTTCAAGAAGTCTTTATCAAGGTTCATCTAAACCTCCATCAACTAAAAGATGAAACAAAAATAAAGGCATGGGTTTTTCAAATAACCCGAAATCACATCGCTGAGTATTTTAGAAAATCGAAAAAAATTGTTGAGCTTAGCAATTTTAAGGAAGAACAACTAACTGACGATTTTGAGCACTCAGAAATTGAATTTTGCTGTTTCGAAAATTTAATTAATGAACTTCCACCAAAGTATAGTAAAGTGCTTGCTCTTATTAATGTGGAAGGTAAAAAACAGAAAGAAGTCGCTTCTGAACTTCATTTAAGTATCCCGAATATTAAATCTAGAGTACACCGGGCAAAAGAAATGTTGAAAGAGAAGTATATGGAATGTTGCCAGTTTTCACTTAATGAAAAAGGATTACTTGTTGGTGAGCAAAATTGCCAACGGTGTTGTGATACTACTTACTGACAAATTATGTGCTAAAGAGATACTGAGATAAAAAAGCTACTGCTGCTGTTTCAGCTCTCAATCTGTTCTTACCAAGCGATACGAATGTACCTCCCTTCTCTTTATTCAATGCTACTTCTCTTGAAGAAAATCCACCTTCTGGTCCAACTAATAAAATATTCTGATTTGTAATAAGTTCCGTCGGTTGTTGATTCACTTCAGTTTCTTCATGCGCCATGATAAATATTGAATCAGAGTAATAAGTAAAGACTTCATCAAGTGAGTTCAGAATTCTTAATTTTGGAAGCCAAAACCTTCCACTTTGTTTGAAAGCACTTATAATCTGAGTCTCAATTCTATCTTTATTTAACTTTGCTCGTTCAGAATGATCGGCATTAAATAAACAAATCTCAGAAGCACCCAACTCTACGCCTTTTTCAATAGCAAATTCTAAACGATCTCTCTTTTTGATAGTTCCGAGCGCCAAAATTTTCTTCTTTTGAGGAGAAGCTTCGCATTGAGTAGTTAATACCTTAGTTAAGACTGATTTTTTAGTAATCTCTGTTATTTTTACCTCAAATCTTGCCCCTTCTCCATCCGCTACAAGAATTATATCCCCAATTTTATGACGTAGTACTTTTGTGATATGAAGTGCTTCTTGACCCTTAATTTCGACTGAATCTTGTACTGTAAAACTAGAAGTTGGAGCGTAGAAGATATTATTCATTTTTTGTGCCGTTCTTTAAATAAAAGATAAATAAATTTGGTCATTCTGAGGATGCTTGTACAAACTCTGGATTTCTGAATACGAAGGAATAACCAACAGAAGAAACTCTACTTTAAATCCACTTTTAAATAAGCCCCCGGTTTAAATGCTGTTTCTCCGGTTTCAAGCATCATTTCTACATAAGGTTTACACATTTTACAGCTATTGCTACAATAATCTACTTTTTGTAGCTCAGAAACTTCCGTCATCCCTTCTTGTGCAGCATATTCTTTAATCTCAATAAAAGATTTATTGTGACATATGCAACGATTTACCAAGAAATAGCTCATGACTGCTTGAAATGTTTACCTAGTTTAAGTCCCTGCCCTTGATAGTTACTCGCTATATCAGTTCCATAAATAAATTCCGGAATTTCTGTATTAGGCTCGAATTGCATACTAAACAAGGTTTGTCCGTCTTCAATCATAAAAGGAACATCGTGGGAGCGGACTTCCAACACTGCTCTAGCTCCTTTATCATCAATACTTCCCCCAAAACCACTATCAAAGAATCCTGCATAATGTGTTCTTAATTCACCTGATCCAGTATCATAAGCCATCATTTCACAAGCTAAATGTGCTGGAACTCTAATGCGTTCTTTAGATGCAAAAATATAAAATGCTTCTGGTTCCAGAATAAATTTAGCATCTGGTCTGGCATAAATTGGCTCCCAAAATTCATCCACCTCATAATGGTTAATATTTTCAAGATCGATATAGTTTACATGCTTTTTACCTTTATACCCAATAACCTCTCCCTTCTTTCCCTTTAGCTGAACGCTCATAAATAAGCCTTTATTCACCTTAATTAGATCCATGGAAACAGGCTTCACATTCTCATCAAACAGCAATGGATCGGTAGCATGAATACGCAATAAATCCTGGTCTGGAACGACTTCTAAACCATGGCGAACTCGTAGTTGATTTAACCGTTGTCCTGTTTTCACTTTAATAGAAAAGGATTTGGGGACAACTTCTAAATATAAATTACCTTGATAGCCGGGTGTAACTTCTTCAAAACGATGAGAATAATCTGTTATTACACGAGTGAATACATCTAAGCGACCTGTAGAGCTTTTAGGGTTTGCTTTAGCCGATAGATTTTCTAATGCATGTAAACGAACATCACCTTCGTTTGGCTGACCATTAGTATAGCCTTGATTAATAGAATAATGAGATTTTGGAAGATTCAGCTTTTCCAGCAACGGAATGATATACACGCAATTTTCTTCAAGAACTGCCCCATCCTTTAATGAAAACGAGTACTGTTTCAGCTGATCAATCTTTTCCTCTACCGTTTCATTTTCTGGGAGAAAACTACAGCGAACACGATACGCAATTTCTCCTAACCGAAGATCTAGTGAATTAGGCTGAAATTGATCATCTAAAATAGGATAATCGGGATGAGAATCAAGAATTCCGAGTTCTTTCAGAATCCTTAATTTTTGAACTGGAATAACCCCTTTGGTACGTAAGTGAACTTCTTTTGCAGTGGTAGTCATTTATAGCGTGTCTTCAATTGGCTTGGAAGATACTTGGAGTAAATTTCAAAAACCAGATTTCAAATTACAAACAAAATTCAAAGTTTAATATTCTCAACAGGACTTCTCACATCCTTCAAGCTTCGTGAAGAAACGTGTGTATAAATTTGAGTAGTTGAAATATGTTTATGCCCTAATAATTCTTGGATAAAACGAATGTCTGTTCCATTATCCAGGAGATGAGTAGCAAAAGAGTGGCGTAGAGTGTGGGGAGTTGCCTTTTTTTTGATATTTGCTAGTTTTCTATGCTTCCTCATTAATTGCTGAATAGAAGCAGAAGAGTACTTCCCTCCTTTCTGGCCTTCGAATAAATATTCTTTTGGCATTTACAGGGAGTCGGCAAAGCACGACCGAATTAATAGAAGTTTTTCAGCAAGCATAACTTCACGATCCTTGGCTCCTTTCGACTGCTTAATTCTAATTATCATTCTATCAGAATAAATATCTGTTATTATTTAATTCAACGCTTCCGAAATTCTTAATCCGCCCGAATAATTAGAAATAGTATTCTCACTAAATCTTTGGGCTCTTAACCGACGTTCAAATTTTTGGATTAATTCAGACTGTAACATATCGCAGGATCTGTTACAGTCGTATATTAATATAATTTTACGTATATACGCAATATTATTAGACAAGCAAACAAGCAATGCGTGTATGCATAAGTTGTAGTAAATTTAAAGATGAAAGCAGCAGTAACAACAAAAGCCGGAAATCCTGAGGTTATAGAAATTCAAGAAGTCGATAAACCAAAAGTTAAGACTGGTTGGGTTTTAATTAAAGTAGAATCATTCGGTTTAAATAGATCCGAGCTCTTTACAAGAAGGGGTGATTCCCCAGGAGTAATCTTTCCTAAAATTCAGGGAATTGAGTGTGTTGGCATTATAGAAGATGACCCTTCGAATACTTATTCGAAAGGTCAACAAGTAGCTGCGATTATGGGGGGAATGGGAAGGTTCTTTGATGGTGGTTACGCTGAATATACCTTGGCTCCTCTTGAAATAATATTCCCCTTCAAAAGTAAACTTACTTGGGACGTACTTGGAGCAATACCTGAAATGTTTCAGACCGTCTCAGGGTCCTTGAATCAAGCATTGGAAATAGCCGAGGGCGAAACTCTGCTTATCAGAGGAGGCACATCTTCAATTGGTATGTTGTCATGCCAACTCGCAAAATCTAAAGGACTAACTGTTGTCTCGACAACTAGGAATCCGGGTAAAAAACAAGCCCTGTTAGAAAATGGAGCTGATTGTGTAATAATAGACAAGGGAAATATTCATGACAAGGTCAGGGAAATATACCCAGATGGAATTCGTAAAGTTCTTGAATTAATAGGAACAAGAACTCTTAAGGATTCCCTTAAGTGCATTGCCCCAAAAGGAATAGTTTGTATGACTGGAATATTGGGGAATGAATGGACTTTGAAAGAATTCACACCTATGGGAGACATTCCGTCTTTAGGAAGATTGACCGTTTACATGGGGGAATCAAATAACCTTTCAAAAGAATTGCTCCAAGACTTTATTGATGATGTTGAAAAGGGTATTATCCAATTAAATATTGACAAGGTATTCCATCTTAATGAAATCGCAACAGCACATCAATACATGGAAGATGATAGAGCAAAAGGAAAGATTGTAGTGAAGACATAAACTCACTACAACAAAGGCTAAACGGCATTGATGCGCAGTTTAGCCATAAACGTTAGATACATATTAAAATTTAGAATTAATGAAAAGGAAAATCAATTATATCAATCATTTATTGAATTTTTCAGCGGTGGTAATTGGGGTTTACCTTGCTTTTTATATCAATGACAACGCTAAACTAAATCAAGATAAAAAAGAAAGCTTCTTATTAATGGAATCTTTAGCAAATGAATTAAGCGAAGATTTAGATGCTTTTACAAATTATCAAATACCTGAAAATATAAACCATCAAGAGAATTTGAGTAAACTCATAACGGCTCTAACAAATAATAATACCGATAGCATCAACGATTACATAGATGCAATTTTCAGAGTGGAAAATTATGTATCTACAACTTCTACCTATAATTCAATAAAAGCGTCTGGTAAATTTAGTTTAATTGAAAATTTTGAAATTAGAAGGGACATTTCCGACTTTTACGAAGGATTGGCAATAGAAAGTGCAAAAAGGAGTGAATATCAAGTTGAATTTTTTAAGACAGAGTTAATTCCTTGGGTTATCAGAAATATTGATCTGCAAGAAATGAGGTTTATGAATGAAAATGAAAAAATCGTGTTAAAAAATAAGATTATTATTTACGAATCTTTGATTTCACAAAAGGTTGACTCATATAAGATGATAATTCAAGAATCAAAAGTGCTAAAGGAAAAGATTGATTCCGAATTAAAATTAAATAATTAATAAAATCTGCACCTAACACCGCATATAACTTATGGCTGGTGAACGGCTACCAGCATGGTTTTCGCTTCGTAGCCACCTTTCGTTGGTAGACAGGAAAGTGCTTCGAAACCGCCATAAGCCAAATGTGAACCGTTCTGCTTCTTTTTGAACACACATTAACCAATGATAAAATTCTTTAGAAAAATTAGACAACAAATGTTGTCTGAAAACAAATTCAGCAAATATCTTATATATGGTATTGGAGAAATTATTCTAGTTGTAATTGGAATCTTGATTGCTCTTCAAATAAATAATTGGAACGAGAACCAAAAGAACCGTTCACTTGCTCTTAATTACCTAAAGAATGTTAAAAGTGATTTGGTTCAAGATACCACGATATTTTCAAGAACTTTGAAGGATATGAATCAGTTCTTGGATTATAAAAAATGGGGACTTCAACAAAATGATCTTTCGAATTTAAGTTCTATGTACCTTGAAGCTTTAACAGCTTCAAAGTATTTCAATATCCAAAGCAATGATCAGGCATTTACTAAAATGAACGATCCCAATGTATTGAACATGGTTGAATTTGATTCTGTATATAGAAAAATAAATATCTATTTCACATTTAATCAGGATTACCTAAAAAGCTTTAATGATTGGGATAAAGAAACTTCTTTGATTGAATCTAATTATTGGAACCGGCAAGACAATTTTGAAGTGACCTCTTACATTACACCTGAAGATTCAATAAATATATTTCAAAATGAAGTTGAAAGACAAAAAGCATTAGTGTTAATGCTTTCATCTATCGAAGGTAGGAACCAGATAAAATTTAGCTTTTTTAGAATTAAGTCTATGCAGGGGATTTATAAGAGACAGCTTGAAACTGCTACATCTGTACTGCAGTCAATTGATGAGATTCTAGAGTTTAATACAGTAGATTAGATAAACAATTAATACCAACCCTGATTCATTCCGTTCGCAGATGGTTACCTTCATTGCGAGAAGCCAAGATTTGAAATGTAAGCCTTGGACTTAAACGACGAAGCAATCTCTCAGAATTGACCTACCAGCTTTGATCTGGAGATCGCTGCGTCGGTTACTAAAATCCCAGGAAAAGAAAACTATGCTCCTCGCGATGACCTACCTTTTCTTACTCCATCTTAGGAGAAGTATTCGCTCCGCATTCAAATAAAAAAAGGCTCGAGTAAACCCGAGCCTTTATTATATTCTAAATGATGAATGCTTTCTACTTATTCATTGAAATTAAAAACTCTTCGTTGTTTTTAGTTCCTTTTATTTTATCGATTAGGAATTCTGCAGCTTCGAATGAGTTCATATTAGTAAGATAGCGGCGAAGTAGTACAACTTTTTCGCGTTCAGCATCAGATACCAATAATTCCTCTCTTCTGGTACCACTTCTGAATATATCGATGGCAGGATAGATTCTGCGGTCTGATATTCTTCGATCCAGAACGATCTCACTATTACCCGTTCCTTTGAATTCTTCGAAGATTACATCGTCCATTCGTGAACCCGTATCAACCAAAGCAGTTGCAATTATGGTGAGTGATCCACCACCTTCAATATTTCTAGCTGAGCTAAATAATTGTCGTGGAATTTTAAGTGCTTCTGAATCTACACCACCAGTCATTGTGCGACCTTTATTCCCTGCGCCTACGTTATAAGCTCGGGCTAATCGGGTAATAGAATCAAGTAAGAGAACTACGTCGTGACCGCTTTCAACCAAGCGTTTTGCCTTTTCAAACACAATTTCTGAAAGTCCGATATGATTTTCAGGTTTTTCGTCAAAGGTAGAAGCTACAACCTCAGCACCCTTTACCGTACGCTCCATTTCGGTTACTTCTTCGGGGCGTTCATCAATCAACAAAATTAGAATCTTTGCATCCGGATGATTGGTCGATATAGCATTCGCAATATTTCTGAGTATGGTAGTTTTACCGGTTTTTGGTTGAGCTACGATTAACTGACGTTGACCCATCCCAACAGGTGCAAATAAATCAATAAATCGAGTGGTGTATTCGCGAGGATTATACTCCAAGGTATAACGGGCATCTGGGTGGATGGGTAACATCTCATCAAATACTCCACGGTTATCCATATCCGTTGGAATTCTACCGTTTACCCCTTCAACTCGCAATAATGCAAAATAGCGTTCTCCTACTTTAGGCGGACGAATAATCCCAATTACGCAATCGCCTTGGCGAAGTCTAAATCTTTTAATTTGTGAGGGAGAAACATAAATATCATCGGGGCTCGCTTTGTAATTATAATTTACTGAGCGAAGAAAGCCATATCCGTCTGGCAAAATCTCGAGTGTACCTTCATTAATTAAATATGGCCCCAATTGATCTGATATTTCTTCAAGTCGTTCAGCTAGCGTAGGTTTATCAGAGTTTGGAAGTTGATCGTGCTCATGGCGGCGATTATTATTTCTATTCTGATTGCGTTGTTTTCTCTGATTTTCCTGCTGTTTTCTTCTTCTTTCGAGTTCTTTTTCGTCAATTTCAGGTTCTTTTTTATAAGAAATAATATGAGAGTGAGAACCATAAGATGTTAACTCATCATCTTTCTGACTGGTTTTTTTAATCTCAATTTTCAGAGGTGTTTTTTCATCAGATTCTTTATCAACAACTTTCTCTTGGACATGCTCTTTAGCTTCTTCCTCTCTAGCCTGTTCTTTACTTTCTTCCTCAGGGATTTCTATTCGCTCCCTTTTGGTAATTCGAGCCCTCTTCTTTCTTGGGGGAGTTTCCTGATTGGTATTTATCCCGCCGGATAGTTCTGTGATCCGCTCGATAAGCTCTTGCTTTTTTATACCTGTAACCCGTTTTACACCTACAGATTTTGCAATTACTTGTAGTTCGGGAAGTTTCTTAGATTTTAAGGATTCCAACTCACCAGCTGAAAGCCTACCTGTCTGGTTATCTGACATATAATATGTGTGCTATTGCGATAATATTCTTACTGAATTTGGGGAGAATGCCTAATTATCAATGTTTGGATAATGTCTTAAAGCACTCAATCAGGTAAGGATGAAAAAGAGTAGATGGCTAAAGATTTTCTGTATCTTCGTTTAGCCACCGCTTTATTGTTGAGTAAAAGTAAAAACTTCCAGCAAAAATTACTAACTCTGTATGCAATTCATTTAAAAACATTTTATAGGTACTCTCATCAATCTTTTTGGCACGAATAAACTCTTTTATATCTGAAAATTTAGCGGCACGATCTCCTTCTTGTGCGTAATAATAGATTTCATCGAAAGCCTTGAATTTTGAAAAGATTTCGTTTTTCATCTTGTCTTTCATTAAAGATAAGACTAATACTTTTTTTGCAGTTCGAAATTGATCAACGGCTTCAAGCATAGCGTCAATTGCCTGGGTATTATGTGATCCTGAAAAGTACCAATCTTTTTGGGGATGTAGTTTTTCAAAACGTGCTGGCACACCTTTAAAGTGCTCTATCGCTTCTTTAAAAGCCATTTCCGGAACACTAAACTTAGAATTTAATACTTCAATTGCTTTTGCTACCATTGCCACATTCCAGCAATTAATGGGTTCTATTAAATTGGTTGAATAGCTTTTTTTATTTGCTTTAAAAGTCACCATTCCTTGGTCAAATTCTGGCTTTAATTCGGCACTTTTAATTAGTTTAGAATTTTCAATAGTTGCTTTCTCTTCGATAATTTTCATAGCTAAAGCATCCAGATTTCCTACTATAACCGGAGTATTTGTTTTTAATATCCCAGCCTTCTCAAAGGCAATTTTTTCAATCGTATTCCCTAAAATTTGTTCATGATCTTTCCCTATACTGGTAATTATTGAGAGTTCAGGACTAATTATATTAGTTGAATCCAGTCTCCCTCCCAATCCCGTTTCTATAATTGCAAGATCAACCTTCTCTTTACTGAACACCCAAAAAGCTAATGCGGTACTAATTTCGAAATAGGTAAGTGGTACTTCTTGTAAAACAGAATCTGTTTCTTGGAAAAAATCCAGAATCAATTTATCTGAAACGTCCACTCCTGATATGCGAACACGTTCATTGTATTTGATTAAATGAGGAGAAATAAACAATCCTGTTTTGTAGCCTGCCCGTTTATACACCGTCTCCAATAAATAACAGGTCGATCCCTTTCCGTTGGTGCCTGCTACATGTATACTTTTAAACTTTTTTTGTGGATTTCCGATACGTTCACAAAATCGGGTAATATTATTCAATCCAAAGTTACTGGCTTTATCACCCACTTTAGAAAACATGGGAATTGAATTGATGTACTTCCAAACATCCTCAATGGATTCAAACCTTTCCATCAGCTTAAATTTTGACGCTTAAATTCTTCGAAATTGTCTTTAATTGAATGAACAACTGGATGTGATGAATCAAACCGAGTTCCATCAATTGATGTAACAGAAACAATCTCACGTACAGAGTTCGTGACAAACACTGCCTCCGAATGTTCCACATCTTTTACTTCGAACTCACCTTCAACTACACTGAATAAACTGGTTTTGGCAAGTAAATCGATTATCGTATTACGAGTAATTCCGGGTAGTAAGTCACAGTTAATAGAAGGAGTAAATACGGTATTCTCTTTTACCCAAAAGATATTCGCTTTGGTAGTTTCACTCACTTTTTTATTCATAGTAAGCATTAACGCATCATCGGCTCCAGACAAATTGGATTGATTAGCTGCCTTAATGTAATTCAACCCATTGGAAAGCTTAAATATTCGTTCTAGGGCATCAGCGGGTATTGCCCTGACATCTACTATTGAAAGTTGAATAGATTCCTTATAGGGCTCTATTTCGGAGCTACTAGTAATCCAATGAGCGTTGGTTGATTTGGATAAATATCCCCTTCCACCGTCTCTCCAACACTGGACTCTAATAATCGCGTCTTTTTTCATCAAATGATTAGCTTCAAGCAATTCCAGAATTTTCAGTTTGAAATCAGCAAATTCAAAGTAAGTCTCAATCCCTAAATAATTAGCGCTATTAATAAATCGCTTAAAATGTTCTTCAAGCTTAAAAAATTTCCCTTTATAAGTTCGAAGTGTATCAAAACATCCATCTCCATACATCATTCCCCGGTTCAGTGGAGATATTAATACTTCTTCTTCAGGAACTAACGATCCGTTGTAAATGAGGTAATTTTTCATCCATTAAAAAAGCTCATTTACAGCTCCCTCTTTATAACCAACATGGGTTGAGATTAAATTGCCTTTTTCATCGAGTAGCACATAACTTGGAATTCCAGGTACTCTTAACTCATTAAACAAGATGGTCCCGTCTATGTAAATAAAATCTTGGCTTAAGTTAGTTTCCTCAATGCTTTCAGTCACATCTTTCACTAATGCAGCAACAATTTTCAGATCAGGAATATCCTTTGAAATCACATGTATCTCATCAAATAATGCTGCTGATTTCTCTGACCAAGTTGACCAAAAAACTAACAAAACAGGGCTTCCAGATAAATCCCCTAATCGTATACTATCTTCCTGATGGATGAATGGGTGTTTTTTTGTAAGAAGAGAATCATACCCTAGCGTAAATTCTGTAAATCTCTCCTGTTGTTGTTGCTTAAAATTGAATGAAGTAAGTACAATAAAGATCATGGTGAATATTGCAACAATCACCATAAAGGGTATAAAATATTTCTGATCTAATTTCATACCCTTAAATTAAGAAACTTATTGACGGGATAAATAGATGAATTTAGTTTGTCTTGATGACTACAAATGTTAGGGGATCAATTATGAATTTTCATCAGCTATCTGAATACAAATAATACTGAAAACATTTCTGATGTCAGCTCCAACAAAATCTACCAAAATACTATCTGATTTTTGATTGAAATCTAGTTCTTAATAGAATTAGCAAAGTAAATTTTACACAAATTCGTAAACAGTTAACTAGTTGCCTCATCTACATCATCAACAAAAAACATTGATAAAGCTGCTACAATCATAATAGCGCCTCCCAAAACAAGTGCGAGAACAGATTGCCCATCAAATAAAGTTCTGGTCATATAACCTAAAATGGTTGCGGCCAGAAGTTGAGGCAGTACAATGAAAAAATTAAAAATACCCATATACAATCCCATTTTACTAGCTGGAAGTGCTCCTGCAAGTATCGCATACGGCATAGAAAGTATAGATGCCCAAGCAATACCAACTCCCACCATAGAAATTATTAGCATTGAAGGACTACTAAAGAAATAGATAGAAATGAGACCTAATCCACCAAGTACTAATGCCAATGCATGTACTATTTTTCGGCTTGTAATTTTAGCAACCGGAGCTAATGCAAATGCAATGATGGCTGCCACTCCATTATAAACGCCAAACATAATGCCAACCCAATCAGCCCCCTCATTATAAAGAGCTGAGGTAGTATCACTTGTACCGTAAACATGAGATGTCACGGCAGCCGTTGTGTAAATCCACATGGCAAAGAGTCCAAACCAAGAGAAAAATTGAACAACAGCAAGCTGTTTCATTGTTTTTGGCATATTTAACAAATCGTGCATAACCACTACTAGGCCTTGTTCTGTTTTACCTTTTTTCTGTAGCAATCCAGCTAATAAGGAAATAATACCCACTACAAGTAAGCCCCCTGTTGCAACATATACTTCTTTATCAAAGCTAAAAAAGTAAGTTAGATAAGTTGCTAAGGCTCCTAAAACCGCCATTATTAACCCTAAACTTATTTTTCTTTGACCTTCGCCAGATTTGATAGGGATTTCTCTTAATAGATTCTCATCTCCGATTTCTTCTTTTTCAGATGCTTCAAAAGCTTCCAATTCTTCCGGACTATATTCTTTACTTTTCAAAACCGTCCAACCAACTGCGGTAATGAATGCTACTGCTCCTAAATAAAACGACCATTTTACAGATGGTGGAATTATACCTTCTGGAGCTGTATTTGCAACACCAAACCAATTAGTCATCATCCATGGCAGAATTGATGCAATTACAGCACCTGTTCCAATAAAAAAGCTTTGCATTGCAAACCCTTTTGTTCTTTGTTCTGATGGAAGCATATCTCCAACAAAAGCTCTAAACGGCTCCATAGACACATTAATAGAGGCATCCATAATCCAAAGCATACCAGCTGCAACCCAAAGCACGGGCGAGTTTGGCATTATTAATAAGGCAGCAGATGCGGCGATTGCCCCAAACAAGAAATATGGACGTCTTCTTCCTAAACGAGTCCAGGTTCGATCACTGAAATATCCAATAATTGGTTGAACAACTAAACCAGTAAGTGGAGCTGCAATCCAAAGAATAGGAATATCATCAACACTTGCCCCAAGCGTTTCAAAAATACGACTTACGTTAGCATTTTGAAGAGCAAATCCGAATTGGATCCCAAGAAATCCAAAACTCATATTCCATATTTCCCAAAAACTTAGTTGGGGTCTTCTTGTTAAATTTTCAGCCATAATCGTAAGTTATTAAGTTAAAACGCGTATTTATATTTACCTGGACGAAAGTATAAACCAACCATGAGCTGGTAATTCAAAGGTGTAAGTGTTGGTTCCATTTTTATTGAATTCCCCTTCAACAACGCCATACTTTGTGAACGTATCTGAAGACCAAACCGGAATTGTGATTTCTTTAGCTTCATCAGAAATATTGATGGCAACAAAAATTTCATCTTGATCATTTTTTCGTGAAAAAGCATAGGTTTTATCGGGTGATTCTATTCTACTAAAATCACCACCATACGAGCCATTCCATAGAGCTTGGTTATTTGTATTCAGATCAAGTAATACGGTATAGAAATCTTGGTATGAATAGTCTTTCCAGTCAATTTGATCTTTTTCAAAGAACTCAAGCTGTTTATCCAAAACTGATTCCTGCCCGTTATAAATTAAAGGCATTCCTGCTACGGTAGCTGATAACACTGCAAAATTTTCAAAATTATCGCCATACATACCCGGATCGGTTCCATTCCATGAATTTTCATCGTGGTTTGAAGTGAAATACATTCGGTAGGCATTTTTTGGAAAGCGTTCAGCATCTCGTTCAAAAAGCGCGTCTAAATCATCAAAAGTTTGTTCTCCTGAAGCTATTTCTCTAATTATATGAGCGTATTCCCATGCATAATTCATATCAAATGCTTCATGAAGAAGTTCTGGTTCGCCATCTTCTGCCAGCATAAATACATCTTTTACCTTATCCATTTCTTTATGGGCATTTACCCAGAAATCGATTGGAACCATACCGGCTACATCACAGCGATAACCATCTATGTCAAATTCTCTTACCCAATAAACCAAAGCATCGGTCATTGCAGCTCTCATATCCTGATTATTGTAATTTAGATCAATTACATCACTCCAATCTTCAACGGGTGGTTGGAAATTTCCATCTTCTGTTAAATTGTACCAGTCTTTATTCACTGTCCATACATTATCCCATGCAGAGTGATTTGCAACCCAGTCAATAATAACTTTGAATCCCATTTCATGAGCTTCTTCAACAAGTGCTTTGAAATCTGCTTCTGTTCCAAATTCAGGATTTACAGCTTTATAGTCTTTTACCGAGTAGTAACTTCCTTTTGTTCCTTTTCTATTTAGTTCACCAATAGGTTGTATAGGCATGAGCCAAAGAATTTTTACTCCCATTTCTTTTAATCTAGGAAGGTCTTTTTTGAAGGCATTAAAAGTACCTTCAGGAGTATATTGGCGAATATTTACTTCATAGATATTTGCATTCTTACTCCATTCAGGATGTTCTACTATACTTGGTTTAGGAGCCGTCGAAACATCTGAAGTTTGTTGAGAGCAACTTGTAAATACCAATCCTGAAATAAGGATTCCTAAAATGAATGATGTATAATTATTTTTCATACAGGGAACTTAAAGTGTTAAAATTTCAAAGGAATTAGCTGGTAAAGTAATTGTCAATTTGTTGTCTTCTACTATAAAATTATTACCAAACTGTGCCTTTAGTGCACTATTGTTAAATTGATCACGAAGGTTAAACGTAATTTCTTGTGTTGCATCCGATTTATTGAAGATCACCACCACTTGTTGGTCAAAATATCCTCTGGAATAAGCCAATACATGCTCAACAGTCAGATGGAAAACAAAATCTCCATAGTTTAATGGAAGATTTTCATCCCGAATTGAAGTTAGCTTAGCATATACTTCCCGATTTGAAATTTCATTTTCTCTGAGTTCTGATTCCTCAAATTGCATCCACCTTCTGTTATCGGGATCATTAGCGCCTGGCTGTCCAAATTCATCGCCTTGGTAGGTAACCGGAATTCCAGGAATAGTCATATTCCAAGCATGAAGCATATTTAATCGTTGATAAGCATATTCATTTGGATAACCTATTTCGCGTGTCCAACCTGCTACTTTTGCGTCTTCACTCCATGCAACTTCCCCACTTGTGTAGGTGATAAATCGAGCTTTATCGTGATTTCCCGAAATGTAGCCCATCAAATTATGATTTCCATAATAATTGAAGCTTTCAACTAATTGATCCCGAAGTCCGGTAAATGAGGTATTTTGCCCAAATGCATTTACGGCAGCATCGTACATTCCAAAATCAAATTGAGAATCTAACATTCCAGAGTTGATGTAGCTGGCAATAAGTTCTCTACTGCCATAAGTTTCTCCAACTTGATACACTTGTTTGCCTGTTTTTAGGGTGACTTCTTCTTTTACCTTTCTTGTAAGTGTTCTCCAGAATTCAAGCTGAATATGTTTGGTTGCATCATGCCGAAAGCCATCTAAATCAAATTCTTTTACCCAATAAAGAGCTGAATCTGTCATTGTGTCGATCACTTCTTGCTTCGAGAAATCAAGGGTTGGCATAAAAGTATCAAACCAGGTTGTAAGACGTTGTTCATCCCAAAGTTGAGTATTTAGCTTACCATCAATATATAAATCGGTTGCCCACTCAGGATTATTTTTATATACAGGGTGTTCTTCGTGAACATGATTTGCCACATAATCCAAAATTACGTTCATCCCGTTTGCGTGAGCAACATCTAGCAGCTCTTCAAATTCTTCTTTAGTGCCGTAACGATCATCGGTTTTGGAAGATGAAATCGGCCAATAGCCGTGATAACCTGAGAATTTTGTAACTGGTCCACCTTGATCCCACAGACCATAAGCAGTTTCAGGGTTTTGAGTTATAGGGGAAAGCCACAAGGTATTTATTCCAATTTTATCGAAATAACCATCTTTTATCTTTTGAGTAATTCCTGCAAAATCGCCACCATAATAATTTGCTTTAGGATGGATATCCGGATCGTCAATTTTTCTGGTATTTGCTTCATTTCCATCTTTAAATCGATCTATCAAAACGAAATACATATTCCAGGTATGAAAATCGTGGCGAGTCAATTCATCTTCTGATTCTAATACATCACCATCATTCAATGGAATTAACAATTGATTGGAGGTACTATTCTCATTATATGCCCATGCTCTGAGATATGATCGATCAAACATTTTAGCATTATTCGGGATTTGAACTGTATATAAATCACCGTCTTTTGATAACTTCAGGTTTTGGTTTTCCCAAAATATATAGGGTTTAATCCCATCTGTTAAGCGGAATGTAACTTCTTTTTCCGTGTAGCTTATGGATTCTAATTTTGGTTTTATTTTTTCTCTGTCTCCTACAATTAGTAGTGAATTAAATCCACCCATCCCGTTTGATACAGTTTCAGGATTCATAGAATCTACGGTTTCAAAACCATCTGCAACAAAAAGGTATTGGTAGATTCCTTCGTTTATAAGCATCGAGATTTTCCAAACATCGCCATCCTTTTGGAGTTCTCCTGCATTAGGATTCCATGCGTTCATTTCTCCTTTTACTTGAACTATTCCATACACTTTTCCTTTAGGATCAAAAACCAATTCTACATTTCGTTTTACTGATTTCTTAAGAAGAATGGAATAATCATTACCCGCAGCTTGTATTAAAAGAACTGCTAATGGATCAGAAATAGTACCTTCTAAAGTCACTTTCCCATCATTTATAGGCGAGATTGAAAGACCTTCAGGAGCTGAAATATGATCTATTTCATCTGCATCAATAAAAAAATCTTCCAGAATTATTTCTGTTGACTCAAAGCCAAGATTAATTGGACTTGCTAGTCCTATAATTTGAGACTCGTCACTTTTGTTATTTGAACATGAAGCAAGTAAAAGCGATGATAGAACTATAATCCAGGTGTATTTCATGTGCTATTTCAATAAAGTCATTTTCTGAATTTGAATCGATTGACCAGCTTGATATCTGGCAAAGTAAACTCCACTACTTAATCTAGTAGCGTCGAAGGAAACGGTATATGTACCGGCAGTTTTAACATCATTAATAAGCTCAGCAACTTTACGACCAAGCATGTCATATACCTCTAAACTAACGGCTCCTGTTTGAGCTACATCAAATGTGATATTTGTAGTTGGGTTAAATGGATTTGGGTAATTTTGGTACAATTTAAACGAGGAAGGAGAGTCGTTATCTGAAACTTCTTCATTTGAAGTACTCGTATTAAATTCTTTAGTCGTATATATTTTAAACTCACCTGGTGCAAGATCGACTGAGGCTTGAATTCCTGTCACAGAAATTGTAGTCGCTCCAAAGAAATCATGCCAAGTTCCATCTTGAGTAAAATCTACATTTTCTGTAGTTGAAGTAACTCCAAAATTACCAATGATAACTACGTCTGAGTCGGAATGTTCTAATCTTATGTATTTTACGTTACCATTTAATGCGTAAAAAGATCCTTCTGGTTTAGTAAAAGCGGGGCTACTTCTTCTCAGTTTAATTATTTCAGACCAAGCATTATATAAGTCTTTTCGATCGGGATCTGCATTATAATCCCAACGAATGGGTTTGTTTGCAGTTCTACCCGGTGCCGAAGCTGGACAATCTTCAGAGTCATTCAAACACTGCTCTCCATTATCTCCGTATCCATATCCAAGTTCACCAAATTGCCAAATCATTTTTGGTCCAGGGAGTGTAAAGAAAAATGCGCCAACAAGTTCCATTCTATCCAGTGCAGTAGGCAGATTCCGGATATTATAATCTCCAGCAGAATTCGCAAAACTTCTATTTTTAAACATTAACCATTGCTCGTCATGGCTTTCCATATATCCTACCAAATGACGATCATTAAATCCTCGGTTTTGAGATAGAACTCCAGATAGGTTTGAGGTATATCCCATTGATGCTTCATTATATTCATGATTCATATTTCCCCAAAGCATCATTCCTTCATTTGCTAATGCGATTTCTTCACTTCCAGCTGCAAAATGCTCCAGAATTACGTATGCATCTGGGTCAATACTCCAAATATGGCTAGAATAATCTTTCCAGATATTAATTCTGGATTGATCATATGCACCCCATGCACCAACGTCATTAGGATTATTCGTCTGAGTAAATCCTTTACTTAAATCAAATCTATATCCATCCACTTTATATTCTTTAATCCAATATTCCATCATCCGTTTTGAATAATAACGAGTTGGCTCACTTTCGTGATTCATATCATATCCGACATTAAAAGGATGACGTGCTGCTGTATTGAAATATGGATTTTGAGATGTTGGATTGCCGTATTCGCCTTCATTCCATAATCGCACAATTGGATTTTGGCCGAATGAATGATTTAATACAACATCTAAAATTATTGCAATTCCTCTTTTATGAGCTTCATCTACAAATCTTTTAAACTCATTTGGTGAACCATAATATTTATCTAATGCACCATGTAAAGCTGGGTTATATCCCCAGCTTTCATTGCCATCAAATTCATTTATGGGCATAAACTCAATCGCATTAATCCCTAAATTTGCGAGGTAATCGAGCGTGTCAATCAATGTTGTATAACTATGATCTGCAATAAAATCTCTTAATAAGAGCTCATAGATTACTAACTCATCTTTATCTGGCTTTTCAAAATCTGTTACTTCCCAATCATACTCTTCTTTACCAGGGGTAATTACCGTTACAAGTTGTGAAGTTTTGCCAGTTGGGTAATCCTTCAAATTTGGAAATACAGATTCAGAAATAAATGGGTCGTTTCCTTCATCTAGAACTAATTCTGAATATGGATCTGGAATAAGTATTTCGCTATCTACTAAGTATTGCATCCCATACTCGGTGCCCGGAGTTAACCCATCTACTTCTATCCAGAACCAAACGCTATCGGTGCTAACAGAATCACGAAACATTTTATAATCTAGATCGACGGTCCAATTTGTAAAATCACCGAGTACGTAAACATCTTCTTTGTACGGAGCAAAAAGTGAGAACGTAACTGAAGTTCCGTCTTCACTATAAGTTATACCATCTTGTAATCCTGCAGGTCGTTCTCTTTTAACATCAATATCGCTGCCAATAAATGTGAACTGTAACGAATCGGTAACTGTAGCCCCAGACTTTGTAACTGCAACGATTTTAGCTTTATTTAAACCATCGATTAAATCAAAATCTTCAGGATTTTTTATAAAAAATAACTGTCTTTCTTTTTCATAATTATTTTCAAAAGTACCAGCTAATTCACCATTAAAATAGAACTTAGATGCTTCTACATCTATTGAATCTGAATTAGTAGCAGCAACGGTTACCCAAATGTCCGTACCTAATTCTAAAATCCCATTATTTCGACCCATCTGAAAAATCAAAGGATTAGTAACTTCAATAAATGAATCATTATTATCACCAATGGCTACTTCGTTTAGCGGATCTGTAAACCAAGCCCATTCTGATCCGCTACCGTTATATTGTTCATGGAATTTATAGGCATAACCTGATTTACCAGCATTTACAGCCGTTCCACCGCCAACTTGGAGAGTAATGGTATTGTACCAAAACCCATTTTCAAGATCCTTTGTCATTAGTGAAGCATCTGTAACACTTATTTGACCGCTACTGTTATTTCCCCAATTGTTAAACTCACCTGGTGCGAAGGCTCTTAATGCAGATTCATTCGCTTCATATCTAAAAGTAACGTCAATAGTTTCCTGAGCTTGAGTGGGCAAGAAAAAAAGAAGTGCTAATAAATTTATCTTTAAAATTATTCTCATGTTTTAACTAATTTCATTTACAGTTGTAGAAGCTCTATGAATAAGCTCAGGGGAATAAATAGTTTGAGAGATAGCTTTATCGCTATTCTTCATTCTTTCAATAAGATTTTGGGTTGCATAAAAACCCATATCTCTCATTGGTTGTCTTATGGTTGATAATCCGATGTATTCAGAAAGTTCAATATCATCGTATCCAATAATGGGAATAGATTTCCCAATATCTTTCATAGCTTTTAATGCACCAACAGCCTGAATATCTGACGCGCAAAAACAAGCTTCTGGTATTTCATCCATTGAGAGCATTTTAATCATCGCCTCATATCCTCCTCGTTCAGTAAATCCATCCCGATAAACAGATTCACCTGAGATAATTAAGCTATCACAAAATGGAATTCCTTTTTCTTCAAGTGCCTTTTGATACCCTGATAGCCGATCTCTAATCGGTTTTGATGATTTTACTGCAGATAGCATTGAAACTCTTTTGAAGCCTTGCTCTAGCAGGCTTTTGGTTGCTCTATAGGCACCTTGTACATTATCGACGCTTACAGAATCAAAACCTTCAAAATGCTCATCAACCAAGGTTATTGGCACATCAAATCTGGATAGTTGCTTCCATTGGTTGTCATTTAAATGAATTGAAATAAACAGATAACCTTCCGCCCATCGACGTTTTAAAACATGCTCAACCTGACCATAGAGATTATCGTCGGCCGTTACATTAAAAATATTAAGCTCATATCCGAGCTCGCTTAATTTGTCTTGTATTCCCCCAAGAACTTCCATAAAGAAGTAATTAGAAATTACAGGAACAACAACCATAATGGTGTTATTTTTTTTACTAGCTAAACCTTGAGCGTAGGCTTGGGGGTGATATCCTACAGCTTCAGCAACTGCCATAACTTTTTTACGAGTAGGCTCAGAAACGCTGTTGCTTTGGTTAAACACCCTAGATACGGTTGCTATACTAACCCCTGCTTTTTTTGCTATGTCGTAAATCGTAGAAGCCAATGGATGTGGTTTTTTAAATACACAGGTACCGATCAAGGTACCTGTGAGAAAAGACTTATTTAGTAATCAATTATTTGATAAGCATCATCTTTTTGTTCTGTACAAATGAACCTGCTTCGATTCTGTACAGATACATACCAGATGATAACCCACTTGCATCAAATCTTACTGAATGTAATCCTGATCCAAGTTTTCCATTCACTAAAGTTGCAACTTCTTGTCCAAGAATATTATACACTTTAAGTGTTACTTGTGAACTAATAGGAAGGTTGAAACTAATATTAGTTGATGGGTTAAATGGGTTAGGATAATTTTGTTCTAGCTCAAATTTACCCGGAGTTTCATCTATTTCGTTAGGAATAGTGATTCCGTTATCAGCTGAACCGCCTCTTCTAACTACCACTGGACCAGATTCGGTAGCAAGAATATATTCGTCATATAGATCATCATATACTGAGTCTGCTCTTACAACAGCACCATATATAAAGCTTAATCTATCTTCAGTAACAGTAATATTATGATCGGCACCTACACCAGCTTCATTATCAAGACCGTTGATTCCAAATTTGAAGGTACCTTTATTAGCAGCACCTGCTTTAAAGCTTCTTGTAAATGACCAAACACTATCGCCTGCAACTGCATCTCCATCTGTACCTTCGTCATTTAGTACTAAGTCAGGATCATCAGCTAAGCCTATTCCCCAGGTTTCCCAAGTTCCAGCGGTTAGCGGACCATTTGCAGCAACAAAATCAATCGATGTAGCTATTCCAGACTGACCTTGTACCTGTACATCTTCTGGTAATTCAGAACTATCTGCTAAGAAGTAATAGGCTGGACGTAAATCTACTTCAAAAACTACATCTGTATCTACAGCAAAGATGTCATTTAGTGTAATCCCATCAAAATATGGAATAGCTCCAGTATTATTTATTGCGATGTAACTATCACCTTGCTTAGAAGATTCAGAAATTGCAATTGATTTATTATCACCACTTTCCCAATTGGTTTCACCGTTGTTTAGAACAAACTTATATTCCCAACTTTGTGGAACAGCAGCATCATCAAAAATTATAGTTGTTTCGTAGATTCCTTCTTCCTGGCCTAATGTTAATGGTGATGCAGTTGTACTCCAACCATTCATACCACCGGCAACTACTACATTATGATCTGGGTTAGTAGGATCAAAATTTCCATTAAGGATTTGAACTTCCATATTAACCTGGAAGAATAACTGTACCTTGCCAAATGTTGCATCATTTAAATCTGGATAATCAAGTTCTGGCTCTCTAGGTGCAAGAACTGAATCTTTAGATACTTCGAGTACTCTGTTATCACCACCTTCGTAGCCACCAGTAATACGACCAGCATTAACAACAAATTTCCAATTATATGTTGTAGCACCAGCCAAGTTTATTACTGTGCTGTAAATTCCATCTTCATCTACATCAGTTAATGTATCTGCGGTTGTACTCCAATCATTCATTGATCCTGAAACCGTAACGTAATCAACACCAGGCACGAAAGCAGCTGAGTCAATAAATCCGGTCATATCAGCTTGGAAAGTAACATCATAGTAACCAATGATATCACTTGCGAATCTTGGAGAAAGTTGAGCACCATTAAACGTCCCAACTACTGCTATCATATCAAATTTTCCTGCTGGTGGAGTCACTCCAATTGCTTCAGTTTGAGCAAGCAATCTGATAGCGTAAGTACTATCATTTGCATCTGTTGCAGATTCATTTGATGAACTTGCACCTGCATCAGCTGGCCATGCACTTGGATCAGTTGTTAATCCATTTACTCTAACTAAACTTCCTTGAATTTTTAAAGTATCGGTTGCAAGTAAGCCTGCGTCAATAAATTCTTGATAAGTAATTACTCGAGGTGCGGGTACTTCATTATCTGAATTAATAATAGTTATGTCAGTTGTTACATCTGAAACTACAATTTCCTTCAGGTTATTAAATGAATCAACTTCACCAGTAACCATAACGCTATCTCCTACTTCAACGATTTTTGCTGGTGTTCCAAAATCAAAAATATTAATACCAACACCATCTTGTTGAATAAAGAATGAGGTTCTTGAACCTGATTCTAAACTTGGTGTAATTGCAATACCTTTAACTGTAACAACAGCTCCATCAACGCTATCTCGTGCAGCGCTAATAGATATCACATCTTGTGCTTGAATACTTGTTACGCCTACAAGGGTAACAAGAATAGCACCGAGTAAGGTTGTAACCTTATTCATATTTGCTCCTTTTTTATTTGTGTTTGTTTTCTGCATAATGCAGGATTTGTTAAAATTCTATTTGTAACGTCCATAACAGTGGATTATCCAAATACTCGTGGGTCATATACGCAGCTCCCAAATTTGCAATAACCCCATTTATATCATATTTCAAACCGAAACCTGCTGTCATACTTTGGTCTTCAGTTTGAGAAGAAAATAAACTTCGATATCCACCTCTTAAAAAGAGTAAGTCGTTGAATCCATATTCTAATCCAACATCGATACTTTCAGAATTATCGTTTGGATGTTTTGCATCTAGTGCAAAAATTACTTTATGATCGGTAAGGTCAACTAAATCCATTGCAATACCCACTCTAAAAACTAAGGGCATAGGCCAATCTTTTACACCTAAATAAGATTCAAGTCTATCATTATTTCCCTCAATACTTTCGTCAATATCAATAGGTCTTCTTAAATCATCGCCAGATAAACTCATATCAGTACCAAAGTTTAAAATAGACATCCCTATTTTAAGGTTTTTAAAATCGGTTTGGTATACCATTCCTAAATCAATTCCAAAACCTGTAGCAGATTCATTCCATATTTTTTGTTGAACAAATCTGGTTGACGCACCTAAAGAAAATCTATCTGTGATAAACTTTGAATAAGAAAAAGCGATGGTTAAATCTTTGGGTGTAAATCTTTCGCCGGTACCTTCTGGTCGTTCAATGGTGGTAACATCTATTTCACCATAATTTAAAGCTCTTACAGAAAGAGCAAACGTTCCTTTAGAGTCACCATCAATAACGACAGAAGCATCTTGAATTTGAGTTTCAACGTACCAATTCATATTTGAAAAAGATACGCTATTGCCCTGACTTCTTGCAAGACCTGCCGGGTTCCAAAACATTCCAGATGCATCATCACTTAACGCAACATATGCACTCCCCATAGCTGAACCTCTTGCACCTGCAGTTATTCCTAAGAACTGCGCTGCAGTACTTCCAACTTTATCTTGTGCATTAACCTGGTATGAAAAGATCAAAAGAAGGCTTAAGCTCAAAAATTTTATCTTCGATTTCATAGTTTCTTACTTAATAAGTGCAATTTTTCCAGTTTTTACACCTACACCAGGTGCTTCTAAGTGGTAGTAGTAAACACCATATGCCACTTCTAGGTTTTCTCTTGTTCTTAAATCCCAATCAACAAAACCTCTGTCAATACTACTTTCATGTCTAAGTTCTTTGATTAGATCGCCACGAACACTAAAAATTCGAATGATAGAATTTGCAGGAACATTTTGGAACTGTATTTTCCTTTCTCCTCTACCGCTTGTAATTGTTGGTGGTAATTTACCTTCCCAACTTGCTGCTGCTACATATGGATTTGGAACTACTCTAACTTCATCTAATTGAGATTTAGCCACATCGTCATCAACACTAGAGGATGAGGTTGTATATCTAAAAGTATCGTTTGACCTAAAAGATTTGTAGGTACTAATTGTATAAATATCTCCTGGTTCTGGTAAATCACCCGTTGGTACTCTACCAGCTCCAATTACATTTTCATATCTGATTCTAAATTCGTAAGTAACATTTAGTGAATCTCCAAAAGTATCATATATATAAATGAACTCACGGTCTCCTAATTTTCCATCTACGGTGCCTTGTGTTTGATCAAACGCAAAGGGTACATCTACCCCATTTGTAGCGTTTCTTACCTTAAAGTAAGTAGAATCTGAAGGGGTATTTTTGGGTGCAAATCCTGTCCCATTCACCGTATCGAGCGAGGTAGCAATAATTTCATCTGAAAAAATGATTTCATAATCATAGGGAGCCTTGATACCCGTAAACTGCCAGAAAGGACTATTACTTAAAACTCCTTCCCTTACTAATACTTCAATTTTTCCATCAGGATTATTCCACGATGACATATCTGTATTTACACGGTTTAAGTCATTTTGAAATGCGATACGCATACCATCAAAAATATTAGACTCCGATGCGAGTATTGGGGCATCTTGAAGTATAAGACTGCCGTCTGCTGTAACAGAATAGGTTGTAGATGCAAGATCTTCGCCATCAAATGTAATCTCGTATTCTGTATTGTCTCCTAAAAATAATGGGTCCAATACTTCGACATAAACCTCACCTGTTGCATTTCCAGATGCTTGTTCAATATTGCCTGCAACTGCGCCAGCCTCATATCCGAGTACTGTTGTATTTGGCTCCACTTCCACTACGTTTATATCCGTAATTACAGATCCATCTTCTCTCACCGTAACGGAAAAATTATTTTCAGCAGGAAAGAAATCTACACTTCCTCGGTCATAGCTAACTAGTGCGTAGTAGTATTTTTGTCCGTTCACAACATTTGTATCTACAAATGAATGTGCTAAACCTGTATCATCTCCTAAATAAAACGGAACTCCTCTAACTCTATCTGCTAAATCAGGGTTGTATACATAGGAAGGGTTTTGATTTCCAGCAGAGGTGTCTTCACTTGCTTGCCATAAGCCTTTTATTTCATTGTCTAAATCGAATTGAGCATATGGTTTAAGTAGAGCATCATTACCAAAGGCATCTGTAATCCTATCAGGATCTAGAAAGTTTGGATCTGTGCTTTTAAAGATTTTATATCCTTCAAAATCTTTACCTAATATTGGATCTTCGCTTTCCTCAGAAACACTGTTCCAATATAAGGTAACTTTTTCATCTCCAACTGCTGCTTTTAACGTTGGCTTTTCAGGGGGGCGAGCAAAACTATAGTTTCTATCATAAATTTCCTGAATGGTCTTAACATTGTTTGTAATGTTTGCCAAGTCTTCTCCAAAAACCAGCGCTAAAGAAAATCTAAGAGTTTGACCTGGTTCTAACCGGAAATATCCTGAACTAAAAATAAAGTCACCATCTACTCCACCGGCAGCCTGATCTGTAGATAGTTGTTCGTTTGGAGTGAAAAAACCAGGTGACATTGCACTCCAAACAGTAGCATCGTTACTTAATACAACAGCACCAGGCGGTGTAAAATAATAAAAGCTTGATAACCCAACCTGATCAGTCTCGTCTTTATCTAAGCTATCGAAGTTAGGCTCTCCATTTGTTGGCCTTCCATCACCTTCACCAGTATCTCCAGTACCTGCTCTACCATCGGCTCCAACATCATTTGTAATCGGATCCCAATCACCATCATTATCAATTCCATCATCTCCTGCTTCATCAATCATTAAATTCTTGAAACCATAATCAATTGAATCCTGAGTTGTAGGTACGCCATTACCAACTGCTTCAGCTAATCCTACATAATTTTTATACCTAAGAGCAGGAAGTGTAATAATCTCACCAGTAATAGACTGCTGTCTTCTCTCAAAATGTAGTCGTATATCTTCATCTATCAATCCATCTAAATCCTGATCGATTAAGTCTTTCTCAGTTACTGTTACTAAATCATTTCTGTTTTGAATTGTTTTCTTAGACTCAATCAAAGTCATACCTGGTGTCAGGTTATATTCAATACCCTGAGAAACTACTGTTAAAGGACCATTTGGCATAATCACAGAAGACCTTTCTCCAGTTTGAAGATCAATAGTTATTATAGGATCTCCTGCACTTATTACTCTATCATCAAAATCAGATCTAACGAATGTATTATGAATACCTGCTAATGCGGGATCTACGTAGGGAAATCCTTCAACATTTAATATTAAAGGGTCCCCATCGCCATCATTATCAATTCCATCATTTGGATCACCTGGACTCTCCATAAAGGCATAACCAACATAACCTACATCGTTTCCGTCTGCATTTGTTCCATCTGCATCCCATGAGTAAACAATTCTATTTGCCTGATCAAAAAAGGCCAAGTCATCTTGTGTATCTCCACTTCCACTTACACCACTTTCTCCAGCAGCTGTACCTACTGCAAGGCCAACAGAAACTCTGGGATAAGTAGTTGTACTTGTATTCGTTAACTCATAGATATAGAACATTGCATCTTGAGCTAGAAACTGACTCCATTGTAATCCTCTTACACTCATTGCCAGTCCTTGTCCATTTCGGGTTTGATCCGTTGAATCTGGCAAAAAATCATGCCTATCTTGCATAAACCTATCATTATGGTCATCCGTCCAGAAATAGGTTTCGAAATCTGCATTAAAAATATCTCTCCCAAAAAAACCATTCCATTCGGGTTTACCTGATGCATCCAACCAGTTAGGTTGATCTGGCCATCTTTCCGGCCATGTATCAGGGTCTGTGCTTATTGCAGGACGATCATTTATACCGTCATTATTTGCAAAACCTCCCATCGGTTCAAATCCCCAGAAATCAACTTCGCCAGGTCTAGGACCTTGTCCTGCTCTTGGTCCTCTATTAGTAAGTGTATGCTGTATTAAAGTATCAGCTACACCATCATTATTGGTATCTACAGGAACTTCAAGAGCAATTACCGGAGAAACATCACCAATATAGTTTACGTCAGAGCCCCTTGGCCATTCACCTCTTGCTTCACCAACACCACCAAGTAACCCATTATTAAAAAATGTGATTAATACTCGATTACCATCTGAAGTAGAGCTTTTTTCATAGTTTCTACTTGATCTGTACTGAGGATTTCTTAGAAACTCAGGGATACTAGCTTGTTGAGCTTGAACATAGCTTTGCATTAAAAACGCTAATATAAATACGCTAATAAGCTTTCTAATTATCATGATTTGGTTACTGTTTAAAATTAATTTTAAAATCTATATCTGAATCCAAGAACCATTCTTCTTGGCTCATTGTAAAAATCTGGTCGTGTATAGTTTTGATCTAAGTAAAATGGATCGCCAACAAAGGTTTTAGCATCTTCATTTTTATATAATGAATAGGTAGCTCTTCCTGTATCACCAAAAATACCTCGTTCGTTACCCTTATCTAACACATTATCAATCTTAGCATAAATTTGAATACTCTGTCTATCATTTACTTTGATATCTTTTGTTACGTTCAAATCAAGGTTAGATATAAAAGGTCTGCGAGAACTATTAAGTGAAATTTCAGATGGTGGTGCGATACCTGTTGTAACACTAGAGAAATCTGGAGTGTAAGGGAAACCTGAACCCGCAGAAAATATTACACCTGCACCCCAACCCGTACTAGTACGGTAAGATCCTGTTACATTTATTGTATGAAGTTGATCCCAATTTAAGGGTACAATAATTTTTTCAAGCTGACCTTTTGCTGCTGCCGCGTTATATGCCTGACTTGGATCAGATGAATTACCCTGAGCAATCTGGAATGTATAATCAGCCGTCATAAAAATATTTTTCCCAAAACTTTGATCATAGGCAAGCACCATTCCTTTGATAAACCCGAAATCAGAATTTGTAATAATACCATACCGTGCTGATGTTCCCTGAATCGAAATTGCATCGGTAGCTGTACCTGCAAGGTTTCTTATATCTCTAAAAAAAGCAGTGATTTCAATCGCAGAACGAGGTGTTAACTCTTGCTTAAAACCCAATTCTCCATTTACAGTTTTTTGAGGTTCGAGATTCGCATTACCAAGCAATCCAATTAAACCGGATCCCCCACTATTCAATCTAAAATATGGATTCTGATACAACAGAGAAAAGTTAGGTATTTGAAAAAAGTGTCCATATGAGAAATGAACTACACCATTTTCTGAAACGGGGAAAGCTATTCCTAAACGAGGACTTATTTTGAAACTTGATTCTGAATCCTGAAAAACTTGGCTTAAATCAGCGGGACGTTGCTCAGCAAAAACAACTGAAGGATCCCTTGGATCAGTAAAAACATGAAATTTCGCATCGAAGTAGTCGAAACGTAAACCAGCGTTAATAATAAGGTTTCCTACTTCAACTTTATCTTGAATATACCCTGAAAACTCAATTGGTTCTACATCATAAGAACCATCATCAAAAAGTCCAACAACTCCACTATTTTCATCAATTACAATAGAGGTAAATGCTTTTTGTTTAAGGTTATGGAACCGATATTCAACACCAAGCTTAACCTGGTTTTGATTATTTACCTGACTCGTTATATCCAATTTAGCAATATAGGTATCAGTTTCTCTTTCATATCTACCATTATCAGTACCACCAATTTTGAAATTTGAGATTACATTACTGGCACGAATTCCTGCGTATTCATTGGGTAAGTACCGATCATCAAATGGATCTTCAAATACGTATGACTCGAATTTCTTGTAGCTGTTTGAAATGCTAAAATCATAAAAAGTAGTATTGGATAGTAAATGAGTTATTTTAGCATAGAAACTACGATTTAAGGTAAATTCATCTCTTGCGAAATCGGGCATAAACTTATTAGAGTGATCATATCCACTTTTTCCTTCATCCGTTCCAACTATCCCATTAACAGCCAGCTTAACCCCTTTTGCAATATTCCAGGTAAGTTTTAATTGACCATTTATTTTTTGATAGGGATTCATTTCTACAATTGAATTATCTCCTGAACCTAAGGTATCAAGTAATCCAATTTGACCTAATTGATTTACTCCAACATCATTTCTATCAAAAACTTGTTGCCCATAAAACCATCCATCATTACTAAAGTATCTTACCGAACTAAAAAATGACAGTTTTTCTTTAATGATGGGTCCACCAAAGCTTGCTTCTAAATTCTGCACAGCAATAGGATCAACGTCATCTATATTAGTAAATAAATCATTTCTGCTGGAAACATAATCCCCCAAAAATGAATTAATACTACCAGTAAATTCATCTCCACCATCTTTTGTAACAATGTTGACAATACCACTCATTGCCTGTCCGTATTCAGCATTAAAAGCACCAGTAACTACCTGAACTTCTTGAACTGATGAATTTTCTACCCCCGCTGAAAGACTTCCATCAAATGAATCGGTTACAGGAACTCCATCAACCCAATAACCTACTTCTCCAGTTCTACCACCTCTAAAGTGACCGTCTACTACACCTGCTTGTAATTCAACAACTTCACTAAAGTTTTCAACAGGAATAGCTTCAATTTCATCAGCACCAACAGAAGACAGACTAGCAGTTACATCTTTTCTAACGAGTTCTCTTTGTGCAATAACTAAAACTTCCTCTCCTTCTAATGTTTGAGGCGTTAATTGAACATTGATCTCTGTAGTTAAGTCGATATTGATTCGAACATCACTTATCACAGTAGTATTGTAACCGATATAAGAAACTCTAAGTGAAACGGTTCCCGGTGATACAGCAAGAATAATATATTCACCATCAATATTTGTAGCAGCACCTTTTGTGGTGCCTTCGATAAGTACACTTCCCCCTATAATAGTTTCGCCAGTTTCTGCATCAGTAATTATTCCTCTAATTTTGCCATATTGTGCATGAAGAGATAATGAGAAAACAAGGCTTACAAAGAGAAGCGAAAATATTTTTTTTCCTAACATTGTTGTGACTCTAAACTTATGGGCTAATACTTGCCTAATAAAATAATGAAAGCGCTTACATTAATTCAATAAAAAAAAGGCTTTTTATCCAATTATTTAATGCGGTATTAAAATCATTTTTAACAACACTTAATAAATAAGTTATTATTATTTATATAATTAAATAAGAAAGCGTTTTCCTAGGCCTTGTATACTCACTTAAAAGAGACCTTAAAGAATAATTATGAGAATGTAAGTGGTTACATTTCTAATGAAAAAATGAGTGTAATCTGTGCATGAAAACTTCGAAAGGCCTTAGTTGTTTCCATAATTTTTGACAATATATTCATCTAAGATTTTCCTGAATTCTTCCCCAATTTTATCCCCTTTTAGCGTAGTCGAATGTTCTCCATCTATGTAGACTGGAGCTTTCGGTTCTTCGAAAGTTCCGGGAAGTGAAATCCCGATATTTGCTGCTCTTGATTCACCTGGTCCATTTACAACACATCCCATTACCGCTACATCCATTTCTTCCACGCCTTCATATAGCTCTCTCCAAACAGGCATTGAATCTGCTATATAATCCTGAATCTCTTCTGCAAGTTCTTGAAAATAAGTACTTTTGGTACGTCCACATCCAGGACATGAAGTAACTTGAGGGAGAAAACTTCTTATATTGAGAGATTGTAATATCTGTTGAGCGACTTGAACTTCTAACGCTCTATCGGCACCAGGTTGAGGTGTTAAGGACACTCGTATGGTATCCCCAATGCCTCGTTGTAAAATAACTGAAAGTGCTGTTGAGCTAGCTACAATACCCTTCATTCCCATTCCCGCTTCTGTAAGTCCTACATGTAAAGGATAGGGAACCACTTCAGCGAGTCTTGTATAAACCTCAATTACATCCTGAACTCCTGACATCTTACAGCTTATAATAATCTTGTTAGAAGCAAGCCCTACATCTTCTGCAATTGCCGATGATCTTTTAGCACTTTCGATCATGGTATCAAACATTACTTCTTTTGCAGATTTCGGACTTGAAAGCTTATTATTCAAATCCATTTTTTCTGCTAATAGTTGCTGATCTAATGATCCCCAGTTTACACCAATACGAACTGGTTTATCATATTTAATAGCTTGCTCAACAATAGTTGAAAAGTTCTTATCTCTTGTTTTTGTACCAGTATTTCCCGGATTAATCCGAAATTTAGCCAATGCATTAGCCATATCAGGATACTTAGTCAGCAACACATGGCCATTGTAATGAAAGTCACCTATAATTGGTACTACAACACCTCTGTTTAATAGTTTCTCTTTGATAAAAGGTACCGCTTTTGCAGCTGCATCGTTATTTACAGTAATACGTACTAGTTCAGATCCTGAAAGGTGTAAGTGATCAATTTGTTCTACTGTTTCATCAATATCGGCGGTGTCTGTGTTGGTCATAGACTGCACTACTATGGGGGCATCTCCTCCAACGGGAACCCCACCAATCATCACCTGAGTTGACTTCCTTCTTCTAATTGATCCCATGTTTGCCCTAATCTTTTTTACTTAATTCAAATAGTTTTCTTTTCTCTTCACTACTCAAAGAATCATATCCTTTTTGAGAAATTTTTTCCAGTATCTCGTCCAATTCACTTTGATCAACTTCCTCAATAACTTCTGCATCACTTACAATGCTCATATTTTTATTTCTTTGCTTTTTTGGTTTTGAAGAACCCGATGTTTTGAGCTTTCTGAATTGGTATTCTATATATCTTGGAATCAAACTTAAGTCGAAACCATTTCGATGAGCCCTCATTAAAAGGTAACCACCTAATGCTCCACCCAAATGAACGATACGAGCAACTTGTCCTCCACTATTTAAAAACAAAACATCTAATACAATCAATCCACTTACTACAAATCTTGCTTCAATTGGAGGTAGTAAAAATAACATAATAGGGGTTCTGGGAAACAGCATTGCAAAGGCAACCATTACTCCAAAAACTGCTCCTGAAGCACCTATTACCAATGTTGGTGGGGCAGCAAAGCTTACAACTACATCAATTAGCGCTCCGAATAACCCAGCTCCTAAATAGACAGTTAAAAAACTTCGGGGACCTATTCTTTCTTCTACAGGTCGCCCCATCCACCACAACCAGAGCATATTAAAAATAAAATGGAAAATGTTTCCCATTGAGTGAAGAAACATATAAGTAAATATTCGCCACGGCTGAGTAATCGTAACTATAAAGTTAGTGTCGAGCCCCAAATACAATGACAAATCTATTCCTAAAATAAAAAAGCAGAAATATTGTGCGACCATCACAATTGCATTTAGTGCAATTATTGTTCGTAGCGCATCTGGCATTGCAAGAAAACCTCTCTTTATATTATTTCCAAAAGAATCGTATGCCATCTTTAATTAAGCAATTACTGGTTTTAAATTGAATATAGACTAAATCGAAGGTTTTTTAATTTTCCACATTTTAATAAGCAAAAATCCAACAATTAATCCACCTAAATGTGCAAAATGAGCTACTCCGCTATCTGGCCTTCCCAGACCTGAAAATAGCTCAATAGCACCATAAATTCCCACAAAGTATTTTGCTTTAATTGGAATTGGAGGAAACAAAAGAATGATATATCGATCTGGAAACATCATTCCAAAAGCTAATAAAATTCCAAATACTGCACCTGATGCACCAATTGTATAAGTGAAATAACCACCTACTAGCATATGAATTAACGCAGCACCAACACCCGTTAAAATATAGAATGTGATAAACCGCTTTGTACCCCATAGGTTTTCAATAGCTTGCCCAAATATCCATAATGCAAATAAGTTGAAAAAGATATGGCTTAAATCGGCATGTAAAAACATATAAGTAACTAACTGCCAAGGCATAAAGGAAGGAAGTGAATTCCCACTATCTAACGACCAAAGAGCAAAATATTGGGCGAATAATTCTCCAATGGGAGTCCATGCCCCAGTAAACATACTTTTAGTAATTAAAAAGATGATTCCATTGGCAATCAATAGATACTTAATAGCAGGTGGGAATACAGAAAATTGGGTATTAGGCTGAAATTGATTCAATGCAGAACAAGCTTTTGATGATTTTTAAGAATGCGATAATATACGTTGATCCCGCTTAAAGTTACGCCGGGAATTCCTTGTCCGGGGTAGGTTGTATCACCTACCAAGTATAAACCTTTAAAGGGAGTTTGATTTGGTGTCCAATTTAGCAAGCTTCGTGCCATGCTTTGCGGAATTCCTCCCACCCTGCCTTTTTTGCGGTACACCCAATTTTCCCAACTTACCGGAGTTGCAGTATCAGCTAGCTTAATTTCAGCCTCTGCAAAACCTCTCAGTTTCTCCTTTAATGTTGATAAAATAAATTCTTGGACTTCTTGCTTATTGTTTTCATACTCCTCTTCATCCATACCGAACCAGGTTTCAGGAGAAGCATGACAGGAAATATTAAGGGTTCGCTCACCATCTGGTGCACGTTTTTCATCTTCTCTACTGGACATAGAAATAAAAATAGATTTTGAGTAAGTATATGGAACTGTCATCCCTTCTTCTAAATGAATTTGATGATGGATTCCCAGATTATCCGGATACGTATCTGTAGTTGCAATTCCCATAGTTATAGCACCCCAAGCTTTATCAAAGCCCTTAGATTCTTTTTTAAAATACTTTTTAATCTCTCCATTTGTGAGGTCTTTCATATTCCAAATTGGGATGTTTGATACCACAATCGGCGCCACATAAGATTTATCCTTTTTAGTTTTTACAAGAAACTGATCTCCTGCCTTCGAAACATTTACAACCGCTTCTTTAGTATGCAAAGCTCCGCCTTTATTTTCTATATACTCTCTAATGGTATTAATCATTTGGATTAACCCACCTGGAACGTAATAATTGGAGTAATTGGTGTAAGTGAGCCCGGGAGCTCCAAACAAAAAGGGAGTTTCTTCAGATTTTGCCTGTGAAGTTATCATTAATTGCTCATCTAAGAATCGTAAAAATTTGGGAGTATCTACCCCACATTTTTTAGCAATTTCTTTAACCGATTTAAAAGCATATTTCAAAACCCAAACATCAGCAATTGAATTTGAGGTGGCAAGTTTGAGCCAATCCGTTAAATTTAAAGGAGGAAATGTTGGGTTTTTCAGCGATACTTTCCATACCACATCAGATAAATCAAACGCCAGATTCCAGAATTTTTTTTGTCCTTTTCTATTTCCAAATACTCGTACAACTTCTTCAATCCATTCAAACTTATTTTTATACCTTGTGATTGGTTCCCCGTCTATCCAAACTTTCATTGATGGATTTAATTCTACTCTGGGAATCTCGATTCCAGTTTCATCTTCGAGTTTTCTGAGTGGCTGATTTTCATCAAAACCTATGAGCGTAGTTGCGCCGGATTCAAATACGTACCCCTTTCTTGGATACGATGAACTACATCCTCCTGGATGAAGAGCTGCTTCTAAAATAAGTACTCTAAAGCCACTTTTAGTAAGCAAAGCTCCTGCACTCAATCCACCCATTCCTGATCCAATGATTATAACATCATAGTTTGCATTTTTTTTCATGGACTTTATAACACTCTCTGGTGATTAGTAATTCCAATACTTTGAAGTCTAAACTTTTTTTTGCTCACTGGTTTATTAATAATCTTTACTTAAGTCATTTCAATCTGAAAAATACTTCTATTGCAGGTCCTTGTACTTGGATTCATTTACTAATGTAAAATTGAGTTAATAGGCTCCTTTAGTATGAAGGATACTTAAAAGAGCGTTTCAAATGCCTATATTCGGTACTTGGCGGAATAGCCATTCCTTTTAATTAATTGAATCCATTACAATTATTAAAACATCTGCAAACATTACGCTTCGTTTTTTAATCTACTTCTCTGTACCTTTAAATCGCTTTAAACAATAAGATTTTAGACAAATCGAACCATTTTTAAGCCAAAAGCATTTAATCTTTTCAAAGCCTTAAATAATACCTAAGAGGTCAATCCCCTTGAAATCACTTGAAGCCATATTCGGCCCGAATTCAGCACTTGTAGAAGAACTTTATGAACAGTATAAAGGCAATCCTAATTCTGTTCCTCAACATTGGAAAAAATACTTTGATGAATTAAACGGGATTGACCCTGAGCAAAACAGCACTAAAACTGCTGCTACTTCTACCTCTAAAGTTGAAGCGCCAACAAATGGAACTGCTACTAAAGAAGCTCCAAAAGCGGAACAGAAGAAAGAGAAACAAGCTCCTAAAAATGCTGAGTTACAAAAAATTAAAGGGGTAGCTACTAAGATCGTTGAGAATATGGATCTCAGTCTTGAGGTGCCAACAGCTACTTCATTGCGCGTACTTCCTGTTAAAATGATGGTGGAAGATCGGACGATAATAAACCGGCATTTGATAAAAAGAAATGAACCAAAAGCATCTTTCACTCACTTTATTTGTTGGGCAATAATTCAATCCATCAAAGAATTCCCAACTATAAATCATACTTACCATTTTGATGGCAAAAATCACTTTAGAGTTGTTCCAGAGCAGGTAAACTTAGGCGTTGCTGTTGATCTTCCAAATAAAGATGGTTCTAGAAATCTTGTTGTGCCAAATATTAAAGGTGTAAATAATATGAACTTTAAAGAGTTCTTATACGCCTTTGCAGAATTAGTTGACAAAGCTCGTAATGGAAAGTTACAGATTGAAGATTTTCAGGGAACTACTATCAGTATTACAAACCCAGGTACCATTGGTACTGTCTCTTCCGTTCCAAGACTTATGCAAGGGCAAGGTTCTATAATTGCTACAGGAGCCATCGATTACCCTGCAGAGTATCAGAATATGTCTCGTGAAGTGTTGAACCAATTAGGTATTAGCAAAGTGATGACGATGACATGCACGTATGATCATCGAATTATTCAAGGTGCTGAATCAGGTTCGTTTTTACAAAAAGTTAGCAGCCTGTTAAGTGGTAAATCTGATTTCTACGACTCCATTTTTGCCGATCTGGAAATTCCATATGATCCAATACCATATGGTGAAGACAATTTCTCAGCTCTTTTTGCCGGAGCAGGAAATACTCTTGAACATGATCGAAGAGCAATTGGAGTTTGGAGATTAATCAACATGTACCGCATGCGAGGTCATGTGCTAGCTAACCTCGACCCTCTTGAAAAAGAACCAGGCCGAAATCCAGAACTTGATCTCGATTATTACGGACTTTCGTTGTGGGATTTAGACCGTGAATTTTACTGTGGTGGATTAGGCGGTAAAGAAAAAGCAAACCTTCGGGAAATCATTAAATTACTCCGCGATACGTATTGCGAAAATATCGGGGCAGATTATATGCACCTCCTTGATTTGGAGGAACGAAGGTGGCTTCGTGAAAGAATGGAGTCTACTGGAAATGAACCAGATCTGACTAAAGCCGATAAAAAGCAGATTCTTCATAAACTTAATCAGGCAATGGCGTTCGAAGAATTCCTTCACAAAAAATACATTGGTCATAAGCGCTTTTCGTTAGAAGGAAATGATACTCTAATTCCAATGATTCACTTTTTGCTTGAAGATGCAGGAAAAGCTGAGATTGAAAAGATTTTTATGGGCATGGCTCATCGTGGGCGTTTGAATATTCTTGTGAATATTATGAACAAACCATATCACAGAGTGTTTGCAGAATTTGAAGGCAATGTCGATCCTGATACAATTCAAGGTTCAGGGGATGTAAAATATCATTTAGGTGCAAAGGGAACACATAAATCGGAAAGTGGTAAAGAAGTAGAAATTGAGCTGATGCCAAATCCAAGTCACCTTGAGGCCGTAAGTCCTGTTGTGGAAGGTGCAGTTCGGGCAATCCAGGATCATCACGAATCTGATGAAGCAGAAAAGAAAATACTCCCCGTTTTAATGCATGGAGATGCAGCTTTTGCTGGTCAAGGTGTTGTTGCTGAAACGTTAAATATGTCGCAGCTTGAAGGATATAAAACAGGTGGTACCATTCATATTATCATCAATAATCAAATTGGATTTACGACCCTTCCTAAAGACGGACGGTCTACAGAATATGCTTCCGATCTCGCAAAGTTGATTTTGGCTCCTATTTTCCATGTAAATGGTGATAAACCAGAGGCCGCTGTTCATGCAATGAAAATGGCACTCGAATACCGCCAAAAATTTGGTAAAGATGTTATTATCGACTTGATAGGGTATCGTAAACATGGGCATAATGAAGGTGATGAGCCTGCCTTCACTCAACCTGGTATGTATAAAGAAATTAACGATCATAAAACGGTTCGTGATTTATACACCAATTCGTTGGTTAAAAACGAAGAGTTAACTGAAGAAGAAACTCAAGCTATTTTTGATGAGTTTGAAGAACTACTACAGGCAGCTTTTGAGGATGCAAAACAATCACCTAACCTAGAAGTCACCAAAGAATTAATCAATCGTGCAGAAAGTGAGCAGAAAAAACGAGCAGAATTTCCGGATACTACTTATTCGGCTGATGAACTAAATGATATTGCCGTTAAAATAAATACCGTTCCTAAAGACTTTGATGCAAATCCCAAGTTACTTCGCCAACTAGCTAAACGGGCTGAAAGTGTTAAGAATAATGAAAAGAAAATTGATTGGGGTTTTGCCGAAGCACTTGCTTTCGGATCGTTACTTAAATCAGGTCATACTGTAAGAATTACTGGACAAGATGTTGAACGAGGCACTTTTTCACATCGCCATGCAGTTCTTCATGGGACTCAAACAAATCAAATTTTTGTGCCTTTAAACCATCTTGAAGATGATCAAGCAAAATTTCACGTTCATAATAGTTTGCTAAGTGAATACGCCGCATTAGGTTTTGAATTTGGTTACAGTTCAAAGAAAAGAGATGCATTAGTAATATGGGAGGCTCAATTTGGTGATTTCGCCAATGGCGCTCAGATTATTATCGATCAGTTTATTTCTTCAAGTGAAGCCAAATGGGGACAAACAAATTCGTTGGTTCTAAACCTCCCTCATGGTTACGAAGGTCAGGGACCTGAGCATTCTTCTGCCCGTTTGGAACGTTTTCTACAGCTTTGTGCGGAAGATAATATGCAGGTTATGAACTTGACAACACCTTCCCAGTATTATCATATGCTTAGAAAACAAGCCTTAAGTGAGATAAAGAAACCTGTTGTGCTGATGAGTCCTAAGAGTTTATTAAGACATCCATCTGCAACCTCCAACACTGATGATCTCTCGAAAGGTAAGTTTATGCCATTCATTCAGGATTTAGACATGACCGATTCTGACTCCATTAAGCGTTTAGTTGTTTGTTCTGGTAAGGTTTACTACGATTTAGTTAAACATAGAGAGGAAAACGATCTCAAAGAAGTTGCTATTGCACGACTTGAACAATTTTATCCATTCCCTGATAAAGATGTGAAAGATTACCTTGGGACCCTTAAAAATGTGAAAGAGGTTGTCTGGTGTCAGGAAGAGCCTAAAAATATGGGCGCTTGGTTCTTTGTTGCTTCTCGATTTAATGAAGTTCTTGGGAAGGGTCAGAAGTTAGGATACTCGGGGCGTCAGGCAGCGGCCTCACCAGCATCTGGTCAGAAGAAAATTCATGATGTTGAGCAAGAGCGCTTGGTTAACGATGCGTTAGTTTTATAATCAAACCGTTTTCGATTTAAAAAATCCCACATCGTATAAGAGAGTGGGATTTTTAATTTCTCTATGTACTATTTAATCTAAATCTAAGTTCGAGTTAAGAATCATTCATTAGGTAAAAATTATTTCTGCTCCAGCTGATTTTTCATAAAACTCGCCAACCGTAATAACTCCGTCAATTTGATCGCAAAAATCATCTTCTGACAAGTGGAACATATCTACGGTAGCTTTACAAGCATACATATCTGCGCCGGTATCGTGAATCATTTCAACAAATTCCCTAACGGGTGGAATATCCAGTTTCTCCATTTCTTCTTTCATTTTTTTGGTCGCAAATGAAGACATACCTGGTAAACCTCCAATCATTGTTGGAATATGCATTGCTGGATTACCTACTGTTGGCACTTTTAAATTATCCATTCTTTTATTAATTACAGCTTCAAGACCGAAAAAAGTAAAGAACACCGTTGCTTCGATCCCTTCCATTCTTGCTCCATTTGCCATTATAAGCCCTGGATAAACCCCATCTAGTGAACCTTTAGAAATAATGATGGACACTTTTTCGATAGGTTTGGGCGCATCTTCTACTTTATTAAAATCGGATTCCATGGTTTGTGTTTTCATAATGTTCCTTTTTTAAATACAACCTTTTGGTTTGGGTAGTCCAGCAATTTTGGCTGCTTTTTTAGCTGGTCCTTTTGGAAAAAGCTGATAAAGTTCTTTGGTTGAAACTCCGCTTTGCTTATTTAGTTTTCTAATCGAAGGAGCATCTCCTTTTTCTTCGAATTCATTACGCATGAAGTTGATAACTGTCCAATGCTTATCGTTTAATTCTCCAACTTCAACCTGATAAGCCAATTCTTGCGCTAATTCTTCAGACCAATCTTCTCTATTTGCAAGATGACCGTCTTTATCAAGTTCAATCGTTTTATTTAGTAATACTGTAGTTTCCATAGTTGCCTCTATTATTTTGATTATGGATTTTCTTCAATAGTTTCATTTTCTATGGTTTTAGGTACATATTTCCCTGCCATAGACATTTGTGGTTCCAGGGGGAGCTCCCTTCCTTTAATAAGTACATTCCAGTAAAGCCACCTGAAGCCTAATTTCCCTAAATGATTCATTCTTGACTCCTTCAATAAAGAAAATGGACCTATACCCGGAATAGGAAATTTCCCGGGTAAAGGTTCTGTGTAGTAGTTAAAATCGATCAATAATCCTTTACCATTGCCAGATTCGATAAAGCAATTTGCATGACCATCAAATTTTGCTTTAAGAGGTTCTCCATTGATTGCAGACATTATGTTTTCAAAAAGAATATCTGATTCGAAATGTGCTACGGAACCTGCTTTTGAAGATGGAAGGTCAGTTGCGTCACCAATAACAAAGATATTTTCCCATTCTTTTGATTGAAGGGTCTCTTTATCAGTTGGTATGAAATTGAGTTCGTCTCCTAACTCACTTCGTTCAATGGCTTCAATTCCCATATTAGTAGGAATGGTTACCAATAAATCGAAATCTACTTCCCGATCATCCCAAGAAATAATCTTTTTCGCATCATTATCAACGCTACCAATACTGAATTCAGTTACCAGTTTAATACCCTTTTCTCTCATAAAACCGCCTAGTTCACTAGCAGCGATTGGTTTCGTGAATGCTGCATCTAAAGGGGTAACAAGTATGATATCTACTTTATCACGCATCCCTTTTTTCTTGAAATAATCATCTGCAAGAAATACGAATTCTAACGGAGCAACAGGACATTTAATCGGCATTTCTGCAATATTTAGAACTAGCTTACCTCCTTCCCATGTCTTCAAAAATTCAGCTAAAGCTAAAGCACCATTAAGAGTATAAAAATCAAAAATTGATTTATTCCAAAGTTTATCAACCATACCCTCTATCTCATCAGGTCTGATTTCGGAACCTGTTGCTATAATCAAGTAATCATAACCTAGAACATTTCCATTTTTTAGATATACACAGTTATTTGGTGCATCTATCAAGTCTATTTCAGAAATGATAATATCCGCCTCTTTTGGGAAAAAATTCTTTTTGGGTTTCACAACGTCATCTTCCCCATATATACCAAATGGGATAAATAAGTAACCTGGTTGGTAGTGATGAGTTTCTTCTTTATCAACGATAGTTACTTTCCAATCAGCTGGGCTTAGTGCCTTACAAAGCTTGTTAACCATAATAGTTCCAGCTGTACCTCCACCTAAAATCACTATCTTTTTCATGGCTTTATAATGTTAGGTTTTCGATTATAAATTTCACTAATCCTAATAATCTTTATTATATCATAGCTTATGGGCATGAATTTTTTATGAATTTTGAGTAAGTAGCTAAGTAATATTGAGCGTTTAAGATTTGTTGAAGAAGCTTTAGATTTACAACCCTCAATAAAAGATTTATAAAACTATTTCCCCTCTCATTCCTAACCCAATAACAGGATAGATGTACGTATAAATACTAGCTCTGAATGAATGATCTAAGTAGCTACATTTAATTCAATGAAATGCGGGCAAAGGGTGAATAAAAAATTTACTTTTTTAGTTCATTTTTAAGGCAAATTTAATATTGAAGTTACCTTTTGGCTTCCTAGAGATAGTAATTTGTTGCTAATTAGGACACAGACTTTAGGTAATGAATAATGTTTCGTAAAGGGTTTATCGCCCTTCTCTTTTCTTTGTATATAGTTGGGTATGCAAAAGCACAAACTGATAACATTGGATCTACGTTAAACGACTCCACTTTAATTGTATATCTAAGAAACAACTATGCACCTACATCACCAAAGAACTATGATGAAGCACGGGATTCAATGTATTTATCAATTGATGTGGATGAAAGTGATAGCCTGACTGGTGTTTATACCGGGCTAAGAGCAAAAGCTGATGGAAGCCGAACTCCAAGTAATGGAAGTTTAAGTTTCAATACCGAGCACTCTTGGCCTCAAAGTTTTTATGATAACAAAGAGCCGATGAGAGGTGATATTCATCATCTTTTTCCAACATGGAGTTCACCAAATCAATCAAGAAGTAATCACCCCTTTGGTGAAGTTGCCGACAATCTTACTACTTCATGGTGGTATTGGAAAAATGGTGGTAGTATTTCATCAATCCCTTCTGAAAACATAGATTTTTATAGCGAATATGGGAACAGCGTTTTCGAACCAAGAGAAGACCACAAAGGAAATGCCGCCAGGGCAATGTTCTATTTCTGGACTTTATATCAGACTAACGCTGATATTATTAATGATGACTTCGATAATGAAGTATTCTTTAGTGGAATGAAAGATATTTTGTTTCAATGGCATCAAGATGATCCAGTGGATGCCGCAGAAGTTGCCCGAAGTCTTGCTGTAGAAAGTGTTCAGGGAAATAAAAATCCTTTTATTCATGATACAACACTCGTACGCCGAGCCTTTTTTTATGAGGAATCTTCATCAGAAGCTAGCTCAGATATTTTTATTTCTGAAGTTTATGAAGCTAATGGTGGAACTGTAAAATATCTAGAGCTATTCAACAACTCTGATTCTACTATCAATTTAAATTCTGGAGATTGGAAACTACTAAGATATACCAATGATGGAACAACCCCTTCCTACTCATTATCCTTAACTGGAACCATAAAAGGTAAAGATTTCTATGTGATTGGGGATGATAATTCTTCCACCGGAGTTGTATCTGTATTTGGTGAAAGTTTAGTTGATTTGAATTCATCCCAAATCAATCACAATGGAAATGACAAGTATGTTCTTATAAAAAATGCATCTTCAACTGCTGATACCGTAGATTCTTTCGCAAAAGACAATATCGGGGATAACTCGAATTTTGCATCAAATCAAGTTGCATATCGAATTTACAGTAACCTGCCTAATGATGGAAGTTTTGGACAGACTTCAGTTTCAAGCAATGGAGATACAGTTGCATCTGGAAACTGGGTTGTTTTTAATATTTCATCTTCCAATGCTAATGCAAAGTTAATTGCAACTCCCGGATATAGTAAAGGCATAGAATCATCAAAAAAACCAGAAGCTTTAATTACAAATTCCGCTGGATGGAGACTTATAGCTATTCCTAAACATCTATCCACCATTGCTGATATTTCGGATGATACCGCAATTCAAGGAGTTGACGATGAGTTATCTTCCAACATTTTTACATACAATAGTACTGGTTCTTTTAACACACCTGCCACTTCCTCAACAAACTTAGAAAACGGAGAGGGTTTACTTGTTTACTTTTACGATAATTCAAATTCTGGAAGTTCTGAATTACCCATTGTTTTAGATGTTGTTGGAAATGAACCAGATTCTGATGTTGCGGTAACCCTGAATACAACCACTATAGACACAGATTCTTATTTTACATTAGTAGGAAATCCGTATCATAGTAACTTTGATACAAACTTGCTTACTTCAGACAATCCAATTCAAAGCAATATTCATATACTTAATAATGGTTTGTATTCTCCCGAACCCAAATCAACAACTGTTCTTTTGCCATGGCAAGGATTTTGGGTTGAATCAGCTACATCTTCCCCCGCAACAACGTTAACATTTCCAACATCTGGAAAAACAAATTCGAACGCTTCCCTTTCGGCATTTTCTAAATTATTTTCTGAAAAAGTTGGCATACAGTTTAATTTAAAGTCCGATAAATCTTACGATAAAGGGTGCTTAATTACTTTTGGTGCAGATCATTCAAAAGGATGGGATATTTATGACGCTTCCAAGTTTCTTCCAACAACCAATCAATATGCTATACTTGGATGCTCGAATTATGATAAAATTAAATCCGTTGAGTCTTTTCCATCACAAGTTGAAGGAACAGAGGTTTTCGATCTTTTCATCGAATCGAATAATGTAGCTGAAGAACTGAAACTTGAATGGTTTATAGATGAGCCATTAACCAGAAAATATGATTTAGTCCTTTTTGATCATTCACTGAATAGAGAAATTCCAATTCAAGGAAATGGGGATTATTCTTTTAATCAATCTTCCAGTTCAAATAATAAAATAGCTGAACCCAAGCTAGCGGTTAGTCCAAGTTATATGAAAGCAGATAGTAATACTTACGCCAGATTTTCACTTTCTGTTACTGGTTTAGTTTCTGTTGATAGTGAGACTGAAGCTATACCTTCACTATTTTCGCTTCATCAGAATTATCCGAATCCTTTTAATCCGAGTACAACGATTGGCTTTCAACTTCCGGATGTAAGTGATGTATTAGTTCAAATATTCGACTCAAAAGGTAGTTTAATTAAAGTTCTGGCCGACAAAAACTTCTCAGGTGGATCTCATTATCTTACGTTTGATGGTAAAAATTTGGCTAGTGGAGTCTATTTTTACAGGATAACAACTTCATTCGGATCCCTATCTAAACCGATGCTCTTATTAAAATAAGAAGTTAATCGATGGTACAACCACCAGTAAATCCATTGGCGTCAAATTTAGTTTTAAAACTGCCAAAGGTATCCTCAAAATTCCCTCTTAACTCAATGGTATGCTCACCTGAGCGCTTTGGAGAACAATATTCCATTACGTAAAAAGATTTTGATTCACTTTCTACTTTTTTGGCAACCGCTAAAAAACTAGAGTTTAGATCGAAGGAGTTCTCTGCAAGCTCAAAACCATCTCTTCCAAAATCATTTAATATAGATTCATCGATCTCATCACCTAAACCAATGGTAAAAATGGCATTATCGGTTCCAGCATTTTTCACTGCATTCTGGGCATCGCGTACTGAAACACGGCTTGCCTGATCAGTACCATCTGTAAAAATCACTAAAGAACCTGCTGCTGAAATATCGGGGTTTAATCTAGCCTCAGTGAGTCTGGAGTTCATAATAGATAAACCTTGTACAACTGCTCCATTTAAATTTGTAGAGTTATCTGAGCTTATCGATTCATCGATAGAGTCTATTCCAGATATTAATGCAGTTATATCGGTGGTAAAAGTAACAAGAGAATGTACCTCTTCTTCTCCATCAAACCAGAATACAGCCATTTCTTTTGATCCAAAGGTCTCGTCAGTTTCTATAGGCATAACGGAGTTTATAAAAGATTTCGCTGCATTTTTTACGTTTGGAAGTTCGGTATCGTTAAGTACACTTCCACTTAAATCGAGTAACAAAATTGACGAGAATAAGAACTCACCTTCTTCCCTTTGAATTTGAGCTTGTGATTCTAATCTTGAAATTTGCAAACCATCTTCGAAAATCTCAAAATCTTCAGGTTCAAGTGTTTCGAATAAATTATCCTCTCCTAAATCAATTTTAAAAAATAACCTGACCTTTGCTGGCAATTCAGCTTTTGATTCAATCAACTCCATTTCAAATCTTTTGCTATCATTATCTTTTCCACATGAAACGAACACTAATGCGGGTAGAGTAAACAAGAGTAAGTAAATTCTAAATGAGTTTTTCATAGGTAGTATGTTTGATGAACTGTTAAAATATAGAATTACTAGTTTGTTCCCCATTAAAATAAGAGGTTTTAAAGATAATAGACGTCTCAAAATTCAATTAGTTTACCCGAAAATATCAACTTTTTAATATTAGAGACGAGAAACGAAAATCTATTCTTTTAGGATAACCAAAATCAGTATGTTTGCATACAAAAGAATGAATCAGTAGCCATAAAAAATGAACAAAATTAATCTGTAATGCATAATATTCTTCTTGAATTTATTTCTAAATATATCACCCTATCCGATGCTGAAGAGAATGCTATTTTATCATTAAATTTATTCAGATCAGTTCCAAAAGGATCCGTTTTACTGAAAGAAGGAGAATCTTCTACTGAAGGTTATTTTGTGCTAAAAGGATGTTTAAGAACTTATTATATCATAGATGGTAACGAAAAGACCACGGCTTTTTATACCGAAATGGATGGAATAACTCCAAATTGTGTGTTAACTAAATTACCATCCGAATACTTTATCTCAGCCACTGAGGATTCTATAATTACCGTTGCCGACCCTAGTTTGGAACAAGAAATGTTTGAGAAGTTCCCAAAATTTGAATCACTTTGTAGAATCCTATCTGAAGAACTTTTAGCGAAGCAACAAGTACGTTTCGATCAGTTCAAAACCTCGACTCCCGAACTACGATACCAGCATCTTTTAAAACAAAGACCCGATTTAATTCAAAGAGTACCTCAACATCAATTGGCAAGTTTCTTAGGAATCACTCCACAATCATTAAGTCGTTTGAGAGGTAGAATTTCTGAAAAGAAAACAGGGTAAGTTGATTTTTGTAATAATGCTTTAGTTTGTAATTTGTTAACCTAAGTGAACGTACTATAAATAATTATCGATGTAATTTTTGCATAATCAATTAACCTCAAAATCGAGATATGCATCATCGAATTTTAGTAAGTCTAGTTCTACTTTTAGTTTCAACACTCCCGTTAAAAGCTCAATATACTCCAAAAGACACTACCAATAATAAACTCTTTGTTGGAAGTACATTTTTTATGTTGGGCAATTTTATCCCCAAGAACAGACCCGATTTCGTACAATTAAACGTAGGCTATCGATTAACACAAAAAGATATAGTATCGATTGAACTTAAAACTTGGAAGTATGCCTGGTCGTTGGGAATACCCTATGGAAAGTCATTTGAAGCCCCAGAAGAAAAGTTCCCAGGTTATATTCGAGAGTTCGGTATTGCTCTAGCTTACCAACGATTTTGGTGGAAAGGACTTTATACTGGAATTCACAGTATGAGTGCCAGACAGATATTTGTTAACGAAGACGGTAAAAAAATTGATAATGGATTTCAGATATTTAACACCTACCGAGTTGGGTATCATGTTAAAATATTTAAAAATCGATTCTTCATTCAACCTTCCTTTGCTGTTACTCATCGTCCTTATCACACCCAAATGCCTGATTCATTTAAACAATTAGATGATAAATGGCCAAAGTACTTGATTGGTGAACCAGGACTTCATTTCGGATATAATTTTTAGTTGGTAATAAATAGAGAAATTACCTTTATCTATTGTTAGCTTCACACTATGCCTCATATACTTAAGAACGAACAGCTAGAAATACATATCGACCTCCCGCACGAGAATTACCAAACCTCACGTTTTGATTGGACGGGTAAAATTCAAACTGTTAAGTTCCGAGGTATTCCTGTTTCAATTACTGAAAAAAATAATGGCTCAGAGGAAAACTCATTCGGAAAAGGTTTTTATAATGAATTTGGAATCGACTCCGCTTTGGGGTTTGAATGTGCCAAAGTTGGTGAATGGTTTCATAAAATTGGAATTGGGCTTTTGAAGAAAAGTGATTCTGAATACTTCTTCTATAAAGAACATGAAATTCAACCGGCTGAGTTTGAAGTTAAAACAACCTCGAAATGCATTCAACTTAAGTGCACCTCTGTACTCTTACACGGTTATGGCTATATCCTAACTAAAAATATGACCGTGCAGGATGATGGTTTTATCATTTCTTATCATTTAAAAAACACAGGTGAAAAAGAAATAATTACAGATGAATATGTACACAATTTTCTGGCGATAAATAATGAACGGGTTAGTCCTGAATACCTCCTTAAATTTCCTTTTCAATTAAACCCAGAAAATTTATTGGATTCCGAAAAAGCAATTGACCTAAGATGTAATGAAGTTTCATTCAAAAGTAATCCAGAGGGAGAGTTTTTTATTCATAAGCTTTCAGGAAATACCACTCCACAAGCTGAATGGGAGTTAATTCATAGAAAGCAAAAAATTGGAATTAGTGAAACTGCTAGCTTTCAGGCTCAGAAAGTAAACCTTTGGGGATGGAAACATGTAATTAGTCCAGAGTTATTCCACCATATTCATTTAAAACCTGATGAATCTACTGAATGGTACAGGAAGTATAAGATATTTATGCTCGATTAATTTAGCTCATACTCTGCCTCTCTTCACTTACCTAGATCTTGATTACTTAGATGCCATAACAATGAACCTCCATTAACATTCAATGCCAAATTTAATCAGTCTAGCTTAATCTAGATCCCGTATCTAAAAAATGTTTAGATACGTTTTTCCACCTCCCAAATAGATAATAATAATTTTATTTGTTTACATTCATTTTTAAAAGTGTTAAATATACACTAAGTATAGATGGATATTGAATAATCCGATATTCAATTAACGTTATTAGAACTTCGAATGGAAATAAACGAATGTCTTTCAGTGGATTGCGTTGTATTTGGGTACGACTCAGAAAAGTTGAACGTTTTACTTGTTAAAAGAACACTTACCGATAAAGAGAATAATTCTACTTTCCTATCCGATTATACCTTAACAGGGAATCACGTATTCGAAAAAGAACCTGTTGAAGAAGCTGCAAACAGAATACTCTTAAACCTCACAGGGTTTAAAGATATTTATTTAGAGCAGTTCAAAACCTTCTCCGATCCAAACAGGTTGTCAGACCCTCATGATAAAGAGTGGTTAATTAGTATTGATAGAAATCCAGATTTAAGAGTGATTTCAATTGGCTTTTTTGCACTACTTGCTACTCAAGATGTAACCTTAAAGTGGATGGGAAGAGAGGTAAAATGGGTTCCAATTGATGAAGTTGGAAAACTTGGTTTTGACCATAACCACATTTTGGATGAAGCACTAGTTGCCCTTAGAAACAAGATGAAGCATGAACCTATCGGGTTTGAATTACTTCCTGAGAAATTCACTCTAACTCAACTTCAAACTGTCTATGAGTGCATCTACGATACTCAATTTGATAAAAGAAATTTCAGGAAAAAAGTAAGTCGAATGACTTACCTGATTCCATTAAATGAGAAGCAAACTGGCGTGTCTCATAAACCAGCTCAACTATACATGTTTAGTAGAGAAGTTTTCGAAAAGACACGTCGCGAACTATTCGACTTCATTGTTTAACCCATTATTTCAATCTAAATGAACGCTCTTAAATCTCAAAAACTGTCCTTCCTCGAAAAAACAGGCTATGCGCTTGGTGATGGCGCTGCTAATATTGCCTGGCGTGCGGTAGCTACTTTTCTTTTCATCTTTTATACCGATGTATATGGATTAACTCCTGGATCAGTTGGTCTTTTAATGCTTATTGCTCGTTCGAGTGACGGTGTAAGTGATGTTCTCATGGGAATTATTGGAGATCGAACTAATACTAAACACGGAAAATTTCGCCCTTGGATTTTATGGTCGGCAGTTCCTCTAGCAGCTACACTCTCACTCCTATTTACAACACCGGATTTAGGAACCACGGGTAAAATCGTGTACGCTTATTCAACGTATATCATTTTCACATTGCTCTATACAGCAAATAATATTCCTTATGGCGCTTTAATGGCCGTAATGACTGGTGATGATAAAGAACGTACTAGCTTAGGTTCATACCGAATGGTTGGTGCTTTTGCTGGAGGAATGCTCGTACAGGGAGCCATGCTATTTTTGGTTGCTTCTTTTGGTAATGTAAATCCTGATGTGACAGTTAATCAGTTAAGTGCAGAAACTTTTCATGTTACTGTTGTTTCTCCAGAGGATGTCGGTAATGCGAATATCAAAACTGAAAACGGAATTGCCACTTTTGCCTGGTATAATATTGAAAGTGACGAAGAAGCTACTAAGAATATCAGTTTTGCAATGGAATCGGGCAAGGAATACAGCTTTATTGTTGAAGGTGAAGCAGTTATTACTCCAGAAAGCATTTCTCTGATTAATCAAAAAAAGGGTTATAGCAACGCCATTTATTTAATGTCTGTTTTCCTGGCTTTATTTATGATAATCACTTTTTATAGCACCAATGAAAGAGTTGCGCCTCCTAAAGATCAACAAACCGATTTAAAAAAGGATTTCTTCGACCTCATAAGAAATAAGCCTTGGATGGTTTTACTAATCATCGGTTTGTTATTCAACGTGTATAACTCCATTAAACAGGGAATCACAGTTATTTATTTCACACATTACCTCGGTGATCAATTACTGTCTGCATCCTATTTAGTTGCACTTATGTTAGCTTCTATAGCCGGAGCAATGGCAACCGCTTCAATCAGCAAAAGATTGGGTAAAAAACAGCTTTTTATTTATGCATTGATTTTCTCTGGGGCAGTTAATTCTTTACTCGCTTTTTGTGGACCTGACAATATAGGCGCAATTTTTACCATTGGTATAATTTCAGAAGCGGCTGCCGCTATCTTCCCTACCCTTTTCTTTGCAATGCTTGGTGATGCCGCCGATTTCTCAGAATTCAAAAATGGAAGGCGAGCAACCGGACTTGTGTACTCGGCGGGCTCTTTTGCAACTAAATTCGGTGGTGGGTTAGCCGGTGTTGTTATTGGAGGAATATTAGCTTCTTATAGTTACAATGGAATGGATCAGGTAGCCATTCAAGGAGCAATCCCCGGAATTATCATGTTGATGAGTTGGGTACCCGCTATTGTTGCGGGAATGGCAGCAATCGTAATGCTTGCTTATCCACTAAATCAACAAAAAATGGATGAAATTACAACTGAATTGAACCTGAGAAGAGAACAAGCTCTCTCAGCATAATAAACGATCAAACTATTTTAATTTATTAAACTTTTTACTCCTTAAAACATGAAATTTGGACATTTTGATGACGAAAACAGAGAATATGTAATAACGAATCCCGCTACTCCATGGCCATGGATTAATTACCTTGGAACGAAAGATTTTTTCTCTCTTATTTCAAATACTGCGGGAGGTTATTCTTTTTACAAGGATGCTAAATTCCGAAGACTCACTCGTTACAGATACAACAATGTTCCAATGGATTCGGGTGGAAGATATTTCTACATCAAAGATGAAAATACGATTTGGTCGCCGGGTTGGAAACCAACTAAAACTCCTTTAGATAAGTACGAATGTAGACATGGAATGAACTACACCAAGATTACTGGTGAAAAAAACGGAGTTTCTGCTGAGACATTATTTTTTGTACCACTAAATACTCATGCTGAGATTCAAAAAGTAACACTTACCAATAACGGTTCAGAACCAAAAAAACTTAAACTATTTTCGTATTCGGAATGGGCTTTATGGAATGCTGCGGCTGATATGGAGAATTTTCAACGAAACTTCTCAACGGGCGAAGTTGAAATAGATGGATCAACTCTCTATCACAAAACAGAGTATCGGGAACGTAGAAATCACTACGCATTTTATTCTGTAAATGCTCCTATTGATGGATTTGATACCGACCGAGAATCATTCATGGGCCTACATAATGGATTTCATGAACCTAAAGCTGTTTTAAATGGCAAGCCAACAATGAGTCATGCACATGGCTGGTCTCCTATTGCCTCTCATTATATCGAAGTGAACTTAGAACCCGGAGAATCAAAAGATTTTGTATTCGTTCTCGGCTATATCGAAAATGAGCAGGAAGAAAAATGGGAATCTAAAGGAGTCATCAATAAAACGAAAGCAAGAGAAGTCATCGCCAAGTTTGATACTACTGAAAAAGTAGATGCTGCACTCGCTGAACTCAGAACCTATTGGGATGACTTACTAAGTATTTACACAATCAAGAGTAATGACGAAAAACTTGATCGTATGGTAAATGTTTGGAATCAATATCAGTGCATGATCACATTCTGTTTTTCAAGGTCTGCTTCTTTTTTCGAAAGTGGAATTGGGCGTGGAATGGGATTCAGAGATTCAAATCAAGATTTAATAGGTTTTGTACATCAGGAACCCGAAAATGCTCGACAACGTATTATTGATATTGCATCCACTCAATTCCCTGATGGAAGTTGTTATCACCAATATCAACCACTTACAAAGCGTGGAAATGATGATATTGGAAGTGGATTTAATGACGATCCGATGTGGTTAATTTTGGGAACTACTGCTTATATAAAAGAATCAGGCGATTATTCAATTCTTGATGAGCAGGTTCCATTCGATAATGATGAAAGCTTAGCTCAGTCATTATTTAACCATCTTACCATCTCTTTCAATTATACCGTAAATAATCTCGGGCCTCATGGATTGCCATTAATTGGTCGGGCAGATTGGAATGATTGCTTAAATTTAAATTGCTTTTCTAACGACCCAAATGAATCGTTTCAAACTACAGAAAATAAAACCAAAAGTTCGAAAGCAGAATCATTGATGATTGCCGGATTATTTGTCGTTTATGGTCGGGAATACATCCAGCTTTGTAATAAACTTGGGAAATCGGAAGAAGCCGAACGAGCTCAGAAGCATGTAGATGACATGGTTGAAGCCATCAAAAAAGATGGTTGGGATGGTGAGTGGTTTATCAGAGCCTATGATTATTATGGAAATAAAATTGGTAGTGATGAAAATGAAGAAGGAAAGATTTTCATAGAATCTAACGGTTGGTGTACCATGGCTGGAATTGGTCTTGAAGAAGGCATGGTTGAAAAAGCATTGGATTCAGTTAAAGATAGACTAGACTCCAAATATGGAATTGTGCTTAATAATCCAGCTTACACCAAATATCACATTGAATACGGAGAGATTTCAAGTTATCCAGAGGGATATAAAGAAAATGCTGGTGTATTTTGTCATAATAATCCATGGATTATGATTGGTGAAACTGTGCTTGGAAGAGGTGATCAAGCATGGGAGTATTTCAGGAAGATTTCCCCTGCTTATTTAGAAGATATAAGTGAACTACACAAAACAGAACCTTATGTGTATTCACAAATGATCGCTGGAAAAGACGCTTTTAAACCCGGTGAAGCAAAAAACTCTTGGCTAACTGGAACCGCAGCCTGGAATTTCTACACCATTAGTCAGTATATCTTAGGAGTTCGACCAGGATATGACGGGTTAGAAATTAATCCCTGTATTCCAAAAGACTGGAAGTCCTATCAAGTTACCCGAAAATTTAGAGGTGCTACATATCGCATCAACATAAAAAACCCGAATGGGGTAAATAAAGGTGTTAAGACAGTAACGATTGATGGAAAAACTTTTGAAGGAGGTAATGTTCTTCCTTTACTCCCCGCCGGTGAATACAACATTGAAATTGAACTTGGTAATTAACACGATCATGAAAAAAATAACTGTATCTCTGTCCTTTCTAATTGCAATTTTATTTCTAATAGTAAGTTGCACGTCCAATAATAGTGTGACTTCTAGTTTCTCGAATGACATCCTGTTAAACCAAATAGGATATCCAACCAACGCCCAAAAGAAGGCGTTAATTCGGAGTGAATCATCTGGCTTTGAAATAAAAAACTCAAAAGGTGAAATCGTTTATTCAGGAAAGCTTTCGGATCCCTCCTACTGGGAATTATCAGGAGATGAGGTTTCAATTGCTGACTTCTCAGAACTCACCGAAGATGGAGAATATATTCTATGTATTAGTGATAACGAATGCTCTGCCCCATTTGAGATTGGATCTTCTTTGTACAGTGATTTAGCTGACGCCGCATTAAAATCATATTACTATTCAAGAGTCGGTATCGATATTGAAGAAGAATTTGGCGGTAAATGGAACTGGGAAGCCGGACATCCAGACACCTCCGTTATGATTCACGCTTCTGCAGCGGATGGAAATCGCCCTGAAGGAATTACTCTTGCTTCACAAGGTGGTTGGTACGATGCAGGTGATTACGGAAAGTATATTGTGAATAGCAGTATTACTACCTGGACTATTCTTCAAAGCTTTGCACTAAACACGGAATTTCATCAAAATCAGAATTTAAATATTCCTGAATCAGGAAATGATATGCCTGATATTTTAGATGAAGCTTTAGTAAACCTGAAATGGATGATGACCATGCAGGATCCTAACGATGGCGCTTTATACCACAAATTAACCACTAAGAATTTTGATAGTTTTATAATGCCTAACGAAACTACTGCTCAAAGGTACTTCTTACAAAAAAGTACTTCAGCGACTTTAGATTTTGCTTCAACAATGGCCGCTGCATCAAGGATTTATCAAAAACAAGGAGTTTCAGACCTGGCTAAAAAAATGCAAGAACAAGCACAAATGGCATGGAACTGGGCAATCCAAAATCCTGAAGTGTATTATAATCAACCCGAAGATGTAAGCACAGGAGCTTATCCAGATACCTCATTAGTTGATGAATGGTTTTGGGCTTCAGCAGAGTTGTATTTACTTACAGGAGAGAATAAGTACAAAGACAAGATGATGGAAAATTATCAAGATCCGATCACCCCAAAATGGGATGTCGTAAATGCACTTGGTGTGGTATCCATTCTAACATCTGATAAAAGATCTGAATTCAATTCTATGGAAGAAGATTTCATCGCTTATGTAGATTATATGCTCGAGAAAGAAGCTAAATCTCCCTACTTAATAAGTATGGATCAGTTTGCATGGGGAAGTAATTCTGATGTTGCTAACGATGGAATGTTAAAGCTTGTCGCTTACCAACTTACTGGTGATAGAAAGTATGTTGTTTCCGCTCAAAATGATTTGCATTATATATTAGGTAGAAATGCAACGGGCTTTTCTTTTGTAACGGGATTTGGTGATAAAACCCCAATAGATCAACACAACAGAATTATGGGTGCAGATGGAATTACTGAACCCATGCCCGGCTATATTTCAGGAGGTCCAAATACAATTGTGCTAACCGATTGTGAAGCACAAGGTGTGGTTAGAAGTGAGTTTCCTGCTGCTTCATATACTGATACACAATGCAGTTATTCTACTAACGAAACAGCCATAAACTGGAACGCGCCTTTGGTGTTTTTAGCTAGTGGTTTAGAGTTTATCGAGAACTAGTACCGAATATGCATGACGTGATATTTGTGCTTTGCTAGTAAATCACTTTAATTCATGTTACTCCTTTTAAAATAGAGATAATATGAATTAACCTTAAAGATGAAATAGGGATAAAGTGAATAGAGTTCACTTTACTCTGTTGTTGGGTGCAAATAAAAGATAATCATGGATTTCGAACAAATTAAAGAACGAACAAGACCCTTAGTCAACAAAGTGTTTCCTGTATCGGAAGGGTCATTAGATCTGATAAGTGACTTGATTTTAGTTGAAGTTTATGAAAAAGGAGATGTGTTTATTGATAGAGGGAAAAAGAATAACAAGGAATACTTTGTTTATGAAGGCGTCTGCCGGAGCTTTTTGCTTAGCCCGGAAGGTGATGAGGTAACCATATCTTATTTTCTTGAAGGCAGTGTACTCTCTCCCAATAAAACGAGAACGGCTAACCAAATATCTCACCTTAACTTTCAAGCGCTTACAAAGCTAACCGTTGCAAGCTTAAACGCTGATACGTTTGAGCAGCTGATGATAAATCACATTGACATACGCGAGTTTGGAAATATGGTTTTACAAAATGAACTACTTGTAAAAGTTGAAAAAGAAATTGGCTTCGCTTCACTGAATGCTAAAGAAAGGCTCATTCTTTTTAGAGAAAAATATCACTTTCTGGAAAATCAAATCTCTCATGTTGACATTGCCTCCTATTTGGGAATTACAAATTTATCCCTCAGCAGACTCCGTAAAGAACTCATGAAGTAAAATGTCATCCTTTAACAAATGTTAATGGATTCGAAATTACTATCGTCAATCTTTGTAGTGAACTTAAAAACAAAGAAAGATGAAGAATTTATCAAGTACCGTCACACAAAGTTTTAATGTTAATAAAATTAAACCACTTTGGTATCTCGCAATTGGGGTAGCTGCCATGGCCCTAACTCACATGACCTTTAGTATTGAAGTCATAGCCTGGGTTTCAAGTGTTCCGTTTTTGATTTATTTAAGTCTTACACAAGGCTGGAAGTCAAGATTAACCTTTTTCCTCGCATTGGTTTTAGCATGGTCATTCGTTGTGGCAAAAATCATTACTAATCCAATTCCACTCGTACTGGTCTTTCTCTACTCAATTCCAATTAGTTTATTTCACCTGCCTGGATACCTGATATGGAGTAAATTTAAAAATCAAAAATACGCGCTGTTTCTATTTCCTGTCATCATGATCATTATGGAATGGATTCAATACACCTTTACACCTCTTGCCAGTTGGGGAGTAGCAGCGTATACCATGCACGATAATGTATCTCTTATTCAAACAGTATCCTTGTTTGGGTTGGCCGGTCTAAGCTTTTTGATTTATTGGGTTAATGTCTCAATTGCTAATATCATTATCAAAAGAAAAACCTCTATTTCTACATTACAGCTCCCCTTAATTATGCTGTTCCTTTTAATTTCTTATGGCTCCATACGCTATGACATGAGTAAAGCCAATGGTATTGACACTATCACTGTTGCCGCTGTTGGAACAGACTCGAAAGCAAGTGGTTTACCATTACCAACTAAGGAAAGAACTGAACAGACTAAAACTGCATTATTTAAACGATCCAGAACGGCAGCGGAAGGTGGTGCTAAAATAATATCGTGGAACGAAGCTGCTATATTTATAATGCCTGAAGATGAGAAGGAATGGATTAACTACATCAAGGAACTAGCTGCTGAACTCAATATCACTTTGGTAGCTTCTTATGTGACACCCATTTCACAAACTCCCTTGAGGTATGAGAACAAGTACCAGTTTATCGATTCGTCAGGAAACATTACGCATACATATCTCAAGCATCAACCAGTACCGGGTGAACCAGCTGTGCAGGGAAAGTCGCCTTTAAAAGTGGTTGATGTATCAAGTACAAAAATCGGGGCTGCAATTTGTTATGATTATGATTTTCCATATCTGGCAAAAGGGTATGGTGAATTGGGAGCAGATATGGTTCTTCTTCCTTCAAGTGATTGGAGAGGCATCGACCCTGTTCATACAGAAATGGCTGCCTTTAGAGCTGTTGAGCAAGGTCACTCGGTTCTTCGTTCAACGCGTTTTGGGCTCTCTGCAGCAATTACACCATACGGTGAAATGGTTTCACAAATGAGCAGTTTTGACGAAAATGATAAAATCATGTATTCACAACTACCTACCAAAGGTGTCACTACATTATACTCAATTATTCAAGATAGCTTCGTCTACCTGTGTATTGGATTCTTACTGTCGTTCATGGCTATTGCGTCTCGATCAAAAAATAAATCAAAACCTATAAAAAAAGATGATTGATTTAAATAGAAGTATGTTAGTATTACTTGCTACAACAAAACCTAAAGATCTAAAATTTTCTCAACGGAACATTGGAAAATTCAAAACAGTAATTAAAATTTGTTAAAGAAAAATTCACTCCGCTATTCTGCAACTTAATCAAGAAAAGGTAAAAGCTAAATAATTAAGTGCCGATGCTACCATCCAGAATACAGAAAATACGATACCGACATTTTTACCATTTCTAGATACTTTAGGATGCTTACCTAAAAAAGGAATGCCTGCATGATTGGCATTAACCAATGTAAACAGCACTGACATCACTAGTAAAACCAAATGCAGAACTCCACGATCTTCTAAGGGTAATTGCATGGCATAAACTGCACCAACTATGATAGAAATGAAGGCTAATGCTCCTTGGCGTTGTTCGAAAAGTAGAACGAAAATATAATCTTTCGCTGCAATTTTCTTCTCTTTTGGTACTGCTAAAAGTGCTGCATCTAACATGGCTGTTTGCTCATTATCAGTCAATTGATTCTTAGCCCTGGGTAAGCCAGGTTCAAAAAATGGGAGCACATAATGAACAATCCAACGAGTTAACAAGGGATAGGCCACTTCTACAGAGTGTAGAATACCTGGTGCCATACACAGTGCAAGAGCAAGCGTAGAAATCTGTATTTCAGTCATAATTTTATTTTTTTTGTTAGTAAATAATTCTCGGGAAATCCCATGAGGAATAATTTCTCCTCTTTCCATTTGTTCTGTATCTGAATAATTCCAGTAAATCGTTCCGACGGGGAGCATCGGAACGAGGCTGGTCTTGGGGAATTAGAACCAAAGAAATTAAAACCCAAACATTCCATTTTCATTAGCCAAGCCTTCCGTTGGGATTTCCTGAATAACATCCCAATGTTCTACAGCTTTGCCGTCTTTGAATCGGAATAGATCGTAAAATACTTGTTTCTTCCCACTCCATTCACCCTCACTCACCGTAAGTACGAAATTTCCTTCACCCAGTACTTTGTGAATTTTAGTGTATTTAAACATATTATTTTGAGATGAGAGATATTCAACAGCTTCTACAATTCCGTTCAGCCCATCTTTTATCCCTGGGTTGTGTTGATCGTACTGCTCAGCACTAATGTAATCCGTAATCTTACTTGGATTCTTACCCATTAGAACATCTTCTATTAAGGAAACCGCTAACACCTTATTTGCTTCCGTTTTATCTAAGTCTTCTGCAACGGTCGGACCATCAGTTTGGGTTCTGCCACTAGCCGATTCTTCAACTAATGGTGTTAAAGCATCCCAGTGTTCAGCCACTTTCCCATTTTCGTCGAGTCGAATGATATCGAACGAAACCATCTCGCTAGCTCCAAAAGGTTCTGCGTTGCTCCAAATATTATGCATAAACACATAGTTGCCATCTTCAAACATCCTCACATTCTCAGCCGTTGTTCCGTTTTCCTGTAGAATTGGAAGCATTTGTATAAATGGTTCTATTCCAGTCGGAATAAAAGGGTTATGCTGAATGTAATCCGCATTCGCAAGCTCCCTCATTGTTGCTGGGTCATTTTGTATTACTGCACCTAAAAAAGTCCCTACCGTTTGTTTATTACTCATTGTTGAAGGTTCCTCATAAGAATTATTAGATTGATTATTATTACTTTTTATCTGCTTAATTGAATTAGTTCAGGATGAGATAAGACCTGTTAACACAAGAATTGAAAGAATTTTTTTCATAGATATTTAATTATTACTTTTATTTTGCAAGTAATATACGTGTTTACTTTCATAATGCAAGTAATAAAATTGTTAATATTTCTATGTCTCTAAAATTAACCCCGAGCTACTATGGATTTGAAATTTCGCTGTGATTGCCCATTTACTTCTGCCTTAGATATTTTAGGGGACAGGTGGATGTTGGTTATTGTTAAACAAATGCTAATTGAGGGCAATGAAACCTTTAAAGACTTCACTGAGAGTGATGAAGCAATTGCAACAAACATTCTGTCAACTAAGCTCAAGCTACTTGAAGAACTAGGTATCATCTTAAAAACTAAACGCCCAAATAATAAAAAGACCAATCTTTACCTATTAACTGAAAAAGGGCTCGCATTAACTCCTATACTTATCGAACTTGCCTTATGGAGTGATAATCATTTAAGGGAAATACATCCAACGATACAAAATGGAGAAGGAATGGAACTTTTGCGTTCTGATAGAGCAACTTTTGCGAATGGACTTGAAAAGAATTATCGAGAAAAATTAGCTACCATTGAATACAAGTAAAAATGCTATCCTTGTATCCCAATACTACTCAATTATAAAAGCGTTATGTCACTTTTCTGAACTCCAAATTCCCTAATTTCTCTCCATGAATAAACCACTTTCTATTGCCATTCATGGTGGCGCCGGAACCATCCAAAAAAGTCAGATGAGCGAGGAAAAGGAACTCGCATATACCTCTGCTCTTTCTTTAGCACTTAACAAAGGCTATGAAGCTTTAGAGAAAGGTAAATCTGCATTAGACGCAGTAGAAATTGCTGTAATTATTCTTGAAGACTCTCCTTATTTCAATGCAGGTAAAGGATCCGTATTTACGAATACTGGAACGCACGAAATGGATGCTTCCATTATGGAAGGAAAAACATTATTTGGAGGAGCAGTTTCGGCTATTTCTGGGATCAAAAATCCAATTCAACTTGCACGAAAAGTGATGGAACAGTCCGGGCATGTATTTTTGGTTGGAGATGGAGCTCTTGAATTTGCCAAAGAACAAGGTTTCGGTTTAGAATCTAAAGATTATTTCTATGATGAACTTCGGTATCAGCAATGGCAAGAAGCATTGAAGTCTGGAGTAGTACAACTCGACCACTCCCCTCTTAAAGAAGAGAAATTTGGAACGGTTGGTGCAGTTGCATTAGATCAGTTTGGAAATGTTGCAGCAGCAACTTCAACGGGAGGTATGACCAACAAAAAATATGGCCGAGTTGGAGACAGCCCGATGCTTGGTGCAGGAAATTATGCTAATAATAAAACCTGTGCTGTTTCTTGCACGGGAGACGGAGAGTTCTTTATTCGTGGCGTTGTTGCATATGACGTGAGCTGTTTAATGGAGTATAAGGGATTTTCTTTAGCTGCAGCTTGCAGTGAAGTCGTTCAAAAAAGATTAGTTTCGATACAAGGAGATGGTGGACTCATCGCTGTGGATGCACTTGGAAATATCTGCTTAGAGTTTAACACAGAGGGTATGTACCGTGGAATGAAAAATAATACTGGAAAAGATTTTATCGGGATTTATAAATAGTTCTTTAAAATTACCCTAAAAGGGAAATAAAAGTTCAAAAAATTGTTTTTTGGATTTATTCAATGAACGCATCGTGAACCCACCAAGAATTCATAGCCTTGATCTTTTGTTACTGGCGCCTGTCCTGTTGAAGAACGGAAGATCAAGTCAAAAGTAAGGCAAGAATTTCTCTAAGCTTCTAAATTGCTCATGAGATCCAAAAACGAGTTCAGGATGACCCTAAGAATAGACTAAATATACTCTGCGTCTATCGGAGAAACGCTCACTTTTCTTTCATTAATAGTGAACTCATCATTGTTTGCGAGAATATGCACCACCAAATTACCTAAACTGATGGGAGTACCTTCAGATAATAAACTATGTGTGTTATGTGTTAGTTTACTTGGATCAAATACCAATACCATACCCGAGCCAATCACCTTAAAGTGATTTCTTTCTTCAATAATAATTCCGGTGTCTTCAGCTAATCCGAGTCCAAGCAAGGTAGGATGTATTGCCATAGCTTCTGCAATTCTTCCAAATCGACCTCTTTTTATAAAATGGGTATCAATTACTAAGCCTTTTACAAGTCCTAAGCCACTGCGCATATGAACTGCACCTTTATTCAGCGACTCCTGGGTACTCCCTCCTGCAATCATGTGCTCACTCATCGCCATTGCACCTGCACTAGTTCCAGCAATTACAAACCGTTCATTTTGATACCGTTCCAACAATATATTATGTGCTTTGGTATTCCCAATAAACTTAGCAATTTTACTTTGATCTCCACCTGAAAACATAACGGCATCGGCCATTTCCAATGCTTTTACTGTTTCTTTTGTCTCACTTTGGAGACGATTTCTGATGTCCAGAACTTTAAGATTATTACAGCCAAGCTTACTAAATGCCTTTTCATAATTACCAGAAACTTCTTTGGGAATGCTCGATGCAGTTGGTATAATTACAATATTGGCTTTATTTCCACCTGCCTCTCTAACTACATGACTTAGTATGCTGTCTTCAACAAAATCTAACATAAAACTTTCGTTATGCTCTAACCCTTTATCCTCATTCCCACCAATAGGAATTAAAACTCCTTTTGCCACCATATACTGACTTTTTATTTATCTGTTAAATTATTATTTCGAACAATAATTTTTATCTACTTTCCAAGCCAAGTATACGCAATTTATAAACGCAGAATTCAATTCAACAACATGAAAATTCGTGAAATTAATGCAATGCGTGGACCAAATTATTGGTCTATTCGAAGACACAAATTAATTGTAATGGTTCTAGATCTAGAGGATTTAGAACAACGACCTACAAACACTATTGAAGGATTCCGCGAAAGATTGGAGGCATTATTACCCAGCCTTTATACACATCGGTGTTCTGAAGAAACTGAAGGTGGTTTTTTTATGCGTGTTGATGAAGGAACCTGGATGGGACATGTAATTGAACACATTGCATTAGAAATTCAGACACTGGCAGGTATGGATGTCGGATTTGGAAGAACTCGCGGCTATGGTGAAGAAGGAGTTTATCATGTTGTCTTCTCCTATATGGAAGAAAAAGTTGGTCGTTTTGCTGCTAAAGCATCCGTAGATATAGCCGAAGCCTTAATTGCAGGCGAAGAATATGATTTAGAACCCGATATTCAACACATGCGTGAACTTCGTGAAGGAGAGCGTCTTGGTCCATCTACAGGAAGTATTATTGAGGAAGCTGAATTAAGAGGAATTCCCTGGATTCGGTTAAATAAATATTCACTCTGCCAGTTAGGATATGGAAAAAATCAAAAGAGAATACAAGCAACCGTAAGTAGCGAAACTAGTAGTATTGCAGTAGAATTAGCATGTGATAAAGAAGATACCAAATTCATTCTTGAACAAGCCGAAGTTCCTGTTCCTAAAGGTGAAATTGTTAGAACGGTAGCTGGTTTGAAAGACGCGGTTCGATACGTTGGATACCCTTTAGTTGTTAAACCTATTAATGGAAATCATGGTCGGGGTATTACCGCAGATTTGAATAACTGGGAAGATACCTTAGTTGCATTTGAAGCTGCTAAAGAAGTATCACGGTCTGTTATTGTTGAGAAATTCATAGTTGGTGAAGATTATCGATTACTTGTCATCGATTATAAACTTGTAGCTGCTGCTAAACGAACTCCTGCTGGTGTTACTGGTGATGGAACATCAACCATTCAGGAATTAATTGATGAAGTAAATTCTGACGAACGACGTGGATATGGTCATGAAAAAGTATTAACTCAAATTACTGTCGACTCAATGACAGAAGCTATTCTTGAAGACGCAGGTAAAACACTCGGTTCAGTTTTAGAAAAAGGAGAATGGCTCGCATTAAAGGATACTGCAAATTTAAGCACCGGTGGTACTTCAACAGATGTTACTGATGTCGTTCACCCACATAATGTGTTTATGGCAGAAAGAATTGCAAAACTCATTGGATTAGATATTTGTGGAATTGATATAATGACTACTGATATAAGTAGTCCACTGCACAATACTGGTGGTGCCATTCTTGAAGTAAACGCAGGACCTGGTTTCAGAATGCATTTAGCGCCTTCAGAAGGTTTACCAAGGAATGTTGCTGGAAATGTAATCGATATGCTTTTTCCTCCGGGTGTAGAATCTCGAATTCCAATTGTTGCTATTACAGGAACGAATGGGAAAACCACTACCACCAGATTGGTTTCTCACATAATGAGAATGAAAGGCTTTAAAGTAGGTTATACTACCACAGACGGTGTGTATATTCAAAACCGCTTAATGATGACAGGAGATTGTACCGGACCGGCTAGTGCCGAATTTGTACTCAAAGACCCAACTGTTGATTTCGCAGTACTAGAATCAGCTCGTGGTGGTTTACTTCGTGCAGGCCTTGGATTTAAGTCTTGTGATGTAGCGATCGTAACAAATGTTGCACCTGATCACCTTGGTTTAAAAGGTATCAATACCATTGAGCAACTTGCCAGAGCAAAAGGTGTTATTCCCGAAACGGTACATGCTGGTGGTTACGCTATTCTGAATGCTGACGACGAACTTGTTTATGGAATGCGAAAAAGTGTGTCAGCTAATGTGGCACTTTTCTCAATGGATGAAAATAATCCTCATATAAAATCTATTGCTAAAGTTGGTGGACTATCAGCGGTTTATGAAAATGGTTATATCACTATTTGTAGAGGTGAGTGGAAAATGAGAATAACAAAAGCGATCAATGTACCACTTACTTTTGGTGGAAAAGCTACCTTCATGATTCAAAATGTACTTCCAGCAGCACTCGCCGCATACGTTCGAGGCGTAGGGCTTGAAGATATTAGGGTGGCTTTAGAGTCATTCATACCTTCTCCATCCCAAACACCTGGTCGTTTAAACATGTTTGAGTTTAAGAACTTCACTGTTCTACTTGATTATGCCCACAATGTGGCCGGATTAAAAGCATTAAATAATATGCTTAAAAAAATGGACCACACACCTAAAGTAGGAATTATTGCAGGTATTGGTGATCGAAGAATTGAAGACAACAACGGTATTGGAGAAGTTGCTGCTGAAATGTTTGATGAAATAATTATCAGGCAGGATAAACACCTTAGGGGAAAATCTGAAAACGAACTCATAGATATGCTTTCAGAAGGAATCAAAAAAGTTGATCCCAAAAAGAAGGTAACTGTAATTCCAAAAGAAAGTGCCGCTATAGAATTTGCTATTAAAAATGCAATTCCGGGTAGTCTCATTGTTATTTGTAGTGATGTTGTTCCCGATGCTCTTGCTCAGGTAACTAAATACAAGGAAGAAGAAGCACAAAATTTATACGATTTCAAACATGGTGACATTCCAAATCTTTAGTTGATAGATTTAAATAGAACTATCAAATATAATTTTGCATAAACGAAATAGTCATATATATACTTATAGCTAGAGATGTTTAAATAACTAACTCATTTTGAAGATTTTATTAACAGGGGCTACCGGATATATTGGCAAACGATTATTACCCATTTTAGTTGATGAAGGTTACACCGTTGTTTGCTGTGTTCGGGATAAAAATCGTTTTCATCCACAAGAATCTATACAAGATAATATTGAAGTAGTTGAAGTAGATTTTTTAAAACCCGAAACCCTTTCGGCCATTCCTAAAGATATTGATGGAGCATTTTATCTTATTCATTCCATGTCGACTTCAAATGATTTCGAAAAACTGGAACTAGAATCAGCTAGAAATTTCAGGAAATACATTGATGAAACTAATACTCAACATGTAGTTTATTTAAGTGGAATTGTTAACGATGAAAACCTTTCTAAACATCTAAATTCCAGAAAAAAAGTAGAAGAAGAACTTACTAAAGGAAAATTTCACTGTACTACACTTAGAGCTGGTATAATTATTGGATCGGGAAGTGCTTCATTTGAGATCATAAGAGATTTAGCCGAAAAATTGCCCATCATGATTGCTCCAAAATGGCTGAAAACAAAGTGTCAACCTATAGGAATTAAAGACGTTATTTCTTTTTTGAATAAAAGCTTATTCAACACCAAAGTATTTGATGCTAATTATGATATTGCGGGACCAGACATACTTAATTATAAAGAGATTTTAGAAGGATATGCAAAAATCCGTAAGCTAAATCGCTCAATTTATACCGTTCCTGTAATGACACCTAGGCTTTCCTCATACTGGCTATATTTCATTACATCTACCTCTTATCAATTAGCGGTTTCTTTAGTAAATAGTATGAAGGTTGAGGTTATTGCCAGAGATAACAAAATAAATTCTATTCTTGATGTAGAACCTATTTCTTACGAAAAAGCACTTGAAAGAGCATTTAACCGAATTGATAATAATGCCGTGATTTCTAGTTGGAAAGACTCTATGGTAAGTGGATCAATGAAATTTAAGGTTTCTGACTTTATCGACGTACCTACCCATGGGTGTTTCGTTGATAAACGACACATTGCAGTAAAAGATGAGGAAAGTAGTGTTTACCGAATATGGCAAATTGGTGGCGATGTAGGATGGTATTCGGCAAATTGGCTTTGGAAACTAAGAGGTGCATTAGATAAACTTTTTGGTGGAGTTGGTTTACGTAGAGGTCGGACTAATCAACATGAGTTAAGCGCAGGCGATGCGGTTGATTTCTGGCGTGTTTTATATGCTGATAAAAAAGAAAAACGTTTGCTGTTATTTGCTGAAATGAAGCTTCCTGGTGAAGCATGGTTAGATTTTCATGTAAAAAAAGGAGTACTTTGGCAAACTGCTACATTTCGACCAAAAGGTATTTTTGGCAGACTTTACTGGATTGCGGTTTTCCCATTTCACGGGTTTATTTTTAATTCTATGCTTAAAAAATTAGCTCGGTAAGTAATTTCAATTCTTGTTGAACTTTGATTCGATTTACTCCACCTTTCCAAAAACTATAAATGAATAAAGAATTAATGATCAAAAAAATAAACTGGGATGATGTACCCGAAGAAGAAGTAAACCCATCAATGAAGCTAAAAATGATCTGGGGAGAAAAGATAATGGTTGCTCGAATGAAATTTAAAGATGGATTTATAGTTCCCATGCACAGCCATGAAAACGAACAAGTTACCCAAGTTCAAAAAGGTATAATACGTTTTTGGTTTGGTGATGAAGATTCTGAACCTATGGATTTACATGCTGGTGATTCGGTTGTTATTCCTGGGCATCTTCCCCATAAAGCACTAATGATTGGAGACGTTGAAGAAACAGATACGTGGGCGCCACCTCGAACAGACTGGATTGACGGTACAGACGATTATTTAAAGAAATAATCTAAATCTCGAGTTTTGTCATTCTGAACGAAGCAAAGAAACTGCAAAACGAACGAAATAACTCGAATTTTGTGTAGGTTCTTCGCTTCGCTCTGAATGACTTCTTAACCAACTTAATTTCAAAAAGAACTCAGGCTTTAAACTATGGATTTAGAAATATCGGGTAAAAAAGCAATAGTAATGGCTTCCAGTAAAGGACTTGGAAAAGCTGTTGCTTTAGAGCTTTCGAGAGAAGGCGTTGAAGTAATGCTTTGTAGCAGAACCGAAGCTGATTTGATTGCAACGAAAAATGAAATCGAAGCTGATACCAAGTGTTTAGTTCATTATGCAATTGGAGATGTTTCTACAAAAGAAGGCAGAACTCATATTCTTAGCCAAGCTAAAGCCAAGCTAAAATCCGTAGATATTCTGGTTACAAATTCTGGTGGACCTCCCTTTGGTTTATTCGAAAATCATGATGATACTGCATGGGAAAATGCTTATAAATTACTTCTCGAAAGTACTGTTGGAATGATTCGAGGAGTACTTTCTGATATGAAATCACAAAAATGGGGACGAATTATTACCATTACTTCTCAAGCAATTAAACAACCCGTTGAAGGTTTGGTACTGTCAAATTCGGTAAGAGCTTCTCTCCTTGGTTTAGTTAAAACATTGTCTAATGAAATGGGGAAATACAACATTACGGTAAATAATGTGATGCCAGGTTATACCGAAACAGAACGCTTGAAACAGTTGATTGAAAAGAATCCCGATTGGCAGAATATTGGAGAAGAAATTCCGCTTGGAAGAATTGGCCAACCCAAAGAATTTGCTGCAGCGGTTACGTTTTTAGCTAGCGAACGAGCCAGCTACATTACTGGAATTTCATTAGCGGTAGATGGCGGCTGGATTAAAGGAATTTGAATAATCATTTAAAGATGCATGTGCTTTAAAATTATATTTATCATCATATTTTTTATATGGATATGATCAGCGCTATAAATCTTATTCCATGGTTGGATAACATTATGAAAAGAACAATAGAACTTGACAAAAAAACAAAAATTGAACTGTAAAAACTGCGGGCGAAGTGTAGCAGAGAACTTTTGCAGCTATTGTGGTCAAAGCTCAAAAGTAGGGAAAATCACATTTTCCAATTTCCTAAGTGATATATCAAGTAGCATTTTCCAGATTGATAGAGGACTTTTTTATTCAATAAAAGAACTATTTGTACGCCCCGGACATAGTATAAGAGAATACTTAGATGGCAAAAGAAAGAATCATTTTAAGCCTGTTGCTTTCTTATTTACATTATCGACTATATTCTTTCTTATATCTCAATTCCTAGAAAGTTCAACTTTTCTAAATTATGCTATTGAAGGCTTTTCAAATGTAGAAAGTACTTCTGGTTCACATTCAGAAGAGCTCGAAATTCTAAACTGGTTTGCAAAGAACTATGCTTATACCATGTTAATGCTTCTACCTTTGTTTACTCTTTCCTGTTTTCTGGCATTTTTAGGATCTGGGGTAAATTATTTGGAGCATTTTATTTTAAACGCTTATATCACAGGACAAAAAGCTATTCTTTACGCTTTATCTGCAATGATGAGCCTAATCATATCAAACGAAGATTTATTAACTACAACTACTCTTATCATATCAATCGGATATACCTTTTTTGTGTTCCGTCAATTTTTCTCTGACAAAAGTGGCTTCAACATCATCGTTCGTACTTTGTTGACCTATGTATTGTTTTATATTCTACTATCAGTAGCAATATTTACAATTCTGCTCTTATTAGGATGAATTTGACTTGTTTCAAAACCTCAGTTTACCCCACCCAAACCGTCTTCGTATTTACAAACTCTCTGATTCCAACTGCTCCTAACTCTCTTCCATAACCAGATTGCTTTACTCCACCAAATGGCAATCTGGGATCTGATTTCACAAAATCGTTAACAAAACAACAGCCTGCCTCCAGTTCTTCTTCTGCAATTCGTTCTGCCTTTTCTATATCTTTAGAAAAGATTCCTGCTCCTAATCCATAAATGGAATCGTTTGCAATTTGAATTGACTCTTTCTCATCTTTAGCTTTTATGATTGCTGCTACTGGTCCAAATAATTCCTCTTCATAAGCTGGCATTCCCTTTTTAACATCTGCCAAAATACTTACAGGATAATAGGATCCATCAATATCAGGTTTTTCGCAACCTAGAATTACTCTGGCTCCTAATTCAATGCTTTTTTCTACTTGCTCATGAAGTCCATCTCGTAAATCTTCCCGAGCCATTGGACCAACATCGGTATCCTCGTCAAAAGGATTACCTACTTTCTTGCTTTTAAGAATACTAGTGAACGCTTCTAAAAATTCGTCATACACTTCTTCTTCCACAATAAATCGCTTAGCGGCAACACAACTTTGTCCAGAATTCACCAATCTTGAAGTTGCACATTTTTCGGCAGCCAACATAATATCTGCGTCTTTCAGTATGATGTAAGGATCGCTACCTCCTAGTTCTAATACCGTTTTCTTAAGCGCTTCTCCCGCTTCACTTGCTACCTGTTTTCCTGCTCTTGTACTTCCGGTTAAAGTTACAGCCGCAATTCCATTATGTTGAATAATTGGTTTCATTTCATCATTTGGAACTAGAATCGTACTAACTAAATCACTCGAAATTCCCGATTCCTGAACAATTTCTTCAATTTTGAGGGCGCACCCTGTTGTATTTTCCGAATGTTTGAGTATTACTCCATTACCAGCCATGAGTGCTGGTGCGGAAAATCTAAAAAATTGCCAAAAGGGAAAATTCCACGGCATAATAGAAAGCACTATTCCCAATGGATTAAATGCTACATAACTTCTTCGAGCATCTGTTTCTACTTTTTGATTTGATAAAAATTTCTCCGCATTATCGGCATAGAATTCACATACCCAGGCACATTTCTCAATCTCTCTAATTCCTTGATTCAGAGGTTTTCCCATTTCCAAAGCCATCAATTCAGCAAGTTCTTTTTTCTTACCCTTTAGAATATCTGCCATTTTTTGCAGATAAGGGGTTCTAGTCGCAATACTTTTTTTCTTCCAAAAACTCTGAGCTTTATTTGCTCGAAAAATAATTCCTTCTACATTTTCAAAACTTGTATTGGCATATTCTTTAATTAATTGCCCGGTAGCTGGATTAACTGTCTTCATCTATTCGTTATTCGTTATTCGTTGTATAAATATCATTCTATAGCGTACTATAACAAATAAATCTACCCGGATTTTGTTCCTTTTTCTCATTTACCTGATTTCTATTCGCTAAGATTCTTCGGAAGTATCCTCAGAATGACCCAAACTATTTTACATCAACTATGATGCTGTTCAATACTCATCGAAATCACGGTAAGAACATCATTGAGTAGATTTTCGTCAATAATAAGTGGTGGAGCTAAACGAATTAGCGTGTTTGAATGTAATGTCCATCCTAAAATTATTCCTAAAGAGAAGCATTGTTCAACCACCGCTTTGGTAAGTTCCCAACTTTCTAATTGAAGCCCAAGCATAGCTCCTTTTCCCCTTACTTCAATAATTCCTTTTCCTTTCAATCTCTCTTTGATTTTTTTCTCAATGAGTAAAGCATTACCAAGATAATCTCCATCCAATAACTCTCTTAAACTTGCTAAAGCTGCTGCACAACTTACCGGGTGCCCCCCAAACGTAGTCACATGATTAAGCGGTGGATTATACATAAACGCTTCGAAGATCTTTTTTGAAGCTACAAAAGCCCCCATTGGCATTCCGCCTGACATTGCTTTTGCAAGACATAAAATATCTGGTATAACTTGATAAAGCTCAAAGGCAAACATCTTTCCCGTTCGACCAAAACCAGATTGAATTTCATCGTAAATAAGAAGAGCACCCGATTCGGTACATCGTTTTCTAATTTCCTTGAGCCATTTTTTATCTGCCGGAATAATTCCTCCCTCCCCTTGAATCGGTTCTAAAATTACAGCAGCAGTTTTATCATCTATTGTATTCAATCCATCAAACGAATTGAAATCCAAAAAGTGTACGTCGGGTAATAATGGCAAATAAGGATCACGGTAAATATCGCGACCAGTAACACTTAAAGAGCCATGAGTATCTCCATGATAACTATTTTTGAAAGCAACGAGTTTTGATCTTTCCGTATGTTTCTTCGCTAGTTTTAGTGCGCCCTCATTAGCTTCGGTTCCGCTATTTACAAAATAAACTTGGTCTAATCCTTCGGGCAATATACTTGTTAAAAGCTCTGCAAATTCTAGTTGTGGTTTTTGGATGAACTCCCCATACACCATCACATGCAAATGTTTATCAATTTGCTGTTTGATGGCTTCAATTACTTTAGGATGTCGATGTCCCAAACTACTTACTGCGATACCAGAGATAAAATCGATATAGCGTTTTCCGTTTGTAGTGTACAGAAATGGTCCCGCAGCATGACTAATCTCTAAACCAAGAGGTGCATCACTCGTTTGTGCAATCGTATTCTTAAATTTTTCGAGATTTTCCATGAGATCATTTAACGTATTCTACATTAATGTAAAACATCCTAATCTAACAACTCAACTAAAGCTTTTATTAAAACAAATTCTTTAAAAACGAAGTGAATTCAAGTTGAGTAGTAATTCCTTTATCTCTGGCATACCAAATATGTAGATTTTCTGACGCTTTCTTTCCCCCGACTTCAGGATCTAACCTTTCTGATAAATAAGTTTTATGTGTTTGAATAGGACGAGGTCCCCAACTACCTAAAACCTCAAGAGAATCTGCTTCTAAGACAACCACTTTTGGTATTGAACGACTTTTGCCATCTGTAAGAAATTCATCCATGATTTCAGGATGTTCATCTCTTAGAATAATTTTCAATTCAATATTTGAATTCAACTCAGCCATTTTATTAATAAAAGGAAGAATTTGAGCTGAATCTCCGCACCACCCTTCTGTAATTACCAGCCAAACTTGTTTTAGCTCTATTGATTGAATGACCTCTTGAGTCTTTACTGAAATTTTAGCACGTTTATCCCAGCGATGGGTTCTGGAAATATTCAATTTTGTATAATTGAGCATTCCTTCAGAGTTATCATTATTGGTTGTCAAACCTTTTTCAAATAATGACTCTGTATATCTATTAAATGCTGAATAAGAGTAGGCTTCTTTTAAAATTTCTGGAGTAATACTCGATATTTTTTCCATAATTATTTATTTAATGTTCAAACATTAATGTATAAACATTATAATTAGTTTATGATCGTTTTAATCAATAGTGTTGATAGGATAAAAAGCACAAAATTGAATGAAGCCAAGAATTTAATTTTCATCACTTTATCATACTCTTCTTTTTTACCTTCTAACTTAGATAAAATCAATAAAATTCCTATGAAAGCTAGTATACCAAGAACCACGAAAATTAACCCCAATAATTGATTCTGAAGACTCAAAAAATAAGAAATAATCCCTGTTCCACTTAAAAACATAATCATATAAAATAATTGGATCCCTTTTAATCCAAATTCCATTGCAAAGGTTCTATCTCCTCTAGCAGAATCTTCTTCAATTTGAAATATTTGTGATGCGGGGTACAGACTTAGAATGATACACGCTACTCCAAGAGCTATCATCCCTTCATTTAGACTTAAAAAATTACCACCAGCGGCTAAATAGCCCATCAGAAATGAGTTAGTTCCAGTACTGAAACCAATGGCAATTAAACTTAATAACGGATGCCCTTTCCAACGTGCATGTGGTGTTGAATACAGCCAAAATAAAATAAAACTCACTGCATAAATAATGGTATAACTCAATCCAATAGTCCAAGCCCAGGCTATACCAATAAATTGAATCATCAATGAAACTACCCACATCCATTTTTTCATTTTTGGAGGAGATTTGAGCCCTCCAATCGGACCTTCGTCTTTATCCCAATAGGAATTATATGCTGTTGCTCCCCCGAATAATAATACATGCACATTCAAAAACTGTAACCAAAATTGATTCCAGTTTACCTCAGTAACAAATAATGAAGCAAGTAAATAACCACCAGACAATATGAAAAACTGATAATGCAAACGAAGGTGGACAACGAAATGCCAAAGTTGGGTTGTTGGTAGTTTAGGATTGGATGTCATAGCAAATATTTCTCTTCAAATTTGATGTCATTTTCAAGTAAGAAGCTACGATATTCATCCTTGAAAGAAACCATTTTGTGATGCTCTTCCTGATTCTTGATATACTCTATAATCCTATCTTTTTCTTTTATTGAGTAAGTAAATGCTCCATACCCATCTTGCCAACCGTCGAACCCATGAAATAGTTTTTTCTCTTTTATAAATATTGAACTGGATACTTTTACGTCCTTTACTAATGAGGAAACTGAAATAGATGGAGGAATATGCAGAAGCATATGCAGATGGTCTTCTACCCCATTTATTCGATATAAATGACAATTCTTATTCTTTAAAATCCCCCAGATATATTTGTTTAGTTCATCTCTGTTATCTTTTCGCAAACACGGAACTCTACCCTTCGTGCTAAATACGATTTGGTATAAAAGCTGTGTGTAGGTACTCATTCGATTTAACCCTTTCAGGGTTTTTTCTATTTAATTTTATGCTATTCATATTTAAGTCCTTCGGACTTATTTCGCAAATACAAAATTGAACAGCAAAATAACCCGAAGCTCTGTATCTAAAGATTAATAATCAATCCCAATTCCCGAAGGGAATAAATATAAATAACACCAGATGAAATCTGGTGAACCTCACAAGAGAAACCATAACCCTGAAAGGGTTCAACTATATGAATCAAAATCCTTACCTTTGACAGCAATGATAGTCGAACACCAAATATCCTTTAATACCATACTTTCTGAACAAGATTGGAAAGCCCGCAAGCTACAGCACGAACAACGTGTAGATTACCTAATTGGTGATTATCTAAAAGCTCGTTCTGCACACAAAAAGCAGCCTGTAATGGATTTCTTATTTGAATACTATGCTTTTCGCCCTTCTGCTCTTCGTCGTTGGTCACCAGGAATTGGAGTTGGTTTAGAGTTCACGAATAATGAAGCTCTTCCTGAGTTAAGTGAATTACGTTCAGAAGATGGGATTGCCTTTCTTGATCCTAATCTATTCCCCGAGAAGCGTATTAAATCCACGCGATGGATATTTGAAATGCTACAAAACACACAATCCAAAAAACCCATATTTGGATGTTTTGGAATGCATGAATGGGCGATGGTGTACAAAGCCGAAAAACCACGACACGATCAAGTTCCGTTGAGAATGGAACCAAAAGAATTGGCTGAATTTGTCGAATCCCGACCTTTAGTCTGTACGCACTTTGATGCATACCGTTTCTTTACGCCCGAAGCAGTTCCAATGAACAAATTCGAACTTTCCCGACAATCATTTGCCGATACCGAACAACCGGGTTGTATTCATTCCAATATGGATTTATACAAATGGGCGCATAAACTCTACCCATGGATTGGAAGTGATTTGATTCTTGAAGCCTTTGAACTCGCCTTAGAAGCACGAACGATAGATATGATGGCAAGTCCCTATGATTTAATTGAACACGGTTTAAAACCGATTAAAATTGAAACTGAAGAAGGAAGGCTAGAATACGCTAAAGTACAGGAATCAATTTTTGAGAAAGGGATACCGGTAAGAGAGAAAGTGATTAGAGAGATTGAAATTTTAATTGGTTTAATTTTTGGTAAGTGATACTTTAGTATCACTATGAAAACAGAATTGGTTACCACTTTAAAAAGACAAGCAACAAAAGTTCTTAAAGAACTCCGTGAAGAAAAAGAGCCTATTCTTATCACAGAGCATGGTAAACCTTCTGCGTACCTTGTTGATGTAGATCAGTTTAATCATCTTCAAAAGAAAATAGCTCTACTAGAAGGATTAGCAAGAGGTGAAAAAGCTATAAAAGAAGGACGCATAGTTTCTAACAACGATGCTAAAAAACATCTAGCCAGATGGCTGAAATAATATGGTCTGAGCCAGCATTACGATCTCTTGATGAAATTGCTGATTATATCTCTTTAGATAACCCGATTGCTGCTTCAAAATTAGTTAACGAAGTAATTAACAAAGTTGAGCTTTTAATAAACCAACCCCTATTAGGAAGAGAGATTCCTGAGCTTGAAATATCTATTTATCGAGAAGTTATTGTGTCGCCTTGTAGGATCTTCTATCGAATTGAAGAAGAGAAGATATTAATCGTTCATATCCAAAGAGTAGAACAGAACTTTAGAAATCCGTTTTATTGATAATTATTCATCTTGTGTTAAGATATAATTAATTTCAGATACACTATTAAGGTTAGAATGGCCTTGATAATATAGCTACCAAATATAACCTATTCCCTGTTCAACCACCGTAAACACTCCTCACAAACCTCGCCAAAGGTGTAGTGGAAAGTCCCCGAACTAACCGTTCATCTGCAGTGTAAAATATCGATTTAGTTAGGATCGCAGTAGCAACGTAACTCGCATCATATAACGTGATAGACAACGTAGTTGAAATATCAAACGCGATGTCTGAAATTTGTTCGTAAGTAATAAATCTTGCCGGAAGTTTTGAAGCTTGATTTTTTTTGATGGGAGCTTCTTCGAAACTCAGCTCTTTCTTCCTTACTTTTTTAGTGATGATCGAATCTAATTCTATTTGAAATAAATCGGGTGCATAAAAGTACTCAAACTGGTCCAGAAGTTGTACCGATTCCTCGGTTCCATTTTCCAGAAATAACCACTTCGCTGCTACAGAGGCATCAATTACATAACTACTCACCGATCTCTATCCTCACGTAAATCTTCAGCACTATCGCTGAAAATTCTGCCTTCCTCTCGATATTCAACCAAGAGATCGTTCACCATATTTCTTGCTTCTTCCACCTTTGGAATAGCACTTTCTCGTAAAATTTCCAACAATTCTCCTTGTAGCGAGCGATTGTTTTTTTCTGCTTTTAATTTCAATCGATCTAGCGTTTCCTCATCTATATTTCGGATTAAGACGTTTGGCATTTATTCGTTATTCGTTATTCGTTATTCGTTAAATGATATCATTATGATATCAATTTTATGAGTCATTAAAAATTAGGATTATGAAGCTATAAAACTAAGGAGTAGCAAGTATGTTGAGACGCAATATTTTGCGTCTTTACTAAGATTTCTATTACCTAGATTTCTAGATATTGGAAGTTTTAAGACTTTATGGGATTGAGATCTTCCCTAAACTCACTCCCTGCCCATTCACCAAGAAAGAATTCCCCAACACAAACTCATTTGCCAAAAATGCCATCAATGCTGCCTCTTTGGCGTCTGGATTCATTCCAAGTTTCCTAAAGGATTTGAATACTGCATTCGGGAGACTCTCTCTAATTCCGTTCATCAACACAGGATTATGCAATCCACCTCCACTGGAATAAAGTTCATAATTCTCATTGCCAACGATTGAATCAAAAGCCCGGGCAATACTTTTAATGGTCACTCCGGTTAGTGTTGCCACTAAATCTTCCGGGGTCAACTCAATCTGATAGCTGTTCATGAGTTGCTCAACTAAATGAAGATTAAAGTCTTCTTGCCCTGTCGTTTTAGGAAACGATTTTCTGTAATAAGGCTCTAGCAATAAATATTTCAATAATTCAGAATGAACATGACCCAAAGCTGCAATTTTTCCTCCTTCATCAAACGGTTTATGGTAGTATTGCTGCATAGCCTCGTTGATTAATGTATTGGCAGGACCACTATCAGAAGTAATTATTTTTCCTTCACTTTCTATACTTGGTAACCAGGTAAAATTTGCTATTCCTCCAAGATTCAATAGCATTCGATTTTTGGTTTTATGACGAAACAGTCGTTCATCCATTAATGCTGCCAGAGGTGCTCCCTGTCCGCCTGCAGCTGTATGTTTTTGTCTGAAATCAGAGACCGTGATAATTCCGGTTTTATGTGCAATATGATCACCATCTACAATTTGTAAAGTACTGGTTTGCTCTTTTGTGGGATGGTGATAAATAGTTTGGCCATGGCTGGCGATCAAATCAACTTCGTTTTGTTCGATATTCCATTCCTTCAACCCTCCTAACACCCATTTAGAATATAAATGCGCTAATTCTGTATTTAATAGGGTTACTTCTTGTAAATCCGCCATTTCTTTAGATTGAATAGAAGCTATTCTAGCTCTCAAATTCGAATCATATTCAATGGTTTTAAATTGCTTCACTTTTACAGATTCTGAATCACATTCGCAGAGTGCAATATCGAGTCCATCTAGAGAGGTACCAGACATTAAACCGACTATGAGTCGAGAAGGTTTTTGAGTGATTTTGTAAAGTTTGACGATTTGCTTGTTCATGGTTCAAACTCGGAGTATTTTTGGCTCGAATCAATCCCAAAATTATATGAGCTCTAGTGAAGAAAACGAGTACCAATCTTTTGAAGAAGATCTACAATATCTTATCAAAATTTTAATGGATAGCTTTGAATCTACTGATGCTCAACATTACGTTGATGATCACAATGAAATCCTCTATATCAAACTTGAAGGACTTCAAGACTACGAAGATCATGAAATCGAAGAAATCGCTAATCCCATACTTGAAGAGTTAGATATGGATTTTGAGGAGATTATTTTATTGCCTTTGTAATTTAAAGGTTTGAATGTCCCTCTTTGGAGGGGACAGAATCGCGACTTTGAGCGATTCAGGGAGAGGACGGATATGATTCGAACTAATTTACCATCACTGTCCTACCTCTGATGAACCGCAAGCGTTTGATCTGACTCCCACCAAAGGGAGACTGTAGAATTTAAAAAAGCGCTTTTCTATTATTCATTCCTACAAAAAAGCTTCGTAACTTTAGTTCGAATTTATATCAAAATCTTTTATGAAAAGCTCTAATTCTGGTTACACTCTTCGCTGCATTTCCTGTAAAACGATAAATGATGAGAGAGAAACGAGCACATTTTGTACAAACTGCGGTAATGTATTAACGGTTGATTACAATGAAATTCGAAAGGAAATTCAATATCCGATTAAAAATATTGTACCTGATCCTTTAAAAAATCATTATACCGCACTTCGTCACCTTAGTAGACTGTCAAATAAATATGGAGCTGAAATTCATGCCAAGCTAGAATTTGAGAATCCAACGGGTTGTTTTAAAGATCGAGGAAGTTATATCGAGGTATTAAAAGCCATGGAACTCGGAGCAGACGCTATTTGCTTGGCTTCTACCGGAAATATGGCTGCTTCAGTTGCCGCATATGCCTGCTATTTTAAAATTCCTTGTTTTGTCTTTGTACCCGAGAGAACGCCGGAAGTAAAATTAGCTCAATCAACTATTTATGATGCGACCATCATCAAAATAAAAGGCGATTTTAAACAATGTGAACTTCTTTGCAGAGAGTTTGCCAAGTCGGGCAATTATTATTTGGCAGGAGATTATGTATTCAGGCAAGAAGGCCAAAAATCCTTCTCCTACGAGTTATTTGAACAAGGCTCAATGGATTATGATTATATTTTTATTCCCGTTGGGGCTGGAACAAATTTTGCAGCCATTTATAAAGGGTTAGTCGAATTAAAAGCCGCTGGCCAAATTGATAAGCTACCTTCCTTTGTTGCGGTTCAACCTGAGCAAAGCTCCCCCGTTGTTGAAGGAATCTTTAAAAAAGAAAAAGTAATTGCTGAGCATTGTAATACAATGGCTGATGCAGTTGCCGTTGGCGATCCCTTTGACTTTTATAAAGTATATGATGCGATTTTAGAAACAGATGGGCTCGCTTTCACCGCTACTGAGAATGAATTATTGGAATCGATGAAGGAAATGACGGTTGAAGAAGGTTTTTTTACTGAGCCTTCTTGCGCAATCCCATTGGCTTGCTTTAAAAACAACCTTGATCAATTTAAAGGTAAAAAATGTTTATTTGTATTAACGGGCACCGGACTAAAAAGCTCACAAATTGTATCTAAATATTCTCTTTCTTCTCCCGTTCTTTCACCAAAGCTAGAACGCGTTCAGCAATATATCGATTCAGGTTTCCCTGAATTACAACGTAATAGTTGGGGACAATCCCGTGAAATGTTTATGGGGAATGTAAATATGGATGAAGAACATGCAAGGCTATACGATGAGTACGTTAGTGGCATCAACAAAAAAGGTAAAACGCTTAAGGAAGAAGAGATCAAAGCTCTTAAATCTTTGGTTTATCAAGAAGAAAAGGATCTTATTTATCCTGTTGAAGTCCTCGATTATAAACTTACTATGAGAATGCATGGTTTGGTTAGTGCTGCAGTAAAACTTAAGCTTCCAAATGGAGAAGAAGTAGTATCACTAGACCAAGGTGTTGGGCCAATGGATGCAGTACTAACTGCAATTAAAGCCGAAACAGATTCCTTTATTCCACTAGAAATTAAAAATCATGAAGTGGAAATATTAAGCCCCGATACTGATTCTTTAGTAATTGTTACACTTACTCTTGAAAAAGAAGATTTCATATTCACTACTAAAGCTGCTTCTCCAGATACCTTAGAAGCGTTAATTCAGGCTTTTGTTAAAGGCTTGGCGATTGCAAATAAAGCATTGGTAGGATAAAAATTCCCACTATTGTACTAGAGTTGATTTTACCTTTTATTAAACTCACAAAAAACTAACCTAATGCGATAATAATGGCTGAACAAAGTGGAGTAACTTTAAAACACAAAGTCCCTTATGGGCAAAAAATAGCCTTTGGTTTGGGGATGTTAGCCAATCAGATGTTTCCTGCTATTATGTCGATTTTCATGGTGGTATTGGTACAGGATCTAGGATTTCCGGGATGGATGTGGGGCGTTTTATTCTTTTTACCCAGATTAATGGACGCTTTTACAGATCCTATAATGGGATTCATTTCAGACAATACCCGATCCAGATGGGGGCGTAGACGACAATATGTATTTGTAGGTGCAATTCTCTCTGCATTAACATTCGCTGTATTATGGCAGTTATATCGTGAAAATGGTCTTGATTATAATTTCACCTATTTCTTGATCTGCTCTTTCCTTTTTTACCTGTCATTCACTGTTTTTAGTGTACCCTATGTTGCAATGGGATATGAGATGAGTGACAATTTCCATGAACGAACAAATATAATGGCAATTGCTCAATGGATTGGACAATGGGCATGGGTTATCGCTCCATGGTTCTGGGTTATCATGTATGATCCCGAATGGTTTCCAAATGCTGATACTGCAGCAAGAACTTTGGGTTTATGGATGGGAATCATTTGTGGGGTTTTAGCTTTAGTACCAGCAGTTTTCATTAAAAGTAAATCTACAGTCGAAAGAGACGATTTTGAGCCCTTAACCTGGAGCAATGCTGGTAGAAGTTTGACCGAGATATTTAATGGTTTTAAAGAATCCTTTAAAATTGTTCAATTCCGGAAAATGTGTTTTGCTACTTTTCTGATCTTTAATTCCTTTAACACCGTTGCCAGTTTCACTTTTTTTATAGTTGTATACTATTTATTTAGTGGAGATGCCGCTGCTGCTGGAATATGGCCAACATTATTTGGGAGTGTAGGTGCCTTAGGAACTACCTTTATTGTGATCCCAGCTACCGCTTGGATTTCAGGTAAAATTGGGAAAAAGCCCGCTTTTATGGTTTGTCAATCCATTTCTTTGATCGGTTATATTCTACTTTGGTTCTTCTTTATTCCAGGTAAGCCTTATATGTTTTTATTTGCTCTGCCTTTCTTTTCATTCGGTATTGGAAGTCTGTTTACCATTATGATGTCAATGACTGCCGATGTCTGTGATCTTGATGAATTAAATACTGGTAAACGAAGAGAAGGAATTTTCGGAGCTATTTACTGGTGGATGGTTAAATTTGGTTTTGGAATAGCGGGATTATTAACCGGTGCAATCATGACTTTAGTTGGCTTTGATGTAGAATCTGGTGCTACATTCGGTGCTCCAATGACCGGACTCAGACTTTTCTTCTCTGGACTTCCAATTTTTGGTACCATTCTAGCGATGCTGATTATGAATGGTTATGATTTAACCGAGGAAAAAGCGAATGAAGTAAGTAGTGAACTTGAAGCTAGAAAAGCAGCTGCCAATTTAACGTAATTCAGTACTTTAAATAAAAACAGCTTCTATTATTGAGTAGAAGCTGTTTTATTTAAGAGAAAACTTCTTGTAGAACCAATTTTGGTTTCCGGTCAACTTTAAACAAACCCCAGTGTTTTTCTGGTTCAAGAGGCTCTGGTGATCCTTTCCATGGTTCATCAAAAGCTTCAAAAACAAAGGTGATAATCCCTTCTTTATCACTCCATCTAACTAAATCGTTATAGTACTTTTTCTGAAATTTCTCATTCACATTACCAGGATCAATTCCTCTACCATTTGAATTGGTAGCCCAGCCAGCTTCTGTAATTACTACTGTTTTATGAGGATATTTATCTGCTACTACTTGATAATTCTGCTTAGTATAAATCATTGCCTCATGAATAGACTTATACTCCCAAACCGGATAAGTGTGAATCGAAATGAAATCGACTACTTCCACCAATGCTTCTAATTTATCAAGCCATGGAAGATAGTTTTCGCAAAAGGTAACAGGTTGTTCACAGTTTTTTTGCACTAATTTCGCGTAGTTAATAACACTTTCTACAGGAACCAGATGATCCGTCCAATCAACGGTTGCTTCATTGCCTACCGAAAGTGAAAAAATCTCATCTGGATATTCATTAGCTAAGCGAATGAGTTTTTCAATTCTCTTTAAATTAGCTTTTTTATTTCTGGCTAATTCTTCTGACGAATATTCACCGCCCCAAGGACAATCGGGGTTACTTACTTCAGCTCCAATATATGCCCCCATCATCACTTTAAAATTGAGTTGTTCTTTTCGAATAATATCGAGTACAAACTCAGAATGTTTATCACAATCGTATAATCTTAAATACTCCCAATGTCCGTGCAAAAGCATTAAATCTTCATGTATCTCTTCATAACTTGGAAACACGCCAGTATCAGGGCTTTGACCTTCGCGAAAGCCGGAATAGCAAATAGCTCTACCAGGTTTTAACTCTATCAATTTTTTACTCATATATAAATTCTTTATTTAAAACCCATCTTCATCTTAAGTCTTAATTAGTACTTGAGATTTTCGTCCTTATCCCAAATTCCCCAATATGCTCCAACATCACCTTCGGCTCCTGTTTTCCAGGATTCATCAAATGACGAAAAGTAAAACATTTCAATATCTTCATTATCCGACCAAAGCTGAGCATTTATAAAATACTTCATTGCATTTTCTATACTTGGCTCTGCACCATGGAAAGTTTCACCTTTATTCGGCCAGCCTGCTTCTGAAATAATTACGCGTTTTCCTTTCCCTGCTCGTACCGCTCTGTGAAACATGTCTTTCATGTACACAAAAGAATAATCAATATGACAACCTTCCCAATAAGGATAGCAATTGGTAAGTATCACATCACACGCATCAACAATTAAAGGTCGATTTTCGAACTCATAATAAGCATCTACATAACCAACAGGCACATCAGGAATTTCAGCCTTAACTCGTTCAATAAAACCAATTAATTCTTCTTCCGATAAATCTTCGCGATACATAACCTCATTTCCTACAGCGGCAATATCAACAAAACCTTCTTTGGCAAGTTTAATCAGGGCTTTAATCTCAATTTCATTTTTTTCCTCATCAGTACCGAGCCACGCACCCACTAATGTTTTAATGCCGTATTCGTGAGCAATCTTTGGAATTAGCTCATTCCCATCAGTACAAGAAAAAGAACGAACCCATTTTGTATAGGGCTTAATAATTTCCATTCTCCGTCTAATCTGAGCTTCAGAAATCTGATCACCTGGTTCCTGACCTTCTTCATATGGACTAAATCCAATACCATGCATTCCATTCTCAAGAACTTCTTTGAATATATTATGAAGTTCATCTTTGGATTTACTTTTAAAATCCTGTCCCAATAAGGAATGTACTTTTTCTGCTTTATATGACATCAGAGAAATCTCAATTAGATATTCGTTTCAAAATTTCGCTCAAAATACATGAAATTCTTTTACGATTACAGAATTTGTTGTGATAAGAATTCTCATTCTTTCAATAATTGAATAACTATAATTATCTTAAAAATTATGAAAAGACTTATTTTAATACTGATAACACTCACTACTATTGCATTAATATCTTGTGAGAGTTCTACAAAAAAAGAAAAAAAGAAAGATTTGACCGCAGCCGAAATCTTAGGCAATCCAGAATATCAGGCTATTTCTTTTGGAGGGTTCAGAGAAGCTACTCGTGATAGCGTTCCGTCTGTAAATGATTTAAAAGAAGACCTTAGAATACTTGAGGCGATGAATGTTAAAGTTCTAAGAACTTATAATAGTCAACAATTTCCACATGCAGAGAATCTTATCAAAGCCATCCATTCCCTAAAGCAAGAGGATTCAACTTTTGAAATGTATGTAATGGTTGGTGCATGGATAGACGCCAAAAATGCCTGGACCGATGAACCCGTACTTCATAATGTTGAAAGCTTAGAGAATAATACTGCTGAAATCAATGCTGCAGTTAGACTTGCCAACGAGTACCCCGATATTGTTAAAATTATTGCCGTTGGAAATGAAGCCATGGTTAATTGGGCTACTTCTTATTTTGTTACACCAGACATCATTTTAAAATGGGTGAATTATCTTCAGGAATTAAAGCAAGATGGATCTTTAAATACTGATGTTTGGATCACTAGTTCTGATAATTTTGCCTCTTGGGGCGGTGGAGATTCAAGTTATCACACCGACGATTTAACTGCACTTTTTGAAGCGGTTGATTACGTTTCCGTTCATACCTATCCATTTCATGATAGCTACTATAATCCAGAATTCTGGTTGGTTCCAGCAGAAGAACAAAATCTACCTGAAATGGAACAAGTTGATCGTGCTATGATTCGCGCAAAAGAATATGCTATGAATCAGTATCAAGCTGTGGTTGATTATATGCAATCACTTGGGATTAATAAACCCGTACATATAGGTGAAACGGGTTGGGCTTCAATGACAAATTCGATGTACGGACAAGAGGGTTCTAAAGCTGCCGATGAATACAAGCAAAAGTTATTCTACGATCACATGCGAGAATGGACGAATTCAGAAGGAATTTCTTGTTTCTATTTTGAAGCTTTTGATGAGCAATGGAAAGATCAACTTAATCCATTAGGCTCCGAAAATCATTTCGGTCTAATTAATCTGAAAGGCGAAGCTAAATACGCACTATGGAATATGGTTGATGAAGGCATTTTTGATGGACTTACCCGAAACGGGAAAACTATTACAAAGACTTACAATGGTAATGAAGAAGAAGTATTAAAAACAGTACTTCCACCCTCTTCAAAAAACGATTGAGTACCTAAATCATTCTACTTATTTAATTCTAACGTACACTTTTTCAAATGACCAACAACAGTTTTAATCTGGGGTCTGCTCCTTTTCAATCTTCCGAAAATAAAGTTTCTGGTTCTTTTATCACTTTAGACGGAGTTGAGTACTACAAAATCAGCAATTATAATCAGATGGATCCATTCTTCATAAGTGTGGTAAGTGATTCAGATCACTGGTTGTATATTTCTACTAAAGGAGGATTATCGGCGGGAAGAAAAAATCCTGAAAACTCACTTTTTCCATACTATACCGATGATAAAATTCATGATAGTGGAGAACTTACAGGAAGTAAAACAATGCTTTTTATTTCCAAAAATGACAAAACTTTTCTTTGGGAACCGTTTTCAGAACGCTTTGAAGGTATTTATGATATTGAAAGAAATATTTATAAAAGTATCCCGGGAAATCAACTCATCTTTGAGGAAGTAAACCATGATCTTGGCTTATCATTTTCTTATAGCTGGAATAGCAGCCAAAAATATGGGTTCGTAAAAAAATCTACGCTTAATAACTTAAATGATGTTGACGTAGATGTACGATTGTTAGATGGATTGCAAAACATATTGCCTTACGGAATTGACCGTAGAATGCAGAATGAATACAGCACATTACTTGATGCCTATAAGAAAAATGAACTGCAGGCTGACTCGGGTCTAGGATTATATTTACTAAGTGCAATTCCTGTTGATAAAGCAGAACCCAGTGAATCTCTAAAGGCAACAACAGTTTGGTCTACAGGAATTGATGTAAAAAACTACCTCCTCTCTTCCGATCAAATATCGCATTTCAGAAAAGGAAATCCACTTTCACAAGAAATTGATATCAGAGCTCGACGAGGTGCCTATTTTATTGAAAGTGAATTATCGCTTGCCGCAAAGCAAAATGAAGAATGGTACTTTGTTGCTGAACTAAAGCAAGGCCCAAGTGATGTCGTTGCATTGGACGAATGGCTTAAAAAAGAAACAGATAAAGCAGTTAAACTTGAAGCGGATATAAAAACTGGTACCGATAAATTAACCAGAATCGTTGCAAACGCTGATGGAATTCAAAAAACTGGCGACAAAATGATGGATACCCGGCATTTTGCAAATGTTATGTTTAATGTTATGCGAGGCGGTATTTTTGATAATAATTATCAAGTTCAGATAATTGATCTTAAAGCCTTCATCAAAGGATTCAACAAAAAAATTGCAGAAAAATATGATGGATTATTTGCCACTTTATCCGGAGAAATTAGCTATTCAGAATTATTAGGTATCATTAAAAAAGAAGATGATCCTCAATTACAACGCTTAATTTTAGAATACCTTCCACTCACTTTCAGCCGTAGACATGGTGACCCAAGTCGACCATGGAATCAGTTTTCGATTGAACTTGAAGAAGATAATGGTGATAAAAAACTCTATTACGCAGGTAATTGGAGAGATATATTCCAAAATTGGGAAGCACTCGCTCTCTCCTATCCTAACTTTCTTGAAGGCATAATCAGTAAATTTGTTAATGCTTCAACTGCCGACGGTTATAATCCATATCGTATAACTCGTGATGGAATTGACTGGGAAGTGATCGAAGAAGATGATCCCTGGTCGTACATTGGATATTGGGGAGATCACCAGATCATATATTTACTGAAACTTCTCGAACTTTCTCAAGCGCATCATCCTGAAACGCTATATGGTATGCTTACGCAACGAAGTTTTGCTTATGCCAATGTACCATACAGAATAAAAGAATATTCTGATTTGTTGAAGAACCCAAAAGACACAGTCGATTTTGATGATGAGATTGAAAAATTAACCGAAAATAGAGTTGATGAAATAGGCTCTGATGGAAAGCTTATTTGGGATAAGAAGAATGAAGTTTATCTAGTAAATCTTACCGAGAAATTATTGGTAACATTACTGGCTAAACTGTCAAATTTCATCCCAGAAGGTGGTATATGGTTAAATACTCAAAGACCTGAATGGAATGATGCGAATAACGCTTTGGTGGGTAACGGTGTTTCTATGGTTACGTTATACTATATCAGACGCTATATTACTTTTTGTCAACAATTATTCGCTAACCTAGACACTTCTGACATCTCTATTTCAAGTGAAGTTCATGAGTTGTTTAAGGAGATCAAAGAGACTTTCAAAAAAAATGAATCTGAGCTCTCAGGTTCAATTTCTGATGAAACTCGTCGACGAATAATGGACCAACTTGGAAAAGCTGGAGAACATTATAGAAGTCAAATTTATAATGGGTTTTCTGGAAGCGAGCAATCTATAACGGTTGATGAGTTAAGCACTTTCTTTGATACCGTTTTGAGACATACTGATCATACCATTGACTCGAATAAACGCTCCGATAACCTGTACCACTCATACAACTTGATGAATTTAAAATCTGACGGTGGAGTTGGAATCAGATATTTATATGAAATGTTGGAAGGACAAGTTGGGGTTTTAAGCTCAGGAAAACTAGAAGCTGATGAATCTATTGAACTACTTAAAGGCTTACGATCTTCTGATTTATATCGAGATGATCAGCATAGTTATATTCTCTATCCAGATCGTCAGCTACCAAGATTTTTTAACAAAAACACTATTTCGAAAAGCGCTATAGACAATTCAAAACTATTATCTCTGATGGTTGAAAAAGGAGATAACAGATTAATCGAGAAAGATAGTTTAGGAGCTTATCACTTCAATGGAAATTTCAATAATGTGAGTGATGTGATTGACGTGTTGGATTCTTTAAAAGATTCTAAATATGCTGAACTTGCTTCCAAAGAAACAGAACATATCGTACAAACTTTTGAAGCTGTTTTTGACCATCAATCTTTTACAGGCCGTTCCGGAACATTTTTTGGTTATGAAGGACTAGGTTCCATTTACTGGCACATGGTTTCAAAATTAATACTAGCAGTTGAAGAAAACTGTTGGGATGCAATAAATGGCGAAGCCGAATCGAATCAAGTACAACAACTGGTTGATTATTACTATGATCTGAGAGCCGGACTTGGAACTCATAAAACTCCAGAAAATTATGGAGCTTTCCCTTCCGATCCTTACTCTCATACGCCTGGTAATGGTGGCGCTAAACAGCCTGGCATGACTGGACAAGTAAAGGAAGATATACTATCCAGATTCGGTGAACTTGGCGTTTTTGTAGAAGCAGGTAAGATTCATTTCAAGCCGGGAATGCTTAAAAAATCGGATTTCTTAACTACGAATGATACGTTCTCTTTTATCGCTTTAGAGGGTGAACAGAAAAGTTACACTTTAACTAAAGGCTCTCTTGGATTTACTTATTGTCAGGTGCCCATTGTGTATCATTTATCAGAGAAAAAGTCGATTACGGTTACTCTTAGTAACGGAAACATAGTTGATTTGGACGAGTTAACTCTTTCAACAAAATTAAGCGCTCAAATTATGAACCGCACGGGTGAAATAGAAAAAATTGAAGTTTACATATTAGCTATTTAATAGCTGATTGGTGAATTTAATTAACTATTTAACTCAATAAGTCCATTAAGTCATTCCTGCGAAAACAGGAATCTTGATTTGATTAAAACTCACAGATTGGTATAAACTCTAGATTCCGGGCTTTCGCAGCGGAATAACTACTTTCCTCCTCTTAACGTGCGCTCTGCGTCGGAACGTTCATATGGTTGCGCTCCAATGCAAAGCATTGGAGCGAGGGAAAGTATCTACCATTTCTACACTGTCACCCTGAGCGCTTCATTTTTTTGTGTGAAGGTTGAGTCTGGTCGCGAAGGTTATCAAATGTTGTATGACCTCATCGTTTGACTACGAATACCAACCTTCTGCTATCTCATTCAGATACGTTAATTACTTAGTTAATCGAATTATACTTCTCTTTCACTACTTCAAAAGTCGCTTTCTTATTTCGATCAATATCAACGATTCCCCAATATTCCTCATTTGGAGTTCCATCATAAGGAACTCCGCTACTATTTGGAGCCCAACCTCCCTTGTCTTGAGAATCTGGATTTCCCGCTTTCCACCAACCATCAGTGAATTGGAATAAAGTCACGCCGGAACCTATTTCCAGATTATTGAATACATCGTCCAGGATATTCTTATTAGCATCTGCCTGAGCTTTTTCATTTACACCCTCTTCATATCCATCTTTAGTTATGGTCATATAACTATCACCACCAGTTTCAGCTAAATACATTGGTTTAGTACTAACAGCAGCCCATTCTTCGTAAATAGTTTCCGGATCGTCCCAGCGATACACATTCATCCCCCATACATCAATATTGGGTGACATTGCCAGCGCCAAAGAATCCGGTAAATCACCATGGGCAGTGGTAACGGGACGAGTATCATTTTTATGGATTAAACCAGCTGCATCATTCATAGCTTTGTACCAGTTCTTTAAATCACCGTCAAACCATTCGGGATGATAATTGTATTCATTCCCAAGTTCCCACATTAAAATGGAATCGTGATCCTTAAACTCATTCACATAATCCAGAAATGTGCCCGAAAGAATATCATAAACTCCACCCTGATTATATCCGAATCCAATAATCACTTTGATTCCTGAAGCGTCTAATTCATCCAAAACCCATTCCTCAGCTATTGGTTCATATACTCTAACGGTATTGATTCCCGCTTCTTTCATTAGCGCCAAATCTTCGGTAAGAGAACTAAAATCTCTTTTATTATCACTCCCTTTAGGCACAGGGTGATAACAAATTCCTTTAATGATATAAGGTGAGCCATCTACTATAATTTGTCTTGGAGAGAATTCTTTTTCTGTAGGTTTTTTTTGTTCTGCACAATTCGTTATCAGAAAGGCAATTAAAAATAAAGAAAGTATTTTATACATAGAATTTTAGAGGATTACTTACCTGATTAATTTCTTAAACTAAAAAAGATACTTATCATTCGAACTTCTTTTTCAAGTTCCAATACAATACGAAATTTCTAATGAGGCTGTCCAGTAAATAACTCTAAACTATGAAAAGGCTTCTAAAATTTTTAAAAATTACTATGTCCATTTTTATAAGCATTTTAGTGTTGCTTACAATCGCTACTTTTTTCTATATGAAACTAGCCAAGTTCGGGAAATCTCCATCAGGGGAACATCTCGAAACTATTTCTACTTCTATAAATTATGATAATGGAATGTTTAAAAACCTTTCCATAACGCCCGACCTAAGCGAAGGTCATTCCTATTTGAGTATTATCAAAGATCAGTTTTTTACTAAACATCCCAGAACAGCTCCCAAAGATTCTATTCCATCCCAAAAAACCAACTTGTTTGAATTAGATGAAAGTGAAAATGTACTCGTTTGGTTTGGCCATTCTTCTTACTTCATTCAATTGGATGGAATTAAAATATTGGTCGATCCGGTATTCAGCGGAAATGCTTCTCCTATTCCTGGGACAGTGAAAGCTTTTAAAGGAACCGATCGATATACCGTTGAAGACATCCCGGAAGTCGACTACTTAATCATTAGCCACGATCACTACGATCATTTGGATTACAAAACTATTAAAGAGCTTGAAGCAAAAGTGAAAACCGTTGTTTGCGGACTTGGAGTTGGTTCTCACTTCGAAAGTTGGGGATATTCGCCAGATACAATTAAAGAACAAGATTGGAATCAGACGTTTGAGGTTGATTCCGGTTTCGCGATTCACACCTTACCTGCTCGACATTTTTCGGGACGTGGCTTTACCAGAAAAAACACACTATGGGCTTCGTATTTAATTGAATCTCCATCGATGAAAATTTATGTTGGTGGTGATAGTGGGTACGATACTTTTTTCTCAGAAATAGGTGAGCGATTCGGTTCTATTGATTTGGTGATTTTAGATAACGGTCAATACAACGATGCCTGGAAAGAAATACACATGCATCCCGATCAGGTACTTCAAGCCGCACATGATTTGAAAGCAAAACGCCTTTTCCCTGTTCACTCTTCTAAATATGTACTGGCTATGCATCCCTGGGATGAACCCCTAAACAGGGTAAAGCAATTAAATAAAGCGAGTTCAAATCCTATTTCTCTTTTTACTCCTATTATTGGAACAAAAGTAACTCTAAGCGACTCTGCCGAAGTATTTTCCAGCTGGTGGGAAGAAATAGAATAATTTTAAAGTCTATCCTATATAAGTCAAATAATTCGATAGAAAATAAAATGATTAAAAAATGACCTCTGAAATACTGGCGAAATAAGTGAGCCTTAAAGGAGCGTGTCCGCAGGACAAATAATTCCACTCCGGCTGGAGCTTTCAATATTCTACAGAATGATAATAGACCTTTGGAATTATTTAGCGAATGCAAGGGGAACGCGTCAGGATTTCAGCGTCTTGATCTTTTCGTTCTTTTGGATCAAGCCAAAAGAACATTGGCTTAAAAGCATCTACTTACTTTTGTACCTATACTGATCTTCATCAGCTCGGGCTACGGTAAAAAGAACTCACATCTGCGAATGTTCGCAGGATCATGAATAACTCTGGACTCCTGACTTCTAAGAAATCATTTTCTAATTATATTTAGAGTCCATCTACATAAGAAATTAGTGAAGCTATCGATCTTAGATCACATGAAATAAGCTCTATAGAAAATAATATCTATACCTTTCAAAATGGATACTATAATAGTAAAAAACTGGAGAAGCGAGCTTTACAGTACGAAAACTGCCTTATGTATTAGATAAAATGACCAAATTACATAAAGCAAAAACTGGTCAGCCATTATATTACTTAAATATCATTTTTGGATTTGCTCTGTTATTCTTTGTTCTCTCTTCTTTCTGGATATTTTACCATCTTCCAAGATATTTTTAAAAAGCTTGTATTTTACTGGCGCAGGAATAGCTTTGACTTTACTGTTTATTTAAAAAGTAACATTTACTCCAATCGATAAATAGTATTGTCCAAACTCTTTTAGAAAAGCATTTGTTAGCATTGTTGTAACGAAATTCATGAAACAGATTAATTGAATATGAAAGAGAAAATGAAGATTGAAATCTGGAGTGATGTAATGTGCCCTTTTTGCTATATCGGCAAAAGGCATTTAGAAAAAGCGCTTAAAGAATTTGAAGAAATAGACCAGATCGAAATTGCCTGGAAAAGTTTTCAGCTAAATCCTGACCTACCCGAACAAGCCGATCCTGAGAAAACTGTATATCAACATTTAGCTGAAGCGAAAGGAATGAGCTACGAGCAATCGGTTCAAATGCATCAGAATGTAGTAGAAATGGCTAGGAATGCCGGACTCAATTATAATTTTGATAAAGCGGTGGTCGCCAATTCCTTTAAATCGCATCGATTGTTACAAATAGCTAAAACCAAAGGATTAGGAGATGCATTAGAAGAACGTCTTTTCTCCGCCTATTTTACAGAGGGAAAAGACACTAGTTCTGATTCCGTTCTGATTGAATTGGGTAAAGAAATTGGACTTTCAGAAGCTGAGGTAAACGAAGCACTTACTAATCAAACTTATGCTGAGTTAGTTAAGGATGATATCCAGGAATCCCGACAGATTGGAGTTACAGGAGTTCCCTTCTTTGTGTTCGATCGGAAATATGCTGTTTCAGGAGCTCAGCCTCCGGAAGTATTTACTCAGGTTTTGGAGAAATCTATTGCTGAATTTAAAGACTCATGATTACTCTATTTATGGGTTTAATATCCTTTTAATACTTTATTATCTTCTGGCTTATGAATGAACATCTTAAGTCAGTTATTCTGAAAAGTACGGGAGCTTCTTCCCTTATTGAACAAGAAATTATCCAAGAACTGTGGAGCGGATATGGAAAAATCATCCGTGTAAGATTGGAAAATTCTCCTATCCAAAGCGTTGTTGTAAAGCATATTCAATTATCAGAAAATAAAACTCATCCAAGAGGATGGAATACTGATATCGGTCACCAAAGAAAGCTAAAATCATATCAGGTAGAAACGACTTGGTATTCTGATTACAGCAAACAAAGTAGTGCACGGTTACCCGAATGTTTAGCTATCGAGAAATGGGATGATGAGGTTCTGATTGTACTAGAGGATTTAGATGAAGCAGGTTTTCCATTAAGAAAAAACGCTGTTAGTTGGGAAGAAATAGTTGAGTGTTTAACATGGTTGGCAAAATTTCATGCAAGTTTTCTAGGAAAAATTCCTGATAACCTTTGGGAAGCAGGAACCTATTGGCATTTGAAAACCCGACCTCATGAATTAGATGAATTGAAAGATCAAAAACTAAAAGAAGCAGCTCCAATCATTGATTCAACACTGAATTCATGCACGTATAAAACTTTTATTCATGGAGATGCAAAGCTTGCAAATTTTTGTTTTGCAAAAAATGGGAAGGTTGCTGGAGTCGATTTTCAATATGTAGGTGGAGGATGCGGAATGAAGGATGTGGCTTATTTTATAGGAAGTTGCCTGAACGAAAGCGAGTGTGAACGTTTAGAAGCACAAATCTTAGATACTTATTTCGAATGTCTTCAGAATGAACTCCAGGAAAGGAATGAAGCGCTGGAAACGGAATGGCGTTCATTATATAGAGTAGCATGGGCTGATTTCCACCGCTTTCTTAAAGGATGGAGTCCCGGGCATTGGAAAATTAACAGTTACAGTGAACGAATAACTAACGAAGTAATTAATTATCTGTAGAAATGGATTTTGTACACCTTTCTGAAATAGCGATCAAAGCAGCTCTTGCAGCTGGAAAAATCATTCAAACCTATAGGAATGATGATATTGAAGTTGAAAATAAAAAAGATGGTGGGTCAAACTACGCTTCTCAAGTGGTCACTGCAGTTGACCGGGAATGTGAAGAGGTCATTCTATCCCATCTACTTCCCTCCTGCAAAGATTTTAATCTGGCATTATTAACTGAAGAAACGGAAGATGATCAGAGCAGATTCGAAAAAGATTTTTTCTGGTGCATTGATCCTATAGACGGAACCCTGAATTTTATACATAACAAACCTGGATTCTCCGTTTCCATTGCATTAATTGCCAAAGATGGAACACCTTTCATTGGTGTGGTATACGATCCGACTACCGACACCTTATACCATTCTATAAAAGGAAATGGAGTCTTTAAAAATAGGGAACCTTGGGTAATTCAGCATGTACATGACCATTTAACTTATGTAACGGATAAAAAGCTTAAAGACACCCCACGTTTACCAGAAATGAAGACGCTCCTTCAATCCTATGTGGATGAATTTAGTTTGAACGAATTCAAAGAAATGTCTGGTGGCGCTTCGGTAATGAATGCCATTAGAGTACTCGAAAATGGTCCGGCATGCATGATTAAATTTCCAAAAAAAGAAGAAGGTGGCGGAAGCATCTGGGACTTTGCTGCAACGGCGTGCATGTTCCAGGAATTGGGCTTACCAGCCACTAATTTTAATGGAGAAGCATTAGACTTAAACAGAAGAGATAATACGTTTATGAATCATCAAGGAGTTTTCTTTGCAAATTTTAGCAGTGCTAAATAACTAATAAGTACTTCACAAATCGCTTTTCTTTAAAATCTGATTAGATTGCCCACCCTTTCTTAAGCCTAAGATGATGTTTGTTAATTACTAATTAATCATGTTTATTAGTGGTATTCCCGAAATTTGGAGGAATAGCATGAATGAAATTAAATATGAAGCTGGAGTATCATCCTAAATCTTTCAAGTCTGTGACTTGGAAGTACTAGTTTAGGAAGTCTCCTGACTTCCATTAGCTGCTATTTTATTGCGATATGGTTGTTCTTGCCATTGTAAACAATATCGTCCATAATGCAAGTCACCGATTTGCTGTTCTACTAGTTTTTAAATCCCAGACTTAAAACATCTTGGTGACTACACGAACCGAATGAAACACCGTTAAAAGAAGAATCCGACGAAGTTTTCATTTTGTAGATAAATTATGATTTGAATAAGTGCTGGCAAAAAGTATCCAAAACTTAACTATTCTTGGCTTACCGAATGTTATATGTCTGTTTGCCTTGTCCACCAAATTTTGATTTGGCTTATTAACAATGAAAATCTAAGTATCGAGAAATAAAACTTAAGATTATTTGTTTAGTTAGGATTCCTTACTATATTTGTCCCGACAATATTGTCAATCAACATTTAAATAATATTCTAATGGGAAAATCAATATTCTATCACGCAGGATGTCCGGTGTGCACGAGTGCGGAACAAGACATCGTTAACTTAATTGGCGCAGACAATGTGGAACTTGTTCACATAGGTGACGATCGAAACCGAATTAAAGAAGCAGAAAATGCAGGTGTAAAATCAGTTCCTGCCTTACTAACACCAACTGGAAATGTATTACACATCAATTTTGGTGCATCAATGGCGGATGTAAAAGGTTAAAATTTGCCCCACAAAGTTAGGAATCCTATCTTTTGTGGGGCTTAATTCATTAATATATTATTCAAATGAACGTAGCAGTTTGGGACACCTATGTAACTAAGAAAAATGGTAGCGTAATGCATTTTGACATTATTGTACCCGAAGATTTAAAAGATACTGCCATCATCTATGGTTATGGTAGAGAATATTTAAAAACCAAAGGGCAAGAGAAACAACCATTAACATCAAAAGAATGCAAGTTTTGCCACATTGAAACAGTGAATGCTCAATTAGAAGTTGAAATCAAACTCAAAGGGTATTCGATACTTGAAATGGAGAATTGTACATGAAATCGGACATCACCAACCGAAACGATATAGAACTTTTGGTAAATACTTTCTACAATAGAGTAAGAAGTAATCTTTTATTAAGACATATTTTTGAAGATGTAGCAAAAATAGATTGGGAAGCCCATCTTCCAAGAATGTATTCATTTTGGGCAAGTATACTATTAGGTGAACATAGTTTTTCGGGCAATCCTATGAAAAAACATATTGCTTTAAGTAAATTAACAGAAATGACAGACAAAGAGTTTTCTGAATGGTTACAACTGTTTAATCAAACTGTTGATGAACTTTTTTTTGGAGAAAAAGCAAATGAAGCAAAATTAAGGGCAGCAAACATCGCAAGATTAATGTTGCATAAAATTCAATCGGTATGAGTAAGTCTTTATTTCACTTAACCGAACAAAACAAAAATATTGAAAGTCGAATTGTCGTTGCTTTGGAACGAATTTCGGAAGCATTCAGAGTATTGTTGTGGAATGAAAGTAAAGAGAACTCATTGAGTCCTATTCAAATTCAGATCCTAATATTTATTCATTTTCATTCTGTAGAAAAATGTAAAGTTGGGTATTTGGCAAACGAATTCAATATGTCCAAAGCCACAATAAGCGATAGTGTCAGAGTTTTACTTTCCAAAGAATTAGTTTTTAAAGAAACTGACCCTATCGACTCAAGAAGTTATACGCTTTCATTAACTGATGAAGGGAAAAAAATTGCTGAAAAAGCATCCTTCTTTGCGTCATCAATTGAACAGCCAATTGATAAACTGTCACAAAATCAAAAAACAGTCATGCTTAGTGGATTATTAAAATTGATACATGACTTAAATAAGTCAGGAATCATTACCATTCAGCGAATGTGCTATACTTGCTCTTATTACAAAGTCGAAAACGAAATTCATTATTGTAATTTATTGAAAACGAAACTTGCTGAATCTGAGATTCGTGTGGACTGCCCAGAACACGAAACCATTAAGTAAAAAAAGAAAGTTCAGCTTACAATAATGTACATAAGTAATGTGGCTGAATCCGTAAAATTCAATATTTAGTCACTTAATCAAGTTAGAACCAACCGAATACAAAGTATTTTTAATCCCTAACTATGCGAATATGATGAATTACATTTAAAGATATAACTGGGATATAATGAACAGTGTTCAGGATATTCCAATGTTCAACCCTACCCTAAAAACCCTTCTATCAAATCTTTTGGGTGACTCGTTGGAATGATGGGGAAATCAAACCAATGATCCAGTTCCTGGTTAAAACCATCATTATTCAAATAGGAATGCAAAGCGCGGTTTAAGCCTTTGGCGTATTTTGGATGATCGGTTCCTTCAGGGTCTTCGTGCCATAAATCATTCTGGGCAAAACCCTGAAAAACAGGTCCCGTTATTTTTATTCCAAATTCATCCGGATTTTTACCCACGGGACTATGAACCGTCGTTGTGAATTGATGCCAAAACGCGGATTGAATGCAGTTTTTTTCAAATAACTGTCTTACCACTTCTAATGAGTCTATGGTTTCTTGCTGCGTTTGAGTGGGAAACCCGTACATGAGATAAGCATGAACTAAAATCCCATGCTGAGAAAAATTATGGGTCACTCTGCTTACTTGTGCAATATCAACACCTTTTTTCATTTTAGCCAGCAAACGGTCTGAGGCGACTTCCAAACCTCCAGTTACTGCAATACACCCCGATTTTGCCATTAGTTCACACAATTCAAAAGTAAAGGTTTTTTCGAATCGAATGTTGGTCCACCAGGTAATGGATAGCTCTCGTTCTATTAACGTCTTAGATAACGCCTTTAACATTTTAGGCGGAGCGGCTTCATCCACGAAATGAAAACCGGTGATTCCCGTATCGCTAATAATCTTCTCAATTTTATCTACCAACTTATCAACAGTGGTATTTTGGTAATTGCCAATATAATCGAGGCTCACATCACAAAACGAACATTGTCGCCAATAGCAGCCATGCGAGATCGTCAATTTATTCCATCGTTTATCGGTCCACATACGATGCATTGGATTTACCACATCTAAAAAAGACACATATTTATTGTAGGGTAGTCCCAAGTAGTTTGGCGCCGGTAGACTTTCATGGTGATAAATGGTATTTGGAATTTTATTCTTATATACCACTTGATCGTTCTCCAGAACGAATGTTCTTTCCAACTCCTCGATATCCACATTGCCTTCCAGATAATTAATCATTTTGAGCAGAGGTCCTTCCCCATCGTCTAAGGAAATAAAGTCAACGATTTCAAAGATTCTTGGATCTTCAAGTCTGCGGAGTTCGGTGTTACAATATCCTCCTCCAAAAGCTACTTTTATGTCTGGATAAAACTGTTTTATAAATTGGGAACAGCGTAGCGCTGCAAACAAATTCCCGGGAAATGGGATCGTAAATCCGATTAAATCAGGAGCGTACATTTTAATCTGATCTTCCAGAATATTCAACATCTCATCTTCGATTAAGGTAGGCTGATAATTCAGGAATTCGTCTATTCGATCAAAACTACTTGCAGAGGTCCCAATTTGTTCGGCGTACTTTGTAAAAGCAAAAAATTCATCCACATTCGCTTGAATGAAATCTCCTATTTCTTCGATGAAAAGCGTTGAGAAATGCTTTGCTTTATCAATAATTCCGATATCTCCTTCTTCCCAATTGATTTCCGTATTCACGTTTATCAGTCTATGACCTAAGGGCAAAAAATCGGCTTCTAGAATGTGATGTGCGGTTTCTATATCCTGTTTTTGAAGAAATCCAATAACCACATCTACTCTTGAGATATAGACCTCTTTCATTTCTGTAAGCTGAGGATAATGCTCATTCTTTAAGTCTTCCGCCTCCTGGAATATGGATCTCAGAAATTCACTGGTAAAAATGGAGGTGAAAAGTTCAATACTTAAATCACAGTGCGAAACGGATACCTCATGTTCTTCCAAAAATCCTTTGAGATAGGATGTCGCCGGATAAGCGGTATTAAGCTGTGTAAAAGGCGGAGTAACTAGAAGAAGTTTGGTTTGCATTGTGTAAAGATAACGCTCTTTTTTACTACGAGAAACAGGATTTTCTTAGCAACTAGCCACTGTTTCAGCTCAGGGTGACCATGTGGAAATGGTAGATACTTTTTGATTATGAGAACGGTCAGCACATTACCTGACATCTACAAGGAAAACGACTTTATATAAACTCACAGCTTCGATTTAAACACTTTGTTGTCATGTTGAATTTATTTCAGCATCTGTGAGGTTGTAAGCGTTGATCTACATAGAAATCAACTTCAATACAACATCCGCATAATTTCAGCACAGAAGTACGCTCCGTAAGTTCCGAGAGCATATCCAAGTACCGCAAGAAGTACACCCACTGGAGCTAAGGAAGGATGAAAAGCAGATGCTACAATTGGAGCTGATGCAGCACCACCTACATTCGCCTGACTTCCTACAGCGACAAAGAAAAACGGAGCTTTAATGAGTTTTCCAACACCAAGTAGAATGATTACATGAATGATAATCCACACAAAACCAATTGCGAAATAACCTGGTACATCAACAAAAGCACCTAAATCCATTTGCATACCAATGGTCATTACTAATACATAAAGAAATAAACTACCAATTTTAGAAGCTCCAGCGCCTTCTAAATATCTAACGTTTGTAAAAGAAGCGATAAGTCCACCCGTAGTTGCAACCACAACAATCCAAAAGAACGATGAATTCAGACTAAATTCGGCAAGCTTTGGCGCATTTTCATCAATCCAAGGCCCCACAAAACCTCCAACTAAATGGCCAAGAGCGGTAATTCCAAATCCGATAGCTGCTATTTTGGTCAAATCAACCAATGTGGGAATTTTAGCTATACTCGCCTGATATTCTTCTATATTTTTACGCACCGTTGTGATAGCAGAGGCATCGGCTTTAAACCACTTATCAACTTTTTCGCTCATTCCCGCTCCGTATAATATAAATCCCATCCAGATATTGGCTACAATAATATCCACGGTAACCATAGCGCTGAATAATTCAGAACTTGGTTGGTAAACTTCCAGCATTGCCGTTTGATTCGCTCCGCCACCAATCCAGCTACCTGCAACTGTTGCAAGTCCACGCCAGACTTCATCAGCTCCTGAACCTCCTAAAATATCTGGATAAATAGCCCCAATCAGTAGCATGGCAATTGGCCCGCCGATGATAATTCCAGTGGTACCAGCTAAAAACATAGCGACAGCCTTCCAGCCTAAGCTCATTATTCCTTTAAGATCAATACTTAGTGTTAAAAGCACCAAACTTGCTGGTAGTAAATACCGGGACGCCATGTAGTACAAATTTGATTTCTCTGGATCGATAATACCGAAAGTGCTATATAATGAAGGAATAAAATAGCAAAGTAGTAGAGAAGGGACGAACTTGTAGAACTTTTGCCAGCCGGGTTTATCACTGTGAGAAGTGATAAAGATTACGGCTAAAGTAATCATTAAGAGTCCAAAAACTACGGCGTCATTTGTTATAAGTGGCATTGATCTTACTTTGATTCAAAGTTGACCGCTAGAATAGTGAATGACGCTCTAAAAAGCGAAAGCTAAGCAACTCGATTGTAAGCTTATTTTCAGATGATCAAATCTTTCAATTTGTTCGATTCCCAAAAAAGTTGATTAGAATATCATCTATTTGAGCTCTCCATGCTCCCCAAGAATGTCCTTCATTTACTTCAAGGTAGCTAAATTTAATTCCTTCTTGATTAAAAAGACGCTTCATGAGCCGTGCATCATCGGTATTGTCACCAAAAGTTCCAACGCTCATGTAAATGGTAGAAGGGGATTCTTTTGCGTCTTTAACTAAGTCATAAATTCCTTCACGATACCAAAATGCCGGAGCTTGAATGGCTGCTCCATCAAATAAATCGGGTCGGGAAAAAGCGAAGTATGCAGCATTAAGTCCCCCAAGCGATGTTCCGAGTATTACTCTATTTTCTTTGGTAGGATTTACTTTATACCCTTTTTCAATATCTGGAATAAGTTCTTCAGCAAAGAAAGTAAGAAAATCTTCATTCATCCCCATTTCGTCCATACGCCGATTTTCATCCGTATTATCTGGATTAAGTGGTTCTACAAAAACTACAAGTACAGGTTCAATTCTTTGTAAATGAATAAGATTATCAAGCACTGTTGGAACTGCACCAAGTTGTTGATCTGAATATTCCTGCCCATCGGTAGTATATAAAACTGGTAAATTCTGAAATTTATCATATCCAGCTGGAGTGTACACCCGATATTGAATTTTATATCCTAAGCTTTTACTATTTAAGAACTTATGTGCACTCAAGCTTCCTTTGGGAGATTCTTCCATTGGTTTTGTTAAAGATTCTTCTTTCCAATCTGGCATTCTAAGTTCGGAGTTTGGTCCAAATCCACTCCATTGTTGATATGGGTTTGCAGGATCAATAATCCAGTTTTCATCATTAATAGTAATTTTATAATCTAATCGGGCATTTGAAGGAAAACTTTGCCTTAAAAACCAGATGTTTGTTCCAATAATATTACTTCCCTTATTTCTAAAACGGGTATCCCCACTCCAACTATTGAAATCCCCATTCCAACTTACCGATTCGACATTTCCACGGTATAGAAAAAGAACTGTGCTATCTTGTGTAACAGGAATGAGGTTATTGATCGTGAGTGAGTCCCAAATTGCATCAACTCTGGCTTCTTTATCTGCAGGATTTGATATTGAAGCAGCATGTTGAAAGGTTGAAATAACTGCATCTATATTTGATTGAGTATGAGCATCTTTTTTTGAGGAACAAGAAATACATACTAAAAGTAAAGCAAAAAAAGTGATGTGTTTCATAGACGATGTTTTGTTGGAACGTAGCATTTTACCCATAAAGATCCTCGTTGTTTCAAATTCTATAATAAAAAACTGTGTAGAATATTTATTGGTGAGGTCATTAGCCTTATCTTATACTTATAAATAAAATATTCGTGCTTTTTCAGGGCAAGTCATTATTTTAGAATGTACTCATTCATTCACTCACTCGATTAAATAAAAGAAAGTATGATCGTCTCAAAATTCGGAGGAACCAGTGTTGGAACTTTCGAAGCTATGCAGCATAGTGCATCTATTGTTGCTAAGAATCAGGATAGGAAATTAATAGTAATCAGCGCGACTTCCGGAACTACCAACGATTTAGTTGAACTAGAAAGCTCATCACTCGATTCCACTTCAAAAGAAACCACGCTAAGGAGAATCGAAGAACGACATCTATCGATTATAAATCACTGTGAGGAGAAGGAAAATCTGACTAAAGGTTTTCAAAAACTTTACTCTGAACTCAGGCAGCACCTTGATCTTCATGGAAGAGATAAACGTTGGAAAGACACTCTCTACGCTTTTGGGGAATTGATGAGCACCAAGATTTTTGTTCAGGTGTTGAAGGAAGCAGGTGTTAATGTTGAGTGGATTGATGCACGATCCATCATAAAAACAGATTCAAGTTACACACAAGCAATTCCGGATTTAAAAACCATTTCTAAAAAAGCCCAAAAGCTACTCGATCCATCTAAGATATATTTAACACAAGGTTTTATAGGCTCAGACATTTTCAATACTACAACTACATTAGGACGTGGTGGAAGTGATTATTCTGCAGCACTTTTTGCAGAAGCTGTAAAGGCAGATATTCTCGAAATATGGACCGATGTTGCCGGTGTTTTTACCACCGATCCCAGAATTGTATATCAAGCCAAACCTATTGAAGAAATTACTTTTGATGAAGCTGCTGAGCTTTCTGTATTTGGGGGCAAAGTTCTTCATCCCGCGACATTAAAACCAGCAATTCGTGGAAAAGTAAAAGTTCGAGTAGCTTCAAGTAAAGAACCAGCATTGGCAGGCACTTTGATTGTAAATCGTGCTGAAAATGAACCCGTTGTTCGAGCCATTTCACTCCGTAAAGACCAAACATTACTCACAGTAAAAAGTCTGGATATGCTACATCAGCATGGATTTTTAGCAAAGTTATTTAATGTTCTGGCTGTTCATAAAATTTCCGTTGATTTAGTTACTACCAGTGAAGTAAGTGTTTCGCTTACCCTCGATACTGCACTTAAGGCATCGAATAAAGTAGATTTATCGAAAGCAGTTCTTTCTGAATTACAAAAATTTTGTGAAGTTGAAGTTGAAAAAGATCTCTCACTTATTGCCCTGATTGGTAATAAAATGGATGCCACTTCAGGAATAAGTGCCACTCTTTTTGGCTTGCTTAAAGATTTTAATATCAGGCTGGTATGTCATGGAGCTTCGGCTCATAATGTGTGTTTTTTGGTAAAAGAAGAAACGGGAGAAGAAATTGTAAGATTACTTCACAAAGAGTTTATAGGAGTTTAGGAATGATGAATTTAACTTCTTGTTTGGCCTTACCTAAATTTAAATATGATTGGGTTTGATGAAGTAACCTTAACAACATTGCTTGAAACATTGATTGCCGCCTCTGAAGTAAAAGATAAGATGTAATTCTAATCCTGTCTGCCGACAGGCAGTTTTGATTCAGGATCTTAAGAATGGTGAATATTCTTTGATTTACTTAGTGTTCTTTTGTGCTGATACTGATTTTCATCAGTACAGGCTTCAGAACCAGTGTGGAATTATTCATCCTGCGGATACGCTTCAATCAACAGCTTACTATTTCCGATAACAATTCTAAGGCCGATTATTTAAGAGATAAGTTCGAGGTCCTAGTCCTGAGAGGATTGAATTTTAATTAGCCCCAAGATTTTTCTCGGGCAGATAATAATCATAAAACGAAACCCGAGGCTTTTATTGGTAGGGAAGAAAAATAAAATCGAAGGGTTGGATGTAATTATTAACAGAAGTTGGAGGTACAATTCAACTAAATCTGTCAACGAATAATCTAACTTCTGCAATCCTTCCCCGTCAATTGACGGAGAAGGATTTTGGCAGCTCAAAGAATTTAAGTAATAAGTAGTCTCTTCAAGGTAATAAAGCCAGATACTTAGGTGGCCAATATCCCATTACTTTCCTATTCAAAAATGCTAATGCAGGAAGACTGTAGTATTTTTTAGAGTTCTTAATTGACACAAAATCCCTAGAGTACTAAATGTTGTTGAAAGATTATATAACTTCTTTAAAACGATAAACTAAATTCAATAATCAGCATTCAATTTTATCTAATGAAAATCTCAGTAATAGGAACAGGTAAAACAGGAAGTAAAGTAGTTGAGCTACTCGGGGAGAATCTTGCCTATGCTTTTGATGAAACCAATCCACCTACCATTGAAAAGCTGAAAGAATCAGATGCAATTATTGTATTTGTTCCTGGAGATGCCGTCTCAGAAATTATCGAAATGGTATTGGAATCGGGAACAGTAGCAGCTTGGGGAAGTACGGGGTTCGAATGGCCCAATGATTTGGATGAACAAGTTAAAGCAGCCCACACAAAATGGGTGCTTGCGAATAATTTCAGTTTAGGGATGAATATCATTCGCCACGCTATTAAAAGGATTTCAGATGGTTCTGAGATTTTAGATAATCCGTCCTTTAAGATTCACGAAGTTCATCACATTCATAAAAAAGATGCGCCAAGTGGAACTGCATTATCATGGAAAGAATGGTTGGGAAAACAAGTTGAAGTAACTTCTTCCAGAGAAGGAGATGTAAATGGAATCCACGAATTAACGGTTTCAACCGCAAGAGAAGAGATTACGTTAAAACACGATGCCCTCGATAGATCAATTTTTGCTGAAGGTGCAATTTGGGCCGCTGAACAGCTCGTGAAAAATCAGCAATTAAGCACTGGAGTTCATACTTTTGGAGCGTTGTTTGATTTAGTAATGAACGAAAGTTAAGCCATGGAAAAATATCCATTATGGACCGCAATGGTCACCCCAATGAATGAAGATAGTAGTATCGATTACGAGAGTTTTGAAGGGATACTACTAAAACAGCAAGAAGCTGGAAATGGGGTATTGGTTTTAGGAAGCACTGGAGAAGGACTCAATCTAACTAATGTAGAAAAAAGAGAGATTGTGAAATTTGTGAAGCTCCTCAATCTTAATGTACCCTTGATGGTAGGTTTGGGCGGTCATCAAATTGAAACTCAAAAGGAGTTTATTAAATACTGCGACGATATTGAAATAGATGCTTTTTTAATGGTCGCACCAATTTACGCAAAACCGGGAAAAGAGGGACAATTAGCATGGTTTAGTTCATTAATGAAAGAAACAAAAACTCCGTGTATGATTTATAATGTTCCATCCAGAACAGGCATTCAAATGCATCCCGATGTGCCCGCACAACTGGTGAAAACATTTCCAAATTATATGGGTTTAAAAGAAGCCAGTGGAAGTGTTGAGAAATTTAAAGCTTTTAGAGATGCAGCTTCCGAATCGAAATTATATTGTGGTGATGATAATCTAATTAAAGAGTTAGTAGCAGAAGGAGCAATCGGATTGGTTTCAGTAGCTTCAAATGCATGGCCTCAAAAAACACGGAAATTTTTAGATCTTCATTTGGAAGGAAATATCGATTCTGTATTTAAAGATTGGGTTAAAAGTGCCGACTTATTTTTTGATGCTCCAAGTCCGATACCAGTAAAAACGTTATTACAACATAAAGGCTGGATAAAAACGGATGCCGTTCGACTCCCTTTGTCGGTTGATGATTTAAAACCTGAAACCGAAGAGGCTCTATTAGACGCCGATAAAAAAATTAATGCTTGGTACAAGGAAGTATCAAAGTAACTAAGTGACAAAGCATCTTTGTAACTATTCAACTCAGTAAATCAAAAGAATGACACACGAAGAAATTTTAGATCAACTTGAAGACGGCGAAGTTAGAGCTGCTACGCCCACAAAAAACGGTTGGGAAGCAAATGTAGAAGTTAAAAAAGCGATATTAGACGCTTTTAAAAACGGAGAAAATGCTTCTTATGAAGGTATTTATGAAGGTTTTGTTGACAAACATAATATGCCTCCTCGCTACTTTGATCCTGAAGACGGAGTTCGGTTAGTTCCAGGTGGTTCTTCTGTCCGTCGTGGTGCATTCGTTGCTTCTGGTGTGATTATTATGCCACCAGCTTATGTAAATGTGGGTGCATATGTGGATGAAGGTTCCATGATTGATAGTCATGCTTTAGTGGGCTCATGTGCTCAAATTGGAAAAAATGTTCACTTATCTGCAGGAGTTCAAATTGGTGGAGTACTTGAACCTGTTGGAATGAGTCCAGTAATTATTGAAGACGATTGCTTTATTGGAGCCGGCGCTGTAATTGTAGAAGGAATTCTGATAAGAAAACGAGCAGTAATTGCTCCCGGAGTTGTAATTTCAAAATCAATTCCAGTTTACGATGTCGTTAATGAAGTGATTAGAGAACGAGGATCAGAAATACCAGAAGGTGCGGTTGTAATTCCTGGTTCCAGACCGATGAAAAGTGAATGGGCGCAATCAGAAGGACTCAGTATGGCGTGCCCAATTATTGTGAAATACCGCGACGAAAATAGTGATGCCTCACTTGAATTAGAAGATGCTCTCCGTTAATAAATAGACATTTTGTCCAAGAATGGTTTAAATCGGAACTTGGAGTTTAGATGTATAGAGTCACCATGATCCGTCAACTGACGGAGAGGGATCTTAGCGAGTTATAGATTTTAGCTTATCAAGCTAATTGACCGTCTGCACATGGCTACTCCAGAATCCACAAAAACTTCCGAACCAAAAACTAATAATCGGTGTTGGTTCTTTGTATCTTAATACCTTCAATTTTTGACCTCATATAATTCACCTCTTGAAGAGAGCACTCAAGTTTTTTCTATTTTTCGCACTATCAGCATCTTTTATTTTTGCAATCGTAATTGGTTTTAACTATTCCGCATTTAAAACACTATTCGCCAATAACGATGGAATGAGAGATGGGTATGAATACATTGAAAGCACCTATTCACTAAAAGCATTAACTGAATTTATCGGCGATCACCCAGAGTATATGTCGGTAGTTTCATTTAATGTGAATGATCCTGATTCTGGTATTTATTACAATGCAGATATGCCAAGAACAATGGGCACACTTGCTAATTTCTTACTCATTCTTGAATACGAACGGCAAGTTGAAACAAGAGAATTAAATCCGAATAAACTACTTACCGATATCAATGAGATTGAACGTTTTGTACTTCCTGAAATCAGCGGAGAATCTCATCGAAAATCATTTGAAATTCTTGGTGCAAAAGATGAATCATCAATTACTTTAGACCAACTTGTTTCGACTATGGCATCGACTAACGATCTCGCTATTGCAGATTATCTTTGGTTTAAATTAGGAGGTCAAAATATTCAAACACTAATGGATTCTTTATATCTCGAATCCACAGAAATGCCTTTACCCTACTCAGGATTATATCTTTCAATTCACCCCGATGTAACCGATACTTCTCAGTTAGTTTCGAAATCTAAGGTCATTTCACTAGCTGAACGATTGAATAACGAACCAGAATTCGTAGAAGAAATTAAAGCTCTTTTCGACGATGTCAGATTGAACTTAAGTTTTATTGAAGAGAGAGATGCACTGGAACATTTTCCTCACACCACTCCACGAGAAATTGCAGGTTTGATGGCAAAACTTAACAATAATGAACTGCTTTCTCCTGAAATCTCAGAACGAGTTAAGGAAAAAATGAAATGGGTATATGAAGGTGAGGCTATCAAAAGGAGTTTTAGTGAATATGGAGCTATTTATGATAACCGAATGGGAATGCTAAGTGGAATTGATTTTGGAACTTCAAAATATGACGGTCATACTTCTGCTCAAGCAGTATTTTTTGATAAACTTCCTGTTGCTTTCTGGCTTCATCTTTCTTCCAATCATATGCAAGAAGATTATCAACAGCGGTTAATTTGGGACCCCGCTTTATACGAATCAACACTAAAAGAAATTTCTGAATGAAATACCGATTCCTTTTTATGGTTTGGCTTTTGCCTTCCTATCTTTTATTTCTCATCATTCAACAAGGTCTGGTTTATCAGGGAGCGATTAGTACTTATGATGAAGGAGAAAGTATTGCCGCTTATGTTCTTGATTTCGACATCAAGCAAATTGCAGCACAAAGTAATGGATATGTAGTTATTGAGTTTAATGCTAATGGCGAGACCATCGAAAGGAAACTTTCTTTATCAGTTCAAATGGCACAACGAATTATTGATGCTCCTGTAATCCCAATTCGATATAAAGAAGGTAATTTTCAGGAAATTGTTATGATTCCAACTTATGATCTTCAGAAAAGTACTTCCCTTTCTAATATGGGAGTGGCACTCCTTGGATTTTTAGTGCTTTCTTTCTTTTCATTTCTAACAAGTAAATTCGCAAATAAGAGAATCAAAAATGGGGACGAAGAATTACTCATAGAAAGGATTGATGTATGAAAAAAGGAACTTTGTATCTAATTCCAACAACGCTCGGTAAAACTCCTGAGAATAATACCATCCCAGAGTACACGCTTTCTATACTTCGTAATCTTGAAGCTTTAGTCGTTGAAAATATTCAGACTTCTGTAAAATTTTTGCAATGGGTTGGCAATACCATTCCTGAATATAAAATTGATTTCTATCCTTTAAATAAAAACACCCCAGACTTAGAAATCTATTCTTTTCTAAAACCTTTAAAAGCTGGAAAAGATATGGGAATTATGTCTGAAGCTGGTGCTCCTGCTGTTGCCGATCCTGGTGCTAGACTAGTGAAAATGGCACACCAAAATGGAATCAAGGTAGTTCCTTTAGTTGGACCTTCCTCTATTCTATTAGCTTTAATGGCTTCTGGATATAACGGTCAGTCTTTTGCCTTCCATGGTTATCTACCTATCGATCAGAAAGGAAGAAAGCAGATGCTTATTCAGCTTGAAGGTGAATCTCGCCGACATGACCGAACTCAACTATTTATGGAAGCGCCATATCGAAATAATGAGATGTATAAATCGATTTTAGAGAGCTGCAATCCATCTACTCGCCTTTGTATTGCAACAGATATTACCCTCCCTACTGAAGAAATTCGGTCAATGGAAATAGGAGAATGGAAAAAAATAAGTGAAATTGATCTCCATAAGCGTCCCACTATTTTTATTTTATATGGGAAGTGATTGTGCTTTCCTTAATTTACACTTCTTCTTTAAAATCAAGTGATTACATGATTCTTGATTTTACAATTTTGTTGGATAAATTTCTCAAATCCAATTGGAATAAAAAATCCCGCTTCCATTTCTGAAACCGGGAATTAAAATCATTGCTTAAAGTTACGATTATTTTCTTAATGAGCTCCAGCTGCATTTAGAATTTCTACTACAGAACTATGTTGCTGTGCTACGGCTTGATCTAATGCAGACCAACCCCTATCGTCATGAACATCTACTTCACTTTCATTAGCAATCAAAAATTCTACAATTTCTTTGTACCCATTTGTTGATGCCCAATATAGTGCCGTAGTTCCTCTATTGTCTCTTTTATCGATTTCACAACCTTGATTAACCAATAATTCAACGATCTCTAAATGACCGTGTTTGGCTGCTTTTAATAAAGCAGTTCGGTCATGATCGTCTTTCGTATTAACGTCAACTCCATCGTTAAGGAGCCCTTTTACTGTCTCGATGTCGCCATTTTCAGCGGCTTCAAGGAATATTTCTTCGTTCATATATCCTCCTACTACAGTTATTATTTGATGTCCATCACATTGTAATTTTCAAGTAACGCAATGTCAAATTAGAATCGATATTGTAGGTGAATTTTAGATGAAGAATTTTATCCTAGTTTACTGATTGATTTATAGATCCGGACTTTGGAACCAAACCTTTTCTATTTAATTCTCCTAAAATCAATTCAGTGATATCGCTTTTCAAAAGAAACTCATAACGGATATCCAATACATAAGCTTTCACCTTAAATTGGACTACGTAATTCTGTTCAAACACTTTATTCTCAGACATTACTACAATTGGTTTTTTCAGGTACACATATCGTGAAGTAACAGCCGCTCTGTATGCTATTTCTTTTACTTTCTCTACGTTGACAGATGCAGGTAGAAAAATTGAAGCTACAACCTGACAATCTAGTGCACCAGAATTCGAATTTGATACCGCATTGCTTACTAAATCTGCATTTGGTAAAGATACTAGTGAATCGTCAGGCGTTACTATTCGCGTTGATCGAAGTCCGATTTCAGTTACTTCCCCATAAAATCCATCCACCTCAATTTTATCTCCGACTTGAAATGGTCGATCCATGATGATTATAAAACCACCAAAAATATTCTTCAAAATATCTTGAGCTGCAAAACCAACTGCAATTCCAACAGATGCCCCAACGGTAAGTATTGTTTCAAAAGGTGGTGAGATTATTCCGGCAATCACTACAAATAAAGCAATAGACCAAATGGATACGTTTAAAAAGGGAACTACTCTTTTTAAGATTAATCGATATGAAGACCTTTTCTCAGCTAAAGCACCAAGCAAAAACGATAGGATTCTTGTAAAAAAATACGTTCCAAAAAGAACGATTAGACTTGATATTATCTTCGTTATCGAAAAGAAATCTTTGAATTCACTTACTTTCGTATTTATCGTTAATGAGGTTGTACTATCTACTGAAGAAGTGCTAAGCGAGTCTTGAGCCATTAATGAAAACGAAGATCCTAAGAGGATTACCGAAATCATTATTAAAAGAAAAAATATCGGAAACAGTTTTTTCATAATCTTAGAGTAAAATATTTCTGCTACGGAGTAAACGTACCACTTGACGATAAATAAGATCGTTAAGAGTGTAATAATTATTGGATGCTACCAATAATCCACGAGATGATAACCTAGAGATGATCATTTCACAATTTGACTCCGAATCGTTTAATATCATAGCTAACTCGTCTGCCGATAATGAATCGTGTAAGATAAACGCCGATAATGCAAACAATGAAAGTGAATCTAAACCATCAAGGCTTGCCATATTTATAATATCGAGTGATTCGATTACAAAATGGGATTCGCTAAATTCCTTGATCGATCGAATCCATAAAATCATTGCTACAGTTGCATTACCTTCGGCCAATCCTGTTAATCGATGGAAATACTTTTCTTGAAGAAACTCCTGAACTGCTTCTTCATTATCAAGATATTTTTTATATGCCCTACTATTTTGTGTAGAGGAATCGGGCAAGAACTGAGTTTGGTATCCGCTCGCTTTTTGCCGTTTTAAGATTAGAGATTCAATTTCCTGTGCATTCAATTGATCGGTTGAAATAGAGTGAGAAAAATATTCTCCAACTTTAAATACTACATCCAAAAAATTCCACGCATATCTTGAGCATGTTACTACCCAAAAAATTTCTTTTTTTGTTTCTGAAATAACATATAAAAGTGACTTTATAGAGTCGTATCCGTCCATATTTCGAACGTAACAATTCTGCAAATTTTCGACTACAACAATACTTCCTTTTCTTTTCTTTTTGATGGATGCCACTAATTCCTCAGGTGAATCCGTCTCAGGAAGCTGCAAGTTTTTAGAAATTGCATTAAGCATCTGAGCTTTCCTCCAGTAGGTCTTTAAAAAAGGTAGAGTATAGCTTTTTTTGTCTAGCAGCACTTCCTCACTTAAAAATCTAAGAAGTGTACTTTTACCACTTCCCTTCTCTCCTATTAAAGAAACACTAGCAGGAAAACCACCTTTCCAAAGATCAAAGGCTTTTCTTGAACTCTCGAAATAAAGCGGGTTTTTAATAAAAAAATTGACCTCTACTTCTCGATGAAAATCAAATAGTCTTCTGTAAATAAAAGGGAGTTCTTCAAATTTACGATCAGTTTCATATAAAAAAGTAGCAAGATTTGTACTCTCAACGTCTTGAGAAATTGGCTTATTTAACCCAAAAAAAGTACGGATTACCTCTTCATACTGTCTATACTTTTTAAACAAAAATCGACGTATAAGATCCAGGCGATCTAAAAACCTTGCCCATAATACGGTTGCCTTCGTACTCCAATCTCCAGCAGACTCTTTTACCTTTAGCTGAGTCTCCATCCATTTCATTTCGCCAACATCTTGCTTCAATAAAAAACTTGAAAGTTGATCGGTCAATTCCATGTTTTGGTCCCGAACTTTCTGCGGAATTAAATCACGAGCACTTAGAACATCTTTCTCAATTTCTTCAACTTTATTTAAACTTCGTTCTAGTCCTTGTAGTGCCACCTGAATAGGTTCCTCTTCTTTCCCAGACACTTCCTCAATAACAACTAAGTTCGTCTCAATTATTTGCAGTACTTCCAAATAGTTCTCAGAAATCTCATTTACTTCTTCCTCTGGATTAAGTTTTCGTGCATCTAATTCTGAAGCAATAAACTTTCCGAGCATTCTTTGAACAAATTTTTGCCATTCAATTTCTTTAATTTCATACTCAGCCTTAGTTTTTTCAATATCTAAATCTTCAATAATCACACTTTTTTCAGGCTGATCTTTCGCTAATCCAGTTGTAGTTCCGATATAATCATCCAATAAACCACTCAGATATTTTTCTTCAACTTTCTGATTAATTAATTCAGTGATTTCTGTGGTTATTGTTTCTTTAGCTTTAGAGTAAATTGAAGTACCTATTTCTGCTAATTCTTTTTTAGTAGGTTTACTTAAGCTCTTTAGATCAGTTATTGCATCTTCGATAAATTCTTTCAAACCCTTATGAGATTCTAGAATTACCTGATCGTAAAACTCCTCAGTTTTATACAATAAAGTATCGGTTAGATATTTCAGCTTCTCTTTAAAGCTTACAAGATTCAGAATCAGTTTTATTCTATCCGATAAAGCAGATACTAACTCAGACCATTCTTCACCACTTTTCTTCAAGAGATTAATAAAATCGGTCTTTGCTTTTAAAACATGCTCATTATCATATCTTTTGGCAGGTAACTCAATAGTTCCTACCAGTTCTAGACTCTCCTTTATCTTGTTTTGAATTTCTTCAAACTTCGATTCTAACGCGGTTTGATGAAGCTCACTTTCTTCCTGATATGCTTTTTTAAAATTTGATACAAGCTCTTCAAATGAAGCTTCAGATTCCGATTTTTCATCAATTTTACCTGTTAATGCCCAAATTTGTGCCGCTTCAAAGGTACGTGCGCAATATCGGTATTGATCATGTTTCCAATTTGAAATCTCAGTTTTCAGATCAAACAAATGAGTTTGTGCTAAGCTTTTGAATGGAACCTCTCTGGTTGCAACTTTAATTTCTTTTTCTTCTTTTTTTAGAACTCTTAGAAAAGCATTCTCAGTTGCATGAATACCATTCCGAATTGATCTTGTTATTTTCTTAAAGACTTTTCCAACACCTACAATTGGAGTATCCCCTTCTCTGGGCTTGAAATGGGATTCATTTTGCTCCAAAATCAAAAGCTCTGGTAATGATGAAGTCGCCTCTTCAATTGCCTCAATCCAAATTTCATCCAATTCATCCAATCTAGTTTCCTTGAGTGAAGAAATATGTTCAATGGAATCTTTTGGAAAGCCTTCGACTTGTTTGGCTAATAAATCCCTAAGCTTGCTTTCAATATCTTTGCTCTGTCGATTTGGAATAAACTCAATCGCTTGGTTAAAAATAGCAGAACTTGGTTCCCAAAATTCTGCTAACAACTTTTGTACAGTGTACCCGGATTTCATAGGGATTATTAAGTATTAGCTTTTATTGATTTAATTAATGAGTGTGCAATAAAAGGAGATTAAATCAGTAAAAGAACTAATTTACAAATATTCCAATCCATTTAAACACTTGCTTTCATCACAAAGCCTAAAAACGTATCTTTTCAATCATCTACAAAACTATGGCTTACGAACTTAATCCCAATAAAAGAATGCAGTTGTATTCTTTACCCCGGTTTTTTACGGCGCTGATATTCGTATTCTCTTTAATTTCTTTGTCAGTTAGTGCTCAAACTCAACTCGAGCGGATTTCTAAAGCTGAACGTAGCGATGGATTGGGCTATGTAGTAAGGTATCACTTGAGCCATCCTGTTGACTCATTCACTGTTATTCAACCTGCTCCTGATTTAATACAAATGGAGCTGTTTGAAGAGGATATTGACACTACTGGAATTCAAGTTTTCGACGACGAGGGTAAAATTCAAGAAGTTCGCCTTTATAAACTCGAAGGTAGTTATGGGATCGATATTTATTTAGATTCTGATATTTCAGTAACATCAAAGGCATATCTAGACCAAAATGGATCAGATATTTTACTCGCTCTTTCTAAAGCAGAACCGTACGATGTGGCTGTTTTTACTCAACAATTTCTGGCAAAGAACTGGTATCTAGAAGTAAATCCTGAAGACGCACTTCTTGTTGAAAATATTCCACCCCCTCCAACCATCGATCCAGATGTTAATTATAATCTGGTTCGGGATAAATTAAAGTTTGATACCATTATAATTGATGCCGGTCATGGCGGACATGATCCAGGAAATATAGGGTATCGAAAAGCTAGGGAAAAAGATGTAGTTCTTGCTATTTCAAAAAAACTTGGCGGATATATTGAAGAATATTTACCAGATGTAAAAGTGATTTATACCCGAGACGATGACACATTTGTTGATTTGGAAGAACGTGGACATATTGCAAATAAAGTTGAGGGAGATTTATTTGTATCTATTCATGCAAATTCATTTGAATCATCTAAAGTAAGAGGAGCTGAAGTTTTCTTTTTAGGACTTCATAGAAGTGAAACTTCTTTTGAAATTATGAAAAAGGAAAACGCTGTTTTTAATACCGAAGGAAAACAGTTTATGGAACTTACAGAAGAAGACCTACTTATTTATGAGCTCGCACATAGTGGTTATATATCAACGAGTGAACGCATTGCAACTATGATTGATAAACAATTTACAGAGCGGGCAGGACGAAAATCCAGAGGCGTTAAGCAAGCTGGCTTTGTTGTATTATATCAGGCTTCCATGCCTGCAATGCTTGTAGAAGTCGGCTTCCTATCCAATCCTTCTGAACAACGATTTCTTACCAGCGATTATGGACAATCAATAATGGCTTCTGCTATATTCAGGGCTATTCGTGATTATAAAGTAGAATATGAAAAAACCGAAGCCTTCTCTTCATCAAACTGATTTTTAGTATTTATGAAACCATTGATAATCGGAGTAGCAGGTGGAAGTGGATCAGGTAAAACAACGGTTGTTGACTATCTTTGTGATCATTTTGGTTCCAATAATATTCTAAGACTGGAACATGATGCGTATTACCGGGATTTAAAACATCTAGCCTTTAAGGATCGGATTAAATTTAACTTCGATCATCCATCATCACTAGAAACCGAACTTCTTATTCGTCACTTGAACGCCCTTTTGGAAGGATATCCTGTTGAAGTCCCGGTATATGATTTTGCAGAACACACCCGAAAAGATAGTACCATTACTGCTAAACCAACTCAGGTAATTTTAGTGGATGGAATTTTGATTTTTAGTGAACCGGAACTACTTAAACTTATGGATGTAAAGATTTTTGTGGATACCGACGACGATATCCGATTACTTCGCAGATTGAAAAGAGATATCACTGTTCGGGGCCGTTCTGTAGAAAGTGTGATGGAACAATACGAGAAATTTGTACGCCCCATGCACCTGGAATTTGTAGAACCAAGCAAGCGCTACGCCGATGTTATCATTCCTCGTGGTGGCAAAAACAAAGTAGCCCGTGAAATGGTGATCTCGTTGATTGAACGGAAGTTGAAAGAATCCTGAATCCTGAATCCTCATTTCTTTTCTATAAATTTCTCCATCCCGTCAAAAATAAGATGCTTTTCTACTGTTCCTTTATTACCAATTAAACCAAAAACGGTATCCGCATCTCCTCCACTTATAAAAAGCTCATAATCACCAAAAATAGCAGAATAACGTTCCAACATTTTGGAAACACCATCAGCAAAAAATACGACCTGGCCTAATTCGAGTGATTCTTTAGTTGTTTTCCCAGGAAAGTGTTTTGGAAACTGAACATCAATAGAGGGAAGTTCGGGAGCAGATTTAGCAAAAATAGTTAGCACAGACGATAAACCTGGCATAATTACTCCTCCTCTAAAAACACCTTTTTCATCTATATAGTCGATGGTGCATGCCGAGCCTGCATCAATTACTACCGCCGCTTTACTAGTTTTACTCTTTGCACCCAAACACGCCAAATACCGATCTATTCCAAGTGATTCGGTAGTTTCGTAATCGAGAAGATCTGATTGGATATCCCTTATATTGATCTCACGGATTAAGTGCGACTCAATATCACCTTCCAGACTATCTTTTACCGCCTCTCTAACACTACTAAGATATATTCGTTGAACGGGGTAGGTATGATTATTTATCTGGTTTGCAGCCATAGCAGCAGTTTTATGCGTATGACTTTTCCATTTATTGTTACTTTTGAATCCAACTTTTACTGAAGAATTACCAACATCAATAAAAAGAGTAGATTCTGATTTTTGTGAATCGAAATTGCTCATCTTTTTGTAGTACATTTAACATACGTAGAATACAAAATTCAATATTTAATTTTATGAATCTTACAGGAAAAAATGCCATCGTTACAGGAGGAAGCAGCGGGATTGGAGCAGAGTTTAGCAAAATATTAGTTGAAGGCGGAGCAACTGTTTATGGCCTTGCACGAAGTTTAGATAAACTTAATTCCATCAAAGAACATATTGGAGAGAATTTTATACCTGTAAAAATGGATATTACCAAATACGGTGATGTAGAAAAATGGGTAGAGGAGACTTTTGATGCTGACCTTCAGCCTGATATTCTTGTAAATAATGCAGGACTCGGATATTTCGCCGATGTTGATGATCTCAGTTTAGAACAATGGCATACAATGATGGATGTAAATCTTACGGGGGTATTTTACCTGACTCGTTTAATTGTTCCATTGATGAAGAATAATACTTCTGTTTGCCATATTGCCAATATTGCATCGGTTGCAGGATTGATGGGCAATCCTCAAATCTCAGGTTATAATGCTACCAAGTTTGGACTTCGAGGATTTAGTGAATCGCTTTTCAAAGAATTACGCTTTGACGGTATTAAAGTAACTTGCTTTTTCCCTGGATCTATAGCTACCAACTTTTTTGACTCCATCGATGCGGTTAAACTTCATCCTAATATGATGCAACCCGTTGATATTGCAAAAACTCTGAAATATGTACTCGAAACACCGGATAATTTCCTGATTAATGAAATTACAATGCGTCCGTTGAATCCGAAACCACCTTCAGATTAGAATTGAAAATGCAAAAATCTCTATTATTCTTGTCAATAATTTTGGCATCACTTTTTCTCTCTTGTGATGAACCTGAGATTGTTCCAAAACCTGGGCATTTAATTCCCGAAGATACTTACGTAAAGCTCATGGTAGAATTACAATTACTTGATGCAATGGTTTATACTAGTGAAGATTCTATTAATACAGACTCATTAATCACAGAAATATATTCATACTATAATACGTCTAGAGAAGCTTATGTAGCTTCTCATTTTTACTATCAAAGCGCCCCAAATAAGCACTTAGCTAGAATTGATTCTGCATTAAAAGCCATTGAAAGAGAACAGATAAGACTTAGTCAATCTAATTAAGGAGTTGGCTTTGATTCTGATAAAAGATAATAGCCTTCTTTTTCAGGATTCGATTTAATCATGCCTTCTGAAACCAAATAATGAAGACAGGTTAAAACTTTTTGCTTACTCCATCCTGTTTCTTTTTTCAAATCGTACACACTTTTCCCCATTTCAATCAGAAGTTCAAAACCTTTATGAATATCATCAGTGGTTAAGGTAGCTTGTGAATCTTCATTATTTAAACAATTATCGCAATGTCCACATGGTTTTGCATCTTCATCACCAAAATAAGTTCTTAAATATACTTCTCTGCAAGAGTTAGTACGAGCATACCCATTCATCCTATCCAGTTTATTTAATAGACTTTCACGATAAATCTCTATGTCTTTTTTGGGAATTGGAATATCTAATGATCTTGCTTCCAGTAATTTAATAAGGTTTCGTTCTGGATACACTGTAAATACGAGCACATGATCGTTTTGCATTAGAACATTCATTCCTTTGATTAACTTATTACGAGATATCGAAAGTTTCTCAAGTAACTGATCCAGCTCAAAATCTACCATATCACTGTAAGCATGATGACCAAACATACGTTCTAGTTTGTCTACAAACTCTGCTTTATCTGGATTTTGACATCTTTCTTTAAACTTGATCATCATCTCTGGACTTAATGTAAACTGTACGCTCACCATTGGCGGGATTTCATCTAAGGTTGCCAAAACACCAAACTGTTCCATTAAACGGATAGATGCTTTACAGATAGATAGGGGAAGTCCGCATCGTGTTTGAACATCTTTAAGCTGGAAACCTACCATTTCCAACATTTCAGAACCGATAGCTAAACCTAATGCATCACATAATGCAGTATAAACTTTTTGAAGCTCCTTTTGAGTGGGATAGTTTTCTTGAATACGTCTTCTTGCTTTTATAAAATCAGAATCACGATAGAAAAGAATCGGGAAGCTTTCAGACCCATCTCTACCAGCTCTGCCCGCTTCCTGATAATAAGCCTCAATAGAATACGGCATCTCCTCATGAACCACATACCGACAATTCGGTTTATCAATTCCCATCCCAAATGCGTTCGTTGCTACAACAAGTGGTGTTTCTCCTGTTATCCAACGTTCTTGAATTTTATTCCTTAACTCGCTTTCGATTCCAGCATGGTAGGCTTCTGAATCAATTCCATTTTTTGAAAAACGATCAGCCCAAAACTCGCAATTTCTTCTGGTGCCACCATAAATCAATCCATCCCCTTGTTTCGATGCTTTAATAACCGATTGGAATAGTTTTTCTTTTTTACTCTCTGTTTCAAATACCCACCATTTTAAATTTGGACGAGTAAATCCTTGAGATATAATATTCGGCTCTTTAAACCCAAGTGTATCAACGATATCCTGTCGTACTTCGGGGGTAGCTGTTGCGGTTAAGGCAATCCAACGGGTTTCATCGGCTATAAACTCCAAATTGGTTTTTATTTCGCGGTATGAAGGCCGAAAATCATGTCCCCATTCTGAGATACAATGTGCTTCATCTATAGCTACTAATTCAATATTCAAATTCTGTAGCTCTGCTTGAAATAGCATTGTTCCAAGTCTCTCAGGCGCACAATACAAGAGTTTATACATTCCGTTTCTTGCATTTACAAGCCGTTGTTCCACTTCATAATTAGGAATTGTACTGTTCACAAAAGTAGCAGAAATACCACGTTGTTTAAGTTGAGTCACCTGGTCTTGCATTAATGCAACAAGTGGCGAAATCACTAAAGTCAGCCCTTCAAAAACAGTAGCTGGGACCTGATAACATAATGACTTACCTCCGCCTGTTGGGAAAAGCACTAAGGTATTTCTACCGTTAAGAACAGATTGTACAACTTCACCCTGACCTGATCTAAAATCTGGGTAGCCCCAATATTTTTGCAAATTCTGTTGAGCTAATTCGAAAGAGTATTGCAAGATTTTCGTTAACTTTCTTTTCTTATGAAGGTATTGATAACAACTAATCACCAAAAGTATTGAAGATTAAATCGTTAATTTTTCTCACCATTATTATCTTTACAACCACTAATGGATGTGCTCAAGATGAAAATAAGATCGACTATAAACAAGAGATGAGAAATTTTGTTCAGGAGATCTCAGAATATGCAAGAAACCAAAGGCCAGACTTTATAGTAATTCCACAAAATGGAGTTCAATTGGTATCCAATAATGGAAAATGGAATGGTAAACCAGACCTAGATTATCTTAACGCTATTGATGGCCTTGGGCAAGAAAGTTTATACTTTGGTAGCACTGAAGATGATATTAATACCCCACTTGATCTATCCGACTATTTAGAATTCTATTTAGATATTGGAAAAGATGCTGGTAAAACAATTTTGGTTACAGATTACACCTCCACTCCTACTCGTATGGATAGTTCTTACGATCTTAATGAGGAAAAAGAGTATATATCTTTTGCAGCTGATGACAGAAATCTGACGACTATACCTGATTATCCGGAGGTTATTAAAGATGAGAACACAGACCCAGTAAGTAAACTTTCTGATGCTGAAAATTTTCTTTATTTACTCAATCCGGAAGGTTTTTCTTCAAAAATGGAGTTCTTGACTTCTATATCAGAAACCAATTATGGGGTAGTAATAATGGATGCCTTCTATTTTGACACATTATTAACTCCTCAGGATTTAAATCTTTTAAAAAAGAAAGCAGATGGTGGTGATCGGCTTTTAATAAGTTATATGAGTATTGGAGAAGCCGAAGACTATCGTTATTACTGGAATGAAAGTTGGGAACCTGGAAATCCAGATTGGATTGTTGCTGAAAACCCTAACTGGGAGGGAAATTTTAAAGTTAAGTATTGGGAACTAGACTGGAAGTCATATATATATGGAAATACAGAGTCCTATTTGCAAAAAATTATTGATGCAGGCTTCGATGGAGTTTATCTGGATATAATAGACGGTTTCTATTACTTCGAACAGCTAGCAGACTAATACCAAGTTTCATTTTTTAAATCCTGGATTGCAGACATCACATCTCTTTGGCTAATTTGCCCCACTAACTTTCCATTATCAAGTACTGGAAATCGGCGTAACCGCAGTTTTAGAAAGAGTCGCGCTATTTCAAAAATATTATCATTAGGACCTACCGTTACAGGATCAGCCGTCATATAGTCCTTTACTTCTCCCATCATTTCCGGACTATTATTATATTTTCCGCGAACAACTTCTTTTAAACAATCTCCTTCAGAAATTACCCCAATCAATTTCCCGTTTTTATCAATTACTGGACCACCCGATATATTATTTTTTATAAGTACCTGAATAATCTCATGGAGTGGTTGATCGGGATTAAAAGTGATCAGCTTCTTTGTCATAAAGTCTTTCGCAAGAATAGCTTGATCTGTTACTTTCTCGGGTTTTTTTTGTGCTGCTTTATAGCTGATAACCATATTTCTCCAGTTTAGTTGATAATAACTAAATACACTAAAGAATCAGATTAAAGGCAAGCTCCCTTCAAAAGAATGCTCGAAGGAGGTTTCTTCATCCAAATCAGATTCAATAAGGAGTGCTATAATATCTCCAACTTTTGAGCACGTAATAAAGTCATTAGGATTGAGATCTGGTGTAACCAATCCTTTCTCTATTACTCTTTTCACCGTATTTCTAACTCTTTTCGCCTCATCATTCATTTCAAAGCTTTCTAGGAGCATGGCTACCGATAAAATAGTTGCAACTGGATTCGCTATATCTTTTCCAGCAGCCTGAGGATAACTGCCATGAATGGGCTCAAATAAAGACGTTTGTTCTCCAACAGAAGCAGACGGTAGTAATCCAATAGAACCAGTAATTACGCTCGTTTCATCTGAGATAATATCACCAAACATATTTTCTGTGAGAATTACATCAAATTGATTTGGGCGTTGAATGACCTGCATGGCAGCATTATCCACAAATAAATACTCAACTTCGATTTCATGATATTTCTTTGCGATTTTCTGTACGGTTTCGCGCCATAATCGTGAAGTCTCCAGAACATTGGCTTTATCTACCAAAGTTAATTTCTTTCTTCTCCTGCCCGCTGCCTCAAAGGCCATTTTCGCAATACGTGTAATTTCTTCGGTATTATAATTGCAGTGATCATAAGCAGACTTACCATCTTTACTTCTGCCCTTTTTCCCAAAGTAAATGCCACCAGTCAATTCCCGGTATACTACTAAATCGGTTCCAGCAATTCGATCTTCTTTTAATGGGGAACGATCAATTAAAGGTTCAAAAAGTTGAACAGGACGAATATTCGCATACAAACCAAGACTCTTTCGAAGCTTTAACAAACCTTGTTCGGGACGGACTTTTGCTTTCGGATTGTCATCATATTTCGGATCTCCAATTGCACCAAATAGGACGGCATCTGCCATTCGGCATGCTTCAATTGTTTCTTCGGGTAAGGGATCTCCGGTTTCATCAATGGCTGCGGCACCTACTAAAGCAAAGTCGTAAGTAAATGTATGATTGAACCTGTGCGAAACAGCATTCAATACTTTAATGGCTTGCTTAATGACTTCAGGACCAATTCCATCCCCCGCTAAAACTGCAATGCGTTTATCCATGCTTATTTTAAAACTCCACGTGTTCTTTTTCGAACTTCTCTATTTTATCTCGGTTACTTATTAGAAAATCGATATCATCGTACCCATTAATCAAGCACATTTTCTTGTAGGCATTAATTTCAAATTTCTCAGAAATTTCTGTTCCAGAGATCAAAATTTTCTGGCTTTCAAGATCAATAATTATTTCTTTAGCTGGATCAGATTTCACTTGATTAAAAATTTCTTTCAAAAATTCGGAACTAACCTGTACAGGAAGTAAGCCGTTATTGAGCGCATTTCCTTTGAAAATATCTGCAAAATAACTTGAAACTACCGCTCTAAAACCATAATCGACAAGTGCCCAGGCAGCATGCTCTCGACTTGATCCACATCCAAAATTTTCTCCAGCAACTAAAACTGAGCCTGAATAGGTATCATCATTTAGAACAAAATCACTTTTGGAGCTTCCATCTTGCTCAAAACGCCAATCTCGAAATAGATTTTCACCAAATCCTTCTCTAGATGTTGCCTTCAGAAATCGCGCCGGAATAATTTGATCTGTATCAATATCCTGTACATCTAGTGGAACTACAGTTGTGATTAGCTTTATAAACTTTTCCATCAGACTGAGACTCCTTCTCCTATATATTCTCGTACATCTACAACTTTTCCTTCAACGGCAATCACAGCTGCCGTGAGTGGGCTTACTAACATTGTTCTGGCTCCAGGACCTTGTCGTCCTTCAAAATTTCTATTTGAAGTAGATACACAGTATTCGCCTTTTGGAATTTTATCTTCGTTCATTCCCAAACAGGCTGAACACCCAGGTTCTCTTAGTTCAAATCCTGCTTCAGCAAGTATTTCATGAATTCCTTCTTCCCTTGCCTGAGCTTCCACTTGTTTCGAACCTGGTACTATCATCGCTTTAACATTTGATGCTTTCTTTTTGCCCTTAACGTAACCCGCTACAATCCTAAGGTCTTCAATCCTGCTGTTAGTGCAACTCCCGATAAATACATTGTCAATTTTCTTACCTAGTAATTTCTCGCCAGGTTCAAGACCCATATAATTCAATGATTTCATCAAAGAATCAGGATTTTTTACGTTTTCTTTTTTGGGTATGAATTGTGTAACACCAATTCCCATTCCAGGATTAGTTCCATACGTAATCATTGGCTCAATATCTTCTGCCCGATACGTGAATTCTGCATCAAATACAGCATCTTCATCCGAATACAAAGTGCTCCAGTATTTAACTGCTTCTTTAAAATCGTTGCCCTTTGGAGCATATTCTCTTCCTTTGATGTAGTCAAAGGTTGTTTCATCTGGAGCAATCATCCCTCCTCGTGCACCCATTTCAATACTCATGTTACAAATAGTCATTCGTGCTTCCATAGAAAGTGAACGAATTGCTGATCCTGCATACTCTACAAAAAAACCAGTGCCACCAGCAGTAGTTAACTTAGAAATGATATAGAGAATAATATCTTTTGAAAAAATACCTTCACCTAGTTCGCCTTCAATATTGATTCGCATTGCCTTGGGACGTTGTAGTAACAAACATTGAGTGGCCATAACCTGCTCAACTTGTGAAGTCCCAATTCCAAATGCAATGGTACCAAATGCGCCATGTGTAGATGTGTGACTATCACCACAAACGATTGTCATTCCCGGTTTTGTAATTCCTAATTCCGGGCCAATTACATGCACTATGCCTTGATATTTATGTCCTAATCCATATAATTCGATTCCAAATTCTTCACAATTTCTGGTAAGAGTATCTACTTGAAATTTGGAGAGTACATCTTTAATCGGAAGGTGCTGATTTTTGGTTGGTACATTATGATCAGCGGTGGCAACAATTCGTTCTTTTCTCAGGATGTCAATTCCACGCTTTCTAATTCCATCAAAAGCTTGAGGACTTGTTACTTCGTGAATCAAATGTTTATCAATGTATAGAATCTCTAGTCCACCTTGTACTTTATCAACAACGTGTCGATCCCAGACTTTCTCAAATAAGGTTTTGCCCATAATTCCTTGTTAGGCCGTTTTCACTTCAACTTGAGAGAAAAGTACGATTAAATCTGAATCCTGTACTACTTTCTTTTCATCAGCAATCACTAAAAATTCGGCGTATAACTCCTCAATTACTTCTCGTGAAACATTAAATCCAAGCTTTTTAGCTCTGAAATTTAATGCTGCTCTACCACTTCTTGCGGTTAGTACGATGGATGATTCATCAACACCAACTTCTAGTGGATCGATAATCTCGTAGGTTTCTCTGTTTTTAATAACCCCATCCTGATGAATTCCTGATGAATGTGCAAAAGCATTTGATCCAACAATTGCTTTGTTTGGCTGCACCGACATTCTCATTTTAGTAGAAACCAATTCGCTCATCGACTTTAAACAACGTGTGTTTATCCCTGTATCCAGATTAATTTCTTTATGCTGTCGAAGGATCATCACAACCTCTTCAAGTGAAGCATTTCCAGCACGTTCGCCAATTCCATTTATGGTACATTCAATTTGTGTAGCACCATTCATTACGCCTGCTATTGAATTCGCAGTGGCAAGTCCAAGATCGTTATGGCAGTGCGTAGAAATATGAACATTATCAATTCCTTTCACATTTTCTTTAAGGAATTTAATTTTCTCACCATATTGCCATGGCAAGCAATAACCCGTTGTATCAGGTATATTTACAACCGTAGCTCCTGCTTTAATCACTTCCTCAATAACTTGTGCTAAATATACATTATCGGTTCTGCCAGCATCTTCTGCATAAAATTCTACATCTTCCACAAAGCTCTTTGCAAACTTTACAGCTGCAATTCCACGCTCCAAAACATTTTCTCTGGTAGATTTCAGTTTATCAAAAATATGGCTATCAGAAGTACCGATACCTGTATGTATTCTTGGTCTTGCAGCCTTAGATACTGCTTCAGCTGCTACTTTGATGTCTTTTTCAACGGCACGAGAGAGGGCGCAAACTGTAGAGTTTTTAATGATGGCAGAGATTTGCTGAACAGAATCAAAATCGCCCGGGCTTGATATCGGGAATCCAACTTCCATTACATCGACGCCCAGACTTTCCAGTGCCTTCGCTACCTCGATTTTTTCTTCGGTGTTTAATTGACATCCAGGAACCTGTTCGCCATCTCGTAAAGTGGTGTCAAAAATCTGTATTCGCTTATTTGGCATTATGCTATGGATTTCTAACTTATCAACTAGTCAATTACAAATTTGGTCAGAATCAATAATTGGTAGGCAAAAGTACTTGGAGTGCATCTACTTATGAAACCGTATTAGAGGTATATTACAACATCCAACAATTATTAAATGCAGTCAATTAATATTCAAAACTATTAATTTCAATAACTTATATTTATTAAAAAGCATATTTTCTTACAATGGCCAACCAACCTAATGATCATCTTTTTCAGTTAATTAAATCGCTCTCTAAAGCTGAAAAACGAAGTTTTAAGATATATGCACTCAGAAATAGCTCTGATGATGCAAAATTTGTTCAGCTTTTTGATGCAGTGGATAAAGCAAAAGACTATGACGAAGAAATTATTATTACAAAAATTACTGATTTAAAAAAGTCTCAGCTTTCAAATTTAAAAGCTCACCTTTACAAACAGATTTTAACAAGTCTCAGGCTAAACTATATAAACCACAACGTTGATATTCAGATTCGAGAACAAATCGATCATGCCCGGATTTTATATGATAAGGGACTTTATAAGCAAAGTTTAAAAATTCTTGAAAAAGCCAAAGCGCTTTCTTATCAACATCATAGAATAACATTAACTGCTGAAATTCTCGGTTTCGAAAAGTTAATCGAGTCTCAATATATAACCCGAAGTTTACGAAACAGAGCAGATCAATTAATTGAAGAAACAGAAGAATCAGTTCGATCTGTCGAACGCTATCATGCACTTTCAAATTTATCACTTCGTTTATATGGAATCTATATCAAAGCAGGGCATGTTCGCAGCGAAAAAGACTTTGACATCACTGAAAAATACTTCGAAAGGGCCCTCTCAAATATTGATTTAAATGGAATAGGTTTTTTTGAAAAACATTATTTAAATGTGTCTTATGCTTGGTATAGCTTAATTGTTCAGGATTTTTTGATGCAGTACCGTTATGCACAAAAATGGGTAGAGCATTTCCGAAATAATCCAGATATGCTTGAATTAGAATCTATCTGGTATTTAAAAGGGATGCATGTGTTGCTTGAAGCTCTTTTTATTTTAGGTCACTATGAAAAGCATGAACAAGAAGTTCAAAACCTAAAGAATTTTTTAGAAAACCCGCCAACTCGTAGTAATGAAAATTTAAAAACATTAGGAATTCAATACTACTATACTTCTCTTATTAATCAACACTTTATAACCGGTACTTTTTCGGAAGGTTTACAAGTTGTACCTGAATTAAACGAAGTAATTTCGTCGTTAGAGCACAAAATTGACCCACACCGAATCCTTGTTTTTTACTATAAAATCGCTTGTTTATATTTTGGAGCTGGTAAATTTGAAGAGGCAATTACTTATCTGAATAAAATTATTAATTACCCCGATCCAAGGCTTAGAGAAGACATACATTGCTTTGCCAGAATCCTAAATCTTATTGCTCATTTCGAATTAGGAAATCAAACACTCTTGGAATATCAGGTTCGTTCAACCTACCGCTTCATTATTAAAATGAATGATTTGAATTCTGTTCAGGAAGAAATTCTAAAATTTCTTAGGAATTTAACCTCTACAAATCCCTTAGAATTACGGATTAAATTTATTGAACTGAGAGAGAAACTTATTGAAATTCAAAAAAAGCCATACCAACGAAGGGCATTTTTATATTTGGACATCATATCTTGGTTAGAGTCGAAAATTGACGATAAACCCATTCAGGAAGTGATTAAGGCAAAGTTCAAACCAAGAAATGGGCACTAATTTCTTTTTGGCCATTCCATCAATTTAGATATTTATTTCCTTTACAAGTTGATATTAGGCGCTAATAGCTATTTCTTTGCACCCACAAGAAATTATTAACTCATGCTATCAACAGTCATTTCTTTGGTCATTCTTCAAGTCATTGGTATTTCATACCGACCAGGGAAAGCTACATGTTGATTTTCTGATTTAGAAACTCACAAAGCCTTCCCGAACACGGAAGGCTTTTTTTTTGATCTATAATTTTTGAACACGAATGGCAGAACTAAATAAATATAGCAAACACATCACACAAGATGGTTCTCAACCTGCTGCACAAGCTATGCTTCATGCACTTGGTTTGAGTGATGAAGATCTTAAAAAGCCTATGATTGGAATTGCAAGTACTGGCTACGAAGGTAATCCTTGCAATATGCATCTGAATGATTTAGCTGTTCATGTAAAACGTGGAGTGAATGCATCCAATCTTACTGGTTTAATCTTCAACACAATTGGAATTAGTGATGGCATTTCGATGGGAACACCAGGAATGCGTTACTCCCTTCCATCCCGTGATTTGATTGCCGATTCAATGGAGTCTGTTGTAAAAGGAATGAGTTATGATGGTTTTGCAGCTATAGTTGGATGTGACAAGAATATGCCTGGTGCTGTGATGGCAATGCTTCGGGTAAACAGACCTTCTATCATGATTTATGGTGGAACCATTGCACCGGGACATCATAATGGGAAAAAACTAGATGTCGTTTCTGCATTTGAAGCATGGGGACAAAAAGTATCTGGTTCTATTGATGATCAAGAATTCAAAGATATTGTAATGAATTCTTGTCCGGGGCCAGGCGCTTGCGGAGGAATGTACACTGCTAACACAATGGCATCTGCGATTGAAGCAATGGGACTTACTCTGCCATATAATTCTTCAAACCCTGCTACGAATAGTGTTAAAGTTCTGGAATGTGAAAATGTTGGAAATCATCTATACACTCTTCTTGAAAAGGATATTAAACCAAAAGATATCCTTACAAAAAAATCGCTTGAGAATGCCTTCCGTTTAGTCACAGTTTTAGGTGGTTCAACTAATGCTGTACTTCACATGCTTGCAATCGCTAAAGCAGCAGATATCGAATTTAAACTTAAAGATTTTCAACATATAAGCGATACTACTCCATTTCTTGGGGATTTAAAACCAAGTGGAAAATATGTTATGGAAGACCTCCATAATGTTGGGGGTATACCTGCAGTAATGAAATACATGCTTGATGAAGGAATGATTCATGGAGATTGCTTAACTGTAACGGGTAAAACTATTGCTGAAAATCTCGCTGATATTGAACCACTTCAAGTTGATCAAGATGTAGTTCACAAAATTGATCATCCTATTAAAGAAAGCGGACACATTCAGATTTTATTTGGGAATCTGGCAACGGAAGGAGCGGTAGCAAAAATCACTGGAAAAGAAGGTTTAACTTTTGATGGTTCAGCTCGTGTTTTTGATAGCGAAGAAGAAGCCAATGAAGGAATTAGCCAAGGTAAAGTGCAAAAAGGCGATGTTATAGTTATTCGTTATGTTGGCCCAAAAGGTGGACCAGGAATGCCTGAGATGTTGAAACCTACATCAGCCATAATGGGCGCCGGACTTGGAAAAGATGTTGCTTTAATTACTGATGGAAGATTCTCTGGAGGATCCCACGGATTTGTTGTGGGTCATGTAACCCCAGAAGCTCAAGTTGGCGGAAATATCGCTTTAGTAAAAAACGGAGACCACATTCGAATCGATGCTGAGAAAAATACCATCCACGTTGATCTTGATGAAGAAGAATTAATTTCTAGGAAAAACGACTGGAAAGAACCTCCATTGAAAGAACAAAGTGGACAATTGTACAAATATGCCAAAACAGTTTCATCAGCTTCTGAAGGCTGTGTTACCGACGAATTTTAACTGCCAATAAATCAAACAACTATGGCAACTGTAGAAACACCAGAACAAATCGATACAAAAAAAACTACGATAACAGAACGTATAAGTGGAGCTGAAGCAGTCGTCCGCATTTTAATTGAAGAAGGTGTCGATTTAGTCTTTGGATATCCTGGTGGGGCAATTATGCCCGTATACGATGCGCTTTACGATCATCAAGATGAAATTGAACATGTGTTAGCACGCCATGAACAAGGAGCGACTCATGCTGCCCAAGGATATGCCAGAGTAGGTAATAAAGTCGGAGTTTGTTTAGCAACTTCAGGACCGGGAGCAACAAATTTGATCACTGGAATTGCTGACGCTCAAATTGATTCTACTCCAATGGTTTGTATAACTGGTCAGGTTCCCTCTTCTCTTTTAGGAAGTGATGCCTTTCAGGAAACAGATATTATCGGAATTTCCATGCCTGTCACGAAGTGGAATTATCAAGTTACTAAAGCAGAAGAAATTCCCGAAGCTCTAGCAAAAGCTTTTTTTATAGCTCGATCAGGAAGACCCGGACCAGTTTTGGTAGACATCACAAAAGATGCACAGTTTAATCAACTAGATTTTAATTATAAAAAATGTACAAATGTTCGTAGCTACATTCCGAAGCCCGCTTTGGATATTGAACAAGTAAAAAAAGCTGCTGAACTTATTAATACTGCAAAACGACCATATATTCTTTTTGGACAAGGTGTGATTCTGGCAAATGCAGAAGAAGAGTTCAAAGCATTTATAGAGAAAACTGGGATTCCTTCTGCCTGGACTATCATGGGATTGTCTGCTTTAGAAACCGATCACCCCTTAAATGTTGGAATGTTAGGTATGCATGGGAATTACGGCCCAAATTTACTTACCAATGAGTGTGATGTTTTAATTGCTGTAGGAATGCGGTTCGATGATCGTGTAACGGGAAATCTATCTAAATATGCTAAACAAGCTAAAGTAATTCACTTAGAAATTGATCCGGCTGAGATTAGTAAAAATGTTCCAGCAGATATCCCTGTTCTTGGCGATGCAAAAGAATCACTATCAGAATTAATCAAATACGTGAAACCAAATACCCATGAAGATTGGCTTCAGAAATTCAGAGATTGCGATGCGCTTGAGCAAGAAAAAGTTATTCAAGACGAACTCCATCCAAAAACTGATATTCTAAGCATGGGCGAAGTAATTCGCATTATCAACGACAAAACAGGCGGAGATGCTGTACTTGTTACAGATGTAGGTCAACACCAAATGGTTGCCTGCCGTTATACTAAATTTGTAAAGTCGAAAAGTAATATAACTTCAGGCGGACTTGGTACGATGGGGTTTGGACTTCCCGCCGCATTGGGAGCGCAACTTGGTGCACCCGATCGAACCGTAATTGCTGTTGTTGGTGATGGTGGTTTCCAAATGACGCTTCAAGAAATGGCAACTATTCATCAAACTGGTGCTAAAGTAAAAGTTCTTTTGTTAAACAATGAATTTCTTGGCATGGTACGACAGTGGCAGCAACTTTTTTTTGATAAACGATACTCCTCAACTATCATGGAAAATCCAAATTTTCAGGCACTTGCAGAGGGCTTTTATATCAAAGCAAATAAAGTAACGCAACGAGAAGATTTAAATGCAGCGGTAGAAGAGTTCATTAACTATGACGGTTCCTACTTTTTGGAAGTAATGGTAGGAAAAGAAAATAACGTATTTCCGATGGTACCAAGTGGCTCGGGTGTTGCAGAAATTAGATTGGAGTGATAGAAATGAATATAACGCAATTTTCGACCTCCTCTATCTCTTTATTAACATGGAGGAGTACTCCTAAATATGGCTACAGAATAAATCAACTAGCACCCTTCTTCTTTAAAAGGATAAGGATCTGGGATGAGGTCAAAATTAATGACCGAATTGGAGAAATATAGAATTATGGAAAAACAAGAATTCACAATTACAGCTTATACTGAAAATCATGTTGGTCTTCTTCATAGATTGACGATCATTTTCACTAAGCGAAAAATCAATATTGAAAGCCTTACTACTTCCGAAAGTGAAATGGAAGGAGTTCATCGATTTACTATTGCCGTTACTGAAACCGAAGAATTAGTAAAGAAAGTAGTAAAGCAAATTGAGAAACAAGTTGAAGTACTAAAAGCAGATTTTTATAAAAAGAAAGAAGTAGTTCAACAAGAATTAGCGCTTTATAAAATTAGAACTGAATCCCTTACCAACGGATTAGAAGTAGAAAGAATTGTTAGAGAACATGGTGCACGTTTTTTAACAATTGAAAAAGAATTTGCAGTGATTGAAAAATCTGGCTATCGAAGAGAAACCAAAGCCTTATTCGACGAACTAAAACCATACGGAATTAATGAATTTGTGCGATCAGGAAGAATTGCTGTTTCACGAGAAGAATATGGGCTCGGGAAACTAGTAGAGAAAGTACTAGCTGGAAAAGAAGCTTGAATAAACCGTTAAACGTTTCTTTCCATTAACGTTTAATAAATAAAGTAGAAATTGAAATAAATACTTACAAAATAAAAACTAATATAAATGGCACTTTTAAATTTTGGCGGAGTTGAAGAAGAAGTAGTAACCCGGGAAGAATTCCCTTTAGCGAAAGCTCAAGAAACCATGAAAAATGAAACCATTGCCGTGATCGGCTATGGCGTTCAGGGTCCTGGGCAAGCGTTAAACTTGAAAGACAATGGCTTTAATGTAATTGTTGGTCAGCGTAAAGAATCTAAAACCTGGGATAAAGCAGTAGCCGATGGCTGGGTACCTGGCGAAACACTGTTCGAAATTGAAGAAGCTTGCGATCGCGGAACCGTGATTCAATATCTGCTTTCCGATGCTGGACAAATCACTCTTTGGCCAACCGTTAAGAAATACCTTACACCTGGAAAAGCACTTTATTTTTCTCATGGATTTGGCATCACATATAAAGAAAGAACTGAAATCATCCCTCCTGCTGATGTAGATGTAATTCTGGTTGCACCAAAAGGATCTGGAACTTCACTTCGTAGAATGTTTTTAGAAGGTCGCGGATTAAATTCCAGCTTTGCCATTTTCCAAGATGCTACGGGTAATGCCTTTGAACGTGTGGTTGCGCTAGGAATTGGTGTCGGCTCTGGGTACTTATTTAAGACTGATTTTAGGAAAGAAGTGTACTCAGATTTAACTGGAGAACGTGGAACTTTAATGGGTGCAATTCAAGGAATTTTTGCAGCACAATACGAAGTACTCCGTGCAAATGGGCACTCCCCTTCCGAAGCTTTTAACGAAACTGTAGAGGAACTCACTCAATCATTGATGCCGCTTGTCGCAGAAAATGGAATGGATTGGATGTATGCCAACTGTTCCACAACTGCACAACGCGGTGCTTTGGATTGGTGGAAACCATTTCGGGATGCTACAAAACCTGTATTTGAAGAATTATACAGTGAAGTAGCAAAAGGAAACGAAGCTCAAAAATCTATTGACGCAAACTCCAAAGAGGATTACCGCGCCGGTTTGGAAGAGGAGTTGAAAGAGCTTCGCGAATCTGAAATGTGGCGAGCTGGTAAAACGGTTAGAACTCTGAGACCTGAGAATAATTGACCGATACGTACTCTTGTGGGCATCCTGAACAATGTGCTGAACTTGATTCAGTATTGTTTCAGGATCTTTCGTTGCACCGACGGGCGATGAATTGATAATTCCATTTGCGAACGAAGTGAAGCAATCTCCCGATAACTAGCCATATTCATGAGATTGCTTCGTCGAGAGGGATTTGAACTTTAACTAGTTCGATACTCCTCGCAAATCCAATTCAGTCATCCTGAACTTGTTTCAGGATCTTACGAAGTGCACCATTCACGAGCGAAGCGAAGTGATCTTAGAATATTTACCTATAGCGTTTAGATTGCTTCGTCGAAAGAGTTTTGAACTTGAACATACTTGAAACTCCTCGCAATGACAGTCTTAACCTCATTCTGTAGCTCCGCTGCGGAATGCAAGCCACCTTACTGAATCGAATTCAGCACAGGCTCTTCAAAAGAGGACTTTTAGCTCAAGTTTTAGTTTAAGTGGTCGTCAATCTAAACCACATAAGAAATTAGAATTGAGATAGTGAATTGAAGGATCAGCGTCCAGCCAGCGGCGGGGAATAAATCCACACCGGGAGAAAAGAAGAAACGGTCACAGAAAGACTGATAAGAAACTACCTCACCCTCTTAGCAATCTTTGCCGCTTTATCTGAATCATTTAAATCTTCGGTTTCTTCCTCATCTAAATGAAGTTTAACGGTCTCTTCATCTTCTCTAGACTGAATGGCTTCGTAAGCTTCGCTGGTAACAATAGCTTCTAAGTTTTGGAGGCGATCTAAAATTTGCTCTTTCTCTTCCTCACTCCTTTTCAACGCCTCCCATAATTCCTTGGAATCAGATTCAAGATACTTTGCTTTTTTGTCTAGTATTTTTTCCTGAGCTTTAAATTCAGAAGTCTTTTTAATTCCGAATATTAAAATCCCCATAAATAGAACACCACTAACTATTGCCGTTCCGAGAAATACAACCGTTGACCATTCCATAATTTTTCTTTTTTTTATTTAAGCTACAAAACCTATTTAACTAAAGCATTGGTACAGAGCAGGTTTTGAAGTATATACCTAATTTTGAAGTATGAAATTTAGAATTATTTAACGAATTTTCTAAAAGCATCATTAACTACCATCTATTATGAATTCAGAAACACATTCCTGGAATCGCTCCAATACAGATGAAGATTCACTACTTTTTGATCTACTTGCCAATGAAATAAATAAAGGTTTACCAGAAGCAGAAAATAAAATCTGGCATAATCATCCCGTTTGGTTTTTGGACGGAAATCCTATTGTTAGTTACAGCAAACAGAAAAAAGGCATTCGATTAATGTTTTGGAGTGGAATGAGTTTTGAAGAAGAATTGCTAAATCCTGGAACCGGAAAATTTAAAGATGCTTCCATCTTCTATACCTTCATAGATCAGATAAATAAAAAAGACTTAATACGATGGCTGAGCAAAGCCCGAGACATACAATGGGATTATAAAAATATTGTTAAGAAACGTGGAGAATTGGATAGGTTGAAGTGAATTCGTCCCTGCATCTACATGTCAAAGCAGAGAATAAGAATTATTCAGTTTCCTTTCTTTTAGCTTCAAAGCCACACTTCTCGAAAATTTCATCTAACTCTCCATTCTCAATCAATACCCCAACAACTACACCAATACCAATCCATAAACCTAAACTACCTGTTACTACACCTATAGCTACTCCAATGCTGATTCCAATTGCAATTCCTGAACCTTTTTCCATGATGTTCTCCAATTCGTTACTAATTTCTACAAAAAACCATTACGGAAGTACATTCTAAAAAGTTGCTCAACTATCATAAGTTAAATACATTCTTTTATAATCTAATCTCTTTATTTATGAAAACAATGACCTGTAGACAATTAGGTGGTGCTTGCGATTTAGAATTCCATGCCGAAACTTTTGATGAAATTGCTAAACTAAGTCAACAACATGGCCAAGAAATGTTTGAGCAAAAAGATGAAGCTCATCTAAAAGCCATGCAAGAAATGAGAGTGATGATGCAGGAACCTGAAGCAATGAAAGAATGGATGGATTCAAAAAGAAAAGAGTTTGAAGAATTACCCAACTGAATGATATTCTAGTTTATTCTTTAAAAGTTCTTTAATGATCACTTTTATGATTATTTTTCTTTGATCTTGAACTTAATTTGAAATCTCTCTTTTATGGACAACAACGATATCTTCCGTCGACTTCGATACACTCTTGGCTACAATGATTTAAAAATGTCCGAAGTTTTTGCCTTAGCTGATGATCCGATAAAACAAGCTAAAGTCACAACCTGGTTGAAAAAAGAAGATGATAGAGACTTTGTACCAATGCCCGATGTTATGATGGCGACTTTTTTAAACGGATTAATTAATCAAAAGAGAGGTAAAAAGGAAGGTGCTCAACCCGTTCCTGAAAATGAACTGGATAATAATCTCATTTTTAGAAAATTAAGAATCGCTTTTAATCTTCAATCCTCTGATATCATCGAATTATACCATTTGGTGGAAAAAAATATAAGTCCCCATGAATTAAGCGCATTTTTTAGAAAACCCGGAACGCCTAAATACAAAGAATGTAATGATCAGTATCTCAGGTATTTTCTAAATGGCTTACAAGCTAAATATCGAGACTAATTCATGTGAGACTTCCCCAATGAAAAAGCTATCCTATTTACTTCTATTCTTTATTTTTTTTAGCCCTTCAATTTCTGCACAATTAGTTTTATTAGAATCAAATATCGATGCTGATCAGCAAATTAATTATTTATTCTATACCCCATCTGACTTCAAAGATCAGGCTCCACTCGTTGTCTTTTTACATGGCGGTGGAGAAGGAGGAACAGACATTGAAAAAGTTAAGATTCATGGTATCCCTAAACTGATTTCTGAAGGAAGAGAATTTCCATTTTATATGATTGCTCCTCAGAATCCTTATACAAGTGGTTTTTGGGATGATCGAGTTGTTGATAAATTAGTTGATGAGATTATAAAAAATCATAACATTGATGCCTCCAGAATATACTTAACGGGTATGAGTAGAGGTGGCTATGGAGTTTGGAGAATGGCTATCAATAATCCTGGAAAATATGCTGCAATGGTTTCGGTGTGTGCTGCTTCAATTCCACTTATTTACACAAATCGTTTAGAAAACTTACCTGTTTGGTTTTTTCATGGCGAAAAAGACAATGTAGTTCCAGTAGAAGTTTCAATTAAAGCCTACGAAAAGATGAAAGCCAACAACCAAAATGTAAAACTCACTCTTTATCCAGATGCTAATCATGATAGTTGGACGGAAACATTTTTGAATAATGAACTGTACGAATGGATGTTGAGTCAATCTAATTGAATAGCCTCATAATATTCATTGATTTAAAAACTGTTTAATATAGATTTCCTATTCTATTGGAAGATCGAAATAAGTATCTGGATAAGTTTCAGGCTTAAATGTAAAGTGCCACCATTCTTTGGAGTAATTAGCGAATCCTTCTTCTTCCATTATTTTAAGTAGCATCATTCTGTTTTCAATTATTTCTTTTTCTAATTCCTGGTTATGTGTATTCGATTTTTCATCAAAACAATCGTATGCAGTCCCCATATTTAATTCACTACCTCGATAAATATAACCCTCTGGTTCCAGACAATTATAGATATAATTTACAGGTGGTTCGTAAGGAAGTTTAACTATTGTAAGATCTACTGTAGATCCCCGACTGTGACCAGAACGTTCGGCTATATATCCTTTCTCAAAAAGTTCGTCACTAGGAACTCTTGGAAAGTAAATATCCTTTGTTGCATTTGTTTCTACGCTTTTAGCCCAGCTTACAAAATTATTAACAGCTCTTTGTGGGCGATAACAATCAAATATTTTCAAAGCCATCGATTTATTCGCAAGTTTAGCTTGAACCCTTGATAATGCTTCAGCAGCGCTACTAGTGAGATAACATTTTGGTTCCGTGTATCCATCAATTTTTTCTCCAACAAAATTATACTTTGTTGCATATCTAATTTCTTTAATGATGGATTCAGAAACTTTATTTATCTCTACGAATGGGAAAATCGATTGAGCCTTTACTGAAATTGAGATAGCTATAAAAATGATAATTAAGCTATATTTTTTCGCGAGTAATATGTTAGACATAAAAAAATTTCATTTATTACAACTACAATATATAAAACAAACTTTAGCCTCTGTATCAATTTTTTTGCATAAAAAAAGCCGATGCAGTGTTACATCGGCTTTTTGTTAGATAGCTAAACTATCAATAGCTTTTCTTAGCTTCAGTATTTGCTGATGCAAGTGCTTTTTTAATACTTGGAGGTAGAATTACTGTATCAATTACATGTACTACACCATTTGAAGCATTAATATCAGCAGCAGCAACAGTTGCATTATCTACCATTGCTTTTCCGCCCATTAATTTAATTGTAGCTTCTGCACCATTCACAGTTTTAGCTTTCATATTGTTCTTTAGATCAGTTGACATCACTTTTCCAGAAACAACATGGTAAGTTAATACTGCTACTAATTTATCTTTGTTCTCTGGCTTCAGAAGCATTTCTACAACTCCTTCAGGAAGTTTAGCGAAAGCTTCATTAGTAGGAGCAAATACAGTAAATGGTCCTTCACTCGATAACGTCTCAACTAAATCGCCAGCTTTTACAGCTGCTACTAAGGTAGACAATGATTCAGTTCCAACAGCTAGCTCAACAATATTTTTGTCTTGTGCTTGTGCATTCACCGAAAGCATAATTGTTAATACTAGTGCTGTTATAATTTTAGATAATTTTGAAATTTTCATTAGTTCTTTTTTTTATTTTTTGATTGAATAGTCAGTGCTTTAATCTAGATTATCTAAGAATCATTCCAATAAGTGTATTAGTTAGTTATTAATAGTTGTAAATATGAATTTTAATAACAATTTAAATCTCCTTAACCATAAGGGAGACATACTTTTTCCCTCCTTCTGAATGCTGTTGTTTTACTTCCGCAAATCCCAACATTTGATGAAATTTAATCGACTTTGGGTTTGGCGGCTTGATGTTTACTTCGCAAGTAATCCGTTTTTCTAATGAAGATTCAAAAAGATTTTCATACAATTTGGAGCCATATCCTCTACCTCTATATTTTCTCTCAATTACAATACGATCTACGTAATCGAAGCTGGAGTAGCTATTCGAAAAGTATTTATAGTTTTCACTATTGTATTTTTGCCCTGGACCAAGAACAATTATAAAACCTATCATTTTATTGTCTTCTTCTATCACTAAAAAGAAGGAAGATATTTCCATGAAATCCTCGAAATCTGAAATTGGAATCGAATTAACATGCGGTAACACAGATTCATTTAATGAATATATTTGGTCTAAATCTGATTTTTTTGCTGATCTAATTAACATTTTAAATATAGGCTGTAATATTTCGAAACTATGAGATACTCATTATAGAAAATGAGGTATTCATCATGTTTGAACTTAGTGAAATCATATTTTGGATGTTAATTTTTTACATCATTTTCTCAGAAAGTGGAAAAACGAATACAGATACAAAAAAAGAACTTAACGAATGGCGTCTGAAGAACAATTTACGCGATTGATTCAAGAAAACTCGGGGATCATTCATAAAGTAATTATGCTTTATGTGGATGATGAACAGGAGCGATCGGATCTATACCAAGAAGTATTACTTCAGGCATGGAAGTCCTATGGAAAGTTTAGAGGAGAATCTAAATTTTCAACTTGGTTGTATCGTGTGTGCCTAAATACGGTTTTTACTTACAATCGAAAAGCTTCGAGAAAACCTGTTACTTCTTCTTTTGATGAAGTTGAATATAAAATAGAACATAAAGAATTTGAAGAGAAATCAGATCAAAAGAACCTACTTCTATTTCTCATAAAGAAACTGGATGAAATTGATCGAATGATCATTTCACTTCATTTGGATGGATATAGCAATAAAGAAATTGCTGAGATAACTGGCTTAACCGCCAATAATGTAGGTGTTAAACTGCATCGTATTAAAGAAAGGCTAATTACTCAAATGAAAAAGGAGAACTAATATGAGTAACGAGTTAGAACTAGCATGGCAAGAAATTCAAACCGAAATAGAAATTAAAACATCCATTAAAAAGGACGAAATTATGAAAGCTATAACCGAAGAATCTAAAAATCCTTTAGTACAATTAAAAAAAGGTATGGCCATAAAAAGAAACTGGTGCTCTTTATTTACTGTAGCAAGTCTGGTTACACTTTTATTTAGTTTAAAATATCCATCTGCGGTTGTAATTTGGGTATTCTTTTGTACTTATTTCGCTTTTGGAGCAATTTCAATTCATTTTGATCTCAAAAAATTGGATCCCCCATTTGATACTTCAATAAAAGTATTGTTAGAAACCTATTATAAAAAAATTTCGAAAATGATTGCATTGGAAGAAACTATTGGCGCATTTGCAATTCCTATCTTTGGAGTACTTGGCTTTATGATGTTCAATATCTATGAAGGTCAAACTATCTTAGAAATTTTAAGTAATCCGAAATTAGTTGGAATCCTTTTAGTTCTAACTATTATTTACGGAGCAGGTGGCTTTCTTTTAGCAAAAAAAATGAACAAAATTGCTTTTGGATCATATCTTGAACAACTTAAAACCAATATTGATTTGCTAAATAGAATTGATGGGTGAGTTTAAAGATAATCAAGGAGAATAAGTTCAAGTACTATGATCTTTGCACTAAACTTCCTCTTATCGAGAGATTTTCTTTTCTTATCATGCTGAACTCGATTCAGCATTTTTAAGGTGAGAGTCTTTGATTTATCTAGATATTTAACCAATGTTTCTATCTTCACATATCCTGAAATAAATTCAGGATTACAACTTAGAGAATAACAATCAAAATTAAGATTAAGAAAAGAAGCCTTCATCATTCCTTCCATTCACTTATATTCCAACACTCACTATCATTGAATTAATTTTGTTGGACAAAATGGCTGAAACCATTGAAAAAAAGATCGTTTCTATTGCAGATATAAATCAAGCTGCCCTTACTCTTAAAGATATTGCAACGCATACTCCCCTCATTAAAAATATTCAGCTCTCTGATAAATATGAAGCTGATATCTGGTTAAAGCGTGAAGACCTCCAAGTTGTTCGTTCGTATAAAATTCGTGGTGCTTACAATAAGATTGATAATACTCCCATAGAAGAACTTAGAAACGGAGTGGTTTGTGCAAGTGCAGGAAATCACGCGCAAGGCGTTGCTCTAGCTTGTTTCAAGAAACAGATTCACGGAACCATTTTTATGCCCGTTACCACGCCTGCTCAAAAGGTAAAACAGGTTAAAATGTTTGGGAAGGAGTTTGTAAATGTTGTTTTGGAAGGTGATACATTTGACGATTCATTTGCAAAAGCAAAAACCTATTGTGATGAGAAGAACGCCGCATTCATTCCTCCTTTCAACGATCCTAAGATTATAGCAGGACAAGGAACTGTTGGGAAAGAAATTCTTGATGATGCAAATACCGAAATTGATTATTTAATTCTACCCGTTGGTGGTGGTGGACTTTCGGCTGGAGTGGGTTCTTATTTCCATGAAATTTCGCCAAATACAAAGCTTATTGGGGTTGAACCGGAAGGAGCGCCTGCAATGAAAGAGTCTATAGAAAAAGGTGAATTAGTTACCTTAGATAAGATCGATAAGTTTGTTGATGGAGCAGCTGTTCAGCGTGTAGGAGACTTAACTTTTGCAATTTGTAGAGAAGTACTAGATCGAGTAATTACCGTTCCTGAAGGGATGATTTGTGGAACTATTCTTCAAATGTACAACGAACAGGCTATTGTGGTAGAACCTGCAGGAGCCATGTCAATTACAGCATTAGATTTAGTTCGTGATGAGATCAAAGGTAAAACGGTGGTTTGCATTGTAAGTGGTAGTAACAATGATATTACAAGAACAGCAGAAATTAACGAGCGTTGGTTGATGTATAAAGGTTTAAAACATTATTTCATTGTAGATTTTCCGCAACGAGCCGGAGTGTTAATGGAGTTTTTACGGGATGTTCTTGGTCCTAACGATGACATTACCTATTTCGAATACTCAAAGAAAACCAACAGAGAATTAGGTCCTGCGTTAATTGGTTTAGAAATAAAGCACAGTGATGATTTAGAACCCCTCATAAAACGAATGGAAACCAAAAACCTCACCTTCCGTTACGTTAACGACGAACCAACGCTATATCGGTTTTTGACTTGAGAAGCAAGGTTATCAAAGCATTAGTTCTCATTTATTTAATTGTATTACATGTTATGATATTCAATTTATATTTCGAGAAGATTGAATTCTTAGAATATTCGGAAACTGAGATTTATAAAGTGATGTGGCAAGATGATTCCTTCATTTAGGCAAAACGCTATGCATTTGAAATAGATTATCATACTAATTGTAATCATTGTCTAACCGCTTTATCAGAAAAGACTTTACATATATATGGCGATACACTAGTCATAATATCAGAAACATATAATCTTTATACATCGGTTTTTTTCTTTTCTGATGAGAAAAATAATTTTTGGGGGCATCTTGACAGTACACTTACACAAACCAACCTATATTATTTGAGAGGTAACTGTTTAGTAAGTCCATACGAACAGGTAGGTGAATACTTTGATACCGATAAAGCAGCAGAATTAAGAGATGAATACGATGATATAGGATGTGAGTTTAAAAATTCAGATTCACCTTTAAATATTTATAAGCTAAAAAAAGGCTATATAGAAACTCCGAATTCATTAGAGGAAATAATAGAACTAATCTGGTTATAAAAATGAATCACCAGAAAATCTCTTTAAGTTTGATCCTAAAGTAATCTCTTTCCCCTTGCTCCAATGCTCTGCGTTGGAGCGCCTAGTTACAACGCAGAGCATCGTAACTAGGTTTAATTTCTTTCTTGTATTCCAATTTCTGACAAGTCCTCCCTCGAGGGTGGTGTCATTTTGAGCTTGCTCAAAAGACGGAGGGTGTTGTATAGGTTTAGAAATTCATAAACTGTTCCAACACCCCTCCCCGCTTAGCGGTACTCCCCTCGAGGGGAGACTAATATTTAGTTATCCTGAATACTGAAATAAATTCGGGATGATGTCAGTCTTAGATTAAGTTATATTCTTAGCCAATTAGTCAATTCCAAAGTATGAACTGTCAGAAACACCTCTTTTCCCTCGATCCAGAAGTCACTTATTTGAATTGTGCTTTTATGTCACCTTTAATGAAATCGGTTGAAGAAGCAGGTATTACAGGGCTTCTAAAGAAACAACAACCGTGGAAAGTTAAAGGAGAAGATTTCTTTTCTGAATCGGATGAACTAAGAAAAGAATTTGCCAAGCTGATTAATGTTTCTGATCCTAATCGTTGTGTAGTTATACCTTCTGCCTCATATGGAATTGCGAATGTTGCTCATAATATTAAGCTTAATACAAGGGATGAAATTCTGGTAATTTCTGAACAGTTTCCAAGCAATATTTATCCTTGGAGAACAATAGCGCGCCAATCAGGGGCAAAGATTGTAACTATCCCTCCTCCTCAGACCAATCAAAATCGAGGAAAGATTTGGAATGAGCAGATACTAAAAGCCATCAATTCTAAAACCAAACTTGTTGCCTGTGGACATATTCACTGGGCTGACGGAACGCTCTTTGATCTTAAAACTATCCAAAAAAAAACGAAAGAAGTGGGTTCTCTTTTAGTAATTGATGGAACTCAATCTGTTGGAGCAGTTCCTTTTGATATGGAAGATTTACAAGTAGATGCGTTGATTGTTGCGGGATATAAATCTTTGATGGGTCCTTACAGCATAGGAATGGCATATTATGGTGAATCTTTTGACGCTGGAATTCCTATTGAAGAAAATTGGATTAATCGTTTTGATAGTGGGAATTTTGCCAATTTAGTTAATTACAATGATGACTATCAGTCTGCGGCTTTACGATATGAAGTTGGAGAACACAGTAATTTTATTCTTGTGCCAATGATGCTGGAAGCCATCAAAAAACTTAATTCTTGGGGAGTTCAGAATATTAAGATGTACTGTGATGAATTGGTTTCAGAACCTATTTCAATATTGAAAAAAGCTGGATTTTTTATAGAAGATCAGGAATTTCGAGCTTCGAACTTATTTGGAATACGACTTACAGCACATCACAATTTAGAAGACATCAAGAAGAAACTTATGGAAGCTAATATCTTTGTCTCTTTTCGAGGCGATGCCATTCGGGTTTCTCCAAATGTGTATAATGATTCAAATGATTTAACTACTTTAGTGAAGACTTTAACTTCATAATTAATATGAGTACTTCTCGGAAAGACTTTTTAAAAACACTAACTGCTGGTTCCACAATCTCAGCTCTTTCCTTATTAACTCCAATCGATGCGATATTTAAAGAAAATTTGAAGGAAAAATTTTCTTCTGGGAAATTACCTTCAAGGAAGGATTATAGTCTTGATAAGAATATCAAGTATCTAAATCACGGTTCTACCGGAACTATTCCTAAAATTGTACAAGAAGCTCATCAAGAGTACCTCAAATTATGTGAAAGCAATCCATGGTTTTATATGTGGAGTGGTGAGTGGAGTGAACCGATTGAAGTAGCTCGAAATAAAGCGGCTAAATTTATTACCGCTGATGTTAATGAAATTTCATTCTCTCATAATACAACTGAGATTTTTAATGTCCTGGCACTCGGACTTTCACTGGGCACTAATGATGAAGTACTTCTTTGCAATTTAAATCATGCAGGTGCAGCGATTCCCTTTCATTTACACTCAAAGAATCTGGGTTATTCCGTTAAGACTTTTGATATACCTCACGAAGATTTGAGTGAGGTCACAAAAGAAGGTATTCTGGATTTATATGATCAGAATATTACTTCAAATACAAAACTGATTGTTATTCCTCATATGGACAATAGCTTTGGAATTCGTCAACCAGTAAAAGAAATTACCAAGCTAGCTCGATCTAAAGGTGTAGAATTTATTGCATTAGATACTGCCCAAACTATGGGTATGATTCCAATTGATGTTAAAGATCTAGGTGTAGATGTAATTGGAACCAGCGCACATAAATGGATACAAGCCCCAAAAAGTATAAGCCAAGCATATTTCAGTAAGAGAATTCAAGATCGAATCAATCCAATGTTTGTAACTTGGGGGCAAGCACAATGGAAAGATACTGCACGTAAATTTGAAGATTATGGTACTAGAAATCTTGCACAGATTTTAGCTTTAGGACATGCTTTAGATTTTCAAATGAGTATTGATTCGAAAGCACAAGAAACAAAACTAAAATTGTTGTGGACTCTAGCAATGAAACTTGCAGATCGTAGCCCAAATACAGTTTGGAGATCTCCGAGAAGTTGGGAGTTTTCAGGTTCTTTATTTGTAATTGAACTAAAGATCCATAAACCATCTGAATTCGCAAAGCAAGCTTTTATGGAGAATGGGTATGTATTTCGCCCTTTTGACAATTATTCTACTATTCGAATATCTCCTAATCTAGTGAATACAGAAGACGAAATTGAAGGCTTGTTTAGATTGATGTAATAAGTTGAACTGTTATAAAGATGCCCAAAATTTAGAAAGAATAGACGTATGTTTAACTTCTTCACCTGAGTCAATATTCTCAATTGGAATTCGAATTCTAGTGTTGCCCCATTCAGATATAATTTCGGTTTGGTTAGATTCGAAAGTTAATTCTTTTACAAATCCGGCAATATATTGAGGTCGTATTTCAAAACTGCCAATTTCCTGGCTCCTTACTTCATCGGTAATTTCATTCCCCCAATGTGTAGTTGATTTAGAAATAAAAACTTCCCATTTCCACCTTCCCGGAATTGCATAAATCGAATATCTACCTTTTGGTACTACAACCTCTCCGAGTATAATATCTTTTTGAGTATAAATTCGTGTAGGTTCATAGGTGCCAAAACCCCATAAGCTATCAAATGGAATCAGATTGCCATAAACATTTTTTTCTTGAGTAGTTTGATTTCCATAACAAAGTAATATTTCAGCATTATCAAACTGTATTGTAGAACTTTTCAATTCACTGCTTCGATCTTTGTATGAAGAAATATTTCGATAATCTTTTAAGCATTCACCAACAGTATATTCCACAGGAACATATTGATAACCCGTGAAAAAGAACCCAATTAATATCACCATTGGTATTAAACCGAATATCACGGATTTTACAATAATTGAAGGTGCAATTGTAAGTGGCATAACTTTCTTTTTTTTGAAAGAACGCCAATTCTTGCACTACCTACTATTTAGGGTTTTTTAATAAAGAAAATCTAATTTAGTTAAGTCAGTATTTTTGATAAAAAATCCACCCTAATAAGTAAGGTGGATTTAAAATTAAAGCAGGAATGAAGAAAAATTACTCCATATCAAATAAAATTTTTCTAGCTAAAAACAGCCTTTACATAATCTCTTCTCATTTCAGCAATGGCCGAAATAGAAATTCCAACAGGGCAAACTGCTTCACATTCGGCATAATTGGAACAATCACCAAAACCTTCTTCTTTCATTTGATCGACCATTGCAACCACTCGGTTACTTCTCTCTAGTTCACCTTGAGGAAGTTTGCCTAAATGTGCAATTTTAGCGCCAGTAAATAACGACGCTGAGGCATTTGGACAAGCCGCTACACATGCGCCACAACCAATACAAGTTGCATAATCGAATGCGATGTCAGAGTTTTCTTTTTCAATTGGAATTGAATTCGCTTCTTGAGCTGAACCTGTTTTTACCGAAACATAACCACCAGCTTCGATGATACGATCGAATGCAGAACGATCTACTACTAAATCTTTAATGATAGGAAATGCTGCTGCTTTTGGTGGTTCAATAGTAATACTATCCCCATCTTTATAATTTCGCATGTGTAATTGACAGCAAGCTACTTTTTCTTTAGGACCATGAGCTTGCCCGTTAATTACCAAATTACAAGAACCGCAAATTCCTTCACGGCAATCATAATCAAATTCAACAGGGTCTTTACCATCAAGTTGTAGTTCTTCATTCAGTACATCAAGCATTTCCAAAAAGGACATGTGCTCATTTACTGTTTCTAGTGTTCTTTCTTCGAAGTATCCTTTAGCATTAGGTCCGTCCTGTTTCCAGTACTTCAAATGAATTTTCATGTCTTTACTCATAGTTCGACTCTTTTTATTCGCTTCTTATAACAGAACTACTAAAATCTTGTAATATTCTAGCGCTTCTATTTTTAGTAGCATAAATTATTTATAAGATCTTTGCTTTAATTCAACAAATTCGAATTCTAGATTTTCTTTGTGAAGTTTTTCTTTCAACTCCCCGTTTACACCTTGGTATTCCCAAGCAGCTACGTAAGAATAATCTTTATCGTTTCTAAGTGCTTCGCCTTCTTCTGTTTGATGTTCGTCTCTTAAATGGCAACCACAAGACTCTTCACGATCAAGAGCATCTTTAGCCATTAATTCCGCTAATTCGAAGAAATCTGCAACTCGTGCAGCAAATTCTAGATATTTGTTGTAGTTGTTTTTTTCTCCTGGTACATACACATCTTTCCAAAATTCTTCACGGAGTTCTTGGATTTCTTTGATCGCCGATTCAAGCCCTTCTTTGGTTCTCGAAATACCGATTTTATCCCAAACTATTTTACCAAGCGTTCTGTGGAAATCAATAATCGTACGTTTTCCTTTGATGCTTAATAACTTATCAATTTGAGCTTGAGCTTCAGCTGCTGCTTTATTGAATTCAGTATGATCAGTGCCGTAGCGTTTACCAATTTCTTGATCAGCAAGGTAGTTTCCAATCGTTGCTGGTAGTACAAAATAACCATCTGAAAGTCCCTGCATCAATGCACTAGCACCTAATCGGTTAGCACCATGATCTGAAAAGTTAGCTTCACCCGTTGCGAAAAGTCCCGGTACGTTGGTCATTAAGTTGTAATCAACCCAAAGTCCACCCATAGTATAATGAACCGCTGGATAGATTTTCATTGGCTGAGTATATGGATTTTCACCTGCGATATTAAGGTACATATCAAAAAGGTTTCCATATTTAGCACGAATAGTATCTTCACCATATCGTTTAATGGCATCTCTGAAATCTAAGTAAACAGCTAAACCTGTTGCTCCTACTCCTAGTCCGTCATCACAAACAAGTTTCGCATTTCTTGACGCAACATCGCGAGGTACAAGATTACCAAAACTCGGATAACGTTCTTCCAGATAATAATATCGTTCTTCATCAGGAATGTCATTTGGATGGCGATCATCACCTTTCTTACGTGGCACCCATACTCTTCCATCATTTCTTAAACTCTCACTCATAAGAGTAAGTTTAGATTGATAATCACCAGAAACAGGGATACAAGTTGGATGAACCTGAACAAAGCAAGGATTTGCAAATAACGCTCCTTTCTTGTGCGCTCTCCAAGCTGCTGTTACATTTGAATTTTTTGCATTCGTTGATAGATAAAATACATTTCCATAGCCACCAGTTGCTAAAACAACAGCATCTGCTTCATGTCTAACAATTTCTCCAGAAACTAAATCACGGGTAATAATACCTCGAGCTTTTCCATCAATAATTACGACTTCAAGCATCTCATGACGAGGAAAATATTCAACCCCTCCTTCATTAACTTGTCGCATCATGGCTTGATAAGCACCAAGAAGTAATTGTTGCCCAGTTTGACCACGAGCATAAAATGTTCTTGAAACCTGAGCTCCGCCAAAAGATCTGTTATCTAATAATCCTGAATATTCTCGTGCGAAAGGGACTCCCTGTGCAACAGCCTGATCTATTATATTATTGGCTACCTCTGCTAAGCGATACACATTTGCTTCACGTGATCTGTAATCACCACCTTTAATAGTATCATAGAATAATCTCCAAACGCTATCACCATCATTAGGATAGTTTTTGGCAGCATTTATCCCACCTTGAGCTGCAATTGAATGTGCACGTCTTGCTGAATCCTGGATGCAAAAGCTTTTTACTTTATATCCCATTTCAGCTAAACTTGCGGCTGCTGCACCGCCAGCAAGACCAGTTCCTACAATTATAACTTCATACTTGCGCCTATTATTAGGTGCTACAAGTTTCATATCCTTTTTATGAAGATTCCACTTTTGTTCTAGTGGTCCTTCTGGTGTTTTTCCGTCTAATTTCATTTTCTAAACTCCCTTAATAACTAATTAATGAACCCTGACCACCAGTAAAATAGATATACAGTGGGATGAAGATAAATGCGAGCATAATGATAATACCAAAAGCATAAGCTGAAGCTTGAACTTTTTTAGAGGCTTCACCATTTTTCATTCCCAACGATGTAAAAGCACTCCAAAAACCATGAGATAAATGTAAGATTGCCAAAGCAAGCACAAAAACATATCCGATCACAATTCCAGTTTTTTGGAATTCCTCGATAACTAATTTTCTTAAATCACGTGCTTGTTCTCCATCAATCATTGTAGAATAATCAGCTCCAAATTTGAAATGTATGATGTGAAGAACCAAAAATATTAGAATAATAGAACCAGTAATTATCATGCTTCTCGAAGCCAGACTTTGATGACTTGGCCCACCTTTACTTTTATAAGTATTGTAACCTTCAGGTCTGGCTTTTCTGCGACCCCACCAAATAGATACACCAAGAACAGTATGATATAAAAAGAAGAAAGCTAAACCAGCTTCAATCACATAAAGTAGAGGTCCAAGGTCTGTAAGTGTTTTTGTATAAATATTAAAGGCATCAGCAGAGCCAAATATTGAGAGGTTCCCGGCAAGGTGACCAATTAAAAACAGCATTAATCCGATGCCCGTTATCCCTGTCATTATCTTTCGACCAACCTGAGAACTGAGCGCTTTTTTTAATGAAGGCATTAAGTTATTTGATTTGATTTATAGTGCTTAACACAAGTACAATTTACTTAGTTTCATTATTTATTGAAACTTTATAAATATTAAGAATTCAATACGGAAAATCGTTTTTTCGAGTGCTAATGGCAAGATAGAAAGACTCTAAATAGTATATTATGAATTACGAAATGATGTGCTTAATCTCTTCTCTTAATCAATAAAGAAAGTGTTTTGAAAACCATCCTAAAGGCTACCGATTTTACGCTAAGAGAACTTGGGTCAAAGTTTTACGGGTTTCTATTCAGTTGTAAGGATGAAACGAGTTTCAAGGATCGGCTAGAACAAATAAAAAAGGAGTATCCTACGGCTTCACATCATTGCTATGCATATCGGGTTGATCCCTCTTCACCAATTGAATTTTGTAGTGATGATGGAGAGCCTTCCGGAACAGCTGGGCTTCCAATATTAAATCAACTAAAATCATTTGAAGTGATTAATTCTGGAATCATAGTTATTCGCTTTTTTGGTGGCACTAAATTAGGAAAACCCGGTTTAATAAAAGCCTATGGAGATACGGCAAGACATTGCCTTGAAAAAGCTACTCTTCAGGAAATTAAACTCATACAACTGATTGAGATTTCATATCCTTATTCTTTTGAAAATGAGATAAATAAACTGATAAATAATTACCATTTAGAAGAGCAACATGCCGAGTATTTAGAAAAAGTAACCCGATCTTTTGCTTGCCCAATTCAATTAACCAAGGCTTTGGAAATCCAACTTGAATCACTCTTACATCTTCCTATACAGTTTAAAATGTTACACAAAAGTTATATTTCGGCTCAGGGTTAAAATGTATAATTCGAAAAGATATAAGTGCAATATACCTTTTTATATTTCTTGAACTTTTAGATCCATTATTTAGTTTTTTACGTGAGTTAAATATTGAAATACCTTCATAATATTACGACTTCAGGTTTTGGAGTTATTACATAAATCATAATCAGATCTTGAAATAACGGGGTTTGATATTTCGATTTGAACAAATAAAATAAATACACTGGAATCGACTTCATGTTGCTAAAAGAGATAGAAATACAGAATAACTTTCATGAAAAAGGAAAGTTTGTAGATGAACATACTACAGCAAAAGGCGAAAAAAGAGCTTTTGTAGATATAAAGAAATTAGAAACACTTTGGATTAACACTGGAACTCGATGTAATCTCGCTTGCGAAAATTGTTACATAGAATCTTCCCCAACTAACGATGAACTTGAGTTTATTACTCTTGCTGAAGTAACTGAATACTTAAATGAAATAGAAGAGCTGAAACTAGGAACAACAAACATTTCATTTACTGGAGGAGAACCCTTTCTGAATAAGGATATGGTACCAATCCTAAATGCCTGTTTGGAGAGAGGATATAATGTTCTGGTTTTAACCAATGCTTACCGAGCTATTGACAAATATTTCAATGAATTAGATTCGCTAAATAGAACCTATAAAAACCAGCTTTCCCTAAGGATTTCTTTGGATCATTTCACAAAAGAAGGACATGAAAAAGAACGTGGACCTAAAACCTTCGAACGCACACTTAAAACCATACGCTCTTTATACGATTTAGATTTTGATTTAAGCATTGCAGGTCGATCTTTATACAATGAGTCAAGAAAAGAAGCAATTGATGGGTTTCAAAAAACACTCTTAGAATTTAATATTGGGCTAGACTTTTCAAATGAAGAACGAATTGTAATTTTCCCTGAAATGTCTACCGATAAGGACGTTCCTGAAATAACCACAGCGTGCTGGGATATTTTGAATGTTCACCCAGATCAACAGATGTGTGCTAGCGAGCGTATGGTAGTTAAACGAAAAGGAGACCTTCATCCAGTAGTACTTCCATGTACACTTATTGCTTATGATGAGAATTTTATTCTCGGAAAAACACTTCAAGAGTCGTTTAAAAGAGTATATTTAAATCACCCCTATTGCTCTCAATTTTGTGTACTAGGCGGGGGTAGTTGTTCTGCTTAAGTTAGTTTTACCAAACGGTTTCAGTAAATAAAACTGGATTGAATATCTCTTGATTTAAAGTATCTGGTATTACTATCTGTATATATTCTTCTAGTAATCCTTTAAATCCATTTGCTTTAAATAGTACTTCAGGTGCAATCCAAGCTTGCCCTAATCTCTCATATTTATTGAATTGTACTTCTTGAATAGTATCAAACCTGCCAATTACAATATTTCGAACAAAATATAGTTGCTCTTTATCTATCCAAAACTGTGGCGCAGTTGTATCTGCTTTGTCAACTCCAACAACATAAACGTCCCTTCCTTGCCACTCATCTTCATACACTTTCTCTAAATCAAAGCCTAATTTAGTCAATTGAGTTGCAGTGATGTCAGGACTTTGGTGGTACACATCAAAACCTAAAATTAGAAGTTCATGCTCTCGCTCAACTTCCTGAACAAGCTCTCCATTTGCATATCCATATTGTATACCATTAGTAAATAAAATCCCGTTATCACTCTCTTTCGAATCAAATTTAATTGCAAGTTTACCTGGTAAACTAAGAGCCTCAAACCAGTCTTGTGTTCTTTGAACAGATCCATCTTGATTATAAAATGTAGTTTTCTGGATAAAAGTAAGGTGCTTATACCATTCACCTTCATATTCATTATACATAGCTTTTATCACATCGTATCCATTTGATATAGATTGCTGTGCTTCAACTTGGATTTGCAGACTCGTAAATAGAATTATGGATAAGTATAATAGTTTGTGCTTCATCAGATGATATTAATTGGATTTAAAAGTAAGAAGAACTGGTTGTGATTGTACAAAAAAGATGTAAATGAAGTTTACATGTTATTCAATTTCAAATTGAAAGATTATGTCGTTACAAACCCCTACTTTTAGCAAAAATTAAAAATGAAAATATATACAAAACAAGGCGATTCAGGACAAACTTCCCTTTACGGAGGTCAAAAAGTTTCTAAACATTCAAGTAGAATCGCTTCCTATGGCACTGTAGATGAGCTTAATTCAGTTATTGGGATAGTACTCTCACATTCACCTTCTTCTAAAACTCAAAATTTTTTAAGTGTGGTTCAGAAGCAACTATTTGTACTTGGTGCCGATCTTGCTACCCCATTCTCGAAGGAAACCCGAATTAATAGAATCTCTGATACTGAAGTTAAATTTCTTGAAGAAGCTATTGATGAGATGGAAGAAAAACTACCACCTTTAAAAAATTTCATATTACCTGGGGGAACTCATGCAGGAGCGGCAATCCATTATTCTAGAACGGTTTGCAGAAGAGCAGAACGTAAAGCTGTAGAATGTAGCGAAGAAGAATATATAACTCCGGAATCGATCATCTATCTAAATAGACTCTCAGATTTTCTATTTGTGCTTGGCAGGTTCGAAAATCACACATCTGGAACGGTTGAAGTTCCCTGGATTCCAAAAAATTAATTATGGTGGAACGATCAAGTAACAAAAACCAACCTAAAGCACCACTTTCATCAAAGAAGAAGGTTCTTTTTTACACTATTACTTTTTCTATTCCTATTCTATTTTTCTTGATAATAGAGTTAGTACTCAGAGGTACAAACTATCTGGGAAATACCGATTTATTTGTTGATCCAAATATTCCATCTGCTGAATATTTAATTCCGAATCCAAATTTCGCTGCTCGTTACTTTTTTTATACCAAAACAATCCCAAACCCATCAATCGATGCCTTTTTAAAGAACAAGCCCGAAAATGGATATCGTGTTTTTGCTATGGGTGGATCGAGTGCAGCAGGTTATCCTTATGGATTTAATGGAACGTACTCCAGAGTTGTCCAAGATGTTCTACAAGATGCCATGCCAGATCGAGAAGTAGAAGTAATAAATGTGAGTATCTCAGCTATCAGTTCTTATACCTTATTCGATCAAGTCGATGAAATTATGGAACATAAACCCGATGCTATTTTAATTTATGCAGGTCATAACGAGTTTTATGGTGCGCTTGGTGTTGGTTCTAATGAAAATCTTGGGGGTTTTCCTGGCTTTGTACGATTTTATCTGAAGCTTCAACGTTTCAAAACATTTATGCTCCTTAGAAATATCATAGTTGATTCAGGTATTTGGTTTGCTGAGACTTTTTCAGATGAAAAGATCGACCAATCCGCTACATTAATGGAGCGAATTGTTAATTCCAGATCAATAGAATTAGGGAGCCCACAGTACGAACTTGCGATGGCTCAATTCGAAAGCAATCTTTCGGAAATAGTTACCAAATTTGGTGAAGAAGAAATCCCTGTTTTTGTTGGAAGTGTAGCTAGTAATTTAAAAGATCATTCACCTTTTGTTTCGATAGAAGGCGGTGACCAACCTCCTGCCAAACAAGTTTATGAGGAAGCAATTCAAGAATATGAAAATCAAAATTATGCAAAAGCATTAGAAAAATTCACCCTTGCAAAAAATTTAGATGGACTAAAATTCCGAGCTCCTTCACAAATTAATGAGATTATAAAATCAACTGCATCAGATTACGACTGGGTGCAATATGTTCCAGCAGAAGAAGAGTTGGTTAAATTTACCAGTGATGGAATAATAGGGTTTGATTTAATGCTAGAACACCTTCACCCTAATCAACAAGGTTATTTTCTACTAGGAAAAGCATTCTCTGAATCTATTTTATCATATAATGAAATTGTTCCTGATCAGAACCTCAATACCTATAAAGATCGAATGTTTTTTTCTGAATTCGACGTAAGAGTTGCTTGGCATAGAGTGGCTACTCTTAAGCAGAGTTTTCCATTTGTAATGGGTGCAAAACCTGAACTTTATGTTAAAAGCTATAGTGCAATAAGTTTAGCTGATAGCTTAGCTGTTCGTACCGTTCATTACAATAAAAATTGGGATGAATCTAAAGTAGAGCTTGCACAAGCTTATCAAAAACAAAGCCGATACGATGAAGCAATACTTGAATACAGAGGATTGATTCGTAACCAGCCTTGGAACGATTCACCATATGTTTTTGCAGCAAGAATTTACCTTGAACAAAATGATTTCGATAATGCTGAGCCATTATTATTAAATGCTTTTGAAATAAATCCAAATGATGCTTTTATAACAAAAATGTTGGGAGCAATCGAGGTTCATAAAGGGAATTCTGTAAAAGGAATTGAATATTTAGAACGCTCGAGAAAAATAAATCCAAATGATCCTCAAATGCTTTATAATCTATCAGGAGCCTATGGGACTAACCTTCAATTAGAAAAGGCACTCGAAACCGCAAATCAAGTAATTTCGATAAACCCGAATTTCCCAGGTATTCAAGCATGGAAGGCGCAACTTCAATCACTATTAAATAGATAAAGGAAAACTTTATGGCATTAATGATTTCCGTTTCCGGAATACGCGGAATTTTTGGAACCGACTTAACTCCTGAAAACTTAGCACGTTTTACTGCTGCTTATGGCACATGGCTTAAAGGAGGAACGGTAGTTCTAGGAAGAGATTCAAGAGTAACCGGACAAATTTGTGAAGATATCGTTGCTTCTACTTTAATGAGTGTTGGTTGTAATGTTATTAAGGTTGGAATTGTACCTACCCCAACTGTTGCTATGGGTGTTATAAAATATAAAGCTTCTGGCGGCATTATCATTTCTGCTAGTCATAACCCAGCAGAATGGAATGCTTTAAAGCTTCTTAATTCAACAAGTGAATTTATGGATGCAGTGCAAGGTTCAGAAATGATTGCAATTTCGGAATCCGGAGAGTTTAATTATCAACCTTATGATAAAATTGGAAAACTGAATACGGATGAAAATCTTCTTCAAGATCATATCCAAGCTATCTTAGATCTTCCATACATTGATACAGAATTAATTAAAAGCTTAGATATATCTGTAGCCATTGATGCTGTAAATGGTGCTGGCTCTCTTGCAGTCCCGATGCTTTTGGAGCAACTTGGAGTTTCTAAAATCCATAAAATTCATTGTATTCCAGATGGATTGTTTCCACACAACCCGGAACCTATTCCAGAGAATTTAACCGAAATTTGTGAACTTGTTAAAAAAACCAATGCCGATTTAGGAGTTGTAACCGATCCTGATGCCGACCGATTAGCACTTGTTGATGACACTGGAACCTTATTTGGTGAAGAGTACACGCAAGCTACAGTATTTGATTTTATTCTGAGTAAAAAACCTGGTGCCACTGCTACCAATCTTTCCTCCTCTCGTATTGCCGATGAAGTAACCGAGAAATATGGTCAGAAATGTCATCGTTCGGCTGTGGGCGAAATCAATGTGGTAAAAAAAATGCAGGAAGTGAACGCCACTGTTGGTGGTGAAGGAAGTGGTGGCATTATTGTACCTGACTTACATTATGGACGTGATGCTTTAGTAGGAATTGCTTGTGTAATTCAGCATCTCGCTGAAAAGAAAATTTCTTCTTCAGCGCTACGTTCTAGCTTTACCAATTATTATATGAGTAAGAGTAAAATTCTGCTGAATGATTTAGGTAAAGATGCGGATGAAGTTCTAGAATTAGTTAAATCTCATTATGCTTCTTTAAATCCGAATACTATTGATGGAGTTAAAGTAGATTTTGAGGAAGGATGGATTCATCTAAGAAAATCGAATACAGAACCAATTATTCGAATTTACTCAGAAGGAAAGTCTGAAGAAGCAGCAGTAGCATTTGCTCAGAAAGTAAAATCAATTATATAACATTATGAAATCATTGCTAATTTCTCTGATACTTATTTTTGGCTTTAATTCTATCGGATGCAGCCAAAAAACTGACTATAAAAAAGAGCAATCCCTCAACCTCTCAGAAATTTCTTACACCGAGAAAGACGCTGAAATTTTTGCAGATATCCTTTCTAAATATAAGGATGAATCCAATAAACCTATTGCAACATTAGTCCCTGAAATAGGAAAGTATTTTATTGGAAATGAATATGTAGCACATACCCTTGAGGTAAATGAAGAAGAAAAACTTATCATTAATCTCAGAGAATTAGATTGTACTACCTACGCTGAGAACCTGTTAGCACTTGCCAGAACATTGAAATCTGAGAATCAGACATTTGAACAATTTGCATCAGAAATAAAAAAAATCAGGTATAGAAACGGGGAGTTGAGCGAATACCCTTCCCGACTACATTATTTTAGTGACTGGATTTATAATAATAAAGTTAATGAGCTTGTTAGCACTCCTGCCGATAGTTTTGGAAATCCTTTTCCGAATAAAGTTAGTTTTATGAGTTCTAATCCCGAGAGCTACAAACATCTTAGCCAAAACCCTGATTTTATTTCCATAATTAAGGAACAAGAATCAGCAATAAACAATAAAAATTATTTTTACTTACCTAAAGATAAAATTTCAGAATACGAATACTTACTAAAAGAGGGTGATATCATAGGTCTCACAACCAGTATTGAAGGTTTAGATGTTGCTCATGTTGGAGTACTAGTAGAACAAGATGGAAGATTACATCTTTTACATGCTTCTCAATCAAATTTAAAAGTTGAGATTTCTGATGAACCTATAGCTTCGTTTCTTAAACCGAATTCTAAAAATACGGGAATCATGATAGCGAGACCTGTTGAAATCTGACTTCATTTTTAAGAATCCCATTTATTTTCATTATTTCGATATAAATAAAATTTAGTTCGGCAACAATTATGCTTACTTGGAAAGACATTATCAAACTCGCGAAAGAAGGAAATCCTAAACCGAATAACAGAGTAGAAAAAACTACTCAGGAATGGAAAGCTCAACTTACCGAAGAACAATATGCAGTTACAAGGTTGAAAGGAACCGAACGCCCTTTCTCTTCTGAAATGTGTAGCCGTTTTGAACCTGGTGAATACGCATGTATTTGCTGTGATACGTTACTTTTTGATTCTAATACTAAATTTGAAAGTAATACTGGTTGGCCTTCATTTACACAACCTGTTGAAGATAATGCAGTTGCTTACGAAGGTGATTTCACGCATGGAATGACTCGCGTTGAAATACTCTGTAATACTTGTGATGCCCATTTAGGTCACGTTTTCCCTGATGGACCAGAGCCAAGCGGTCTAAGATATTGCACAAACGCAGTGAGTTTGAAGAAGCTAAAAGATGCTGAGTAATCTAAAGACTCCCTTTTAGTGAAATGAAATTATACTTCACTCGAACTCTCTAGTTTAGTACATTTAAGAGTTCATTCACTAACTCCTTATTTATGCTATCCAAAACACTTTCAAAACTGTTCAATCGAGATATAAAAAGAATAAAAGCTGAAATTGAAGCGTATACTTCTGAAGAAGCAATCTGGCAAAAAGCAGATGGAATAACCAATAGTGGTGGCAATCTAAGCCTCCACCTTTCTGGAAATCTACAGCATTTCTTTGGTGCGGTTGTTGGAGGAACTGACTATATAAGAGATCGGGACTTTGAGTTTACTGGAAAAGTTAGCCGACAAGAATTATTAGATGATTTAGATGCAGCTCTCTCATCTATTTCAGCAACGCTTGATGGAATGTCTGACGAAGAATTAAAAAAAGATTATCCCATCGAATTATTTGGAGGAAAAATGAAAACCGAATGGTTCTTCATTCATCTTCAAAGTCATTTAAACTACCATTTAGGACAGATTAATTATCATAGACGATTGTTAAATCAATGAATTTTAATTCTACATCATAGAATCATAAATCAGAATTTCGAAAAAGGCATCATTTTTCCATGTAAAAATTCTGAAATTAAATCCATTATGAATGGCGACTGAAGAATGTTCAATTTCGATATCAACAAACCCTCCATTTTTGTAATCTATTGCTTTATAAACTCCAGAGTTTACTAAATAAAAGTGTGATCTTGCTTTTGGTTTTATACTTGCATTTGCAACACCCTCTCCATTAGGTAACTTTTTAGAAAAGTATTTGTATTTGTTGTCATCAGAGTAAATTATGATAGCTCTTACTTCAATAGATTTAGAATATCTTGAACCAGGATTAGAAAGATTATCCTCTTTAAAAAGATTCAATAAATAATCTTGCTTTCCATCAGCATTAAATCTCCTTCTAAAAAATAATGTGATTGTTCTGGTAAACTAAGAAATTGCTCAGTCAACTCATTTTTTTGAATTTTACGATCACTTTTGATTAAATCCCTAGAAAATGAATATTCTTCAAAGTTACTTTCAAAGTAATTTTGAATCTCTTTCGGAAGTTCTTCAATTGTTTTGGGTTGAGACCAAGCAAAATCTGTATATAGCAGAAATAGAAAATGGATCAATAGTAAGCTGTATCGCATCTTCTGTTCTTAATATTTAATTCTAAATTCCATTTACTCACCACGGATTCTCTAAGTCTTCTTTAGAAAACGTTTTTTCTCTCACCTCATACATGCTACCTTTATTATCTTTTAGGCGCATCGGATCATTTCCAAAGAGTCGAAAGAGAATGGCGATTGGAGAAATAAAAACGAAATAAACTAACCCGAGTACCAGCGGATTCATCACCTTACTCAGAATCAATGCTAATTTATACCATCCCCAAACAATCCAATATCCAGCAGGTGGAATAACTAAACAAATTAATCCAATTAATAAAGCTACGTAAGCAAAGGTTTCATTATCTAGTATTGCCGCAATTAGCAATAGACCAACTACAATAACCAGTTGGGTTTTTGAAGTTTCCGGATCACTCCTGACAAAAGCTATGTCCCGAACGGGCATCATATCAAAAGAGTGTATAAATAAACGGAGCGATGGAAGACCCACCTCCGATCACAATTAAAAATCCTAGTAGAAGTAAAATTACAATTACTGGGGCAAGCCAGAATTTCTTCCGCTCTTTCATAAAGCCCCATAAGTCTTTTAGTAAATCCATATAAAATCAAGTTTTGTTTCTTCACGGATGCTGAATCATGTTCAGCATGACAACTATTATATTAAACAATGCTTTGTGACTTTGTCTCTTTGAAACTCTTTCACTTCTTTAATCAATCTTTATCAAATTCTATTTTTTCCGTCCATTCGGGCTGTTTTTCTTTCGCAAAAACATACTCACCAATTACAAGATAATCCATCTCTGTATTCATAAAACATTTATAAGCATCTTCTGGAGTATTTACTATAGGTTCTCCCCGAACATTGAAGCTGGTATTTACAACCATGCCACACCCCGTACGTTCCTTAAATGCTGAAATCATGTTCCAATAATCCGGATTCGTTTCCTTATGAACTGTTTGAATTCGGGCCGAAAAATCGATATGTGTAATAGCCGGAAAATCAGAACGTTTTACGGCTAATTTCTCACGTAAAGGCATTCCGTTATATTCCTCGGGTAACGTTTCCTGTATTCCCTTTTTAACAGGCTGCACCATTAGCATATAAGGTGAATCATAATTCATCTCAAAATAAGTTGAAACGTCTTCTGCTAAAACTGAAGGCGCAAATGGCCTAAACGATTCCCGGTATTTAATTTTCAAATTCAATTTCTTCTGCATGTCTGTTCTTCTGGGATCTGCAATAATACTTCTCCCACCCAACGCTCTTGGACCGAATTCCATCCTCCCTTGAAACCAACCAACTACATTACCTTCGTCCAATACTTCCGCAACTTTGGAGTACAACTGCACCTTAGTTAGTTTATTAAAAGCTGGTTTATATTTCCTTAATGATCGTTCGATATCAATTGAATGATATTCAGGCCCTAAGAAAGCCCCTTGCATCGAGTCTGGAGAATCAGGAACTCTTTCTTCCCCAAAATAAATATACTGAGCTGCCAAAGCAGCCCCTACTGCTCCGCCTGCATCACCAGCGGCTGGTTGAATATACACCTCATCAAAAATCCCTTCATTTTGAAGTTTACCGTTCGCTACACAATTCAATGCAACTCCACCCGCCATACATAATGCATTGGCTCCAGTAAGTTCTTTTGCATGAGCAGCCATTTTAACTACTATTTCTTCAGTAACTTTTTGAATAGCAAGTGCTAAATCAGCTTCATGCTGTTGAAGTTCACCTTCACCTTCTCTTCGTGGAAAGCCGAATAAATTCTCCCACTTTTTATCGTTAACCATACGAAGTCCGGTTGCATAACTAAAGTAATCTTGGTTTAACCAAATAGAGCCATCGTCTCTAATATCAACCAACTCTTTTTTTATTTTGGAGATATATTCTTCCAAGAGTTTTGAATCTGGATTTCCATAAGGCGCTAATCCCATCAATTTATACTCACCTGAATTCACTTTAAATCCCAGAAAGTATGTGAATGCAGAATATAATAGTCCAAGTGAATGAGGAAATTGAAGCTCTTTTAAAATAGTGATGTCTTTTCCTTTCCCATGACAAATAGAAGCTGTAGCCCATTCTCCAACTCCATCGATAGTTAGAATAGCTGCTTCATCAAATTTGGATGGATAAAAAGCACTTGCGGCATGACTCAAATGATGCTCAGGAAAAAGTAAATTTATTTCTTTTTTCTCGTAATCACCTACTTTCTTTAGCTCATCATAAATAAGTTTTTTAAGAAACATTTTCTCTTTTAACCAGACCGGAATTGCTACTATAAATGACCGAATCCCTTTAGGAGCAAATGAAAGATAGGTTTCTAGAAGTCGTTCGAATTTAAGAAATGGTTTATCATAAAAAACGATCGCATCTAATTCATAAATATTTAAACCAGCAAATTCTAAACAATATGTTGCTGCATGAACGGGAAAACTCTCGTCATGTTTCTTTCGAGTAAACCGTTCTTCCTGTGCTGCAGCTACAATCTTCCCATTTTGCACCAAACAAGCAGCTGAATCGTGATAAAAAGCCGATATTCCAAGTATATTCATAGATTTTCCTAAAGATCAAAAGATACTAAAATCATACTTCTTGCCAACGACTTTGTTTTTATAGCACCTTACTCTTTTGTACCTTGATTCACACTTTATTTACTACTTTATTACTTCAATTATTCATCTATGATTATCTCAATGACCGGCTTTGGGCGTGGTGAGGCTGCTGATAACGGACTCAACGCCACTGTCGAACTAAAAACTCTCAATAGTCGATATCTTGATGTAACCACCCGACTTCCACAACGGTTACAACATAAAGAACTGGAACTAAAAGAACTTATTCAAAAGTCTGTGAGTCGAGGCAAGCTTAATGTAAGTGTTTATATTTCTGAAAAAGAGACGGGAGAGCCGACTGTACAGATTGATGATTTAAAAGTAAAAGCATATACAAAGCTTCTAAATCAACTTAGAGAAAGTGTCGGAATTGAAGAACCTCTCACTATTAAAAACATTACTAGTTTTGGAGATGTTTTTATTACCAAAGAAGAAGATGAAGAATCACTTTCTAAAAAATGGAAACTAATAAAAGCGGCTACTGAAGACGCTCTAATTAATCTCATGAAAATGAGAACTCAAGAAGGAGATCAACTAAAGAAAGATCTTTTAGATCGAATAAATGCTATTGATTCAGCGCTTGAAGCTATTACTGTTATTACTGAAGGGCGAAGTATAGAAGTTAGAAAAAAGCTGCACGAACGCATTAAATCACTTATTGAGGATGAAAACCTGGATGAAGATCGCCTTGAAATGGAGGTCGCTATTTTAGCAGATAAAATGGACATTACAGAAGAAACGGTTAGACTAAGTGCGCATTTGAAATTTTTTATTGAAGCCATCCAGCAACCAGAACCTGCCGGAAGAAGACTTAATTTTCTGACCCAAGAAATTAATCGCGAACTAAATACAATTGGCTCAAAGGCTAATGATTCTGAAATAGCACATCATGTAGTAAAAGCCAAAGAAATGCTTGAACAGATTAGAGAACAAGTTCAAAATGTTGAATAGAGAATTTAAAGCTTATCACTATCCAATTTTTCAATTCTAGAAACTTTAGTTTAAAATACTGATGAAGGGAAAAATAATCATATTAGCAGCTCCGAGTGGAGCAGGTAAATCTACTTTAGCAAAAATGCTTTTTGAAGATTTTGAACAACTTAAATTTTCTGTATCTGCCACAACTCGATCACCAAGAGAAAAAGAAGAACATGGTATTCATTATCATTTTTTAAGCAAGGATGAATTCCAACAAAAGATTAATGAGAAGGACTTCCTAGAATGGGAAGAATTCTATAATGGAACAAGATATGGAACTCTTAGATCAGAGGTTGATAAGAAGCTAAAAACAGGCTATTTTATTCTGCTTGATATCGATGTAAAAGGTGCGGTTAATGTAAAACAACTTTATGGTAAAAATTGCCTAAGCTTGTTTATTCAGCCACCATCAATAGCGGTATTAAAGCAACGTTTAGAGGCTCGTAACACCGAAAATGAAGAATCGTTGTTGCTTCGACTTGAGCGTGCAAATGAAGAACTTGAATACGCAGATCAATTTGATCACGTAATAATTAATGATGAATTAGAGACAGCTTACGCTCAGGTTAAGGAAGTTGTATCAAAATTCATGAATCATAAATAAGAATTATGCCGATTCGTACCCTTGATATTGAAAAATTAAAAGAAGTTACTGGTAACAAATATGAGTTATTGGTAATCATGTCGAAAAGAGCTCGTCAGCTTGCTGCTCAAGAGAAATTGGAGCTTGACGAAAAGCTACAATATTTCGAAGGCTTTGATGATGATGATGAGTTTTCATTTAACGAAGAGCAAGAGCAAATCTCAAAAGCTTTTGAAAAGCTTCCTCATGCTGTACAACGTTCAGTTTCCGAAATGGAAAACGACGAAATTTATTACCGAAGACCAGAAGCTGAGTAAGTTATGCTCTCCGGTAAGCGCATCATTTTAGGTGTAACCGGAGGAATTGCAGCCTATAAAGCTGTTTTTTTGCTAAGAGAATTTCAAAAAGCGGGTGCTGAAGTTAGAGTCACTATGACTCCTTCTGCAACTCGCTTTGTTGGTTTAGAAACGTTCGCTTCTCTTTCTGGCTACGAAGTAGCTGTAGAAATTTTCCCTGATGAAGTAGAAAATGTAACCGAATGGACTCGGCATATAAATTGGGGCGAATGGGCAGACCTTTTTATAATTGCTCCTTGTACAGGAAATACTCTTGCGAAAATAGCTAATGGTATTTCAGATAATATGCTTACATCAACGGTTCTTGCAGCTCGATCACCCCTCTTGATTTGTCCTACAATGGACGGAGAGATGTATGATTCCCCCTCTGTTTCTGCAAATTTAAAAACTGTTCAGAAATTTGGATACTATATTTTAGAGCCAGAATCAGGTTTTCTAGCAAGTGGTTTAGAAGGAAAAGGCAGATTACCTGAAATTGATACGATTCTAAAAAAAGCAAGTGAAATCATTGGCTCAATTAAAGGTCCACTTGAAGGTAAAAAAATAGTCGTCACCGCGGGGCCAACAAGAGAATTTATCGATCCTGTTCGATTTATTTCGAATCCGAGCTCAGGTAAAATGGGATTTGCAATGGCTAGAGCTGCTCAAAGGTTAGGAGCTGAAGTAACACTAATACACGGACCCGTACATTTGGAAGCTCCGAAAGGAATAATAACGCAAAGCATAATTAGTGCTCAGGATTTATTTCTAGCTACCCAAAAGAATGCTGATGCTGATGTAATCATCATGGCAGCAGCTGTTTCCGATTTCACACCATCTGAAACCTTCGATCATAAAGTGAAAAAAATTGCTGGTAATAGTTCCATTAACTTAAAAAATACTACTGATATACTTCATTGGTTAGGAGACCGAAAACCTTCTCATCAAACTTTGATTGGGTTCGCAATGGAGACGGAAAATTTAATTGAAAATGCTTCTTCAAAGCTGAAAAAGAAAAAAGCTGATTGGATCATTGCAAATTCACTTTCCAACGAAGATACTGGCTTTGAGGCTGACACAAATCATGTTCATGTGATTGGTACAAATTCTGATACCGAGTTTAAAGGCACAAAGCAAGAAGTAGCCGAACGTGTATTGAAGTTTATATTTGATTCTCAGTAACATATCGATATGAAATACCCAAAGAAAATAATCACCGCTCTTCTAGTAGTTGCTTGTGTATTGAGTGGAATTATTCTCGCTTATACCCCTACATTTATCCCAAATAAAATTACATCAGAGGCTGAATTGGACTCTCTGATCCAAATCTCATTTGTTGAATCAAACTTGCTAAATAATCAGATCAGATTTTTTACCGTTGAATTGGATAGCAGTTTTTCAAGAAAAGTTTATAGAGTAATGGTACCACCGTCATTTTCTAAAACTAGTTTTCACCTTCAATTACACAAACGATTTCATCCCCTTGGTTTATCAACCCCTTCAAGAGTTATTTTTCCTGAACGAGACATGAATATCTATATCGAAAATGAAGGCACTATTTTTAGAACTATTCGCTTAATCACTGATTCATCCAAATCTGAAACGCAGGAAGAATAAGTAATGGCTGAAAGAAATGTCTTACTCAAACGGTTTAAATTGAAGGAATTCCCTCAACCAGAAATCCTTCATACAAAGTATCCGATTTTTTTATGTCATGGTTTTGGAGCCATTGGCTCGCTTGTTAAACCTTCTCCTCTTCACGATCCTAGTATGTTGATGAGAGAACATGGAATTACTAGCTTTGCACCTAATGTGGTTCCTTATGCTTCTATAGAAACTCGTGCTAAAAATTGGGTTCGCTTAATTAATCTGGTTTGTGATGAACACGGCTTTGATAAGGTAAATGTGATTGCTCATAGTATGGGCGGATTAGATATGCGACATGCACTATCTCACCTTCACATTGAACATCGAGTCGCTTCATTAACTACGCTTGCTACTCCTCATCGAGGGACTTATCTGGCTGATTTGATTCTAAAAACTCCAGAAGTGATTACTGAAAGATTGAGTGATGTGGTGGATTGGTTTGGCGATACGGTATATCCCCGTGAAAAAAGTGAAGTGTTAAGTTCCGTAGAACAACTTTGTCGAGGATATATTCAGGAGAAATTTAATCCTGCAAACCCTGATTTAGAAGGATTTCCATATTATTCTTATAGTGCTGCAGTTGGTAAAGGCACCAATTATTCATTAAATCCCGTATTTCTTTTTCAAAGTACTCAGATTTTTGCCCACGAAAATATCAACGATTCTTTTGTTTCTGTTGACAGTGCTAAATGGGGTACTCATCTTGGAACAGTTCCTTTATCACATATGAACCAAATAAATGTTCAGGTTGGCAAAGATGCAAAACCAAGGTACCACGACTTCTGGATTGGAGCGGTTAAGAAATTAGCTGAACTGGGGTTTTGAAATGGGAATTCATATTCGAAATATCTCAACAATCATTTTTCTTGAGATTTTAAGCTCGATAATTTTATAAGCATAGCCCCTATTGAATCAGAACTTTGAGGTTTATATTTCCTCTATGTACCAATCTTAGTTACTTTTTTTGCAGTTATTATTTATTTAATCTTAAAACTCGATTTAAACAAGTAATCACTATCAATTCCTCCCTCAATGGGGTCTTTTATTTTTGTCATTTCGAGTGAAACGAGAAATCTAGAATACAGTTTAAAAAGCTTGTTAGATTTCTCACATTCGTTCGAAATGACAAACTTCTTCGTTGAATGCCATTCACATTAAGGGTACTTTTACCTTATTAATTTCAACACATATTAGAAGCTGTTTTAGATGAAATTCAATCCTTGGCATCATGTGCATTATGGCGATCATGCTCCTATAGTTATAAAAGGTATTATCGAAATCCCGAAAAATTGTAGAGCAAAATATGAACTGGATAAAGATTCTGGAATGCTTTTAATGGATCGTGTGCTTTACTCTTCCATCAACTACCCTGCGAATTACGGGTTTATACCCCGTACTTATTGCGATGATAAAGATCCCCTTGATATCTTGGTGTTATCACAAATTGAAATCGTACCTATGTGTCAGGTTGAGGCAAAGGTAATTGGTGTGATGCGCATGCTGGATGGAAATGAAATGGATGATAAAATTATAGCAGTCGCTTCAAACGATATGAGTGTTAATCACTTTGATGACATTCGCGATTTACCAAAACATTCGCTGAGAGAGTTAAGAAGTTTCTTCGAAGATTATAAAAAACTTGAAAATAAATCTGTATTGGTTGAAGATTTCCAAGGTAAAGAAGTTGCTCAGGAAGTAGTTCGTCAAGCAATTACTGATTATCAAGAATTATTCAAGAAGAAGTCTAAGACTATCACTTAGATAAAATTTCTAAGAATTAAATTCCTCGCCACCAAGCTTTTGCAACAAAGTATAATCCGTTAAATCATACTGAATCGGTGTTACGGTGGCATAACCTTCATTCAGTATATGAATATCAGCGTCATTTCCATCATCAAGAAGTTCGAATTTTCCTGTTAGCCAGTAATACAATCTATTAAAAGGGTCTTTTCTACCTTCATATTCTTCAACGTATCTGCTATCAGCCATTCGCGCCCATTTAATACCTTTAAACTCTCCTGATGGTGCGTTTACATTCATTGTTACCCCTTTTGGTAAACCTCTATCCAGTACTACCCTTATGGCTCTACGTACTGCTTCTTGAGCCCCACTAAGATCAGCATCTTCCGAATAATCAGTACAACTAACAGCAATGGAAGGATATCCAAGAACGGTTCCTTCAGTTGCAGCACTAACCGTTCCTGAGTATAAAATATTGATGCCAGCATTACTTCCATGATTAATGCCACTTAGTATTAAATCGGGCTTAACATCTAGTAATTGATCATGTGCTAATTTCACACAATCGGCTGGAGTACCATTTATAGCAAAACCATTAAATTTGTTTGCGACTTTGACTTTTTGAGCTCTCAAAGGAAGTTCAATTGTGATTGCATGACCAACTGCACTTTGTTGACGGTCTGGAGCAACAACAATAACTTCTCCAAATTCGGAAGCCACTTCAGCGAGTGCTTTAATTCCGTTTGAATAGATTCCATCGTCGTTACTTACTAGAATTAAAAGGCCTTCTGAATTACTCATTAACTACTATATTGCTCAGTTGAATTTGGGAAATCTTTGTTTTTTACATCTTCAATGTATTTCTCTACAGCACCTGTCATAACTGTATAAATGTCTGCGTAACGCCGGAGAAAACGGGGACTAAAATCCTTATTCATTCCAAGCATATCGTGAATTACTAGTACTTGTCCATCGCATCCTACTCCTGCACCTATTCCAATTGTAGGAATAGAAAGTTCTTCAGAAACTTTTTTTGCTAAACTTGCGGGAATTTTTTCTAACACAATCGAGAAACAACCTGCTTCTTGAAGTAGCTTGGCATCTTCAATTAAATCCTGAGCTTCTTGTTCATCTTTTGCTCTAACTTTATAAGTGCCAAACTTATATATACTTTGAGGTGTTAACCCAAGATGCCCCATTACCGGAATACCTGCGTCGACAATTTTTTTAACTGTATTTATTACAGATTTACCACCTTCCATTTTTACAGCATGTGCTCCTGCCTCCTTCATCATTCTACCGGCATTTATAAGAGCCTCTTTTGGAGTAACCTGATAGCTCATAAATGGTAAATCTGCAATTACTAGAGCACGTTCAACTCCTCTAACCACACATGAAGTATGATAAATCATATTCTCGAGTGTTATTGGAACAGTTGTTTCAAAACCAGCCATCACATTACTTGCAGAATCGCCAACAAGAATGATATCTATACCTGCTCGATCAATAATTTGAGCCATCGTGAAATCATACGCTGTTAGCATCGAGATTTTCTCGCCATTGTGCTTCATTTCTACAACGGTTTGTGTAGTTATTTTTGCGGGGCGATTTGATCCGGTTTGCGTACTCATTTACTGTTTTGGAACTACTGCAGCTGAAGCTTCAATTTCACATGTAACCTGACCATCAACCGTTGCCTTACCTTTCATAGTTACAAAATTACGGCGCATTTCTCCAAGCTCTACTTCCAAAATCAGTTGATCGCCAGGGACAACTTGCTTTCTGAATTTACAGTTTTTTATTCCTGTAAATACCATGATGTTTTTCTCTGGGTCTTCAACTTTTGTAGTCATTAGCAAAATAGCACCGGCCTGGGCTAGAGCTTCTACTTGAAGAACACCTGGCATTATTGGCTGACCAGGAAAATGACCATTAAAAAACTCCTCGTTTACCGTTACATTTTTAATCGCTTTTATGGAATCATCACTTTTTTCCAGCACCCGGTCTACAAGTAAAAATGGGTAGCGATGAGGTATTATTTTTTTGATGTCTTCTATTAACATAGATTTTTCTATTTAAATTATCGGCTGAAGATACAATTATTTAACTACTCCTACATAAACGTATGAGATTCCACCCGTAAGTTTCACACTCCAAGAATCCTTAAAAGATTTCGTCTCTTCCATAAGTTTCAGAAATTTCATTCCTGCAGGAAATGTCGCACTTGTTCGAGGCAAATATGTGTAAGCGTCTCGGTTTCCACTTAACAACCCGCCAATTGCTGGCATAATATGTTGGCTATATAAATTATATGGTCCTTTTAGTAACCCTTTGGGTTGTCCAAACTCTAAAACCACTACTCTACCACCACTCTTTACAACTCTCGCCATTTCTTTAAGTGCTTTAACTGGATCGTCAACATTTCTAATTCCAAATGCGATACTTGAAATGTCAAAGCGATTATCGTTGTATGGAAGGTCCATAGCATCTGCTACTTCAAAATCTATTTCAAGTCCTTTCTTTTCAGCTTTGCCAGGTGCAGGTTCAATCATAGGGGCACAAAAATCCGTACCCAACACATATCCTTCTTTTCCTACTACTTTTTTAAATTCAATGGCTAAATCACCTGTTCCTGTAGCACAATCTAACACATGATCTCCGGGTTTAGCTTTACTTTCTTGGATGGCTTTGTTTCTCCAGATATGATGTACTCCAAATGAAAGAACGGTATTTACACGATCATAATCATCTGCTATATCCGCAAACATAGATCTAACTTTTTCACTCATAAACTTACCCTACTTTTTTCTACTTCAACAATATTGCTTGAATAAACATCAAATAAGATACGTCTTTTCTGCACCCTAGTCTTAGAATCTTTAGTTCCATTCTACAGCTTCAGTACTTAGATGATCTATTTTGTTGAGCTTAACTACTTCAAAGCTATCTCCATTCCAAGCTAAATGATTTATAGCTCCATTTTGGTGCTTTATGAGATGCATATTCTTTAATCCTTTACCTAAAAAAACAGAAAGCAAAATTCGAATAAGTCTGCCATGTAATACAAATGCGATGTGTTCTTCTTGCGATGAATTAAGTACTTCAATAATTTTTGCACCTGCCCTATCAAACACTTGCTGTGGAGACTCGCCCCCTTCTACTTCTGCATTAATATCTCCTGAAGTCCATCGAGTATGGATTTCATGGATCTCTTTTTTTACGTCTTCAAATAATGCCCCTTCCCATTTACCAAAACTCATCTCATCTAGTTCTGCATAACTTTCTACAGTCGCATCTTTTTGGTTGATAAGAGGAGTTGCAGTTTCCAACGTTCTTATCATACTGCTAATTACAACCTTCTGAATAGGAACATCTTTTAGTGCTTCAGCAATTTCCTCTCCTTGAAGACGACCTATCTCATTTATAGAAGCATTTACTCCCCGGCCCTGTAATCTGTGATTTCTGTTATTGTCTGTTTCTCCATGTCGAATAATATATACTTGCTTCATAATCTTAGTGAAATATCAAAATAGTTAAAGTATAGGTCTTGATACATTTTCCTTAATCCAGCTTCAAAGGTTGCTAACTGATACTCTGAATTTTTCATTTCATCTAAACTCAACCATTTAAAAGATAGATGACTAAAATTAACTATCGACATATTTACTAGCGTTTTTAGCTTAACTAACTCTTTTTCACCTGCAGAGTTTCGAACTTCGACAAGCATTTTCATTCGATATAGAGGTCCGGGATTAGGAAAATTGAATGTAAAGAGACCTCGTTCAACCTCAATTTTTTTAATCACAAAGAGAAGATCAGCATCCTCACTTGCCGTTTGTTCAATCCCTTGTAATTGGCTTGAATAGCCAAATAATACATCTGAAAGTAATTGATCACCCTGATTCAGCACAAATTCCGTTCTTTGGATTTCAAAAACCGTATCATTGCTAAACCATGGTGTACTACTAATTAGCTCTAGGTTTTCAACTCCAAAACTAACATTTCCATTAAAAGCTCCGGAGCTTGGAACATTTTTCATAGAACTACAAGCAGAAAAAACCATTAAAAAGACAATCACTTTTATCACTATTTTTTCTTCGTTTTGTGATAGTTCGCAATTTCAATCAACCGGTCTTGCATCTCATTAATTTTTCCTGTTAAAATTCCTTCTCGCATTCCATATCTAATCAAAAGCATATTCAAAATTCGGTCAGGCAATTCTACTATGGGCTTTGAGGATTTACTTTGAACGAATCTTATTAATAACCTTAATAGACCAACTTTATACAAAAAAAATAAGACTAACCCATACCATAACGCACTGAATTCTACCGATAACCCCCATGAAGCAAGTGACTCGGTAAATGCTATTCCAATGAGTAATACTGCAGATACAGAATAAATAAAACCATCGGTTGTAATCAATTTTATTATGGGGCTAGAAGCAAGATTTAAAAAAGCACTTGTATTAAAATACCATATAAAAAAGAAAAGAAGAGACACTACTGTTGCCAACCACGGCGCTACAGAAAGATAAACCAGCAAAAAAAACAGAACTAAAGAAATTGCATCTGCACTTTTCACCCAGGCATCAGCTTCTTTAATTATTCGCTCGATAGAATATTTTTTTAAAAGACTGGGAGTATATTTTTCAATTTTATTGGATGTGATATGATACCAGTTTCCGTTCGAGGTAGTAATTCCGTCAGGTAACTCCATCATTTGCCATTTAAACTCGCCTACTTTTCTAGAATTCATGCCTAAATATATCCTTATTCTAGCAATGATTCAGGCTTGTGCTACCGTGATTATCATAATTTTAATTACACCTGAATTTTTTAGTGTTTCAGCTAGTTCAAAAGCGGTTGCCCCTGTAGTAAAAACATCATCTACAATTATACACTCTTTTCCTTTTATACTATCTTTATTTTTTACCACGAACGCTTTACCAATATTTTCACGCCTTTTTTCTAACGAAAATCCCGTTTGTGTTTTGGTATTCTTAATTCTTTGCACATCTTCATTAGAACAAACTGGAATTTTTGTTGCCATTTTAACGCCTTCTGCAATAAATTTTGCTTGATTATACCCCCTCATTCTTCTTTTTTTGGGATGCAGCGGAACGGGTATTAAAAGCGAATGTTCACTTGATTTAAAAAAGGGATTCCTCTTAACACTATTTCCTAAAGCTACTCCTAAATCAATTCCCAAGCCTGTTAACCTATGATATTTTAGTGAGTGGAGCAGATCCTGAAGAAATCCACCTTTATCAAAATTCCATAGCGCATGTTGCAGTGCTATTCCCTCGGGTAAAATGGTATCACTAGAAACTTGCTTGCCTTCAGAATTTGCCAGATCAAATCGGTCTCTAACACAAACAGGGCAAATAAACTGTTCGCTAGAAGATAATTTTAATCCACAAATGAGACATACATGAGGGAAAATCACCTCATAAAAGCCTTGTTTTATGGATTTTAAACTTGTTAACACTATAAATGCTTAAAAAGGAAATGCTTGCTTTTGCTGTCCACTTTAATTACTTAGTTTGTGATCAGAAATCAAAGAAGTAATCAAAATTTTATCCTATGTCTCTAGGGAAAGACTTGGCATCCATCCGGAAAGAACTTGGACTCTCGCTAGAAGAGGTTCAAAGCTCTATAAAAATACCTCTACTCACGCTTAAAAGTATTGAGAATGACTCTATTTTTGATTCAACTGAGCACAATAATATTTACATAAGAAGTTTTATTCGAAGCTATGCAAGAGCTTTAAAACTCAATGATGAAGACATTGTTAAAGCTCTTGATGATATTGAAGCGGGCATTTACCAAAACGATTTAATTAATGCCGATGAAGACCGAAAGTCGATTGAGGCTGAACAAAGAAAACCAAAAGAAGAAACTCCTTTTAGTTTAGATAATGTATCTCCACCTGAAATACAGCATGCACCAATACAGTCTAAACCCGATGTAGAATCGGTAAACTGGGCCGATTTAGGTAAGACTTTTGCTCTAAAGGAGCAGGCTTCTAAAAACTGGTTTTTATTCATTATCGTTTTTTTTATTGTTGCTTTATTAGTTCTTGGCTTTTATTACCGACAAGAAATTGTTGGTTTATTTGATTTTTCGGAACCACAGATAAGTGAACCTATTACCAATACGTTTCCAACTCCTTTAGCTGAAGAAAGCGAAACACCAGATTCATTGGTGAATGAGGTCATTCCCCCAGATCAAGAAGAGGTCATTCAACCTCCACAACCAATCGAAAATAGAAATCAATTACTTACCAGAAGCATAACCTCTTTAGATAGTGTTTTGACAGTTTCTGTGTACGCAGCATTTGAAAAATTAGAACCCGTTCGTGTAACCAGCGATCTTAATGGTCGAACAAATCCCTTTTGGATGGAACAGGGAGAAGCTTATAACTTTGATTTTAATGATACACTGTTAGTTCGGGGTCAGTATTCAAGAATGTTGCTTCTTTTTAATGGTCACGTGATTAATAATCCAGCTCAGCAATTTTACGACCCTAACTTTGATTCTATATTACTTACACGCTCTATATTTAACGATCCAAAATATCTAGAACCAGCTCCTTCAGAATTTCCTTATGAAGTTGGTCCACCAGATAGTTTGGTTTATCGGATAGGATATTAATTTGTAAGGGATTGTTAAGTCTATGACTTTAGATCAAGCTCAAAAAAGGGTTGATGAACTAAAAAAACTGCTTCAAAACGCAAATGAAGCTTACTATCAGGATACTCAACCTTTCATCAGTGATAAAGAATTCGATGAAAGGCTTAAAGAACTTGAGGCTCTTGAAATCGAATTTGATCTTGCTACAAATGATTCACCAACTCGGCGTGTTGGGGGAGATACATCATCTGAGTTTGAAACAGTCAAACATCCCGTTCCTCTTCTCAGTCTTGATAACACCTATAATGAGCAAGAACTTAACGACTTCGATGGCCGTGTTCAGCGAATTCTAGGCCATAATAATTTTGATTATTTAGTTGAACTTAAATTTGATGGCGCTTCACTTCGACTCCGATACGAAAATGGAGAACTTGTACTTGGTGCAACACGAGGAAATGGTGAGCAAGGGGATGACATTACAAGAAATGTTAAAACAGTGCGGGATATTCCACTTTCTTTAACCGGAAACTTCCCTCCGGTTGTTGAAGTACGTGGAGAAGCATTTATGGAACGTGAGGCTTTTGCACGTTTAAATCAAAAAAGAGAAGAAGAAGGTTTAACAGTTTTTGCAAACCCGAGAAACTCTACTGCAGGCTCTCTTAAAATGCAAGATCCAAGAGCGGTATCTCAGCGTCCAATTCGCTTCTTTGCATTTGACTTGTTGTTTGATGAGGAAAATGAATCCTCAACGCAAGCTCAAAAAGTTGAATTATTGAAAGCATTTGGACTTCCGGCAAATGAATATCCTAGAATTTGCTCTAATATCGAAGAAGTACACGCCACAATAACAGATTTCGATAAACTTCGCCACCAACTCCCCTACGAAACAGATGGAGTGGTTATAAAAGTGAACCAGACAGGCCTGAGATCCCAATTAGGTTCTACTTCGAAATTCCCTCGATGGGCTATAGCCTATAAATTTGAGGCGGAACAAGCAACAACGGTAATAAATGATATTACTCTTCAGGTTGGACGATTGGGAACTATCACTCCTGTTGCAGAACTTGAACCTGTTCTACTTGCAGGAACAACAGTTAAACGAGCTTCTCTCCACAATGAAGAAGAGATTCATCGAAAGGATATCAGAATTGGGGATACGGTAGTTGTAGAAAAGGCCGGAGAAATCATTCCACAAGTGATTAGTGTAGTCAATCCCCAAAGAGATAAACGAAATGGTAAATTTACATTCCCTAAAAATTGCCCCGCTTGTAGTGCTAAGCTCATAAAATATGAAGGTGAAGTTGCCTGGCGATGTGTTAATCCTGAATGTCCACCTCAGGTCCGAATAAAAATAGAACACTTCGCTTCCAGAGATGCTTTGGATATTGAGGGATTAGGAGAATCGGTAGTTGATCAACTGGTAACTGAAGGGTTAATTTCGAATTATGCAGATTTGTATAAACTTAATATAAATCAGATTATACCGCTTGAGCGTATGGCAGAAAAAAGTGCTCAAAATCTAATTGATGGGATCAATAAAAGCAAAGACCAGCCTTTTGAGCGAGTTTTATATGCACTTGGAATTCGTTTTGTTGGAAAAACTGTAGCAAAGGATTTAGCAAAAGCTTTCAAATCTATTAACGAACTAAGATCAGCCACCGAAGAAAAATTACTCTCAATTGATGCGATAGGTCCAAGGATTGCAGAATCTGTTGTCGATTTCTTTGGGAACGAGAAATATAGTTCTTTAGTAGATTTACTTATTTCATACGGACTCCAATTTGAAATTGAAGAAGAAGAACTAGCCTCAAATACATTTGAAGGTAAAACCATAGTACTAACAGGAACATTACCCACTTTATCTAGAAAAGAAGCTTCGGACTTAATAGAAAAACACGGTGGTAAAACTTCTTCATCAGTAAGTAAAAAAACAGACTTTGTATTAGCTGGAGAATCGGCAGGAAGCAAGCTTTCTAAAGCCAAAGATCTAGGTATCGAAATTTTAAATGAAACCACATTTCTATCTTTAATTGGTGAGCATATTTAGGAATTTTGAAATCTCTTTTAACGGATTACTCAAAACTCATAGCTATTTCCTATCTTCGGAAAAAACTAAGCGCTCTTCAGTATGGATCTTCATCCTTTAGATACGGAACAAATAGGTTTAAAAACCCTAGAAAAACATCTCATTAGGAATAAAAGTGAGGTTTCACTTCGAATAGGAATTCCAAAAGAAAATTCAATTGATGAAAAAAGAGTCTCTCTAACTCCAGGTGGAGTATCAATTTTAAGAGCAAATGGTCATGACGTTTTTATTGAAAAAGGAGCTGGAGAAGATGCTAAGTTTTCTGATCGTGATTATGCGGAAGCGGGAGCCGAGATTGCGCTTAGTGTTGAAGACGTTTTTAAGAAATCAGAACTTATTTTAAAAGTAGCTCCTTTAACTCAAGATGAATTTGACCTTTTAGATCATAATCATTCCCTCATTTCTGCATTGCATTTAGGAAGTCAAACTAAAGAGTATTTCGATGCATTAAGCCAAAAGAATATTACAGGAATTGGTTACGAATTTATTCGTGGAGCAGATAAAGAGTTCCCAATTGTGCGAATGATGCACGAAATTACTGGTTCTATCGCCGTTCAAATTGCCGCTCATTATTTGGAAAGTAGAAGTAATGGTCAAGGAATTATGTTAGGTGGAATCTCTGGAGTACCTCCCGCTACCGTTGTAATATTAGGAGCTGGAATAACTGGAGAATATGCCGCACGTACCGCACTTGGATATGGTGCACAGGTTTTCGTTATGGATAACGACCTTACTGCACTTCGAAGACTTGAAAACGCATTAGATCGAAGGATAATAACTGCCGTTGCCAATCAACAATACCTTAGCAATGCACTAAAATTTGCTGATGTAATTATTGGAGCTGCAATGTCTGAAGGGGATCGTTCTCCATGTTGGGTTACTGAAGAAATGGTAGCAGGAATGAAATCAGGTAGCGTTATTGTAGATACGGTAATAGATCAAGGTGGATGCGTAGAAACAAGTAGACCTACAACTCATTCTAATCCAATTTTTTCTGTGCATGATGTTACACATTATTGTGTTCCAAATATACCTGCAAATGTAGCCAGAACTGCCACTTATGCACTTAATAATGTCCTCGTTCCATATATTCTTGCCATTGGAGATGCAGGTGGTATTAAGGAATGTTTATGGGATAATGTTGCGCTTAGAAATGGAACCTATGCCTACAAAAAGCATGTAACTAAGAAATCTATTGGCGAAATGTTCAATCTTCCTTCTAGAGAAATAGAAATGCTAATTGCTTCTCAAATTTGAACTAAAAATTTATTGACAATTATTTATGTCTGAACTTTCTCATTCCAATTTCATCAGAATAAGCCTAATTAATTGGGTACTAAGTGTTCCTATGATTATACTTTTCGCATGGCCCTATTATTACACGGCTAAACTCGTTGGTATGATGGAAGCATTTAGATACATTGGTGCTTTTATTTTCTCTGTCCCTTTTATGCTTACAATTATTCATGGTCATGTAACTATGGCGCTCGGTACACCTCATCGGGATCATTATTACAACTGGTTAATTGATCAACCCTACACTTTTGGGCTATTCTTTAACAAAATGTTAATTAAAACTCGTTTTCGACTCATCCTCTTAATCGCAAGTCTGCTTTTTTTACCCGTTGGATATTTATTGAGTTTTTAATTCAATCTTGAACTTTTATTCCAATTCTAAAATCATATTCTTTATTAATTAATCCTTTATACTGGCTTAGCCAAGAATCCGACTAAGACTCATGAATGTTCTAAACTACTTTTTTCTTTTAATTCTATTTATTGATGGAATAGGCTGCGCACAAGACGATCAAATTGTATCTCCAGCACCTCCAAATCCTTCATTAGGTATTGTAGGAGACCCTGCTGATATTAAAACGAATACAGAATCTGGCTTGCTAATAATGGGAGGTTCCAGAGACGTTGATGAAGCAATTATTTGGATGATTGAAAAATCTGGAGGTGGAGATTTTGTTGTGATTAGATCCAAAGGTACTGATGCTTACAACGAGTATATTTATGAACTTAGTAATGCTAATTCTGTTGAGACATTACTGATAAACTCTAGATCATTAGCTTCTGACTCATCTGTAATTGAAACCATAAAGAATGCCGAAGCCTTATTCATTGCTGGAGGCGATCAGTACGATTACGTTTCATTTTGGAAAGATACTCCACTGGAAGATGCAATCAATTATCTAAAGAATGAAAAGAGAGTCCCAATTGGAGGAACAAGTGCAGGAGCTGCGATTATGGGAGAATTCTATTTTGATGCGGCTCATGGAACAATTTATACCGAAGAAGCTTTACTGAATCCATTCGATTCGCTTGTGAGTATCCAAAGAGGTGGATTTATTGAAAACGAGTTCTTAAAAAATACAATTACTGACACACATTATGCTCAACGAGACCGACAAGGTAGACATACTGTTTTCCTTGCCAGAATGATTAATGAATGGGACGCTGTGGTCAAAGGAATTGGACTAGATGAAAGAACAGCAGTTTGCATAGACGATACTGGATTGGCAAAAGTCTTTGGAACTAATCATGCTTATTTTATTGATGCAAGTATTTCAAACCCAGAAATAGTAGAAAACAACCAACCTTTACACTGGTTCAATAATATGAAAGCTGTAAAAGTATTTAAAATTCCGGGTACAAAATCAGGGGAAAATTCATTTAACCTAAAAAATTGGACGTCAGAAACTTCCCCCATATTTGATTATTGGTATATCGAAAATGGAGTCTTTACCGGTTTCTAAACCGCTTTCCTACTTATAATAGCTTCAACTGTACTTAGATCGATCTTTAATGGAGCTACAGAAAAAAGGATAATTCTTACTTAATTTCACAGACATAAGAATGTTGGAAACTGAATTTTAGGATTTGCAGAAATTGGTCTGGAATACACTACAAATCATTCTCTTCTCTAAAACTCGATCGTATCAGGAACAGGCTGAATCCATGTTAATAGAATTTTTCATTTAAATTGGCTCACCATTCTTTATTGCCTCAACAACGCTTGGATCAAGTAGTGTTGATGTATCTCCAACATTCTCCAGGTCATTGGCAGCGAGTTTCCTTAAAATTCTTCGCATTATTTTTCCTGAACGGGTTTTTGGTAGCCCTGGAACAATCTGAATTTTATCGGGTTTAGCAATCGGCCCAATAATCTTTACAACTAAATCTAGTAATTCTTTCTTAAAAGCACTGGTGTCCTTAATTTCCCCATCGCAAATCATAAAGGCATAAACACCCTGTCCTTTAATATCATGTGGATAACCGACTACAGCGGTTTCCACTACTCTATTATGTTCATCCAGAGCATTTTCGATTTCCGCTGTTCCCAAACGGTGTCCCGATACATTTAATACATCATCAACACGCCCTGTTATTCGATAATAACCGTCTTCATCTCTTCGGCATCCATCTCCTGTAAAATAATATCCTTTATAAGCTGATAAATAGGTTTCTTTATACCGCTTATGATCACCATAAATTGTTCGTGCGATTGATGGCCATGGATGTTTAATACATAAATTTCCCTCCACAGCATTTCCTTCAATTTCTCTTCCGTTTTCATCCATCAAAACTGGAAAAGTTCCTGGTAACGGAAGGGTTGCAAAGCCGGGTTTTGTTGGAGTAATGCCAGCTAATGGAGAAATCATAATTCCACCAGTTTCAGTTTGCCACCATGTATCAACTATTGAGCATTTTCCACCGCCAATATTATGATGATACCAATGCCATGCTTCTTCATTAATTGGTTCACCAACTGAACCAAGCACTTTTAAAGAACTTAAATCATATTTCTTTACAAAGTCTAAATCGAAGCTCATTAGGGCTCGAATTGCTGTTGGAGCAGTATAAAAATGTGTTACTTTATATTTTTCTACTACTTCCCAAAATCGGCCAGCATCTGGATAAGTTGGAGTGCCTTCAAAAATAATTCCCGTTGTTCCAGTAAATAATGGGCCATAAATAATGTAGCTATGTCCAGTAATCCACCCTGCATCGGCGGTACACCAATACACATCATCAGTACCAACTTGAAAAACATTTCGGAATGAGTAACTCGTATATACCATGTATCCACCACAAGTATGAACAACCCCTTTAGGTTTTCCAGTTGAACCTGACGTGTACAAAATAAAAAGTGGGTCTTCTGCATCCATTTCTACAGCTTCATGAGCTTTCGAAGCATTTCGAATTAAATTATGCCACCATTCATCACGTCCTTCTTCCCAGTTTATATCACGATTGGTGCGCTGGCATACAATTACACTTTTAACAGATGGACTGGTCTTTAAAGCTTCATCTGAAATGTCTTTTAAAGGAACGTGTTTATCACCTCTTCTTAACCCGTCGTTCGTAATTAACATTTTTGCTTCACAATCATTGATACGTTCACTTAAGGATTGAGCTGAAAATCCTGCAAAAACTATAGAGTGAACCGCTCCAATTCGAGCACATGCAAGAGCCGCAATTACTAATTCTGGAGTCATTGCCATATAAATACAAACACGATCTCCCTTTTTCACTCCTTTACTATTCAATACATTACTAAACCTGCAAACGTCTTCATGCAATTGTTTAAATGTGATGGTTCTTCGAAATGAATCGGGGTGATTGGGTTCAAAAATGAAAGCGGTTTTATTACCAATAGTATTAAGATGTCGATCTAAAGCGTTTTCTGTGATGTTAAGTTTTCCGCCTTCAAACCACTTTATATCTGCAGTTTCAAAACCTCCACTTTGTACTTTATCCCAACGTTTGCGCCAATAGAAAGTACCAGCTTCATGTTCCCAGAAAGCTAAGCGATCTTTTTCACTATCATTAAAAGTTTCCTGGTACTCATTGAACGATTTTATATTCAGCCACATTTTATCAAAATTCGGTTAGGTTAAAAGATTGGCATATGTTGACATTTTTTAAGCGGAGAATCAAGAGTAAATTATAAGAATGAAATCAAAAATATCTGGACACCAAATTGTTAGCAAATGGTTCTCTTCTAAGGCGTGGAATGTCTTCCCTTTTCAGAAAGCAGTTTGGGATGATTTCGGTTTAGGAAAAAACGGGCTTCTGAATGCCCCTACCGGTAGTGGTAAAACGATGGCGCTATGGATACCAAATGTGATTAAATGGATTGACGAACATCCCAATGATTACAAAGTAAGAAGTGATAATGGCTTAAAGATACTTTGGGTAACTCCACTTCGTGCTCTTGCGAAAGATATCGAAAGTGCGCTACAAACATCGCTTGATGAAATGGGAATCCCTTGGAAAGTTGGAAGACGTACAGGTGATGTGTCGCAATCTACCAAGCAAAAACAAAACAGAAAAATGCCGGAAGTACTTATCACAACTCCAGAAAGTATTCATATTCTTCTTGCTCAAAAAAACTATCCACGACATTTTAAGAATTTAGATACCATAATTGTTGATGAATGGCATGAATTGCTTGGTTCAAAAAGAGGTATACAAGTTGAACTTGGAATATCGAGATTAAAAGCTATTCGTCCTCAACTTTCGGTTTGGGGAATTTCTGCAACTATTGGTAATCTTGACCAAGCTTTAGAAGTGTTACTTGGGTCTAATCATTCATCAAAAAACTCAGTAATTATACGTGCTGATATTGAAAAGAAAATCCGAGTTCATTCAGTACTTCCAGATGAGATTGATAACTTTCCGTGGCATGGACATTTAGGACTGAATTTGCTACCGAAGATTCTTCCTATAATTGATTCTCATAAGTCAACTCTCATTTTTACAAATACTAGAGCTCAATCTGAGGTTTGGTTTCAACGAATTCTTGATGCCAGACCAGACTTAGCAGGTGCGGTTGCAATACATCATGGTTCTTTAGATCGTTCAGTTCGAGATTGGGTTGAAACTTCTCTGCATGAAGGAATTCTTAAAGCTGTAGTTTGTACTTCAAGTTTAGATTTGGGTGTCGATTTTAGTCCTGTTGATACTGTCATTCAAATCGGAAGCCCAAAAGGTATTGCCCGATTTCTTCAACGAGCAGGAAGAAGTGGTCATCAACCAGGTGCCACAAGTACAATACATTTTGTTCCAACTCACGCCTTAGAGTTAATCGAAGCTGCCGCACTAAAAATAGCTATTGATGAATCTGAAATGGAAAGTAAAGAACCAATTCTTAAACCTATAGATGTTTTAGTCCAGTATGTTATTACTTTGGCCGTTTCTGATGGATTCCTACCAAATGAAATCTTCTTAGAATTAAAAAAGACTTTTGCTTATCAAACATTGACTGAGAAAGAATGGGATTGGATACTCACCTTTATTACAACTGGAGGAAAATCTTTAGGAAACTACCCTGAATATTCTAAAGTGATTGTGGATGAAGATGGAATCTATAAAGTTATTGATAGAAAAATTGCCCAGCGGCACAAGATGAGCATTGGAACCATATCTAGCGATTCAATGATAAGAGTAAAGTATTTGACTGGTGGTTCTCTTGGTGCAATTGAAGAAACATTTATTAGTGGTTTAAAAATTGGCGAGAAGTTCTGGTTCTCTGGAAGAAACCTTGAACTCATTCAAATAAAGGAAAATATTGCATACGTTCGACGCGCTAAAGGCACCAAATCTAAAGTTCCTAGCTATATGGGAGGGCGAATGTCATTGTCTTCTAATATGTCCAAAATTTTAAGACAAACAATGCAACATGCAATTTCTGGTAATACGGGCATAATTGAATTAGAATCTATTTCGCCTATACTTAATATTCAAAAAAATTGGTCCATTTTACCTTCTGAAAATGAATTCCTTATTGAGAAAAGCTTCTCTCGAGAAGGATGTCATGTGTTCTTTTTCCCTTTTGAAGGTCGTTATGTTCATGAAGGAATGTCTTCACTTATAGCTCATAGGATTTCAAAAATGATACCTATTACTTTTTCAATTGCTATGAACGACTATGGATTTGAGTTACTATCAGATCAAGATATTCCCATCGAAAAAGCATTGGAGCAAAATATTTTATCTCCAGAAAATTTGATAGATGATATCAAAGCTAGTATGAATAATAGTGAACTTGCTAAACGAAAATTTTGGGAAGTATGTCAGGTTGCGGGTTTAGTCTTTCATGGCTTTCCAGGAGAACAAAGAAAATCTAAACATCTTCGTATGTCTACTAGTTTATTATTTGATGTATTTATGGAATATGAACCTGACCACTTATTAATTCAACAAGCCTTTGACGAAGTTTTATTCTTTCAATTAGATGAAATTCGACTTAGAAAAGCACTTATTAAAATCCAACACCAAAAAATTATCTTAAATAATACTAAAAGATTCACACCATTCGCTTTCCCAATTATGGTAGACAGGTTAAGGGGAAAATTAAGTACGGAAAAATTGATCGATCGGGTTAAGAAGATGCAAACCCAGCTTGAAAAGCATTTGAAAGAATGAGAAAAGAAGATTTATTATTGCACTTTAAAAATCAGGAATTGATCCTAACGCCTGAGAAAGCTCTATTTTGGATTGAACAACAAACTCTAATTCTTTCTGATGTACATCTAGGTAAATCAGGGCATTTTAGAAAAGCAGGAATTCCAATTCCAAGGTCTTTAAATGAAAATAATCTAGAAAGACTTAATTCATTAATAAACTATTATCGCCCATCTCAAATTTTCTTCCTTGGTGACTTATTTCATAGCGATAAAAATAGTGAGTGGGAAGAGTTTAAAAAATGGAGAAATACATATCTCAATATAGATATGTATCTGACTATAGGTAATCATGACTTCCATTCTACAAATGATTACGAGTCAATTGGTTTATTGTGTACTAAAGAAATTGAACTATTCCCTTTTCTTTTATTACACGATTCAGAAGATGTAAAAGAAACAGAAAAACTATACTCAATTTCAGGTCATGTCCACCCTTCTGTTAGATTAATTGGAAAAGGTCGTCAATCAATTCGAATACCATCCTATTATTTTGGAAATAACATTGCACTTCTACCTGCTTTTGGAAAGTTTACAGGAACTTATACTATTAAACCTAAGGCTGATGAATTAGTATTTGGAATTTTGGATAACCAAATAATAAAAATTTCATAAGCGTAACTCATTCTGTTACAAAGAAAAACGAATAAATTACACTCTGTTTTTCTAATATATATTTACTAAAATTCAAATTTGTTACACGCACAAAAAGCATAATTTTACTCTCAAATTTACCTTGAGAACTCAATTTCTATTAAAAAATATACTCTTAAAAAAATATTGTGGTACTCCAACTAATTTATTGGTTAATAAATGACCGAACTAACAATTTTACTTTAGACTTTAAATTACTCGCTTGACTTTCGCTTATAGCAATGATGAAGCCTGCTTAAAATTCTGGATTTTCGTGTCCGTACATTTGCGCTTGAAAGTCCAAATTCGTCGGTTGCTTCTTCAGTAGTAGCATCAGGTTTATCAATAAAGTATTCTATAAATTTTTTAGACTTAGCTTTTAGTTCATTCAAGCACTCTTCAAGTATTCTTTGTCTTTCTTTATCTAATAGATTCTGTAGCTGCTCTTCTGGTTCATAAAGTACATTTAGAGCTTCTTCTTCGTACTTAAATTTGTGTTCCCTTTTTGCATATCTGAGATATTCGTGTCTGCAAGATTTAATTAAGTAACTAAAGATATATTTACTCTCCTTTATTTTATCCCTTCTAACCTGTTCAAATACATCTAGAAAAGCCTGCTGAACACATTCCTTCGCAGCATTGCGTTCCGCACTCATAACTACAACAAGATAGTCTTCTAGTCTGGGCATAATTTCGTTGATTAATTCACCAGATTTAAACTCATCACCTTGCTGAAGAGCATCAACTAACTCTGAATAATCTACTCTAGTTTTTGACAAAAGAAACGACCGAATTTTTTATTAGAACAACTCGAAATCAAAAATTGATGGAGAGCTTTATCAATGAATATAAAATTATGTTTGATACATAAAAACTAATATATGAAAGATTAGAGCACTTTTTTGATTTAATATTAATAAATCTTAATAATAATTTGGTTGATTAATATTTTTTGGAGTAGGTTTAATGTGTAACAAAAGGGACAATAAATACTCTTTTACTTAACTATAAATATAAAATTTTAAATCTAGGTATTCGTCTAATTTTTTGTAACAAAACAGATTCATTTTACTCTTTGTCTAGACTAATAATATAACTTATAACATAATATACTTTAACAATCATGAAATCACTTAAGTCTCTATTCGCTCTACTTACTCTCGTTGCTATCTCTTTCGCTTGTGCTCCCGCTAGCCAGTCCACCGCTTCTGCATCCACCGATGCTCCTGAAACGGTAATCACTATTACGGATGACGCCGCTTTTGCTGCCGGTAATGACGTGAGACCTATTC
>JAVKDD010000026.1:0-3050 GCA_040222455.1 Balneolaceae bacterium | reverse complement strand
ATGTCGGGTTTGTGGGAAGGAAGCAGGAGGGAATGGAGCCGTTGTTGTTGTCTCTACACTTTTATAGAAGCAAAGAAGTTCAGGCCATGTTCTTTATCTGAGGATAAGGAATGTTGAGGTCTACATTTGGTATTTGAAGAGCAGAATGGAAGTTGCGCTGCTTGACATACCGGCAGAATCGGGCTAACTTCAACCCAGGTTTTTGAATGCGTCTCACGCGCTCAGGAAAGCACGCTTTCCCCACGGTATCACCGAAAAACCTGCAGGTTCAGTCATTCGACTGTCTCTTCTGTTCTTCAATCCCCAAATCGTAGCTGAACTCTTTGCGACAACAATGCATCTTAACGACCAGATATGGCACGTGCCTCTGGTCTTTCAAATATCGTTAAAGTTTCGGTTCAGATTCACTTTCAGACTGCTCAGTAGAGGCATGTGCTATATCGTCTGTTAGCAGCATTATTATCATGGTCGTAAAAATCCTAAATAATATACCAGAGGTCTTAATTTTTCTGATAGTTTATTATAAGATTCATCAAATTTTTTAAAACTAACTGGCGGAAAGTCGCTAGATGAGTTTCGAGCCTTTAATGCTTGTCGAACTTGATACCAACCAACATCTGACCTATTCAATTTCAGTTCTTCACGTAATGATTTACCGTCTTGATGACTGAAATATGCTTTCCATAGAAGTTTCCCTTCTTCCAAAACCCCTTTCGATTCGTCTGAAAATCTAGTGTTAGCTAAAAATTGTACTAGAAAATCAGATTCAAAACGAGATGGTGAGCCAACTTCTTGTTCTGTATATGGAATTAGATGATTAACTATTGACCACTTGGCTCCATTCCATTGCAAATCATCTGCGCTTGCCGTCAGGTTATTTCCATTAAACAACATCCAAACAAGACAATCAACTTTAAATTCATCTGAATAATCAGAAGGAATGAGGAATTGATCTTTGTCATTCAACCAGCTTTTTTTGACAATTCTCCTTACTGTGTATATGATTCCTGTTTCCCATAGATTTTCGGAGTTTACATAGTATCCACGACCACTACTAAATCCGGAAGACAGTAAGGCAGTTAGATTTACTTGCTGAATTTCATTTCCAGGGCAATTAAAATAAGCAATTGCATTATCAGACCATTTTGTGCCTCTAAGATCCTTTGTTGAAGTTGCAGGTGATATAGCGTTCTTTAAAGGAACTACCGTTTCATTATTTGTACTAGGCCTTTTCACCCAGTTTGTTAGCAGAAGCTTTTCAGGTGCATTATAAATTGGCTTTTCACCAATCGGCTTAACATTTTTATCATAGACTTCCACACTTACTTCAGTTATTGGAGCAGGTTTATTTGAATTCATCTTGGTTTTCCATATCAAAAAACCAATCGGAAAATTCCCCTTCAATCCATCAAATGATTTGCTATGTACTACGAAACCACCTAAATATTCAGCTTTCCAATTATCTCTGAATTCTTGCAAAGTTGGAGCAGTTACATATTTAAGCTTGCTAAACATGGCTACAGTCGCGTGCGGAATTTCTTTTGCAATTCTTACCAAAAACTGCATAAATAATTCGTTTTTAGCTTTCCCCCATCCATGCATGGCGTGGGTTGCAAATTTTGTTTCAGCGACCCCTTCTTTAGTTGTAGTTTCTTCGCCAGATTTAGAAATACTTGCGTTAGCAGAATTGGTTGCTTCTGCATAAGGCGGATTAATTAAAACAAGTATCTTCTTTCTGTCTTTTATTGCTTTATGTAGGCTAGGTGGAATTTTGTTAGTTAAAGTATAGTCAATTTCACCTTCGTCATTTATATCATCATTAAGGTAATCATATTGAAAGCGTTCTGCTGCTACACAGGTTTTTGTTGCTTTCATGACGTCAATATCCTCAGCATCCAAAGTGGACATATAGAGCTTCCTATGATTGCTATGTTTAACCTCAAGGTTGCCTACACCACAACACATATCCCAAACTATGAAATCCTTCTGCCAGTTTTTACCTAACGCCTCTGAAAGTTTATCGTAAGCAGTATCAACTACATTAAGAGGAGTGTAATAAGCCCCTTTGAAACTTCTTTCATCGATTGGAATTAAACTGTCTCTTCTTTCAAGGAGGTAATTTCTATATTCTGATTTTGGCGGCTTATGATATATAGCCCAAAAGCGTCTATAACCTTCCTTACTTCCTAGTTCATAGAGTTTTCCATTTAGGCTAAAAACGGGAGCATTATTTTTGTGTAGTAGTTCTGCGGGAAGGTTTTCATGTGTCGAAATAGTTCCATCATGCATAATGTCGGCGAAAAATAAGAGGGCATAATCTTCTGGTTCTACTCCCAAGACTTCAATACCAATCATTTGAACCCATTTGTCAAATACTTGCTTTAAGTTATCCGGTGTAATTTGAATTCTAATTATTTCGCCACTTTCTATGGCGGACTTAAGTGTTTTTATGAACTCTTCCTCATGTGTTTCGATATTATATGACACAAAATGTGTTCCGATATAAGAAGAAACTGCATCCAGAGCGTCTTGCGTATAGTTGCTAGCGGATTTACCCCATTTAATTGTCTTTTTTGCGAGAAATGGAATGACTTCCGAGCTTCTCATTATTGCAGCTTTTTTCGTATCGATTACTGCTAAAAATGGAGGCACATATTCCCCTTTATTCAATGCATCCTGAACATAATGAAGAAGCTGAGTAAACATTGCATATGTAGAATGTTTGCCTGTGTCTTTGGCTTCAAACCAAACTTCTTTAGTTTGAATATCTATTAGATTTTTTTGAACATGTTTCAGTCCTAAAGCCTTTATGTAAAGGTCTTTAACATCTTCCTCACTGCTTACTCTTTGTAATTTTTCGTATAAGCTCATTTTAGGAAATCATATTCTGTAAGATATTATGTTGCTGCTAACGTCAAGACAAAAAACGTCATCATCCATTTGTTGGAAGTGGAGTTATTGTCTGTTTGATAAAAGTAGCCAATAACGCTGGAATGATGCATGTTTTTTGTCGGGTGTTAGGATGAGGCTATGTGATGGGAAGGTCTGCT
>JAVKDD010000025.1:0-247996 GCA_040222455.1 Balneolaceae bacterium | reverse complement strand
CCCCACCCGTTCCCATCCCGAACACGGTCGTTAAGCCCTGCAGCGCCGATGGTACTGCTTTGCGGTAGAGTAGGTCGCCGCCTCTTCTTTTTTTCCCACATAAACCCTTCCTTGCTCTTGCATCGAAGGGTTTTTTTATTTCAATTTATAAGTAGATTCTTTTTATACTTAATACTCAAGAATCGAAGACAAGATTTAACTATAAAATGTGTTATATGCTTTAAACGCTACAATCAAAATTAATTAAGATGTAGTCACACATTTATGTACTCTCCTAAAAAATCGATTCTAATAATCCTTTTAGTATTTTTGTCATTATTTAAAGCTTCAGCGCAAGAGCTTGGTTCTTGGAATGTATACTCCTCATTTTCTACTGTAAATACAGTTGTTTCTTCAGATGATAATGACATTTTTGTATCCACTTTGGGGGGTATTTTCACCATTAAAAATGGCGTGTTTGGAAAGGTTTACACAACCACAGATGGAATGCATCGATTAAATCCATCACATTCAGTTTTTGATGATAATCAAAATCAATTAATTCTAGTCTATTCAGATGGCACTATCGATGTATTAAATATCGATACAGATTTGTTTATAAAAAATGAGGATATAGCAAGAGTAGAACAATTTCCTTCAAAAACTATAAATGAACTGATACTTAATGAAGGTGAACTATTTGTAGCAACTGACTTTGGTATCGTAATATATACTCTAGATGGTTTCTTTGTTAATACCAGCATTGCTAAGCTTGGTAGCTTTGAAAGAGGTATTCAGGTTAATGATATAGATATTTCTGAAGGTTTAATATATTGCGCAACTGAACAAGGAGTGGCTATAGCAGATTTAAGTTCAAATTTATTGGATCCCTCATCATGGACAAACTACTCAGAAGTAGATGGTTTCCAAAATGAGATTATTAATAAGATAATCGAATTTGATTCTGAATTATATGCACTGGTTAGTGATACTTTATACAGCTTTAATGGAACGAGCTGGGAATCGAATAATAGTTTCGGTAATAACAGAGTTCAAGATTTTTATAAAACTGATAATGAGTTAATATTTTTATTTTCTGATAGAGTAATACTAAGAAATAGCGATGGTTCTGAACAGAGTATTCAATTAGAAGGCGAAACAAGACCCTTATCTGCAGCAGTAAAAGATAATTTGTTATTTATAGGCACTTCTGATAATGGACTAATTGAGTATGATATAGCTAATACATCACAAAGAAATGAATATTTGCCAGATGGTCCCTACCTGAATTTTTTCAATAAATTGGAAATAGTTGATAATACGTTAGTATCAACAAGTACATCTGTTTTTCCTCAAACCGATCCGTTCAATACTGTAAGAGGGTATTATTTATTTGAAGATGGAGAATGGTTTAATTACAACATCAGAACTAACCCAGAAATGGCAACCAACAACTTTTGGGCAGTTTTTTCCCAAGCCAGTACATCTAGCGACTATTATTTTGGAAGTTGGGGAAAAGGGGTATTAAGGCATAATATTAATACAAACGAGATATCTGTTTTTAACGCAAGTAATTCGGGGCTTACGGGTATATCTAATGAAAGATCCTTTATAGTGATTGCTGGACTTGATGGTGATAGTAATAATGATATGTGGGTTACAAGTTTTGAATCTGATAAACCTTTAAACTTGCAGCAAAATGGAAGCGATGAATGGAACCACTTTAGCAAAGTAGGTATTCCAACTGACAACCTTTATTTCAATCTTTTTATAGATTCTAATGATAAAAAATGGATTTCTTTAATTGATTTCAATAATAATGGAAAAGGCTTACTTGTTTTAGATACTGGAGACCCACTTGACGAATCTGATGATCAGTATAGAAAACTAACAGCAGACGGTAATAATGGAAATCTACCTGATGAAAAAATTACTAGTATTGCTGAAGATAATAATGGTGAGGTTTGGATTGGTACTTCAAGAGGGATTGCTAGATTTATTTTTCCAGACTTTATAGTAGAAAGCAATAACCCCAATGATTATGAAGCTCAGTGGTTAATTAATGAAGATACAGCTGCAATTTCTCGTTTTTTACTTCGGGATGTAAATGTTTCAACAATTGCTATAAATGAAGCCAATCAGAAATGGATTGGAAGTGTTAATCAAGGGATTTGGTTATTAAATGCAGAAGGTAGCCGAATTGAGAAAAGGTTTACAATCGAAAATAGTCCACTTATCTCGAATAATATTTTATCAATTACCATAAATGATGATACCGGTGAGGTTTTTATATCAACCGATCTTGGACTGGTGAGTTATAAAGACCTGGCAATTACTCCAGTAAACAAAATGGATAATTTGAAAGTGTTCCCGAATCCTTTTTCCTACTCAAGAAATAACCAAATAGTAATAGAAGGATTAAGTGAAATAACCGATATAAAAATTCTTGGTGTAGATGGTACGGTAGTACAAGAAATTGAAACAAGAGGTGGCAGAGTAAGTTGGGACGGTTTAGATTTTAGGGGCAACAAACTTGGAACTGGTGTATATTTTGTTGTTTCCTTAGAGCGAGACGGTTCTGAAAAAGGGGTTGGTAAAGTGGTAATCATCAAATAGATTGAAGCACATATAAAGGGCATTTCTGAGTTGAGTAAAACCCAAATCGACATATCAATAGTTATTGTTAACTACAAGGTTAGAGAGTATATATCTAATCTTCTGAATTCCATTTACAAAGCAAAAAATCAATTTACACTTCAGATATTTGTAGTTGATAACCATTCTCAGGATGGATCCATTGAATATTTAAAGGAGCGCTTTCCAGATGTTATATATATCGAAAATAAAAAGAACCTAGGATTTGGTAAAGCGAATAATCAGGCAATTGATATAGCCAAAGGAAAATATTGTTTAATTATAAATCCAGACACCATAGTAAGTGAAGATTCTTTTGGGATATTAATTAAACACATGGAAGAAAATAGTAATTGTGGCGCCGCAGGATGTAAAATTCTAAATCCAGACGGTACATTTGCTCCAGAATCAAAGCGCTCAGTTCCTACACTTTGGTCTTCATTTACGAAGGCTTCCGGACTCAGTACATTATTCAGTGACAGCAAACTATTCAGCGAATATTATATGAACTGGGTGGGTGAAGATGAAATGGCAAAAGTACCAGTTCTTTCAGGAGCGTTTATGTTTTGGAGAACAAGCGTTTTGAAAAAACTCGGAGGATTTGATGAACGTTTTTTCATGTATGGCGAGGACATCGATCTTTGTTATCGTATTCAAGAAACAGAATACTATATCGAATATGTTCCTGCAACTTCCATTATCCACTATAAAGGTGAAAGTACTCGTAAAGGTGATCTCAAATACATAAAGATATTTAATAAAGCGCTATATCAATTCTTTGATAAGCATCAAAGCTCAAAGTATAGTTTTCTATTTAAGGTTTTTATTTATTCGGCGATTTGGATACGAGCTTTTATGACTTTACTAGGTAGTAATTTTAGAATGATCGGTTTTATTACCTCCGATCTTCTTCTTTTAAATGCTTCTGTAATCCTAGGGTTTATGATAAGGTTTCAGTTTAGCTATGAGGTAATGACGAATCTTCAAAACCTAAAATTTTTATGGATCAATTTACTTGCTTCAATTATTTATGTGTTTGTTGGTAGCTTTTTAGATTTATTTAGATCGAAAACGGAATCAATTTCAAATCAGATTAAAGCTATTGTAGCTTCCTACGCTGGCGTAGCGCTGATAACTTTTTTTGTAAGAGATTATGCTTTTTCAAGACTAGCATTAATAATCGGTCTTGTTACAGCTCTAGTTATGATGCTGCTACTTAAAGTTATACAAATCAATCTTTCGAAAACCGATTCGAAAGTAACGGGTAAGCTTAAACGGTTAAAGATTTTATTGGTTGGGGATGTTGAGCACACTAAAGAAATAAAAAATAAAATTCATTCGCGGCCAGATTGGAATTATGAAGTAGTTGGTACTATATCGGTTGATGAGAAAAGTGAAGGTTCATTAGGAGAACTTCCACAACTCCAAGATTTTATAAAAGCATATCAAATTGATCAGGTATTTTTTGCTCTAAAATCGATTTCATACAAGAATATGCTTCGTCAAATTTCACTTCTACAGAACGAGGGTGTACTCTTTAAACTTGTGCCCGATACCATGGATTTTATTCTAGGAAAATCAAATGTCGAGTATCTTGAATCTATACCACTTGTTGAAGTGGATTTCGGGTATTATAAAGGGGTAAACCGGTTTATGAAAAGATTGATGGATTTGGCGGTGGCATTACCCATTTTTTCGGTCTTACTACTTTTTACTTTTCCAACGCTTCTTTTTTCTTCAACAAAAAAAACCAGGGTAAAAGGTCTTAGCTTTTACAATTCAGAATCTGGTAAATCTTGGAAAAATAGGACATTACTATTCTGGCATATAATTAAAGGCTCAATGAGCTTAGTCGGAACCCCTTTATATATAAAACAAGAAAAAGCTTCTCAATCGAAACCTGGTTCTACAGGAACCATTCAGATGAATAAATCCAGAATTCTATCTGATGAAGACAGCGAGAATTATGAGCTCTACTATCTTCAAAATTATACAATTTGGATGGATATAGACATTCTACTAAAGACATTATTTGCAGGAGCAACTTTCTCTGAAGATCTAACGAGAGCTTTAAATAAAAATTCCTAAAGTCGCACTTCGAGTTGTTCTGCCATTTTCGAGTACCAATTACCAAAGGTATCATTTTTAATGTGCATTCTAATTTCTTCCATTAACCATAAATAGAACGTTAAGTTATGCAAAGAGGCTAATGTGAGCCCGAGTATTTCGTTCGTTTTTATTAAGTGGTGGATATACGCCATGGAATATTTACTGCATAAGTCAGTTGGAAAATCAGCATCAAACACTTCATGATGATCTTTCCATTTTGCATTTCTCAAATTTATTCGGCCATGGCGAGTGAACACCATACCATTACGCGCATTTCGAGTCGGCATTACGCAATCAAACATATCTATCCCACGTGCCACACATTCAATTAAATTTGCTGGAGTTCCCACACCCATTAAATATCTGGCTTTATCTACGGGCAAATATTCTGTATTAAGATCGGTCATTTCATACATAAGCGGTATCGGTTCACCTACACTAAGTCCACCTATGGCAATACCTTCGAAATCTTGATCTGCCATAAATTTCGTAGACTCAATTCTGAGGTCTTTATAGGTTCCACCTTGTACAATACCAAATTGAAATTGGGTATGATTATAATGAGGTGAGGTATCTAAAAAATGTTTTCTTCCTCTTTTAGCCCAACGATGGGTAAGCTCCATTGAATTTTTAGCATATTCATAGCTGGATGGGTAAGGAGGACATTCATCCAGTAACATCATAATATCAGAACCCAAAACTCGCTGAATTTCTACTACATTCTCTGGCGTAAATAAATGTTTAGATCCGTCAATATGACTTTTAAAAAAAGCGCCTTCTTCCTCTAACTTTCTATTGTCCGACAGTGAGAAAATCTGATACCCACCCGAGTCTGTTAAAATGGGCTTTTCCCAGCGCATAAATGAATGTAACCCACCAGCTTTAGTTATAATATCACACCCGGGGCGAAGATAAAGATGGTAAGTATTTCCCAAAATTATATGTGCCTTAACCTGATCAACAAGTTGATCTTGAGAAACAGCTTTTACCGTTCCTAAGGTACCAACAGGCATAAAAATGGGTGTTTCAATCTCACCATGATCAGTTTTTAGTTTGCCTAATCGCGCTTTTGTAGAAGAACAAGATCCTAGATGTGTATACAAATCGAATATTTTATGGTTACTAAGTTATGTAGCATATATAAAAATGCTTATTTTGGGATTATTTAAAGGTAACCAATCGGGTGGAATTTTTTAATTGAGTAATTTAAAAAGATATAGAGAAGTAATATTTACCAGTATTATGGACTTTCTTATTGTCCTCGCTAGCTGGTTTATGTTCCATCTTTTTTTTACAGAAACAGTAAATATGCATCTCAGGCATATTGGTTTAAATCTTGTTGTAGCCGGAATAATACTTTGCTCCTTTTGGGTTGCTATTTTTGTGATATCAGGCCTTTATAAGAAACTATATTTAGTGTCTCGATTAGACGAGTTTTTCAAAGTATTTAAGTCTACAAGTATAGGTGCGCTAATACTTTACTTTATGTGGGATTATGGAGAAGAAGTCTCATTTGAAGTAGATCGAAGTATTTTACTATTCTACTGGGCATTTGTATTTCTGAGTACTGCGACGAATAGATTTATTATTCGTACAGTTCAACGAGTTTATGCTCAGCACGGTAAAGGTCTTCATCGAACTATAATTGTAGGCACAGGATATAATGCTAAAGTTGCTTATGACGACTTAATGCGCAATAAAACACTCGGAATGGAAGTATTGGGCTATATTCAGGTTAATGGAAAAGTGGTAAACCCTGAAATAGGAATTCTTGAAGAAGAAGTAATCGGCCATCTTGATAATATCACAGATATTATTGAGAACCGTCAAATTCAAGATGTATTGGTAGCCGTTGAACCAGATCGCAGAAAAGATTTGATAGAAGTAATTTCGAAAGTCGATCATCCAGACATTACATTAAAATTACTACCTGATTTCTATCAACTTGTAAGTGGATTAAATAAGACGAATCAAATATTTGGAATGCCCATTATCGAAATCTCACCCGAGCCTATGCCATTATGGGAAAAAGGAGTGAAAAGGATTATGGATTTAGTAGTTTCTTTGATTGTTTTAGTGGTCACCTTTCCAATACTAGGTATTATTGCACTATTAATAAAATCCGGTTCAAAAGGCCCAATTATATATAAACAAAGAAGAGTTGGAAAGGGAGGTAAGCCGTTTACAATGTATAAATTCAGAACCATGTACATTGACGCTGAATCAGAAACCGGACCTACTTGGGCAACGGAAAACGATCCTAGAATTACAAAAATAGGATACTGGTTAAGAAAGCTTAGGTTGGACGAAATTCCTCAACTTGCAAACGTACTTAGAGGATCGATGAGTTTAGTTGGCCCAAGACCTGAACGCCCTCACTTTGTGGATCAGTTTAAGATTCAAATACCATTATATACTAGACGTCTTCGTGTGAGACCAGGAATTACCGGCTGGGCTCAGGTAAAATGGAAGTACGACTCGTCGCTTGATGATGTGAAAGAAAAAACGAAGTATGATTTATTTTATGTAGAAAATATTTCGTTAAAAATGGATATGAAAATCCTAATCATCACAATAATCACTATGCTAAAAGGAAAAGGGCAATAGTTTTGAAAGATAAAGCCCTAATTATCATACCAACCTACAACGAATCAGGTAACATCCTTAGAATGATTAATCGTCTTCTAGAATTAGAAGAAGAGGAAGTAGACGTACTTATTGTTGACGATGGCTCCCCTGATGGAACCGCGGATGTTGTAAAAAAAGCCCAAAAAGAAAAACCTGATAGAATACACTTGTTGGAGAGATCAGGTAAACTAGGGTTAGGAACTGCGTATGTTGCAGGTTTTAAATATGCAATAGAACATAATTATGAATTCGTGTGTGAAATGGATGCAGACTTTTCGCATTCACCAGAAGATGTTCCAAAATTAGTAAGTAAAGTTCGAAAAGGAGAAGCTGATATTGCCATTGGGTCAAGGTATTCGAACGGAATAAGTATTATAAACTGGCCTTTAAGTCGTTTGATTTTATCTTATGGAGCTAATATCTATGCCCGAACTATTACGGGGTTACCTGTTTTTGATACCACTGCTGGTTTTAAATGTATTCATCGTAGAGTAATTGAAAACATCGCATTAGACCGCATACGTTCAAATGGCTATGCGTTCCAAATTGAATTACACTTTCGAGCTTGGAAGGCTGGCTTTAAGCTAAAAGAAGTATCCATTATTTTCCGCGAACGCGAAGAAGGAGTCTCAAAAATGTCTAAAAAAATAGTCCGTGAGGCAATGTGGAGAGTTTGGGCTATAAAAGTAAGAAGCCTGTTTGGCACCCTTTGATATTTAGTCTTATTTCAAAAATAAGATTATGTATATTCTACAAAACTAAAGAAAATCGTTGATATGCAGTATTTGGACTTTGAGCAACCAATAGCAGATTTAGAAAAGAAAATAGAAGAATTAGAAGGGCTGTCTTCAGTAAGTGATGGAGTTTTAAGTAAAGAAATTTCGGGGCTAAAGAAGAAAGTTGATAGTCTGAGAGAAAGCATATTTAAAAATCTAACTCGATGGCAGCGAGTTCAACTTGCCCGCCATCCAGACCGGCCCTACACCTTAGATTACATTGAGCTGATTTGTGATGAATTTGTTGAATTACACGGCGATCGCTACCATGCAGATGACAAAGCAATTGTAGGTGGTTTTGCTCGTATTGACGGAAATCCTGTTATGATCATAGGTCATCAAAAAGGAAGAGATACCGTAAAGCGAACGTACCGAAATTTCGGAATGGCAAACCCTGAGGGCTATAGAAAAGCCTATCGATTGATGAAACTTGCCGAAAAATTTAAAACCCCAATTATTACTCTGTTAGACACTCCGGGAGCTTTCCCAGGATTAGAGGCAGAAGAAAGAGGGCAAGCGGAAGCAATTGCAAGAAACCTAAAAATGATGGCAATGCTGAAGGTTCCATTTCTAACTATTGTAATTGGTGAAGGCGCAAGTGGAGGAGCTATTGGAATTGGGATGGGTAATGAAGTCTATATGATGGAAAATACCTGGTATTCTGTGATTTCGCCGGAATCTTGTTCATCCATACTTTGGAAAACCTGGGATTATAAAGAACAAGCAGCTGAAGTTTTGAAGTTGACAGCCTCAGATTTAAAAGAACTAAAAGTGATTGACGGTGTAATTCCCGAGCCATTAGGAGGCGCACACAGAGATTTCGATGCATCAGCAAATGCTGTAAAAAAGCAGATTTTAGCAAGCTTGAAAAAACTAGGTAAGAAAAGTCCGGAAAAATTAATCGAAGAAAGAATAGCTAAGTATTCTGCAATGGGTGCTTTCCAAAAAGCATAAACCGTGAACATCCCAGAAAAAACCCCGTTGATTCAATTCGACTATGTGCTTAGAAGCAGATACGGCGAAACTGATAAAATGGGATATGTTTATTATGGTAGATATTTAGAATACTTCGAGGTTGCCCGAACCGAGATGATTCGGTCTTATGGCTTATCCTATCAAAAAATGGAAGACGATGGTGTGATGCTTCCGGTTATTCATGCAGAATTGGAATATAAATCACCCGTGTTTTATGATGAAGAAATCATCATAAAAGTATTAGTTTTTGATACTCCAGGAGTACGATTGAAAACCTATTACAAAGTGATAGCCAAAGAAAGAGATCAGCTTTGTGCAATTGGTGAAGTAACACTTTGTTTTATGAATGATAAAACTCGCAGACCCACTCGGGCACCAAAATATTTTCTAGATCAGTTTGAAAACGAAATTTCAAAGTGAGCCGAAATGGAAATAAAAGCACAACAGATGAAGCTTTATGTTCCACTATTAATCACCAGTATTTTACTTTTAATAATTGGTTTGGGACCGGGTTTATTTAACCAATCTTCGCTAGGGGGATACAGCTGGCAACATCAAATTTTTGATATTCTGTGTCATCAGGATGTGAACAGATCGTACACCATACACGGAGAAGCGATGGCGATTTGCTCTCGATGTTTAGGTATATATGGAAGTTTTGCAGCAGGAATACTCTTAATGCCACTAATTAGCCGTTTTTTTACTGTAATAAATCACTTAATATTGAAACTAATACTAGTAACTATCGTGCTGAATTTGGTGGATGTTTTTTTTAATGCCTTAGGGATTTGGACAAATACCTTGCATTCACGATTTTTGCTAGGCGCTTTATTTGGAGGTGCCTTGGCGTTTTACTTAACAAACGAATTTTTTAAACAAATCGATAAACCGGAGGAATCTTATGGAGAATGAAAATATAGAGTCAACTAACCAAAGTTATTGGACATCAGTACTAATTGGTGGGTTAATCTCTGCACTTATATTATCTGTACTTGGTTTAGTAAGCCAGTACATGACAGTAAGTAGTGAACCAGTAGGGTCAAGTTTTACCCTATCTCAAGCGATCGGAACCTTTGCTTGTTTATTAGGGGCTATAGGGGGTTTTATCGCAACTCGCCATTATGCAAAAGAATATGATATTACTTTTCCAATAGGGAAAGGAGCCTTAATCGGGTTGTTTACAGGTTTAGTAGCCATGGTTATTAGTACACTTATAACTTTACTATGGACCAGTTTAATTGATCCTGACATTAACCAGGCAGTATACGATTGGAGCATTGCAAATCTTGAAGCACAAAATATGACAGAAGATCAAATGGAAATGGCAAAAGGATTTATTCCTGAACCTGGCATTAGCGCAGTAACCGTTGGTATTGGATTACTGATGCTTGGAATTTTAAACGCGATTTCTGGATTAATAGGTGCAAAGGTCTTCGCAAGCGAAGAAGATTAATCGAAAGTAAAAAAACTACATGGAAGAGGAAAAAAACTCCCCTCAAACGTCTCAATTTAACAATCAAACTTTTGAGGAACCTCCTCTTCTCCCCTGGGTAGAACGAAACGGTTTTACCCATTGGGCTATGGCCTTTATCTGGCTGGTTATTGGGCTAATTTTGTTTCAGATAGTTGGAGGGATCATATCATTTATACTTATCCTTCCATCTGTTCCTGATATTACGGATGCTAATGCCGTAGTAGAAGCACTAATGGCAAATATTAATGTGCAGCTTCAAGCGAACTCCGTTAGTCAGTTTTTGATCATTGGATTAGCTTCTTATCTAATATCAAAACTACACTCGGTAAAAGGGAAACACCACGAATTTCTGAGATTGAAAGTTTCACCAAATATACTTCCAAATCTCGGACTTTCAATTCTACTACTCGTTTCCTCATGGGGAGTTATTGGTTTTCTGGGATGGATAAATATTAGTGTATTTAGTTGGTTAACAGAGTTATTTCCCTGGCTGAGTTTCTTTCAGGATTTACAAGATCAAATGCTGGAAATTATTACAGGATTCATCAAGTCTGATAACGCAGTAATTTATGGGTTGATTTATATAGCGCTGGTACCCGCCATTTTTGAAGAAGTGATGTTTCGTGGCTACATCCAAAGAGCACTCGAAAAAAGCTGGGGAATTAAAGCCGCAATTATTGTATCAGGATTTATGTTCGGGGCCTATCACCTGCAACCAGGAAATCTGCTTCCACTAAGCTTTTTAGGGATGATATTCGCTTATGTAACCTATATCTCAGACAGTTTAATCCCTGCAATTGTGCTCCATTTTATCAATAATGGAAGTCAAGTGGTGTATGGTTCTATGAACCCCGAATTTCTAGAAGCGGCCGCAGATCCTACCGATATCGGACTTCCTTGGTTTATGATTATTCTTAGTGTGATTGTTACCTCTAGTTTGCTTTTATTTATGTATAAAACTAATCCAAGAGTAAACAATGAGCCTATTTGATTTTCCCAAGCCTAACGATATTGAAAACTGGGTATGTGTACTTGAAGGAAGTACTGAATACGAAATTGATCTAGCAAAAAATTATCTCTCAAATTTGAAAATACCTTCCAATGTACTTTCAAAAAGAGATACCGCCTATAGCCTTATTGTTGGCGAAATGGCGCTAATATATTTGTATGTGCCACTAGAGTTCGAAAAAAAGGCACGAAAAGCGCTGGCCGAATTTGAAGCCACAAATACCGACTTATACACAGACGAAGAAGGAGAAGACCTTTGAATGAACTCCTTAAACGCATAGCCTTTGCCGTTCCGGCTGCACTTATTTTTATTGGAATTACCTGGGTGGGAGGCTGGTACTTTAAAGCACTTATTATTGTAATAGGTTTTTTCATAATCCACGAGATGATTAAGATTCTTGATAAAGCAAGATCACCCGTCGATATACTTTTCCCTTATACCATTGGTTTATGGGTGATGCTTTCTCCAGCAATTCCATTCAGTTTTGAACTTGGTATTGGCATTTTTGTACTCTTTTCAGCGCTCCAGACATTCAATACTTCAGCGTATAGCATCTCAGAACTAAGCGCTACTTTTTTTGCAGGATTATATGCACCTATAGGAATGCTTTCTTTGATAATGATTTCTGATACTGGTACTAAAGAACAAGGTTTTTTGCTTACTATGATGGTGGTATTAATGGTATGGGGAAGCGACATATTCGCCTATTTTGGCGGAAAAAGTTTTGGCAAACACGCACTTGCACCATCTATCAGCCCAAAGAAAACCTGGGAAGGATTCTTTTCGGGATACCTTGGCAGTATAATTGGGGCTTATGCATTAATCTGGATAGTACCCATCCAATCTCCCTTAACGTGGACACAGATTATCCCATTGGCCTTACTGGTAGGTACCTTTGGACCTATCGGCGATTTATTAGAAAGCAAGCTGAAACGCAAAGCAGGAATTAAAGACTCATCGAACCTTTTACCCGGACATGGTGGCTTCTTCGATCGCTTTGACGCCCTCATTCTTGCCGCTCCCGTAGCCCTCATTTATCTCAAAGTGTTAGAAGCTTTGGGAATGGTTTCGTTTTAATTAAATTAGCATATGAAAAAGATCAAAAATAAGAGCAAAGATTTTTTCTATTTCACAATGGTGATTCTAACATTGGATATCATGGTTGATCATGTATATCCAGTTATAAAAGTGTTCATCCATAAACTATTCTTGTAAGGAATTCCTTTAATCCTGATCTAACTAAGTATTCGTTAATTAATACTGATACTTATGCCTTTTCGATTTGGGAATTCGAGCACCACAAAATTACTCACCTGCCACGAAGAACTTCAGAAGATTCTACAATTAGCAATAAAACGAAGCAGAATAGACTTTGGAATTGCAGAAGGACACCGAAGCCTTGAACGCCAGAAACAGTTATTTGATGAAGGGAAATCACAGATCGATGGAATAGAAAGAAAAGGGAAACACAATGCCGAACCCTCATTAGCCGCAGATATTTTTGTGTACCATCCTGATATAGAAATAAGAAGGAAGCTGGTCTATGACAAACCTTCGTTATGTTATATAGCCGGAATAGTAATTTCCTGTGCCGAAGAATTATTAGAAAAAGAGGAGATAACACACAGGGTAAGATGGGGAGGAAACTGGGATAAGGACGGGGTAATTTTACAAGATCAGAGCTTCGATGATTTACCCCATTTTGAACTCATAGAAGGTTAAGCCATTTAGGTATTCACAAAACATAAGCATCAATTGATCAATTGAACGTTATGTTTTGGATAAAACATCACTATGTTTTTATTGAAACATAAGCATGAAATTAAAAAGGGTGCCTGAATTAACAAGCACCCTGTTTTGTATAAAGTAAATAAGGTTAATATTTCGAAGTTTAAACCTCTAGGCTTTTTTGTATTCCAAGTTGTTAAGCATGAGCTTAAACTTCTTACCCGGACGGAATAGTATCTTCGACTTTTTAATATTAGAAGCGGATACCTCTTCTTCTGTATCACTGGGATTAGAGCTGATACTTATCCTGAAACTACCCAGATCACCAATATTGACAATATTCCCATCACTTAGTAAATCGGGTACTACATCTACAATACCATATAAAACTGCTCTGATATCTGCTCCGCTAACGGTACTGATTTGTTCAATTCTTGCCGTTATTTGTTCTATTCCAAGATTTCCGGTTGTGATTGCTGAAGCGTAGTACTTTTTAGTTCCACCGCCCTCAACTCCAGGTTGACCTCTTTCGATTACATTAAATTTAACAGACATAACTATCTCCATTAAGGTTTGAAATTTATCCACTGTATAAACAATGTCTTAAGGTTAGACCGACAAAAAGGGGAGTCCTTACAAAATTATTTTTGGGAATAATGATAATGATCGGAAATTATTGTATTGAAGCTTTCGAAAGATTTCAAGATTGAATCACAGAAATGTATTCCACAAAGAGGTGGTTGTTTTATAGATTATTTCTTTTAATGTATTAATTGTATTCATCGAATAATTCGAGGCAAGAATTACATTTCTACACTTAGTGTAGCATTGAAATACGCAAATAATAACTTAGGTTTGAATTAATGTGGTAGTCTTTTGAACAGCAATGTTCCATGTACAGGAAAAAATACATTTTTTGTTGAAATTAGGGTGACAAGAATTGACACTCCTTTCAAATATATTCCATGAATTAATTTCTGATGCTAACATACATTTAACTGACCAGTTATGATACCTATAAATCCTCTTTCTCAATTCATTGGGAAGTATTCAATATCAAAAACCCTGAGATTTGAATTAATCCCTGTTGGTAAAACACTGAACTTTATTGAAGCAAAAGGTTTGCTAAACCAAGATAAGCAACGTGCTGAAAGTTATAAAGAGATGAAGAAAACCATTGATAGTTTTCACAAGCATTTTATCGAGCAGGCCTTGAGCAAGGTTCAATTAACATCATTAAGTGCATTTGCCGAATTGTATTTTAAAAATGTTGAAGAAAAGAAAAAGGATAGCAAGTTCAAGGAGAAGTTGAAAAAGGTACAGGATAATCTGAGAAAAGAAATAGTACAGGAATTTAATACAGGAGATACAAAAGAGGTTTTTTCAAAAATGTTCAAAAAGGAACTGATTACTGAATTGCTTGAGGATTGGATCTTTTTACAGAAAGGACAGGAAATATATTTTGATGAAAATTTTAAATCGTTTACTACTTATTTTGGAGGATTCCACGAAAACCGTAAGAACATGTACACTGACAAAGAGCAAACCACTGCTATTGCCTACCGCTTGGTACATGAAAACCTTCCTAAGTTTATGGATAACATCAAAATATTTGAAAAGGTAAAGACAGTTCCTGAACTGTATGAGAAATGCCCGGTGTTGTATAATGAAATTGAAGAATATTTAGTTAACAGTACTTCTATTAATGAAGCCTTTGAATTGAGTTATTACAACGGTGTACTTACCCAATCGGGAATCGATGTATATAATTTGGTTATCGGCGGTCGTACTTTTGAAGAAGGAAAAAAGAAAATTCAGGGATTGAATGAATACATAAACCTATACAACCAAAATCAAGAGAAAAAAAACCGAGTACCCAAGCTAAAGCCACTTTACAAACAGATTTTAAGCGATAGAGAAAGTATATCGTTCTTACCCGATGCCTTTGAGGATAGCCAGGAGGTACTAGAAGCTATTGAGTGTTATTACAAAGCCAACCTTATTGATTATAAACCCAGTGACAAAGTTGAAACCGAAAGCGTGTTACAAGAAGTCAAAGAATTATTGGCTGATATAAAATCATACGATCTAAATAAAATTTATATCCGGAATGATAAAGCCCTATCGGATATCTCAAAAACTTTATTTGGCGACTGGGGTATTATAAAAGCTGCGTTGAAGTTCGCCTTTTTGCAAACGCTTGCACCAGGCAATAGTGAGTTTTCGAAAAAGCAGAAAGCCGATAAAGAAAAGTACTTGAAACAATCGCATTTTTCGGTTGCCGAAATTGAAAGAGCATTATTTCTATACAAGAATGAAGTGGAAATACTATCCGATTTATCAGAAAGTAAAACCCCTGTAGTCAATTACTTCCAAACTCACTTCTTGGCAAAAAAGAAGAAAGACAGCGACAAGGAATTTGATTTGATCGCAAATATTGAAGCAAAATACAGCTGTATTAAAGGTATTTTAAATGCTGATTACCCTACCGATAAAAAACTATATCAGGATCAAAAAACTATTGATGACATCAAAGCATTTTTGGATAGTCTGATGGAACTACAGCACTTTGTTAAACCGCTGGCATTACCCAAAGACAGCACGCTGGAAAAAGACGAAACCTTTTATAGCCACTTTGAAGTCTATTATGAGCAGTTGCAGAAATTAATACCGCTCTACAACATGGTGCGTAACTATGCTACTCAAAAGCCCTACAGCACCGAAAAATTTAAACTGAATTTTGAGAATGCACAATTATTGGGTGGTTGGGATGCAAATAAAGAAACCGATTATCTCACAGCCATTTTATGTAAAGATGGTAATTATTTTTTAGCTGTAATGGACAAGAAACACAACAAGGTTTTTAAAGATATTAGCCAACATCAAACAGGCGATTGTTATGATAAAATGGTGTATAAGCTACTGCCAGGTGTAAATAAAATGTTGCCTAAAGTATTCTTTTCAAAAAAGAACATTGATTATTTTAAGCCAACTGAGGAATTACTCGATAAATACAAAAGGGGAACACACAAAAAAGGAAATGAATTCGTGCTTACTGATTGCCATGCTCTTATTGATTTTTTCAAAGCTTCACTAAGCAGGCATGAAGACTGGAAACACTTCAACTTTGAATTTTCACCAACAGATACATACGAGGATTTAAGAGACTTTTACCGAGAGGTAAGTCAACAAGGTTATAAAGTAACCTTTGACAAAGTTTCCATTGAGTATATCAATTCACTTGTTGGTCAAGGCAAACTCTACCTTTTCCAAATCTACAACAAAGACTTTTCACCTTATAGCAAAGGCAATCCCAATATGCACACGTTGTACTGGAAGGCATTATTTGATCCTGAAAACTTGAAAAACGTTGTGTATAAGCTCAACGGGCAGGCAGAAATGTTTTACCGCAAAAAGTCTATTGACACATTGACTATCCACAAAGCCAACGAACCGATTAAAAACAAAAATCCGAATGCGCATAAAAAGCATAGTACTTTTGATTATGACATCACCAAAGACAAGCGCTATACCGTAGACAAATTTCAGTTTCATGTACCAATCACACTAAACTTTAAAGCAACTGGAAATGAATACATTAATGCGGATGTATTAACTTTTCTCAAAAACAACCCAGATGTAAATATCATTGGGTTAGACCGGGGCGAGCGGCATTTGATCTATCTAACGCTTATCAATCAACAAGGCGAAATCTTGCAGCAGGAATCGCTAAACACCATTGTAAATAAAAAATACAACATAGAAACACCTTACCACAAACTGCTGGACAAAAAAGAAGGTGAGCGAGACAAAGCCCGCAAAGATTGGGGAACAATAGAAAACATAAAAGAACTGAAAGAAGGCTACCTCTCACAGGTGGTTCACAAAATTGCCCAAATGATGGTAAAGCACAACGCCATTGTAGTAATGGAAGATTTGAATTTTGGCTTTAAGCGCGGACGCTTTAAAGTGGAAAAACAAATTTACCAGAAGCTTGAGAAAAAGCTGATTGACAAGCTGAACTATTTGGTGTTTAAAGAGAATAAAGCCGATGAAACAGGCGGTTTATACCATGCCCTGCAACTAACGAACAAGTTTAAGAGCTTTAAGGATTTGGGAAAGCAAAGTGGTTTCCTGTTCTACGTACCGGCGTGGAACACCAGTAAAATAGACCCGACCACCGGGTTTGTTAACCTATTTTATACCAAATACGAAAATGTAGAAAAAGCCAAAGCTTTTTTCGGCAACTTTGAGAGTATACACTATAATTCTGACAAGAAGTATTTCGAGTTCGCTTTTGACTACGAACAATTCACTACCCGTGCCGAAGGCACCCGAACCCATTGGACAGTGTGTACGAATGGTGAGCGGATTCTCACGTTTAGAAATTATGAAAAGAATAATCAATGGGATAACAAGGAGATTAACCTCACTCAAGAATTTGAGGATGCACTTGGGAAGTCAAACATTCTTTATGGTGATGGAAAAGATTTGAAAACCCAGATTCTATCTCATAACGATAAAACCTTCTTTGAAAGGCTAATGTATCTGTTCAAGCTTACTTTGCAAATGCGAAACAGTATTACAGATAGCAATGTGGATTACCTCATTTCTCCAGTAATGAACAGCAAAGGCGAATTTTACGACAGCCGAAAAGCCGGAGCTGAGCTACCCAAAGATGCCGATGCCAACGGAGCCTACCATATAGCCCAAAAAGGCCTCTGGGTTTTGCAACAAATCAATAAGCATAAAGTCGATGACTGGAAGAAAATAAACCTGGCCATAAGCAATAAAGAATGGCTACAATTTGTGCAGAATAATTAACAGGATATTGATATGGAACCCTACATCCCCATATCGTTCCTGAACGATTTTATTTTTTGTCCGCGCTCAATTTACTTCCATCAACTATATAAGGCATACCATACGGCACTGTACCAGGAAAAACCGCAAATAGCCGGGAAAGAAGCACATACTGCTATTGATAAAGGCACCTACAGTACTCGCAAAACCGTGTTGCAAGGTATGGATATCTATTCCGATACCTATAACCTGTGTGGTAAAATTGATGTCTTCGATACAAGTACCGGAGTATTAACGGAACGCAAGCGAGAAATCAAAACCATTTATGACGGGTACGTGTTCCAGGTGTACGCCCATTACCACGCCCTTACCGAAATGGGTTACAAGGTAACCAGCATTGTCCTCCACGATCTTACCCATAATAAAAACCACCCCATTCCCTTGCCGTCCGACGACCCTGTAATGCAGGGGAAATTTGAAACGCTGGTAGATCAGCTAAACAGTTTTGACCTTAATGCAAAAGATTTCACCCCCATCGAAGCAAAATGCCAAAACTGTATTTACTCTAACCTTTGCGATTACAGCCTATGTTAAGCCTGCCTGATTTTAAAGAAAAAAATATTGTGATATGCTTTGCCACTGAAGGGCAACGCATATCGTTCAAAAACGATAACCTCCTGATTAGTGACAAAGAAGACACGGTAATTCTGCAAACTACCTGCCACAAAATATTTTCGCTTTGGATTGTGGGAAGTATCACTATTACCTCCGGGATATTGCAGCGAAGCAAGAAGTTCGCCTTCTCAATCTATATGCTTTCTTATAGCCACCGTCTGTATGGCATGTGGGGGAGCGCTACCGAAGGGAACTTCCTTCTGCGAAGAAAACAATATAAATATGAAGATATGGATATTGCTCGGAACCTTGTAGAAAATAAGATAGCTAACCAGCGGCAGCTATTAGCAACCATCCGAAAAAAAGACTGGGAGCAAAAAGAAGCAATAGAGCGGTTGGCAGAATACCAACTGCAAGCCGGGCAGGCCAAGTCGCTAAAACCGTTGTTGGGCATAGAAGGTGTAGCATCTAGAGCTTATTTTAAAGCCTGGTTTAAAGATATGGGTTGGAAAGGCCGCAAACCCCGTACCAAAATAGACTTGTTAAATACCACTATGGATATTGGCTATACCTACCTGTTCAATATTATAGAATGTATGCTAAACCTATATGGCTTTGACCTGTACCAGGGTGTGTATCATCAAAGTTTCTACCAACGAAAATCTCTGGTATGCGATCTTGTAGAGCCGTTCAGGTGCATTGTAGATAAACAGATAAAAAAAGCACATGGCTTGAAGCAGTTGCAACCCGACGATTTTCGGGAACAGAAAGGTCAATATTTCCTTAAAATAGAAAAAAACAAGGCGTATACACGCTGGATTATTCAAGGTATTTTGGCTCACAAAGAAGATATGTTTAGCTATGTTCAAGAATATTACCGTTGTTTCATGCGCGCAAAAGCTATCGAAGAATACCCTGTATTTACACTAAAGGACAATTAGTATGCTTATTGTTTCATACGATATTTCTGATGACAAACTACGCACCCGTTTTTCCAAATATTTAAGTAAATTCGGACACCGTTTGCAATATTCGGTGTTTGAAATACGCAACAGCGATCGGGTGTTAACCAATATAGCTACTTATATCAAGCTTCAGTTCGACAAAGATTTCTCCCAATCGGATAGTGTGATTGTTTTTGAGATGAGCAAACAGTGCAAAATTACCCGTTACGGGTATGCACAAAATGACGAAACCGATTTATTGATTGTATAAACAGGAGCTCAAAATGCAAACCTCCGTCTTAATAATGAAAATGAGAACAAAGATGACAGTTTTACTGTATGTTCCATTTGCTAAAAGCCCCGAAGTTGCTATTTTCTCTTACAATCGCTGGCCTTTTGGCAGGCAAAGAGCCTAATGACTCATATAAATTTCTACTATTGTAGATCCGAGTCTGCCGATTTAATGGCGGTGTGCCTAATGACTCATATAAATTTCTACTATTGTAGATCTGAACCTGCCGAAGACATTTGGTTTGCCTAATGACTCATATAAATTTCTACTATTGTAGATCTAACTGCCATTGATAGACAGTCCATTGCCTAATGACTCATATAAATTTCTACTATTGTAGATATCTTGGAAATAAACCGTTTCATCACCGCCTAATGACTCATATAAATTTCTACTATTGTAGATGTAGCTGGCATGTGCATTGTTCCAATGCCTAATGACTCATATAAATTTCTACTATTGTAGATAACCAATTGGGCTAACCAATGGGGAAGCCTAATGACTCATATAAATTTCTACTATTGTAGATAGGTTAAAAGCATCTGCGACCTGTTAGGCCTAATGACTCATATAAATTTCTACTATTGTAGATGTAAGGTTAAGAATGAACCGATTGGATGCCTAATGACTCATATAAATTTCTACTATTGTAGATTATTAGCTGAAGCAAACTCTACACGATGCCTAATGACTCATATAAATTTCTACTATTGTAGATATCATCACTAGAAGCTATAATTGCGCCGCCTAATGACTCATATAAATTTCTACTATTGTAGATCCAACCCTACATCACCAAACTCATTACGCCTAATGACTCATATAAATTTCTACTATTGTAGATAACAGAGGATGGCGTGATGAACTTTAATGCCTAATGACTCATATAAATTTCTACTATTGTAGATGTCACTTTTAAACCAGTTTATTGTGAAGCCTAATGACTCATATAAATTTCTACTATTGTAGATTAAGTAGTGATTTAATCCTGTAGCGGAGCGCTACGAGGGGACATTTAGAATTCCTTTGCGAGCGAAGCGAAGCAATCTCCTGATATCGAACAAAGAATGGGAGATCACTTCTCCGCCAGCCGGCGGATCGTGAATGATGGATAGAACTAGAAGATTAAATTACTATCGCTCGTGAATAATAAAGAGGCTCCAATATCAAACTAATTTCTTCTGATTCCATAGCTCTGCTGTGGAACCCGAATACCGCCTGTCACCCTGAACTCCCGGTGAGAACGATGGGAAATGGTTTTTTAGCGAAGGGTATCAAACATGGGTTTGTTTAGAAGTTGTGCTACGATTGAGATTCCTCAGAATAACTTCCGATCCTTATTCTGCTTCCGGGGCTTTCGGGATGACAGCAAGATCTACTTTTCAGCGGAGAAAAATTCTTACCACGCAGTTACAGAGCGGAGCACCGCAACGAGGGGACATTGAGAATTCCTTTGCGAGCGAAGCGAAGCAATCTCCTGATATCGAACAAAGAATGGGAGATCACTTCTCCGCCAGTCGGCGGATCGTGAATGGTAGACAAGAACTAGGAGATCACTTCTCCGCCAGCCGAAGCACCGCAACGAGGGCAAGAAGAGCGAAGCGAATTCTTCTCTAACGGTTCGTGTATGGTGTCGTAGCATCCCGCAGGGTGCTATGCAATATACACATTGTTGTAACACGTAAAGTTTTCTTTCTTTTATGAACATGAAAACTCCGCGCTATTAAGCAACGGAGCCTTCACTGGAAATCTACTTCTATCAAGCCTTATTTAACTCTATCTCTTTCTTTGGGCTGACTTTTCCTGTTTCGGCATAGATCTTAATATCTTTCAGGAATACCTCAATAGTCTTTTGAAAGTTGCCTTCTATCTTTCCACCCAAAAGAAAACCCATAATTCCTTTCAGATGGGCTGTTAAATTGGCATTGATCACGCATTTCTCTTCATCAATTTTTTCAATTTTGAATGCATTTTGCAATCCATGTACAAACCCAGGTATTTTTGGTGAATAAGCACTCCAAGTGATTTCTTTATCATCATGTGAATAGTGCAGGATTAACTCTTCGATTTTACCAATCCCTTTGACTTGACAGAATCTGCCACCAGCTGGAGCATTCACAAATTGTATTTCGGCTTGCGGGTTGTTGACTGATGAGAGAATACCAGTTCCCCATTTAGAGATTGATAAGAAATTTGGTCCTAAGATCTCCCATACCTTTTCAGATGACGCGTTTATTTCTTTGCTTAGTTTGATATCTATGTTCTTCATGATTTCTAGTTCATGTGTTATCGATTATTTCACGTCAGGATGAGGCACTCCATTCTCAAGGTAATATTTTAACTCATTTGCCAATTGATTCAATGAAGCCATCAATCCCAATTGGATTTTTTCAGCCATCTCTGCTGGCAGTTCCATTTTTGGCTCCATAACAGAGTCCATATATACAATAGTGCCTTCAGCGGATTCTTCCAAATACCAGTGAGAAGAAACAGAACGAGCTATTTCAGGTCTCCCAGCTGTGATCTCATAGCTAAGTGAAAAGTTCTTCGCATCAAAGTCAGTTAACTCCTGAACGGTGTTCCCATTTGGAGTAGTGGTGTCTCGGTGTGAATAATCAATTCCCTTAAACTTTGCTTCACCTCCTGGCTTTGACGATTGAAAATTGCTTGACCACAAATGAGCATGTCCAAATTGATTCCCCATCACTTCCCATACTTCTGAAATTGTTTTCCTAATTGTCACATTTACTTTGATTTCCATACCTGCAAATTTTAATTGTTTACCCGTTGGATACAGAAAGCACTATGGTGTGACAACTTTTCTAATAAAAAAAACTTTACAAAAAAGAAAACCTTTGATAAATAAGGGTTTAAGGATGGAATATTTTTTTAGTACTTATTGATAATGACGATGAAGGTCGGGGTCACTTATGATTTCGGTGACGACTGTGTCGACAGAAAAATCTTTTTTAGAGGGGTGTTTCTGGAAGAACTCAACGTACTTTTTATCTACAATATCTGCCACTTCATCACTGTGTTTTTCAGCGTAATCTGACATGGTTGAGTAGTACTTTGGGTCGAAAAGTTTTGCATTGGTTTGCATACGACCAGCTGACTCCATTCCTTTTCCTTTTTTGGAGCACCGACATGGATTGTCCTTATTAATTAATCCACATTGCCTGTTCATGAAGGAATGAAAGTCTTTTCTTGTTCTGGAAAGTTTCTTACGATAATTATCCTTTGTCAAACCAAATACTTCTGATCCTGTATTGTGATCGATTTTAAATACCTCTCCAACCAGGTAGAGAAGCCTTTGTTCTCTGGTAAGGCACATAAGCATTCCGGACATACAGCGTGTTCGTGCTGTTTTAGTCCGAAGAACTTGTTCCTCCTCTTCGTCAGGGGTGAGATCTATACTTGGAATGGCATTTAACTTTTCTGAAAAATCGTCAAGTCCTTTCCACATGTCTTCCATCGGTCTGCGCTTGGTTTGCATAAACTCATTAAATACAATCCGATAAGCCCACGTTTGAAAAGCACTTTTCCCTTTGAAAGTTGACAAATTGCTAAAGATTTTAATCAGGGCATCTTGACTAAGGTCTTTTGCTTCATTCTCGTCATTGGTGAATTTCCACGCTACATTGTAGATGAAAGGTTCGTGTAAATGGAGCAATTCTTCAATTGCTGCATTGTCACCAGCATTGATTCTTGCTACCAAGGATTGGCTTTTCTGTTCAATCTGTTGGATATTATTCATCTTTTGAATGTCTTACTATATGTGCTACAACATAAGAATATCATGAATAAAGCTGATTTATTAACAAAGTACAAACATCATCTTACGCCAAATATTTATAATGATAGCATTCGAAATTGAAGGAATGTATTTCAAATATGAGTAGTTTTATAAACAAATATTAAGTGAATCAAGAAATGAAAAACATACTCATCACCGGTGGAACGGGATTTATAGGACAGGAGCTGCGATCGCTACTTTTACAGCAAGGGTACTACCTCACAGTGATTACAAGAAGTCCCAAAAAGTATGCAGATGAATCTGCCAAGAATCAACAATTTCTAAGTTGGGACGGCGATTTGGTGGAGGCGATGAATACCACCGATGCAGTGATACATTTAGCAGGGGAAGGTATTTTCAACCAACGTTGGAATGAGGAAGTTAAAGAACGAATTTATAACAGCCGAATTGACTCTACTAAAAAGTTAGTAGAAGCAATGGAAAAGGCGGATACAAAACCCGAATTATTTATTTCAGCTTCCGCATCGGGTATTTATGGGAATCGTGGCGATACGGTGCTAGATGAATCGGCACCTTTTGATGAAGATGATTTTCTGGCAAAAGTGTGTATCGACTGGGAAGCAGCATCCCAAAAAGCTACCAAATTTGGAATACGGGTGTTAAATCCACGTATTGGAATTGTCCTTGAAAAGAATGGAGGGGCGTTAGAAAAAATGTTACCCCCATTTAAGTTTGGAGTTGGTGGACCTGTAGGTGATGGCAAACAATATATGAGTTGGATTCACCGATCTGATTTATGTAACGCACTTATTTTCCCTCTTACTCATTCAGAAATCAAAGGAGCTTTTAACCTTTGTGCACCACATCCCGCCACAATGAATGAGTTTGCAGAAACATTAGCTACTGTTATGAATCGCCCAAACTTATTTAGAGTGCCTAAAATTGCGCTTGAGTTAATGTATGGAGAAGGAGCCAAGCCTATTACCGACAGCATTCGAATGCAACCAAAAGAGCTTCAAGTGAATGGCTTTGAATTCCGATTCGAAGAACTGGAAGAAGCTATTGCAGATATTTTGGAGTAATTGTAAATAAGTCCAAAAATGGATTTATTTAAGAATGAAAGCGAAAACCAAAAACAGGTTACATTTATTTCTGTATACGGTGATTTTTTGGGTTATTTCATCCATTCTTTATCACATACTTAGAAGAATAGGTATTGGAGGAGAAATCGGAATTGATTTCATAGCTCCGGTTTCTAAGTTAGAAGGGTTTAGGATTGCCTTTTTCCTTGGACTTATAACGGGCTTTTTCTATGCTTCATTAGAACTGGTATTCGAGAATACTTGGTTGCAAAGAAAGTCGCTCGGGGTCAGAATGATGATTAAAACGGTATCCTATACCTTTTTGATAGGATTAGTAATGACCATAGCAATAAACTATGTGAATACTATTATTGGGGTTTCCGAAAGTATGTCGAGGACACAAATCATTGAAAGTGGCGCTATTTTCTCCATTGCTACCTTTTTTATTCTATCTAGTTCATTCTATTCATTTTTAAGAATGGTAAATGAAAAGTTTGGACAAGGAATATTATGGGACATGATTTTAGGGAAGTATCGTAAACCCCGAATCGAAAAAAAGATTTTCATGTTTCTGGATTTAACATCTTCTACTACTCTTGCCGAGACCATGGGCTATTTAAAATATAGTTCGCTTATTCAGCAATGCTTTTATGATTTGAATGAAGTAGTGCAAAAATATGAAGGACAGATTTATCAATATGTAGGAGACGAAGCGGTAATCTGTTGGGATTATGAACAAGGAATAAAAGAAAATGTGTGTGTTGATCTATATTTTGCATTTCAACAAAAACTCTATCGCAAAAAAGAGTTTTATGAACAAGAATTTGGATTATTGCCTCATTTTAAAGCGGGAATTCATGGGGGAGAGCTGGTGGTAACCGAAGTAGGTATTATACCAAAAGAAATAGCTTATCATGGAGATGTAATCAATACGACAGCTAGAATTCAAGGGGAGTGTACTAACTATGGGGTAGAGTTGTTAATCTCCGGCGATTTAATGCAAGATTTAAAACTTGAGGCTAAGCATCTTGCCAATGCAATTGGGGAAGTGGTGTTAAAAGGAAAAGAAAAGCCTGTTCAAATTTATTCTTTGAGTAAAGGTTAGAATTTACTTTTCGATTCTTGCCATTAGACATAAATTTCAGCCCAAAATTAAGGCTTTTATCTTTCCCCATCTAGCTCAAGCGTCCGCTTATGCATTTAATAGATTTAGCCAAATTCGATTCCTAAGATTCCGATCCGTCAACTCTCGGACAGGTTGGCGTTGTTTTAGATTGTGTAGTGAGCCCTAAAATTCTCCCAAAATCATCCATTGAGAACCATTCATTTCTCCTTACCTTGAGCAACACTTATAAAAAAGTCATCCTGAGCAAAAGCGAAGGAACTGCACAGCTAACTAATCTTGTAGATTCTTCGGTAGTACCCTCAGAATGATTCATGTTGAGTAAATCCAGAATCAACAAAACCAAAAGACCTTGAGCGATCAGAAGATAATTTTTTCGATGGTTGGCGTGAGTAAAATTCACAAACCCAACAAAACAGTACTTAAAGATATTTACCTCTCTTTTTTTTATGGAGCCAAAATTGGAGTACTAGGTTTAAATGGAGCCGGTAAATCTACTTTGCTTCGTATTATCGCTGGTATTGATAAGGATTATCTGGGAGATATAAGCTCCCAAAAAGGAATTACATTTGGATATTTAGCTCAGGAACCTCATCTGGATCCAGAGAAAACGGTAAAGGAAATCGTACAAGAAGGGGTACAGGAAACGGTAGATTTACTTCAAGCTTATGAAGATGTAAATGCTGGATTTGGAGATCCGGATGCAGATTTTGATGCACTCATTGCTAAACAAGCTAAACTTCAGGAGAAGATCGATCATTTGGATGCATGGGATTTAGATGCAAAATTGGGTCAAGCAATGGACGCATTACGCTGCCCTCCTGGTGATACTTCTGTAAAAGTACTTTCGGGTGGAGAAGCACGCCGTGTTGCATTATGTCGATTACTTCTCAAAAAGCCTGATGTTTTATTATTAGATGAGCCTACCAATCATTTGGATGCGGAATCGGTAGGTTGGTTAGAGCAACATCTTGCAAGATATGAGGGAACGGTAATTGCAGTAACTCACGATCGTTATTTCTTAGATAATGTAGCAGGTTGGATTCTTGAATTAGATCGCGGAGAAGGAATCCCATTTAAAGGTAATTATACCTCTTGGTTAGAGCAGAAATCAGCTCGTTTAGCGCAGGAAGAGAAATCGGAGTCGAATCGGCAGAAAACTTTGCAACAGGAACTTGAGTGGATCCGACAAAATCCTAAAGGTAGACGTGCAAAAAGTAAAGCGCGTATCAATGCGTATGAAGAACTATTGGCTCAGGATAATGAAAAGCGAAATGATGATATGCAGATCGTTATTCCTGCCGGTCCTCGGCTTGGAAATAAGGTGATTGTAGCCGAAGGAGTTTCGAAAGGATATGATGATAAGCTACTGGTCGAAAATATGGAATTCATGCTCCCACCCGGTGGGATTGTGGGTATAATTGGGGCAAACGGTGCGGGTAAAACAACCCTTTTCAAAATGATTATTGGGGAAGAAAAACCTGACTCTGGAACACTCGTTCTAGGTGAAACAGTACAGCTCGGATATGTAGACCAAAAGCGACCATTAGATCCAAATAAAACAATTTGGGAAGAGATTTCAGGAGGGCATGATATTCTGATGCTTGGAAATCGGGAAGTTAATTCTCGTGCTTATGTTTCTAGATTTAATTTTGCAGGAAGTGATCAACAAAAGAAAACGGGTCAGATTTCTGGTGGTGAACGAAATCGGGTTCACCTTGCAAAAATGCTGAAAGAAGGGGCAAATGTGTTACTTCTTGATGAGCCAACTAATGATTTGGATGTTAATACGCTCCGCGCTTTAGAAGAAGCTTTACTTAGCTTCGCTGGTTGTGCGGTGGTTATTTCTCACGATAGATGGTTTTTAGACCGAGTAGCAACTCACATTCTTGCTTTTGAGGGGAATAGTCAAGTGTATTGGTTTGAAGGTAACTATGCCGAATACGAAGAAAATCGTAAAGAAAGGCTAGGAATTACTGACGATCAACCACATAGAATTGCCTATAAGAAGTTGACTCGTTAATACTATAAAAACCTTTTACATCTAAGTGCAGTTGTAACGAGCTCTATCTCAAAGTTTTACAAAACTCTATTCATTTTTTAAGCAGATTCCATTTGTTAGTTGAGGCTGGGTACCTCGGCTAAAATTAAAGCTAACAAACGGAAAAATTATGTCACGAAAAATAATATGGTCGTTTTGTACTCTAATTGCCTTATCTCTACCATTACAAATAGCGATAGCTCAAGAGGAAGAATCAGATTCAACTAAAATTGAGAAGAAAAGTAAAGACCTTCCGATGGATCCGGAGAGGTTGTTCGAATTTACCACAACCGAAGGAACCTGGATGTCGGTGGATGTTAGTCCTGACGGACAAAGTATAGCCTTTGATTTATTAGGTGATATTTACACAATGCCGATTACTGGTGGTAAAGCTAATCTGGTAACCGATGGGATGGCGGTGGATGTGCATCCACGGTTCAGCCCCGATGGTGAGCATTTATTATTTATTTCTGACCGCACTGGTTCTGAAAATGCCTGGTATATCAATTTAGAAACTGAAGAAGAGCATCAGTTAACTAAAGATAATAACGACGAGATGATCAATGCTGAATGGTCACCGGATGGTGATTACATAGTAGTATCTCGGGGGAGGCGCTTTTTTAAATTATGGATGATTCACAAAGAAAGTGGAAGTGGGACTAAAATCGTTGACGAACCTACTGCGTTAAAGGCTATTGACCCTGCTTTTAGTGCTGACGGTAGATATGTTTACTACTCACGCCGATTTGGAGCCTGGAACTATAATGCACAAATGCCTCAATATTCTATTGGAGTGTATGATCGTGAGACTGGGGATAATTCAGTTCTGGTTTCGAAATATGGTTCTGCATTTACACCTACACCATCACCAGATGGCAAGTATTTAGTGTACGGAACACGACATGAAGCTGAAACTGCGTTAATATTAAGAAATTTAGAAACTGGAGAAGAGAACTGGCTAGCCTATCCAGTTCAACGAGATGACCAGGAATCACAAGCAACTTTAGGGGTTTTGCCTTCGATGAGTTTTACTCCTGATAGTAAGCATTTGGTACTTTTCTTCGGAGGGAAACTTCACAAACTTACAATTGCAGATGGTTCAATAGTTGAAATTCCTTTTGAAGTAGATGTGGAATTAGAACTCGGTCCAAAGCTCACCTTCAAGTATCCAATTAGTGATGAGAAAGAAGCCTTAGCCACACAAATCAGAGATGCTATTCCATCGCCCGATGGCTCGAAGCTGGCTTTTACGGCGTTAAATGAATTATATGTTCAGGATTTTCCAAATGGAACTCCAACAAAACTAACTACCACAGAAGCTATTGAGGCTGAACCGACGTGGTCTCCGGATGGTAAATACATTGTATTTGTAACTTGGGATGAAGCAAATGGTGGAGATATTTATCGTATTGAGCCGAATGCACGTAGACCAAGAGCAGAAAAACTAACACAGAAATCAGCTTTTTATACTCAACCTGTATGGTCTTTTAATAGCAATAGAGTTGTATTTATAATGGGCTCAAAGTTTGATTATATGAGTTCGGGAACTGGCGGAGGATTTTCTTCAGCTGCAAATGATATTGCCTGGATTCCTGCAAATGGTGGAGCTACTACATTTGTAGATAAACGAAAGGGACGAACCAATCCACATTTTGTGAAATCAAATGATCGTATATATATGACCGATAATGATGGTCAACTAGTTTCTATGCGTTGGGATGGTACCGACGTAGATGAACACGTAAAGATTACAGGTATTTCTACTTACGGGACAACCGATCCTGTTTCAGCGAGCGAGGCGAGTGTGCTAATGATGGCTCCTGAAGGAGATCAGGTGCTTGCTCAGGTAAACAATGAAATCTATACTGCTACGGTACCCGTTACCGGAAAGGTGGTAAATATTTCTGTTTCAAATGCAGAGAACGCTTCATTTCCTGCAAAAAAATTAACGGTAATAGGAGGAGAATTCCCCCATTGGTCTGGTGATGCAGATAAAGTGCATTGGTCATTGGGAAAAGGACATTTTGTATACAGTTTAAGTAAAGCAAAAGCTTTTGCAGATAGTGTAAAAGCAGCAGAAAAGGCAAAGGAAGCAGTAGAAAAAATAGCAGAGGATGCAAAAGAAGATGAAGATGATTCTGACGCAGAAGAATCTGATGAAGAAAAAAGCCCTTCTGAGTATCAAGCAGAAGAGTATCGTATTGAAGTTATGTTCAATAAAGATATTCCCGAAGGAAGGGTGCTTCTTCAAAATGCTCGCATTATCACTATGAAAGGGGAAGAGGTGATAGAACAAGGTGATATTCTCATTGAGAATAATCGTATTACAGCCGTTGGAAGATCAGGAAGTTTAGATGTTCCGTCCGGCGCAGAAGTCGTTGATCTTTCGGGTAAAACAGTGACACCAGGATTTGTAGATACTCACGCGCATCTTAGAATTACGCGAGGAATTCATAAACCACAACCTTGGAGTTATGCCGCTAATCTTGCTTATGGAGTTACCACAACTCGTGACCCTCAAACAGGTAGTACGGATGTATTAAGTTACAGTGATATGGTTACCGCTGGAAAATTACTAGGACCTCGAGTTTATTCTACAGGTCCCGGCGTAGGATTTTGGGGCTATAAATTAAAGAGTCTCGATCATACAAAAGAAGTGCTTCGCCAATACAGCGAATATTTTAATACAAAAACCATCAAAATGTATCGAGTTGGTAACCGTGAGCATCGCCAATGGATAATCATGGCATCTAAAGATCAAAAGCTAATGCCAACCACAGAAGGAAGTCTGAATATCAAAATGAATCTTACTCAGTTGATAGATGGATATCCTGGTCATGAGCATAACCTTCCTATATATCCAATTTTTAATGATTGGATAAAAACTGTTGCAGATGCAAAAATGGCAGTTACCCAAACTATGTTGGTCGCCTATGGCGGACCTTTTGCAGAAGATTATTTCTATACTCGTGAGAATCCTTATGATGATCCAAAGTTATCTTATTTCACTCCAAACGATGTACTTTCATCCAGCACACGCCGAAAAGCATATTGGGCAAGAGACGATGAACAAATATTTCCTAAACATGCAGAGAAAGCTAAACAAATTGTTGATGCTGGTGGTTTAATAGGGATAGGAAGTCATGGCCAATTACAAGGTCTTGGATATCATTGGGAGCTTTGGTCTGTTGCATCTGGAGGTCTTAGCAATCACCAGGCTTTAAAAGTAGCCACTTTACTTGGTGCAGAAGCAATTGGATTAGATGGAGACATTGGTTCGATTGAAGTAGGTAAACTTGCCGATCTTGTAATATTAGATGGAAATCCATTGGATGATTTAAGAAATACAAACACGGTTTCTCATGTAATGATGAATGGCCGTTTATTCGATGCTAATACCTTAGATGAAGTGTATCCTCGCAAAAAGGTATTTGATTTGAAAATCTGGGAGCAGAGCACCCCAAATAAAGCAACTTTACCGGGAATAGATGACTAACTTTTAGTTTATTCTCTTCTTGAGAATTTATAGTTGAGAAGATAGGATTAGAAAAAGCTCGCGAATTAGCGGGCTTTTTTTATAAGTAATCAATATTCAAAAATACCCCGTTTGGGCGATAGAATAGCGAGCCAAAAACCTTCAATTTTATTCCATATTAATCAATATGGGGTAAATGATGAAGAAAGTTATATATGGCCTTTTCGGGGTTTCAATTTTATTAATGTCTTGCGCAACAGTTCAGCAACAAATTGGAAAAGTTGCTTTAAAGTTGATGACAAAAAAAGAAAAAGACTTTTCTAAAATAGCAGCAATTGGCAAGTACGATCTAAATTTATACTCAACTGATGTTGGTATTTCAATGTTAGGTACTGAAGATTGGGAAGCTGGACAAAATGCCGTTGGAGTACAGTTTGTAAAACCAGAGGGAGGAATTGGAGTTATTTCACTTGATGGTACAGTTACAATAGGTGGTATTGAAGCAGCGAGTTATGGTGGAGGAGTATATATGGTTTTACTTGATGGTGATGATCGTTCGCCAAAAACGGTTCGGATAGAAAATGTAGATGGAGAGTCGACCGAATTTACACTTAATGCTCCTCCTACAGTTAGCATTAAAAGTATAAACGGTAAGAGTGAAGGTGCTGAAGTTAATTTAAACGAATCTCTGGAAATAGAATTGGATTATGATCCTTCCGCAGAAGGTAAAAGAGTTCAGATTGCGTTAATTACAAGCGCAGTTGGTGCAAAAGGCTTTGCCTATTTTCAATCTACACTGGTGAAAGGGAAAGTTACTGTTCCATCTGATGCCTTTAAGCACAAGCATATTAATGGTGGTGGACCAACAGGTAAAGATGTGACCAAATGGGTAAAAGGAGATAACCATTTGCAAGTTACTCTTATAGAGCAAGACCGCAGTGAAAGAGCTGAGCCATTCGCTTATTTTAAAAAAGTAAACACAGTTTATGATACCGTACCCGTAACAGTTACTGGAGATACAGAAGGCAGAAGCTATGTACGAGTAAAAGGTGATTCTGAGGAAGCTTCTGGAGAATTCACTTATGAAGCTAGTGCGAGTAATGCTTGGTATGCCCGACCATTAAATACGAATATTAAGAGAATTGGAATATCCTCTCTTAGCGTATCAGGTACATTATATAAGCAAGAAGTAGAAACTTCGGAGCGAGATAATTATCTTACTGGATATAGAGAGATTACAACTACCACAACTACTTTTCAGTTTCCTGAGTTAGATGATCAATATTGGGATCAATTTCTAGAAAACATGTACGCAGACTTAATAGGCTTACTAGAAAACGAGTATGGAGCTTCAGTAGTAGATGTAAATCAAATCACCTCAAATCAAATTTACGACGAATTCTTTACACCGAAAGACGAAAATAACGAAGAATACATCGCAAAAAACCTTAGAGATACAAAGCGATTGATTCCAAATTCTCTTGGTGAAATATTAAGTGAAGCAACAACGGCAATGGTAGCTGATGGCGGAACGCTACCACGTTTGATAAGGGATATGAATATGGATGCATTTATGGATGTAGTAATTAATTATCAAGTAGCAGGCGGAGAAGGTAATAAGATCGTATTGTTACCAAATGTGAGCTATAGAGTTACTGGACATACACAAGCATTTGATGGAACAGCGAATACATGGGTTCAGGGAAGTATTCAAGGTCCTGGGGTTCCATTTAGTGAAAATGAGTTTTCAGATTTAAATGCATTAAATAGAATTGGGCAAAAAGATGTAATTATTAAACTCATAAAGCAGTCGATAGCAGAATTGACCTCGATACAAGCTGAGTTTGGTTACGATAATGTTTGGAATGTGGCATTATCCAACTAGTTTTTTTAACTAACCAGACAAAGGTTGACAAAGAAGGCTGCTCAGGAATGAGGAGTCTTTTTTTTTATATGAAATTCATAATTAGTTGGTAAGCTTACCGTAAAACAAAAAAGGAGAATATATGAAGGCTTACGCAACAGCCGAAGAAGCTGTAAAACTAATAAAATCAGGTGATAGAGTACTTATTCATGGGGTTAATGCAGTTCCATTTGCATTAGTAAAGGCCATGGTAGATCGAGCGCCCGAATTACGAAATGTTGAGATTGTTCACATTCACACCGAAGGGGAGGCTAGTTATGCAAAGCCTGAATACAAAGACAGTTTTAGAGTTAATGCATTCTTTGTAGGTTCAAATATTCGTAAAGCTGTAAATGAAGGTAGAGGAGATTATATCCCCGTTTTCTTAAGTGAAGTTCCTGAACTTATTAGGAAAGAAATTCTTCCCATCGATGTGGCACTTCTAAATTTATCTCCTCCAGATAAACATGGTTTTTGTTCAATGGGAGTTTCTCTGGTTGGCGCATTACCAGCTGCTGAAACCGCAAAAACTGTTATTGCACAGATAAACCCAAATATGCCACGTACTCATGGAGCTGGATTTATTCATGTTAATAATATTGATGTAATGGTAGAAAATGATGATCCGCTTCCAGAGCAAATTCTACCCGAGCCAAATGAAACTGAAATGCGGATTGGTCGGTTTTGTACAGAGTTGGTAGAAGATGGAGCAACTCTTCAAATGGGAATCGGAGCAATTCCAAATGCCGTTCTAAAAAGCTTAGTTAATCATAAAGATTTAGGCGTACATACCGAAATGTTTGCCGATGGAATTATCGATTTAGTTGAGAAAGGGATCATAAATGGACGGAAAAAAGTGAAATTCCCGGGAAAGGTAGTTTCGGGATTTGTGATGGGATCTAAACGTGTCTATGATTTTATTGATGATAATCCATCCATTGCCATGTTAGATATTTCATACATAAATGACACAAAAGTAATTAGAAGAAATCCAAAGGTTACTGCAATAAACAGCGCTATAGAGATTGATTTAACAGGTCAAGTTTGCGCAGATTCTATTGGCACATATCATTATAGCGGTGTTGGTGGGCAAATGGATTTTATTAGGGGTGCTGCTAAATCAGAGGGTGGAAAGCCAATTATAGCACTTCCATCACAAACAAATAAAGGAGTTAGTCGGATTGTACCATTTCTAAAACAAGGAGCTGGCGTTGTAACAACGAGAGCACATGTACATTATATAGTTACAGAATATGGAATAGCTAACCTTTATGGAAAAAGTCTAGGCCAACGGGCAAAAGCGCTAGTTAACATTGCTCACCCTAATCATCGGGAAAGTTTAGATAAAGCAGTATTTGATAGATTTAAGATTTAAAAATACTATTGGTTCACTGATAAAATTTCATATCTTAGTTCATTAAAGACAGGTATTTATAATAAATGGGTTAGATATGAAGAAAATCATTTTTATTTTATTGGGTTTAATTATTTCATCGCAAATAATTAAAGCACAGGAGAAAGACGACTTCATCGCTTCTAAGCAAATAGGATTAACCTTGTCATCAGTAACAGGTGCGGGTATCCAGTATATTTACCCAAATTCTGAGAAAGATAATATCAAGATTGTTGGTATATACATTTACAATAATGATAGCAACAGCAAAGATTCTTTCTTTTCTCTAGGAGGAGAGTATCAAAGAGATTTACGAGAAACGTACACGCAACGTGTGTATGCGTTTGCTGGGGCACATGTTGATAACAGTTTTTCGGAAGAAACTTTTTTTAACAGTGACGGACAACAAGAAAATTTTTTTAGTCTTGGTGGAGGAATGGGTGTAGACCTTGGTGACCGTGCTAAAGGTCTAATTCTTAATTTTCATATTGCATACCAATTCACGAGAGGTTTTGGAAATCAAGATAAAACACGAGTTGGTCTTGGGGCTGGTTTAGGAGTAGGGTTTAATTTTTAAGGAGATAAAAATTTCAGCTATAGATATGCAAATAATGAGATATATGAAAACCCTTACTTCGAACTTTATATTGCTTCTTTTAATTCTAATTTCATTTCAAAAAAGTTTTGCACAGACTTTTGCTGGTGGAGATGGGACTAAAGAAAATCCTTTTCAGATTTCTAGCCCCGAGCAACTAAATGAGATAAGGAATAGCTTAGATTCTCATTTTACACTCGTAAATAATATTGACCTCGCTTTCGATACACAAAACCCAGAAGGTCTGTTTTGGAATGATAGTTTAGGTTGGGATCCAATTGGAGATCGGCAGTTTTTTTTCTCAGGATCTTTAAAAGGATCGGGATTTATCATAGAGGGTTTAACGATTAACAGTCCAGATGCTCGGGTTATTGGTTTATTTGCAGGTATTTCTGAAAACGGAGAAATACAAAATTTGAAAATTACGAACCTAAGAATTGAAGGACAATCTGAGATAGGAGGTTTAGTCGGTAAGAATTATGGGTTAATTGAGAACTGTCTAGTGAGTGGCGAAGTTTTTGGAGGTCAGAAGATTGGGGGATTGATAGGGGGTAATTATGGTGTAGTTAAGGACAATCAGGCTAATGTAGATATAACTGGTGGAAATAGAGTAGGAGGGCTGATTGGTGAGAATGAGGGAGTTGTAGTTAATAATATTGCCATAGGAAGTATAGAAGGTTTGAGTTATGTAGGAGGGTTGATTGGTTCAAGTATTTACATAAAAGAAATAGTTAATAATATTCACCTTGGAGGAGTTAAAGGGACAATCGGTGTAGGTGGATTAGTTGGAATTACGAATGGAAATATCGTTGAAAATAATTACAGTATTGGAAATGTAGAAGGTGATCAATGGGTTGGGGGATTAATTGGAGTCAAAACTGGAAATACTTCTTATAATTACTCTGTTGGAGAAGTTAATGGCGAAATTGGGAGTGGTAATTTAATTGGATTTGATGAAAGTGGTTTGTCAGTATCAAATTTTTGGGATTCTAGTTTTTCAAATTTAAATACAGAAGAAGAAAAAGGATTGTCAACTACTCAAATGCTAATGCAATCTTCTTTTGAAGGTTGGGATTTTGACTCGACCTGGGCTATTAATGAAGGAGAAACATACCCATATTTAAAAAATAATATGCAAGATCCACTTCCTGCTCCAATTATTACATCTAACGAGAATGAATTAGATGTGAATATTAAGAGCTTTGAGTTAGATCAGAATTATCCTAATCCGTTCAATCCATCTACTAAGATTAGCTATAGGTTAAAAACTTCTGGGAACGTGCTTTTAGAGATTTATAATATGATTGGAAGAAAAGTTTCAACTTTGGTAGATAGGCAACAATTAAGAGGTAATTATGAAGTGAATTTCGATGCATCAAATCTCTCAACTGGAATCTATTTATATCGCTTAAAAGTAAATGGAGAAGTGTTTACTAAACGTATGCTACTATTAAAGTAGGTGCTAAATTTTCAGTTTTACGTTCTGTTTCTGAACAATCTCAAGATAATCCTCAATCTTAAACTCTGAAGGTTTAAAACTATCGAGTCTTTTTTTGGATTGTTCTTGTCGAGTTATGCTTCTTGCGAATCGGCGAACACTTTCTTCAGAATCCAAAATTAAGCCAGGAACAGAAACACTTTTTCCATATTCATCTTTTGCTACCATTGTAAAATAAGAGGAGTTACAATGCTTGGTTTTTCCTGTTTGTATATTTTCAGATTCCACCCGAAGCCCAACTACCATAGACGTTCTTCCAGTATAATTAATAGACGCTTTTAAAGTAACAAGCTCACCTACTTCGATTGGGTTCAGGAAATCAACTCTATTTACTGATGCAGTTACAGAATAATGCCCGGAATGTTTAGAAGCGCAAGCAAAAGCAATCTGATCCATCAAGTTTAGAATGAAACCCCCATGAATTTTTCCACTAAAATTGGAATGAGAAGGCAGCATGAGCTGCGTCATGGTAATTTGGGAATCTTTAACGTGTTTAAAAGTCATTCAATTAAAAAGTGAAATTTTGGGTTCAAAAAAACAAAGATACACTTTAATTGAACATTGAACATTGAACATTGAACAACTTACCTCATATCATATCTCAAAAAGGCTATGAAACTTCCTCCAAAAGAGAGGATGATAAAAATTGCAAGCAAGCCAAAATCTAAAATACTATTCCCAAAAGTATTTGAGGCTAGCACTAGGGGGGCTTCATATCTTGGTAGGTCGCTAGTATCTAGAGTTTGGTCATTCCTGCCAAAGTCTAGCTTAACACCTTCATTAGAATCTACTTCTATTCTAAAACCTCCAGTGTCGCCAGTCTCTTCTTGCTTCTTTTCGGCATATGTTACAAAGGCGTCTTTATAGTTTCTCATACTTTCTTCATAGCGAGATTTCATCCCAATATCGGTTCCCGAAATATTCATTACAGCTAATTGATAAGAAGAAACAGGTGATATTCTGGCTAGTGAAAAAGCTAGATTCTGTAGCACAATTTTTTTGTTTTGTACTTCCTCATAAAGTTTACGGTTATTATCCACAATATCGGTTTGTATTTGTTTACGCAATGCATCATCGACCTCAAGCCATTCCCACTCTTTATTATCTCGGTATGTGCGGCGTTCCCCTTCAGACATTCCCTCCATTTCCTGTTCTCTGCTTTGCCATACTTTACTTAGTTGCTCAGAATATCGATTCCAACGTGCTTGCTGAAAAGCTTCTTGTTTAGCTTCGATTTGTGCAACAGATTCTATTTCCACTAATTGACCGGCGGCCATAACTCCCATTCTAGGTAAAATTAAGACACCTCCAATCCAAATTACTAGGAGAAGTAAAAAAGAAAGTGACGATTTTCTTGTAATTGCTGATACCAAAATTCCGATGCCAATAAAAAAAGTTATGTACATAATCGACAGGCTAATTAGCCCAAAAATACTGATCCAATGTGAACCAGAAACAGGGACTTTAAACAACAAAACTAAAAGTAAACCAATAAGGATTGGTACAAGAAGTGGGACAATCAACCCTAGCCAAATGCCAGTGAATTTAGCCACCAAATAAGTAACTCTAGATACTGAATTAGCGAAAGCCAGTTTTAATGTGCCATTCTCTCTTTCTCCATTTATGGCGTCGTAGGTGAATAAAATCGCAAACAAAGAGAGCACAACTTGAACAATGAAGGCAAAATCAATAAATCTAAAAATGGCAAATAAAGTCTCATCCGAATATGGACTTCTAGTAAGCTTTACATCACTAAATGATGAAATACCCGAAAGTCTACCTACATCAAAATGAAGTCCTGACACTAAAATTTGCATAGGCGTAGGTTCACGATGTACGATGTTTCTAACCGTGCCCCAACTAGAAGACTGAGCAATATCTTGTTGGGCGATTTGCTGATTAATTTCGAATTGAGTAACTGCATTTTCATATTCATTAATTCCTATAAACACACTAATTATGATTAGGATTGAACACACTAAAAAAGTAGCTGTAAATTTTGGGCTAAGAAGTATATTCTTTAGTTCTTTTTGAATTAAAATTGAAAGCATAGTGGTTTAGTTATGTAATTATATTTTTTAAAGGATCAGCCTGATGACCTTGCTGAATGTTCATTAAGATTTTTTACTTTTACTTAGAATGACAATAACTGGTATTACCTCAAATCATATCTCAGGAAGGCTGCAAAGGCACCTCCGAAAAACAGAAGGTTAAAGAGAATCAGAAGCCCAAAATCAAACAAACTATTTGGAATTGTAGTGCTAAGACTAGTTTTAGCGTATTTGAATTGAGGCATTTCATTAGGATCTAATGTTTTAGCTTTCTCACCATCATCTTCAGTTGTAATCATAATCATTCTAAAGCCCCCACTACCTTCGCTACCTGTTTTTTCAGTCATAAAATTACTGTATATATTTTGGTAGTCTTTCGCAGAGTTCATAAAGCGATTTTGCAGACCTAAGGAAGTACCCGCCAATTCCGTACTTGCTAGTGTAAAAACAGAAGTTGGAGATACTCGAGATATCGAAAGAGCTACTTCTTCCTGTCTATTTCTTCTATTCAAGTATTCTTCATTAATTCGTTCAGTAAAAGCATCTATCTTTTCTTGTCTTTCAGAAGAGAGTTGTCTCATCATTGCAGAGAACTGAGTCATTACTTCTTGGGGTTCGGTTCCCTCAACTGGTTTAAAGTTTTCCATTCTAGGGCGATCTTCTTGAAATAGCTGGGTTCGGTATCTATTTTTTTGAGCAGTAATATCATCAACATTAGGTACTTCAACTAACCTGCCAGAAATAAGAACGGAGGCTCGTGGAACTATAAGAACTGCAAAAATCCAAACTACTAAACCGATTAGGAAAGCATTAGATGGACGACTCGTCATAGCCGAAACCCCAATGGTTAAAGCTAAGAATAATCCAAAATAAGCTAGTCCAGAGAAGACAATTAAAGCAAGCCGAATCCATTCATCGGAGCTTAGCTGAATACCTAAAAGAGGTAACATAGCTGCTCCAATTAAGATAGGGATAAAGAGCGCGATACTAAGTCCAACAAAAGAACCAGCCAGTTTACCAGCGATAAATGAAGCTCTTGAGATTGAATTAGAAAAGCATAGCTTTAACGTACCGCTTACTTTTTCTCCATTAATGGCATCATAAGCAAAGATTATCGCGAAAAGTGATAGTACGATGCCAAAAATAAATTCTAGATCCATAAATCTAAAAATGGCAAAAATCGGTTCATCATTAAAACGGGTGTTATCTGCCCGAAGCTCGCCTCTTCCACTCATAGCTATATTTCTTCCTACGTCATTAGAAATACCATTTACTAAAGCCATTAAAGGTTGTGGTGGTAACATGATAGAGTGCTGTACCATCATCCACTCTGTATTAGCCGCTATTTGATTTCGGTTTTCTTGAATAGCAGCTTCGTATTGGATTTGGCTAGCTAAATAGTTCTGTGCACCCATAAAAAATGCCAATATTATAAGTACAGAACAGACTGCAAAACTAATAGTAAAACGACTACTCTGAATAATTTCTTTAAGTTCTTTAATGAAAATAAGTTTGAACATGGTTATTCGTGATTAGTTATTCGTTAATCGAGGAGAAGAACGAATAACGATTAACATTCTAAGTAAGGTTATTAATAAGGGATCCCGTTTTTACAGCCTCTTCCATGTACCCGGCCATATATTCTACATAAAGTTCTTCCAAATTAACTCCTGTTAGTTCAGCGTTTGTCTTTTGTGCGACTAAAATCCCATCATTAAGAATCCCTACGTAATCAGAAATTTCTTTAGCTCGGAAAATATCATGAGTGCTCATTAGAATTGCCTTTCCTTCATCTCTTAACTCTCCAACTAATCGGGTAAATTCTTTCCCTGCTTTTGGATCAAGTCCAGAAGTTGGTTCATCAAGGAGGATAGCAGGGGCATCTTTTAGAATAGCAATTGCAATACCACACTTTTGACGCATGCCTTTGGAAAAATCTCTAAGCTTTTTATCGAATGCATCACGTTGAAGTCCTACCCTAATAAGGGCATGTTCATAGTCAATTCTGGAATAGTCATTTTTTCCACCTAAACGAACAAAGAAATCCAGATTCTGCATAGCGGTAAAATTTGGATAGAGTTGAACATTTTCTGAGACAAAGGCTACATTTTTTTTTGCTTGAAGTGGATCTTCATTTGCATCAATACCATTTATAAATGCGTTTCCGCTTGTAGGTTGAATAAAGTCTAGAAAGATATTTATGGTCGTTGTTTTACCGGCGCCATTACCTCCAAGCATGGCAAATATTTCGCCGGGATGAACTTTTAGCTGAAGATTATCTAGGGCTTTAACGCCATCTTCATACACTTTTGTAAGATTTCGAGCTTCAAGAAGCGGTGCCTGTGTTATTATTTTTTTTTCCATGGTATTAAATTTCAAATGTCGGATTATGAATTTATTTGAAGTCATCCTGAGGATCTTACGAAGGATCTTGCTGGATATCCGCTAAGATTCTTCGCTTTCGCTCAAAATGACAGATGAAATATGGATAGTATTTCATCACTTTCTTGAAAGTTTGATGCCGAAGAATACTAGTCCTCCTACTAACCCGATGATGAGCAAAAGAATTAACGATGTGCCCACTATGCTCGCTTGCGCGGCAATTTGTACGGTAAAGGTTTTATCCTCGGCGTTAACGGGCTGGCTATCAGAAAGTCCAGTTGACCTCATTCGGGTTTCGTATCTACCTACACTTACACCTGAAGACGGCGTTAGGAAGAGTTTCACGGTTTGCTCTTCTCTTATTTCTAAAGTCGGAATAATTGTCGGTTCTATTCTCTTTTCCCATTCAAAAGGAGCGTCTAATTCAAATTCAATGTTATCAAGCCGTCGTGAGCCTTCGTTTACAACTTGAAAAGTAAATTCAATGGAGGATTTTGAGTCAGCTTCGTCATATAGTTGGGGCGCTTTCACAACTAATCTACCAACACCCTTAGGAATCATCTCTAGCTTTACGAAACCAACATTTAAGGCCTCAATTTCGAGCTCTGTCCAGGATTCATTCAGTTTAGAAGAAACTTCAGATAATTTGTTGATAGGTATTGCCAGTACATAGAAATCGATCGCTTCATCCATAGGAACATCATCGGTTGGGCGATCAGGCAACGCAATTTGTAGATTTGCATCAATGCTATTTTTACTCTCTGTAAATTTAATTTGGCTAATTCTTCCAGAAGCGCCAACCTCACTGAAGTTTCTGGTAACAGATTTAGGCAGGTTTACTACTTCAAGTTTATAAGTGTCGTTAGTCCCGCTAAAAAGCTCCAGCCCTAAACCATAAGTAGCCTCAGTTCCTAATTCTACTTCTTGGGAGAACCGCTCCGACTGAATGAGTACTCGATTAACGGAGGCATCTTTTTCAAGGAATACTTTTGGATTACGAGAAGACCCATTTCCGTAAATTATATTTACAGTCACTTCATCTAAATCTTGGAGCAGGTCAAAAGTAACAGTCGTTGGGTTCCCACTTCTCAATTCTGATAGCTTTACCTCGTAGGGCGAACTAATAATAGCGCCATCATCATTACTTAAAGAAACGTATACATTGTGAATTACATCTGGTTGAAGCGATCTAAATAAATCATCTTCCATGTCCACAATTTGAGCAAATTCTTCGGTTGCCCCTGAAGTGTTTTCGAGTGTAACACGTACCTGTTTTTTTGAATTTTCATCCTGAGCTTTAACCGCTCTTTTTATACTTACAAACTGTTGTTCGAATAAAAGTACAAGGAGCGATTGTTGATAATTTACTTCCGCATCCTGATAGGTGTTGAGTGCTGTTTCGTATTGTTCTCGCGAAATCAAATCTTTATTAAAAAGTTCTTTTTGGCGATCTAATTCACTTTTTGTTCGGTCATATGAACTTTTAGCTCTCTTGAGTCCTAGTAATGGATAGCTATCATCGCGAGCATTTGGGAAAGGGTTTTGTGCCAGAGTTTTTTCTGGAATTAATAATCCTAGAAGGAGGAGTATAAAGAATGGGTGAAGGATCTTTTTCATGGTCTACTAATTCTCTGTCTGTATTGAAAAATTTCCTTTTGGCTTTTTCTTGCTAAAAGTGATTGTCTTTTCATCTCCGTCTTTTTCAAAAACAAATGAAATACTATCTCCAACGGATAAAGTCTTTATTTTTTCCATTAAAGACGCTGCAGACTCAGGTTTTTCATTATTAAAAGAAACGATTCTATAGCCCTCAATTTCTAAGGGTTTTAATTCATCAGAGAGCAATGGGGGAATTACTCTTTCAATATGTACCCCTTCGTCTAAGTCAACCAAAAGAATTCCTAGGCTAGGTACAATTACAGGTGGCTCTCCATCACCCTCGTCATCAAAAGACATTACCATTCTTGGACCACCTTCAGGAACCTCTCCTTTAATAGCTGTAAGAATAAACCTTTCATTACCTCTTTGAACACCAATTTTTATTTCCGCATCTTTTTCAAGATCACTATAAAGTTCACGTAGACTTTCAATATCGTTTACTCTTTTTCCATTCATCATCAAAACGACATCGCCTTGTTCTAATCGGTCAACTCCGGGTTTTGCATCTTCTCCTCCTAAACGTATTTCTACTTTTACTTCATTGCCATCAAGTACGAGCATTGATTGAAATTCTTCAAGCATTAGGTTGGTAGAAGCATCAAAGCTCATTGTTCTTGTAGTTTGAGCCTCAGCAAGTTGTTGAGAAAGAATGAGTATAGGGAGGATCAAAAAAGTGAATACTGTAATTTTCATAGAATCAAATATTTCGTGTTTTTAACTTCACGCCAATATTCGAAACCATCTAATATGAGTTGTTAAGTACTCGCAAAAACTTTGTTAAGGATGTTAAATCGAGGTAAAATTTTTTTTTATCGGGCTAAAACTCGCTAATTTGAAATGTGAAAAATTCTTTATATACATATGGTTTTCTTGGCGCAATGCTTGTTTCGTTAGTAACGCTAGCCACTCTTCAGTATAAATGGTTAGGTAGCGTAAGCGATGCTGAAAAAGAACGACTAGAGGAAAGTTTATCTGCCTCTTCTGAGAATTTTGTATCTGACTTTAATGACGTTTTTAGCGAATTGAGCCAAACATTTCGAGTACAGATTTCAAACCAAAATGAGGATATCAAATCTGCTCTTGGAACTTCATATTTAAATTGGATTGATAATAGTGGATACCCCGAATTGTTGGATTCAGTTTATGTAGTAAAAAAAATAGAACAGGAGTCAATTCAAGTATTAGCATTCTCAACCGACCCACTTTCCCTTACGCCGATACCTCCAACACGCAATATTAAGAAGTGGGTGGCAAATAAAGAAACAACAACTAGTTTAGAAGGAGGAAGAAATACACTTCAAACTTCACCAGATTTGGGAAACCCATCTTTCTTGGAAATTCCTATTCAGTTTTTAGATATGGTTCAAGTTTCTAACCAGGAGTTTGGTAAAAAGATTGAAGTACAACTAAGCCTAGATCAGCTCGATGATATTATTCTTCTTAAGCTGGACGATCAATTTATAAAGGATGAAATAATTCCAGATATCGCCAAGACGTACTTTTCTGGTTCTTTTGAAGATCAGTATACCCTAAGTCTAGTTAAGAATTCGGGTAAACAGGATATATATTTTACTACTTCGGAAAGTAATATGCTGCCTGATCCAGATTTTAGCACTCCACTTGATCGCTTTCGCTTTGATAACATAATGGTGTTTAAGTCAAATCCTGGACAATTTTCTGTAGATAATTTGCTTTCGGATAGTATTAAACTAGGCTTTAGAGAACTCACTTTTGAAAGCCAAGAAATGGTAGGCTCTCTTAATGTTGAAGCCAATAGTTCTGCATCGATATCACATTTCTATACCAGGAATATTTCAAGCTCAGTTGAAGATTCAAAAAGCTGGCAAGTACAAACCGACACAACTATTTCTTCTTCACTTAATAGCTCAGTTATTGGAAGCCCTTGGCAACTTTGGCTTAGTTTTAAAGAAGGCTCATTAGATGCATTTGTTAATAAAACTCGAAACCGAAATTTAGGAATCAGTTTTGGAATACTATCAATTCTAGGAATAAGCGTAGTTTTGATTGTAGTGTTTTCTCAAAGATCCAGAGAATTAGCCGAACAGCAAATGTTATTTGTAGCTGGGGTTTCTCATGAACTTAGAACACCAATTACTGTAATTCGATCCGCGGCTGAAAATCTTACCGAAGGGGTAATTCAAGATGAAAAGAGGAAAAAACAATATGCAGATTTAATGCTGAATGAAGGTCGAAGGCTCAGCGATATGGTCGATCAAATAATGGAGTTTTCAGGAATACAAAGTGGGAAAAGAGTTTATCATTTTCGTTCGATCGAATTGGCAGAAATGCTAGAATCAATAAAAGAAGAAAGTAAGCATTTGCTTAACGAAAAAGGGATGCACCTTGAGTATTCAATCGATACAAAACAGAAGGCAATTAACGGAGATGCTGATGCGATTTTCCTTTGTGTAATCAATTTGATTAACAATGCGGTTAAGTTTAGCGGAGAGTGTAAAAAAATACTGCTCAAGATTGATGAGGTAAAGCTAAAGGGAGATTCGGCGCTTAGAATTCAGGTGCAAGATTATGGAATCGGAATTCCAGAAAAAGAACAAAGTTTAATATTTAAGCCTTTTTTTAGAGGCAAAAAACCAGTAAACGATCAGGTAAAAGGTAATGGGATAGGATTGAGTTTAGTGCAAAAAGTAGCTCTAGCCCATAACGGCGATCTTACTGTGAAAAGTAAAGAAGGTAAGGGATCAATTTTTAGTTTGATTTTACCTTTAAAAGGATCACATGATTAAAACGCAAAAAATTTTACTGGTAGAAGACGAACCTGGCTTAGTTATGACGATCAAAGATCGACTTGAGGAAGAACGGTATGATGTAGCCATTGCAGAAGATGGAGAGATTGGCTATAAAAAAGCTCTGGATTCAGATAATGATCTCATCATTCTGGATTTGATGCTTCCAAAAAAAGGAGGCTTAGATATCTGTAGAGATCTTCGTCAAAAAGGAATAGAAACACCTATTCTAATGCTTACAGCCAAAGGGCAAGTAATAGACAAAGTACTTGGTTTAAAGCTTGGTGCTGATGATTACATGCAAAAACCGTTCGAGATGATGGAGTTGTTAGCAAGAGTAGAAGTACAGCTTCGTAAGAAGAATCGGAAAGAAGAAAAGAATGTAACCTGGGAGTATGAATTTGCTGATATAAGTATGGATTTCAATAAGATGATCATCAAAAAAGCAGCGCAACAAGTCAGCCTTTCTGCTAAAGAATTTCAATTGCTAAAATTTCTGGTTGAAAACGAAGGTGGGATTCTAACTCGTGACCAACTTTTAAATGAAGTTTGGGGATATGATGCGCTACCTTCAACCCGAACCATAGATGTTCATATTGCTTGGCTTCGGCAAAAACTTGAAGATGACAGTCGCTACCCTAAGCATATTATTACCGTACATGGCTTTGGGTACAAGTTTGTGGGGTAAAATGAGTTCGATATCTACAATGAAACACCAGAACTAAAAAATTCTTTCAACTCTGCTCAACACCTGCGATATTCTTAGACTTTTCAAACAACTAACCGAATGATAAAATCTGACGAGCCGTCTAAAGGGCTTTTTTCGTGGGCATTATACGACTGGGCAAATAGTGCTTTTTTCGTGATGATTCTTACCTTTATTTTTGCAGCATACTTTTCTTCTTCAATAGCAGAAAATGAAACAATTGGGACTGCTCTATGGGGTAATATGGTTGGACTCGCCGGGGTTGTGATTGCTTTATTGGCACCGTTATTGGGTTCTATAGCAGACGAAGGTGGGCGAAGAAAACCATGGGTATTTTTCTTTACAGTGATGGGAGTGGTTGGCTCTGGAATACTTTGGTTTGCAGAGCCGAGCTCAGATTTTATTTGGTTTGCTCTTATAGCCGCTTTTTTTGCGACTATTGGCTCCGAACTTGCACTAATTTTTTATAATGCAATGCTACCAGATTTAGCCCCAATTGATAAAATTGGGCGTTGGTCAGGCTGGGGTTGGGGGCTTGGTTATTTAGGGGGGTTGCTCTGTCTAGTAGTCGGATATTTTGTGTTTTATTTAAATGGAGCTGAACTCTTTGGATTAGATGAATCTTCTGCACAAAATACAAGAATTACATTTTTACTTACTGGGTTTTGGTATGCCCTATTTAGTATTCCATTTTTTTTGAAAACCGAGGATACACCCTCAAAAAATAAACCTTACAAAAAAGCAATTAGTGACGGGATTGTAACGCTAAAAGAAGGGTTTTCAATACTCAAAACGCGCCCGGATATTTCAAGGTTTTTAGTAGCTAGGATTTTTTATAATGATGGCTTAGCAACTATTTTTGCAATGGGGGGCATATATGCAGCAGGAACTTTTGGTTTTAAAACGGCAGACATCTTTTATTTCGGAATAGGACTCAATATTACTGCAGGAATTGGGGCTTATGGATTTGCTTGGTTAGATGATAAATCAGGAAGTAAACGCACCATCATTTTTTCTTTGATGGGAGTCATTATACCAGTAGTTGCAGTTATTTTTGTACAAACAACAACGTGGTTTTGGGTTTGGGGTTTACTTTTGGGGATTTTTGTTGGCCCAGTACAAGCCGCAAGTAGAACTATGATGGGCAGACTTGCCCCAATTGATAAACGAAATCAAATGTTTGGCTTGCTCGCACTTTCTGGTAAAGTCACTTCCTTTGCAGGTCCTATTTTGGTTGGCTGGATTACATTAATAATGGGAAACCAACGTTGGGGGATGGGGGTAATTCTTTTGATGCTCATTATCGGTCTTATAATTATGTTAAAAGTAGATGAAGGCTATTACAAAACAGCTGAAACAAAAAAAGTATATTAATGATTGAACTTCCAAGTACCAAAATTGATGAGAAAGCTATAAAAGCATGGCGTATTACATCAGTGCTAAAAGGATTACCACTATTTATTATACCTGGATTTTTATATTTCGTGTATGTAATGGGCGATATGCCTGCAATAGTTCCAATAATAACAGCGCCAATTACTTTAATTATTTATGTACTTATAGTATCCCTATTTCCAAAAGTGAGATGGAGCCGTTGGTCTTATGATGTAACTGAGCAAGGAGTAGACATGCATAGGGGAATCATTATTAGAAAAAGAACAATGGTTCCAATGAATAGAATACAACATGTAGATACAAAGCAAGGACCGATATATAGAAAGTTTGGACTATCATCTATTAGTATATCAACTGCGGCTACAACACATGAAATTCCGGCGCTAGATGATGAAACAGCAGCTCATCTGCGTAGCCTGATATCAGAATTGGTTAGAAAAGTACAGGAAGATGTCTGAATTTAGACGACAACATCCTATTGCGGCAGTAACTCAGTTCCTTGGGGTTTTAAGGCAAAACGTTGTCCCAATTGCGATTTTTTTAGTAGTTGGTTCTCGTAATACAGATGAATATTTCTGGTATTTCTTCGCTCTCGGCGTGGCTTCCACATTGATACTTGGGATATTTAGTTGGCTTCGATTTACGTATCGGGTTGATGGTGACGAGCTTCAAATTAAGAAAGGAGTTTTTGTAAGGAAAAAACTTTATCTCTCAAAAGATCGAATTCAGGTAATTGATATTACTGAAGGGATTTTACAACGTATTTTTGGGCTGGTGAAGGTTGAGGTGAAGTCAGCGGGGAGTGGAACCGAAGGGGCAACGATTAGTGCCATTACCAGAGAGGAAGCCCTTGAGCTTCGGGCATTATTACGGGGAGAAAAGTCTTTAAAAAAAGAGGAAATAGAAGAGGTTGAAGAAGAAATAGTCAAAGAAGTACTTACTTGGAAGCTATCAGGAAGAGATTTATTTCTAGCAGCACTTACGTCAGGAAATTTTGGATTAATAGCATCTATTCTTGGAGCTATTTCAGGTCAGCTCGATCAATTTGTAACCGAAGAAAACCTCAACTATATGTTTGATCATATTCCAGGATTAGGAAATGCATCTATTTTTGTAGGGGTTTTGATTTTCATTTTCGTTGTTTCCTACGTTTTCTCTTTTATTGGCGTAATTTTTCAATATGCCGATTTTAAAGTGGAAAAAATGGATAAAGAACTTCATATCACAAGTGGGCTATTAGAACGCAAACATACTACAGTTCCATTTGACCGGATTCAAGCACTCCGATTTGTAGAGGGTATATTCAGAGAACCTTTTGGCTATGGTATGTTATATGTAGAAAGCGCTGGCTTTCAACAGAAAAATACGGAACGCTCTATTGTACTTGCTCCATTTATTAAAAAAGAAAAACTGGTCGATTTTTTTGGTGGATTTATCGAAGAAATTGATGAACCTGAAATTAAAATTACTCCCCCACAAAGAGCTTTTCTGCGCTATCTTCGTCGACCTAATTATTTACTTTTGGTAGCAATTCCATTTATATGGTGGTTTTGGGATTTAGCATGGGTGCTATTTGGCTTTTTAATTCCAGCTACTTTTTTAGGATGGCTAAGATTTAATGATGCTGTTCTTACGATAAATAAACATACTTTAAAGCTACAGTACAGAGTATTGGCTAAGAGAACAGCATATCTTAAAAAGAATAGGGTACAAGTATCTGAATTGACAATAAACCCCTTTCAAAAAAATAAAAACCTTGCAAGTATTGATATTATAGCTGCATCTGGTGCTGGAGGGAAGGCTTTTTCAATAAATGACCTTGATCATGATGAAGCCCATAAAATAATGAAATGGTCATCCCAAAAAGCATATGAAAACTAATGCCTCAATAGTTAATGCAGCACAATCAGACCTAAATGAGATTGAAGATATTCTCAGAAGAAATAATCTTCCTATTAAAGATTTTAGTGAGTCTGAAATAGTTTTTTATATAGTAAAGGACGAAAATGAGATAATTGCCTGTGCAGGTATAGAAAAATTTGAAAATATAGCTTTACTAAGATCTGTTGTTATAAAAGAAGAGTTAAGGGGGGCAGGATTGGGAAGTCAATTTATAGATCAGATTCTATTTAAGGTGAAAGAATCTAATTTCATTGAACTATATTTATTAACTGAAAATGCAGAGGGTTTTTTTTCAAAAAAGAGGTTTACTAGCATTAATCGTGAAAAAGCCCCGGAATGTATCAAAACAAGTAGTGAATTTTCTAGTATCTGTCCTTCCACCGCTATTTTAATGAGAAATATACTATAGTGGATTTCCTGATTTTTAAAATGCAGTAAAAGTTCATAGTTCGTTAATAGTATTAGATGTATCATTGGTTTATTGAAAAAAGTAAACCTTGTTATGAAAAAAACATTCTAGTTTTATGTACCGGAAATAGTTGTAGAAGCCAAATAATGGAAGGTTGGCTTCGTTTTTTTGGTGGAGAAAATATAAGTGTTAAAAGTGCAGGAGTAGAAACTCACGGTGTTAACCCAAAAGCCATTCAGGTTATGAAAGAAGCAAAAGTTGATATTTCATCGCATACTTCAAATCATATTAACGAGTATTTGAATGAAGATTTCGATCTTGTTATTACCGTTTGCGATAGTGCAAAAGAGCGGTGCCCGGTATTCCCATCTTCATCTGAAAAAAGACATCATAATTTCCTGGATCCTGCCAAAGCCGAAGGTACGGAAGAAGAAATACTAGACCAGTTTAGAGATGTTCGCGATCAGATTAAAGAGTACTCCAAAAATCTGACCAACGAAATTATTACTTGATTAACCGAGTGCAACATCAAGTACCATCATAACACAAAAGCCAACCATCGTACCTAGTGTAGCAATATCTGTATTGCCATGATGTTGGCTTTCAGGGATAAGTTCCTCTATCACAACGTATATCATAGCACCAGCTGCAAATGCTAAAGCATAAGGAAGCATAGGTTGTACAAAAATGACAGCCGCTGCTCCAACTACAGCAGCTACAGGTTCTACAACCCCAGAAAGTTGCCCAAACCAAAAGCTTTTTCCTACTCCTAAACCCTCTCTGCGAAGTGGCATAGAAACAGCTATACCTTCAGGAAAATTTTGAATTCCAATACCCAATGCCAAGGCTACAGCAGCGGCAATTGTAGCAGTACCAGTGGGGTCAACTCCAGTAGCAGCGGCTCCAAAAAGCACACCAACTGCAAGTCCTTCAGGGATATTGTGTAAAGTTATGGCAAGAACTAAAAGAGTAGAACGGCGCCAACTTGTTGGAACTCCTTCAGCTTCAGTTTTTGGCAATCCTAAGTGCAAATGAGGCATATACTGATCACATATTCTTAGAAATATTCCTCCACTTAAAAATCCAATTACAGCAGGGAGCCACGAAATAACACCCTGAGCTTCAGCCATATCAATAGAAGGAATAATCAAAGACCAGACGCTAGCTGCAATCATTACGCCTGCCGCAAAACCCATCATACTATCAAGAAGTACATTATTTACTTTTTTTGTGAGGAATACTAATGAAGCACCAAGTGCGGTTAGTGCCCAGGTAAATAAACCTCCTAAAAGTGCTTGAAAAATTGGGTTAAGTTCTAGAAACCAATTTGGTAAAATCATTTTTTAGTTAAAATTAGATTCGATTTGACATAGGAAAATATAATGTAAGCCCTAGCTAAACAGGCAGTTATTTTACATTAACCATTTCTCATGTGTAATTATTAACAAATTCAATACTTTCTGTAAGAAAAATATAAGATATGGTTGACAATAGCGATGCTTTTAAAGTCCCAATTAAGGATGGAAAAGCAAGGATTTTACTAAAGTTAGAAAGAATATGGTGCGAAGTTGAAAATAGTGCACCAGATTTTATTTCTACTAAGCAAGATGAAGTCTCACTTAAAATAGACCTTCCTGACCAAACGAGAATTAGCATTCCTGAATTTGAACAGAATTATTCGTTAGTATTTTTAAAAGAAAATAAGGAAGATTCTACCGCTGCGTTTGAAATTGAATGCAACTTCATTTGGTTTGATATAAATATAGATCAAGTTAAAGATGTATGGGTAGCTGACCTGAATTTTTCACTTGTGAGTAAGAACTCAAGATATCTTGCATATTATATCAAAGAGTTAAATCATCATTTTGAATGGTTACAACCAGATATGAAATCTGGGGAAGTTAAAACCATGAGTATTTCAAAAAAGAAATACAAAGCTCCGAAAATTTCAGGGAAAGAAACTTTTTCAGCTACCGAAGTTATTCGCTGTGCTGATATGTTAAACCGCTCTATTCGTAAAATTGATTTAAGAATTGGAGGTGCCTATGTTAAATACAATACCGACAAGGGCAAATTGGAGCCACTTATAGTTGGAATAGCGGATCAGTTGGGCTATATCGTCGAAGCTCTTCCAAAAGAGATAATAGTGGATATGGAGGCGAGTGACCAAAATGTTAGCCACTCTATATTCCTGAAAGACAGGGCTTAATTAACCTGCTTCCAAAAATAGATACCACCCGCTTGCTTACCGGTTTCTACATGATCAACGAGTAAGTTTGAATCAAGATCAATTATATCTACTGATCCAGGTTCACCGCCAATTCCTTCTACCGAAATAAAAGCAAATCTGCTATCTGGAGAGATGGCAACACCATGACTTACTTTTCTAGTGTTAGCAATTTTTGCTATTTCCTTTCCACTTTCAGTATCGAGAATACCAGTAGAGCCTTCCCCTTTATAGCTGACAACTATTTTTTTTCCATCTGGTGTAACCTCTAGATTGTAAGGCGCCCTTCCTGTTTTGAAACGGCGAGTTACTTCCCATTTTTGAGTATCAATTTCTAATACTTCGTCGGATCCATTTCCGGCAACATAAACTAATGGTTTAGTGGGGTGAGGATCTACCCAAGTAGGTTTTTCAACGGGATTGTGTTTCATATCTCCATGATTCATACCCGAGTGATCCATAGATGAATGATCCATTTCACCCATAGCATTCTTTGCCCCAGATAATTTTAAACGACGAGTTAATTGTAAAGATCCAGTGTTTATTTCGATTAATTCATCGGTCATCATAGAAACATGATAAAGTTCTGTACCAGATGAGTTAATTCTTGAACCATGCGGCATAATTCCTGTGTCAATATCAGTTAGTCGGGTCATACTTTCTGGTTCAATAACCGAAACTGTGCTCGGCTCCATTTCACCATGCAGATTAAAATTTACTACATAAAGTAATCCAGTAGCTTTTGAGATTTCCATACTCGCTGGGAATAGTCCTAGCTCGGTAGTAGAAACCAATTCATCGGTAACGGTTTTATACTTAGCAAGCATACCATATGGATTCCCATGAGCAATGGAAACAAACCAGTACTTTCCATCCGGAGAAACAGAAACTCCATGTGGTCCATCAATTTCGGTTGGGAATCGTCCAACATTAATGGTTTTTGCGATTGAAGCTACTTGAGACTTTGCATTAAAGTGAATCAAATGAACCTGATCTTCTGACTCTGCTGCAACGTACATATAGTAATCTTGAGAGGAAGCTTTATTTCCTAAAGTCAGTAATACTATGAGTGTAAATATATATTTATTCACGACCTATTAGTTTAGATTAATTAGTTCCAGCTGTTGGATCGTCACCAACTCTTACAGCCCATATACCAGAATTCCAGTCAGATAGATAAATTAAGCCTTTGTAAGGCATTGGTCCCCATGTAAATGGTGCGTTTGGTATGGCAGCATCTTTATCTGTAGGTAAAAATAAACCAATTTCTCGTCCTTGCTGATATAAATCTCCCATAAGTTCTCCAGAAATATCTACAATTCGGAGCCCACCGTTATAGAAAGCAGCATACAGAATATCGTCTTCAATCCAGTAGTTGTGAGAACCCGCTTCAGGAACTTGATACCGAGCCACTTCTTCGGGATTATCCCATCCGTTCATTTTAACAAAATGTACCCAACCTTCAGCCCTGTTTGGACCTTGCGTATCTAATCCATAAGGAAAAGCTTCATCACCAGCTGCAATATAAAAATCGCCCGTTGATTTACTTTTAAAAGGAAAAGCAGCGTGATTCCAGCCACTTGGATATTTGTAACTTCCTAGTTGAACTGGATTTTCTGGAGAACCACCAGCTCCCGGCATATCTGCCGATGTGTTACTTCCAATATCGACAGCTACAATACCATCGCTCCAATTTGAAGAATATGCGATTCCATCTTCAATCCAAACATCATGAATGGAATGTCCAGGGGTATCTAATTCAAACTGACTTACAGTTCTGGGATTTCTCGGGTCTTCGATATTAATAATATCGTATTTACGTCCATTATTAACAGCATAAACATGATTTTCGTAAATAAATGCGTTGTGTACTCCACCCGTTAAATCTTCATTGTATTCAGAAAGAATTTGAACATTCGAAGGGTCGGTTACATCTAAAATAATAATTCCATTTTTTCGATCAGATGCTCCTTCGCGAGTAATAACGGCTACACGTCCATCCGCAGAAACTTTTACATCGTTAACGGTTCGGGCATCAACTTGAACAGTATCAATGGTATGAATATTGGTTGGATCGGTAACATCCCAGAAAAAAGCTTCGCCACGTGCACCCCAGGTTCCGGTTACTGCATAATCTCTTCCATCCACACCTTCCCAAACCCAAAGGTCAGAAGTTTTAACGTCTGGAACAATTCCTTTACCAACCACAGTGATTGGACGTTGTACATTTCTTTTCACTACTCTGAAAGTTGTTTCTGAAATTGAGTTTCCAACTCTCGCCATTACTGTATATTTACCTGGATGATTGGCAACAAAACGACCATCTTGCTCAATTTGAGCTGAAGCTCCTTGCCCCAGATTATCATCTGGGCTGGCTATAAAAGAAAAAGTGAAAGGTGCGTCTGCAACAGTATTTCCTTGATTATCTACTGCATTAGCTACAAATCGAATAACATCACCTGTTCTTATTTCTTTTCCCACATAATTATGAGTCAGGTTCACTTGCTCTATTGGATTTTCCTTAACTGAAATCCTCCAAGTTATTGATTGGTTTTCTGCTTTTGCAGTAACCGTTACCGAACCTTTTTTTAATGCTCTAAGCTTATTGAATTCATCAACCATAACTACATCATTATTTGAACTAGATACTACAACATCTACGTTATCGCGAATAGCATCTGTCGCATCTTTTACTTCAAAGTGAAGTGGGAATGAAGTTTCGGAATATACATTTTCAGGTTTCTCAACAAATGAAACACTTGTAACAGGTGGATATTCGATCGTAACAGGAAGATCAAATCGAACTCTATTTTCTCCCATGGTAATTACAATAATGGAATAGTTACCTGGTTTTAAAGCTTTGACATTTCCTGTTTGTGTAACTGCTAAATTTCGTCTACTACCTGAAAAGAAGGCTACAGTATCTTCAAGTACAGAACCATTCATATCGGTTACTTTAGCCGAAAGTTTTACCTCTTCATTAATTTTAAGAGTGAGCGATTCGATGTCCATTACAATCTTTTTCTCTTGTGCCATCACAGTATTGGCAAGAGTAACACTCAAAAAGAGCACAAAAATTGAGATGAAGCTATTCGATTGGAAAATTTTCATAGAGTTAGTTCATTGATTATTTAGTTATTAATTACTCAGTACCAGCCATTTCATTTGTAGAACTGAGTTTTAAAGCCCAAAGGCCGGAGTTCATGTCAGATACAAAAATAAGATCTTTATACGGTTGAGGTCCCCAAGCCTCAGGTTTATTTGGGGCAATACCCTCGGAGGCAGTTGGTAAGAATTTAGCAATTTCACGCCCTTGATCATATAAATTACCCATTAATTCACCAGATACATCCACAATACGTAATCCACCTTGATAATATGCCACAAACATGATGTCGTCAACAATCCAGATATTATGAGTTCCAGCTTCAGGCACTTCATATCGAGCCACTTCTTTTGCATTCTCCCAGCTATCTAATTCAAAGAAATGAATCCAACCTGCAGCTACACCTCCTGGAAAGGCTTCATCACCAGCAGCAATATAAAATTTGTCGGTTGATTTACTTTTAAAAGGAAAGGCGGCATGATTCCATCCACTTGGATAGGTATAACTTCCAAGTTGAACCGGATTTTCAAGCGATCCACCAGCTCCTGGCATATCTCCTGTGGCCATTCCTCCTACATCAACAGCAACAACGCCATCATCCCAATTCGATGAATACGCAATCCCATCAACCACCCAAACGTCATGAACAGCATGACCGGGAGTATCCAATTCAAAATCACTTATACGAAATGGATTCTTTGGATCTTCAATATTAATGATATCGTACTTACGGCCATTATTTACTGCAAAAATATGGTTTTTGTAAATAAACACATTATGAACACCGCCAGACAATCCATCATCAAAACGAGAAAGAATTTCAACATTCGATGGATCAGTAACATCTAAAATAACGAGCCCGTTTTTTCGATCTGAAGCACCTTCTCTGGAAATTACAGCGATTCGTCCATCCTCAGAAACTTTTACATCATTCACTGTTCGGGCGTCAACACGTATCGTATCAATTGCCACAATGTTAGAAGGATCAGTGACGTCCCAAAAATAGGCATCACCTCTGGAACTCCAGGTTCCGGTTACTGCATAATCTCGCCCATCTACACCTTCCCAAACCCATAAATCTGAGGTAAATACATCTGTTACTTTCCCGTTACCAATAACTTCTAAATCTCTTGCTACATTTCTTGGGTTAATGCGAACTGAAACCTCATCCACAGTATTACCATTACGCGCCATTATGGTATATAACCCAGAGTGGTTTGCCACAAACCGGCCGTCTTGTTCTATTTGAGCAGATGCTGTTTGTCCACGATTATCATCCGGGGAAGCAACAAATGAATAAGTGATTTGAGCATCAGAAACAGCATTCCCCTTATTATCAGAAGCGATGGCTTTAAAATGAAGAACATCTCCGGTTCGTGCTATATTTTTGTCTACAGAAATTTCTAACGAAGTAACTGGATTTTCTACAATCTCAACCTGGAATTTGTTCTCAAGATTTTCGAATGAAGAAGTAATGGTAACAACACCACTTTTTTTTGCTTTGATGCCGCCAAATTGATTTACCTCAGCTAGTTCAGGATTGGAAGATTTGAAAGTGGTCACAAATAAGTCGTCTCGTAGAAAGTTCAATTCATCATAAATGCTGGCACTAAGTTGAAATCCAGTTCCTTCGTATATTTTTGATGGGATTTCGGTAAATACGATTCGGTCAATTTTGGGATTAGTGACTTTAACACTAACACTTTTTCTGATCCGAGGATTATCTCCCTGTGCATTTTTTAAAATGATAAGTTGATGAGTTCCTGGCTCAAGAGCTTCTAGAAATCCCGAACGAGTTATAGAAATCAATTTTGGAGCTCGTGAAAAGTAAATGACGGAATCAGGTTGAACAACACCGGCGCTATCAACTACTTTTGCTACTAGTTGAACTTTTTCACCTACATTTAATTCAATAGGATTAGGCTCAATAAATATGCTAAGACCATTCGATTCCTGTGCTTTTATAGAAACGCTACAGATTAGCAATAAAGTGAAAACTAATGTCGCAGATTTTTTCATTAAAAAAACTAATTATGTTGATTTAAAAAGCAGTAAAGAATAAATCAAAAAAAAAGGAGAAATAATATTTTTTGGTACATGATTTTACGCTTATTTAAATCTGATTTTCCGTACTTTTCTCATCCTCCTTGGAACTTCCAAAGCTCTAATTTGTTCAGTTTACACATTAAGGCACACAACTAGGTTAGCAATTTAAATTTCAGGACTATTTCCTAATGAGTATAGACTTCAAGAAAGAACTCTTTGCTGCACGACATAACGGTTCAGACGCAAAAGCTACACAAGAAATGTTGAATACGATTAAGGCTACTGACCTTGATCAATTAATTAATGAAACTATACCAGATGGTATTAGACTACGTAGTTCTCTCAACCTTCCAGAGGCATTGAGTGAAGTAGAGTTTTTGGAAGAATTCAAAAAGTTGGCTTTAAAAAATAAAATCAACAAATCCTTCATTGGAATGGGTTATTACGATACTCATGTTCCAAATGTGATTAAGCGAAATATTTTAGAAAACCCAGCCTGGTATACCGCCTATACTCCTTACCAAGCTGAGATTGCTCAAGGAAGACTTGAAGCGCTAATCAATTTTCAAACCATGGTTAGCGACTTAACAGGAATGGAACTAGCCAACGCTTCTTTGCTAGATGAAGGAACAGCGGCGGCAGAAGCAATGAGCATGTTACTTGGGCAACGAAAAGGTGCTAAGAGAAAAGACGCGAATGCTTTCTTCGTAAGTGAATTGTGCCATCCTCAAACAATAGAAGTTCTTCAAACTAGAGCAGAACCAATTGGTGTAAATATTGTAGTTGGAGATCACAAAAAACTGGATGTAACCGATGATAAGCTCTATGGGATTCTAGTTCAATATCCTGCGACTGATGGAAGTGTTGAAGATTATTCAAGTTTGTTTGCAGCTGCCCACGAACATCAGATTCATGTAGTTGTTGCAGCAGATTTATTGAGTTTAACTTTATTAACTCCTCCGGGAGAAATGGGTGCTGATGTTGTGGTTGGGACTACACAACGTTTCGGGGTTCCAATGGGATATGGAGGTCCACACGCAGCTTATTTTGCAACGAAAGATGATTTTAAACGACAGATTCCAGGAAGAATTATTGGGGTTACGCAAGACGCAGAAGGAAAGGCCGCGTACAGAATGGCACTTCAAACGAGAGAGCAACATATTCGTAGAGAAAAGGCTACTTCAAATATTTGTACAGCTCAGGTTTTATTAGCAGTTATGGCGGGATTGTATGGTGTGTACCACGGCTCTAAAGGGTTGACAAAAATTGCATCTAAAGTTCACGGCTTGACAAAGTTGACGAAAGCTGGATTAGAAGCACTCGATATAATAGTTGAGACGAAAATATTCTTTGATACTATCATTGTTAAAGCCGATGAAAAAAAGGTCAGAAAAATTGCATTGGCTCATGATATTAATTTCAGATACTTCGGCAATGGGCGAATTGGAATTTCATTTGATGAAACTAAAGAACTGAGCGATGTTGAAAGCATACTTTCGATTTTTGCAGAGGCTGAAGGAAGAACCTCAAATTTTGATGTGAACGCTCATGCTGAATCGACTAAAGTTTCATTTCCTGAAGAATTGACTCGAAAGTCAGTTTTCATGGATCACCCAGTATTTAATCTATATCAGACTGAACATGAGATGCTTCGGTATATGAAGCAATTAGAGAACAAGGATTTATCATTAGTGCATTCAATGATATCTCTTGGTTCTTGCACCATGAAATTGAATGCTACAGCAGAGATGATTCCTGTAACGTGGCCAGAATTTGGGCAAATACATCCGTTTGCTCCGATTAACCAAGCTTTAGGTTACACCCAAATGTTCGAAGAACTAGATGAATGGCTTTCCGAAATAACGGGGTTTGATGCAGTTTCTCTTCAGCCAAATTCTGGCGCTCAAGGTGAATACGCAGGGTTAATGACTATTCGAGCTTATCATCAAAGTAGAGGAGATCACCACAGAAATGTAGCGTTAATACCATCTTCTGCACACGGTACAAACCCTGCAAGCGCAGTAATGGCCGGGATGGAGGTGGTAGTTGTTGCTACCGACAGTCATGGAAATATTTCCAGTGAAGATTTAGCGGAAAAAGCAGAAAAATATAGTGATCGATTAGGTGCATTGATGATTACTTATCCATCGACACATGGAGTTTTTGAGCATAAAGTAAAAGAGTTTTGTGAGATTATTCATGCTCATGGTGGTCAGGTTTATATGGATGGTGCTAATATGAATGCCCAAGTTGGGCTAACAAGTCCGGGTGAAATAGGCGCCGATGTGTGTCACTTAAATCTACACAAAACATTTTGTATACCTCATGGTGGTGGTGGTCCGGGAATGGGACCAATTGGTGTTGCAAAACATCTCATGCCATTTTTATCAGGTCATTCAGTTATTAAGACAGGAGGAGAGCAAGGGATTTCTGCAATTTCTGCAGCGCCATTTGGTAGTGCAAGTATTTTGACGATTTCATATGCTTACCTCAGAATGATGGGGGCAGATGGTTTGACCGAAGCAACTAAGCATGCCATCCTAAATGCGAATTATATAAAAGATAGATTAGCGGATCATTACCCAATTCTTTACACTGGCAAAACAGGTCGTTCTGCTCACGAATTTATAATTGATCTTCGCCCTTTTAAGCAATCTGCTGGAATAGAAGCGGTCGACCTTGCTAAGCGATTAATGGATTATGGATTTCATGCACCAACTATGAGCTTCCCGGTTTCAGGAACATTAATGATTGAACCGACTGAAAGTGAAAGCAAAGAAGAGTTGGATCGTTTTTGTGAGGCCATGATTGGCATTAGAAATGAAATTCGTGAAATCGAAGAAGGCAAAGCAGATAAAGAGAACAATGTGCTAAAACATGCTCCGCATACGATGCGTGTGGTTATGGATGAAAATTGGAACCGACCTTACACTAGAGAAAAAGCAGTCTTTCCAATCGATAAGTTACGATATAATAAATTTTGGCCAAGCGTATCTCGAGTAGATGACGCCTATGGAGACCGAAACCTGATTTGCTCATGTATACCGATTTCTGAGTATCAAATCGAGAATGTTTCATGATGCGATATTTCATATATCTTCTGATACTTTTTAATTCCAGTTATTTATCGGCTCAGGTCAATAATTCAGAGAAAAATGAAAGTTTAGCTTTTTGGAACTCATTAACTAAACTTTGTGATAAAGCTTATTCAGGTGAGGTTATTGAAGCGCCAGAAAATGATTCCTTTAGAGGTCAAGATCTTATAATGCATGTACGTTCTTGTGATGCAGATACTATTAAGATTCCTTTTTTTGTAGGAGATGATAAATCCAGAACCTGGGTTTTAACCAGAGTAAACGATCGTATTTTGCTAAAACATGATCATAGGCATGAAGATGGTTCCGAAGACGAAATAACTCAATATGGTGGTATGTCAACAAATGAAGGTCTCGCAAATCTTCAAATGTTTCCTGCTGATCAAGAAACGAGTACTCTTATTCCGGCAGCTTCAACCAATGTTTGGTGGATCGAAATTAGCGACAGAATGTATTTTACGTACAACCTCAGACGTATTGGAACACCCCGTTACTTCAGTGTGAAATTTGATTTAACTAAAGAAGTTAATACTCCAGAAGCACCTTGGGGCTGGGATAGTAATTAAAGATTTTCAACTGTATTCTATTCTAATTTAAAAGCTATTAATAACTTCAAAGAGAATGAAAATTCCCAAATTGAAGCGCTTTAATCACTTGTCTGATTTTACGCTGTATCTGGTTTGCAATCATAGCTAGGTCCTCATTCTCAACGGGATTCATTGAGGCAATAGGATCGGCAGCGGAAATTTCGATTACACCATCTTCATGTTCCTGAATTACAAAATTACATGGGAGTAACACCCCAACATTATCGTCGCTACTCAGTGCCCGGTAGGCATAACTTGGACTACAAGCACCCAGAATTTTATACTTTCTGAAATTCAGATTCAGTTTAGTCTTTAAAGTTTTTTTCATGTCAATTTCTGAAATTACTCCAAACCCTTCTTTTAGGAGCTCTTCAGTTAAAAAAGAAACAGCTTCATCAAAAGTAAGCCCATCAATCACTATGTTAAAATAATATTTCATAATACCCTCCTGACTTGTGGATATTTTATCGCATCAATAACATAATCTTAATTTTTGAAGTTTTTGTGAAGAGGACTATCGATAACAGAAATAGTTCATTTTGTTGCAAAACCTAATTAAATTCAACCATAGTTTAACCCAGATGTATTATTTATGATCAGATTAGTTACCGCCGTTCTTTTTCTTTTTTCTTCTCAAATTCTAGCACAAGTTTCTAATACTGAGCAAAAAATGCTAGATCATATTGATGAAACAAATCAACAAGCTCTTGAACTATTAATAGAGAGTGTCAATATCAACAGTGGAACCATGAATTTTGATGGAGTAAAGGAAACTGCTGAACATCTTATTCCACATTTTGAAGCTCTTGGTTTTACTACCTGGTTTGAAGATGGTAATGATTGGAACCGTGCCGGTCATTTGATTGCGGAACATTTAGGAAGCGATGATGCTCCAAAAATAATGTTGATTGGGCATTTAGATACCGTTTTTGAACCCGATAGTCCTTTTCAGAAATTCGAGATGGTAAATGATACAACCGCCAAAGGTCCTGGAATTGCTGATATGAAGGGTGGAAATATCATTATGCTTCAGGCATTGCGTGCTCTAAAAGAAGCAGGTGAGCTGGATGATATGAATATCAAGATTGTAATTACGGGTGACGAAGAATTAAGTGGTCGACCACTGGATTTATCAAAAAAAGCGCTCATTGATGCAGCAAAATGGGCAGATATTTCTATTGGATTTGAAAATGGGGATGGAAATCCAGGTACGGCGAATGTATCGCGACGTGGATCTATTGGTTGGGAACTAAATGTGACAGGAACTCCGGCGCATTCTTCACAGATTTTTAGAGAAGACATTGGAGCTGGTGCAATTTTTGAAGCTTCAAGAATATTAACTTTGTTTTATGAAGAGTTAAGAAGCGAAGAATTTCTCACCTTTAATCCTGGCCGTATTTTAGGCGGCACATCTGTAAATCATGATAAAGGTTCTAGTAGTGGAGATGTATTTGGAAAAACAAATGTGGTAGCAGAAACGGCAGTTATTGCTGGTGATCTACGAGCGCTTTCTCCAGAGCAAGAAGATCGAGTTAAAGACAGAATGAGACAAATCGTACGTAGAAATCTACTTGGCACGTCTGCAGTTATTAATTTTTATGAAGGATATCCTCCGATGGCACCAACTGAAGGAAATTATAAACTATTGGAAATCTACAGTCAGGTAAGTCAGGATTTAGGCTTTGGTGAGGTTGTGGCAGTAAATCCACTTAGAGCTGGAGCGGCCGATGTTTCATTTACAGCTACTTATGTGGATATGGCAATTGATGCACTGGGAATGAGCGGAACTGATGGGCATACAGTGAATGAACTAGGATATATCAATCAATTACCTAGACAGTCTAAAAGAGCTGCTTTATTGTTGTATAGGTTGCAAGATTTGGAATAGTTGATTGAAGCTTTTTTTTAAATGATCGATTTTTTATTCTGACAAGCTAATTTAAGCTGAAGTTTTTTGCATTATGTACAGGTTTTTTATTCTGTTCCTATTTGGGTTTAGTATTGTTTTTTTAAATTGTAAATCGTCTCCCACATCTTCTCAAAATGAAGATGAACCTATCGAAAATCCGGATGGAGACGGTGATACAGAGACTGATGATGGGGAAGATGATGAGTCCGAACCTATAATAATTCAAATGCCTAACGATTACTCCGCATTTTATCCTTACCAATCACTTTTGTACTACAATGAAGATTTTGATCTTGAAGATTACGGCTTAGAATTTATTTGGGGACAAGATTCAGTGGACAATGATTATGATATGTATAAGAGATTTGATCTTGTTTACTATCAAGACACACTTGCTGTTGGGGATACGCTTACCGCAAAAGTAAAAGAGTGGGGGCAATGGGCTGTTACTATACCTCGTATAGCGGCAGGAAACTATAATTTTACTGTATATATTAAAGACGATTTATTACTTAAAGGACAAGTTGAAATTCTTCCAATCCAATCGATAGGTGATCCAGTAAATTATATTCAGACAGAGTTTTTGAAATTTAAAGACCAAATGAGTCTGGTAAAAGCTGACGCTGAAAAAGCTATTCAGGAAGTTCCTTACAATCGTGATGGTAATGATGAGAATTTTGTTGAACAAATGAACAAAGCCTTGAAATTATACAATGAGTTGGAACTGAAGATATTCAATGATATCCAAACTGCAAGCCCAGAGGCAATGGAAAACCTGGCATATTTCATGAAGGCGTATGAGGAAATCCTAAACGAGGAATATGAATCGTTTGATGATGTTTTAGCCAAAGCTAATGATGATCCTTTGGAAGAACCCGAATCAGCTTTTGAGAATGGAAAGAAGTGGCTTACCAATAAAATTAATTTCCAAGGGATTCTTAATACTTTCTGGGATTCTGATACTGAAAATGTAGAGGTAGAGGAAGGAGATCTTGTTGAGACTGCAAAAACGTGGACTGTTTACGGGCAAGCGATAAGTATTATTACGGGTATTCAGGAAAGGTTTACTAAAGTATTTATGCTTACAACTGATAAGTTGGAGGCTGAGTTAAAAGGTGATTTTTCTAATAACAATAACTCAGGGTCAAATAAGCGAAAAAAGCATTACTCGCCTTATCGCGATTCATTGTACTTTGAGTATAATCAACCTATTCGAATTTCTTTTAATGGGGAGTATGAAAACCTGAGAGAAAATCCATTTGACGAAGCTCCTTGGCCTAATCAACCAACATTAAATGTTATAACCAATGAATTATATGAATTAATTGATGATATAGGTGTAGGTGTTTTATTTGGTGATCTTGGAATATTCCCAATTATGAGGCAGGACACTACTAATTTTACTACAATTGTGAACTCAAAGTACCTCGAATTTAAAGAGTCTGAGTCTACAACAAATCAACCATTTTTTGAGGTTTTTGACGTAGAAAAGGATGAATCATCCGGAGAGTTTATAATTACAGCAAAACCTCTTATCGATGATCAAGGCAATATGTTTTATGGTGAGCAAAAAGCAGAAACCTGGTTACAGTACTATCAAAACGAAGAATATGAAGAATTTGATTTCATGTTTTTTGCATCAAATTGCCCAGATTTTTCATTATTTATGAACGGGCAGTGGCAACAGCGGTATTATTCAGATGACTCAAGAACTGAGTTAAGTCAAATTAATCGACAAACTTATTTCAAAGATGGCACATGGACTGAAAAAGAGTATAATATTATTGCCAACGGTTCAGAGTGGCAAGAATCCACTGATACAGGAAGGTGGGTTGGTAGATGTGAAGGTGGTGAGGCTGAGCTGATTTGGTATCATGATTTCTTTACGAACATTGCATATGTTTATAAATACGAAAAAGATAAAGAACAGATGTTTGGTTATTGTTCAGGTTTATGTAATAATGGTTATAACCTTGAACTTAAAAAAGGTTGGTAGAACAGGTCACTCCACCACAGATCTGCACACAAAATCCGGGATAATTCCTGTTGAGCTGATATTTGATTCTACGCGGTCTTCTCTTGTATTTCCAGAAAGTACAAGCATGGTCTTTACGCCAAATTTATTTCCACCCAGAACATCCGTTTCCAGCGTATCTCCGACCATAAGGATATCGTTTTTGTTGATATCGCCAAGTTGACCTACCAATCCTTCATATGCATACATGAACATTTGAGAATCGGGCTTTCCAAAATGAATGAATTTCTTATGGAGCATACTTTCAACAAGCTTAGCAATTCCACCAGTTGCAACAGCAACATCATTTCTTGAAACGGGATAGAAGCGATCGGAATTAGCAAGAATTACGGGCATTGTTTTCTTACGAAGTAAGTTTACCGTTTTATTGATATCGGTGTTCCAGTCGAAGCCTTCATCATCAAGAAAAACAAATGCAGAAATATCGTCTATATCATCCAAATCAACATCAGCTACTGAAACATGTTGAAGTCCGGATTGTAGAATATATTCGGCTGAATTTTCGGTTCCCAGATAAGCGATTCTACCTTCATTTATCTTTTGCTCTAAGAATTGTTTTGCCATCATTCCAGAGGTAATAATTTCATGTAATTCTATACCGGGCAAACCAAGTGCAGCCAGGCTTTCCATTTGTTGGTGTTGGCTCCGGGATGCATCATTAGTTAACAAACGGAATGTTTTGCCTTCATTTTTAATCCATTCGATGGTTTTATCAATTCCTGCGATTAATCCTTTATGGTTTTTAACAACCCCATAAGAATCGAGCATAATCACTTTAAAATCTTTAGCAATTTCGAAAAAAGATGGGTAAGTCATAATTAAAGATGTAAGGCTTCGAGAAGTGGCTTTGGGTTGAATTTTTTTTCAATAGAATGAAGATGGATGTCGAAAACTTCTTTTTGGAGCTTAGTAGCAAATACTTCATGGAAAAAATAGCGTCCATATTTTACAACATACGTTAGAAGAAAGAAGCGATAAGTTTCGCGAAGAAGTAAAATTTCCCGTTCTGTAAGAGGATATACTTCATGGTAAGCTTTCAAAAAAATGATAAAACGTTCTTCCATCAAAATATCAATGTTATAAGTAAAAATAGTACGATCACCAATGTCAGAAACAACTCGGCTGAAGAAATAGAAATCCATCATTCTGGAACTCATTCTGAACCAATCATAATCCCAACGTGAAAAGAACCTGAAGTTATCAGTTACAGAAAAATTACCAATATTCCAGTCTACGAATACCGGAATTGCATCTAAAGAATCAGCATCCAAAACTTTATAGTTCGTTCTGAAGGTTTCGCATTGTTTTTCAATTAAATCAAGATATTGATGAAACTGAAATTTACCTTCTTCAGAATCTATTATATCCATCAAACCGTCAATATCAACATTCATACTTTTTGCTGAAGGAGGAAGTGTGCCTCGTACGGTGTGGCATGCTTTATGAAACTTAGCAGATTCTCTTCCTAATCTCTTTATTTGACGTTCATTAAGTCTTTTAGGTAGCTTATTTCTGATTTTTATAGGTCGATAAAAAACAACCCACGCATCAATTATTTCACTTTGATAGCGATGAATAAATAATTCATTTCCCTTCATAAGTGATCGTGCAAGAAAATTCTCAAAGGGTTCGGGCAGGTTATTCGAAAGGGCGTTTATTATGGAATGATCTTCTACAAAATGCTCGAATTTCCCGAAGTAGGAAAGCTTAGCAACGATAAAACTATGATCTTTTAAAGTTATGCGGTACACATAATTAGTAGAAACCTTGGCGCTTATATCTTCAATTCGAATTATTTCTCTGGAGCTATCGTAGGCTTCCCAGGCTTCGTTTACAATCTCATTAAAATTTATAAATGACATGTTGAGGTGATCCTAAATAATTTCAAAATATCTTTTCAATTCCCAGTTCTTCTGATTGGGTTTGTATTGTCGCCATTCCCACTCCCTGGTCTTTATAAAGTGATCTACAAAATCATCACCAAATAATTCTTTAGGAATATTAGACTCCTTCATTGCCATTGTAGCTTTATGTAGGTTTTCAGGTAATGCTTTTGAAGTCTTACTATCGTATTCATTGCCTACTGTGGGAGGCGTCTCAAGCTTCAACTTGTGTTTTATGCCATATAACCCCGAAGCGAGACTAGCTGCCATCGTTAAATAAGGATTTGCATCTGCCCCTGGAACTCGGTTCTCTAATCGCATAGAATGTTTCTTCTGATTAATCACTCGCAAAGCAACCGTTCGGTTTTCAATACCCCAACTTACCGAAGTTGCAGCCCAAGAACCTTCTACAAAACGCTTATAACTATTTACCGTTGGTGCAAACATTGGCAAAATATGTGGAAGACAAGCTAATTGACCAGCAAGATAATGGTTAAAAAGATCACTCATTTTACCCTCTTTAGAAGCATCAAAGAAGAGGTTTTTACCTGATTTGTTCACTAGACTTTGGTGAATGTGTTGACTACAACCTGGTAAATCAGGATTCCATTTTGCCATAAAACTGGCAATTAAATCAAACTGAGAAGCGATTTCTTTTACCGATGTCTTAAAAAGCGTTGCTCGATCCGCTGATTCAAGAATTTCATCATAGGCAATTGCAGCTTCATATACCCCGTCTCCAGTTTCAGTGTGGAGACCCTCTAAAGGAATTCCAAAACCATGAAGTAAGTCAAATAACTCGTTAATATAATCACTGTTTTGAGAAGCTCGTAACACAGAATATCCAAACATTCCCGTAGTTAGTGGAGTCGGGTTTGTATAGTCTTTTTCTTTGATAGAATGCATGGTTTCATCAAAGTTGAACCATTCAAATTCGGCTGAAAATTTTGGAATCAGATCAAGATCAAGCGCTTCTTTCCTTACTTTTTTAAGAAGCGATCGAGGACAAATCAGCTTCATATCCTCCACTTGAGAAAAATCAGCCAAGAAAAAAGGTTTATTATTATCCCATGGAATTTTCCGATAAGAGCCTGGATCAATTGTAGCAAAAGAATCGGGGTAACCTGTATGCCAGCCACTCACTTTAGTATTGTCGTAAACGGCATCATTCATATCCCAGCCAAAAATAACATTGCAAAACCCGATTTGATCATCCAGGGCGTTCAAGAATTTTTCTGTACTGATAAGCTTCCCCCGGAGAACACCATCTATATCGGTAACGGCAAACTTTATGTTCTTTACCCCAAGTTCTTGAATAAGCTGGATAATTTCTTCCTTGTTCATAGTCACTTTTTATTTCAAACAATATAGAAAATGGAAGATGGAAATGTATCTACCAAAAAAGTAATTACCACTTTTCATTCTGGAGTATCATCACCTTCATCTACAATCTGCCAGCCTAATTGTGTTGCGTTCTTAAGATAATTTCCTTGAATTTGGGCTTGGTAGATGATACCTGTAGGGCAAGAACAAGCTTCACAAGTAATGAAGTTAAGCTCATTGGAATTTAGAACAGGAATATTATTTTCTTCAAGTTCAGATATAGCATCTTCAAGAGAAGTATAGTCGGGAGTTATACATTGCCGTTCTGCTGAAGCAACCTGAATCCAAATGGGAACACCAGACATTTGTTCGTTTTGAAGACAGTTAATGAACAATAAAGATAGAGAAAGTAATAGAATGTGGAGTTTCATGAATAAATAAAAGTTGAATACTTTTTAATAAACGAGATTTCACTCCAATTTATTGAACTGATAAACTACTCTCAATTCTGATTTCGCTCAATAACGTTTTATGAACCGGACATTTCTTAGATATTTCAAGTAGTTTTTCTTTTTGATCCTGACTGATATTGCCTTTAATAATAAGTTCTTTTTCAATCACATCAATTTTAGATGCAGGGTCTTCACACGTCTTACAATCTTCTATATGACTTTTATTATGACGTAGTTCCATATACAAATCGCCAACTTCCCAACCTTTTCTTCGAGCATACATTTTAACGGTCATTACCGTGCAGGTTCCAAGCGACATCAATAGTAAATCATATGGATCAGGACCTTTATTATTTCCGCCTTCAACCGTTGGGGGTTCATCAGATATAAGTTCATGTATTCCAGCCGTAAGTGTGGTTTTAAAAACTTCGTTCTTTGGCAAGTGAATATGAACAATTTTTTGAGCGTCGGAATCAGGCATAACTATTTTTTTAATTGTGCATTCGTTGTAGTCGAATTTAGAACAAATGAAATCCCAATGAAAGAAAGTATAGGTTACGTTTTGATAACATTTCGATTACCAAAAAGTAATATGAAAGACACTCTTAGATAACAATGAAGGCTGATATTGTTAAGTAAATCATCAAATTCAGGCTATGAAAAGATCCCTAGATACAGTGGTGATCTCAGATGTTCATTTGGGAACGGTTGGATGCCACGCAGTTGAGTTAACACAATATCTGAATTCAATAAATCCAAAGCGTATTATTTTAAACGGCGATTTCATTGATATGTGGCAATTTAAGAAATACTACTGGCCGGAAGCGCACATGCACGTAATCAGAACGTTGATTACTATGATGACCAATGGGGTTGATATTTATTATCTAACTGGTAATCATGATGAAACGCTCCGTAAAATCTCCAGCCTGCAATTAGGACCACTATTTATAAAAGATAAATTAGTGCTTGAGTTTAATGGAGAAAAGGTGTGGTTTTTCCATGGAGATATTTTTGATATAACAATGAAATATTCGAAATGGTTAGCTAAGCTAGGCGGTAAAGGTTACGAGATATTGATTCTACTTAACAGATGGGTGAATAAACTAACGGTTAAATTAGGTTATGGGAAGATTTCGCTATCAAAAAAAATAAAAGATAGCGTTAAAACTGCGGTTAACTTTATCGATGATTTTGAAGTAACTGCAATGGAACTTGCCATTGATGAAGGCTATGACTACGTGGTTTGTGGGCATATTCATCAACCCAAAATTCGAGGTTATGAAAACGAAAAGGGTTCGGTTATTTATTTGAACTCGGGCGATTGGATTGAAAATTTAACAACCCTTGAGTACGATGGTGAAGAATGGGATTTATATCGATATGAAGAGGATGTTGTTTTGCAAGAAAGCCCTAAAGTTACTCGACTCATACACAGACATTCTATAAACTCTAAAGTAATGATCGGATGAAAATTCTTTATGGAGTACAGGGTACAGGACATGGACATATTAGTAGAGCCAGAGTTGTTCTGCCTAAACTTCGAGAATTTGCCGAAGTTGATGTCCTGATTAGTGGGTACAACTTTCATATGGACTTAGATGGTCAGATTGCATACAAAGCCAGAGGAATAAGCTTAAGCTATGACCGAAAGGGGAGTATAGATTTCCTTGAAACGGCATTAAAACTGAACCCTATAAAGCTTATTCAAGATATCCAGTCGGTTCCTGTTGATAAATATGATTTTATTGTAAATGATTTTGAACCAATTACAGCTTGGGCTGCTCAAAGTGCCGGAATTCCATGCGTAGGAATCAGTCATCAAGCTTCATTTTTATCACCTAAAGTGCCCCGGCCAGCAAAAAAATCGTTGGTAGCAGAAGGAGTAATGAAACATTTTGCCCCAACTAGTGCACTAGTGGGTTCTCATTATTTAAGGTATGACGAATTTATTGAACCACCGATTGTTAGAAAGCAGATCAAAGAATTAAATCCTTCACTTGGGGATCATATTACCGTTTACTTGCCTGCTTTCGATCATGAATCGCTATGCTCCATATTTAATACTATTCGGAAGATTCAGTGGCATATTTTTTCTCCAAGTTGTAAGAACGAGTATCAAAAAGGGAATGTGATTGTAAAACCTATTGGAAAAGAATCCTTTTTAAAAAGCTTTGAAAGGTGTTTGGGTGTTGTTTCTTCAACCGGTTTCGAAACAACTTCTGAGGCAATGTACTTAGGGAAAAAATTGCTCACCATCCCAATAAGAAATCAATATGAGCAACAATGCAATGCCGCAGCGTTAGAAGAGTTAGGCGGAAAAGTGATCTATGCACTTGATGGAACCTTTAAAGATAAAGCAGAAGATTGGCTTAAGAATTCTATTGCTCTGCATTTGCCTGAAACTTCAAATGAAGACGATCTAATTCAAAAAATTTTAAAAGCAGGGATTCAAGAATATCAGTCAGCTTAATTTCTAAGATATTTTTCCTTAATTATCGTGAGATGGTGTTGGTCATGGCCCGCAATAATAAATGCAAGAGCACGAACTGAGACCTCTGTTCCACTTGCAACTCCGATTTTAGAAATCATCTCTTTTGTCATACTATTAAGAAGATGAATAGTCGCTACTCGAACGGCTAAATACTCGTTAGATAAATTAGCGAGAGTACGATTATTATAATTATTACTAATCATGTACTCATCCTGATCCATTCCCGGTAAACTTTTTTGGTCACCCCGGCTTATAGCAAGAGCTCGGTAAGCGAAAACACGTTCTGTTTCAATCATATGACCTAGAACTTCTTTCAACGTCCATTTATCTGGCGCATATTTAAAATATGCTTTATTGCCAGGTACTGTATTCATCAGAGTGAATACTTCGTGCATTTGCTTATTTAAGGTATGAATGATATTCGTTTTTTCAACAAGCTCAACATAAGTAGAATAAAAGTGAGCGTACTCCGATGCTTTTGGGTACTCATTTTCCCAAGTTTCCATATCTGACAACTATTTTAGTTTTAAGCTATATACTAATTTGAAATTATAATGGCTACAAAAAAACCCGATACCTACATATCGGGTTTTTTAATTAAAAATAGAGAGTTGTTATTCTACTACAACAGACTCAAAAGTTGTCTCAGAAGCTTTTTGTCCATCGCTAGATGTTACTGTTGAAAAAGCATACATGATGCCGTCTACATTGCGCCAGTCTGAGTAAATAGTTTCAGTTGCTACATAAGAACCTGTTTGAGGATTAAGCTCAGACTTTTTAACCATATAAGGTAACCCAGTAGAAGGATCCAGAAGGAAAGTTATTGGGTTTTCACTAAGGACTTTAAGTGCCGCATAACTTTTACCATTAACTTCTTCCATTCCTAAATATTCAGCCTCCATAGACGCATAGTTGGAAGCAATATTCACATAGCTGTACTTAATCTCGTTAATCATTGGATTAGTCATAGCAGGCGGAAGCGGTTGTTCTTGACCCATCATTTTCATTACGCCAGCTCCGTTCTTCAATTCCATAGTTAAATTTCCTTGAGGAGTTTGTAATTCAGCTACCATACTTAGTTCTTTATAGTTTACAGTAGATGAATTTTGGATGTCTACATTTCCCATTGGAGTAATTTGAGATACGGCAGATTTTGAAGTTAAAGTAACTACTTCTTTGCCATCAGGATTAATAGCTTCAGCCATTTTTTTGAGCATGGTAGAACCTTCTGCTGCATCACCCGTAACCACTTCTTCATTTGATTCAGGAAGTGGGATTGAAATATCAATGTTGTTTACATCTCCGTACTTATCTAGTTGATCGCCAATTTCAGCAGCATTTCCTACTACCAGAATTTGAACTGTCTCGGGCTTTAAATACTGTTTTGCAACTCGTTGGATATCTGCAGAACTAACTTTTCTTAGTTGTTCTACATATTGATCAAAGTAGTCTTGAGGAAGTCCATTATACTCGTTATTAATTCGTTCGCTTAGAATTTTGTTCTTACTGTCATATCTAAAGACAAGTGAATTTAAGAAACGGTCTTTTGCTTCGTTAAGTTCTTCTGATGGAACTGCAGTATCCTGAAGCTTTTTAACTTCAACCATCATTGCATCAATTGCTTCAGCAGTAGTTGAGCTTTTGGTCATTACACCAACGTAGAAAAACCCTGGATAGTTGATATTGCTAGAATATGCTCCAAAAACAGCATAAGCGAGACCTAAGTCAGAACGAACGCTCTGCGTAAGTCTTCCGGAAAACCCACCACTTAAAATTTCATTCATTAATTGCAGAGCTGCATAATCAGGATTTTCGCGTAATCCACCAACATGCCCCACCAAGATAAAGCTTTGATTCACATCTGATTTATCTACTAGATTTACAGTAGATGGATACTCGTAGTTAACTTCAGGATATAGTAGATTCGTTGTTGAGCCAGCTTTCAAACTTCCAAAAGCATCTTCAAGTTTACGTTTCATTTCACTTGTGTCGAAATCTCCTATTACTCCTATCATCATATTATTTCCTACAAACGCTTGTTTGTGAAATTCAATCATGTCATCCCGTGTAATGGACTCAATAGTAGCATATTCTCTTTGAGTGGTATAGGGTGAATTCTCACCATAAATTAACTTTTGGAATTCCCGTACAGCAATTCCTTGTTGATCATCATTTCTTCGTGAAATGTTTGATTTGGCCTGTGTTTTAGCAAGCTCAATTTTATCTTCTGGGAAAGCCGGATTCTGAACTAAATCAACAAACACCGGAAGAAGTTCTTCAAAATCTTCTTTTAAGATATTCATACTAGCCCCTCCAGATCCAAATCCGATAAAAGTACTCATAAAAGCTGCTTTATCTTCTAGAAGTAGATTTAATTCATCGTCTGGATAATTAACTGAACCACCTTCTCTCATTACCTGTCCCGTTAACCCAGCAAGACCTGTTTTATCCATAGGTTCAAGTAAGCCACCGGTTTTTACCGTCGCATTAATTCGAATAAGAGGTAGTTCTTTGTCTTCAACTAAATAGAAAGTAATCCCATTATCTAGTGTGAATTCTTCGACATTAGCTTTTTCGAAGTCGTTAAGCTCAGGGTATTTAATTTGATCATAACGTTTTTGTGCCATCGCTGAAACCGATAGCAATATCATAAATAAAAATAAAATAGTGCGTTTCATAGTAATCTCGTTTTGCATTTAAAAATGGTAATTAAGAGTCGGTTTTAACCGTTAAACCTACCGTTCTGTTTTTCTTGTTCAGATAAGTATTTGCGACCCTTTGAAGGTCTTCAAGAGTTACGGCTTCGTATCGATCCAGTTGATTGAATACATCTTTCCAACTTCCTTGTTCAACATGAGTTGTTACAAAGTAAGAGGCTAATCCAGCATTGTTAGCTAACGATCTTATAATACTTGCTCTAAGATTAGTTCGAACTCTATCTAATTGTTCTTGCTCAATAGCACCTTCTTTAACTGCATCAAATTCTGTATAAATAGATTGTTCCAAACTATCCAAATTTACACCAGCATTAGGAACTACCAAGGATAAAAAGAGTCCAGGATATCTTGTTCCTGGAATCCCTTCAAAATTTTGAATTTGTAGTACAGACTGTTCTTCTTCTACTAGTTTTTTATATAAAGTAGAAGTTCTTCCAGAGCTTAGAACTCTCCCAAGTAAAATCAATGGTTCATAGTCGGGATGAGTTGAGGAAACAGTATGATAACCTATCATCATAAGAGGTTGTGAATTTCCTTCTAGAACTACTCTGCGTTCTCCTCGTTGTTCAGGCTCAATAGTAGTAACAGGAGGAGCAACTTTACCTTTACCTCTCATATCACCGAAATAATCTTCTGCGAATTTTTTCATTTGGTCAGGATCTACATCCCCAGCAATTCCAAAAGTTATATTTGATGGAACATAATATTTCTCATAAAACTCATGGGCATCTTCAATGGTAGATGCAGTTATATCAGAATTCCAACCAACAATTGGGCGCCCATAAGGATGCGCAGCAAAAGCTGTCGCCATAAATTCTTCAACTAATCGCCCAAAAGGATTCGAATCAGTCCTCATTCGGCGCTCTTCACGAACCACTTCTTTTTCAACATAAAATTCTCGGTAGGTTGGTTGCATGAATCTGCCCGCTTCTAAAGCAAACCAAAGCTCTACTTTGTTTGAAGGAAGACTGTAGAAGTAGTCGGTAAAATCCCACCGAGTACTGGCGTTCATACCTGTGCCACCATTTCGATCAACAATTTGAGAGAATTCATTGTTCTTTACGAAGGTTTTTGCCTCTTCCTGAAGTTCCTGGAATTCAGCCCATTTTTCAGCCATAAAAACGGTATCTGGATTAGCCTCATAGGACTCGTAAAGCCATGCTTTATATACTTCATCCATTTTATCTATCACCTTTTTTTCAGCTTCCCAATCAGTAGTACCAACATAATGATCACCTTTAAAAGCGAGGTGTTCAAAAATATGAGCAATGCCAGTATTACCAATAGGCTCATCAATACCACCAACTTTTACTTGGGTATAAAAACTAACAACTGGTGCATCATGCCGTTCAATAATTATGAAGTGCAAGCCATTATCGAGTGTAAACTCGGTTACTTTTTCTTCGAATTCTTTAAGGTTCTGAGCTTGGCCTATTTGTGTGGTAAAAGCCATGAAGCCAATAAGACAGAAAATGCCAAAATGTTTTATGCGTACTCTCATAGAATTATCTATTTATTTATTTGGTTTAACGTATTAAATATCTGAAATTTATAGTTGGTTAACATCCTAAAAATTAAATTTTGGTACAAACTCTTTTAGTGGTAGTCCATCTTTACAGGATTCACTAAAATCATCCCCCCGAAACAACTCGATCTCGTACGTAATATATTCCGGGTTGTTGTACCGCTTCTGAAAATACACTTTTTTACCAGCGGTAGTTCGTGAACATCTATCGATTTCAAAAATGGGGCTACCAACATCAATTTTTAAATGCTTGGCTATATTTTCGTCGGCTACAATAGCTGTAAATTTATATTTACCAGCGGAGATGGGAATTGAATAAGTATCCTCTAGGATTTCATAAATAGTTTTATTTGTTAAATCCTCGTCAAGTAATAACTGTCCATAACTTCCAGGAAGCCAGGTTATATCGAATGCTACAGGCTTGTCGTTGCCTAACCTAACCCGATCGATTCTAATAAGTGAGGAGGTAGGTGGTAACTCTAAAATGGTATTAATTTCAACTACAGGGGCAACTTTTTTGAAGCGGATTAGCTTAGAAGAGCTTTTATAGCCTGCCCTTCGCATATCTTCTGAAAAATCGGTTAGATGAACCAATGCTTGATTATCTTTTTCATCACTAACAAAAGCACCTAAACCCTGCTTTTTAAAAATTAGACCTTCATTTTCTAAAGCTTTTAACGCTTGTCGAACCGTAATTCTACTCACATCAAAATACTCACAAAGTCTTTTTTCTGAAGGTAGTTTATCTCCTGGAAGAAACTCATTATTCTTAATGTCAGATCTTAAATGCTCAGTAATTTGTTGATGTCTTGGGCTGCTTTTTGCTATCATATAAAATTTTAAATACGATTAACTTGTTATAACATGTTGTAACAAGTTTACAAAAACTCTTACTCTATCACCAGTAAAATTATTCTAAGAAAAAAGGAAAATGTACGAATTACTATTACAACCGATACCATGGTATATAGCTGGTCCACTTATAGGATTAACGCTTCCATTATTACTGATTGTTGGCAACAAAACATTTGGAATTTCATCAAGCTTTGAACATGTATGTGCAGCTGTGTTACCCAAGAAATTTACTTATTTCAATTATGATTGGTGGAAAAAGGGGAAATGGCATTTACAACTTTCCCTAGGGATTTTACTTGGAGGGGTTTTGGCCGCATTTTTTATACCAGAAGATTATGTAATCGATCTATCTTCTAAAACTGTAACAACACTTCAAGAAAATGGCATTACTAATTTCAACGGATTTGTGCCGGTAGAAGTTTTTAATTGGGAGAATCTTGCGACCTTGCCAGGATTTTTGATTTTGATTGTGGGCGGCTTTTTAATTGGATTCGGAACAAGATATGCGGGAGGTTGTACTTCTGGACATGCAATTACTGGGTTAGCAACCCTTCAGAAAGCGTCATTAATTGCAGTAATTGGTTTTTTTATAGGTGGAATTTTATCGACCTATTTCATTCTCCCAAGCTTATTAAACTAAGAGGTTTATCATGAGATTTATAATAGCAGGCCTAATATTCGGATTCATTCTAATTAAATCAGAAGTAGTATCTTGGTTTAGAATTCAAGAGATGTTTTTATTTGATTCTATACACATGTATGGAGTTATCGGTTCTGCAGTAATTGTAGGATTAATAGGAACAATGTTGATCAAAAAATTTAACATTAAAGATACCTCTGGGAATGAAATATCCATCAAACTTAAAGACAATAGCCTAACTAAACGCTATATTATTGGAGGCTCATTATTTGGCTTAGGTTGGGCGTTGGTCGGGGCTTGTCCCGGACCACTTTATGCACTAATTGGAAGTGGATATCTGATTTTTATTGTTCCATTAATCGCGGCAATTGTGGGGGCCGGTACCTATGGAATACTACAATCTAAATTGCCTCACTAATTAAATAAGAATTAAAAGAGATAACAGATGTTTTTTGAGCAAATATTTGAAGAGAAACTAGCACAATATGCATACTTAATTGGATGCCAACGTAGTGGCGAAGCAATTGTAGTTGATCCTATGAGAGATATCGATCGATACAAGGAACTGGCTGCAAAACATAACTTAAAAATTATTGCAGCTGCTGAAACCCATATTCATGCTGATTATCTTTCGGGTTTGAGAGAATTCGCAGAACAAGGCATAAAAGTATACGCTTCTGATGAAGGAGATAAAGACTGGAAATATGAATGGTTGATTGGAAGTGATTATAATTATCAGCTCTTAAAAGATGGCGATGAGTTTAGCATTGGTAATATAAAGTTTAATACCGTTTACAGTCCAGGACATACACCAGAACATGTAAGTTATCTAGTAACAGATGGTGCAGCAACAGATCAACCAATGGGTATTCTTTCAGGTGATTTTGTATTTGTTGGAGATGTTGGTCGACCTGATTTATTGGAAACTGCAGCCGGACAAGTTGGAGCGATGGAAGGTTCAGCAAGAACACTGTACAAATCGTTGGAGAAATTCAAAGAAATGCCAGAGTACCTTCAACTTTGGCCGGGACATGGTGCTGGAAGTGCATGTGGAAAAGCTCTTGGCGCTGTTCCAAAATCGACAGTTGGTTATGAACAGAAATTTAATACCTCGATACGTTCAGCAATAACTGAACAAAGTTTTGTGGATTTCATCTTAGACGGGCAACCTGAGCCACCTCTTTATTTTGCTCGAATGAAAAGAGATAATAAGCTTGGACCTAAAGTATTGGGAAAATTTCCAAATCCTAGTAAAATGAGTGTGTCTGAAATAGTCAATAAAGCGGAAAGCAAAAACAGTGTGATCGTTGATACTCGAAAGCGTAACGAATTTATGAGTGGTCATTTAAAAGGTTCTTTGTTAGCAACACTCAATAAAGACTTTAGTACAATTGTAGGTTCTTATGTAACCGAAGATCAGGATATATATCTAATCATCGAAGAGGATCAAGTTGAAGAAGCGGTATTAGATTTAATCAGAATCGGACTTGATAATATTATTGGCTTTGTTTTCCCTTCAGAATTGGCTGATACAGAGCTAGTTTCTACTGATACAATTAATTTCAAAATTGCTGATGAATTAATTGCAAAAGGCGGAGTTACTTTATTAGATGCTCGTAAAAAATCAGAGTTTGATGAGGGACATCATCCTGAAGCACTTAATATATCACATACTCGATTGTTAGATAAGATTGACGAAGTACCAAAACAAAAGCCGGTTTTAGTTCATTGTAAATCTGGAAATCGTGCATCTTTTGCATCCGCTTTATTAGAGAACAAAGGATACACAGTAAAATTTATTGATGATAAAGTGGAGCCATGGCTTAAAAGTAACCAATATCTAGCTGAGGTTAAGTAATGTTTTGGGCATGGGTTGGAGCATTGGTAATTGGGATTTCTCTTGGCCTGTTAGGGTCAGGAGGATCCATTCTAACGGTGCCAATTTTAATTTACCTGGTTGATCAACCCGAGAAAGTAGCCATTGCTGAATCACTAGGTATTGTTGCATCTATAAGTTTGTTTGGGATGATTCCATATGCTTATCGGAAAGAGATAGATTGGAAAAGTGTACTTTGGTTTGGGATTCCTGGCATGGCTGGAACTTATGGTGGAGCATCAATTTCTGAATTCATTTCTGGAACTACCCAATTGATTATTTTTGGAGTGGTGATGCTTCTAGCTGCATTTTTAATGGTGAAGGACAATCCCAAACTTAAAAAAGAAAAAGGGTACTCAGCTCCTCGATATGTTTTAATTGCTGAAGGCTTAATAGTAGGCGTGGTAACAGGATTAGTTGGAGTTGGTGGCGGATTTTTGATTATTCCTGCTCTTGTACTTTTTGGGGGCTTGAACATGCGCATTGCTATTGGAACGAGTCTAGCCATTATAGCTGCAAAAAGCTTTTTAGGCTTTTATAAATATCTGGATGTTCTTCGTGCTGAAAAACTAAACATAGACTGGGAACTACTAGCTATCTTTACGGTAATTGGGATTATTGGTAGTTTAGTAGGAGGCAGATTAAGTAAGATTGTACCTCAAAAATCTCTCAAAAAAGGTTTTGGTGTTTTTTTAATAGGAATGGGAGCCTTCATTCTTTATACGAATGTATTCTAGAGGGTCAATCTCCACCTCTACGCGCCATCCAGAATAAAATACTGCCAACAGCAATAAATGCTACAGTCATCCAAATATTAGTAAGACTCACTTGCAGCATTAGCCACACACAAGCCCCTATTCCCAAAATAGGAATCAAATAACCTCCTTTTAGGGTAAATGTGTTTTCGTTCTTAAAACGTGGACGAAGTTTTGGAATAGCTGCACATGTAATGATATAAAAGAACACTCTTGCTAAAACAGTCATTGCGGCGAGTGCAGTAAAAGAGCCCAATGCTGCGCCAATAAAAGTACATACTCCAAAGAATAAGACAGAATTTGCAGGTGTTAGGAATTTTGGATGAACCTTACCAAACCACCCAGGTAAAGAATTATCTAATGAAAGAGCGTAGGTAAGTCGGGGAGTAGAAAACATATTACTTACTAAATTTCCAGTAACAGATGTTGCTACACCAATCATTAGAATAATAGCTCCAATATTTCCGAATAAAGCAGAAGAAGCATCTAACAAAGGAGAAGTTGAAGTAGCTAAATCAGGTACAGCAGCTTCGGAAACTATTTGAATAAACATATATAGAATCACAATTGAACCTAAACCTAACATTAATGCCTTAGGCATATCTTTTTCCGGGTTCTTAGACTCACCAGCTGGAACCACACCGCCTTCAAATCCTACAAAGGCATAAATTAATAATAAAGTAGCGGCACCTAAATCTGTTGGAGACGGCAATGGGTTTTCAAAAGTTGGAATTACCTCGGCGCCTAGAAGAACTAGTCCGCCAAAAACCAGAAGAATTAGAACGGAGAATTTTACAACTGTAAATACTGCAAGAGAACGGATAGATTGTACTGAGCCAAGCACATTGATAAGAGTCAAGAATCCACAGACGAGAGCTAGTGAAATAATACGCCCAATTCCTTCCCCTGCTGGTTCATAGAAAAAACCAATACTTTCGACCAGGAGAACTGAATTAGCAGAAAATGAAATCATACGAGCAAAGTAATACAGCCATCCACTTTGAAATCCAATAAACGGACCGAAGGCTTCGGTTCCATATCGTACGGGTCCACCCGTACCTCTGAAATAGCTTCCTAATTCCGCAAAACAAAGAATTACAGGTAGTATAAGAAGTGCACAAATTACATAAATCCAAACACTGTATTCCCCTGCCAAAGCAGAAGCACCGCTTGGTAAGCCAAATATTCCGGCGCCAATTAATCCATTAACTACGAGGAGCCATAGTCCCCAAACTCCGAGTTTACGAGGAAGTTTTTCTTGTTGGGTAGATGCATTGCGTTCTGAAATCATAGGCAAGAGTATAACAAAAAAAGACTTCATCCTGAACCATCATTGAATTCATTTAAGTATTGACAAAGCAGAGCTCTCTATTGCTTTTGAAGGAGATGAGTCGGGGATGAGGTCGAAAGATAAGGTAAATGTTGTAAGTTATGACTTTGTCTTAGTAGAAGCAGGAGCTTCTGGGAACGCATCACGAAGCAGAGCTACGTGACGCGTTGAACCAATCTTTAATGAGAAAAATAGGCCTCATCTTTAAGGAAGTCACAGAAGTCAGTTTTCATTTTTTTAATCCAAACACTGTCAGTTTCTATTGTATCGATAATTCTTCTTTTTAATATGTATCCCTTAAAAATCACAAATGTATTGTGTTCAATGCTCTCGAGATCATCTATATATTCTACTGGTTGATCGATGAGCTCTTTCAAGTTTCCAATTCTCTCTAAAGCATTTTCTCGTGTAAATGCATCTTCAGGAATTGGCCAATGTCCTTCTCCCCGACTTTTTACTGGTTCACAAATTAAATCTTGAGCAAAGATAGTAGAGAAACCGATTGTTAAAAAAATAGCCAAACTAAATATGAACTTTAAGTTTTTCATAATTATCCGCCATTTAAGATGCGGTCAAATTTGACCTGTTGAAGTGAATCTGAATTAATAAAATAATGATAGAAATTTCCCGAACTAGTACTAAATGTTATTTTGTTTTCAGTAGAATCAATTTTTATAGTTCGAAAATGTGAGTTGTCTGGAGTACGAAGTATTAATTTGCTGATGTTTTGCTCAAGGTTGTGCTCATAAATTTCATAAGGTGCTTCATATATCGCTTTTTCTTCAGATAGAGAGATGAGTTGAAAAGAATCTTTTACAGGAGATCTCGGTGAGTTAGCAATTAGGAATGGGGCAATTTTTCTTTGATAGGTATCGAATGAAGTAATTCCATTATAATCAATACTTTTAGCCCCGACAGTTGTCATATATATTTTATTTCCAAGGTTAGGTATATACAAACTATGCAGTGAGTAAGCTTCAACGTTGCTAAGTTTCATCAGTTTTTGACTTTGCAGATTGATATCATAGAGATCAGACTTATGGAAACCTTTTGGTGCAATTGGAGAGTAGTTTTCAAATTCTTTTGCCAAAATTACGTAGGCTGATGAATCATTACTAGAATAAGCGAGGTCAGTAACAAACTTTACAGAATCTATAACTAGTTCTGTTGTTTTTGAATTCAGATCATACTCAAGAATCTGTTCATGGTCTTTGAGTAGAACCCGAAGGAATAAAACTCTCGAACCATTACTAGAAAATCTAGGCAACATGTCATACCCAAAATCAGGTGAAGAGATTTGAGTTACTTGTAAATCACTTTCATCAATTAATAATAGTGAGCCAACGTTATCTATAAAGTTAGAGATAATGAATTTCCCAGCTTTGTAATCAAATTGTTTTCCAATTCCATTTTCAATTTTATCTGCTTGAGTACAGGATAAAACTAGTAGAAGAATTAGAATAGAAAAATATTGTACAATCTCTTTATTCATCGTTTTTAGTAACGTGCATTTAAAATAGTTGTATTCATTTTACCAAAATAAGAGCTGGAAGAATTTTTCACTCAAATATCCCTAAACCTCATCATACCTAAAACAATCAATGGTATGGTCATTCACTAGTCCACAAGCTTGCATGTGGGCGTACATAATGGTGCTACCAACGAACTTAAATCCTCGTTTTATGAGGTCTTTACTTAGCGCATCAGATTCTGGAGAAGTGGCAGGAACTTCGCTCATACTTTTCCTATGGGTTACAATTGGCTTATTTTTTACAAAATCCCAGATGTAGTCATCAAAACTTCCAAATTCTTTTTGTATCTCAAGAAATTTTTGAGCATTAGTTACAGCACCTCTTACTTTTAGTTTATTCCGAATTATTCCTTCAAACTGAAGAAGCTCCTGAAATTTTTCCTCATCAAAAGTTGCTACGATGTCGGGATCAAAATTAGCAAAGGATTTTCGATATCCTTCTCGTTTTTTTAATACTGTTGCCCAGCTTAATCCAGCTTGAGCGCCTTCCAATATCAAAAACTCAAAATGAGTACGATCATCATGTACAGGAACTCCCCATTCCTCATCATGATAGGTGATGTATTCTTCGAATTGGCCTTCGGCCCATTCACAGCGAGATTTTTCTTCCATTTTTTCTTGTTGATTAGCTTATAAAATATACCCTATAAAACAGCATTCCTACTTTTGGATGGTCAAATTTAGATAAAACCCATCGCCTATGAATATTTTGCGGGTTCATTGAATTATTGAACTCACTAATCTAAAGTCGATTTTTTGGGAAAAAGAAACGTCGGAGAATTAGTCTTCCTCTGAAGTAGGAGGCATTTGAACAGATAAATTAAATGACAGAGGAAGTTCGTAAGTTTAAAAACTTATTTATCCCATAATAAAAAAAGGGAGAATTATTAGTTACATTCTAGGTTCACACATTCATTAAAAGACTTAAAGAAAAGAAGTAGCAGATGCATTGGGAATCGACCGTACAGGAATTAGCAGTAAATAGTAAGATCAATGAGGATCTATCAAACAATATTAACACACTCACTCAAATTTTAGAAAAACTGAGTAGTGAACGGTCTGGAGAGGAATTCATAAAGATTTTAGGAGAGTTTCCCATTAATAGCATTAAAGCACTTGATGAGGGGGATGAAAAAGAGCTTGAGAGACTGCGTAAATTAGTCGCCGAATTACCCGGAAAAGACATAAAAGAATATTTAAGAATTTACACCACTTTTTTTCATTTAGTGAACTCGCTGGAGCAACATGAAATCAGCCGAATAAATCGGAAAAGAGAATTTGAAGAAACTCCGGAAAAACCAAGAAATGAAAGTATTCTGGAAGCGGTACATCGCATGAAGCAAGCGGGATATACGCTTGAGCAAGCAATTGGAGTTTTTGAAACAATGGATATCCAGCCAACAATTACTGCCCATCCAACAGAAGCAAGGCGAAGAAGTGTACTCACTAAACAGCATGAAATCAGTGAAATGATTGCAAATGTTAGTAGTGATTTACATACCGAAGATGAAAAAAGATTTCTCAAAAAAGAGATTTTAAATCAGATGAAATTGCTCTTGATGACGGATGAAGTTCGGGCAGAAAGAATGTCGGTCGAAGATGAAGTAGAAAATGGATTATTCTTTTTTACACACACTATTTTGGATGTAGTACCCACTTTGTATAGAGATATTAGACTGGCGCTTGAAACCTATTATGGTGAGTCGGGAGATATTCCCATAGTGTTAAAATATCGATCGTGGATTGGAAGTGATCGGGATGGGAATCCGAATGTAACATCATCGGTTACTTGGAGAACTGTTTTAGAGCAACGTAAAACAGCTCTGAAAGTTTATTTAAGAAAGTTAGATCATTTGAGGAGATATCTGAGTGTTTCGTACAAAGAAACAAAGATTTCAGACAAGCTTCGTTTATCACTTAGAGATGAAGAAACGGAAAATCCTTTGAGCGACTTGTATGAAAGAAGATACCAAAGAGAGCCGTATCGCCGAAAACTCACCCATATGATGCAGTATATTCAGGAACAATTGGATGCTGCAGGAAGAGATAAAGAGCAAGTTCTGAAGATAGCTACTAAATATACTTCAGAAGATTTTATCGGAGATTTAGAGCTCATCAGAAATAGTTTAATTGAGAATAATCTGGTTGGATTAAGTGAGCAGGGAAGACTTCAGGATTTATTGATTACTGCCAAAACTTTTGGGTTCCATCTAACCTCTTTAGATATCCGACAACATAGCAGGTTACATGAAGAAACCGTTGAAGAATTATTTAGTTTGGGCGAAGTAATGGAGGGTTATACCAAGCTTTCTGAAGCCGAAAAAATTGAAGTGTTGATGAAGGAACTTCAAAACCCGAGACCTTTGAGTCCTTTTAAGAGCGAGCGGTCAGTTGTAGCTAATAAAGTAATGACCGTTTTTGAAGAGATCAGAGATATCATAACACTTGATCAAAATGCTTTTGGAAGTTATATCATAAGTATGACTCATGGAGTTAGTGATATGCTTGAAGTGTTAATCATCGCTAAGGAGTTAGGATTATGGAGCATTACTACTAATGGAGTAGAAACTTCATTGGATGTAGTTCCACTTTTCGAAACTATTGAAGATTTAGGCGCAAGCAGCCCTATTATGGCAGAAATGTTTGAAAATGAATTATTTGCAAAACAAATTGAAGCTAGAGGCAATTTCCAGGAAATTATGCTTGGTTATTCTGATAGTAATAAAGACGGCGGTTACTGGATGGCAAATTGGGCATTAAACAAAGCTCAGTATGATTTAGGAATGGTTTGTCGAAAATATGGCATTGATTTTCGTTTATTTCATGGGACAGGCGGAACCGTAGGGCGAGGTGGTGGACAATCTAACAAGGCTATTGTAGCGATGCCTCCTGTTGCAAATAATGGAAGAATTCGATTCACTGAACAAGGTGAAGTTATCTCTTTCAGATATTCTCTCACATCCATTGCACATCGACATTTAGAGCAATTGGTGAATGCAATGGTTCAAGTAACAATGGCTCAGAAAGACAAGCCGGGTTATTTAAGCGATTCCAATTACGAATGGGATATGATGCAGGAATTAGCTCAAACTACCATGCGCGCTTACCGTGATCTTATTGATGATGAAAAATTCTGGGATTGGTATTCTGGAATTACACCGATCGAACACATTGGCAAACTTCCAATTGCATCTCGACCAGTCTCTAGAGGAGCTGGAGGAAAACTCGATTTTGATGGTTTAAGAGCAATTCCTTGGGTATTCGCTTGGACTCAGGTTCGGTATAATGTTCCAGGGTGGTACGGTATTGGAAAAGGATTAGCTACTATTTTTGAAAAATATCCAGACGGAAAAGAAATAATAACCAGATGGCAAAAAGAGTGGCGATTTTTCTTTACGGTAATGAATAACTCTCAACGTGAAATTGCCCGAACTCATATAGCTACATCTATTATCTATAACGATCCAAAAGATCATTATTTCCATAACAAAATTATGGAAGATTTAGAATTGGCAATTGAAGGGATAACAGGAGTTGCTGGAACAACGAAAATTCTCGAACATAATCCTGTAATTCAACGGTCAATTTTGTTTAGAAACCCCTTCACTTACCCTCTCAATATTATACAATCTGAATTGTTAAATAGATGGGATACTGTGAAAACGGATGAAGAGAAAGCCGAATTGACAGAACTGATATTTCTCAATATTAATAGTATAGCCGCTGCAATGCAGAGCACGGGATAATTCTGAAGAAATGGAAGGAAATTACTACCTTTCTTAGCTTCATTTTACCTAAAAAATCTCTAGAAAAAGACTAATGAGTGAGACATTAACAAAACCAGCTTTAAAAATAGAAGAATCAACCTATAGTAGAATTGGAGAAGTAGATTTTGATAATCTGCAATTTGGAAGATTGTTCGGCGATCACATGTTTGAAATGGAATTCAAGAATGGAGCATGGGGAGAACCATCTATTAAGCCTTTTGGTAAAATCGAAATAACACCAGCATTAAATGTAATGCATTACGGGCAAGCTGTTTTTGAAGGGATGAAAGCCTTTTATGTGGATAAGAAAACAGTAAATATTTTCCGTCCAGATGTTCATTTCGAACGATTTAATAAGTCAGCCAGAAGAATGTGCATTCCTGAAACTGATTACGAAACATTTATTACAGCTCTGGAACACCTTATACGCCTCGATAAAAAATGGATTCCTAAAAAAGCAGGAACAGCCATGTATATTCGCCCCGTTATCTTTGCGAGTGACGATTATTTAGCCGCTCGTGTATCTGAGGTTTATAGCTATTATATCATTACTTCACCAGTGGGTGCTTATTATGCTGAAGGATTTAATCCTGTTTCACTCACTACACCTGATGGATTTGTTCGTGCAGTAAAAGGAGGAACAGGTGAGGCTAAAACAGCCGGTAATTATGCTGCAAGCTTTTTACCAGCTAAAAAAGCCCAAGATGAAGGATATACTCAAGTACTTTGGCTGGATGCCATTGAGAATAAATATATTGAGGAAGTAGGTACCATGAATATCCACTTCTTAATTGGTGATACCCTAGTTACTCCTAAACTAACAGGTTCGGTATTAGCAGGTGTTACCCGTAGATCCGTTTTAAAACTTGCTGATGAATGGGGATTCAAAGTTGAAGAACGAAAAATATCAATTGATGAAGTTTTTGAAGCATCCGAAAATGGTTTGTTGAAAGAAGTATTTGGTTCTGGTACTGCTGCTGTTATTTCCCCAGTTGGTTCAATGCAACATAATGGCAAAACCATTCATATCGGTAGTGGTAAAATTGGCGAATTCGCCCAACGTCTATTTAACGAAATCACAGGAATCCAGTATGGAAAGTTAGAAGACAGACATGGCTGGGTTCATTCTGTTAAAGTTTAGTTTATGCGTTATAGCATAGCAAGTTTACTTGCCGTTGGTGCCGGAGGTTTTCTCGGAGCTATCAGTCGATATTTACTATCTATCTCAGTAGATGAGTATTTTAAGCCAGAGCAGTTTCCGTTGGGGATTTTCATTGTAAATATTTTGGGCTGTTTTCTAATTGGATTAATTGCCGGGATTTTTGAGCTCAAAGGTTGGATGAATGTAGAACTCAGGCTCTTCATATTTGTAGGCTTTCTTGGAGGTTTTACTACGTTTTCAACCTTTGTAAATGATTCTTTTCTAATAGGTAAAGAAGGAGAGGTGATGGCAGCTTTACTTAACCTTGGTGGACAGGTTTTTTTAGGTGTACTGTTTGTGTGGGTTGGGTATTCGCTAGTAAAACTGTTTTCTTAGTATCCCTTCTCCTTATCTACTCCATTCAATAATTCCATTCCCGAAAGACTTCGCTTATAATTCTCTACGATCTGTTTAGCAGCTTCTTTAGGATCGGTGATAGACGCTACATGAGGAGTGATCATAATTTTTGGTCGATTCCAGAATAAATGATTTTTAGGTAGAGGTTCTTCTTCAAATACATCTAAACAAGCACCAGTTAGCGTTCCGGTATCTAAAGCGTAAATCAAATCTTCTTCAACTAAATGCTCTCCGCGAGCAACATTTATAAGATAAGACGGCTGTTTTAATTTTTTGAAAAGATCGAGCTCGAGGATTCCAGAAGTTTCTTGAGTGAGGGGAAGAAGACAAACGAGGATGTTTGTAATAGATAAAAACTCATCCAAATCACTTTCCGAAAAGCTCTGAATCGCATGTATTTGTTTTTTGGATTTTGCCCACCCAGCAACTGAATAGCCATTAGCGATTAATGATGCAGCAACAGCAGTTCCTATTTCTCCCAGACCTAAAATTCCGACATCACAATCTTGTTTGGGTACTGGATCATGTGGACTCCAGAATCCCTCTTTCTTTTGATCCATATACCTAGATATATGGAATCGGTAATTCTGAATGGCATTTACAACATACTCCGACATTTGTGACTTTAATGATGGAATCATAACTCGAGCCAGCTTCACTGAATTAGCAATAGTCTTGTCTTTAAATAGATGATCTACTCCAGCACCCAGCGAGGTTACAACATTTAAGTTTGGATAATTTCCCAGTACTTTTTCTGGGGGATTCCAACTCACTGCAAATGTAACCCGATCCTTATTTTCTACACGTGGCCATACTTCAACATCCAGATTTGGATCTTCTTCGAGAAGCGCCTCTTTTAAGGCATTCATATCTCTATTTTTTGCAATGAGTAGTAGTGACATTTAAAAGTTATATCCGTTTAGTTTGAACTCAATTACATTAATTTAAAATTAACTATTAAAATAGACTATGAAATTATTAATGAGTTAGGATTAGTTCAGAATGACCTGTTTTAGTCAACCTCTGTTTTCGCAATCATTAATTCACCCCAATGAGTAGTATATTTTTTGCTTAAGTAATTTTGATTCATCAACCATTTATTTCGGTGATCACCTTTTTTGTGTAAACCAGTAGCTGCAAAAGCAGCATGATTCCGCCCAAACTTAGAGTTAATATAATCTACCGATTCCATAAGCCTGAATTGTTTGTGGGTATAGCATTCCGGGTCAAATAAATCCATTTGAACTTCGCTATTGGGTACAATTCCTGTAAGCTTTACCGCTGCTTTCTTGTATTTTCTACCTTCTTCAAAAGCATGAGCAGTTAAAGCTTTGGCAATTTTAATCATTGTAGGAGTATGTGCCGTAGCAACTTTCATCGGGTAACCTGCGCCAAACTTATATTTTCCCCGAATATTATCATACTTATCTCCTATTAAATTGATGTGAATATTTGAGGCCACCGATTTTTGTGCTCGAAGTTTTTCTGAGGCTCTGCTTACAAAAGTAGCAACAGCTTCCTGCACATCCGAAAGTTCAAATAAAGGTTTACCAAACATTCGCGAAGTAAGAATACCTTTGCGTGAATCTCTGCCGTCACTTAAACCTGAACATGGAAAACCATTTAGCTCTAATACCGTTCGTAAACCAGTTACAGCAAGATGTTTTCGAACCCACTTTTTATTTGAAATTGTTCTTTTCAACTCGAGTGCATTATTAATACCAAATCTATTCAACCGAATGGTGATACCCTGTCCAATTCCCCAGACTTCCTGAATCGGAGTATTTTTAAGAAAATGATCTAACTTAGGATGATTACTCAAGTTCAAAACGCCGTTATATTCTGGATTTTTTTTAGCAATATGATTTGCAATCTTAGCTAATGTTTTACTAGGTGCAATGCCCACCGATACAGGTAAACCTGTCCATTTTAAGATGGTTTCTCGAATTACAAACCCATATTCATCTAGTTTTGGATAAATATTTGTAGATAGTTCTGCAAAGGCTTCATCTATGCTATATACTTCAATATCGTGGGTGAGATATCGAAGTGTCTCCATCACCCGGTGCGACATATCTCCATAAAGTGCATAATTTGAAGAACGAACTATGACACCATTTTTTTTAAAATCATGACGGTACTTGAACTCAGGTGCACCCATAGGAACCGTTTCTTTAGCTTCTTCAGATCTAGCAATCACGCATCCATCATTATTAGATAAAATTGCAATCGGTTTTCCAACGAGTTTTGGATCAAATACCCGTTCACAAGATGCATAGAAATTGTTACAGTCAACCATTGCATAGGATAGAGTCGGAGGTTTTTCCAGAGAATCAATAATCATTTTGTTTATCAGTTAATTCAGAATTTTTAAACTGATGTATGAGGTGAGTGGCAACTCCCCAAACCATCCAATTAGTTTCTCTGCCTATTGGTATTGGAGCGTACTTTACATCTCCTGACACTAAGAATACACGATTGTTTTTTTTTAATAATTTGCGAATTAATACTTCTTCATCTAACGAAACCACAATTATAGAGCCATTTTGTGCATTAAGAGATCGATCAATTACAAGAATATCTCCATCAAATATGCCATTCGATTTCATTGCATTTCCCTCAGCTCGAACATAAAAAGTAGAAGTTGGACGACGTACAATTAAATCTTCAAGACGTAGAGTTTTTTCCAGATGATCTCGAGCGGGAGATGGGAACCCAGTTTCAATCTTTCGGGATAGTTTAAGCATCTCCGATTCATCATTATCGAGTAATGTTGTATAAGAATTCAGACCTTCCATAGTATATACATATATAAAGATAATTTATATGTGCATTATATGTGTATACTTTCGAAAAGTAAACTCTTTTTTTGGAAATAGTGTAAATATAAAAGCCTCAATTTGAGGCTTAATTTGGTATTTGGAAATACTATTTAATATGAAAGAATGGACCTATGAGTTCTCTTTTAAGGTTTCATAATATTTTAAGATCAAAGCAGCTTCTTTATCAGTTTTTCCCTTAAAACCACTACGCTTAACATAACCATTCAGTTCTTTTTTATAATTACCTAAGTCATTAATTAGGTTTTTAGATCTTAACCGTGTTTTTTTGAACTCACCATTTTCATTGATTATATAATAGGTAAGTTCAGAATCATATTCGCTTGATAAAGAAGTTCCAACATCTCTTCTAAAGTTTGCGGGACGATAAATAACAGAAAAATGAGCCACTAGTTTTACATCTCCATTATAAATGACTTTTAGAAACGTAGCTGGAGTGATGTTTAAATCAGGATTATCAAAACCATTTGAAAAAAACTCATTCACCTTGTCATCTTCGTCAAGAAATACAAAGCCTTTAATCTCAGGTAGATTTATCAATTTATAAAGTATTCCATCTTTGAGGATGATATTTTGCGTGAAACCATCAAAATCTATCAATAGGGTCTCTGATGTAGAGTTATCGTTGAAAACAACTTTTCCTCTAATAAAATCATCCTTATAAAGGGGGGTTCCTGCAACATCTTCTGTTTTAAAAATCTGAACGGTAGAACTGCCAGCTTCATTGATAACAGAAGTACCACGACTTCTTGTGAACTGTGCCTCAACAGGAATAGATGATAGAAGTAATAATAGCAATGCGATAGAAAGGGTAATTTTTTTCATTGAATAGGAGATTGTTTTGACCATTTAAAATAAAAGTATCAATGGAAACACTAAGGTTCAACTTTATGAAGTAAATAAATACTTAACAATTTGTGGAAAACTTCCCAAGATAACGTGCGTTTTGAATCCTATATTCTATCTAGTATTTAAGTAGATCAAGCACGTAGAAAAAGCCATTTATGTATCTAATTTTTGATACCGAGACCACAGGTCTCCCTCGAGATTACTCAGCACCAATTACCGACTTCGACAACTGGCCTCGGTTGGTACAGTTAGCATGGCAGTTACATGATCACACAGGAAAATTATTATCAAGTGGTAACTATATAGTTAAGCCAGAAGGATTTACGATTCCATTTAATTCTGAAAAAATCCATGGTATTTCTACAAAAAAAGCTCAGAAAGAAGGTCATGATTTAGAATTCGTGTTGAAAGAATTCCGCAAGGATATGGATAAAGCCTATTTTCTTGTGGGTCATAATGTTTCATTTGACGAAAGTGTAATGGGCGCCGAATTTCTCCGAAAGAAAATTCCATCGGCTATTATTGATAAACCCAAAATTGATACCAAAGATGAGAGTACTAATTATGTAGCAATACCTGGTGGGCGCGGTTTCAAATGGCCAACATTAGGTGAATTGCATCATAAATTGTTTAATGTAGGTTTTGAAGACGCTCATGATGCTGCTGCAGATGTTGAGGCTACCACTCGTTCATTTCTGGAACTAATTCGCTTGGGTGTTATCAACGTGAATTTTCCATTAGATGCGAAACTATATGAGTCGGCGCAAAGCTATATTGTTCGCGAGAATTATATTGACCTCGTATCACCTTCAAGGCTTAAAAAAAAAGAGGAGACGACAGAAGCGAATACCACGGGCGATTCGTCGAACCAAGAGACGGAAATTAAACTAGATGACAGCGTAGTATTTACACATCTTCATTGCCATTCAAAATATTCAGTTTTACAAGCAACTGCTGGAGTAAAAGAGCTGGTAGCTAAAGCTAAAAAATTAAGAATGCCTGCGGTTGCTCTTACCGATAAAGGAAATATGTATGGCGCATTTGCTTTTGTTTCTGCTGCCCATGCCGAAGGAATTAAACCAATTGTAGGGTGTGAGTTCTTTGTGGTTGATGATCGCCTCCAAAAGAAATTTACACGAGAAAATCGGGATCGTCGCTACCAAATTCCGATGCTGGCAAAGAATATGGAGGGGTATAAAAACCTAGCTAAACTTTGTTCTATCGGCTTTACAGAAGGATATTATTACAAATTTCCGCGAGTTGATAAAGAAGTTATTAAGGAATACAGCAAGGATCTAATCTGTTTAAGTGGAAATAATCGGGGTTTACTTGGTGATCTCATTCTGAATAAAGGTGAAGAGTTTGCCGAGGAAGAACTTAAATGGTGGATGGAAGTTTTCGGAGATGATTTTTATCTCGAAGTCATCAATCATGGACTAGATGAAGAACAGAGAGTAAATGAAGTTTTCAAGGAATTCTCTGAAAAATATGGAGTAAAACTGGTAGCTAGTAATAATGCGTTTTATTTGGAAGAAGAAGATGCAAAGGCACATGATGCACTTATTTGTATTGATGATGGAACTCTGGTGAGCACGCCAATAGGAAGAGGTAGAGAGTTCAGGTATGGATTCCCAAATGAAGAATTCTATTTCAAAGATACTGAGGCAATGGTCGAATTATTTCCTGATATGCCCGAGGCTATCACAAATACACAAGAAATTGTTGACAAGATAGAGCCTATTAAATTGGCTCGCGAGGTCATTCTTCCGAAATTTGAAATTCCAGATGGATTTGATAACGAAGACGATTATTTACGTCACTTAACCTTAGATGGTGCCAAATCTAGATATCCAGATTTTACAGATGAAATTCGAGATAGAATTGAACTTGAGCTTGGGATTATAAAAGACATGGGCTTTCCAGGATACTTTTTAATTGTCCAGGATTTTATTGCTGCAGCTAGAAATATGGGGGTTTATGTTGGACCCGGACGTGGCTCTGCAGCGGGATCGGTTGTTGCCTACTGTACTGGAATTACGAATATAGATCCATTGAAATATGACCTTCTTTTTGAGCGCTTTCTAAATCCTGAGCGTGTTTCGATGCCTGATATCGATATTGATTTTGATGATGACGGTCGCCAGAAAGTGATTGAGTATGTAGTAAATAAATACGGTAAAAATCAGGTAGCCCATATTATTACATTTGGGTCGATGGCGGCACGTTCTTCAGTGCGTGATGTAGCACGAGTGTTAGATCTTCCGTTAGCTGATGCAGATAGAATGGCAAAATTGATTCCCGAACGCCCGGGCACTTCTCTTGATGATGCATTCAAAGAAATGAAAGAACTTCGAGATATTAAGGCTGGAGAAGGTCTGGAAGCTGAAACACTGAAAATGGCCCATGTTCTGGAAGGTTCTGTTCGCAATACTGGAATTCATGCAGCAGGAATTATTATCGCTCCCGATGATTTGACAGAGTTTATTCCTGTGAGTACAGCTAAAGATGCTGATCTAACCGTTACGCAATTTGATGGAAGTGTAATTGAGTATGCAGGAATGCTGAAAATGGATTTTTTGGGGTTGAAGACACTTTCAATTCTTAAAACTGCGATTAGTTTTGTAAAAGAAAATCATGGCAAGGAATACAATCTGGATGATATTCCCTTAAATGATTCAAATACTTATAAATTATATCAAAAAGGTGGTACACTTGGTACATTCCAGTTCGAGAGTGAAGGAATGCGTAAGCATCTTCAGAATTTAAAACCAACTGACATCAACGACTTGATTGCAATGAATGCCTTGTATCGACCGGGGCCAATGCAGTTCATTCCAAATTATATTGATCGTAAACATGGTCGTGAAAAAGTAGAATATGATCACGAAGATTTAATCCCCCTTTTAGAAAATACTTTTGGAATCATGATCTACCAGGAACAGATTATGAAAGTAGCGCAGCAAATGGGTGGATACTCGCTTGGAGAAGCAGATGTACTTCGTCGAATTATGGGTAAGAAGAAGCCAGAACTCCTTCCACCTGAAGAAGAGAAGTTTGTAAATCAGGCGAAAGAGCTAGGCTATGAAGAAAAGACCGCTAAAGAAGTCTTCGACAAAATGGCGATGTTTGCTGGCTATGGATTTAATAAATCACACTCTGCGGCTTACTCGGTAGTGGCGTATCATACTATGTATTTTAAGGCGAATTACCCTGCCGAATATATGGCTGCGGTTATGACTCACAACATGAGCGATATCAAAAAAGTAGCTTCTTTTATTGAAGAGTGCCAAAAAATGGATATTCCTCTTGATCCGCCTAACATAAATACAGCAAGAGGAAAGTTTACCGCTCGGGATGGTCGTGTTCAGTATGGAATGTCTGCAATAAAAGGTGTTGGGTCATCAGCAATTGCCCATATTGTTGAGGAACGAGAAGAAAATGGATTATTCAAAAGCATTTTCGATTTTGCATCAAGAGTAGATTTAAGAGTATGTAATCGACGAACATTAGAAAGCTTAATCCAAGCGGGAGCTTTTGATGATTTAGACGATAACCGAGCCAAGTTACTATTTGGAGTAGAAGATATTTTAGCATTCGCATCTAGAAAACAAGAAGAGCAGCGCTTAAATCAAGTAAACCTTTTTGGTGGAGGAGCTGGTGGAGGCGTACTTCAGGAACCCAAACTTAAAGATGTGCCAAAATGGAGTACGATTGAACGGCTTAATAAAGAGCGTGAATTGATTGGCTTATATTTGAGTGGACATCCTTTAAATCGATATCAAGAAGACATAAAGCTATTTGGAAAGCAAAATCTTAAAGAAGAGACGATCCATAAACTACAACATGAATCTGAGCTAAGGTTTATCGCAATTATTACTGGAAAGCGCCAAATAGTTGACAAAAAGGGTCGCCCAATTGCATTTTTGATGGTCGAAGACCTGTACTCATCAATGGAAGTCTGCGTGTTTAGTAAGGAATTCGACAAGTTCTCAGCGTTACTCGAAATTGATAATGTGATCTATTTTACGGGTAGATATACTATGCGAGATCGAGGAAATAGTTTGATAGTTATGAATATGGAACGCGTTGAAAACCTTAGGGAAAAATTTCAGGATCGGCTTAGACTAAAACTAGACATAAGTACAGATGGACTTACTTCGGAAGACTTAAACCAAATGCAGACCTTATTCGAATTAAATAAAGGTACAACGATGGTTAAAATGGCAGTGCATAGCAAAGAAGCTACTGCCCCCATCAAAATGAACGTCCGAAATTATGTGATAGAACCAACCGATGAACTTTTGAAAGGCTTGAAAAAAGTTCTTGGTGATGAAGCGGTAGAATTAGTGTTAACGAGTTAAACACTCAGTTTTTTTAAAATCGTCATCCTAAATCATGTGCTGAACTTGATTCAGTATCATTTCAGAATATTATGAATTAATCTCTAAGCTTTGATCACTATCTAACTACTTTTGTATGGACAAAAGTAGCAAAACCCACGGACTACGAATTCTAGTCTGGTTTGTCTTCATTACATCTAAAAATTTCGTGAATTATTCTTTACGATTTCATTCCTTCAAGCTTAGCAGTATACAATTCTAAAGTCGGATTTATCTTGGAGGTTGTAGAGTTTTAGTGGTTATTAGATGATAAAGGAACACAATATTGCTAATAACAATAAACAATGTGCTAAGCACCGAATAGATTCCGATATTAAACACAGAAATTAAAAATCCATTAACGAAAATAATTAGGTGACAAAGCATGGCTAACACAGTAGAGTTTACTGATAGCAATTTTGAAGAAGAAGTATTGAAATCGGAACATCCTGTATTGGTAGATTTTTGGGCAGAATGGTGTGGACCTTGCCGAATGATAGGACCAGTAGTAGAAGAAATGGCTGGCGAATATGCAGGGAAGGCTAAAATTGGAAAAGTAAATGTGGATGTAAATCCTGAAGTTTCTGTCAAGTACGGAATCAGAAGTATTCCAGCCCTGTTAATTTTCAAGAATGGTGAAGTAGTAGATCAGATTATTGGTGCTGTTCCAAAAACTCATCTCACAAAACAACTTGATGCTCAAATCGCATAAATAAATTTGAGTGATAAGGATTTAAAAGCCGATTTATTAATTTGAATCGGCTTTTTTAATGCTAAAATTTTTTATTTAAAGCAGTAAAATTTACTATATCAAAATTCCATACCCTGAACAATGAAAGATCAGCGAAAAAAATTTAAAGGATCGCCTAAAAGATTCCATCCCAAAGGCATTACTATTTTGTATGAAGACTATGATATTATAGTTATTGAAAAAGTACACGGATTGTTAACTGTAGGAAATGATAAAGAATCTGATAATACCGTTACTTCTTTATTGAATAACTATGTAAGAAAAGGGAATCCAAAATCTAGGCACAGGGTGTTTATCGTCCATCGATTAGATAAAGATACCTCTGGTATTTTGGTTTTTGGGAAGAACGAACAATCGAAGCGGTATCTTCAGGATAATTGGAAGGAAGCAACTAAAACCTATTATACCGTTGTAAAAGGCTCGCTAGATAAAAAGGAGGGAATAATAAGTTCTTACCTCACCGAGAATGCAATTCACAGGGTATATTCTGTTGAAGATTCGGAGGCAGGAAAGCTCTCTAAAACAGAATACAAAGTCCTAAAAGAATCTGAGAATTATAGTTTATTGGAAATCAATCTTTTGACTGGACGAAAGAATCAAATTCGGGTACATTTTTCAGAAGCTGGACATGCAGTTGTAGGAGATAAAATGTATGGGAATAAAGAAAAAGGAATTAAACGTTTAATGCTGCACGCGGCTTCACTTTCTATAAATCATCCAGTTTCTAAAGAGCGAATGACTTTTAAAACGCAAATACCTGAATACTTTAATTCGGTATTAAACTAAGGTAATTTAAATCCTAGTACCAATGTTGTACCACCATCTTGGTATTCAACTTTTTCAGCATATTCTTTCATCAAGAAAACGCCACGACCACTAGGTTTTAAAAGATTTTCTTCAGCAAGTGGGTCAGGTACTTCTTGAGGTTTAAATCCGGCACCTTCATCTTTAGAAGTGAAGGTTAGCATTTTGCCATCGCTTTCTGCGATGACCACAACTTTTTTAGATGGATCGAGTTGATTTCCATGTACAATTCCATTTGTAGCAGCTTCAGAAACGGTGAGCATTAGCTTTGCATAAAATTCATCGTCAAACCCAAGCTCGGTTTGTAAATCGTTGAGAAGAAACTCCACCTTTTCAACTTCTTCATACTCAGATTTTAAAATCAGTTCCTTCCTTATATGCATGTATTAATCCCCATTTATATTCGGTTCATATACTATACTTTTTGGATTCCAGAAACAAGTTCTCAAGGACGAACAAAAGAAATATGTTGTTAAATTATAATTGAAGCTTTCAGAAGGAATTCACTTATTTAAATCAAGATAGATTTACACAGAATGTGTTAAAGAACACGCCTGAGATTTTTTCACTTTGCTCAGACGAAAAATATGTTAGGGTTTGTGCCCAAATTAATTAGACAGTTTTTTTATTCAAAAAAACCTGCGATTTTATAGGAAATTCTAGATCAGCATAAACTAAGTCATAAACTTAGTTTTAAACACCTCGCACTTATTTAAAAGACCTGAAGTATGGATGTCGAAACGTACAACGTTAAGCGAATATCTTACCTATTAAGATATCTGGGAATTCCTCTGCTCTTTTTTGTATTAGCTAAAGATGTAAATTCTCAAAACACTGAGCGCATTTGGGGACCTTCTGTAACCTATTCTTGGGATCAAACAGACTTAATATCTTTTAAACTTAAAGCTGAATTATTTACTTCCTTAAATAATTTCAACAATACTAATGTATTAAAGCATGCTGAAAGTTCTTTGTTTTTTACTTATAAATTGAAAAATGGGGTAAAAATAGGAGGTGGATATTTGTATCGACAAGCTTCATTACTTAATAGCACTCCCTTACATGAGAATCGTATAACAGAGCAATTAGATTTGTCGGGATCGGTATTTGGCGTTAACAGTAGCCATAGAATCAGGCTAGAACAGAGAATGAGAACCCAGGGTTTTGCAAATAGAGGACGTTATAGATTAACGATGAAGTTTCCACATAAAAATAAATCGGGAAATTATTTTAAAGCTTCAGATGAAGTACTTTTTTCTCTTGATGAGAATGATTTTAGTGGAGATAACCGCATATTTATAGGGTATGGAATTACATTGAATAATGATTTGGTTTTAGAATTTGGTGGGGAGCACAGAACTAATGATTTTTTAGAGTTGAGTGGCCCAAATCACATTTTTCTTTTTACAACGGATATTAGTTTCTGAAATCCAAAAATTCCTTTTTTGATTAAGTCTATGCTTAAGTAATTGCTCACATGTTTTAGATTTACAAATGAAAAGCTCTGTTATTATTCTGGATAGTTTCCTTAACCTCTTCGACACATTAACTTAATAGTTTATTAATATTAAAAGGGTACCATTCTACGATCAAAAAGCACACCATAAATCGATAATGAGTAAAAAAAATCGTGAAGTAGATATAAGCCCTATTGAACGGCTTATCCCGAATAGTTTTTACACTATTGTTAAACAAGAAAGAGTCTTTTTAGGGCTAATAGCTATTTTCTTTTTTATGGCGGGTGTTGCGTTTCCATACGCACAAATTGCTATGTGGGTAGGGTTCTTTTTTGCAGGATATTCGGCAATAGCCAATGATAGTATTCAAACAATTGGAACCTTTCTTGCATCCAACATGGATAAGAAGTGGTGGCATTTGTGGTTATATATCGGGGGTATATTTCTAGTAGTTGTTACCATTAGTTTTATCATATTCGACGGTGACGTAAGCTACCAAAGGCTTACCTCTAAGGGCTTTAGCGAAAGTCCAACTAATTTTACTTTTCTTCAGGTAGCGGCCCCAATTTTCTTATTGATTCTTACCCGAATGAGGATGCCGGTATCAACTACTTTCTTGTTACTGAGTTGTTTTGCTACAGATGCCGAGGCAATTGCTTCAGTACTTGGTAAAAGCTTAAGTGGCTACGGGCTAGCGTTAGCGGCTGGTTTAATAACCTGGTTAGTAGTTACAAAGTCATTGGAAAAAAGATTTTCGAAAAGTAAACCCGCTAAATTTTGGTTACCCATTCAGTGGATTACATCAGGAACTTTGTGGGGGGTTTGGGTTATGCAAGATGCTGCAAATGTAGCTGTGTATTTACCTCGTTCCCTTTCGATTGGGCAATTTCTTGGCTTTGCACTTTTCATATTCTTTGGATTAGGACTTTTATTCTACTTACGTGGAGATAAAATTCAGAGGATTGTTACTGAAAAATCGAGAGTAACAGATATTAGATCAGCCACTATTATTGATTTTATTTACGCTATTCTATTAACGTATAAACTCACAGTTAGCACTGTTCCAATGAGTACAACATGGGTATTCTTAGGTTTATTAGCAGGCCGAGAGTTAGGAATGAGCATAATGGATAATGTAAATTTGGGAAGACCAATGCCAAAGGTGCTTAAAATGATATTTAAAGATCTCTCTTATGCTTTATTTGGGTTATTGGTATCCATTCTTCTCGCAATATCAATTAACGCCGAGGTTCGGAATGAGATATTAAGCATATTAGGCTATTGAAATTGAAGACAAAATACTTCATACTAAGGCGTACTTGCGAAAAGCGAGTACGCCTTTTTTATTATTGTTATTCTGCGTTCTCCAAGAAAGAATAATTCTACAGACAAGAAAGAATCAAAAATGAGATTGCTACATGAACGCTAACGTACTGGTCCTCAATCAAGATTACCAACCGTTGAGCATTTGCTCGGTACAACGCTCTATGAAATTACTTTTTTTGGAGAAAGCTGAACTGTTACACGACGACCCAGAAAAAGAATTAAGAACGCCAAGAGATGCATATCAGTACCCATCCGTAATAAGGCTGAGAAGTTACATTCGAATTCCATATACAAAAGTGGTGCTTTCTAGACGAAATATTATGAGACGCGATAGTTTTACCTGTCAGTATTGTAGCAAGAAGTCGAAACTTACCATCGATCATATTCTTCCAAAAAGCAGAGGTGGCGGTGATACTTGGGAGAATCTAACTACGGCTTGTGAAAAGTGTAACGTTAAGAAGGGGAGTTTGACTCCTAAAGAAGCAAATATGTCTTTGTTATCAAAACCTTACCGACCTATTCCAATTACTTTTTTTCGAGATTATAATGGTAATGTTCAGGATCCTTGGAAGCCATATTTATATATGGTTTAGTACACGTTTGAAGTAAAACTATTCAAAAGTCATTTATAAACTGCTTTTCTAATCAAAAACCAACGGTATATAGCCTTTATGCAAATGAGTAGTAAATACGGTAAGCATCGATAAGCCTACATTAATTTCATTATTTACACTTTCTCTAGAATATTCTCTGGATAAGAGCGATTGTCCACAAACATAGAATTCCACTCCTGAGGATTTTAGCGCGTCAATTAATTCCAGATTCGGATTATCCAATTCATAGCGTTGCTGGTAAGCCTTATTATCTAATACAATATCGGTTGCTCCCCCGTGAATAACTGCCGTTACCTTTAAATTCGCTGGTTTTACTCCCCCAAGTCCATGCAGGTTTATCATTCGTGCTACATTGTTTAATCCAGGATTGATACTTTCTTTATCTCGTTGAAGTGTTTTTAAATCGATTGCAATTTTATATTCCAAACTTGGATCAGGGTTAATAGCATTTTCAATTTCATAAATCCCTCCAAAGTTTTTAATGATTGGGAATTGAGCTTCTTGAGCATTAAGATCTATTGTAAAAAAGATGATAAACAGAACAGGGAGAATAGATTTCATAGGGATTTAAGTAATATTGATAAAAAGATTCATGGTATTATAAGATTGTTTAAACTGATTTACAGTCGACAGAAAGTCTAGCCTAACATTGGGCATCAAAAGTAACAGAATTAAAACTTTTACAATAAGGCAATTTTCTATCCACGCAATCACTATTAATGATTAACCAACATCGTCCTTCTATAAAAAAAGCCTTATCTTTGTGATTGATTTAAAATGATAAAAAATCTCTGTTATTTCGAACAATGAGAGAAATCTAAAAATCTATCTGGTAACGAGTCTTTCAATAGATTTCTCATTTATTCAATGTCTCGTAGATTCAATCGTAAATACAAAGCAGACGAAGCTAACAAAACCATGAGTAAAAAAGGACGAGTATTAGTAGCAATGAGCGGAGGTGTAGATTCCTCCGTAGCAGCGGTAATGCTCAGAGAACAAGGATATGAAGTCATCGGTATTACGATGAAAACCTGGGATTATCACCGAAGTGGTGGAGATAATGGAAAAGAGACTGGGTGTTGCACGGTAGAAAGCATGAATGATGCCCGCCATATCGCAGTAAATCATGGTTTTAAGCACTTTATTGTAGATATCAGAGAAGAGTTTGGCGATTGGGTCATCGATCGTTTTGTGGGCGATTATTTGGAAGGTCGTACTCCAAATCCGTGTGTGTTGTGTAATACCCATATCAAATGGGCAGCATTACTTAAAAGAGCCGATAATTTAGGATGCGATTTCATCGCAACAGGGCATTATGCGAAAGTTCGTGAGGAAAATGGACGACATGTAATTTCACGTGGTCACGATCCCAAAAAAGATCAATCATATGCATTGTGGGGCGTTGCTCAAAAACATTTAGCTCGTACTATTTTCCCACTGGGAGAATATCCAAAAACAGAAATTCGCCAAATTGCAGAAGATCATGGATTATTAAATGTGGCGAATAAGCCCGATTCTTATGAAATCTGTTTTGTGCCTGATGATGATTACCGAAGATTTCTAAAAGACAAGGTTCCAGGACTTAAAGAAAAAGTAAGTGGGGGTAAATTCGTTGATAAAGACGGGAATATTCTAGGTGAACATGAAGGATATCCGTTTTATACCATTGGTCAACGCCGAGGATTAAATTTGCCAATGGGAAAACCAGTTTATGTAACTGAAATTAATCCATTCTCAAATACTATTACTATTGGTGAAAAGAAAGATCTAATTAGTTCAACATTGATCGCTAAAGAAGTAAATCTCATTAAGTACGATAAAATCCCAGAAGAGGAAATGGATATAATTGGGGCGATTCGCTACAATGATGACGGTGCACATGGAACCATAACTCAAACGGGTGATGACGAAATTCGAGTTCACTTTCCAACCGGACGTGAAGCAATTACTCCCGGCCAGGCAGTTGTTTGTTACGAAGGAGATGATGTTGTTGCTGGGGGTTGGATCAAAAAAGTGAATGTTGGATTAGATGATTTAATACTTGACTAAATTCATGTAACAACACTATCATTTACTCGTTTACTTTCCGAAGTTTATAAACAAAACTAGAGATTTATGAATATGAAAAAGATACTATTCAGTTTAATTTTAGTAGCCTTAATAGCTACTCCTACTTCAATTTATGCTCAATTTGAGGGACAAATAACCATGAAAACGTATGGGGAGAATAACGGGGTTTCCCAAACGAGCGAACTTAACCTATATACTACATCCAGTAGAATTATCTTGAAAGGGGATCAATCTATGAGTGTGATGGACGGCATTGATGCATCAGGATTACTCATTAGAAACGATAAAAAAGATTTTATAGTGATGATGGGTGAGAATAAAGCACTTCAGTTTACTAAAGAAGAATTAGAAGGCTTTTTTCAAATGGCAGGAATGATGGGGGGAGATGAAGAAGAAGGTGCTAGTATTGACTCAGACACCGAATTTAATTACACCAACAAAACTCGAAATATTCAAGGTTACGAGTGTACCGAGCTTTTAATTGAAAGTAATGAAAACGAAAGTTCACTTTCTATTTGGTTAACATCTGGTATTGATATCAATTGGGGAATGCTAGCCGAGCCTTGGAAAAATGTACCAGATAATATGAGAAACTCTTCATCTAGATTAACTCAAGAGTTTAAATCTAAAAACTTCCCAATGTTGGTTCAGGTACATGAAAATGGATCTACAAAAACGGTTATGGAAGTTACCAATGTTAATAAATCAAGCATCGCTAAAGCTATGGTTGAAATTCCTTCTGGAGTAAATTTGATAGGTCTTCAGGAAATGATATTTAGCATGATGATGGGAAACTGATTTATAGTTTAGATAGTAAAAATTTTAAAGGCGCTTTCTCAAAAGCGCCTTTTTTTGTACAGAGTTTTAATAAAAAGAGCTGCTCTTAATCAGGAGCAGCTCTTGGTCTCTTTCACTTAACTAACTTATATAGATATGAATTATCTATATAAGTTAGTACGATGTAATGAATTAGATGGATTGATTTTTATAAAAAAGGCTGTTCTTCAAATGTGGAACAGCCTTTAAATTTTTCAACGAATGAGTTATTTAATAAGTGTCATTCTCTTTGTTACTGTTTGGTTTTCCGCTCTTAATTGATAGATATACATACCAGATGAAAGTTGACTAGCATCAAAACTAAAGGTATAAGAACCCGCAGTAAGGCGTGAATTTGTCAAAGTGGCTATTTCTTGTCCCAGCATATTATATATTTTCAAACTAGCATTTCCTGTTTCACTTAATGTGAATGAAATACTTGTTGAAGGGTTAAACGGATTTGGATAATTTTGATCTAATCCAAATGTTAATGGCTGGGTATCGAATTCTTCTTCATTAGGCGTTACCTGCCCGCGTTCTATATTAGCGGTTCTTGGCTCACTTGCTTTTTCATTACTACCATCACTTGTAATTACTCTATGGTAAAGATTTGCGGTAGTTTCTACTTCAATTCCAGCCTCATCAAAAATTGTGGCCAAAGTTCCAAAGTCGGCAGAAAACGAAGTCTCCAAACCAACGTTGGTATTCACCAATAAATCGGTAAACGCAACATCTCTTGATAACTGCCAGATATATGTGACTTCATTATTATCTATGTCTGAGCCTTCATCCCATGTTGCCTCAAAAAGAATACTTGCATCTCCTGCTAGGGTTAAAGAAGCATCATTAGCTGGTGCTGTTAGTTCTGCTGGGTTTGGGAATGTATTATTACCGAATAATAACTGACCTCTTAATTCACCAGAAGCATAAGATGTAGTATGAATATTCGCATACATACCTTCTGCCATCAATGTAGCAGCTTGCTCTGAAGTAAGTGATATTGTGTTCATATTTGCTTCATAAAAACCAGCTGTATCTTGATCAACTGTTGTGAATAGATTTGCAGCAATACTACCATTACTAGTTACCGATCCTGCGTGTAAATGCGCACCACCAGCAATAGTTGCATCAAAATTACCAGTTAGTCCAGAAAAACCACCAGTTACAATCGCATTATTATTACTACTTAGCTCAATATTAATCGCTCCAAAAGCAGGTGTTATTATAGGTTGTACCTCATGTATTCCAGATAAATTAGTTCTGAAATATGCGGCTGCTTCACCAAGAACTTGTCCTCTTAATTCCCCACTTGCAAAAGCCAGAGTATGAATATTTAAATACATCTCACGGTTTAGAAGTGCTTCAATTTGTTCTGGAGTAAGTACATATTTATTTTCTTCAGGAAGGTATACTCCACCTGAAAGGTCAATTCCAACTTCGGCGTCAAGTTGAACGGCGATACCGCCATTTTCACCAGCATGCCCAATATGAAGGTGAGATCCACCCGCTATAGTTGCATCAAATGAACCACTTAAGTTTCCAAAAGAACCAGTAACTACAAGAGTATCTCTGTGAAGCTCTAGTACAATTGCTCCAATTGCAGAAGTTTCGATAGATGGAACTTCCGCCGTTCCAGATAGTCGAGCAAAAAAGGTTGCTGTTGATTGAGGTACAACTTGTCCTCTAAGTTCGCCTGCTGGAAAAGCTTTTGTATGTAAATTGAAATAAAAATCTCTGTTCAACAATGCAGTTTTTTGTTCTGCAGTAAGTTCGAAACGATTTTCAGATGCGTGGTACACACCAGATAAATTGTCTGATTCAAGTGTTGGTACAAGTTCAATTGCAATTCCACCGGTTCTGCCAGCAGGACCAATATGTAAATGAGAACCGCCAGCTACGGCAACATCAAACTCATCCGTTAAATTATTAAATGAGCCAGAAATAATTAATGAATCGCCTTTTAGTTGGAGCACAGCGCCACCACTTGCCATTGTTTTAGCAACTGGAAATTCAAATGCACCAGAAAAGTTAGCTCGAAAGTGTGTATCAGCTTCAGGCACAATTTGTCCTCTTAGCTCACCAGATCCAAAAGTTGAAGAGTGTATGTTTATATACATTCCTTGTGCTTCAAGAGTAGCAACTTGTTCTGCAGTAAGTGTAAAAGTATTATTAGCACCTTCAAAAGTACCACCACGGTTATCCGAATCAACAGTAGGACTTAATGCTACTACAACTCCCCCAGAAGTTCCAGCCATTGCACTATGAACGTGAGAAGCGGCGTAATCGCCAGTAAGTCCTTCGAAAGATCCTTCAACTACAAGTTCAGATCCATTTAAAGTTGCTGAGATTGAACCATTCGCAGTGGTTGTAATTGGTGGAGCTTCATTGCTACCACTAAGGATTGCTTCAAATGTAGATTGTGCATGTGATAAGGGAGTGATTCCCAAAATCATCAAACACAACGATAAAATAAACGTTTGTATCTTTTTATATGATTTCATGTTTTCTTGATTAATTAATATTAAACCCTGTAAGGTATTTCTACACGTTATTACGCAAGGAATGAATAGTCGGATTGGTTTAAAAAAATAAAAAAAGCTCGTTTCGTTCCTGAAAAGAGCTTTTTCAAAAATAAATGAAAATTAAAATCTACATATTACCCAAAAGATACATATCTCCAGTTGGTTGGGGTGAACCCCCTTCAGGCTCTAAAGTAATTGCGAATGCTCCAGATCCATCTTGCTGAAATTCGGATATTTTAAAGAAATTATCTCGATTGGGATCATTTACAGCAAACACTCCGGCACTTATTGGTTGATTGTTTACCACAAACCATAGCTGATATTCTTTTGCTGTAGGTACTTGGGGAATATTAGCAACCTGAAGTAATGCCTGCCCATTATCTTTATCCCAAACAACTTTTCCATACCCGTTAGGATTTACCTCTAAACCATCCATCAAAATAAGATCGACATCTCTAGCTTCAAGTATAGTGAGTAGCTCTTCTTTTTGCATAACTTCAGATTCAAGAGCCTCAATAATAGATTGTTTTTCAGTTACTAAAGCTACTTGGGTTGATAAATCTTGATTTAAATTCTGAGTTTGAATAAGCAAACCTATCGATACAATCATAAATACAACCGATGCTGCAACAGCATATTTAAACCGGGATAAATAATGAAAATTTCCCCCATTTTTTGCATTAACTGATGCCCAAGCCATCTCGATAAGCTGTTTTTTAATGGATGCGGTAGGTTCTACCTCTGGATATAACAATGCCATTTCAGAAGCAATGGCTTCCATATCTTCAAACAATTGTTGTTGTTCGGAATCAGCATTCTCTAAGAGTCGTTTAAAAGACTCATTTTCTTCTTTAGAAAGCGAGCCAAGTACATAGGCTGCACACAGTTCTTCAAAATTTTGTTCGTTCTCATTGTTTTCCATTAAACCATCTCCTGAGCTAAAAGCTCTCTTAATTTTATCATGCCATCTCGCATTCGTGTTTTAACAGTACCCAAAGGAATATTGTACTCATCTGAGATTTCAGATTGACTCAGCCCATCGAAATACGCCACTTGAATAACATTCCGTTGCTTTTCTGAAAGCTTTTGAAGTGCATCGTAAACTCGTTTCGCCCGGTCTGAAAGTATGGTATTTTCGAGAGGGTTATTTTCGTCTGAGTATAATGGGTGAAATACATCATCATCATTTAAACTTGTAGATTGCTTTTTCTGCTCTTTATACACTTTAGACCTCAGTCGGTCGATGGCTTTATTTCTGGTTAATGAAACAATCCAGGTATAAGCTGTTCCTCGTTCTGTATCAAATTGATCGGCTTTTTCCCAAATGGTCGTAAAAACTTCCTGAAGTATATCTTCCGCTTCCTCTTTTTTTTTAAGGATAGATTTCAGAAGCCCGAACAGCAAGCGGTTATAATAATCGTATAACTCACTAAGAGCTTCCGGTTCTTTGGATACAATACGACGCATCAGGTCTCGATCACGGGAATTATTCTGAGTGAGAAACTTCCCGATTGTTGATAGAATAAAAAACAGCATATACTTTTTAGGTTCGTTGTTAAGTACGAAAGATCAGATCTGTTGGATTGGAATGTAACCGCTAAAAAGTAAGTAACAAACCAAAGCAGTATCGACTTTATATGTCAGAAATATCAAATACGGGTTTTTCGCAAGAATAATTCCGACAAATATAAAGCGTTGTTTTTTCGTTTATAGGAGGTTGATTTTCCAAATAAGGGGCCAGCTCCAACAGCACAGAATCTCTTTCAATCGGATTAAGAAGCAGAATTTTAAAAGGGTCAAAAATCGTTTGAAAGTGCCTGACAAACTCAGAAGGCTCATTGCTGCCTTCAGCTATAATTACCTCTTTCGAATCATTAAATAAAAACTGAAGAGCCATCATACTCATTGTACTGCTGGAGCCAGATCGGATTAAGTCTGATGAAAAGCATTTACCAATTTGGTCGGCTTTTTCTTCTAGTTCCGTATTTCCGGTAAATCGCCCAAGCCGGATCAGGTTCATAAAAGCAACAGAATTAGAAGAAGGGACAGCTCCATCGTAAATCTGTTTTTGCCTCCCCAGAGGTTGATCCGCGTCATTCACACTAAAGAAGAAACCGCCGTTTTCCTCATCCCAAAATACATTGAGCAGTTGCTGGCTATATTGAAGAGCACTTTTCAAATATTTTGGCTCGAATGTGGTCTCATACAATTCAATTCCTGCCCAGGCAAGAAAAGCGTAATCGTCTGCGAAAGCTTCAATTGCTACTTCTCCTTCTTTATATCGATGGAAAAGCTGTCCCCCATTCGTCAGGTGTTCCTCAATAAAAGCAAACGCTGATTCTGCTTGTTCAATGAACCTTTGTTCCTGAAAAACCGCGCCTGCTTTTGCCAGTGCTGCTATCATTAAAGCATTCCAGTCGGTCAGGGATTTATCATCGAGCTGAGGACGGATTCGATGCTCCCGATTTTCGAAAAGCTTTGCTCTGATTTGAGCCCACTGCTCTGATTCTTTTTCCGATAGTTCATTACTGATGTGAGGGATGTTCTGGCCGGTTAACTGCTTGCTTGCTTCATCTTCAAAATTCCCTTCTTCTTTTAAATTAAAATGTGTTTTGAAGAATGAGACCTCACCTTCATCCAACAACGAATCAATCTCTGTGAAGTCCCAGACATAAAATTTACCTTCTTCACCCTCGCTGTCTGCATCCTCGGCTGAGTAAAAAATCCCTTCTTCACTGGTGAGTTCTCTTGAAACATATTCAGCGATTTCAAATACCGTATTTTTAAAAAGTGGGTTTTTGGTGATTTGCCATGCCTCAGTATACGCCATCATCAGTAAAGCCTGATCGTACAACATTTTCTCAAAATGAGGGAGTAGCCATTCCCGATCAGTTGAGTAACGATGAAAACCAAAGCCAATATGATCCCAGATTCCACCCAGCCTCATCGCTGTTAACGTTTCAATTACAGAATCTAAAAACCGTTGCTCGCCGGTTTGTTTCCAGTGCCTAAGCAGGAACATCAAATTGTGTGGAGAGGGAAATTTAGGAGCCGAACCAAAGCCTCCGAATCTTTCATCAAAACGCATTGCGAATTGTTCAGCAGCGTAGTCAATAGCTTCGGTTCCCGGAAAATCACCGGATTCAAATTGCTGAGATTTTCCGAATCCCTCTTTAATACTTTCAACGGCTTTTTGGATTTTTTCGGGTTCATGGCCCCACATTCCTTTAATTCCAGGAATAAGTTGCCGTAATCCAATCCGACCATATCTTGCTTCTTTTGGGATGTAAGTGGCCGCAAAGAACGGTTCCTTATCTGGGGTAAGAATAATGGTTAAAGGCCAGCCACCTTGTCCGTTTAACATTTGGCAAACCGTCATATACATACTATCGATATCAGGTCTTTCTTCCCGGTCTACTTTTACATTGATGAAAGCATTATTAAGCAAGCCTGCGATCTGTTCGTCTTCAAAACTTTCATGAGCCATTACATGGCACCAATGACAAGTAGCGTATCCAATAGAAAGAAAAACAGGCTTATTTTCAGATCTTGCTTTTTCAAAAGCTTCATCCCCCCAAGGATACCAGTCTACGGGATTATCCTTATGTTGAAGCAAATAAGGACTTTTTTCTTTTGCGAGTGAATTAGGCACTTAAATCCTTTTTGAATCTTTGGCTGTAATCCACAATAAAACGTTCGTAAGAAGTTTCCATTAGCGGCGATGAAATTAAAAAATCGGCAGATGAGCGATTACATGCTAATGGAATATTATACACTACACTAATTCTGAGCAACGCTTTTACATCTACGTCGTGGGGTTGCGCCTGAAGCGGATCCCAAAAGAAAATCATGATATCGATTTCATTATTAATAATGGCTGAGCCAATTTGAAGATCACCCCCAAGAGGACCACTTTTAAAAGTGAATACAGGAAGTTTAAGTCTTTCAGCTACTAATGAGCCGGTTGTTCCGGTTCCAAAGAGATTATGCTGAGATAGATGATCCCGATTATATTCTGCCCAATCTAAAATATCCAGCTTGCGATGGTCATGAGCAATTAAGGCAATATTCTTTTTTGGGCGCATAGCTGATACAGAATCAGCGATGGATGGATGATGAGTGTTTTTTTTATTCATAGCATATTGATTGTAAGTAAATGAGAATACAAACCTACAATAAACTGAATATTAAAACAGTATAAATTTAAACTACTAATCGTAGAGAAGGGCGTTCCAAGCGAAGTTGTTTAACTTTAAATTCTTTATCCTCAAAACCTTTTAGTTCAATCAGGTTTTCTTTGATGAAAAGTGTCTTTTCCTTTCTATTGAGGTAAAGTTTAACATCTGGATGATTGAAACACTCTTCGGAAATAATCACTTCTTTCTCTTTTGCAGCATCAACAAGGCGCGCAGCAATATTTACGGTTGTTCCAAAGTAGTCTGTTCTGCCGTTTAAATTAACAGCCATACAATCGCCATAATGTATTCCTGCTTTTAATTTAAAAGAATCGCCTAATGTAGAAGAACCCGAGAAAATTTGTTGTATACGTTCAACAGCTTTTAATGCAGAAACAGGTTCTCTGAAAACAGCCATTACAGAATCCCCGATTGTTTTTACGATTCCGCCTCGTTCTTCAGCAACAATGGATTGGATAATTTTAAAATGATTCATAACTCTACCTATTGCCATATCGTCTCCCTCTTGTTGATAAAACTCGGTTGAGTTCATGATATCGGTAAACAACATCGTAACGCCAGAGGCTTTTACACTTGTGCCTTCTTTAAGAGCTTCTCTCGAAAAAAGTGATCTGAAGTCATGAGCAGAACTAACTTCACTTGCATAAGTGGCATCTTCCTTCCAATCTTTCTTTTCTAAAAAACAGACTACTTTTTTTGATGAATTATTCACAAAAGTAAGGTTAGGCTTTGCAGAAACTATAACTTCTTGGCTATTAAAATCCTTGTCGGTCATAACAAGGGAAATAGTATCTAAGCCATCTTCGCGCACGTGTAATATTAATTCTCCACTATGCATATGGCTTCTAAAAATGTAAGTACCTTCCTCTAGCTTAACTTTTAGATAGGCAGATTCTCCAATATTTAAGAAATGTTGAGAAACTTTATGGGGGGTTGATTGAGGTTCTCCCAAAGAAAATTTTCGATCTGATATTTTTCGAATTAAGGGGTGAGGAGTAAAAACTAAATGGGTATTGGTATTAAAGTCCAAATCATAGTCGAGATCACATTCCTCACAATATAAATTTGCTCGACTTTCTTTAAGTTTTCGAAATGTACTTCTTGGACTTTTACAATTAGGGCAACAAACATCCCATGAGAAATCTAAGAGATTTAGCTTTGCCGCATGTAAAAACACATTTAAAACGGAGTATTTCTTCTCTCCCCAATACTTAGCAAGCATAAAAGGATGAATGCGAATTAAGTCTTCATCATCTGCTTTTCGAAGATATTCGATAAGATGATCAATAATTCGTTTACGTCTGGTTTCTTTAATTAATACAGCAGAAATAGATCGGATTTTTGATTCAGCCCCTCGTACAAGATTCTTTTGGCCATTTTGTTCATAAGGCAGAATTTCTTTAAACGCACAAGTATCAAACCGTTTAAGAATTTGTAAGTAGCGTCGCTTTAAAAATCGTTCGAAACTGAATTTTAAAAAAGAAAAAACAGTAGGTTTATGAGGAGTAATCCAAAATCGGGTGCGTACTTCAGTACCTTTTTCATTTGGAACAAGATCTATTAGATATCTGATTTTTTTGAATATTCCAGTCTTATAATGCCTAATAGTTCCAAAACGAAATGGTTTTTCCCAAATATAAGGTTCTTGTTCCCAATGCATATAGGAGCTTAGTCTTGCATTGGTAATTCCTAAAAACCCTTTTGGGGTAGAACGTGACAACTGAGTTTTCTTTACTGAAGCAAATCCCATCAACCTAAAAATGGCATTCACGTCAGAAAGCAAAGGCCAAAGCTGCTCTGGCTTTGCTTTAAGCTGGATCGTCCAGTTGAAAAAATGTTGTTGTCCTTTTTGAATCAAAATATGCTTAGTACTTAACTCGATAGTTGTTTCATCAAACCGTATCTTTTAAAAAGCATTTTTAAGAGTGTCTCTTTAAATGCTTGTTACAAAATTTTAATAAAACTAAACAATGGCAATAGAAAGAACATTAACTATTCTCAAGCCCGATTGTGTTCGAAAAGAACTAATTGGAGAAGTAACAAAAAGAATTCAGGACGCTGGTTTTACTATTCTTGCAATGAAATTAACCCGACTAACCTCTGACACCGCAGGTGGCTTTTACGCAGTTCATAAAGAACGTCCTTTTTATGGAGAGCTATGTGAATTTATGAGTAGTGGAGCGTGTGTTCCAATGATTTTAGAAAAAGAAAATGCCGTAGCGGATTTCAGAACCTTCATTGGAGCTACAAATCCCGCGGAAGCAGAGGCTGGAACAATTCGTGCTGAATTCGCTGATAGCCTAGGCGAAAATATTATTCACGGATCAGATTCAGTAGAAAATGGTAAAATTGAAGCCGCTTATTTTTTTGCGGAATCAGACGTAGTAGCAAATGTAGCGTAACTGCTTATTATATTGAATAAAAAGCCTCGATTATTCGAGGCTTTTTTGTTTATCTCAGCCACCTCGTACCTTACGACATGAAATCGAATCAAGTTTTTCTATTAATTCCATTCCTTGTACTCATTCTGACATGCAACACCCAGCAAAATGAATCTATTTCAATCGTAAAAACAGGAGCTGAAGTACTAATTGAAAACTACTTGCCTGATCTTGCTGGAAAAAGAGTTGGATTGGTAGTTAATCACACTGCAAGAGTTGGTAATACACTTGTGTTAGATACATTGATATCTTCAGGTGTACATGTTACTTCCATTTTTGCACCTGAGCATGGATACCGTGGAGAAAGTGGCGCCGGAGAAATTATTGAAGATGGAATAGATGTGCAAACAGGTGTGCATGTTTTTTCTCTTTATGGTTCAAATAAGCGTCCAACTCAAGAAATGATGGAGTCAATAGATATATTGATTTTTGATATGCAAGATGTAGGTGCCCGATTTTATACTTACAACACTACGATGAAGTATATTCTAGAAGCAGGTAACGAGTTTAATAAAGAAGTCTGGATTCTTGATCGCCCAAACCCTGCTGGGGGCGAGTATGTAGCCGGGTGGATTCTTGAAAAGGAATTCGAATCTTTTGTTGGAGCATACCCGATTCCAATTGCCCATGGTCTCACTCTTGGTGAATTAGCAATTATGGCAGTTAATGAGGGATGGTTGAAAGGTGGTACTAAACCCGACTTTAGAGTGATAAAAATGGAAGGTTGGAATAGGTCGATGAAATGGCCAGATACAGGATTAGAATGGGTTCCTCCATCACCAAATCTTCCATCATTTGAGCATGCTTTTGTGTATTTGGGAACGTGTTTTTTTGAAGGTACTACACTTTCAGAAGGGCGAGGGACATCTGACCCATTTCTTACCATCGGGTCCCCTTCAACAAATATCGAACCAATACGCTTAGAATCAATTTCAAAAAACTATAAAGTAGAACTTGATACGGTTACGTTTATTCCAAAGTCAATTCAAGGAAAGTCATTAAACCCAAAATTTGAAGGTAAAAGTGCTTTTGGGGTTAGTATTAAAACCACTCCAGAATATGATGATCCAGTTTCATTTGGGGTGGAATTAATGCATTACCTGATGGACCAATCTGAGGGAGCAGAGTATAAAGAATATCTTCATTTACTTGCTGGCACAAAGAAAATTATTAATCCAAATTCTTTACAAAACTGGGGAGAATCATTTGAAGAATTCACCAAGAAAAGGAAAAAATATTTTTTATATGATTGATTGCTGTCGCTTCCATTCATAGCTAACCAAAGCGGCACTTACCGAGGCATTTAGAGATTCAACATTGTTCTCCATAGGAAACTTAATAAGCTCATCACATCCTTTGAGCATGCTTTTTGATACTCCTCGACCTTCATTTCCAATTAAAAAAGCTACTGGAGTTTTAAAAGACATTTCCCATATTTCATTGTTAGCGGACGCATCCAAACCTAAAATTTTGAAGCCCGCCAGTTTTAAATCCTTAAAACCTTGGTTAGTATCATGAACCCTGATAATTGGAATTTTACCTGCTGTACCTGCTGAGGTTTTAAAAACGGTTGCAGTTATAGGAGATTGATTTTGAGTAGGGACAATTACCGCTGCAATACCTGCTGCTGCTGCTGTTCTCAGAATTGCTCCCAAATTGTGAGGATCTTCTATTCCATCTAATAAAAGTACTGCTGGATTTGTAGATAGATTTTGAGTTTCAATCCAATCAAAGAAATTTGAATACTCGATTTCACTTATCAATGCAACAAATCCCTGATGATTAACTCTTCCTACTAAGTTGAGAAGCTTAGCCTCTGGAACATTTACCAATGGTATATGGTTCTTTGATGCAGTTTCATATATATTTTTATAAGAATTTTGACTTATCGAATTCTTAACAAAAATTTTATCAACTTGTTTGACTCTTTCTGTCAATGCTTCTTCTATAGGTTTTTTCCCATAGATGTAAAAGTTTTCAGATTTGTTCATAATTAATTTTAAATGAAATGCACTTTTTATTATTATAAAGTAATAGTCGCAGTTAGTTAAAAAGTAAGGACATGTACGAGGAACCCAAAGAAAAAAATTCTTTAGTTCAAGAGAACTCAATTCGGGTAGATAAACCTACCCGAAACCTTAGTAGTTTTTCTGTTTTTTTTGATAGAGTCCATTCAATTAATGGATTACATTTGTTATCAGCATTATCACAGATTTTTTTAGGCCTTAGCGTGGTAGCGCTTTCAGTTCTCAATATTATTCAACCCGATTGGATTGCAACCATTATGACAGCAGTTGGAAGCATTACAACTGTTATAGGACTTTATTTTGTGTATTACATTCTCACTCACACAGATTCGTTCGACTCTCTTTTAAACAGAGCAATCAAAAAGGTTATTAATTCCCAGAACTAAAGAATAAAGAAATTAATAACATATCATTTTTAATAGATATAGATAAAAATCTTTAAAATGTTATGAATAATTAAAAACTGAAAAATTATCTGATTCAGTAATGGGAAAATTGTTTATTGTAACCACATTTTTAAAAGAGTTGTAATGAAACAAATTTTCTTTCTTCTAAGTCTGCTTCTTCATTCTTCTCTGCTCATGGCACAAACAAATTCTCTTCCAGATATACCTACTAACAATGAAGATGGATTTATAGTAATTGCTCATCGTGGGGCAAGCTTTTATGCCCCAGAAAACACACATTCTGCCTTTAAACTTGCCATAGAAATGAAAGCAGAGATGATTGAACTCGATGTATCATTATCAAAAGATGGGGTTCCAGTTGTTGTACATGATGAAACCGTAGATCGAACAACTAATGGAAAAGGACTAGTAAGTAACTATACTCTCAGAGAATTGAAAAACTTGGAAACCGGAAGCTGGTTTAGTGATAAATATTCAGGAGAGCCATTCCCCACTCTCTCAGAAGTTCTTGCTTACACAAAGGATAAAATATCTGTTAATATTGAGATTAAAACAGAAGCAGTAACTGATGAATTAAAGGATGGAATTATTGAAAAGGCTTTGCAAATAGTGGAGAAAGCAGGAGTTGGAGATCAGGTTATTTTTTCAAGCTTCGACTATCGGGTAATGGAGCATTTAGAAAAATTAGCTCCTGAAATGTCTAAAGCAATCTTGTATGAAAAAAGTCAATCAGGAGACATGAAACCTTCTGAGCTGGTTACCAAGTATAAGGTAAATGCTTTTAATTGCAGCCATAGACAACTTAGTGATGAATGGATCGAAGATTTAAAGACTAACAACATTCCCTTTTTTATTTATACAGTTAACGATGAAAAACTCATGAAAACGATTATAGAAAAAGGAGCAAGTGGTATTTTTTCCGATAAACCAGATCTACTTAAAAAAGTTGTGGAAAACTTGTGAGTAAATAATCGGTTTTTTCGGCTTATTAAATTGAAGAAGGGGAGTGAGTGTGCTATCTTTTCCATCCATCAACTTCACTCACTTCCAAATGTCTACTAAGTATATTTTTGTTACCGGTGGGGTAACATCTTCTCTAGGAAAAGGAATCATCTGTGCATCTTTGGGTCGACTTTTGGTTGCCCGAGGTTTAAAAGTAACGGTCCAAAAGCTCGATCCTTATATAAATGTAGATCCTGGCACTATGAACCCCTATGAACATGGAGAGGTTTATGTTACAGATGATGGTGCTGAAACAGATTTGGATTTAGGACATTATGAGCGTTTTCTGGATATAAAGACTTCGCAAACAAATAATGTTACAACCGGGCGTATTTACTACGACGTTATAATGAAAGAGCGACAGGGAGCTTATCTAGGTAAAACAGTTCAAGTAATCCCTCATATAACAGATGAAATCCAATCACACGTTTTAAAATTGGGTCAATCCGGAGATTATGATATAGTAATCATCGAAATTGGTGGCACAGTTGGTGATATCGAAAGCCTTCCATATATAGAAGCAGTTAGGCAGTTAAGGTATAATGTAGGTCGTTCAAACACCCTTTCCATACACTTAACGTTAGTTCCATATTTAGCCGCCGCCGGAGAACTAAAAACAAAACCCACTCAGCATTCTGTTAAAACACTTTCTGAAAGCGGTCTTCAACCCGATATTTTGGTTTGTAGAACCGAGCATCATCTTGATGAATCTATCAGAAATAAAGTAGCGCGTTTTTGTAATGTTGATTTAGAAGATGTGATAGAGTCGATTGATGCGCGAAGTATTTATGAAGTTCCGCTTTTAATGCAAGAGCAAAAGTTAGACGAGCGAGTGATCGAAAAATTAAAACTGGAAACGAAAGAACCTAATCTTGAAAATTGGATAGGTTTCGTTGAGGCGGTTTGTAATCCTTCTGGTTCTATTGAAATAGCATTGGTTGGTAAATATGTAGAACATCACGATTCATATAAATCAATTGTAGAGGCATTTATACATGCTGGTGCAGTTAACGATTGTAAGGTTAAGATAAAGTGGGTTCAGTCAGACAATCTTACAGAAAAGAACGTCGCAAAAAAACTTAAAGGAGTTTCTGGCATTTTAGTTGCTCCAGGATTTGGTGGAAGAGGAATAGAGGGCAAACTTTCGGCTGTAAAATTTGCTCGGACAAAAAATATTCCTTTTTTCGGGATTTGTTTGGGAATGCAATGTGCAGTAATTGAATATGCACGAAATGTATGTGGCTGGAAAGATGCGAACAGTTCCGAATTCGACCAAGATACTGAGTATCCGATTATCGATATCATGCATGATCAAAAAGATATCGAAAATATGGGTGGAACTATGAGGTTAGGAAAGTATAGTTGCAAGCTAGAGAAAGGCACTAAAGCGCATCTCGCATATGGTACAGAGCTTGTAGATGAACGGCATCGCCATCGTTATGAAGTAAATAATAACCTTCGGTATAAATTAACTGAAAATGGTATGCAACTATCGGGGATGAACCCTGAAAGAGACTTAGTTGAAATTGTTGAAATTCCAGAACACCCTTGGTTTGTTGGGGTACAGTTTCATCCAGAATTAAGAAGTACGGTCAATAATCCACAGCCATTATTTGTAGATTTTGTAAAAGCTAGTCTCAAATATGCAAAAACAGGGACTGGTTTTACTCCAAAAAAGGAGAGTAAAGAAGCGGTAGAAAAGTGAGTGATTCTATTTACTCTGGCAAGTTACGAATTAGAGTAGCTGGGTTGCTGATTAAAGATGGCAAGCTGTTATTAGTCAAACTCAAATCTCCAATTTCAAACCAAGATATTTGGACACCACCTGGTGGTGGAGTAGAATTTGGAGAATCAATGCATAAAGCACTTCAAAGAGAGTATGCAGAAGAAACATCGATGAGTATTACTGTTAGGAAGCTTGCACACATTAACGAACTTATTGAACACCCTTTTCATGCAATTGAGTTTTTCTTTTGGGTTGAAGCGATTAAAGGGGAAATGAAACTAGGTTTTGATCCGGAAAATGATTCAAACTTCCAACTCCTAAAAGAAATAGAATTTGTAGAACTCTCAGAAATTAAAAACAGGAATGTAAAACCTGATTTTTTGAAAAGTGAATTTTGGAAAAGCAATCGGTTAAGTACAGATTTTATGGATGTGGAATAGTGAAATGGAATGTACTTCCTTTTCCATAGTTACTTTCAACCCAAATCTCACCATTATTTCTTGTTATAAAATCCTTACAAAGCATTAATCCAAGACCGGTTCCTTTTTCGGAGTAAGTCCCTTCAGTAGTATAAAAGCCATCAGAGAAAAGTTTTTCAATATCCTCAGATTTTATACCTATTCCAGAATCTTTAATAGATACTCTGGCTCCTTCTTCATCTTGACCAGTAATCGAGACTTCAATTTGCCCCCCTTTAAAGCAGTATTTTGTAGAATTAGAAATCAAATTTTGGACTACCAAATCAATCATATTCCTGTCAGCATAAACTACATATTCTCCTTCTGGTAATGTTAGGTTGATTTCTTTTTCATCTAATTTAGTTTTTAGTAGTTGCTTCTTTTCTTCAATTAGTGAAATCAAGTCGAATCTTGATGGCTCAACTTTATAACCTTCCATCTGGCTTTGTGACCATTGTAACAGGTTGTTTAAAAGAGTTGACGTGTATTTAAACCTTTTAGCTACATCAGGGATTATTCTGTCAAGCTCTTCTTGCGAAACCGCATTAGATTCTATTAGGTGAAAAGCTCCATATAACGAACTTAGAGGCCCTCTTAAATCATGTGCCAAAATTGAAAATAGCCTATTTTTAACCACATTCGATTGTTCTAGTTTTTCGGCTTTATCTTGAATCTCGTCATTTTTCAAAGAAAGTAATTTATTTGTTTCTTTTTTATGAAGATTTGTTCGGTGCATAAAAATGATCAGGATCAAAGCTAAGCCAACAACAATTATCAAACCTATCGAAATTAATTTTTGACGATTTATTTGAGCTTGATTTTTTAGCTCTTGCTCTTTTTGTTTTATCAGTAACTCATTTTCTTTTTGATAGAACTCATACTCTGCAGAGAGCCTAGCTATTTCAGAATCAACTTCTGCATTCTGCAGGCTGTCTGAAACCTCGTGAAAACGTTCAAGAAAACTAAGTGCTTTAGAAGGTTGTTGATTCTTCTTATTTAGTAAATAAAGCGTTTCTAATGAGTTCCTTTTTTGAGGTAACCCATTAAATCTGGTTGAAATATCTAAAGCTTGATTTGCATAAGTTTCAGCTGCTAAATAATCATTTTGTTCTAAATAAACTCTGGCAATTCCATTGAGAGATTGTACTTTTTCAAGTTCATTGTCTAAACCAGCATAAACAGCAATTGAGGCATTAAAAGCATCAATTGCCTCATCAAACTTACCCTCCAATGAGTATATTTCACCAAGCTTGAAGTATGAAAGACCATATGCCCGTTTGTCTATTTCACCAGGGTAGTTTAATGCCTGTTGGAGTTGATCTTTAGCTCTCTGCAGTTGGCCCAGTTCATAGTAAATAAAGCCAAGATTAACTGGGATCGTAACATTATCAGGGTTATTAAAATCTGCAATACGGCTTAATTCTTCAAAAATCTCAAGTGCTTCTTCAAAATCATTTAATTTCAGATGAACAACGCCAATATTATTTAATGAAGTAATGATTGCAGCAGAATCGCCAATCGCTTTATAAATGTTCTGTGAATCTAAAAAGAATTTCAAACTCAAGTCATATATTCCTCTAGAACCATATGAAACCCCAATTATCCTAAGTAAATCAGCCCTTAGCTTTTCAAGATTTTCAACACCTTCTATTTCTTGCAAACCAATTCGGGCGGTTTCTGCTACCTTTTCATATTCGCCTCTCATGAAGTAAATGCCAGCCTCATAGCCTGTAGCGGTTGCCAATCCTTTAGGATAATACGTTTCAACGATAGAAGCTTTTGCTAGATTCACATACTTGAGGGTGCTATCTTGATCTAAGTATTTGTAATTGTCAGCTAGCTCAAGGTAAATATTTGCCAGTGAAGTATCAGACTGAGCAGTGTTAATTTCCTGAATCAAAGAATCTATTAAAGCAACTTGTTCCTGAGCCTTAGATAAGGAAAACCCAAAAAGAATAAATAATATAATTAAATAGATTTGCATGAATAGATATTTGAAAAAAGAAGAAAACAAAAATCTTCGTCAAATCAATATTACTTAAGAAACTCTCATCTTTAAGTTATCATTTTTGTAAACTATAAATATAAATGTAAAAGTAATAACTCATAATCATGCAGCAGTCTTTTTTAGATAAAATAAAAACAACATATTTCATAGTTTTCCTATTACTAGGAGTAAGTTGTGCACAACAACCTCAAAACACCATCATTTCAAATGTAAATGGATATACGTTTTCAAATGGTGAACTCTTAGAATTTTCAACTATCGTATTTGCAAATGGTCAAGTTGTAGAAATTGGAGATACTGGACTTAAAGAAAAATATGAAGGAATTTTAATCGACGGGGAAGGAAAAACGATGCTCCCAGGTTTAAATGATGCTCATGGTCATGTAATGGGTTTAGGGTTTCAACAGCTTGAGGTCAATTTAGCAGGTATTCAAACACTGGACGCAACTCTTCAAAAAATTGGCGACTATGCAAATGAAAACCCGGATTTGGAGTGGATACTTGGGAGAGGCTGGAATCAAACATTGTGGCCGCAAAATGAATTTCCTACTGCCGAAGATCTTGACAAAGTTGTTTCAGATCGTCCAGTATGGTTAAGCCGGGTAGATGGACATGCAGGATGGGGAAATACAATGGCTATGCGATTAGCCGGAATTAGCCAAGATACGCCAGATCCGCAGGGTGGAAAGATTATTCGAGATCCTCGAGGAAATGCAACTGGAATTTTTATTGATGCTGCGGAAGGATATATAAATTCCATCATACCACCCAACTCAGACTCAAAGAGAAAACTTGCTTTAGAAAAAGCACTCGAGAAAATGGCAAGTGAGGGCATTACTTCTGTACACGATGCGGGTGTTGGTGTACAAACATGGGAATTATACAAAGAATTTGCAGATGAAGATCAACTCACAACACGAATTTATGGAATGATCTCAGGAGCTGGACCGGTATTCGATACGCTTTCAGCAAATGGTCCTATCAATTCGTACGCTGATGATATGCTCGCTTTAAGAAGTGTTAAATTATATTCTGATGGCGCGTTAGGGAGTAGAGGCGCCGCAATGATTCAGCCCTATTCTGATGATCCAGGGAATAAAGGTTTATTGTTTGTGAGTCAGGAAGAAATGAATGAGATGGCCTCAAAAGTAATGGGGCAAGGTTTTCAGGCAAATATTCATGCTATCGGTGATGCGGGTAACCGACAAGTTTTAAATGCCATAGCTTTTGGCAAGTCTCAGCATGGAGACCAAGGATTAAGAAACCGGGTAGAACATGCTCAGATAGTTGCATTAGACGATATTCCTCGATTTAAAGAACTTGACATCATTGCATCTATGCAACCCACACATGCTACCAGTGATAAAAATATGGCGGAAGATCGAGTAGGACCGCAACGAATTAAAGGTGGTTACGCATGGCAAACGTTCTTAGATCAAGGAACTGTCGTAGCGGCAGGTTCTGACTTTCCTGTAGAACATTCGAATCCATTTTTCGGCTTATACTCTGCTATTACCCGAATGGGACATGATGGAGAACCTGAAGGTGGATGGTACCCCGAGGAAGCTCTTTCACGAGAACAAGCATTAAAAGCTTTTACATTGGATGCAGCTTTTGCTGCTCATCAAGAAGATATTCTTGGCTCATTAGAGCCTGGGAAATGGGCAGATTTCATTTTTATTGATCAAGATTTTTTCAATACTCCTGCAAGCGAGTTGTGGAAGATTGAAGTACTAGAAACCTGGGTTGCGGGCGAAAAAGTTTTTAGTAAATAAGAGTTTATCGGAAAAGGAACATCAGATTATGACGCAACCACTGGAACGTGGACTCATTATGATCTTAGAACAAGTGAAGAAGTTTCTTTTATTTCATGGTCTCGCGAAGAAACTTTTACTTCAGTTGATTTAGAAGTGAAAAGTGGTAGAAACGATAATCTCGGTGATACCATCGAATATGATTTTGACGGAACTTCGAAAACTGTAGTTTATTATGATGCTTCTTCCGCTGAAAGTACAACCGTGAGTTTTTATACAGAAAAGAATGCAGGATTTATAATTTCGTCGAATAATATTAATGGTGAAAAATCCTGTTGAGATGTTACGCTTGCAAATATTGTTTGTTCGGAATAGATAAAGACATATGAGTTAAAAAAACCTTTCACTTTGAAAGGTTTTTTTATTTAAGGATGTTGAAATGAGGATAAATAATATGTACAATATATGTGTAATTTAATTTCTCAAATATGGTCCCGTTACAAAAATCAAAAAAAGGTCGTGGTGCATCAGATAATCCCATAAATCGGTTTGAAGGGCATTATCTAGATTATGATCTTGACATAGAATCTGGTGAAAAACCTTCTCAAAAAACACAGCTTTTCAAAGATGACACCAAGAATATCATTTCATTTAATAAAAGTCCGGATATTCCTTTCGAAGCTGGATTAAATCCTTATAGAGGGTGTGAACATGGGTGTATTTATTGTTATGCCCGACCTTTTCATGAATATCTGGGCTTTTCCGTTGGGCTTGATTTCGAAACTAAGATCGTGGTTAAATATGATGCGCCTGAGCTTCTGAAAAAAACACTCATTTCCCCAAAATGGGAGCCACAAGTAATTGCAATGAGTGGGATTACAGACGTTTATCAACCTATTGAACGAAAGTTGGAAATTACTCGAAAATGTTTAGGAGTATTAGCCGATTTTAAAAACCCCGTTGGTATCATTACCAAGAATTTTTTGATAACCCGTGATATCGATTATTTAAAAATGCTCGCGGATTATAACTGTGTGAATGTCACACTTTCAATTACGTCTCTAGATAAAAGTTTGACAGAAGTGATGGAGCCCCGAACCTCAAGACCTTATCGAAGATTAAAAGCTATAGAAATGCTAGCTGAAGCAGGTATTCCAGTGGGAGTTAATGTTGCACCCATTATACCGGGTTTAACCGATCATGAATGTGCTGATATACTCAGGGCGGCATGTGATGCTGGAGCAACTAGCGCTAGCTATATTGTTTTACGCTTGCCATATAAAGTAAAAGATATTTTCCTTGAGTGGCTTCAGCAACACTTTCCAGAAAGAAAAGAAAAAATCAAAAATCGATTACTTGATATGCGAGGGGGAAAACTTTATGAAGCGTCTTATGGGAAAAGAATGAGAGGTGAAGGTAATTTTTCAAAACAAATAAAAGACGCATTTGCAATACAGGCAAAAAGATTGGGTTTAAACAAGCATAGAAAACCATTAACAGTTGAGCATTTTGTAAAGAGTTCAGGAGATCAACTCACTCTATTTAAATAAAACTTGTTTACAATTATTTAACAAAAAGTAAGAAACAAATATTCTTTTCGTTCGTCTTCTAGTGTAGCTTCCCGACACCCAAAGTTGAGAGTAGCTTTTTAAACATAGATGACCACTATATTTATTTTCTTCTGGGGTGTCGGGTTTTTTTTTAATTTTTTCTTATAAGTTTAAAACACTTTAAAGTTCAGTTTCTGGCTTTAACCTCTTCATTAATAGCTGTATTTTCACTAAATATTCATCTAGAAGGCTAATTTTAGGCAAATCAAACCTATAAAAAATAAACAAGGAATTAATGTCTGCAGTAGAATCAACTATGCTTGAGCTTGGAACAAAAGCTCCTGATTTTACCCTACCTATTGTAACTGGTGGGATTTTAAATTTTAATAAATATTCAAGTAGATCTAAAGGTACCGTAATTGCATTTATTTGTAATCATTGCCCATATGTTAAGCATATTAATAGTGCTTTGGTCCAAATAGCTAAGAGCTATATCCAAAAAGGAGTTGGCTTTATTGCAATAAGTTCAAATGATGTTGAGAGATATCCGCAGGATGGGCCTGAAGAAATGATAAAAACAGCGAAAGAGGAAGACTATCCTTTCCCTTATTTATACGATGAAAGCCAAAAAGTAGCAAAAGCTTATAGAGCGGCTTGCACTCCCGACTTTTATATATTTGATGACGAAGCTAAGTTGACCTACCGCGGGCAATTTGATGAAAGCCGTCCAGGAAACGGTAAAGCGGCTACGGGAGACGATTTACAAAAGGCAATTGAAGCAATGATAGCTAGAAAAAAGCCTGTTGAAAATCAAATTCCAAGTATTGGATGCAACATTAAATGGAAACTAGATAATGAACCTGATTATTTTGGATAAAAATGAAAGCAATTGACCTTCAACTGATACGACAAGAATATAGCCAACATACACTCGATGAGTCGGATGTAGATAAGAATCCTTTCACCCAATTTGAAATTTGGTTTAAGGAGGCTGTTGAATCTGAAGTGAAAGAATCTAACGCGATGACGCTTAGTACTGTTGATAGTTTAAATAAGCCGCACAATAGAATTGTATTATTAAAAGGCTTCGACGAGAGAGGGTTTATTTTTTATACCAATCAAGCCAGTAAAAAGGGTGAAGAGATAGCTGCAAACCCAAACGTCTCGGTATGTTTTTTTTGGATGGAGTTAGAAAGACAGGTTCAAATTGAGGGTTTGGCTGAAAAACTTTCAAAAAGAGAAAGTGAGCATTATTTCAAAAGCAGACCTTATATGAGCCAGATTGGTGCATTGGCATCTAATCAAAGTGAAGTAGTTGAAAGCAGAGAATATTTAGATCAAAAATTCAAGGCTTTGTCAGAAAAATATCCAGAGGGAAAAGTTCCAATGCCTGACACATGGGGTGGATATTTAATAAAGCCAACTTATTTCGAGTTTTGGCAAGGCAGAAGAAGCCGACTTCATGATCGTATTACCTACAAAAGAGAAGCAGTAGATTGGAAGATTCAAAGACTTTCACCTTAAAAAATGCCTAAAATTAAGGAGAAAAGGATGCAGGAAATTCAAACACTTGAAAATGTGTTTGAATGGACTGATTACAATAGCAAAAACCCATTCCCAAAAGGTACTTGGAATAAAGAAATCTTTCGAAACGAGAATCCTGTTGTTCTCGAACTTGCTTGTGGTAAAGGAGAATATTCTGTTGGTTTAGGGAGATTGTATCCTCAAAAGAACTTTATTGGTTTTGATATAAAAGGAAATCGGATGTGGGTTGGTGCAACAAAAGCGAAAAAAGAAGGGCTCCAAAATATCCGTTTTTTCAGAGCTTACATTGATCATTTGGACCAATTTTTTTCAGAAGACGAAGTGGATGAGATTTGGATTATCTTTCCTGACCCACAGCTCAAAAAAGATAGAAAAAAGCTTACTTCACCTAAATTCTTAGAACTTTATAAACCATTGCTAAAGTCTGGAGCTACCATCAATTTAAAGACCGATAGCTCAGAATTGTATGAATTTACGAAGGAAGTTATTCAAGAAAATAAGTTGACAATTCACCGTGATATTGTGGACGTTTACAAAGTGTGCCCAAACGATCCAGTGCTTTCGATCCAGACTTATTATGAAGGATTACATCTAAAAAAAGGTCGTACAATTCAATTTATATCCTTTTCCTTAGATTAATTCGAGGAAAAATTAAAGACCTCACTTATTTTTCCAGATGTAGAGACTTTCCGGATTCGAGGAATAATTTCATTATCATTTCTTTTCCAAAACTCCCACCACTTACCATCTCCAAGAGTGGATTCAAGTACATAAATTTCATCATTCAATATATCAACACCATGCGGAGACCATGGAGCTTTAGAGGTTAGAATTTCTGTGACTGAACCCGAATGAGACACTCTAAGAACTTTTCTGTTTCCATAATAGGCAAAGTAAACATTTCCATTTTCGTCAACCGCCATGTCGAACATTATATTTGCTCCCTGAAACGGTACATTCTCAGGGTTTTCTTCTCTTAATCCTTCAGCAATAAGGTCAATGGTGTTGTTAACCCTTTTATATAGATTGTTCTCACTAAAAATATATAAGCTATTTGAAGGGCCTATTTCTAAAAGTTGTATACGACCAATTTTGTCTTCCAATTCAATTTCTGAAATTGTCTTATTGGCGTCTCTTTTGAACAATTTATGATCCTTGGCAAAATAAATAATTCCTTCAGTGGTAACAGCATAAGTTTGAATATGGAAAAGGTTTTGGTTTGTGCTTGGCTCTATTATAAGATTGGTTTCTTCTTCATTAATTTTCCAAAGACTGTTTACATAATTAGGGTTACTTCCATTTCTTTCGGCCGCAAAAATAGTCCTATCAAGAGTTCTCTTTAGAATGATATCACTGGGCGATTGACTAGCTTTTAAAACCTCATTTGGGTTATTGTTAGAATCGATTTTCCACACACATGCGTAATGATCATCATCAACGAAAGGGCAAATAAATGTGAAATAAATATTGCCATCATTATCAAGAACTAAACCTCCCCAAGGATGAGACTCCGCTTTACTAAAAGTGAGGAGGTTAAATAAAATGGCGCAAAATAAAGTTAATTGTGAATAATATGTTCTCATGACTTTGTACCTAGAATGAAACTTTACTAAATGAAATAATTGTAGCAGAGAGTTTTTGTAAAAAAATTCGCTCTTGATTTTCCTTTAAGATTGATTAACTTCGTAAAGTTAACACTGTTAACCTGAAGACTTAATGAATGAGTAAAAAAGATATCTCACTTAGAGAAAAGATACTTGATACAAGCCGGCATCTCTTGTTTACGGAAGGGTATTCATCTCTTTCGATGCGAAAGATTGCTAAAGAAGTTGGAGCATCTGCTACAAGTATTTATCTATATTTTGAAAATAAAGATCACCTTGTACATACCTTAATTGAAGAGTCGGTAGAAGAATTAAGCGTATCGATTGAGAAAGGAGCAGCAAGGCAGTATTCAACTATTGATAAATTTGAAGCGATAATTCGTTCACATGTAGATTTCGCTTTTAATAATCCTGAGAAATATCAGGTTATTTATATGGTGCAATCCAGTAAAATGAGTCGTTATCCCAAAGAAAAGTTTCGGAAAGCACGGCGAGGATATGCATTATTGGAAAGTGTAATAAATCAAGGAGTTGAAGAGGGATTGATGGAATTGGATGAGCCAATGATTGCAGCGTATTCAATTTGGGCTCAGTTACACGGAGTAATTTCAGTCGTTCTTAATCAACGGTTAGATAGTAGAATAAATAGAGAAAAATTTATTGAAGAATCTATTGAGCATATCGTTCAGGGATTTCTCAGTAGGATTACAACATCATAAAGGAAAAAATTATGGAAACATTAATAGAGTTATTTGGATATTTATATGAGGTGCCCGTATGGGCTTCGATAGCAGTAGCATTTATTTTGGTTATTGGATTTGCGTACACAGGTGCCGCACTTTGGTTATGGGCAATTGCAGGATATCTAGGGTTAGCGGGACTTTCTGCTCCAAATTGGTTGATACTTACCTATACCGTTTTTGTGATTCTTTTTAACGTAAAACCCATTAGAAGAAATGTACTTAGTGCACCTATCATGAAGTTACTAGATGCATTAAACTTCTTACCCACAATTTCAGAGACAGAACAAACAGCAATTGATGCCGGAACTGTTTGGGTTGAAGGAGAGCTTTTTTCAGGTAAGCCAGATTTCAAAAGAATATTGAATGAACCGTATCCTGAGTTGACAAAAGATGAGCAAGATTTTTTAGACAATCAGGTGGAAGCGCTTTGCGGAATGGTTAATGATTGGGATGTATTTGTTAAAAAAGACTTTAATGAGGATGCCTGGGAATATATGCGCAAGGAAGGATTCTTTGGCCTGATTGTACCGAAAAAGTTTGGTGGACATGAATTTTCAGCTACTGCACATAGTGCGATTGTAGCAAAATTGGGTTCTAGATGCGGTCCTCTAGCTACTACAGTAATGGTTCCAAATTCTTTAGGTCCAGCAGAATTGCTTATTCATTATGGAACCGAGAAACAAAAAGAGTATTACCTTCCTCGACTGGCAGCAGGTGTTGAAATGCCTTGTTTTGCACTCACCGAACCTAATGCTGGATCTGATGCAGGAGGAATGACTTCACATGGCGAAGTTTTTAAAGGTAAAGATGGGGAGTTATATCTAAAGTTGAACTGGAATAAACGATATATTACTCTTGCGGCGATTTCTACAGTGTTGGGAATGGCATTTAAACTACGTGATCCTGAAAATTTATTAGGTAAAGGAGAGGATTTAGGAATTACCTGTGCGTTGATTCCATCTGATACTAAAGGTGTAGAGTTAGGTAAACGCCATGATCCTTTAGGGGTTCCATTCTACAATTGTCCTACACATGGGCATGATGTAATTGTTCCAATTGATGCGATTATAGGTGGAAAAGAAGGTGCTGGAAATGGTTGGAGAATGCTAATGGAATCTCTAGCGGTTGGTCGAGGTATTTCGCTTCCTGCTCAAAGCTTAGGTGGGGCAAAAATGGCGACCAGAGTTGTTGGTGCTTATGCCATGATTAGAAAACAATTTGGGTTGAATATTGGAAAATTTGAAGGAATTGAAGAGCCAATGGCAAGGATTGGTGGCTATACTTACTTTATGGAAGCTGCACGCCGTTACACTACTGGTGGGTTAGACTCGGGCGCAAAACCTGCTGTTGTTACAGCAATAGCCAAGTATAACTTTACAGAATTGATGAGAGAAATTATTAATGATTCAATGGATATTGTCGGAGGAGCAGGGATATCTCGTGGACCAAGAAATATTTTCGCAAACGGTTATGTATCACTTCCAATTGCCATAACAGTTGAGGGAGCAAATATTCTAACCAGAACGTTAATGATCTTTGGTCAAGGTGCAATTCGTTGTCACCCTTATGCTCTAAACGAGATTAAAGCGCTAACAGAAAAAGACGCTAAAGGGTTTGATGATAATTTCTGGGCACATATTGGTCACGTTGCCCGAAATAAAGCCAGAGCTTTTATGTTAAGTATAACCCGGGGACGATTAGCTGGTTCTCCAGTTAGCGGTCCAGCATCTAGATATTTTAAGAAATTAGCCTGGACTTCGGCCTCGTTTGCTTTTTTTGCTGATATTGCGCTCGGTTCTTATGGTGGAGCCCTCAAAATGAAGGAGAAAATTGCTGGTCGCTATGCCGATGTACTCAGCCACATGTATCTGGCTGCAGCTACGCTTCGTAGATTTGAAGCAGAAGGAAGACGAAAAGAAGACGAAGCTTATTTCAAGTGGGCGATGGATTATATCTTCTTTAGAATTCAACAAGCGTTCGAAGGAATCTTGAAAGAAATTCAAGTACCTGGGTTAACATGGGCGTTTAGGTTAGCAGGTGTATGGTCAAGAGTGAATCCAATAGGAACCTATCCTTCCGATTATCTCGGACATAAAGTTGCTTCGGCTATGCAAACAATAGGTGAGCAAAGAAATCGGATCACAAGTGGAACCTATATACCAAAGGATCCAAACGAAGCAATTGGGCGTTATGAAAATGCGTTAAATCTGATTACTCAAGCTGGCCCTGTGTATAAGAAAATGTATGTTGCTATGAAAAAACGCGAACTGCCAAAAGCAACAATGGAAAACCTAATCGCTCCAGCGTTAGAAAAAGGTATTATTTCTAAAGAAGAAGCCGATTTAGCCAGAAAAGCAGAAGATGCCAGGTATGATGCTATCCAGGTAGATGAATTTACATTGGATGAATATATGAGTGAAACCCCCATGGCTCCAAAAGGTGAAGGACTTACTACTAAAGGTGTACCTGAGTCCGTTTAGATAATTGTTGGTTTAGTGAGTGAAATGAAGCCTTGCAGGATTGGTTAACTGCAGGGCTTTTTTATGATCTAATATCCTGATCAAAAAAAAACTAAACAGACTTACCAGCTTCCACTAGCGCCGCCGCCACCTGAGCCAAATCCCCCACCTCCAGAAAATCCACCAAAGCCTCCTCCTCCCGAGCCGAATCCGCCACTTGAGCCAAATCCTCCGCCTCGGTTTTTACCTCCTCCAAAAACCTGACTCCAAAAGAGAACTTCAATAACATCAGTTGGTCCAAAGGTTCTTCTGCGGTTTCCTTTTCCGCCACGCCCACCCCGAGTTACAATAAAAATAATGATAACAACAATAATGATAATCACATCAATCGGGATACCACCGCTAGAATCGTTATTGCTTAGTCCATCGGGAGTTCCTTCAAATTCTCCTGAAGCCAGCTGAATCATTGCACTTGTTGCTCTATCAAGTCCACCATAAACGTCTTGGTTTCTAAAGCTTGGCGAAATAATATCATTAAGAATTCTATTGGCCATAACATCAGGAATCGCCCCTTCCAATCCATAACCAACTTCAATCCTTATTGCTCGATCTCCCTCTGAAATAAGGATCAAAACTCCATTATAACGGTCACCTTCCCACATTCGCCAATTATTAAATAACTCTGTTGCAACCTCTTCAACTGAATTTCCCTCAAGACTTTCTAAGGTTGCTATAGCGAGAACGTTTGTTGTAGTGTCTCTGTAATTTATTAGTTTTTGTTCTAGCCTTTGTTCTTCACTTGGTGTAAGCATGTCGGCATAATCATTTACCATACCCCTTGGCGTGCTTGGGAGAAAATTAAAGTTTTGGGCTATTGCTGGTACAATGAGAAAACATGAAAAGAGAAGAATTAATATTGGTTTCACCAGGAGTTTTGGAATCGAATTCTTATTTGGTTTAGTATCATCAATGTAATTTATAGTAATAAGATTTTTGGATTCCCAAGAAATTAACTTTTCTGAATTTCTTACATCGTCTTTTTCTTTTCGATTAAGCATTCCTTTCCTCACCGTAACTAATATTATCAGAAAGTTCATTTTTATCATCTTTCTGAAATGGAAAAAACTCTTTCAGCTTTTGACCAACCATTAAAATGGCATCTCGTAATCCGCTTTCATAATCATCGGCCTGGAAGTATTTTTTCATAAGTTGAATTTCATCTTCCCAGAACATTTGACCTACTTTTTTATGGATACCTTCATCACCCCAAATGGCTATTTTATGATCTTTGGTGGCAACATAAATAATAACGCCATTCTTAAGTTCCGTCTTATGCATCCCAAGTTCTGCAAAAACTTCTTTCGCTCTGGTTACCGCATTTTCAGCTTTACACCTTGGTTCAACATGTAGCCTTACTTCTCCTGAAGTATTTAATTCTGCCTCTTTAATTGCCGAAATAATCGTTTTCTCTTCTTCTTTTGATAAAAATCTAGCCATAGTAATTATTTAATCTCGTTAGCGAGAAATGAGGGAAGTGAAGTACGAAGCAATCTCAATTTTGGTAAGATTGCTTCGCTATGCTTGCATATTAAGTTAGTTTCCGAAATCTACAGTTGGAGCATTCTCGGCCCCCTGGTCAGCCTCAAAAAATGCTTTTTGATCAAAGCCACCTAATGATGCAAAAATACTTGTAGGAAATTTACGGATTGAACTATTGTAATCTCCCGCTACGTCATTGAATCTTTTTCTTTCTGTAGAGATTCTGTTTTCAGTTCCCTCTAGTTGAGACTGTAAATCTCTGAAATTAGCATTCGCTTTAAGCTCAGGATACCGTTCTACTGTAACTAACAATCTTGATAAAGCACCACTTAACTGAGCCTGAGCTTGCTGAAACTGTGCCAGTTTTGCAGGATCGTTAAGGTCATCTGCACTAATATTTATTGAAGAAGCATTACTTCTAGCATTTGTAACTGCTGTGAGAGTTTCTTGTTCAAAATTAGCCGCACCTTTTACAGTATTAACCAGATTTGGTATTAAATCAGCTCTTCGTTGATATTGATTTTCAACCTGTGCCCAAGCTGTATCAACGGTTACCTCTTTATCAACTAGCTTATTGTTTACACCTATTCCATAAAAAACAATGGCAATTACAATTACCAGCCCTATTATTACTTTTCCCTTCATGATTTTGTATTTAGTTGTTTACTTTGTGCTCGCAGTACGAGCCAAAAAGATTTTGGTTCAAATTCATTTTAACAATAATCAAAAACCGTTCCATTGTCATTGCTTAACCCAAATTTCATTTATTTTGACTTAGACGACACACTTCTTGATCACAAAAAGGCAGAACAGAATGGGCTTGCTGATGTTTACCATCATTTCGAAGAGTTTAGTTCAATCTCTTTAGAGCATTTAGTTGAAACCTATCATCATATTAACAAGGCACTTTGGGAGCAATATGGAAGAGGTGAAATAGATCGCCATATTTTGCATCGTAGAAGATTTGAAGAAACCTTTATAAAACTAGGAATAGAGTCTTCTTTATATACAGAGGCAGGAAAAGTGTACATGAGCTATTATCGCAATCATTGGGAATGGATTGATGGGGCAAAAGATGCTTATAACAAAATAGCAGAAAATTATCCTGTTGGGATAATTACAAACGGTTTTGCCGAAACCCAATGGATGAAAATAGATCAGTTTGGATTTAAAGAAACGGCAAGACAGATTGTCATCTCAGAAGAAGTAGGTGTAATGAAACCTCATTCTAAAATATTTGATCATTCTACTGAGTTGGCAGGAGTTTCAAGAAATAAAATTTTATATGTGGGAGATTCTATTATTTCAGATATAAAAGGAGGTTTAAAAGCAGGTTGGAAAGTAGCTTGGTACAAATCAAACCCCTCAGAATTGGAAGCAACTTTACCAGATTTATGCTTTGATGATTTTGCCGTTTTAATAGATGCTTTGGGAATAAAAAAGTAACGTTCTCAACTTGAAGCCAGTTTTAGTACTCAGTTAGAAATTATAGCGTGATAATTTTTCTCAAAAATTTGCCCTCAGATATGCATTAATTATATTCCAAAATGAATTTAAAAATCACTTCCAAAATGAAAATATCCCATCTTTCTACCCTACTTTTTTTTAGCATATTATTTATTTCATGTAAAGCCCAACAAGAGCCTTGGGTTTTCTTATTTAATGGAGAAAATTTAGAGGGCTGGGAACAAATTGGAGGAGTCGCAGAATATTCGGTTGATGATGGCGCAATTGTAGGAACGACTGTTTATGAAACACCTAATTCGTTTCTACGAACTGAAAATTTATATGGCGATTTTATATTAGAATATGAAGTTAAGTTATCAGCAGAAACTAACTCGGGTGTTCAAATTAGAAGCAATAGTTTTCCTGAGTTTGAGAACGGATTAACTCATGGTTATCAGGTAGAGATTGACCCTTCTGAAAGAGCGTGGACTGGTGGAATTTATGACGAAGCACGACGTGGTTGGTTACATCCACTTATAGATATGCCAGAAGCTCAAGCTGCTTATAAGCATTTAGAATGGAATAAATTTAGAGTAGAGGCAATTGGTGATACATTAAAAACGTGGGTAAATGGGGTGCCTGCTTCTCACTTAGTTGACGATAGAACAGATAAAGGATTTATAGCACTTCAGGTACACAGTATTTATTCAACCGATGATGTAGGAATAGATATTCGGTGGAAAAATATTCGAATTATTACGGAAAACCCCAGAAGGTATGCAATGGAGACCTCGATTCCAGCCAAGGATAATTATAATTCACTCACTCACAGTCAGGTAGATTGGGGCTGGGAATTGCTTTATGATGGTTCATCCGTTGATAAATGGCGGGCTGCAAAAGCTGATGAATTTCCATTTTCACCAAAAGGAACTGGCTGGGATGTGGAAGAAGGAACTATTACCATTCATGAATCGGGTGGAGCAGAATCTGAGGACGCAGGTGATATTGTTACCAAAGAATTATTTAGCAACTTCGAACTTTGGGTTGATTTTAAAATAGCTGCTGGTGCTAATAGTGGAATCAAATATTTTGTAGATGCTAATCTAAATAAAGGTACAGGTTCTTCGATAGGACTTGAGTATCAAATTCTGGATGATGAATTGCATCCAGATGCAAAACTAGGAGCACAAGAGGGTAGTAGAACATTGGCTTCTTTGTATGACTTAATAAAAGCAGAAGGAAAAGAGCCGAATCCCATCGGTGAGTGGAATCATGCAAAAATAATTTCGAAGGGAAATCATGTTGAGCACTGGTTAAATGGTAGAAAAGTATTGGAATATGACCGAAATACTCCTGAGTTCCAGCAATTAGTGAATGAAAGTAAATATGAGAAATGGCCAGGATTTGGTACTTGGACAGAGGGTAATATCTTGCTGCAAGATCATGGTAATGAGGTTCATTACAGAAACCTATTTGTCAAGAAATTAAATTAAAAGAGTTTTAAAAATCGAATTCACAATAGCTTGTAATTATGAAAAACCTGAATCGAAAATCATTCTTAAAGAAAAGTGCAGCAGTTGGAATTGGAGGCACTTTGGCAATGGGTTTCCCAACAATTCTAATGGGTAAACCAAATGAAACGATCAATTTTGCCGTTGTGGGTGTTAGGAGTAGAGGAAAAGCGCACGCAGAAGCTGTTGCGAAATTAGAAAATGCAAAAGTTACCTGGTTTTGTGATGTAGATGATGTAATTATTGATGAGCATAAAAAGTGGTCACAAGAAATGATCGGGTATATTCCAAATGTTGAGAAGGATTTTAGAAAACTACTTGAAAAAGATGATGTAGATGTAATTACAATAGCTACACCCGAGCATTGGCACGCTCCGATGGCAATAATGGCAATGCAAGCTGGAAAACACGTTTTTATTGAGAAACCGTGTAGCCATAATATTTATGAAAATGAGTTGTTGGTAGAAGTACAAAAGAAAACAGGGATGCTCTGCCAAATGGGAAACCAACAGCGTTCTTCTTTTACCTCTGCGTTAGCAATAAGTGAAATTAAGCATGGTATAATTGGTGAAGTTTACTACGGAAAAGCTTGGTATTCAAATCAAAGAGGTCCGATAGGAAATGGAAAAATTGTAAATGTACCTAGTAGCCTTGACTGGGATTTATGGCAAGGCCCAGCTCCACGTGAGGATTATAGAGATAATATACACCCTTATAATTGGCATTGGTTCAAAACTTGGGGAACAGGTGAGATTCACAATAATGGCACTCATGAAATTGATATTTGTCGTTGGGCTTTAGGAGTTAATTTACCAACAAAAGCGACTTCTGCGGGTGGTCGATATCATTTTAAAGATGATGATTGGGAGTACTACGATACCCAGAATGTTAATTTTGAATTTAGCGGCGGGAAAAAGATTACTTGGGAAGGAAAAAGTTGCAATGGGTTTCCAATAATGGGTCGTGGAAGAGGGGCACTTATTCATGGCACAAATGGATCTATTCTTCTAGATAGAAATGGATATTTACTTTACGATTTAGGAGGTAAGCTAATTAAAGAAGAAATTGAGCCTCAAGGCGGAGGAGCAGCTAGTACATCAGATACCCGAGGTTTTGATGCACTAACCGTAAATCACTTTATAAACTTCGCAAATTCAATTCGTGAAGGTGAAGTGCTAAAAGCCCCAATTGACGATGCAAGTATCTCTACACAGCTTTGCCATTACGGGAACATTGCACAAGAAGCTGGAGGAAGTTTAACCATTGATTCAAAGACAGGAAAAATTTTGGACAATCCCGTAGCTATGAAATATTGGAAAAGAGAATATGCTAAAGGATGGGAACCGAAATTGTGAATAATATTTTAGTTTTTCTGTCGAAATAATTCTTCGAAATGACAAGTAACAGATTTTTTAGGTAAATTGACCATGAAAAGAAAAGACTTTATTAGAAGCACTGGACTAATAGGAGCTGCTGCACTGACTTCAGGTTTTGCCGGAGCATATCGGTCAAAAGAGTTTAAAGAATTGAATATTGGTGTAATTGGTACAGGAGATAGAGGTACAGGACTTTCTCATTTATATAAAGATATTGATGGTGCAAAGGTAACAGCTTGTTCAGATATCATTCCTTTCAGATTAGAAGATTGCATAAAAAATGCCACTAATGGAGCTAAAGGCTACGAAGATTATCGAAAAATTTTGGATGACAAGAGTATCGATGCAATTATAATTGCTGTTCCTTATGGTCTGCACGATGAAGTTTTGGAAGATGTTCTCCAATCAGGAAAGCATATATATTGCGAAAAAACAATGATTAAAGGGATTCAACCTGCGAAGGATTTAGTTAAAAGGGTAAATAACTATTCACCAATTTTTCAAGTAGGGCACCAATATCATAGTAGCCGAGTTTACCTTAAAGCGATAGAAATAATTAATAGTGGATATTTAGGACATGTTGAATCAATAGAATGTCAATGGAATCGCAATGGAGATTGGAGACGACCTGTACCCGACCCAAAATGGGAGCGAATGATAAACTGGAGAATGTACCGCGAGTACTCTGGTGGATTAACTGCTGAGCTTTGTTCTCATCAAATTGATTTTTGTAATTGGGTAGCAGGAACTACTCCTACTCACGTATCTGGTTTTGGGGGGATTGACTATTGGAAAGATGGAAGAGAGACTTATGATAATGTTCATATTATGATGCAATATGCTAATGGAATGAATACCAAGTTTACCAGCTTAACAACCAATTCTTACGAGCGCTATCAAATAAAAGTACAAGGTCTTAAAGGTACACTGGTTCTTAATTATGGGAACGCCCGTATTTATCTGGAAAACTTTGAAGAGGCAAGAGAAACTGGGTTGGTTGATGGCGTTTCTGGAGCTACATCTGAAGCTTGGGCTAAAGGTGAAAGTGCGCCAATAGAAGTGTTAGAGGATATGGATCCATCAGCTCAAGCTCTAATCGACTTTAGAGACTCAATAAATACAGGAAAAGAACCAATTTCAAATGTTAAAACCGGCGCCGATGTTTCCATTTTAGTGAGTATGGCAATTGAAGCAATGGATACAAAAAGTGTAGTAGAGTGGAAGGGCTAATTCATTTCAGTTCCGGGAAAAATACAAAAGCTATCAATGTTTTCGGCTAAGACTCTGCTTAATTCCAAATCTTGAAGTGCAACTCCCCTTACAATTAGAAATAGTCCAAGACTAAATGCTAAATATGGAACTAGTTTTTTAATCGAGTTGCGTAGATCAAGCGAAAGAATTGAAGGCGCAAGATACATAAAATACATAGCTGGAAATGTTCCTAATCCAAATAAGGCCATATAACCCATGCTATGAAATGGAGATTGAGTTAATACAGCAACAGCTAATCCTGAGTACACAAATGCGCACGGTAATAGTCCATTTAAAAACCCCATACCAAACAATGCAAAAAGTGAATTTTTCCTCATCAAAATACCGTAGTAAATAGTAATATGTTTGCTGAGCTTATTATAAAAGGGTGGTCTTTTATGGCTTTTAAAATAGTGTGTTAAGAGCACCCCAACTACAATTGAAGTTCCTAAAAGTATAGACAACCAACCCTGAAATCCTGAGATAGTGATTTGTGTGCCAAGGATCCCAAAAAAAAGACCCATTATAGCATAAGTAACTATTCTACCTGAATTATAAATTAACGCATTCAGAGTTAGTGAAGAGAACCTAGTGTTATTTCTAGGTAGAGACATTGCTAAAGGCCCACACATTCCCACACAGTGGAAACTTCCGGCAAATCCTAAAACCAATGCAGTCCAAAGCTCCATGTTAAATGATAATTACCTTTTCTTCCTGATATTCAAGGTTTTCCATTTTCCAATTGATGGTCAAAATCCATTTTCCTTTGTCCATTCTTTCCATTGGAATTACATGAGTATTTCCCGCATCAAATTGAATGGCAAGCGTTCTGTCTTTTGAGGAATCATTAGGGCGGTATAGATTAATGGTTCCTTCATTTGCTTTCTCGAGGAGCTCATCGGGAAAAAGTATTTTTAAGGCAATTCTTTCTTCATCAAAAAGGATAACAACAGGATTCACTAATTGTGATGCACGCTTTTTACTATCAATGGTTTGTTGATATTCTACACCTTCTTCATAATGATTGTTATTTACCATATAGAAATCAAGACTGATGAGATAGCTCACCATACTTAAAGTTCCAATAATGAATAGAGTGATGACGATAAATATTCCTTTTCCCCAGTCAAATTTTTTCATGATAATTTTAATTATTAGGTCCTAAAAAGCCCGTTTTTACTGTTTCTATTTGTTCACCATTTGAGATTACTGCAAAAGTTAGCTCTGTTTGTAATCCTTCTAATTCATCTTTAGAAAGTTGAACCATAAAACGACCTTCAACCAAACTCTGTCCTTCTACGGTATTCATTAGTCCTAGAGAAACAATTTCACCAGGAGGAGAGATGAGTTCCAGATCGTAGTCAATTTCATCAAAAGTTTTGTTAATGACTTTTATCGAGTAAATATTGCTGTATCTGTTATTTGGTAGTTCTTGGAATAAGGTACCTCTTTCTCTTAGAATAGTAGTTTCTAAATCGGAGCGCATTCCCATCAATACAACGAAAACAGTCACCAAAACAAGCAAAACTCCACTATAACCGATTACTCTAGGTGTTATGATTTTGCGCTGTTCTGATCGAATTGCATTTTCAGAAGAATAACGGATTAACCCACGAGGTTTATCAATTTTATCCATGATTTCGTCGCAGGCATCAATACATGCGGTGCAGTGAACACATTCAAGTTGTGTTCCATTTCTGATATCGATACCCATTGGGCAAACCTTCACACATTGGTAGCAATCAATGCAATCTCCAAAAGATGTATCTTCACTGAAACCCAAATCTGCTAACGTAGCTTTTCTAGTCTCAACTTTTATTCGATCACCCACTTTTGCACGACTTTCACCACGAACGTAATCGTACATCACATTAATAGAATTATTATCGAGCATAACAGATTGCATTCTACCATAAGGGCAAACGAAGTGACATACTTGCTCTCTCATAAATGCGAATACTCCGTAGAAAACACCACTAAAAATGATCATTGCAGAAAGTCCGGCAATGTGCTCAGATGGAGGATCTGTTATTAGTTCGAACCATGCATCTTTCCCAATTACGTAAGCCAGAAACAAATTTGAAATAAGGAATGCCATCGAGTAAAAGACGATATGCTTACTTCCTTTCTTAAAGACTTTTTTTGGGGTCCAGGGAGCATTATTTAGTCGTATTTGACTTGATGCATCTCCTTCAATCCAGTATTCGATCCGGCGGAAAACCATTTCCATAAAAATAGTTTGTGGACATGCCCACCCGCAAAAGAGGCGCCCGAAAATAGTGGTAAACAGTACAATTCCTACAATAAATGCGAGCATACCAAAAACCAAGAGATGTAAATCTTGTGGCCAAAATGCGACCCCAAATATTACAAACTGCCTTTCCAGGATATTAATCATTAAAAGAGGTTGACCACCGATTTCAATAAATGGTCCTGAAAAGAAAAAAGCCAAAAGTAGTAAAGCCACAATATTTCGTGCTTTATAATATCTTCCACTTGGTTTTTTGGGATAAATCCAATTCCGCCCACCTTGCTCATTTACTGTTGCTAGATGGTCTCGAAATGTATTTGTTTCAATTCTGCGGTCGGTATTTTTAGACATTTTCTAAATAATATTAATCGAACGGGGATGTAATAATTTCACGACCAAAATAATGAGCTCTTGATCGAATGGGAGTGTTTTTTAATTGAGATGAACCATGGTCTGAAATACTGATCCGTACTTTTTGAACTTTCATTAAAGAAAGCGAAGTATCGTCATTAGGTTTAAATCCACATTTATTTTTGCATTTGCCTGAGCAGGTTTGCTTTAAAATGTTTTCTTCCGGATCAAATTTCAGACACATATTGGTTCCTTATTCAATAGTGCACTCAACAGCGCGACTTTCGTCTACTGCTTTTGGGTTCGAAGGATTCGTGCCTTGGATCGAAGCAATGTAGCTTATCAAGTCAGCCATGTCCTCTTCTCCTATTGGAGCATTGCTACCATAAGGCATCATTCCTTTGTCCATAAAACCATTAGCAATGTTAATAGCCAATTCCTGAGCCGAACAACCATGAATCCAAAATTCATCGGTTAAATTTGGACCTACTAAGCCCTCTCCAGCATTTCCATGGCAGGTAAAACAAAGATTATTCGTACTCATGTATACCTCTTGACCACGAGCCAAGGATGTCTCATCATTTTGAAACTCCCAGGTAACAGTTGCCATACTATTATCTTCACTATCTCTTGAACCATATTTCTCTTCGGCTGCTGCCATTTCGAGCGCATACTGTTCATGTTGATCGGGACCTACATCAGTAAATTGATAGTATAATAGGTATAAAAATCCCCATCCAATAGTAAAGTAAAACAACCATAGCCACCAAACTGGCATATGATTATCTAACTCTCGGATTCCGTCATATTCATGATTAAGTAGTTTGTCTTTTTCGTCGTCTAAAATCTTCATGACTGTGTTAATTTCTGGTTAATAGTTTCATCTGATTCCAGTGGAAGGTTTGCTGCATCATCCCAATGATGTTTCCCTGTTTTTACCAGATACGCAATCAACAGAATGAAAAAGGCAAAAAACAAGATGAGGGAAATACTCGGGAAGATTTCTATACCGTCCATGGTTCTTAATACTTCTTTATACATGGCTAATTCTCCTTAACATTTGCGCCCATTCGGCTATCAGAAGGTAGCCCTGAAAATGGGTCATTATTTCCAGAAATATCGGTACCTAGTCGTTGTAAATAAGCAATTAAGGCAATGATTTCTTTTTCTGAGTTTATCTCTATGCCTTCAACTTCACCGAAACCATTTTCTCTTAGTCCATCAGCAATTCGCTCAGCCTGAGCTTTAAAATCTCGAACGGCTATTTTTTCATAACCTTCTACATAAGGAACTCCAACTGCACGCAGAGCATTAATTTTGTTGGGAATGCTTTCAACGTCGGTATCCTTCTTCAGTAGCCAAGTGTAAGCAGGCATGATTGAACCAGGTGATGTGGAATTAGGATCGTACATATGTCTCAAATGCCACGAATCAGGATATTTTCCGCCAATTCTGTGGAGGTCAGGTCCTGTACGTTTTGATCCCCAAAGATGCGGGTGATCATATACAAATTCCCCGGCTTTTGAGTATTCTCCGTAACGTTCAGTTTCTGAGCGGAATGGACGAATCATTTGGGAATGACAGTTATTACAGCCTTCGGCAATGTAAATGTCACGTCCGGCTACTTCGAGTGGAGTGTAAGGCTTCACACTTTCGATGGTTGGGATGTTCGAGTCAATCAAAGCTGTAGGCATATATTCGACAATTCCACCTATCAAAATAACTACGAGCACAAGCACAGTGAATTTAAGAGGACGACCTTCGAGTCTTCTATGCCATTTCTCTTCGTGTCCATCGGTAGGATCTATTACCGCCGGAGCTTGAGCTTCCTCATCTGCAACTAAAGTTCCACTCATTGCTGTTTTCCAAATGTTATATACTCCAAAAAGTGCGCCAACTATAAATAAGCTGCCACCAAATGCTCTTAAAGCATACATTGGTATAATTTGAACGACTGTTTCAAGGAAGTTTGGATACTGTAAGAATCCTTCAGCTGTAAATTGTTTCCACATTAAACTTTGAGTGATTCCACCCCAATACATAGGAATTACATAGAAGATGGCGCCCATAGTAGCAAACCAGAAATGGATATTTGCAAGTTTAACGGAATGCAATTTAGTTTTGTAAATCTTAGGAGTAATGTAGTACAACATCGCAAACGTAAGACCGCCATTCCAAAGAAGAGCACCATTATGAACGTGTCCGATTATATAATCGGAGTAATGCGCAATTGCGTTTACATTAGCGATAGATAACATTGGACCTTCGAAGGTTACCATACCGTAAGCAGTTACGCCAACTACAAGAAACTTGAGTACGGGATCTTCTCGAACTTTATCCCAAGCACCACGAAGTGTTAATAAACCATTAAGCATACCTCCCCAAGAAGGAGCGATCAACATCAAGCTAAAAACTGTACCCAAAGCTTGTGCCCAGCCTGGAAGAGACGTATACAACAAGTGATGTGGACCTGCCCAAATGTAGATGAAGATCAATGACCAAAAGTGAACGATTGATAACCGATAGGAAAAAATAGGGCGATTAGCTGCTTTTGGGATGAAATAGTACATGATTCCCAAAAATGGAGTAGTTAAAAAGAATGCTACTGCATTATGTCCGTACCACCATTGTACTAAAGCATCCTGAACACCAGCATATAGAGAGTAACTTTTCAGCATGGTAGCAGGGACTTCAAATGAGTTTACAACGTGTAAAACAGCTACGGTTACAAAGGTAGCAATGTAAAACCAGATAGCTACGTAAAGATGCTTCTCACGACGCTTTAAAATGGTCATAATCATGTTGATACCAAAAATTACCCAAATAATGGTAATTGCGATATCAATAGGCCATTCGAGCTCCGCATATTCTTTACTCGTTGTAATTCCAAATGGAAGGGTTAGAACAGCAGATAGAATAATAAACTGCCATCCCCAGAAGTGTATCTGACTTAGAGTAGAGCTCCACATTGGAGCTTTACAAAGTCGAGGTAATGAATAGTAAACCCCATAAAAAATGGCATTTCCAGCAAATGCAAAAATTACCGCATTGGTGTGTAAGGGTCTTAATCTACCGTAAGATAATTCAGGTATAAACCCGAGAAAATCTGGATAAATGAGTTTAAGTGCGATAATTAGTCCCACAAGGAAACCAATGATCCCGAAAGCCATAGCCGCAATTCCGAAATTGCGAACTATTTTATTATCGTAATGAAACGTATCAACCGCCATGGTTCTAGTCCGTCTTATTAGTTAGTGTTTTATTTTTCTGTGAAATTGGTTTGTCGTCAAAGAGCATACGCATTGACGGTGTTTCTGGGTCATCAAATTGCCCCGATTTAACAGCCCAAAAGAATGCCCCTAAAAAAGTGAGTGCCACCAGTAAGCTAAAAGCAATTAAAAGTATGATTACACCCATAATTTTAACCCCATTTTTTTTGCTCTAACCCTAGTTGTAAAAGTGGTAAAGCCCATGATTGAAATTGAACTTAGTGGCATTAAAATAGCTGCTACTAGAGGTGAAAGATTTCCTGTAAGTGCAAAACCAAGACCCGTAAGGTTATAGATCAACGAAATTGTAAAGCTGGCAATGATGATGTTGAAGGCTGATTTGCTATATCCAATAAACTGGTGTAACAATCCTAATGAATCAGAATCAATAATAGCATCACAGGCGGGTGAAAAAGAACTCTTATCATCTGAAACAGCAATACCAAAATCACTTGCCTTCAATGCACCCGCATCATTTAGTCCATCCCCAACCATTATAATTTGAGACTTTTCATCTTGCAAAGATTTTATAAACTCTAATTTCTGAATGGGTGATTGATTGAAATACATTTCTTTCCAACCAGCGTATAATGCCTTGAGAGATGCTTTTTCCTTTTCATTATCGCCAGATAAAAGATAAACCGGAGAATTAGAGCGTTCGAAATGAAGAAGTAAGTCTTTGAGCCCTGATCTGAATGTGTGATTAATTCTAAAAAATCCTTTATAAGTACAGTCTATAATTAAATGTACCATTGATCCGGATTTATTCTGCTCGGCTTCAGGAATAGAAAGTTCTGGAAAATGAGTATGTAAAAAATCTAAGCTACCTAAATAAATCTTTTTATTGTTGATGGAGGCAATAATCCCATTCCCTGAAATTTCTTCAAAATAATCGACTGAATGTATTTCTTGAAAATCAAGACTTTTGAAAATTGCCTTTGATAGTGGATGAGTAGAGGGTCGACATGCAGAGGCGAGAATTTGAACTTCATTTTCAGAAAGTGAATCACCTATAAACTCGACCGTAGATTTTTTAGACTCGGTGATAGTTCCTGTTTTATCAAATACCAAAGTATTAGCCTTTGATAGTGATTCAACAACTGAAAGGTTTTTAAGATAAAAACCATTAGCAGCAAGAATATTTACAGTAGATCCTAATGTAAAAGGTGTAGATAATGCCAAGGCGCACGGACAAGCTACAATCAATACTGCAGTAAAAATGGTGAAAGCTTCACTAGCATCAATTTGGAGCCAGACAAATAGAGAAAGTATTGCAATTGCAATTACTGAAATTGTGAAATAAGGACTGATACGATCTGCAAAAGAAGTAATATTTTTCTCTTCAGATGATTTAAGCGATTCGTTTTCCCAAAGTTGCGTAAGGTAACTATGTTCTACTTTTTTCGAGACAATCAACTCGCCAGACTGACCAATAATTTTTCCACCAGCAAAAACAAGTTCTCCTTTGTTTAGCAATACCGGTTCCGATTCTCCCGTGATAAAGCTGTAATCAACACTTAAATTAATGGAAGTATTGATTGAATCAGCTGGGACTAGTTCCTGATTTCTTATCAGAATATGGTCTCCAATTTCGATTTTATTTACCGGGATTGAAATCTCCTTTTCACCAACAATTTTTATGACAGAAATAGGAAGGTAAGATTTATAGTCTCTGTCAAAAGACAATCGATCGAAGGTTTTCTTTTGAACCATTTTTCCAATCAATAGAAAGAAGATAAAACCAGTAAACGAATCAAAATAACCGGCTCCCGTTCCGCTTAATATTTCATAGAGACTTCTTCCAAAAAGAGCCAGCATCCCAATTGAAATTGGAACATCCAGATTTATTCCTTTTTGACTGAGTGCAGCCCACGCAGATTTTAGATAATCAATGCCACTGAAAAGCAACACTGGAATAGCCAGAATAATATTTAAGCTTCCAAAAAAGTATTTAAATGTAATCGAAGATTCTGATTGATCAATATTCAGGTATTCAGGGAAACTAAATAACATAATATTTCCAAAACAGAAACCAGCCACTCCTAATTTAAGCCAGAGGTTACGCTCAACAGAAGACGCTTTCTTTTTTTCTAACTGTTCTAGTTTTAAACTAGGTTCATAGCCAATAGTAGTAAGTAGTTCTACCAAAGAACGAAGAGAAGTTTTCGAATCATCAAATAGAATGGTAACGGTTCTTTTTAGGAAATTCACAGTTCCTTTTAAAACTCCTGAGTCAATATTTTGGAGGTTTTCAAGTAACCATATACAGGAAGTACAATGAATGTTCGGAACAAAAAAAGTAACAGAAACAATATTACCCTTTTTAAAATCAACGAGTTTATGTTGTACATCCAAATCTAATAGATAATCAAATCGTTGGCGTTCAAGGTTTGATGTTACCGTATTGCCTGCACGTTCATCTAATTGGTAATAGGTACATAAGTTGTTCTCATCTAGAATTTTAAATACTGTACGACACCCCTCACAACAAAAGATTTTGTCTTCAATGGCTATAGTTTTATCCAGGCAATCTTCACCACAATGAAAGCACTTTGTGTTTTCTATGAGGCTTCGTTCATTCATTAAGCCGTAGCTCCATTAAAGAATGAGAGTCTTTCAGTAAACCAAGCTTGAGTCATAATACTTTCAACATCTGAAAATGTGGTACTCTGTAACCAAACCTTAATTTCGGTGCGTTTAGAAGCCCAAAATTCATGGAAAGGACAAGGTTCAATATGTCCACAACCATCGATACCCATAAAACAGCTAGAAAAAAAAGTCTCTCCATCGATAGCTGCAATTACATCATAAACCGAAATGTCATTGAGTGCCTTTGCCAAATAAACTCCTCCGTTTAATCCTCGTTGAGATTTGAGGATACCTGGATTTTTTAGCTTAGCGAGAATCTGAGAAAGGTAGGCAGCAGGACAGCTTAGAGAACGAGAAAGTTCGGACGCAGAAATAACATCGTTAGGATGTTTTGAAATGGCGATAATCGCTGAAATAGCGTACTGAGCACCTTGAGAAACTAGCTTCATATACCTCTAATTGAATTCTAATATTCATATTCGAATATCGATATTAGATTTTAAGAATGTTCTGCCAGATAAGCAATATGGTACTTAAATTTATTTGAAGAATTTGTTATTTCAGTGCCGGGAATTCAATAATGATAATTGAATATCATAGAACATAGGACAGGATAACTTGTGGAAAACATCTGCCTCATTTTTTTGAAAATCCTCGTACCTTAGTTCTTCCTTCAACTCAAACTCTCAACGCTACAGCATTCATGTCTCAAGAACCTGAAGTTAATCTCGATCTTGCAATCGAACACGGTCTCAATGAAGAAGAATTTGAAATGATTAAAACTCGGCTTGGTCGGGTTCCCACATTTACCGAGTTAGGAGTGTATTCGGTGATGTGGAGTGAGCATTGTTCGTATAAAAATTCAATTATTGAGCTAAAAAAACTTCCTCGGGATGGAGAGAATATGCTTGTTGAAGCTGGAGAAGAAAATGCTGGTCTTGTGGATATTGGCGATGGGCTTGGATGTGCCTTTAAGATTGAAAGCCATAATCATCCTTCAGCTGTAGAGCCTTATCAAGGAGCGGCTACAGGAGTTGGTGGAATTCACCGTGATATTTTCACAATGGGTGCTCGTCCGGTTGCAAGTTTGAATTCGCTTAGATTTGGAAGCATGGACAATCCAAGAGTTCGTTTTTTATTAGACGGTGTAGTTCGAGGAATTGGAGATTATGGCAATTCTTTTGGAATCCCTGTAATTGGAGGTGAAGTTTATTTTGATGAAAGCTATGAAGGAAATCCGCTTGTAAATGCGATGAGTATTGGCTTGGTTGAAGCTGGTCAAACTGTTTCAGCGATTGCGAAAGGAATTGGAAACCCTGTGTTGATTGTAGGAGCTAGTACAGGTAGGGATGGAATTCACGGTGCTACCTTTGCATCTGAAGAAATTACGGATGAAAGTGAATCCGAAAAAAGTAGTGTTCAGGTTGGTGATCCATTTACTGAGAAATTATTGCTAGAAGCGAGTCTCGAAGTGCTTAAAACCGGCGCTATTGTTGGAATGCAAGATATGGGAGCAGCTGGTATTGCTTGTTCTACAAGTGAGATGACAGCAAAAGGAGGACAAGGATTATTGGTAGATTTGGATAAAGTTCCTGCTCGCGAAGATGGAATGACAGCCTATGAATTGCTTCTTTCTGAAAGTCAGGAGCGAATGCTCGTTGTTGCTGAAAAAGGAAGAGAGCAAGAAGTAATTGATGTGTATGAAAAATGGGATCTACATGGAGTAGTTATTGGTGAAGTAGTTGCAGGAGACAAAGTAACTTATACGAAAGATGGTGAAGTTAAAGGCGAAATCCCAGCTGAACATTTAGTATTAGGTGGGGGAGCGCCACAATATATCCGAGAAACTAAAAAACCGTCTTATTTAGAAGAAACACAAAGTTTTGATATTGACTCATTAGATCACCCTATAGATCATCAAAAAACAATAAAGAAATTATTGAACTCGCCAAATATCGCTTCTAAGAAGTGGGTTCATGAACAATACGATACTACAGTAAGAACCAATACGGTAACCGCTCCTGGAGCTTCTGATGCGGGCGTAATTCGAATTAAAGGATCGAAGAAAGGATTAGTCGCTAAAACAGATTGTAATGGTCGATATGTGTATCTAAATCCACGCCGTGGCGGTCAGATTGCTGTAATGGAATCGGCCAGAAATGTTGTGTGTGCAGGAGGAAAGCCACAAGCAATTACAAACTGTTTGAATTTTGGGAATCCCTATAAACCAGAAGTTTATTGGACCTTTAAAGAAGCCCTTGGTGGAATGGGCGATGCTTGTAAAGCACTCAATACTCCAGTAACAGGAGGAAATGTAAGTTTCTACAATGAGAATGTGAACAGCGCTATTTTTCCGTCTCCAATTATCGGAATGCTTGGTTTGATTGAAGACGTAGAAAAACACGCAATGACTCCAAGTTTCAAAAACGAAAGTGATGTAGTTTTATATATTGGGGCAGATCGTAAAGGACTTGGGGCTACCGAATATTTAAAAGTAATCCACGGTTTAACAACTGGTGATTCTCCTGAATTGGATATCGATTTTGAAGTTAAACTACAGGATGCTCTACTCGAAGCCATTCAAAGCGAATTAGTAACCGCCGCTCATGACATATCTGATGGTGGACTTTCTATCACTCTTGCTGAAATGGCAATTTATGGTGGATTAGGGGCAACAATTACTGTCGAAGCTCTGAATGGTTCAAAACATGAAGTTCTATTTAGTGAAGCTCAATCAGGAGTAGTAATTACGGTTAGTCTTGATAAACTTGATAAAGTAATTGATCATTTTAAATCTGCTGGAGTTCCTGTTCTTAATCTTGGAACTGTTAACGGATCAACTTTGAATATTGAAGGCGTCGCCGAACTCGAAGTAGAAGTAATGAAAGAGATATATGAAAATGTGATCCCTAAAGCGATGGAAGGCTAAAAAAGTAGTTCAAAAAGAAGCGAATAATCTTTTACTTGTTAATTCGAAATCCAACGAACAACCTCCGTCTCGTTTCATAATCGTTCTCCGATTCACCTGCATTCAGGGCGAATAATTCGCGATGGATTAAAGAAACTTAGGTTCCATAGATTCTGAATCAATTTCAGGATGACAACAAAAAAGGAACGAACAAAGCTATCTTAGCATTAAGCAGTATGACTATTCATAAAGAAAGACATACGAAGAATGAAAGGAAAAGTAGTACTTATTGTAGGCGGTTCTGGTGGAATCGGATCAGCAACAGCAAAAGAATTAGCAGCACAAGGAGCGAGAGTAATTCTTGCAGCTCGTAATAAATCAAAAGCTGAAAAAGTAGCAAAAGAGATTAATGAAAGAGGGGGAGATGCTTACGCTATTGATGTAGATGTTACTAGCGAGTCTTCCGTTAAATCTATGGCCCAAGAGGTAGAAAGCAGTTTAGGTAAAATTGATGTGCTTGTTAATGCTTTTGGCCAAGGTCTCATTCAACCGTTTAAAGATATTGAGCCAAATGATGCCAAAGAAATTTTTGATGTAAATGTATTTGGTACATTCTTAGTTACTCAAACGGTACTGAAACATATGAACACGGATAAATCGACCAATGTGATAATGTTTCCGGGAACTATGGGAAAATATGTAATGAAGAATTCTTCGGTTTATGCAGCTTCAAAATTCGCCGTACAAGGTTTCACTAAAGCCTTAGTTGAAGAGTTAAAAAGAGATAAAGTAAAATTTACATTGTTTTATTTAGGTGGAGTTGATACTCCTTTCTGGGATGATGAACGAGTGGGCATGCGAGTTAAGAAAGAAATGATGTTGAACACAAAAGATGTTGCAAGATCCGTGCTTTCGGCAGTAATGGCTCCCGGATCTGCAGTAGTTAACGAAATCGTTATGCAGCCCGAGAGTCATCAATTGGTTTAATTAACTAGCAATCGGGCATTTTCCCAAGCTAGTTTTATAGGCATTTTCAAGGATATCTAAACCCTCATCAATGTGGTCTGTTGTAACAGTTAGTGGTGGTCGAAATCGCACTGTTCGGTCTCCACAAGCTAAAATCATCATTCCATTGCTAACGCACTCTTTAATTACTGCGTTTCGGGAATGAGAATCTGGTAAGTCGATGGCACAAAACAGTCCTTTACCACGCGGATTAGATAAATACTCATGCTGGTCTGCAAAAGCTTCTAGTCTCGTTAGAAGATAATTACCTACAGTTGCTGCATTCTCAACAAGCTTTTCTTCTTCAATGATATTGAGAATTCTACCAAATCTAACCATATCAACTAGATTGCCTCCCCATGTCGAATTAATTCTTGAGGAAACGTTAAAACAATTAGTTTCTACTTCATCTACTCTTGGTCCTGCAAGAATTCCGCAGACCTGTGCTTTTTTACCAAATGAAATGATATCAGGTTGCACATAATGTTCATGAGCCCAAAACTTTCCGGTCATTCCAACTCCAGTTTGAACCTCATCATAAATAAGTAATGCTTCATGTCTATCAGCTAATTGTCGCAATGCTTCATGAAACTGTAAACGAAAATGTCGGTCACCACCTTCGCCTTGAATTGGTTCAATTAAAATACATGCTATATCATCTTTATACATTTCAAAGAAGCGTTCGGCTTGTGCTATAGCTAATTGTTCTTGTTTTTTAACTTCACTAATTCGATCTGGAGTAGATGGATATTCCATTGCGGGGCTTATAACTCTTGGCCAATCAAATTTTGGGAAATATTTAACTTTATTATACACTGTATTGGTAACAGAAAGTGTGTATCCAGAACGTCCATGAAATGCTTTTTCAAAATGGAGAACTTTATGACCTTTTTCTTCCCTATATCCCTTTTGAAAATTTTTCTGAACTTTCCAGTCGAAGGCGACTTTCATTGCGTTTTCAACGGCAAGTGCTCCTCCTGAAATAAAGAAAGAGTGGGGGAGATGAGTTGGAACAGATATTCGGTTAAAAGATTCCACAAACTCGGCCAACTCTTCAGTATATATGTCTGAATTTGAAGGTTTATTGATGGCAACTCGGCCAAGTTTCCCAACAAAATCAGAATCTTGAGCAATCTTTGGGTGATTCATCCCGAGGGGATTCGAAGCAAAAAAAGTAAAGAAATCTAAATATCTCTTATCATGCTTAGAATCATATAGGTATGCTCCTTCACTTTTTTCAAGATCTAGCACTATATCATATCCATCAGTGAGCATATGTTTATTTAAAATCGATCGAACGTTTTGAGGAGAAACGGACTTAGTTTGAGGCATAAATTTCTTCGTACAGTTTATAAATTAGTTCATATAAAACTAGTGAATCCATTAAATCGGCTCAATAGCTTTTAAACTTCATAGGGCTATTTTAGGGTGTTTTCATATATACATTTAGAGCGAGTGAGTATAGTATTTAGGTTGGAAGGGCTTTTTTGTGTGATAAGATGCATTTTTAAATATATGTTAGTTCATTAAGTTCATTAAAATTATAATTAAGGGATATGAAATTTTTACTTATTTCGATTTTCAGCGTAGCATTTTGTTCTTCATCAATCGCACAAACGTATATAGATTTTTACAATCGGGGAATGGAAGCTTATGAACAACAAAATTATAAGCAATTTCTTAAAAGTTTTACAAAAGCTGACTCATTAAGACCAAATCACAGAATACTACTTTATAATTTAGCAGCAGCTTACGCATTAACTAATCAGCCTGAAAAAGCTTATGAAGTGTTATCTAAGAGAATAAAATTTTATGCTGTAAATGATTTCAACGAAGATAAAGACTTTAGTAAACTAGCAGAAAGTGAATACATACAACAATTAGAGGAGAACATAGAGAATGCAAATTCTCCAAATAGGAGAAGTATAAAAGCCTTTGAAGTGGATATTATTGGCTTTCATGCAGAGGGTATAGAATATGAGAAGGAAACCAATCGCTTTTATATAACTGATATTAGAAATGGCTGGATTTATAGCGTAGATATGAATGGAAATAACTTAAGACAGGAACTGGATTTGAAAAATTTTGGATACTGGTCGGCTATGGGTATTAAGCTTGATCCTGTTACTCCAAATAAGTTATGGGTTACAACTTCTGCATTACCTAACTTTACCGATTATGTTGATTCATTAGAGGGAAGATCAGCTATTTTATCTTTTGATTTAACAACAGGTAAACTCCTTGAAGTTTATAAATTGGAAGATGAGCATGTATTTGGAGATTTAGTAATAGGAAAAGATGGGTTATTATATATTTCGGATAGTAGACAGCCCAACATCTATATTCTAAATACTAAAACGGGAGATTTAACTAAGTTTATAAGTGATGAAAATTGGTGGAATCTACAGGGACTTGCCTTATCAAGTACGGGCGAAAGTTTATATGTATCTGATTATGTGACTGGTATTCATAAAGTAAATTTGTCAACTAAAAAAATCGAGCCTATTTCAGAAATGAATGAAATGCTAAGAGGGGCCGATGGAATTTACATTTCAGGAAATAAATTATATATGTTACAAAATGGCTCAATTCCAAAACGAATAGCTAGTATATCACTCAACGAATCAGAGGTAGGAATTTCATCATCTATCAATTATCCAGATAATGCGCTTGTGGAACTTGATGAACCTACTTTAGGTGTTGTTGTTGGCTCTCATCTATATTACATCGCAAACAGTCCATGGATGCACTATGATGATGCTAATCAACCGCTTTTAGAAAAATGGAAGCCCACTATAATTAACCGACTTACCTTAGAATAATTCTAGAGTTTTTCTGATAATTGCTACACATTCTAACAACTCTTTTTCAGTCATTACAAGGGGTGGAGCAAAACGAATAATATTTCCGTGAGTTGGTTTAGCAAGTAGTCCGTTATCTTTTAAAGCGATACAAAATCTCCAGGCAGTATCACTGTCAGCACTATCGTTGATTACAACAGCATTTAGCAAGCCTTTTCCTCTAACTTTTAAAAAAAGATCGAATTCTGCAACGAGTTCATTCATTTTTTCTCGGAACAAATGTCCAAGTTTTCGTGCGTTTTGTGCCAATCTTTCGTCTTTAACAACTTCGAGTGCTGACATAGCAACTTTACAAGCTATAGGATTTCCACCGTAGGTAGACCCGTGTTGACCGGGTTTAATCACATCCATGATACTATTATTTGCGAGGACCGCTGAAACAGGATATGAACCTCCTGAAAGAGCTTTTCCAAGTATAAGAATATCTGGTTTTGTATAGGTAGCTTGTTGTTCACAATGACCTGAACAGGCGCAGTTACCACAAACAGCGAGTAAACCACCTGTGCGAGCTATTCCGGTCTGGATTTCATCAGCTATAAAAAGAACATTATTTTTTTCACACAGGCTTTTTGCTGATGATAAAAAATCATCATCTGGTACAACAACGCCAGCTTCACCTTGTATAGGTTCTACAAGAAATCCAGCAACATTTGGTTCAGCTAATGCCTTTGAAAGGGCTTCAAGATCGTTATATGGAATTTTTATGAAACCTGGGGTATAAGGTCCAAAGTTTTTTTTCGCATCGGGATCATTAGAAAAGGAAATTACAGTAGTCGTTCTTCCATGAAAATTATCTTCACAAACAATGATTTGAGCTTCATTTTCCTTTATACCTTTTTTCTCATAGGCCCATTTTCTACAAATCTTGATAGCTGTTTCAACTCCTTCGGCTCCTGTATTCATGGGTAAAATCTTATCAAAACCGAAATAATTTGATATATACTCTTCGTATTCTCCTAGAACATTATTGTAGAAAGCCCTGGATGTGAGAGCTAAAGTCGATGCTTGTTCAACAAGAGCTTTCGTAATCTTCGGATGACAATGCCCTTGGTTAACTGCAGAATATGCAGAAAGGAAATCAAAGTATTTATTTCCTTCCGGGTCCCAAACGAAAACTCGATCTCCTTTTGCTAATACAACTGGGAGAGGGTGATAGTTATGAGCACCATATTCGTTTTCTAATTCAATGGCTTTTTCAGATGATATCATATATATCCTAAATTAAATTCGATCAAAAGTAAGGAATGTGCTGAAGAAGTAATCATAAAAAAAAGATAATTTTATGTTGATGTTGGGTGGTTAAAAACTGTATCTTGGTAATCCTAAATCGCGGGGTGGAGCAGCTGGTAGCTCGTCGGGCTCATAACCCGAAGGTCGCAGGTTCGAATCCTGTCCCCGCCACAATAAAGCCATCCTAGAATATCTGGGATGGCTTTTTTTATATGGAGACTATGTATTTAGTGTATGTACTTTATTCGAGTAAGTATGATAAAATCTATATAGGATGTACCTCCGACTTACAGCAAAGAATTATTTCGCACAATCATGAAAAGAATAAAGGTTGGACAAAAAGTTACCAACCATGGGAAGTTATTCATTCAGAAAAATTTGATACCAAGCAGGAAGCATTAAAAAGGGAGAAAGAGCTTAAGAGTTCTCGAGGTAGAGCTTATATTAGAAAGTCGCTACTCCATTAAAAGTAGGTCGATATGGCTCATATCCGTCGGCTGACGGACGCAGGTTCGAATCCTGTCCCCGCCACAATAAAGCCATCTTAGAATATCTGGGATGGCTTTTTTTCTATAGAGACTATGTATTTAGTGCAAAAAAAAAGCCCTGAGTTAACTCAGGGCTTTTCTAAATCTTAAACTTCAAATTTAGAAGTTTGGATTGTTATTTCTTTCACGTGAAGTGATTGGGAAATGTTCCCAAGGAGTAGCTACTAAAAGAACAGTGTTGCCGGTAGTACCGGAACTTGGAACACTGTAAAGTGTACCGCCTTGTAGGTGGAATGTATTAGTTCTTAATTGATCTAATAATCTACTACCTGTAGCAAATAATTCTTTATCTCTTTCTTCCATAATCACGTCCATATCTACAGTACCAACAAAAGCTGGAATGCTATGGCTGGTTCTTACAGCATTAATAAGAGATAACGGGGTTGCACCTGCAGATCCTACATTTGCAGCAGGATTATCAACAAGAATCTCAGCTCTCATAAGAGCAACTTCTTGCCAAGTAGCAACATCTATAGGGCTATCAAGCTCGTAGTTCGAATGGTAATAAGTTATGGTTGCTCCAGAAGTTGTCTCATCGAAACCAGTAATTCCAATTCGATTAGCTTCAGTTGGTTCCGCAGTTATGTAATCAGCGAATCTTTGACTAACGCTTAACTGAGTACGTCCAGCACCAGAACCATTATACCACGCATTTGTAGACTCTAAATTATGAAGTGATTGCAATGGAGCATCACCGCTTTCTAGTACACCTGCTTGTATGGCAGTTGCAGCAGCTGAGTAGTTATTTTGAGATAAATAGAGCTCAGCTTTAAGAGTATTCACTATTTTTGCTTGAGCTGCAGAAGCAAAACCTAATGCTGCGTCAAATTTAGCAATAGCTTGTGAATATAGCTCTGCTTGTGGAATAATAGCAGAGTTATCAATAGGTGCACCAGGAGTAGTTTCAGTAAGTCCAAAATATGAACCTAACCAATATCTGGTAATACCACCCACCCAATTCGCTGTAAATAAAGCTTGGTCTCTTACAGTTGCATCTTCAAAAGTAATTTCTCCAACTCTTCGAATTAAATCGTCAGCTAGAAATCTTGCTTCGTTCAATGTTGCGTAAAGTCCATCTACCGAGTTATTGTCAAATCCGATATCACCTTGGTCAATTTCACCATATGTAGGGAAAGTGGCCAGTGAGTTTCCATCAGAGTCGAACTCAAGAGCATCTGATAACCCGCCTGTTAGCAATGTAAGGTTATCGTGAGATTGTGCAAAACGAGCTAAAACACCAGTTTCTAAAAAAGGAACCTGAGCTTCACTTGTTAATACGTCGTCATTTATTTGGTCTTCTGGGTTGTCAATCGATCCCACCCAGTCGCTACAAGAAACCGTAGCAAACACGAGTAGAAGTCCCAGTATTTTTGTGTTGTATTTCATAATGTGATTATCCAATTAGATTAAAATCCTATGTTTATAGTTGCAAAGTAGCTTTTTGGCTGTGGAAGAGTTAAGAAGTCTTGCCCACGTGTATTACTATTTGCACCAGCAAAGTTAACTTCTGGATCTATACCACTGTATTCAGTTGATAGCCAAAGGTTAGTACCAGAGAAAGCGATACTTGCTTTTTTAACGTACTGAGATAGACCAGATGAGTTGATTAAGTCAGTAAAATCATAACTAATGCTTACTTCTCTTAATCTAGCGAAGTCAGCTTTTTCTACATAGCCATAATCCGCATTAGGTGCAATTTCAGCGTATCTATTAGCAGCAGCTATATATTCAGGACTTCCTGGAGTTAACGCTGTGATATTATCATTTGGATCAGCATTTGTGTTGTAGTAAGATGACCCAACACCAGGAGTTCCAGCTAGCAGACCTTGAAGTCTTTCATATTCAGCACCGTTACCAAAATTATTGGCAAAGCCGAGAGTACTGTTAAAGACAGAAAGTCCTAACTGATATTCTAATAATGCAGAGAAATTGAAATTTCTTAGAAATCTGAAATCAACTGCAAATGAGCCTTGGTAATCAGGATATGGAGTACCAACAAACACACGATTGTCTTCGGTAAAAGTAACATCCGGACCAGTATAGAAACCATTGGCATCAAATGTTGCACCTTTAACTTCATAAGTATAGAATGCACTTGCAGGTAAACCTGGTTGAATAGTATTTAAGTCAAAACCATCACGAATTGGTTGTGCATCGCCGATATCAGTAACTTCATTCTCAGAGTATGCAGTTATAACAGTTAAATCTAATTGATAATCTCTGTTAATGATTGGAGTAGCATTAATAGCTACCTCAAATCCACTACCTTTTTTATTACCAATATTAAATGGTGAAGAAGAAGCAACGAGACCAGTAGAAGGACTGTTAAGTAATCCAATGATTGAGTTTTCAGCATCTTGACGGTAGTAAGTGAAATCAATACCGTAGTTAGTAAAGAAAGAAGCTTCAAATCCAAACTCAAGTTCTCTAATTCTTTCAGGTTTAATTTCAGGGTTACCAATACTTGATGGAGTACCACCAATTCCAAATCCAGAAGGAGATGCACCCCAAATTAGACGAATACCGTCATTATTTCCTGGTAATACACCGGTCTCACCGTAAGCAACACGTAACTTTAAGAAGTCGATAGCATCAGGTAAAATTCCTAATTGATCAATTCTAACAGCACCACTGGCTTTAGGATAAAAGATGTTTGGAGTATCATTACCGAAAGCAGATGCGAAATCCTGACGCCCACCAACTGTTACGAAGTAAGTTTGATCATAGCTAAGTTCTTCTTGAAAGAAAACACCAGCTTGTCTGATATGACCGAAACCTTCAGATGCAACGATAATGTTAACTGCAGAATCTGCATTTCTAACTAATTCTGTTGCAAAGCCTCTACGAGTAACTTGAGTAGTTCTGAACTTTCTATTAAAAAGTTGAGTACCAATAAGCGTATTGGAAATAAGCTTTGGAGTGATGTCGTACTTATAAGATGCGTTTGCATCAAAAGTAACTTGCTGATTCTGACGATTAAAAACGGCTTTATTACCTTGAAAACCAATACCAGAATATGCAAATAAAGGTGATTGATAGGTATAAGATCTTAAATCAGAATCATCAATACCAGCAGCAAACTTAATGTTTAAGTTATCAATCGGGCGGTAGTTAAACTGGAAAGAACCAATTAGACGATTCGTTTTAGAATTATTTTCATAAGCAGCAATCCCAGCACTATCGGTAAATGCATAAGAAGTTGGGAAAAGCAAAGTGTTACCTAACCAACCAATAACATTATTGTCATTCTGAGGAAGGTCTACAGAGTTAAGTGAATAACTAGTATTCACAGAAATAGACACTTTTTCTGAAGGGAAAGCATCAAAATTTGCTTGTAAAGTTTGACGTTCTTGTTTGTTTTGAATAACAATACCTTCTTCGTCACGCATGTTAAATGAAGTGTAATATCTGATAAACTGATTACCACCACTTACACTAATATCATGAGACTGAACTTCACCATCAATTAAGATAGCGTTTGCATCTGATGCACTTATAAAAACGTCTTCACTATAATCATTAGCTTGGGTGTTTACACCAACAATACCTTTATAGTTTACTTGTACGTTGTTACCAACAGCAGCTGTGTTACCTGATTTAGTTTCGATAAGTACAACACCATTAGATCCTGAAGTACCATAAAGAGCCGCGGCTGCAGGTCCTTTCAAGAAATCAATAGATGCGATGTTTTCTGGGTTAATATCAGAAAGAGTACTGTAGTTCTGACCACCAGCACCGAAACCTGATTGTGTATTTTCAACTCTAACGCCATCTATATAAATAACTGGTTGACCTTGACCGTTCAATCCACCGCCAGATCGTACTAAGAAGCGGATACCGCCACCAACAGTTCCTGAAGCAGGCTGAATTGATACACCAGCTACTTTTGCAGTTAAAAGTTGAGATACGGAGTTGAATGCTTTGTCAGCACTTAATTCTTCCGCATTTACACGGGAGATAGCAACTTCAGAAATGGCTTTTGAAGATCTTGATGCAATACCTGTTACAACAACATCTTCAAGTCCTAGAATATCTTCTGTTAATTCGATATTAAGGACAACCTCTCCTGAACCAACTTCAACAGAAGTTTCAAAAGATTTGAAACCAATATATTGAGCAACTAAATTATAAGTACCTACAGGAACATTTGTTAACGAAAATTCGCCATCAACGTTAGTAGATGTACCTTTTTGGATTGATGATATAAGAACTGTAGCTCCCGGAAGAGTTTCTCCAGTTCTGGAGTCAGTAATAGTTCCTGATATACTTCCAGACTGTGCAAAAGTCGGAACTGCATATAAAGCAAGACATACTACTGTTAAGAGTAGCTTTTTTAACATAGATGACCTCTAATGTTTATTTTAAGTTAGAAATTGATCAATTAATTAAAAAAAATCGATCGAGAGGTAATATTAAATGAATATGTAATCAGAAACAAGGAAAATGTGACATAGTGTTTTCTAAAGTAATAAGGATACTAAAGGCTTCTGAAAAGTATGTCGCCACTCAGCCAAAGGTCAATTTGCTGGTAGTAAATTTTATATAATTGAGGAGATCTTTTAAGTATATAATTTTCGAATGGAAAGTATTTACTTTTGGCTCTTGGTGTAAAAAATACAAAATTAGTTGTTGGGTCTAATGAGTTATAAGAATAGCCCCATACCATTTCATTGAGATCTTCATCTTTAACATACCAGGGAGGCCCAAATAAGATATAAATCATGCCCAGATCAGTTTTCCATCCCTCTTTATATGTAGAAAATAATTTATTGGCTTCTTCTACTCGGTTATAATACATCTCAATTACTGATCTGGCAGTATTTTTATTTCTGATATTTTTTAACCAAAACCGATCAATTTCTTCCTTAAGCTTAAGATTATCATCAATACTTATCAGCTTATTATATTCTTTTGTATCCATTATGTAATACAATGGATAGGCAAACTCTTTAACATCCACAATGGAAGGGTAGTTTTTACTCTTAATCGAGAAATCTCTGGCTTGTTTATTAATATTTAGGCTATCAGAGATTACTTCAACTACAAAACGGTAATTTCCTGTCGAAAGATTTGGATAACTGAATTCTATATAAACGCTACCTTCTTGATTGAGCATTCGGGTATTGGAAGACACTTCGGTTCCGTTCTCTAAATCAATTCCTCTGTATTGGAACGGAGCTACTGAACGGTTTCTTAAATTCATAGGTAATGCAGCAATTGTGTCCGCTTTAAAACTAAGAAGTCTACTTTTTACTGATATTGGATCCTTAGAATTATTATTAGTGACCTGAAATACAAATTTCAGACTATCCATCCTGTTGGGTACATCATAAGTGGTAATAGGTGAAAACCCTTGATCGGTAAACTCATTATCTTTGCCAAGTAGCTGTACTGTAGTAAGGTTAATAACAGGTTTTAGTGGGTTTGGAATATTTGTATAAGCTTTACGATAAGATTCTTTTCCAGAATGCCCATCTCTTACCATTACTTGAATTTCAAATTCACCAGGAATAGCGATAATGTCTTCAATAAGGGTAAATGACTCACCTTCAACTTTAATTGGAGAACTTTCAAAAGTGTATTCCCTTTTTACTGATTCATTAAAAGTGTTATCAATTCCAATTACTTTTATTTCTAATTCTACATTCGAAAACTGACGTTTGTCTCTAAATTTGTTTATTAAACTGCTATAAATGATTTCAGAAGCAATTTTAATAACTGCTTGGTCTTCTTGATCTACGATTCCAATAGCTGAAATTCTTAATTCTGGATGGCCTGCTTCAAATTCATAAGAAATGCCTCTTTCTATTTCTATACCAGAGGTTTTACAACCTAGGGTTGAAAATAAAGTAAATGATAAAAGGATCAGTATTTGAGGATATCTAATCTTCATAAATAAGCTATTTCAATAACAAATAATATTTACAGGTTATCCCTCATAATGGTTCCTGTTAACCAAAGTTGTATTTGCCGATATTCAACACTATGGTATTCTTGTGTTCTAAGTAGCAGATAGTTATCGAATGGAAAAAACTTACTTTTTAACCTTGGAGTTTTGAAATAAAAATTAGTTTCGAAATCGTTAAAGTTATACGAATAACTCCAAATCGTATTATCTAATGATGAATTTATATACCAAGGTGGACCAAATAAAATATAAATCATGCCCATGTCAGTTTTCCAACCTTCTTTAAAACTAGCAAACTGTTTGTTAGCCTCTTCTACTCTCTCATAAAATAAAGAGATAACATTTTGAGCTTTTTTTGAATTCTTTATGTTACGAAGCCAAAACCTATCGATTTCTTTTTTTAGTGCAATATCATCTTCGATAGACATTAATTGCTCATATTCTTTTTTCGACATTAAATAAAATAGAGGCGCAGCTAATTCCTTTGGAGTTCTTAGCGTTGGGTAATTCATACTTTTTACACTAAAATCTCTAGCCTTAAAAAGATCATTATCTCCTCCTAAATCGGAGCTTACTTCGAATCGATAGTTTCCTCTGGGAAGATTCGGGAATAAAAACTCTATAGATACACTTCCAGATTGACTAATTATTCTTCTGGAGGAATTCACCACATCGTATTTATCAAAATATATACCACGGTATGAAATATGAGAACTGTTATAATTAGGATAGCTCATAGGTCGGGCAATAGTAGTGTCCGATTTAAATTTTAAAAGTCGAGTATTTATGGTCATTGGCTCTTCAGTTCTATTATTTGTAACCTGAAAAACAAATTTTATAGAATCAACACGATTTGATAAATCGTAGGTTGTTACTGGATCAAAACCCTCTTTTAAACTTTCATCTTTTGCGGAAACTTGAATATTGGTGATATTCGAAACTGGGTCAAATGGGTCTGGAATAAAAACTTCTGAAGTTCGGATGGTTTGCTTACCAGTATTTAAATCAGTTACAGAGTAGTTAATCAGATAATCTCCGGGATTTAATGAATAAGCTTCTTCAAATAGATATTCTTCTTGGCTTACAACTAATAAATTACTTTTTTCAGAAATAGTAACGGGGTACGCTTTTGTTTCAATAATATTAGTTTGATCATTTTGGTCTAAAATTTGAATATCTATAAGTATATTTGCTTCAAATACTGAACCAGCTTTCTTGAAAACAAGACTTGCATAAACAATTTCTCCAATAATCTGTATCCTAGTGCTATCTGTAAACTCATCAACTAGGCCAGCTGTTGATAGTCTAACCTCTGGAAACCCAGGTTTATATTGATAACCACCACTTCGATCAATGTCATCTATATATGAATTGGAACAGTTTAATAGGAAGCTAAAAGTAAGAAATAGAAATATAACTCTAAGAAAAATAGTAGTTTTAGAGGTAGTAAAAATTAGCCGGGATGGATTCATAGTTCTAAAAAAGAAATTCCAAAATAGGTTTGAAGACTAAAATTTTAATAAATCATTTCATTATGATAACAACAATTAACCTATCTTTAGTATTGAATATATAATTATCATCACTCACAAGTACAAATTTCTGGATTTATGATTACTCCTCTTAGAAGAACAAAAATTGTATGCACAATCGGACCAAGCTGTAATACACAGGAAGGCATAACGAATTTGTTTTTACATGGAATGAATGTTGCTCGTATTAATTTTTCGCATGGAACTCACCAAATTCATGAACAAGCTATAAAATATATTAGAAAAACGGCTAAAGAAAATGATTACAGTATTGCTGTTTTAATGGATTTACAAGGTCCTAAGATTAGAGTTGGGCAAATGAAAGATGGAGAGCAACTACTAACAGAAGGGAATAAAATTACAATAACTGGAGAAGAAGTAGAGGGAACCAGTACCGTAATACCTATTGATTATAAAAATCTTGTAAACGAAGCAGAAGTAGGGAACAAGATCTTATTAGATGATGGGTTATTAGAATTTAAGATAACCGAAAAAAAAGGAAAGGTATTAGAAGCAGTAGTTATAGTAGGTGGAATCTTAAAATCCAGAAAAGGAGTAAATCTACCAAATGTCAAGATTTCAATTCCAGCGTTAACAGAAAAAGATATTAAAGATCTTGAGTTTGGATTATCTCAAAATGTGGATTTTGTTGCATTATCATTTGTTCGTTCAGCTAAAGAAGTGCTTGACTTAAAACAGCGAATTGCAAAATCGAAATGTGAGGCTGGGGTTATTGCTAAAATAGAAAAACCTGAAGCGTTAGATAATATTGATGAGATAATTGAAGCAGCAGATGGAATCATGGTTGCAAGAGGAGATTTAGGAATTGAAATTCCAACTGAAGAAGTTCCTTTTGTTCAAAAAATGATAATAGAGAAGTGCCGCGCACATGGAAAGCCCGTTATTACAGCTACACAAATGCTCGATTCCATGATTAATAACCCACGACCAACTAGAGCAGAAAGCTCAGATGTTGCTAATGCAGTATTGGATGGAACAGATGCGGTTATGCTTTCAGGGGAAACCGCAGCAGGAAAGTATCCGATGGAAGCAGTAAACGTAATGGATAGAATTTGTAGAAAAATTGAAGAACGAAGATTACAATTATATAATAGTCTTGAGTATAAAAAGCCCAATTTAAAAGAAAAACAGATTATCGAGTCGATTGCTTTTTCATGTATTAGTATGGCCGATAATGTAGAAGCAAAAGTAATAAGTACAATAACTCATTCAGGGAATACCGCCAGAAGAATTGCTAAGTTTAGGCCTAAAATGCCAATTTTTGCTTTTACTGAATCCCAAAAAGTGCGCCGACAGTTAAATCTTGTATGGGGAGTGCAATCGGTACGGCTAAACGAACTATTTGATACCGATCAAAGTGTAAAAATAATGGAATATTATTTAGAAGATCGAGGGATGGTGAAAAAAGGTGATCGAATTATCATTGCAACAGGAATGCCTATTGCAAAACGAGGGCGTACTAATATGATTAAAGTAAGTACGATTGATTAAATTCAATCGTTGAAAGTTCGAATAACGCTTCAAAACTATGCGAAGAATTTTAAGTCTAATTTTAGTAACAATGGTTATATCAGGGTGTAAAAGCTCTTTTAAATCCAATTTTACTGACTTTAACGCTTATTATAATACCTTCTATAACGCTAAAAAGAGTTTTAAGCTTGGTGTAGATAAATCAGAAAGTCAGGTTAGAAACTACAATACACTTCTACCAATACGTATTTACGAAACACCGCTTGGTGCAGGGGCGGCAGAATTTCAAAATGCCATCGATAAAGGAGCTGATATACTCAGGAAATACGACGATTCTAAATGGGTAGATGATGCTCTACTAATTATTGGAAAGTCCTATTTCTACAGAAAAGAATATTTTTCAGCAGATCAAAAATTTGAAGAATTATACCTTTCTTCAGAAAATGCTGAAATGAAGCAAATGGCGGTTTTCTGGAAGGGAAGAGTATTATTGGAACTGGAGCTTTATAATCAAGGGGTTCAATATCTAACCGAACAAATTGCTTTATTTGATGGTGAGTGGGTAGATAATCTTGAATTTCAAATACAAACTGTTTTAGCTGAGCATTACGTAGAACGGGAAAGTTGGGTGAATGCCATTGACTTGTTAAATACTTCAGTAAAAAAGCTACCCAGAAAAGCATATAAAGAACGAGGCTTTTTTTTAATAGGTCAGTTGGGGGAAATTTTAGGGGATAACGAAGCCGCTTTTGAAGCCTATAATGAAGTCACTAAAAATTATACCAATTATGATCTTCAATTTGAAGCACAAAAAAAACAAGCTGAGGTTGCGCGAGCTCTAGGTAAATCTGATGAAGCTTATAAAGTGTTTGCTAGAATGGTAAGAGATGATAAAAACTCGGAGTTTATCTCTGAATTAAATTTTGAGCTAGGAAAAACTGAACAAGATCGTGGTAATTTCAAAAAAGCAGAAGATATTTACCTCAATATTCTGAGAGATCGAAGGGTTAAACCCGGCGCTATTACAAAAGCTAAGGTGTATAATGGCTTAGCAGAGATCAATAGGTTTAACTACAATAATTACAAATTAGCCGCAGCCTATTATGATTCTGCAGCAAAAGTAAACGCACCGATTGAGCAGTTACCTGAGGATTTTAATGCAAGTGAATTTGCAGTATCATTTGGTGATTATTCAGAACTTAAAGCTGAAATACATCTTCAAGATAGTTTGCTTTGGTTGGGAGGTCTACCCCAGGATAAATTCGACTCTGTAATGGTAGAGCTTGAGAAAGTGAAAAGAGAAGAAATTGCAAGACTTCAGAAAGAACAGGAAGACCGAAGTAATACACTAATAAACACAAATGCTTCTGGTAATCAAAATAGTGCAGCAGAGGATGTAGAAAGAAATGGGTTTTTAAGCTATAAAAACCCCGTTTTACTAGCAGAAGCATCACAACAGTTTAGAGCGCTTTGGAATGCAAGACCATTACTAGATAATTGGCGAGTTTCGTCTTTGATTGTAGCTAATATTCAAGACCAGCAAACTGAAAATGCCAGTGGGGAAGCTTTGAACAGTGCTGGTGCGAGTAATGAAGTTTTTGTACGAATTGATTTAAGCAGGATTCCTTTTACTGCTAATGCACAAGACTCAGTAAAAGAAGAGGTTTCCTCCTTATACTATGAATTGGCAAACCTGTTTTTTCTCTCGTTGAATCTTCCGGATAGTGCAGAGTATTACTTCAGTAAAGTGCTAGAGGAAAGGCCCACAAGTAAGGTGGCACCGGTTTCTATGTATTCACTTTCAGAACTTTATTCGATTCAGAACAATAACGAAAAAGCGTTTAATGAAGCTGAAGAACTCGTGTTGAAATATCCAAATACGGTTTACGCTGACCGACTGATTGATAAATATAATATCAAAAAGCCCGACGTAGAAGAAGTTTCAGAAGAGGATCCAAGAATAGAGTATTTAGAAATTATCAATACACAGTCTTTTTCATTGTTGGAAAAAGCAGACACATTAATTTCATTTGAAAAAAAATATTCAGGAACCAAATTTGGATCTCAAGGACTTTACGAAGCCATAGAAACGTATATTTTAGTTGCTAAGCAAGATTCGGCTTTTATTTCAAAGCTTGATGAGTGGAACCGTGCAAATCAAACATGGAAAACTCAGAAGAAGAAGTTTAAAATAGAGCAGGATTCAGCAAGAGTATTTCTAACAGATTCTACAATTGCAACTGATGATAGCCTATACTACAAAGCACTTCTTGACTCTGTATTAACTGAACCTGATTTCAAATCTACATTTCCATACAGAGGTGAATATTGGGATTCTACTCGTTCAAAAATAGGTATATTTCTTACTGAATACCCTCAATCTGATTTAATGACTCGGGTAGAAAGGCTTGGGAATGAATTTGAAATCCCTTCAAATGAGTCTGAGAAAAATCTTGATACACAAGAAGGTGAGCTAGAAAGTGTTCAGAACTCAAGCTACTTAAGTTGTATAGATATCGATCAAAAGGTGTTTATTAGAGGCGGTGAACAAGATTTCTTGAGTAATATTAATATTCCACAAGGTGTTCAGGAAACTGAAATTTCATTTCTCTTTTTTATAAATTTTCGTGGCATTATAGATGAGTTTAAGCTTTCATCAGATACACGAAATCAAGAGTTAATAGATTCTTTTATAGAAGTAATCGATGAAACAGTTTCTTTTGAGCCAGTACTGGTTAATGGTGAGGCTGTACCAGTAAGTTGTGAGCTCGTATTTCAAATTCCGCGTTAATTAGCCAACAAGCCTTTTTTGATTCTTTTAACTAAACCAGGTCCTTCGTAAACCATTCCAGTGTAAATTTGAATCAAATCAGCACCAGCTTCCATTTTTTCAATGGCTGATTCTGGATTGTCAATTCCTCCAACTCCAATAATTGGTTTTGTTTCTTTTAGCATTTCTTTAAGCCATCCAACAACTTGGGTGCTTTTTTTGGAGATAGCCTTGCCGCTTAAACCACCATTCCCAATTTCTTGTAGTTTTCCTATAGGTGTTTTGAGGTTTTCTCGAAATGAAGAGGTATTAGTAGCCACATAGCCTGCTATAGAATAAGATTCACAAATTTCTACAAGTTTTTCTAAGGTGTGCTTGGTTGTGTCTACAGAAAATTTAACCAAAGTTGGTTTTCGGCTATCTTTAGAAATATTTAACCCTGAAAGAAGAGCCTCAAGTGCATCTGGGTCTTCGAATGTTTTTCCTTCACCAGTATTTGGGCATGAGATATTCACAGTTATATAATCTGCAACCTGATTCGCCAAATTATAGCTCAACAAATAATCTTCAATTGCACTATCTCCATGTATTGAGGCATCATTAGTTTTAGCAATATTTATTCCTAAAGGGATGTCTAATTTCAATCCATAGAGTCTTTGTATTACATTCTCGGCACCTTCATTGTTAAGCCCCATGCGGTTAATCAAAGAACGATCTTCCGGTAACCGGAATGCTCTCGGTTTTGGGTTTCCTAAAGCGGGTTGTGCAGTAATACTTCCAATCTCAACAAAACCAAAACCCAGTGCCTGCATAGCAATTGGAGTAACTCCATTTTTATCAAAACCAGCGGCAAGTCCAATTGGGTTTGGAAAGTGAAGCCCAAAATATTCTTTCCTTAATCTTATGTCATTAAGGGAATAAATCTTATTTGCTAAGGTGGTTAATATTTTGGAATTGCTTGTGATCGATGATAAGTGTACTGCCAATTCATGTGCTGATTCAGCATCTTTTTTAAAAAGAAATGGTTTAACAAATGATTTATAGAACATCTATAGTATTTATTTTCAATAATACGGAAATGCCTGCAAAAAAATCGGTAAGAAGCCGTATCATTTGCCCAAATTATGTCTCAAAACGATAATTATACCTTCGACCATATTCGCCATTTCAAGCAGTTTGGAAACGTAGTTTTTTTGGAATCCCAAAAACAAGATCATCCTGCGAGCACGAAATCGTATCTGGCTGCTAAACCAAAAGCTTGGATAAAGAGTAGAGGAAGTGAAGTAAATGTTTATAAAAATGGGTTAAACGTAACGAAACAAATGAATCCATGGGATGCACTTAAGGAGTTTAAAAATGAATATCAAACCTGGCTATTTGGTTATTTAGGCTATGATTTAAAAAATCAAATTGAAGAGCTTGATTCAAATAACCGGTCATTAGTTGATGTTCCTGATATGTTTTTTATGGTTCCTGAAGTTTTGATTGAATATTCTTTAGATGGAACTCAGAAATACATTTTAGGTAAAGAAGAAAAGATTGAGGTTTCAAGAAGTGAAAGAAAAGAGATTTATTTATCTAAGAGAAGTAGAACAGAAAGGAATTTATATATAGAGAAAGTAAAGAAAGCTCAAAATCATATTGCAGAAGGGGATTATTATGAAATAAACCTATCTCATCCCTTAATGTTTGATTTTAATGGAGATCCATTAGATATATATTGGTCGATGAAGCAAAACGGTCCCGTTCCTTTTGCTTCCTATTTATCCATTGACGGTATTTCTATATGTTGCTCATCTCCAGAGCGGTTTTTGGCAAGGAATGGGAAAAAAGTTTGGTCACAACCTATCAAAGGAACAGAATCAAGAAGTAAAGGCAAAGATAAAGAAGTGATTGATTTACTTTACAACTCTGAAAAAAACCGAGCAGAAAATTTGATGATTGTAGATTTGGTGCGAAATGATCTAAGTAAAATTGCGAAGAAAGGAAGTGTAAAAGTTAAGAATTTATTTGAGATTCAAAGTTTTGAGACCGTACATCAAATGGTATCAACGGTAGAATGTGAAGTTACCCCTAATACTGATTCCATTGAAATTATTAAAGCATGTTTCCCAATGGGATCGATGACTGGCGCACCTAAGATTTCAGCTATGAAATCGATCGAAGATTTAGAAAATTATAAAAGAGGAGTATATTCTGGAGCAATTGGGTACTTCACTCCTCATGATGACTTTGATTTTAATGTAGTAATTAGGACAGCAATCATTGAAAATGATACACTTTTGTATCCAGTAGGAGGGGCAATTACGAGCGACTCAAAACCTGAGGAAGAATGGGAAGAAACATTAGTAAAAGCCAGAGCGCTCACCAACTCAATGGATTTATTTAGTAAATAGTGAATGAAATAAGTAAGGCAAAAGTTATGCATTAAAATCACTTCAAAATAAATGGTAATGAAAGAATTATATAAGAGTGTTCGGAACTTAAAAGAATTAAAAGAGAGTGGTTGGGAATCCATTTCTGTAAAGGATGAAATCAGAAAAAATCTCATTGCAAAAATTAAAGCAGGAGACACATTATTTGAAGGTGTATTAGGATATGAAAAAACGGTGCTTCCTCAAATCCAACATGCTATTTTTTCTCGCCACGATATGATTTTATTAGGCTTAAGAGGGCAGGCTAAAACTAAGATTTTAAGGTTATTGGTTCAGTTTCTTGATGAGTATATGCCGATTATTGAAGGTTCAGAAATAAATGATGATCCGTTTAAACCACTTTCGAGATTTGCTAAAGATTTAATTGCCGAAAAAGGTGATAATACACCTATTTCATGGGTACATCGGTCACATCGTTATGGCGAAAAATTAGCAACACCAGATACTACAGTAGCCGATTTGATTGGAGATATAGATCCTATAAAAGCTGCCACCCAAAAATTAAACTTAGCGGATGAGAATGCAATTAATTATGGTCTTATTCCTCGGACAAACAGAGGAATTTTCGTAATTAATGAGCTGCCTGACTTGCAACCAAGAATACAAGTGGCCCTATTGAACATAATGCAGGAAAGAGATATTCAGATTAGGGGATTTAATGTTCGTATCCCGTTGGATATTTCAATGGCTTTTTCGGCAAATCCAGAAGATTATACAAACCGAGGAAACATTATAACTCCGTTAAAAGACCGAATTGATGCTCAAATCATAACGCATTATCCTAAAGAATTAGAAATTGGGATCAGTATAACTAAACAGGAAGCCTGGGATAATAGAGATGAAGCTATTAAAGTTCATATATATGATATATACCGTGAGGTACTCGAACAAGCAGCTTTTGAGGCAAGAGACTCTGAATATGTTGATCAAAAAAGCGGTGTTTCTACGAGAATGACAATTACGGCGATGGAACAAATAATATCGTCAGCAGAACGAAGAGCCGTAATCAACAGTGAGTCAGAAACTACTGTTCGAATTGCTGATTTATACCATATGGTTCCTGCATTAACTGGTAAATTAGAACTGGTATATGAAGGAGAACAGGAAGGAGCTATAAGTGTTGCCAAACACATTATTGGGAAATCAATAAGTAAGGTGTTTAAAAAGCATTTTCCTGACCCTCAAAGTAGATCTGAAGATGAGAAAAATAGCTATAAAATGATAACGGATTGGTTCTCTAATGGCAAAGAAGTCAATCTTCCAGATACGCTTACAAACGATAAATATAGAACTGAATTAGCTAAAGTGGATGGGCTCCAAGAATTGGTGAGTAAAAAAGTTAAACCTTCTTCGGAAGAAGAAACTTACGCATGGATGGATTTAGTATTAGAAGCATTGCATCAAAATTCTATGTTAAGTAAACAAGATTTGGATGATCATATTTCGTATACCGATATGGTTGGCTCCATGTTTTCCTCTTTCGGAAATTTAGATGAAGAAGATTTTAAAGATTTCGATATATAAAACATTGAATTCGCGAAGATATAATCTTATATTTGTAGCCTTTCCAAAAAACTGAAGGAAGTAAAGATTATTATGAAAAAAGGAATACATCCAGATTATAAAGAAATTACAGTCGTTTTAAGTGACGGTTCTGAAATTCAGACTCGTAGCACCTTGAAAACTGCTGACGGTGTATACAAGAGTGAGATTGATTCTACAAACCACCCTTTTTATACTCGTAAGTCTTTTACTGCTAAAGCAGGTCGAGTTGATCGCTTTAAGCGCATGTACGACGCAAAAAAGAAATAAGAAACATTTCTTTAACAATATTTTTAAAAGGATGCATCAGTTTTGATCGCATCCTTTTTTTATTTTTAGTTTATGAAAATCAAAAAATTTGAAGTTGGCCCATTTTTAGAGAACACGTATCTACTCTCAAAAGAAGATTCTAGCATAATAATAGATCCAGGCTTTTCAAATGAATCCGAGTTTCACGCATTGAAAGATCACCTCAAAGAAGCAGGAACTGAGCTGCGAGCTGTTGTTCTTACTCATGCGCACGTTGATCACGTTTTAGGTTTACAGCGACTTCTTAAAGAATTTGAAATTCCAGTTTATCTAAATATTGAAGACCTATTTCTTTGGGAAAATTTTGGAAATCAAGCCACTATGTTTGGGTTAAATCAGATAGGATTTAGTTTTACACCAGAAGCGTTACCAAGCTCAGGTATGTTTAAAGTTGGCCCATTTGAGTTTGAGTGCTTGTATACGCCAGGGCATTCACCAGACCATACCTCCCTTTACTTTGAAGATGATAAGATTTTGATTGTAGGTGATGCTTTATTCAAAGAAAGTATTGGGAGAACAGATCTCTATCAAGGAGATTTTGAGCTTCTTAAAAAATCAATTATTGAGAAGCTTTATACTTTGCCTGAGGAAACCTTTGTTTACCCCGGGCATGGAGAAAAGACTATTATTGAGCATGAAAAAAGGAATAATCCTTTTGTAAGGATTTAATTTTCTTTCAGTTTTGAAATTTCGGTAGAATAGGTATCTGCTTTATCTTCATTAATCGTAATGAGGCGCTCATACATTTTTATAGCTTCTTTTTTATTTCCCTGTGTTACATGAATTTTAGCAAGAGTTTCTGAAATTATATCTTCAACCTCAGTAGATTCTTCACTTAAATCAGTTTCATCAGCTTCTCCGTCCATCGATATTTGAATGCGTTGAGATTCAACGGCTTCAAGCATCTCTATTAAACGATCTAAATCTAGAATAGGTGAAGTTCTATTAGCTTGTAGTAATTTTTTTTCAGAATTGTATTGTGCAGAAGGAATGGAAGCTTCAAACAATTCGGGATGAACCATAAAGTAATGCAAGTGTTCCATTAAAGGACTACCGGGAGCATAAGTTTTTGCTATTAAGGCCTCTTTTATAGCATTACTATTTTGATCCTGAATATGGTAAAACCATGCAAGTAGAAAATGTCCTACTGCATCAGGATCACGCTTTTTTACGTGTTTTTGAAGCTTAGAGATTGTCTTTTTAGGATTTTCCTCAAACTTTTCTACATAAGAAGAAAGTGATCGCGGTATGTTAAATGGGAGAGTTTGCATGATTGGAGTTAATAATACATTGCCTGAGCATTATTTTCAATTTGAATTACCAACTACTAACAGCATCATTAAACATATTATTAGCAATTTGTTCTAGGGCCTCATCAACAGCATTAAGCTCTCCGTTTATTGGGTCATCGGTTGTGTCGAAGGTAAAAGTACCATCAAACGATTTGTTACTCCATAATGCTTCGGGTTCATTATTGTACTCGAATGTACCTCTAACACTTATTCTAACTTGGTTTTGATTTGCCTGTTCATCTCCACCAATACTAAACGGACGGTTACTATACGCTACAATAGATCCGTCTAAAATTGCATCAGCATCTTGCTCATTATTTGCCAGTTGAAGTCGACTTTGATTTACGAACCGTTCAATTAAAGCTTGATTAAGGCGATCACTTAAATCTCCAAAACCACTATTTGATTGATCAGGAAAAAAGGGAATATAAATACTGTTTACTCCTTCTGGAATTGATGTACCTGTAAAGCTATATCTCAAGCAACCTGTTTGCCCCAGAAATACAAGAATCAAACTAAATAAAAATAGTTTACGCAAGGCCATATTGATCTAGTTTTCGGTAGAGTGTCCGTTCACTAATTCCAAGCGTTTCAGAGGCTTTTCGACGATTTCCGTCATATTTATCAAGAGCTTTTTTTATTAGGAATTGTTCTGTTGCTTCAATTGAGGGAATTTCATCATCACCAAAAAACTGATTTAAGTCAGACTCTTCATTATCAAGAATTTCGTGTTCATCATCACCTTCATCTTCAGCGGGGAAAGAACTCATTCCTAAAGAAGCCTGATTCCCCAAATCTATATTTAGGTTTGTTGGCATATCTTGTTTTATAACGTCTTCACGAACTGCAGGCGGCAATGCTTTAATTCCCTTATCAGAAAGAGAAGAGTAAAGTACGCTGCCAAGCATTCTTTTTACGTCACCAATATCATTTCTAAGTTCAACTAAAGCTCTAAATACTAACTCGCGATCACGCCGATCAAATCCTTTATCATTTTCTTTTGATTGATCTGAGCCAGCAACTATCGGAAGATTATCTGCTGAACCCTCATGTTGGCGACCTTTTAAGTATTTTTGAAGACGTTCGACGTCAATGAACTGAGACTTCTCAAGTACAACCAATTGCTCAGCTACATTACGAAGTTCTCTAATATTACCAGGCCAGCGATAAGAAATAAGCAACTCTTTTGCATCATCAGAAAATCCTTTAAAAACCGAGTCATACCTTGCTGAGAACTCTTGTACAAACTTTCTAAAAATCGGTACCACATCTTCCTGACGTTCTCTTAACGGTGGTAGGTGAATTTGAACGGTATCAAGACGATAGTATAAATCTTCACGAAAAGTTCCTTCCTTAACCATTTGCCAAAGGTCACGATTTGTTGCTGCGATTAGGCGAACATCTACTTTTTGAACTTTGCTAGAACCTACTCGAAAAAATTCTCCGTTTTCAAGAACTCGGAGCAGTTTCACTTGAACGTTTTTAGGAGTATCACCTATTTCATCTAGAAAAATAGTTCCTTCGTCAGCTTTTTCGAAATAACCTTCACGAGCATCGTTTGCACCAGTAAATGCTCCTTTTTCGTGCCCAAATAGTTCACTTTCAATAATTCCTTCGGGTATAGCGCCGCAGTTTACTATTACAAGGTTATTGTGTTTTCTTTCACTTGTTCCATGAATTGCACGGGCAGTAACATCTTTTCCCACACCACTTTCACCTTGCAACAGCACAGTTATATCGGTTTTTGAAACCTGCATAATTTTATCTACTACTTGCCGAACGGCAGGAGAATTCCCTAGTAGACCAAACTGTTCCTGAAATACTTCGCGATCCATACTTATTTTTTTACGTCTGTCATTATGGCGTAAAGGTAACGAATCCCAAGGTGTTTATTAACATTTTTATTAAGTGAAGGTGAGTTTATTTAATCATTTCCGTTGCTTGCTCTATGGGTAGAGCTCTGGTCTCTTTAAAACTAGATAAAACCAAATTAGATCGTGTTTTATCAACTCCTTCCCAAGATTGTATGGTTGAAAGAAGTTTCTCAAATGAGGCTGTATTTTTAGTTCTTACTTTTAAAAGATGTGAACCATCACCAGTAATTGAGTGGCATTCTAAGATTTCAGGTGCATGTTCAACTTTACGAACAAATTCCGGATAGTTTTCTGAGCCGTCAACTTGAACAAAAAGAAAAGCAGTTATATCGAAGTTAAAATCTTTACTATTTAAAATAGCATGATAACCTTGGATAAGGCCTCGCTCTTCCAGCTTCTTCATTCGCTCAGAAACAGATGGAACAGATAGTTTTACAAGCTCTGCAATCTTATTTCGTTGCGCTCTTCCATTCTCTTGCAGGTGATTTAAAATTGCTATGTCAATATCGTCTAAAAGATGAGTCATGTAAAAATCCCTTTCTTCCTAAAATTTCTTTGATAATTATAAAATTGCCTAATTTATTTAGGTTTTAAGTTAGATAAGCCCCATCAAAAATAAAAGATAAAAGTTTGAGAAGGTGCAAAAAAATATTAATCAAAAGCGCTTAAGGTCTTATCTTAGCTTCTTATCAAAATCAAAAAAAGTTGAAGGTATGCTGGATATCAATTTTATAAGAGCAAACAAAGAGCAAGTAGAAAAAGGAATGCTTGCAAAAGGGGAAAAAGAAAATTCAATAGTTGCAGAAGTATTGGCAAAAGATGAAGAATGGAGAAGTATTGTTCATCAAGCAGACGGTATCAGGAGCGAGAGCAATGTAAAAGCCAAGCAAATTGGTGTATTAATGGGTCAGGGGAAAAAAGAAGAAGCTCAGGCTATTATTGCAGAAACCTCATCACTTAAAGAAGAAATTAAAACACTGGAAGAAAAAGTAAAAGTTATACAAGAGGAAAGAGAGAGCTTACTTTTAAGAATCCCGAATGTACCACATGCTAGTGTACCTGTTGGTGCATCTGAAAATGACAACGAAGTATACTCAACTTGGGGTACTCCATTTAAAGATGAGTGGAGGAAGCCGCACTGGGAAATTGTAGAGCGCTATGGTTGGGTAGATTTTGAGCGTGGTGTTAAAGTAACGGGTGCAGGATTTCCTTTTTATGTGGGTCCAGTTGCTCAGCTTCAGCGTGCGTTGATAAACTATTTTATAAATGAAGCAGGAAGTGTTGGTTATACCGAACTTCAGGCACCTTATTTTGTAAATGAAGATTCTGCGCGTGGAACAGGACAAATTCCTGATAAAGAAGATATGATGTATGAAATTCCTCGAGATGGTTTTTTTGCAATACCAACGGCAGAGGTTCCAGTTACAAATTTCCATCGCGATGAAATTTTAGCAGAGCAAGATCTTCCAATCAAATATGTGTGTTATACTCCTTGTTGGAGGAGAGAGGCAGGATCTTATGGAAAAGATGTACGTGGGCTAAATCGCCTTCACCAATTTGATAAAGTGGAGTTGGTTAAAATCGTTAAGCCAGAAAATTCTTATGAAGAATTGGAAAGTTTGAGAGAGCATGCTGAGAAACTTTTACAGGACTTAGACCTTCCTTATAGAACACTTTTAATGTGTACAGGAGATATGGGATTTACACAAAGTAAGAAATATGATATTGAAGTTTGGAGCCCTGGTCAACAACGATGGTTAGAAGTAAGCTCATGTTCAAACTTCGAGAGTTTTCAAGCAAGACGCATGCAACTTCGTTATAGAAAAGAGGAAAAGAATACAGCTATGGTACATACATTAAATGGTTCAGCATTGGCAATCCCGAGAGTTGTTTCTGCCATTTTGGAAGCATATCAGGAGGAAAATGCAAAAGTTAAAGTGCCGGATGTATTAAAACCGTTTATTGGCAGAGACTATTTATAATCAGTTTTGTAGGTAATAAGTTGACGTACTTCGATTTACTAGCTCTATGATTTGGTAGATATAGTATTATATTTGGGCTTTTTATTAATCAAAGTTCACTATGCGTCAATTAATAATTACTCTTCTTGTTTTAACTATTTCTATTAACGTATCAGCTCAGAAAAGAGCCATGACCACGGATGACTACCTGAATATGGTAGGCATTAGTTCTCCATTAATTTCTCCCGATGGAGAATCGGTTATTTTTGGAAAAAGAGAATTAGATTGGGATAAAAATACGTATGAGACAAAGTATTTTTATATACCAGCGGGTGGTGGTGAAAGCTATCAATATTTAGGTGAAGAAGGAGGAAGTAGTATTACATATTCACCTGATGGAAAATATGTTTCATTAAAAAGGAGAGTTGGTGAAGCTTCTCAAATTTTCCTTCTCCCAACATCAGGAGGGGAAGCGGTTCAGCTTACAAAACATAAAAATAGCGTGGGCAGTTATGAGTGGTCTGACGACAGTAAAGCGATTTATTTTACTGCTGAAGAACCTAAAAGCACAGAGGAACAGAAAGAATATAAAGCTGGGTACGACCATTATTTTATGGATGAAGCTCCAAATGGTCAAACAGAAAGTAACTGGAATCAACTCTGGAAGTTTGATCTTGAAACAAAAGAAGAAACTCAGCTCACTAAAGGCGAGCATATGATTGGTGGATTTGATGTTTCTCCAAATCAAGAAAAAATAGTTTATACCTTAAGATTTGAAAACCGAAGGAATCAAGGAAATCTCTCTGAGATCTACTTGCTCCAAATCGGAGATTCGGTGGGAACCAAACTTACAGAAAATATGGCTCCAGAAGGAGGCCTTACATGGTTACCTGATAATGTGCACTTTATTTATACGGCAGCTGATGATAAAATGTGGGAATTACGTCAGTCTAAGCTTTGGAAGATGAATGCCAGTACTAAAGAGTATGAGCTTATTTCTGGGGAATTTAATGGAAATATCAGAGGCTATTATATAAGTGTAGATGGAAAAAAAATCTATTTTAATGGTCAAGTAAAAACCAATTCAAACTTATATTCCTTAGATATCAGTTCTGGAGAAATAAGTCAGCATTCAGATATTAAAGGGGCTCTTTCAATTGAAGGGTTCGATAAAAAAAGAGAGAAATTTCTGTTTACAAAAGAAGATGCAGTGACTCCTCCCGATTTATATACTGCAAGTATAAGTGATATAGAAAATTCGGTAAAATTAACAGATTTAAACCCATTCATACGGGATAGTATAAAGCTGGCTACCTATGAAATTGTAACTTGGAAAAGTTCCGATGGATTAGAAATAGAAGGAATTAAATACTCTCCTTCTGATGTAAAAAAAGATGCTAAAGCACCATTTCTTCTACATATTCATGGTGGACCTGCTGGAGTGTTTACAAATAGTTTTAGTACTCGATATCATGTTTGGGCGGGACTTGGATACGTACAATTAGCACCCAATGTAAGAGGCAGTACTTCTTATGGAGATGATTTTCTACGTGGGAATATGAACGACATCGGTGACGGTGATTACCAAGACTTAATGTCGGGTGTTGATAAATTAATCAAAGATAAAAATATCGATCCCACTAGAATGGCAGTTAGAGGATGGAGTTATGGAGGAATTCTGGGAGGTACAGTAATTACAAAAACTGGAAGATTTAAGGCTGCTTCTTTAGGTGCAATGGTTTCTGACTGGACATCAGAATATGGCGTTGGTTTTAATTATGATATTAGCCTTTGGTATATTGGTGGAACACCATGGAGTAACCCTGAAGGTTATAGAGAACGTTCTCCAGCTTCACATGCAATGGACGTAACTACACCGACGTTATTTTTACATGGATTAAGAGACCGAACAGATACACCAATGCAGAGTCAGATTTTCTTCACGTTCTTAAAAGATATCGGGAAAGTTGATACTCGATATATTGCTTTTAAACGAGAACCACATGGTTTCAGAGAACCTCGAAATCAACGTACCAGAGATATTGAAGAGATTAAATGGATCCAGAAATATACTTTAGGAGAAAATTGGACGCCTTGGGAAAGACCTTCCAAAAAAGAGAAATAAGCTAATTACTTCTTCTTAGTGAAATACCAGATCGCCCAACCTATTCCAAATATAGCAAGGGCGAGTCCAAAGCCGCCCAGAAAAGCATAAAGCAGATATGGGATAATCATGCTTATAACAATTCCTGTAATTGCTTTAATCGGGGAGGCGGCAACTCCAGCAGCTCCTAAAAATGATTTGAATATCATTGCTAATCTCGACAGCATAATTGCTCCATACTTTTTGTGAATGCAAGTTAAGTACGGAAGTAGTTTAAAAAAGATACAATGTTGTTAACCGTACTTTCATTAAATAATCAAATTCAACTTTAAGAATAACTAAACTACGGTAAAAAACTCTTCTTCTTTATAATTGAGAAGGATTTCAAGGATCGGCTGCATTTCTGCGTATTTCATCAACTCAATACGAAGTTTCTTTCCATTTCTAATACCCTTCAAATATTGACCATAATGTTTTTTCATAATGATAACACCGTACCTTTCGCCCTGATGAGCAACAGAGAGTCGAAGTTGTTCTGCACAAAGCTCTAGTTTTTCTTGAAGAGTGGGTTCAGGGATGAGTTCCCCCGTATCTAAATAATGTCGGGTTTGTTCAAAAATCCATGGATTACCTATTGCTCCACGTCCAATCATAACTCCATCAACTCCAGTTTCATCAAACATTTTTTTTGCAAGTTCGGGACTAGTGACATCTCCATTACCAATAATTGGAATATGAAGGCCAGGAGTATTTTTTAATTTTTTTAGCCACTCCCAACGCGCATCACCTTTATATTTTTGTGCTCGGGTTCTGGCATGAACCGTAAGTGCCTTAACTCCAATACGTTGTAGCATAAGAGCAACTTCTTGAATCCGAATTGTGTCCTCATCCCAACCAAGCCGTGTTTTTACTGTAACAGGTTTGCTATTTACTGCATCTACAACGGTACCTGCCATTCTCTCCATCATTCCAATATCCCGTAAACAAGCGGCTCCAGCTCCTTTATTTACAACTTTATAAACGGGACATCCAAAGTTGATATCAACTAAATCAGGGTTGTTATTTTCAGCGACTTTGGCAGCGCCTTCCATAGCTTCTTCTCTTCCACCAAAAATCTGTATCCCAAAAGGTCGCTCACTCTCAGCATAGCTCATTTTATGAAGAGCGATATCAGAATCTCGAATCAGTGCTTCAGAACTGATGAATTCAGTAAAAACAATATCGGCTCCTTTCTTTCTGCAAATTTGCCGAAATGGAGAGTCCGTTACATCTTCCATAGGGGCAAGAAAAAGCGGTTTTTCGGGAAGAGTTATAGAATCAATTTTCATAGTTCATCAAATATTTACAAAAGATAAGGATTTTGAAGCGTTTGACGTAACCAAATTCGCTTAAATGCATAAGTTTGGTTAGTCATTTCATGGATTATCTACTATATTTTCTAACTCAAATTTAATTTCAAAAAGCAAAGATATGTCACTTGATACATCGAAGATTGAAGAGATGCTGGGCGATGAAGCCTCTTATCTTTTAGAACATAAAAGTACAACAATTAGCAAAGATCGTTTAGCTTTGCCTTCATCTACTTTTGTGGATGATGTTTGGACACACTCAGACCGGAATAACAGAGTGTTAGGAAATTTACAATGGTTATCTGAAGCAGGTCGTTTAGGTGGTACCGGCTTTGTTTCAATTTTACCCGTTGATCAGGGCATAGAACATACTGGTGGAGCTTCTTTTGCAAAAAATCCTGACTATTTTGATCCTGAGAATATTGTGAAATTAGCAATAGAAGCAGGCTGTAATGGTGTAGCATCAACATTTGGAGCGTTAAGAATTGTTTCAAGAAAGTATGCTCACAAAATTCCTTTCATTGTAAAAATCAATCACAACGAACTACTTACATATCCAAACACTTTTGATCAAATTATGTTTGGGACTATTGATCAAGCGTATGATATGGGAGCTGCTGCTGTAGGAGCGACAATCTATTTCGGTTCTGAAGAATCTAATCGACAAATTCAAGAAGTAGCTCAGGCGTTTGCTTATGCTCACGAATTAGGCATGGCTACTATACTTTGGTGCTACACTAGAAACAATGCGTTCAAAGTTGATGGAGTTGATTACCACACTTCTGCTGACTTAACTGGTCAAGCAAACCATATTGGAACTACTATTGGTGCAGACATCATCAAACAAAAACAACCAGACTGTAATGGTGGTTTTAAAGCATTAAATGCAGGTGATTCAAGTTATGGTAAACTAGATGAGAGAATCTATTCAGAATTAACTAGTGATCACCCAATTGATCTTACTCGATATCAAGTGATTAACTGTTTTTCAGGACGAGCTGGTTTAATTAACTCTGGAGGAGCTTCTGGTGCGAATGATTTTGCTGACGCAGTAAAAACTGCTGTTATCAACAAACGTGCGGGTGGAATGGGCTTAATTAGTGGTCGAAAAGCATTTCAACGTCCAATTGGCGAAGGTGTTAAACTATTGAACATGATTCAGGATGTATACTTAAACGATGAAGTTACGGTAGCGTAATTTTTTCGTAAATTAATTAAGGCCACGTACATTCTTGTGCGTGGCTTTTTTTATACTTAGCCAAATCAAATATTGTTGAGTAAAAACGGAACTAAAATAGCACAACCACAGAGTTTTATATCTAAGAGATATCTTTTTATATCGATATCTCTTAGTGTCTTTACAATGGCTGCTGTTATTTATTATACCTACACACCTGGTGTGCTTACTCATCTGGCACCAAAAAGAATGCCAGGATTAGTAATAGCATTAGTTGTTTCGTTTTTGAGAGTTTGGTTTACGGCAGCAAAGTTCAGGGTATTATCTGAGGGAGTGATAAGTTGGTTTGGAGCCTTTCGAATAGTACTCACCTGGGATTTTGCATCTGCTGTTACACCTTCAACAATTGGTGGAGCACCAATGGCTACATACGCTATGACCAAAGAAGGTTTGAATCTGGGCGAGTCAACAGCGATAATTTTATATAGTGTTTTGCTAGATCAAATTTGGTTTGCAATCGCCATTCCAATATTACTTATTTCAGGTATTTTTTATGAGGTGATACCTCTTGAAGCTGGTTTTATTGGTGAAGCTTCAATGATTTTCCTCTACCTTTTTTTACTAAGTTATGCCAGTATTCTGGCATATGGGGTACTTGTAAACCCTGCGGCAATAAAGAAAGTAGTAAAAGCAGTTTTTAAACTTCCAATTCTAAGAAAATTTGAAGCTAAAATAAGTGCGGAAGCTGAGAATCTTGAAAGCTACGCTCATCAACTTCGTAAAAAACCAGCTAGTTTTTTATTTAAAGCATTTTTCTTTTCAACAATGTCGTGGTTAGCCCGAATTGCTTTAGCTACTATTGTGATTTTAAGCTTGCTTCCAGCGCCAGAGATTTTATCTGTACTTAGAAGTTTGGCTATGAATCTTGCCTTTTTAGTGGTTCCAACACCTGGAGGTAGCGGTGGAGTAGAAGGTTTATTTGTGCTTTTTCAAGGTCCACTAATTGATAGAGAGTCATTTATTGGTTTAGCTCTATTCCTTTGGAGGATTATCAGCTACTATATTACTGTGGCAGTAGGCGCTGCTGCAGCTACGTGGTATATCAATAAGCAGGTAGTTGAGATAACAAAAAAAGACTAACTGTGGCAAAATCAAAAACACAATTTGAATGTGCTAGCTGCGGACATTTATCTGCAAAATGGTTAGGAAGTTGTCCATCGTGCGGTGAATGGAATACGTTTGTAGAGAAATTATCCTCATCGAGAAAAGAAATTGAGCACAAAGCAAATGTATCAGGACTTGAAACAAACGAAGCCCCTAAGAAACTTTCAGAAGTTGAGACATCTGAAAAATCCCGCTTTTTAAGTAACATCACTGAATTTGATCGTGTACTGGGAGGAGGATTTCTGCCAGGTGCATATATTTTAATTGGAGGAGAACCTGGAATCGGTAAAAGTACGCTTACTCTTCAAATTGCAAAATCAAACCCCGAATTAAGTATTTTGTATTGTGCAGGTGAGGAATCTGCGGGCCAGATTAAGCAGCGATCTCAGCGACTTGGAGTCAAGTCTGAAAAACTCTTAGTGTATAATGAAACTCAAATCGATAAAATAATTTTAGAGGCGCAACGAGTTAACCCAGATTTATTGATTGTAGATTCTATACAGACTGTGTACCGAACCGAGCTATCAAGTATGCCGGGTAGTATTCAACAAGTGAAAGAATGTGCTGCGTTATTTCAGCAATTAGCCAAGAAAAAGAATATCACAACAATTGTTATTGGTCATGTAACTAAAGAAGGAGATATTGCAGGTCCCCGCGTTTTAGAACACATGGTGGATACAGTTCTTCAGTTTGAAGGAGATAAAAATTATACCTATCGACTTCTTAGAAGTTTAAAAAATAGGTTCGGGCCGGCACAGGAAGTAGGCGTTTTTCAGATGAACGAATTGGGACTTACTGAAGTCACCAATCCTTCAGAACTTTTCATTTCTGACAAAACTGAAGGCGTGAGTGGAAATGCTATTGTTTGTACGATGGAAGGTTCGAGACCTTTATTAATTGAAGTTCAAGCATTAGTTACAGGGTCATCTTATGGGATGCCTCAACGAACTGCAAACGGCTTCGATCGAAATCGACTCGCACTTTTATTGGCAGTACTCGAAAAAAGGGCCGGTTTCAGTTTTGCCAATCAGGATGTATACTTGAACATAGCTGGTGGGTTTCGACTTAACGATCCTGCAGGCGATTTAGGTGTGTGTTGTGCTTTAGTATCCAGCTTGATTGATAAGCCGATTAATCAACAAACAGCCTTTATTGGTGAAGTTGGTTTGGGAGGAGAAATACGAACAGTGCCACATATTGATCAGCGAACAAAAGAAGCTACAAAATTAGGTTTTAGAAATTCAGTAGTTCCATCAGGAAAAGGAAGAGATGGAGTTAAATATATTCGGGATGCCATAAAAAAAGCCCTTGGTTAGAAACCAAGGGCTTTTAAAAATGTGAAACAATGTTTAAAAGTTTTCACGTGTACGGCGTCGCTGCTCACGAACGGCTTTTTTCATAGCCTCACGTCGAGCAAAAGAAGGTTTGATAAACTGTTGACGTTCCTTGTATTCATTAAGAACTCTGGAACGAGTTATCATCTTCTTAAAACGATTAATCGCGCGTTCAACACTTTCATTATCTTTAACTTCTACTCCTAGCATTGAATCTCACTTCCTTTCATTTTATTATTTCCCTTAATTGGGAGCCCTAAATATAGTAATTTATTTGCTTAATATGAATTTCGTATATAATCAAAAGCAGGGGTTTAAATAAAATTTCTCATCTACATATTTTGGATATATCCCTAATCCGAATAAAGCAAAATCATATTTAGCGGGATCTTCGGGATCGAGGATTCTTAGCTTTTCGCTCAATTCAATTACAGACTTCCAATCATTTTGATGTCTTGAGAGTAATCCTAATCGACGTGCTTGTCGGGCTACATGTACATCCAAAGGAATTTTTAATTCGGCAGTAGACATGAAACTCATAGTTCCTAAGTCGACTTCACTTTTGCGGATGCACCAGCGTAAGTACATATATAACCTCTTGCTAGAACTGTTCTTCTCAGGATTAGAAATATGTTTTCTAGTTCGTTGAGGGGTTTCTGGATGTAGCTCAAAAAATCGTTGATGGAATACCGCAATCAGATCTCTGTTTTGTGATTTTGCCCTTTTATAACAATCATCCCAAAATCCTTCAAAAGTCCCGAAGTGGAGCAAAATTGACTGAAGAGTCTTAATTAACCAGTAAATATCGATGGGTTTAAAAGTGCGATGTTTGAAATCATCAAAAAGAGGAAGATCAGCTTCCGAAAAGTTCGTGATGAATTCTGCAGGTCTATAATCCATCCGCTTTAACAAATCATCCACTTTTGTAATTACTATATCTCTTCGACCCCACGCCATTATCGCAGCAAAAAATCCAGCCAACTCCCGATCGTTTTTTTTCTCAAAGGCATGCATGAATTGAATGGGGTCATTGTCGATGAAATTCGGAGTCTCGACATGCTCGACTACCGAATTTAGGTAGGGTTTGAGTTGGAGGAGTTTCTTTTTGGAGAGGGTTTTGGGCATTGGACATGCTGTAAAATGCAGTTTAACTAATGGATTTCATTAGACCTGTTTATGAACAGGATACTTACCGATTATTTTTAAAAAACCTCGAATAATTGCTAGGCCGAAAAGAAGAGTAAACCACAGAAATACAGAGCCCATAATTATTATAGAAATCATCAGAATAGTATGCATGCCCAACCCAGCAATGCCATAGTAAGGAATTTCATTAAAATTGATTGGCATAACCTCAAAAAATATTAAAAAGCTAAATATTATTGCCCAAGGTGTATAAGCACCAGTCAAACCTATTAATAATAGCTTAAATAGTTTTATGGGATCAGTTTCTAGTACAGAGTTAAACATTATTTAAGTGTCTAATTTTTTAAAAATATTAAGATATTTTGAAATCAAAGTCATCCGACCTCTGAAATACTGGCGGAATAAGTGAACCTGTGTGGAATTATTGAGCGAATGCAAGGTGAATACGTTAGAATTTCAGCGTCTTGACCTTTTAGTACTTTTGGGTCAAGCCAAAGTACATCACTTTAAATAGGTTTGTTATTCTTTTGTGCCGACAAAAGAACCAAAAACTCTCGGCTAGGGCTGCTTCGCGGTTCATTCAGCACATCCACTGAATAAATCCGAAGGTCCATGTTCTAGCGTAGTAGATTATATTTTTCATCCGGAGCGGATTTATTCTCCTTCGGAACGTGAATGCGTTGAACTCACTTTTCCGCTCACCATTCCAAGGCCGAACTGTTAATTTCCCCTCCAGGGGAGAATTATTCTTTGTCATTACCAAGAAAAACCTGAATCATTTACTTCTCCCGAATGCTTCTCAAAGAGATCACTTCGCTTTGTTCGTGAATGGACTAAGAGGTTAACTCAGAAATCAATTTCTCAGTCAATTGCTTATTAGCTTTTGGGAATGGGAATTGTTCGAGCTCAGAAATTTCAACCCAACGTATTTCTTGGCTGGATTTAGGTTTGGGTTCACCAGAAATCAAAGTGCAATTATAAGCATGAAGTGTAATCGAGAAATGAGAGTACACATGCTTCAACTTCATGAATTCTTTATAGGCATGCACTTCAACGCCAAGCTCTTCCTTCAACTCTCGTTCAACAGTTTGTTGAAGGGATTCGCATTCTTCCTGTTTTCCTCCTGGGAATTCCCAAAGTCCACCTAACATTACATTTTCAGGTCTTAGTGCTATAAGTACTTTTCCATCTTTTCGTTCAATAATTCCAACACCGATATGTTTATGTGGTTTTTTCTTAGCAGGAGATTTATATGGAATGGAATCTGTTTTTGCCATTTCAGTTGCCAAACATCCAGATTGAATTGGGCAATTTAAACACTCGGGGTTAGAAGGCTTACAAACAAGCGAACCAATTTCCATCAACCCTTGATTGAAGGAGGCAGGTTCTTCAATACTGATCAATTCATCAACATGTTCCTGAACTTGTTTTACTGTTCTAGAACTTCGTACATCATTCTCAATTCCAAAATAACGAGTAATAACCCTAATTACATTTCCGTCGACAACAGCATTGGGTTTTCCAAAAGCAATACTTGTTATCGCAGCAGCGGTATAGGGTCCAATCCCTTTGAGCTTGATAATTTCATCATAATCTTCCGGGAGTTTTCCGTCAAACTCCTCGACAATCATTTTGGAAGCAGCATGTAGATTTCGTGCTCTGCTATAATAGCCTAAACCTTCCCAAGCTTTCAATACTTGCTGTTGGCTCGCTTCAGCTAATTCATAAACCGTTGGAAATTGTGAAATGAAGCGTTCGAAATACGGCCATGCCTGATCAACTCGTGTTTGTTGTAGCATAATTTCGGATATCCAAATTTTATAAGGATCGCCAGAATCACGCCAAGGCATATCTCGTTTATGCTCACTATACCATGCTAAAATTTGAGATGCGAATTGCTTTTCCTGCACAGTTAACTACTGTCCTTCCCGTGAAATATTTAGCACAGTCAAAGTAATATCTTGCGAAGTAGCAGCACCCTGCTCATCGGTAGCAATAATTCTGAAAGTAGTTTTTCCAACTTGTCGCATAGTTGGTGTCCACGAAAAAGCTCCAGAGCGTTCATCTAAGGTGGCTCCTTCAGGTAAATCTACACCCAAGTAGCGAATTAGTGAATTCGAAGGATTTTCAGGATCAACGGCATTGAAATTTGTTTGATAGGCATCATTTACCACGATGGAAGAATTGCGAACTGGGCTAAATCTTGGAGGAGCATTGAAGGTTCTCACATCTACGGTAAATCGTGTACTATCAGTTACTCCATTAGTATTTGTTGCAATTATAGTAAACCAATTTAAACCAACTTGGTTAACGGTAGGCTGCCAGTACAAGCCTTGTTTTCTGATGGAAGCATTATCTGCATTAGAGCGGTATGTTAACTCAACATCCGCCATTGGATAGTTGCTTTCAAATTCGATAGCCATTAATAACGGCTTCGGATAGGTGAGAATAACATTTTCAATAGATTTGATTTTAAGCTGGGTAGAACCCTCGCTTTCATTAGTAGAGTTATTATAAACTAAGCTATTAGTTTTTAACGGGCTTAGTTTATTGTAAGCATTCATCCAAATAGAATTACTACTTTTAGTGATATGATTTCCAGCTAGAGCATCATTCTTCCAAAGCTCGAAATTTCGCTCATCAGTTGAAATCCAAACTTTACCCGATTGTGCTCTTGCAAATACATAATTTTTCCAGCTTACGATTTTAACAACGGGCTCCTCAATATTACCAAGATTTTTTCCAAGACCATTTGCATTTACCTGGAAAATATCCCCAGCAAGAGTAGCCCCCCAAATTAACCCTTCATCCAAAAATAGATTGTTGATTTGGGTTCGAAGTGAAACGGATGACTCTACTTCAAAGCCATTATCTTCAATGGAAAAAACATGAACTTTTGAGTCGTTTGTTAGCACAAACAGTTGATCACTTATAATAGATGAAGCTACATCCAAAACATCAGCTCGTTTAATTACTTCACTGCCAACGATTTCAGCATCGGAGTCAACAGTTTCTGGGGTTTCGAGAGAAAGTTTTCCAAGGCCTTCACTTCCAAGCGCAACAAATAAATCATTTTGAAGGCGAGCAACTCCAAGCGGAATAGCAGGCAAAAGAGTAGAGGAATAAACTCCCAAAACCGAAGTTGGCTCTAAAACGGTTAGCCGTTTTGAATCACCATATAAATAAGCGAAACGGATATCTGCATCAATTACATATCCTCTTCGTTGCATTCCCGAAGAAGTATACAACCACTGAAGAGAGTCTTCATAGGTTCTGAACACTGCCATTCCTTCAGTTTCAGAAAGTACATATAAATGTGATGTAGAAGCCTCAATCGTACTAATAGTTGGGATGTTCAATACTTTGGAATAGTCCTGAATAATTTGACTTTGCGCAGTGCTATTCCCACTAAAATATAAGATTGAGAAGATAAGAATTGGTAAAATTCGTGTTAATTTGAGCATAGATGATTATAGCCAATTGTGTTTTTTATACCAACGAATGGTTCTGGAAATTCCTTCCTGGATAGAAACCTGTGGTCGATATCCAAGTTCTTGTTTTGCTTTTTGAGATGAGCACACCCATTCATGTACCATTTCATTCGCTTTTTCTTTATTCACAACGGGATACTTACCAAATAATGATGCACCACCTTCAATTACTACTGCAATTTTTTTAACCCAATTAGGTTTAATTTTAATTGGTAGTGCCTTTTTATTCATAACAATGGAAGTAATTTTCCGAATTTGATTCCAAGAATATTCGTCTTGGTCACCGCCAATAAAAAATGTGTGAACTCCGGGTTCATTTTTTTGTGATGATAACATAATTCCATCTATTAAGTCTTTCACATATACCATCGAAAGTGTAGGATGGTTCCCGTCGCCAATGATAGGACAGAAACCCGTCGCAAAAGTTTTGAAGAAAGTATAAATATCAGTTTCTCTTGGACCATAAACAGCGGGTGGTCGGATTATCTTAATGCTGTCTTCTTTTCTGGCAATTTTATGAATGATTGTCTCCATTTCTTTTTTGGATTCTCCATAAAAACTAATGGGATTCATTCTGGTTTTTTCGGTGACAGGAGTTCCCGAACTTGGACCAACACCCGCCAGTGAAGAAAGAATAATAAAGTTTTTCACACCTTTTTTTTGGCCTAATCGAACAAGATTCTCAGTTGCATCTACATTTGCTCTGGTAAATTCTTTTTTTGTAGGAGCCCTAAGAATGGCAGCATTATGAAATATCACATCTACTCCTTCGAGTGCTTTTCCGATTGTCTGAAGATCAAATAGATCTCCTTCTATTCGAGTAAACTCCAAACCAGTAAGCCATTTATCAGCGCTTCTTACTAAACAACGTACCTCAGAGTACTTCGGTGATGCAATCAGTGCTTCCACTAAATGACTTCCAACAAATCCAGTGCCACCTGTTACAAAGGCTATCATAAATACGTATATTATTCGAATTAATTTTTTGCGAACCTAACCAGCAATATTCTGACTCAGTTTCAGTATATAAGATACGAATCTGGATTTTGCTTTTAAACTTTTATGAAAGAACTAAGAGTCGCTCTTTTTACTGGAAATTATAATCATATTAGAGATGGTGTATCATTAACTCTGAACAGATTGGTTCATTACTTAGAAAGTCAGAATATTCCTGTATTAGTATTTGGGCCCAGTAACAAAAATCCAGCTATAGATCATTGTGGTGAGCTAGTTGTAACTCCATCTATTCCTATGCTAGTTCCTGGTAGAGAAGAGTATAGAATTGCTACTCATTTTAATAGAGCGGCAAAAAAAAGATTAAAGGAATTCAATCCCACCCTCATACATATTGCAACGCCCGATGGGTTAGGTATTGGAGCGCTAAGGTGGGCCAAAAAGCACAACATCCCAAAAGTTACTTCTTATCATACTCATTTTTTGAGTTATACCGAGTACTACTCACTGTATTTAACCCCTATAAAAAAACCGTTTAAAATGATGATGAAATGGTTTTATAAGCAGTTTGTACATACCTATGTTCCATCAAAATCAATGATTGAGGAGTTACATAGAGAAGGAATTCCAGGGAATATGAAAATCTGGGCTAGAGGAATTGATACAGATCGTTTCAATCCAAATAAGCGTGATATGGAATGGCGTAGAAAAGTGGGTTTTAATGACGATGATATCGTGGTTACTTTCGTTTCACGATTAGTATGGGAGAAAGAACTTCGCACTTATATTGATAGCGTTAATCATCTTCAAAAAATTAACCCTAAAGTTCGAGCGCTTGTTGTTGGAAGTGGACAGGCCGAGGAAGAAGCCAAGCAGTTGCTTCCTTCTGCTCATTTTGCTGGATTTGCAAAAGGAGAAGATTTAGCAAGAGCTTATGCAAGTGCTGATATATTTATGTTTCCATCTCATACCGAAACATTTGGGAATGTTACACTCGAAGCCATGGCAAGTGGCTTACCTTGTATTGTTGCTGATGCTATTGGAAGTAAATCATTAGTTGATGATGGCAAAAATGGTTATTTAGCAGAGAAAGAGAATGTTGAAGATTTCACGAAAAAGCTACAGAATGTAGTTTCTGACTCAGAAAAAAGAATTGAGATGGGGAAGAAATCTCGGGAGATGGCGCTTCTTTATCAATGGGATTCTATAAATGCAGGATTGGTAAAAAACTATATGGAAGTACTAAGCGGTGCAGAAAAGGAATAGGTATGAAAATACTTTACATCTCACATCTTCATCCACCAAAAAATGCCCCTTTAAAAAGCATAGGTGGAATGCAGCGTGTAAGCATGCAATTGGTTGAAGAGCTAGAAAAAAGAGATGATATTGAGATTAAAACCATCATTCAACATGCGCCTTGGAAAGGAATTGAGCTTCGTACTACTTTCTTTTTAGCTCGCTTAGCAAGAAAACTTCCAAGTATTGTTGATGATTTTCAACCAGATGTAATTCTATTCTCATCAATGGTAACTGCAAGTCTCGCTAAATTGACCCGTTCTCGAATCGATGTTCCAATGGTTACGATAAATCACGGGCAAGATGTTAAAATGCCAATTGGTATTTATCAGAAATTTGTTCCCAAAATTTTTAATGCACTTGATGGTGTTATTTCAGTATCACGGGCAACGAGGGACGAATGTATCAAAAGGGGAATGGATCCTGAAAAAGGAATTGCACTACCTAATGGTTTTGATATGTCTGACTTTGAAGAAGTACCACAAAAGAAAGATGCAATTCAAAGCATAGAAAAAGCTTTCTCAATAAATCTTTCAGGCAAAAAACTACTACTTACAGTTGGCCGGCAAGTAAAACGAAAAGGGCATGAATGGTTTATTACTGAAGTGTTTCCCAAAATTGAGACAGACGTTATTTATTTGGCAATTGGAGACGGACCAGAGCATGAACATTTAAAAGAACTACTCTCAAAATCGGTTTATAAAGCCAAAGTTATACTTGCGGGTAAGCAACCCGATTCGATTCTAAAACAAGCATATTCGGCGGCTGATATTTTTGTGATGCCGAACATTCCGGTATCAGGCGATATGGAAGGTTTTGGTATAGTTTTATTGGAAGCAAATTTAGCTGCAACACCTGCAGTAGCCTCTGACTTGGAAGGGATTAAAGATGTTGTAGTAGATGGAAAAAATGGATTTAAAATTCCGATTTACGAACCTCAAAAGTTTGCAAATAAAGTAGATGAGCTTTTAAAGAATGGACTTTCAGCATTTAGTAAAAACAGTAGAAGTTATGTGAAAGAAAACTTTACTTGGAATAAAGTAGCTGAACGATATATTTGTTACCTTAATGAGGTAATTGAAAAGTATGAATCAGCCACTAGCCAGTCTCAAAGCCATTCAATTTGAAAGGAATACATTACTAGCTATATTGCGACGTTTATTAAGAATATTAGGTAAGGAAGAACCCTATGGGCGATACTAAAAATACATCTACAAAAGATATTTTTTCGAAAGCATTTAGTTTTACGAAGGCAGATGAAGTTAAGGAAATGGGGCTTTACCCGTATTTTAAACCTCTTGAAGCTACTGATGGAACCATTGTTGAAATAGAAGGTCATGAAGTTATCATGGCAGGTTCTAATAATTATCTTGGGCTAACAAATGATCAACGTACGATTAAAGCAGCACAAGATGCGTTAACGAAATACGGTACAGGATGTACAGGTTCTCGTTATTTGAATGGTACTCTTGATATCCATTTGGAATTGGAAGATAAGTTAGCTGCATTTATGGGGAAAGAATCGTGTGTTCTTTTTAGTACAGGCTATCAAACCAATGAAGGTTCTATTCAAACCATTGCCGGTAGAAATGATATTATATTTTCCGACCGAGACAATCATGCATGTATAGTTGTAGGAACGCTTTGTTCAAATGCTAAAACTGTCCGATATCAACATAATGATATGGGTCAACTTCGCAAATTTCTTGAGAATGCTGATCCTAATGCAGGAAAAATTATTATTACGGATGGAGTATTTTCGATGTCGGGTACTTTAGCAAAGATTCCGGAATTAGTTTCTCTCGCTAAAGAATTTAATGCCAGATTGTATTTAGATGATGCACATGCTATAGGTGTTATTGGTGAAGGAGGTCGTGGTTCTGCCTCGGTTTATGGCTTAACTGATGAAGTTGATTTAATCAGTGGAACATTTTCAAAATCATTTGCTTCTCTAGGCGGTTTTTTAGTTGGAGATCGTACAGTTATTGAATACATACGACATCATTCTCCGGCGCATATTTTTAGTGCATCTATGCCTCCCGCTAATGTAGCTACCGTTCTAAAAGCGCTTGAGATTTTGCAGGAAGAGCCTTGGAGAATAAAAAGGCTGGAAGAGATTTCTTTGTATATGAGAACTGAATTAAAAAATCTAGGGTTTAATGTTTGGTCAAGTGAATCACCCATAATTCCTGTTGTAATAGGTGATATGATGGATTGCTTTAGATTTTGGAAAGACCTTTTTGAAGAAGGAGTATATGCAAACGCAGTAGTGCCACCTGCAGTACCTCAAGGGCAATCTTTATTGAGAACAAGCTATATGGCAAGTCATACCGACGATCATTTAAATAGTATTCTAGATGCTTTTAGAAAAGTCGGAATTAAGCATGGTATTATTGACAATAATGGACACTCTTCATAATTAAATAAATTTGGTATGAGTTTAAGCGGGGTTACCATCGTTACTAGTGATGATGAGAAAAAGAAATTCATAGAGTTTCAATATGATCACTACAAAACGGATGGTTTTTTTGTACCACCCCTTAAAATGGACCAAAAAAAACTCATAAATACGAGTAAAAATCCTTTTTTTAATAATGCTGAGATAGCTTTGTTTATTGCAGAACATGAAGGAGAAATAGCAGGGAGAATTTCAGCAGTAGTTGATCATAGGTATAATAAATATCATGGAACAAAGACTGGACATTTTGGTTTTTTTGAATGTATAGACCATCAACCAACAGCAGATTTACTATTTCGAGTTGCAGAGGATTGGTTAAAAGATAAAGGGATGAAAAATGTGCTTGGCCCGGCAAGCCCTGGATTGATGGACATGATTGGCTTTTTAGTTGATGGTTTTGATAAAGATCCATACATCCTTATGCCATACACAAAACCCTATTACGAAAAGTTAGTTACTGCTGTGGGATATGAACAAGCAATGGATTTACTGGCTTTTATAGTAGATAAAGACTCGGTTGATATTGAACGAGGGGAACGGGCTAAGCAAATTGTTTTAAGAAGGAATCCAGGTCTTGTTATACGTCCGGCAAATCTGAAAAAAATTAAAGAAGAAGTAGAAATTATCCGACTTATCTACAATGAAACTTGGAAAGAAAACTGGGGATTTCTACCTCTTACAAAAGAAGAATTTGCAGCAACAGCAGAGGAATTTAAGTTAATACTGGATCCAGATTTCGCACATATTGCCGAAATAGATGGGAAACCAGTTGCTTTTTCTATCGGCATACCTGACTTAAATATTTTATTTAAAAAAATGAATGGAAATTTATTTCCATTTGGAATTTTTAAACTATTATTTGGTCGGCGAAAAATAAAAAGATACAGAACGGCTTTAATGGGGGTTTTACCTGAAGTTCAAGGAAGAGGGATAGATGCCCTTTTGCATCAAGCTGCAATCGAGAAAGGGTTGAAAAGAGGATTTACAGAATCTGAATTAAGTTGGGTGCTTGGTAATAATCCGGATATGATTCGAACGGCTGAAAAAATAGGCGGTAGATTGGATAAGACTTATCGGATGTATTCCAAGAAGCTTTAGCTACTCCAAGTTTCTTATTTGTTAATATTTTGAAAATTTACCCAATATTCATGATTTCAACTTACCTTTCGGATGAAATTTTAGCTTAATAAATAATGATAAAATGAGTGATTTTAGAACTGAGAAAGATTCAATGGGTGAAATAAAAGTCCCCATAAATGCATTATATGGAGCTCAAACTCAGCGAGCTCACAATAATTTTCCTATTAGTGGAATACAATTCAGTAGAGAATTCATCCAAGCATTAGGGTATATAAAAAAATCGGCAGCCTTAGCAAATAATAAACTTGGCTTATTAGACGATAAAGTTACTGAAGCAGTTAACTTAGCTTCTCAGGAAATCATTGATGGTAAGCACGACCAACATTTTGTGATTGATATTTTTCAAACTGGATCTGGAACCTCTTCAAATATGAATGCGAATGAGGTTATCAGTCACATAGCTAACGAGCTAAAATCAGGAACGGATATTAATATTCACCCAAATGACCACGTGAATTTTGGGCAAAGTTCTAACGACGTAATTCCAACGGCTATTCGAATTTCAGCACTTCTTTCTGCTAAGAATGAGTTAATACCAGCTCTAAAACACCTTCAGCAAACGTTTTTATCGAAAGGCAAGGAATATGCTGATGTGGTAAAAACAGGGCGTACTCATTTAATGGATGCGATGCCTGTTACAATTGAGCAAGAATTTAGTGGCTATGCTCGGCAAATTGAATTAGGAATTCAACGAATCGAAGCTAGTCTTGTTCGGGTGAAAGAATTACCGCAAGGCGGAACTGCCGTAGGTACAGGAATTAATACTCATGCGAATTTTGGAAAGCTATTTGCTGAATTTGTATCGCAGCTAACAGGTGAAGATTTTGTAGAAGCAGTAAATCACTTTGAAGCACAAGCTACTGTTGATGCCCCTGTAGAATTGAGTGGACAATTAAAAACTATTGCAGTTAGTTTGATGAAAATTTCAAATGACTTAAGATGGATGAACTCAGGACCTAATAGTGGAATTGGAGAAATTCAACTAGCTGCATTACAACCAGGATCTTCCATAATGCCAGGAAAGGTTAATCCAGTAATCGAAGAATCGATGACAATGGTATGCGCTCAAGTTATTGGTAATGACAGTACCATTACTATAAGTGGACAAGCTGGAAACTTTGAATTAAATGTGATGCTACCTGTTGTAGCTCATAACCTGTTAGAATCTATTAGAATTCTAGGCAATGCAGCAAGGAATTTGGCTGATAGATCAGTTTCACGGCTTACTGTTAGAAAAGAAAACATTGCAAATATGGTGGGAAGGAATCCAATTCTAGTAACTGCACTGAACCCAATTATTGGCTACGATTTAGCCGCCAAAATTGCTAAAAAAGCATATGCCGAAAACAGAGCTTTAATTGATGTTGCTAAAGAAATGACCGATTTATCTGAGGAAGAGCTAAAAAAAGCACTCGACCCAATAAAGATGACAAAAGGTGGGTTTACAGAATAAAAAAATCTTATAATGTACTGTTTTAATTTTAGTTAAAGTTTACTCCTTATAATGATATAGGGTTTTTTGACTTTAAAATTTGGTGCGTTTACCCTATATTAATTTCCCTTTCCGAAAAGTGGATTAATTGAAAATCGAAACATAACCAATGGCTGAAGTCAAGACTCCAAATACTAGAAAAACCTTTACTGCCGCTCAAAAAAAAGAGATTCTGGCAGATTATCGACTTGGGTGGATAAGTAGGTATATGTCTATGGTGGGGCGAAAAGAAGTTCTTTCTGGTAAAGCTAAGTTTGGAATTTTTGGTGACGGAAAAGAAATCGCACAAATAGCCATGGCTAAGCATTTTCGTGAAGGGGATTTCAGGTCGGGATATTACAGAGATCAAACCTTTATGCTCGCGATTGGTGAATTGACCATTGAGCAGTTTTTTGCTCAGTTATATGCCCATCCCGATGAAAAAGCGGATCCGTTTTCTGCTGGCCGCCAGATGAATGCTCATTTTGCAACACGATTGATTAATGAAGAAGGTGAGTGGATTGATCAAACAAAGTCTAAAAATACCTCTTCAGATATTTCCCCAACAGCTGGACAGATGCCGCGTTTGGTTGGTTTGGCACAAGCTTCAAAGGTGTATCGTAATAACAACGAATTACAAAAAGGTGAGTGGAAGAAGTTTTCAAATGGTGGTAACGAAGTAGCATTTGGCACCATTGGTGATGCAAGCACCTCAGAAGGAATGTTTTGGGAATCGATGAATGCAATAGGTGTAATGCAACTTCCCTTTGTGATGTCGGTTTGGGATGATGGGTTTGGGATTTCAGTTCCAAAAAAATATCAAACTACAAAAGAGAGTATATCTAAATCTTTGGCAGGTTTCCAAAGAACAGAAAATGAACCAGGGTATGAGATTTTCAATGTAAAAGCCTGGGATTACACAGATCTTCTTGCTACATATGAACAAGCTGTTGAAATAGCTAGGGAAAAGCATATTCCAATTTTGATTCACGTAGAAGAAGTTACTCAACCACAAGGGCATTCCACCTCTGGTTCTCATGAGCGATACAAAAGCAAAGAACGTCTTGAGTGGGAAGTTGAGTTTTGCTGTTTACTTCAACTAAGAAAATGGATTCTTGCAAAAAAAATAGCCCATCAGGCTGATCTTGATCAAATTGAAGCAGAAGCGCTTCAAGAAGTTACTAAAGCAAAAGCTAAAGCCTGGGAAGCATATATCTCTCCAATGAAAAAGGAGAAGAAATTTGTAGTAGACCGCATTACTTCTTTATTAGAAGAAACTGGTGATTCTAGGTTAGAAGATTTGATCAAAAAACTGAAAATCACCCCAAATGCAATCCGAAAAGATATTTTACCTGCTGCTAAAAAAGCAATTAGGTATTCTCTGAGTTCCGATAATAAAGCAAGGGTAGAACTTATTGAATGGTTGAAGAAAAATGAACCAATCAATGAGGAGCGATATAACTCTCATCTGTATAGTGAAACCGATAAATCACCCTTAAATGTAGAATATATTCGTCCTCAGTTTTCTGAAAATCCCGACTTAGTGGATGGAAGAATTATTGTAAGAGATAATTTCATGCATCTCTTTCAAAAGTATCCACAGGTTCTCACTTTCGGCGAAGATGTTGGAGCATTAGGTGATGTAAACAAAGGACTTGAAGGTTTACAGGAAATGTTCGGAGAACTTAGAGTTGCAGATACTGGAATTCGAGAAGCTACCATTTTGGGGCAAGGAATTGGTATGGCGCTTAGAGGTCTACGACCAATTGCTGAAATTCAATATTTAGACTATCTGCTATATTGTTTCGCAGGCTTGAGCGATGACTTAGCAACGCTAAGATATCGAACAAAAGGTGGGCAAGCAGCTCCCGTTATTATAAGAACAAGGGGACATCGTTTAGAAGGAATTTGGCATTCAGGCTCACCAATGGGTGTGATTATGAATGGTGCGAAAGGTATACATTTATGTGTACCAAGAAATTTAACGGAAGCAGCTGGTTTTTATAACACTTTAATTCAAGGTGATGATCCTGCTATTGTAGTTGAACCACTGAATGGATATCGCTTAAAAGAAGCAATGCCTTCAAACATTGGCGAGTATACTACCCCACTAGGAATTCCAGAGGTTTTGAACCAAGGAAACGATATTACCTTAGTTTCTTATGGATCAACCTTAAATATCGTTCACTCAGTGATCCCTCAACTTAAAGAAGTTGGTATTTCTGTGGAATTGATTGATGTGCGAACGTTAATGCCTTTTGATATCAATCATTCAATAGTGGAGTCTGTTAAAAAGACTAGTCGTTTACTCATTGTTGATGAAGATGTTCCTGGTGGTGCATCCGCCTATATATTGAATCATATTCTACAAGACCAAAAAGGATATTTTTATTTAGATTCTGAGCCACGTTGTTTAACCGCAAAAGAACATCGACCAGCTTATGCATCTGATGGAGACTACTTCAGCAAGCCTAATGCAGAGGATATTTTTGATGAAGTTTACGACATGATGCGAGAATGTCGCCCAAACGATTTTCCTGAGATTTACTGAACTGCTCTGACTTATATTTTGGGTCATTCTGAACTTGATTCAGGATCTTTTACAGAGAGAGTATTTTTTGCTATTTAAACTCATTCAGTATGTATTGTTCCGTATGCTATTTTGATGCTCTAACTCATTGGAAGCAGAGCTTCTATTTTGCATCACGCAGCTGAGCTACGTGACGCTACTCTAAACTATATGTTGGTCTGAGGATACCTCCGAAGGATCTTAGCGATTTTAGGCAGGTTTGATTCAGGATCTATTTAAGATTTGGTAGTGCTCTCTTGATTTAAAACTCCTTCCAAGCGTCTCTTAAATCAACCCTCTTGCCTTCAACTCCAGATATTTATTAATAGCATTAACCGAAAGTTCTTTAGGTGGAGTAAGAAGAGAATGGATGCCGTGCTGTGTAAGTGATTTGATGATCTGCTTTTTCTCGTAATTGAATTTCTCAGCGACGGTTTTAACATAGATATCATCCAGATTTTCGGAGTCTTTTTCCAACAAAGAAGTCAATTCGGTGTTTTCAAAGAAAATGGTTACCAATAAATGATCTCTGGCAATCCGTTTTAAATAAGGGAGTTGTCGTTGCATGGATGAGAAGGTCTCAAAATTGGTATACAACAACACTAAACTGCGTTGATTGAGATGCGTTCGTAAATTGATGATTAATCGTTCATAATCCGATTCCATGAAATTGGTATTCAAGTTATACAAAGACTCTTGTATTTTTCGAATATGTGTTCGTTTCTTTTCTGGTCGTACCACCACTGCTTCTTTGTTTGAAAAAGTAACGAGTCCCGCTTTGTCGTCTTTGATTAATGCGATGTTCGAAATTACTAAACTCGTATTGATCGCATATTCGAGTAAATTCAATCCATCAAAAGGCATTTTCATTACACGGCCCATATCAATTACATTTACAACCTGTTGGGAGCGCTCATCCTGAAATTGATTCACCATTAAATTCTGAGACCTGGCAGTGGCTTTCCAGTTAATCGATCGAATGTCATCGCCGGGGACATATTCTTTGATTTGGTCGAATTCCATGGTGTGTCCAAGTCGACGGATTTTCTTAATTCCAATATCTGTTAAACGATTGGAAATGGCGTACATCTCAAATTTCCGCATTTGGATGAAAGAAGGATATACAGGAACAGATTCTTTCTCGTCAAAAACAAAACGTCTGCTAAAAAGTCCGATCTTCGATTTCACAAATATATTAACGTTGCCAAAGTCAAACTCCCCACGCTTCGTAGGTCTGAGATCATAAGTAAACGTTTTTTCAGAATGTTCTTTTAACGTCGATCGGATTTCAAAATTCCGAATCTGGAATTGATGGGGAATCTCGTCAACGATTGAACATTCAATAGAAAAATTATATGATGATCGGACCATCAATGGAATAGTATTTTCATCTCCATTAGAAAGTCGCTTAGGGGTTATTCGATTAGCTTTAAGTCCATTATTTTGAGAATAAATAAGCAAGATATCTGTTATGGAAGACACCACCAATATTATCAAAATCACATCACCAAGCGCCTCAAATCCCACAAAGAAAAACCCCAAGATATACGATATACATACCAGCACAAGAGCCAGAAAAAAGCGTTGATCTACAAATAAGCTCTTGATGAAATTCACTATCGGGGTACCTCAACCTTATCAGCAAGTTGTTTGAGTACGGCATCAGGAAGTATGCCTTCCATTTCTTTTTCTGGAGTTAGTGTGATTCTATGACGAAGAGCGGGAGCAATTATTCGCTTTACGTCTTCAGGTGTAATGAAATCGCGACCCTGCATTGCCGCCCATGCTTGTGAAGCTCGCATCACATAAACTGAAGCTCGAGGAGAAGCTCCAATATAAATAGAGCTCGAATTTCGAGTTTCCTGAACAATTTTTGCGATGTAGGCCATCAATTCTTTTTCGACATGGATTTCTGTGACCAACGCTCGTTGTTCAGTTAATTCATTAGGCGAAACAACGGCATTTATATCTACAAAATCTGAAGCTGTTTTTCTGTTATAACTACCTTCCAGTATAGAAATCTCGTCTTCAATGGAAGGGTATCCTACTTCAATTTTAAATAAAAAGCGATCGAGTTGTGCTTCTGGTAAGCGATAAGTTCCTTCATGTTCAATCGGGTTTTGTGTGGCAATTACAATAAATGGAGGATCCATTGGATATGAGGTACCATCAACAGTAATTTGCTTTTCCTGCATTACTTCGAAGAGCGCTGATTGCGTTTTCGCTGGCGCTCGGTTTATTTCATCAATTAAAATTAAGTTTGAAAATATGGGTCCTTTTTTAAACTCGAATTCGGTAGTTTTAGCATTAAATACACTAGTTCCGATGATATCAGCCGGCATTAAATCGGGAGTAAATTGAATGCGGGAAAAGTTAGTAGTTAACGTTTTTGCAAGCAGCCGAACGGTTAACGTTTTTGCGACTCCTGGAACTCCTTCTACCAACACATGGCCATCTGCTAATAAACCACAGATGAGGAGATCGATCATTTCATCCTGACCAACGATCACCTTTCTGATTTCCTTTCTGATTTTAATTACAACTTCTTGTAATCCAGATAAATCTACTCGGTTTTCAAAAGGTTGATGTGATGTAGGAATTGGATTGTCGGAAGTATTTTCAGACGCTTCGTTTGGGGTGATTTCTTCGCTCATCGTTGTGATTGTTTATAGAATCTGTCGATTCGTTCGGTGATTCGTTTAAGTTCTTTTTCCGAGATTTCTTGTTTTGATCTCAATAAATTGATCAACATAAAAAGTTGATCAATTTCATCCATTTCAATTCCAGATCGACTTGAAATATTTGAAAGAGTGGATTCATCCAAGTTATCCGTTTGAATGTTCAGATTAGTTCGAATGTACTCAAAGAGAAATAGGATTTTCTTATCAAGAATTTCTTTATGTGTGCCGTTGTTTAAATAAAGATTAGCAATAGTTTGGGCAAAATCGATACTAGAATTTATAGGTACTTTTATTACCGGTATAATCCTTTGTTTTCTTCTTCCATTAAAAATCAGGTAAGCTATCATTCCAAATAGACCGATAAACCATGCCCATTTTAAATTTGGATTCGAGATTACAAATTGTAGCGGTGAGGAGAATGATAATCTTCCGGCTTTATAGTATTCATCCCATAAAATCATATCATTTTGTAAATATGAAAGTGCATTAAATGCGTAATCATATCGGTCAACATCTCTAAGAAAGTAGTTGGTGAATAAAAAAGGATTACTATGAATAAGATAATAGCCATGACCATGATCAACCTTTATAAAGTTAACCTGATTTTTGGCATTAAATCCAAGAATAGTAGTTCTGGAAGTATCGAAGCTTGTAAAATATGATTCCGTTAAGGTTCGTGGAAATTTCCAACCACCTTCTTTTCGGATTCTGGTGTTTGTAAAATTGACTGAGTTTGTGACTAAAGAATCTAAAGAAGTAGCTTGAGGGTCGATATAAGGAAAGGAGTTTTCAATACTAAGATTTAAAGAATCAGCGAATGCCCCAGATATTTGCCGGGCTGAAATAAATGCGATATCACCTAAATCTACATTCTCGTTTAAAATTTCGGTCTCAAATTCGTCGAGACTAAAACTTTCATTTATGAACACCCAGTTTTTGATTTCATCATTTAATTCAGATTCAAAAATTGGAGCATTATTTGTAACGATTTCCTGATTTGGAAAAGTCTCAGGAAGTAAATCATTTAATATATAGGTGCCAAAAGGAATTTTGTCGGTTGCTGAATAACTCTCTGCCCAATTTATTGGCTTTGGCTGAATGATTTTAATGATCGCTACTACAAAGGTTATTAAAACCAATGCGTAAACATATTTGCGTTCTGACTTTTTCATACCTCGACTCGATTTTTAAGGTCGTTGTAGAGGTCGTGAACAAGTTCATAGCCAATTTTATCAATCTCGAAATCACCGTATTCCACATATTCATAATAGGAGGTGAGCGAGTTGAAAATAGAAGAACCAGAATGTCCGGCTAGCTCACGTTCATAATCAATGTTCGTTTTCTCAATCCCAAAAGCTATTAGGTTTTGCTCGTCTAACATTTTTAAAGTAATCAGATATAAATACCGTGTAGCAGCTGGAAAATTGTTTGATGCAAGTGATTCATCCAACAAAGCGTGTAAATCCAAATTTTGGAGATCTTCTTCTTTAATATTTAATGAAAATGAGGATGCAGTTTTCTTCTTATTGAAGATGTTGATGAGATTTCCTCCAATAACCTGATTGATAAGTACCAATACCAACGAAGCGATAGTCGCATAAAGCAAAATTTTTAAAAAGAAGTTTCCTATTGGATTGCCAAAAATAAAGTTCAAAAAACGGAATAATTGCCCAACAAGGCGATCTCTTAGGGAGTCTGGATTTTCGGGTACTCCCTGATATTGAAAGTCGGGATTAGAAGCATAGTTTTCTATGGTTGAAATATTTGGGGAGCGTACGATAAGTTCTGAATGTTTGTCAGTAGCTATAGAATCTTGTGCAACCGCCGAAATTGGTGTACCAAAAGAAAAGAAAAAAAGTAAAGAGAAAATTTTTAGAGTCGAAGTCATGAAGCTCAATTAGTCTATCAAACCCTCAATTTTAGAACGAAGACCTTCACCTTCTTTTCGCTCCACGATATTAAAAAACTGCAAACCAAATGCGAGATGTAGAATAACTACAAAAAGCGAAGCTATCGAAGTTGATAGAGTCATAAAAGTACTTATGATAGTTGAAAGAAGTCCAGCATCAGTAACGGTTCCAGTATCGGTAAAGAAAATAGAGAGAATGGTTGCGGGAAGTATAAATGCATATGAACAGAAAAAAACAATGATGTACATTATTATGAACAATGCAAAAGTAGCCCACCAAAAACCTTGGGTGAGTTCCCAAGATCTACCAATTGAATCCCCTACACTACGGTTTTCTAATATTAGTGCTGCAGGGGCAAGACTTAGTCGTATTCCAAAAAAGATGGCTGGAAAAAAGAAGAAAAAGGCAGAAAATAAAATGATGAAGAAGAGTATGATATAAAGTACTCCCAATTTGAGGAGTATAGGCAAAGAATTTTCAATTAGTGTACCGCTTTCTATCACATCACCCATTTTAGTTAAGTACATGTGTTTTAATGAAACTATAGTTAGCATCGCGTATGCAACCATCGATAGAATGATGCTCACTAAATAACGAGGAGAAGATAGAGTTTCGAAGGCTGAAAAGTCGCCTGGTTGTAAAATATTCGCGAAAAGCTGATCTGAATATCCTTGCAATAAGAAAGCCTGAATGATATAGAGGGGCAGAACAAAATATACTAATCCATACCCCAACGATTTGTAATAGATACGAATGTATTGGAAAGTATCAGTTAATATATCTCCCAGATCTCTTGATTTACTATGAATGAAATTTTGCATGATCGATTTTTTTTCTTTGTACATAAATTTTTGTCGGTATTACAATGTAATAGCCGATTATAAAAGAGAAGGACGTAATAATGATGAAAAGACTAAGGGCAAGGGGCATATTAGTGTATCGTGTTACAAATGATTCTAAAAAACCAGCAACAATAAAAACTGGGATAAGACTTACCAACATCTTAATTCCTTCTTTTACTCCTTTTACAAAAGAGACTGAACGTTTATAAGTTCCCGGAAAGACGAAGCTGTTGCCCAGCACGAATCCTGCTGCTCCAGAAATTGTAATAGCACTAAGTTCTAAAGCCCCATGAATAAAAATAACAAGCATTGCCTCAGAAAGAAGATCATATCCATCAAAAAAAGTTATAAATACACCCACCATAATCCCATTTTTTAGCATAACCCACGCTGTTCCAAAAACAGTAAAAATACCAAGAATGAAGTTCACGAAAGAAACTCGAATATTATTAAGTGTGATTTGAAAGAACATATCCATTTGGGTGTGCATCCCATAAATAGCAAGGGGGTCTCCTTCATCAATATTATTTAAGGTTAGGTTAATATATGCATCGCCAAGTATTAGACGAGCAAAGGATGCATCATTTTTTTGAGATAAAACCCCAATGGAACAAAACAGGAGAAAAATGAAAATCGCAGCACTAAGTTCTTTCAATCGATATGAAAAAAGCTCAGGAATTTCTTCTGTCCAAAAAGTAATGAATCGCGAAGCATTTTCTTTTCGGTTTTTATAGATGGTATTGTGTGCTTGAATTGAAAGGTCGTTTAAATATTGAGCAGTCTTTGTTTTTGGAAAGCAACTTTGAGCATAAGCTAAATCATTATTAAGCTCTATATATAGGTCAGCTAGCTCATCTGCAGATTCTTTATTGTGATTCCTTAGCTTTGCTTCAAAAGAACTCCATTTATCCGCATTCTTTCTTAAAAAAGTGACCTCACGCATATAATTTTTTTCTTGATGTTCTTTTTTCACTGAGGATAAATCGTGTATCTTTTGGCAAATAGTAAGTTTTTTAACAGTAAATAGAAACCACTTTGGAGATGAATCAGATTGGGGTTGAAACAACCCAACATGTAAAGTTGAATTATAATCCTGCACCAGTTGGAGATAGAATTATTGCCTTCATGTTAGACGGTATTACATTGATTGCTTTTCAGTTTATAGTTTTTTTTGCGTTTGGGACAATTGGCGAATTAAATGAAAGTTTTAGAATCTATAATGAGGAAAATCAATGGGTGGTTATTCTCATTTATGTAATTCCTGCCTTTTTCTACCATCTTACTTTTGAAGTAATGTGGAATGGTAAATCTTTTGGTAAGTGGTTACTTGGGTTGCAAGTGGTTATGGTAGATGGCACCAATCCCTCTCTTGGAAATTATGTAATTCGATGGATGTTTAGGTTAGTTGAAATTACTTTTACAAGTGGGATGATTGCATTCATAACTGTATTAATAAATGGAAAAGGGCAACGTTTGGGAGATATTGCAGCGAAAACATGTGTTATTAAAACTAGGAAGAAGGTGAAATTAAGTGATACGATATACTCTGAGTTAAATGAGAATTATCAAGTCATATATCCTGCTGTAAGTGAATTAGGGGATGAGCAAATCAGAACAATTAAAGAAGTGCTATCTTCTAAAGAAAAATACGAATATGCTACTTGGTTTGTAATGGTTCAACGTACAGCAAATATTATTCAAATGAAGATTGGCATTCAAAAATTAGAAACGAAAGCAGATGAATTTTTAGAACAGGTAATTAGAGATTATAATCACATTCATCAATCATAGAAAAAGCATATCTACAAATACAGCTACCCAAACCATAGGTAAGTAGATAATAGAAGCAAACATAAGCTTACGAGCATTTAATCGGGATCTATTGTAAGCGAAACGAACGCCATAGATAAAAAATACTAAAGCAAATATGAGGCTCAAAATAAGGAATACAATTCCGGAAATTCCAAGTGCATATACTGCATAACTTATTGGAAATAAAAGTAGAGTACATAGGATTGCATAAAAAGCTGTTTTTTTCCCTTCGGTATCATTCTTAGGAAGCATTTTAAATCCGGCACCTGAATAATCATCTTTATACATCCAAGCGATGGCCATTACATGAGGAATTTGCCACAGAAATAGAATTCCAAAAAAGAGCCATATACCCGGATCAGATATATTTCCTGAGGCTGCAGCCCAACCACCTACGGGAGGAAGTGCTCCCGGGATTGCACCAATCAAAATATTAAATGCTGATACTCTCTTCATAGGAGTGTATGCTGCGAGATAAATTAACGCAGTGGCAAAAGAAACTAACCCAGCAACAGGATTTACCATTAATACTAAATAGGTAAGACCAGTAAAAAGAAGTGTTAGGGAAAAAATTACACCCTTTTGAGCTGGAATACGGTTTGTAGGAAGAGGACGGAGTTCAGTTCGTTTCATCAATCCATCAAGATTGCGTTCCATAAACTGATTATGCGCTCCTGTTCCAGCGGCAATTAAGTAGGTACCGATTAACGCATGAATCATTACCATGAAGTTTATAGAGCCTCCGCTTCCCACCACAAATCCAACTAACATACTTATTAGCACAGCAAGGGTAATTCCAGGCTTAGTTAATTGGTAATAGTCAGAAATGATTTTAGAAAAGGAACGTTGAATTAAGACTTTTTCTTCTTTTGAACTCATGTATTTCTATAAATAGAAGCGTAACTTTAGCAATCCAAAAATTAACCATTTTATCACAAAATTGGTACCAATTTCCTTATGAAATTTAATTCATATCAAAAGACAGCAATTACAACAGTAGCAGCAACCTTATTTCTGATTTTAGTGGGAGGTTTGGTTAGATCAACAGGTGCAGGGATGGGATGCCCTGATTGGCCTAAATGTTTTGGGCAATGGATTCCACCCACTAGCGAATCGGAACTTCCTGAAGATTATCAGACCATTTTTGTTGAACAAAGAATCGAGAAAAACACGAAAATTGTAGGTTATTTGAATTCTCTTGGCTTTAATGATCTTGCAGATACCATTAAAAACGATCCAAAAGTAAAAAATCCGGAAGAGTTTAATGCTATAAAAACTTGGACTGAATATGTGAACCGATTAGTGGGTGCTGTTATAGGTCTGCTGGTTTTCGCAACATTTATCACTTCACTTAAATATTGGAAGACCAATAAATCAATTCCAATAGTATCGGCAGTTGCAGTATTACTAACTGGATTTCAAGGGTGGCTGGGTTCTGTAGTAGTTAGTACCAATTTGTTACCAGGAACTATCTCAATTCATATGGTATTTGCATTGGTGATTGTAAATGTGCTTTTATATGGTGCATTTAAGGCAACTTCAGATTTTGTAAAAGTTGATTTCGATAAAGCAGTAAGGAAAAAACTGTACTGGGCTACTCTTGCATTATTGTTTTTAACAACCGTACAAATGGTGATGGGAACACAAGTTCGCGAGGCCATCGATTTGATAAAATCAACTTTAGATAGATCAGAATGGATTGAAAATACTGGAACTATTTTTCTGGTCCATAGAAGTTTTTCTTGGTTAATAGCACTTTCAGGAGGGTATCTGTTCAGTATTATTTATAAAAACGAAATAAGAGGAATAATTTACAAACTAGGGTTAACCAACTTAGTATTAATTGTACTTCAGATTGGAGTTGGAATAGCGCTTGAAATTTTTAATGTACCACCAGCTTTTCAAGTTATCCATTTGGTGGCAGTTGCTCTTATGATTTGTGCCCAGTTTTTGCTGGTACTTATTCTTCGGTTACGAACGGAATAACTAAAGTTTTTCCATCAATTGATTGAGAAACACTTTCATTTCTGAGAGATCTTTCCTTAAGTCTGGGGATAATTCTGTGTGTTCACCTGAATCTTCTGTTACTCCGTCTAATACATTTCTTACACCTTGACTAGTATACTTTTTATCTTCTAGAAGTTCTTTTATTCTAAAAATCAGATTTACTTCTTCTTCTTTATAAGCGCGGTTACCAGCACTATTTTTTTTGGGATTTAGCTGCGAGTATGTTCGCTCCCAATTACGCAAAACATGAGGAGCCAATCCTGTAAGATTACTTACTTCTCCCATTGAGTAATACAATTTTTTCATAGTATCCAGAAAGTGTATTTTAACATCGTATTTAATGTAAACAAGAAAATCATTTCTAACCTTTTTTAAAAGAATCCATTTTGTCAGTTTTAGAAAAAAAATATCCCGTTGATATTAGTGTAGTAATCCCACTTTTTAACGAAGAAGAATCGTTACCGGAACTGGAAAAAGCAATTGAAACGGCTCTTAGCAATACTTTTTCTTATGAAGTAATTTTTGTGGATGATGGTTCGTCAGATAAATCATGGGAGGTAATCAAAGAGCTTCAAAAGAAAGGTGAATACATAAAGGGCATCTCTTTTAGAAATAATTATGGGAAGAGTACCGCACTACAAGCAGGATTTGAGCGAGCTGTTGGAGAATTTATTATAACAATGGATGCTGATTTACAAGACGATCCAAAGGAAGTGCCTGAAATGGTGCAAATGCTTAAAGATGGCTATGATTTAGTAAGCGGGTGGAAGAAAGAACGATATGATCCAATTAGTAAAACGGTTCCATCTAAATTTTTTAATTTTGTTACTCGAAAATCGGCAGGGATTGATCTTCACGATTTCAATTGTGGATTAAAAGCATATAAAAGTGAGCTTGTTAAGAGTATATATTTATATGGTGAGTTACACAGATATGTACCGATGCTCGCTAAAAGAGAGGGCTTTGGCAAAATTACTGAGAAAGTAGTTACTCATCATCCAAGAAAATATGGAACAACCAAGTTTGGACTTTCCAGATTTATAAACGGCTTTCTGGATTTAGTTACCATTCTATTTGTTCAAAAGTATCTGCAAAAGCCAATGCATTTTTTTGGCTCAATCGGAGTTCTATTGCTGTTAATAGGAGGGGCCATAAACATATATCTCGCTTTTCTAAGGCTAGTGTATGGAATGGGGATTGGGAATCGACCTCTACTATTTTTAGGAGTGTTATTAATGGTGCTTGGAGTTCAATTCTTTTCCACAGGTTTACTTGGTGAACTAATTAATAAAAATCATGTGGAACACCAGAAACCGAATATTAAGGAAAGTATTGGTTAAGAGATGACCTCACGGTTCAACTTCTGCTTCTTTGAACCTTCAAAGGCATATCTTTTTGTATAAAAATTATAAATGAAGGTAACTCCTGTAACAAGTATTTTCATTAAAAAAAGATGTTTATAAAAAAACTCAAGTTGATGTAAAAGGTGAACCAATCCGGTACTAATGCAAAATCCGATAGCTGAAAACAATATGACTAATTGAAATGAAGTTATCAGTGGGCGATTCAGATTGAAAACAAATACTTTTAGAAGTATAAACTTAATTAAAACGCCAAATATGTAGGCAATTACCTGCGAAATAGTGATATGAACGTCAGCCTTAACAAGCAGAAAAAATAGTGCATAATCTAAACCAGTAGCGAGGAGAATCGCTATTATATACTTTAATTTTGGGACAATAAACTCAATAATCCGTACTTTTCGCATCCTTAAAAATTAGATATATCTGCACTAACAAACATTGTAAATCATTGAAAGTCTATATTTATTTCTTAATCGCTTTATTTCTTATCTCGCCTCAAAGTGTTTTGGCTCAAAATTCTAACTTGCCCCATCTATCTCAGGAGAATAATAGGTACAGCCATTTTCCGAGTTGTTTACAGCATGTTTTTATTGAAGCAGATACCATCAAAGTAAAAGAGGGCGAACAGGCAGAAATTGATTGGCTTAAAGAGAATCGAAGCAAATGTGCTAAAAGAAGTCCAATAACCCGAAGAGTTGGAGTCAGTTATTTAGAATGGGGAGATACAGTTTATGGTGAAAATGGAACTACAGACGAAAAGGACAAGAAAGAATTATTTCGTGAAGGGCTAGCATGGTCAAGAATAGCATTACAAGAAGACACATTAGATCACTTGAATTACGAAACAATGTCGATGTCATTTGCAGCAGTAATTTCAGTTTCGGGTTTAAAAGGGAAAGCGAATATGGCAGATAGTGTTCGAATTTATGCGGAAGAAGCAATTCGATTAAATCCGGAAAATGACCGCGCACATCACATCTTAGGGAGATGGCACTACGAGGTTTCAAAACTTGGTTGGTTTACAAAACTACTGGCTAAGGTCCTGTTCAGAAGTTCTGCGGATGGATCATTTGAACTAGCTATAGATTATTTCAAAAAAGCCCTGGAAACCGACAATATTGTGGTACATCGTTATTGGCTTGGCATGGTATATTTAGAAGAAGGAGAAAAAGAAGCTGCGATCGAACAATTCAAAATTTTGCAGGATATACCCATTATTCAACATAACGATCAGTATTTTAAAGATGAAGCAAAAAAGCTAATAGAGAAGTATGGCTAAGGAATGCTAGATTCCATTTCATTAAGATTTATGAAGAAAATACTCATTTTACTTTTTTGGGGAATAAGCTCGTCTATATATGCTCAGGATTCTCTTAGAACGGGTGTAAAATTTGGCTTTCTACCTGTTCTATCTTTTAACTCTGACGATGGTGTTTTGATAGGCGGTGAATTGAAAAGATATGATTATAGAAATAGTCTTCCTTTTAAATCTTTTACTCGAGTTGCATTAAATTATTATACCGATGGAGCTTTCGGATTCACGATATATAGGGATGAAGTTAGTCTTTTGGGGTCAGAGTATAGAGCATCAACTAATTTATATGCAGGTCAGAATTTCACCGATTACTATTTAGGTGATACAGACAAACTAGGATTTGATGAAGCAAGGTTTGACACTTCCTCCTATTATGATTTCAAATCATTTAGAATGGACGTTGGAGGTTTTACTCGAATTCCAATCACCCGAAGTGGTGCAACTAATCGCTTTGATTACAAAGTCGGATTACGGTTTATCTATGAAAGTCCGTGGGGTACTCCCGAAAATCGATTTATAAACGCGCAAAATATTGAAGGCAGCGATGGTGCTATTCTGCCTTTGGTTGATTTAGGGTTCATTATTGAAAGAAGAGACTCAGAGTTCAGAGCAGTGAGCGGATACTTAATCGATGTAACTTCTCAGTACGCTCCACTTGGAATTAGTACATATCACACCGTTCAAAACTCTATTTTGGCGCTTGGATTTTTACCAATATTTAAAAAGGTGCCAGTTACTCTGGCAACCAGAATTCGATTTCAAAATACACTTGGAGAAAGCCCGTATTGGTTTACGCCTTTTTTAGGAGGAGGAACTTCGCTTAGAGGATATATGTATCGACGTTTTACAAGTGATAATGCGTTTTCATATTCACTTGAGCTACGTTCATGGCTCATTAAAATTCCTTTTAAAAACATAGAACTTGGAGCGAATGTGTTTGTTGATGGCGGGAAAGTATTTTCTAATGAAAACTGGGATGAGGCTTTTTCTAACCACAATCACACATTGGGTTTCGGAGGAGTTATGTCTATTTTTACCCCCGATTATATTCTTAAATATGATATTGGGTTCTCTGAAGAAGGTATAGGAATTTACCTAGGAACGGGATATTCCTTCTAATAAAATTAGTATAAGTCGTTATTATCTAGATGAAAAAAATTAAAAATTTATCTCTGTCCACTCTATTTTTTTGCTTGTCTTTTTTTGATATTGGATTCTCCCAAATATCATTAGTACCAGCTAATCATGATGTATATGACTGGTTACATCAACAAAGAATAAATGGCTCTATAAGAGCTTTTCAATACGAAGATCTACCTATTACAAGAGGTGAAATAGTTACTTTCTTAAAAGAGATTGAGAAAGAAAAAACTTCACTTTCAAAGTCTGATAAAGCCACATTGGATGCATTTCTTTTGGAGATGGATCCAATTTATTTAGAGAGAGCACAGGAAATTGGAATATTTACAGGCGAAGGAAAGATCTTTGATCGCTTGAAACATGCGTTTAGTTTTAAAGAAGAACCACATGTTTTTGTTGTATCAGACTCAACAACGAATGTTTCTGCTGCCTTTGATATCATGTTTGGGCGAGCGCATGTATTTGCGAGGGAAGAAGGAAACCCTTTAAGCTCTACTTACTATTATAAAGGAGCAAGAGCTTATGCATCAATTCAAAACACTATTGGGCTTCATTTTGAAGCGGATAATGTTTCTACTACTGGAGATATTGAACTTATTAGAAGGGATAAGAATTGGGGTTATTCTGATTCGATTATAAGACAAAATCAATCTAGTTCATATAATTATGAAGCATTTGCAACGATTAAAAAAGATCTATTGAGTTTAGATATTGGGAGAGGTTCATTAAGGATTGGACCTGGCATTTCTTCATCATTACTTCTTAGAGAGTCAGCGCCAAATTTTAACTGGTTACGATTTAAATTAAGTGGTTCAAGAGTTAAGTATACTGCTATCCATGGATCCTTATATGCAGCTCCATTTAATGATGTTGTAAGAGTTGGTGCAGACACGGTAAGGACAAGAGTTGCTCCCGAACGTTGGATAGCACTTCATAGAATTTCTGTTAGACCATTTGATCGACTTCAGATTTCCTTTACCGAAATGCTAACTTATAGCAATCGAGACTCTGATTTGGCCTACTTAAATCCAGTTGCTCCCGTTTTCTTTTCGGAACTAGAAAACTCTGATCGTGATAACGCATTTATAGCAATGGATATAGTAGCACAACCTATAGACCAACTAGAATTATTCGGTTCAATTTTAATAGATGATCTAGTAAGCTTTAAGCAGATTATTAAAGATGATGGAGCGGCAAATGATGATGTAGCATTAAATTTTGGTGCTATTGCGACACTTCCTTTTTCATCACAATTTGGCATTGAATATACAAGGATTGAGCCTTTCGTTTATACTCACTGGCAACGATTAAATACCTTTGAACAAAGAGGTCAAAGTCTAGGGCATTTCTTAGGTCCAAATGCGGATCAATTTGAAGTACGGTTGAAAAAGTGGCTTCCTTTACGAGCCTGGGTTCAAGCTTCATTCAGAAATGTTCGAAAGGGATTTAATCCTTTAAATACTGAGAATAATGAGAATAATGAGATTGAAAATGTAGGGGGAAACCTTTTGCAAGGTAGAGGGAACACGGGGTTTATAATGTTTCAGAATTCTGATTTAAATAAATGGAGAGAATTCGAATTTAGTTTCAAGGTAGAGCCAAGGAGGGGAATTGAATTAAGTGCTAATATCCTAGATAGAAATATCTTAGATGGGGATAGAGAGAATAATTACTTAGTTGGTGATTTCAGATTAGAGATAGGATTTTAACAATTAATTCTTAGGTATAAATTGAATCTCTACATTGGCATTCGATTTATGAATGGCTATCTTGAAAAAATTAAAAAATAAAAGTGTTGATCTTCTAAGAAAAGGAAGCAACAAGAGATCATTTGCAGTTTAGACTATCTTATAAACCCGAATTATCTACTAAATTATCAGACGAAAAGGCTATTTTTTTAGATGTTAGAAACACCTATTCCTGAAATTATACTCGGGGTTTATCTTTTATCAGTACTTATAATTACTATTTATACGTTAGGTGAATTTCATCTTTTGTATTTCTTTTTTACTTCACATAAAAAAAACAGAATTCACAACAAAAGACCTGATTATAAATATCAAGAACTACCAAAGGTTACCGTTCAGCTTCCTATGTATAATGAAAGGTATGTAGCAGAAGCATTAATTAATTCTTGTGCCCAATTAGAGTACCCGCCAGATAAGTTAGAGATTCAGGTTTTAGATGATTCAGATGATGAAACCATTAAAATTGTTGATACCTGTGTAGATGGCTGGAAAACAAAAGGTATAGATATAAAGGCAGTTCGAAGAAACAACAGAAGTGGCTATAAAGCAGGAGCATTACGTGAAGCAACACCCATCTCAAAAGGTGATTTCCTAGCTATTTTTGATGCTGATTTCCGACCTAAACCAGATTTTCTGCTTAAAACAATCCCATATTTTCAAGATGAAAATGTTGGGGTGGTTCAAGGGCGTTGGGGACATTTAAATAGAGATTACTCAGTTCTCACAAAGTCACAGTCCATTTTTCTTGATATGTTCTTTATGATAGAACAACAAGCAAGGTCATTAGCTGGATATTTTTTGAGGTTTAATGGCTCGGGTGGGGTATGGCGAAAAAAATGTATTGAAGATGCTGACGGTTGGTCTGCAGATACGCTTTGTGAAGATCTAGACTTGTGTATCAGGGCGCAGCTTAAAGATTGGAAGATAATTTATGACTCATCAGTTGAAGCTCCTGCAGAATTACCAGTGAACATACTTGATTTTAAAGCACAACAATACCGTTGGATAAAAGGGAAAGCTCAGGTAATTCGAAAGTTAAGGAAAAAAATTAGTGCAACATCTATACCATTTTGGAAGAAAATGCATATCTATTTTGATCTCTATAACATGATAGTAACCCCCAGCTTACTAATTTTAGCCTTCTTAAGTATTCCAATTACACTAATTCAAGCTCAAACAAGTTCATTTAATTTAGCTTTAGGCATCTCATCAATAGCACTAATTAATGTTTTTTTGCTCCCCTGTTTTTCATGGCTTGTACTCTCTCATTATCATGAAACAAAAGCTAGTACCTTTAAAGAGGTTATTAAAACTTTTTTTCCTTTCACATTTACAGTATTAGGTATGGTAGCCTTTCAAACTGTAGCGGTAATTGAAGGTCTAATAAGTGATAATGCGACTTTTCATCGTACTTCAAAGTATAATATTGTTGACAATAAAAGCACTTGGTATGATAAAATTTACTCACCAAGAAAAGTACCGTTTACCTCATATTTAGAAGCTTTTGTGGCTCTTTATTCTCTTTGTGGTATTTATATAGGTGTCAGCAGTCAAATGTTTGGATTCATGCCATTTCATATTGTACTCTTTATTTCCTTTTCTATAGCTTTTTTAAACTCTTTTAGAAAAGTATAGATATAAAAAAAGCACTACTCTAAATGAGTAGCGCTTTTATGTACCGCGTACGGGATTTGAACCCGTGCTACCGCCGTGAAAGGGCGGCGTCCTGGACCCCTAGACGAACGCGGCATTCATACTATCAATAAAATGGGGAGCCTGATGGGAATTGAACCCACGGCCTCTAGTGCCACAAACTAGCGCTCTAACCGACTGAGCTACAGGCTCCATGTGTGTTGTTTCCACACTTTAAAAGTGTGGTAGTACCGCGTACGGGATTTGAACCCGTGCTACCGCCGTGAAAGGGCGGCGTCCTGGACCCCTAGACGAACGCGGCATTTACACAATCAATAAGTCAAAAAATACTTTCTGGAGGCGACAGGCGGATTCGAACCGCCGTACGAGGTTTTGCAGACCTCTGCCTAGCCACTCGGCCATGTCGCCTTTAACTATTAAGTACGCCCATCAGGACTCGAACCTGAAACCTATTGCTTAGAAGGCAATTGCTCTATCCAGTTGAGCTACGGGCGCTCATTTCAATACGTCAATAATTGTCGGGGAGACAGGATTTGAACCTGCGACCCTTCGCTCCCAAAGCGAATGCGCTACCGGGCTGCGCCACTCCCCGTTTTCGAAAGACGAGTAAGATAAGATTTTCTACATTCCGTTACCAACACAAATTGAGAAAAAAATTTAGAATTATTAAATGTGTTGTTATGCATTCAGAATTGCAGAAACGTAGTTGTCCCAGCTCATGTTAGAAGCCGATTTCTTAACATTTTTCTTAGAAAGCGGTTCATCTAAAAAGCGAAGCATCTGCTTTGCCATGGAATCGATATCCTCTGGTTCTGCTAAGTATCCATTAAAACCATCTTTAATAGTTTCTGGAAAATGACCAACTCGTGTTGCGAGTATAGGGAGTTCAAAATTATAGGTTAACGATTCAACGCCTGATGGGGTAGCAGTTAAATAATAGAGAATGCTGCAATCAGCTACTTGAAAGTATTTATGAACATCTTCATTTGGAACAAACTCATTTTTTACAACCACATTTTCTTCTAATGATAGTTCTTCAACCATTTTTAATGGTCGATAATCTTGTTCACTTTCCTTGTTTTTAAGGAGTAATTTTTGAGCAATACCAAATACGGCACGCTTAATTTTTGTAGAAATTTTTGAAGTATCCAAGGTAGCCCAGAACTCTTCACCACAAATTAAAAAGGACACATCATCCCGTTGCTCAGCTACTTTTTGAAATGCTTTGATGGCATTGTGTAACCCTTTGTATTTTCGGATGAATCCAAAGTAAAGAAACACATTCTTTTTTAAACCAAGTTCTTTTTTGAACTTCGCCACGTCAAATTCAGGATCGGGCTGATACAAATCATAAACCGGGTGGAAAAGCTTAATTACGGTTGTTGTCTTACTATTAGATCGAGCTCCGGTTTCATTTACGGAAAAAGATCGGGTAGGAAAAAGAGATTTAAGTTCATCAACTGTTTTATAAGCATGAGTTATATATGTATGTGCATGTTTTATACCAAGTTTTGTAAACCGTTCATCGATAGTGCTTCCTTCTTTTTGCACAACAAAGTGAAGATCGAAAATGATTTCCGTAGTGGAATGCTTTTTCAGCCATTTTGCTATAGAGCCCATAGGTAATCCTTGAATGGATATTGCCCATTGAAAAATAACTTTATCAGCCTTTAAAGATTTTATGTACCTAGCTGTTTGTCTCCAACTTAAGGGATTATTGTAATTTGTGAGGTACTTAACTTGAATACGAGTCCCTTCCAGAAAGTCAGAATGACTGGATTTATCAACAAACTCCCTAGGAATTATGGATGGATATTGATTTGTCCAGGAAACAATATGAACTTCATTTTCTGGATTTTTATCGAGCGTTTTGGCTAAAGAAGTGTTGTAATTTGAAATCCCACCTTTAAATTTTGGCCCCGGACCAAAGCATACAATTTTAGACATATCACGTATATTTTTTTACGGCAACATCATATACCCGACGCATGCCTTCTTCGACCGAGATCTTTGGTTTCCACCCAAGTTTCTCATTTACGAAATCCATATTTCCATATCTAGAGTGGACACCAACCGGTTTATCAAGAAGAGGTTTTATATCAGGAGTATATCCTGCAAACGATGTAAAAACTGAAATCAAATCAAGAAAACTTGTGAGTTTTCCACTACCAATATTGATCGCAGAACCGTCTTTAATATGATCCATTGCCAAAAGTGTGCAATCCATTACATCATCAATATGAACGAAATCTCGACCTTGTTTTCCGGTTCCCCAAACTTCAAATGGGTTTTCTTTTAGAGCAGCACGTCGTGCAATTGCGGGGACTGGATAAGATAAATCCTGATCTTCTCCATATCCTGAGAAAGGACGAATACAAGTTACAGAAACACCATAATATTCGGCGGCGATGGAGGCTAAGTATTCTCCAGTTAATTTAGACCAACCGTATGTCATATCGGGTTGTCCCATTCTTTTAAAATCGATATCACTTTCGCTTAAAGCGATAGCATCCGATTCAGTTTGAAGATCAACAGGGTAAGCTGCACTTGAACTTGGATAGAGAACTCGTTCTGGTTTTGTGAGACAAATCCATCTAAAAAATAGGGCATCAATAGCTAAATCAAGGGCAACTTTCATAGGATCACCGTCAATAGTTGCGCGACCTCCAACAATTGCAGCGAAGTGAAATACATCTTTAAAATTCTTTATTTCAAGATCATATTTAGTAGAAAAGAATGCTGGATCTTCAATCAATGCTTCAAGAATCACACGAATATCATCTTGAAGAAAGATCATTCGCTCATCATCCCCGAAATAGGTTAAACCATTTAGTTCTTTCGATGGAGTTCCATTCGGGAGCCATGTTGATGGATGCGTACCAACTGACAAATCATCAATAAAAAGAATGGTATCATTGGTAGTGTTATAAAGTCGTTTGACAAAGTTACGGCCAACAAAGCCGCAACCGCCTGTAATAAGATGATAGTTCATAAGAGTAAGTTTCCGTCTTAGTTTTTCCAAAGATAATCATTTTAGAAGAAGCACTTTTGTCTAAAAATCACGTTCTTTGAGAACAAAATTTAAGGGAATACTTTCTATGAAGCGAACAACTATTCTATTATTTCTTATCACCTTTTCAATCGTCATTCAGGCTCAGACGTTACGTGTAACTAGCACTTCAACGGAAATTGAAGCCCTTTCTGGTAGTGTGTCTGCTAGTGGAATATCAATTACAGAGGCTAACGGTACTGAGTTAGTTAGTAGGATTTATAACGCACCAACGAATGATCCATCAATTGAAACCTACATATTCCAAGACGGTTCTTTTATTGTAAGAGAGAATATTGCGAATTTTTTAGTATATGATTCCTTCGGAAGAGTTCAGAAATCAATTTCGAATAGTACACAGAGTCAGGGAGGAGAGGCTATCTCAGAATTAGCAGCTGATCAGTTTGGAAAGACCATTGTGTTATTTAATCCAAAAGTGGTAATTGATGGAGTAACAGGTTCAAGAGCTAAGGTCATAAACTCTAAAAATGTACCAATCGATATTTATTATAGTGAGAATCGGCAGCTTTCTGTTGTTGAAGTATCAGCAAACGGAGAATTCATTGCCTTAGCTTCGGTAAAATCCGGATCAGATGACGAGGTTATATTGACGGATCGATTTGGCAATATTTTGAATACCATTGAATTCGATCAACCTGTAAAAGGTGTAACATTTTCTGAAAATGGCTTGTTTGTAACTATTTATTCAGGTAGCAGAGCGGCAGCTTTTGAAGTTCGATCTGGAGATAGGATTGGTAGCAGTAGTTTTAGAAATACAACATTAATTTTTGCTGGCTTTGATCCAATTGAGAATATAATAGTAGGATTGTCAGGTAGTGGAAGTCCTTCAATTTCTAATATTCAACTTCATGCTGTAAACGTTACTGCTCGTAAAATTGTACGCGAAAATCTAGAAGGAAGTCTGGAAGTAAAAGGTTCACTTCAATTTGAGAGAACCGGACCAGGTAGATATACTATTTCTGGACTAGATAAAGAATTAAGAATAAAGGCAGAGTTTTAATATTTAAATAAAAAAAGCCCTGCTCAATTATTTGAGCAGGGCTTTTAATTAATTTATTCAACATTCAAAGTTGGAAGTTCAATGTTCCAACATTCCTCACGCTTCCTTTGCTTCTTCTGATTCGTCTTTTTCTTCTTCAGCCTCAGAGGATGTTTGTTCCTCATTAAGCTTTGGATCAGGTTTAGTCCAATCGAATTCAAGATCATCACGTGATTTATTCATTTTGATCTTAATAGTTGAACCTATTTCTTTTTTGTGCTCAAGAAGCTCTTCAGCTAATGGATCTTCAATATATTTCTGGATTGCGCGCTTTAAAGGTCTCGCTCCATACTTTTGATCAAATCCTCGATCTGCGATGAAATCTTTTGCTCCTTTGGTGATCTCTATCTCATATCCAACTTCACGAATTCGGGCAAATAATTCTTCACCAAGAATATCTATGATTTGGAAGATATCTTTTTTCTCCAATGGACGGAAAGTGATAACATCATCGATACGGTTTAGGAATTCTGGATTGAAAACTTTTTTCAAAGCATCCTGAATAGTAGTTTTCATTTTGGCATAATCGAATGCAGATTCACTTGCATCACCAAACCCGATTCCTTTTCCCATATTTTTGATATCACGAGCACCAATGTTGGAAGTCATGATAATAATGGTGTTTCTAAAGTCAACTCTGCGACCAAGACTATCGGTTAAAATCCCATCATCAAGTACTTGCAATAAGATATTAAAGACATCCGGATGTGCTTTCTCAATTTCATCAAGAAGAACAACGCTGTAAGGTTTACGGCGCACTTTTTCGGTAAGAACTCCTCCTTCTTCATATCCAACGTATCCCGGAGGTGCTCCAATCAATCTAGAGACCGAGAATTTCTCCATGTATTCACTCATATCAATTCGGATGAGTGTATCATCTTTATCGAAAAGATATTTTGCAAGAACTTTAGCCATTTCTGTTTTACCAACACCGGTCGGTCCTAAGAAAATAAACGAGCCAATAGGTCGTGATGGATCTTTTAAACCAGCTCGAGTTCTTTGAATGGCTTTTGTAAGCTTTAGAATTGCTTCATCCTGACCAATCACTTTCCCTGAAAGACTTTCCTTCATTTTTAGAAGTTTAGCACCTTCATTTTGACTGATTTTATTCACGGGAACGCCACTCATCATAGCAATCACAGAAGCAACGTCTTCTTCAACAACATCAAATACAATGCTTTCAGATTCTTTTTCCCATTCACGTTGAGCAACTTCTAAATCTTCAATCAATCGTTTCTCTTTGTCGCGGAGACGGGCAGCTTCTTCAAAGCGTTGCTTTTTTACCATCGAGTTTTTTTCAATGCTGGTTGTCTCAATCTCTTCTTCCAACTCAATTACATGCTTTGGAACAGTGATATTCGCAAGATGGACTCGGGCACCAGCTTCGTCTAATGCATCAATGGCTTTATCAGGCAGAAAGTGATCGGTAACATAACGATCCGTTAACTTAACACAGCTTAAAATAGCTTCATCAGTATACCGTACACTGTGATGTTTCTCGTACTTTCCTTTAATTTGATTTAAGATTTCGATGGTCTCTTCTGCAGTAGTAGGGTCAACCATAATCTTTTGGAAACGTCGTTCCAGCGCGCCATCTTTTTCAATAAACTGGCGATATTCATTTAAAGTAGTTGCACCTATAGCTTGGATATCTCCACGGGCAAGAGCTGGTTTTAACATATTTGAAGCATCGAGTGAACCACTTGCCCCACCTGCACCTACGATAGTATGCAATTCATCAATAAAGAGAATTACATTATCGGTTTTTTCGAGTTCAGTCATAACCGCTTTCATACGTTCTTCAAACTGACCTCGGTACTTTGTTCCGGCAACTAAAGCTGCTAGATCAAGCGCAATAACTCGTTTATCGTAAAGTACCCGCGATACTTTGCGTTGAATAATTCGAGCTGCAAGACCTTCTGCAATCGCTGTTTTACCAACACCCGGTTCCCCAATAAGAACGGGATTATTCTTTTTACGGCGACTCAAAACTTGAGCAACACGTTCAATTTCTTTATCGCGACCGATAATAGGATCTAATTTTCCTTCTTCGGCCATTTGAGTGAGATCGCGCCCGAAATTATCGAGCACAGGAGTTTTCGATTTATCCATTCTTTTTTCTCTTGAGCTTCCAGTTCCAGATGATCCTTTTGAAGAGGATGACGGAGTACTTGCCGAAACAGATGTAGCATCGTCAAATTCTTCTCGGGATTTTCCTGAAATAATAAGGTCAAGTTCCTCACGAACGGCGTCGTAAGAAACGCTAAATTGCTGTAAGATTTGAGCAGCTATGTTCTCATCATCTCTTAAGAGAGAGAGCAATAGATGTTCAGTTCCAATAGTATCGCTTTTATATAGTTTGGCCTCTAAATATGTGATCCGAAGCACTTTTTCTGCTTGTTTAGTGAGCGGGATATTACCTACGGTTACAGAACCACCGGTTCCTCGAACGGTATCCTCAATAGTCTTTTTTAGTTTGAAAAGATCGCAATCTAAATTTTTGAGTATTCTTACAGCAACGCCATCTCCTAATCGAACAATACCGAGTATTAAATGCTCAGTTCCAATATAATCATGACCCAATCGCAAAGCTTCCTCTCTGCTAAACTGTATAACGTCACGTACTTTACTTGAAAAATTACCCTCCATGTGATAAGTCCTTTTTAATAATATGAAAATTCATTCCTTCTAGGGCAAAAAACGAGCCAAATCAAGATTTAGTTCATTCCTTCACGAATGTAGTAGAGCACATAAGTAAAAGCAACCGAAATGCTAAGATAAAGCTTAAAAAAGCGGAGTTCCTGTCATTTCTTCAGGTTGATCAAGCCCCATCAATTTTAGAAGAGTAGGGGAAACATCAGCTAGAATACCAGAATGCATTTCAATGGCATCAGGATAATTCACAATTATTGCTGGAACTGGAGCGGTAGTATGAGCAGTATGTGGACTTCCGTCTTCTTTAATCATTTGATCAGAGTTTCCATGATCCGCAATAATCAGGGAACGATAGCCATGTTCATTCGCAGTTTCAATTACTCGTTTTAATTGAGCGTCAACGGCTTCTACAGCAGCAATGGCTGCATCCATAAAGCCTGTGTGTCCAACCATATCGGTATTAGCAAAATTCAAAATAACTAAACTGTATTCTTCGGAAGCTAATTTTTCGACTAAAGCATCTCCCACGGCTGGAGCGCTCATTTCAGGTTGAAGATCGTAGGTAGCCACTTTTGGGCTTGGAATTACAAGTCGATCTTCACCTTTATTTGGAGTTTCTTCACCACCATTAAAAAAATAGGTAACGTGTGGATATTTCTCAGTTTCCGCAATGCGAAATTGTTTAAGTCCTTTTTTACTAACCCACTCTCCAATGGTATTAGTTAATTCCTGGGGAGGATATGCAACTTGTGCAAATTTAAAAGTAGCATCATACGAAGTAAAACAGATGTAATTCAGATTCAACTCTTTCTTTATGGGAAACTCATCAAATCCTTTTTCGTTAAGTGCTCTGGAAATCTCTCTTGCTCTGTCTCCGCGAATATTATAGAAGATGACTGTATCATTTTCATCGATTCGAGAGTCCTTATTATCATCTAAAATTATCGGCTTTATAAACTCATCAGTTATGTCATCTGCATAAGTAGCTTCAAAAGCTTCATCTGAATTAGAAAATCTCTCTCCTTTACCATTAACTAAAAGGTCATAAGCTTGTTGAACCCGTTCCCAACGATTGTCCCGATCCATGGCATAATAGCGACCAATAATAGAAACTAATTTCCCAACGCCTATTTCTTCTGCTTTTTTATTGAATTCTTGAGCGTATCCTTTACCAGATTGAGGGGCTGTATCGCGACCATCGGTAAATGCATGTACATACACATTATCAATCTCATGATCTTTACAAAGTTTGAGAAGAGCAAAAAGGTGCTCGTTATGGCTATGAACGCCACCATCAGAGAAAAGCCCCATTATATGGATTTTATTCTTCTTCTTAGCTTGCTTGATTCCATGAAGAAGTTGCTCGTTTTGAAAAAAGCCACCTTCCCGAATATCTTTATTAATTTTCGATAGCGCTTGCCACACAATTCTTCCAGCGCCAATATTAAGATGTCCTACTTCAGAGTTCCCAAACTGTCCTTCCGGTAATCCAACTTCTTCTCCGCTTGCAAGTAATTGAGAGTGCGGATTTGAAGAAATTAAGTGATCGTAGAAAGGCTTTTGCGCTTTATCAATAGCGCTGACGGAAGGGTTGGTAGCAATTCCGAACCCATCTAAAATTACAAGTAAAGCTTTAGATACAGGTTCGGACATGACGCTAAATTATAAGTTATTTACGAACTTGGTGAGCTGGGCTTTTTTTCTAGCTGCGGTATTTTTGTGAACCACACCTTTAACACTCATTCTGTCGATAAAAGAAGTAGCCTCTTTTAACGCAGTTTCAGCTTTTGCCTTATCAGTTTCAGTGAAAACTTTTTTAACCAAAGTTTTCATTTTTGAGCGTCTGTTTTTGTTGTGCTCATTTCGCTTTTCGTTCTGACGAGTTCGCTTAATTGCAGATTTATTACGTGCCATGAATTTTTATCGGTCGATTATACTTTTATCAAATTCTTTCGAAGACCCCAAAATTAAGGGTTCCTTAAATCTTAAACAAGAAATGATTGAATAATTAAAGGAATAAACTTAATTTAGCTGATCTGTTATGATAATAGTAATTGATGGACCCGCAGGATCGGGAAAAAGTTCAACAGCTCGTGCAGTAGCCGAGCGATTAGGAATTCAATTTTTGGATTCCGGAGCTCTTTATCGTGTGGCAACATTACTTTACTTAAAGGCAGAAAAGAATAAAGAATTGTTCTTTGAACTCCTGAAAGAAAATAAGATCTCGTTTCACTTCCAAGAAAAAAAATTCCATGTGTTTTTAAATGGCAATAATGTGTCAAATGAAATACGAACCATGGATATTTCTCAAACTGTAAGTGAAGTGGCAACAATGCCTTCCGTTCGGTCTTTTGTAAATGCACTTATGCATCAAGCGGTAAAGCATGATGTATTTGTTGCTGATGGTCGTGATTTAGGAACGGCAGTTTTTCCTAATGCAGCACTAAAATTTTTTATGGTTGCAGACTTAAAAACCCGTGCCCAACGCCGACTTGCTGAGCTTCAAAAAAAAGGAAGTACAGCTACATTAGATGAAGTGATGAACAACATCGCAGAACGAGATGAGATCGATTCAACCAGAAGTGCTGATCCGCTAAAGAAAGCGGATGATGCCATTGAAGTTGATACTTCCGCTCTCAATTTTGAGCAACAAGTGTCAATTATTTGTGATCAGATTAATCCTCTGATTGCTTCATAACTTGAAATATTAACCTTATCCCATAATCGAAAGTCGGTTATGAGGTACAACATATAACACATATTTATAATGTCAGAAGACTTAAAAAACGAACAAACAGAACAGGAAGAAGTTGCAACTGAGGAAGTTGTAGAAGAAACATCCCCTGAAGAAACTGAAACTGCAGAAGTAGTAACTGAAGAAACAACAGAAGAAGAAGTTGTTGAAGAAACGAAAAGTGAAACTGAAGAAGCTCTAACCCACGTATTTAGTGGAGAAGTAGAAGGCGAAGTATATACCTTCGATCAATTGGCAAGCCCATCAGATGAATATACTGCCGATGAATACAACGAGCTTATGGGTATGTATGAAAATACCCTTAATGAAATTGAAGAAAAGGAAATTGTAACAGGACGAGTTGTTTCTATTGATGAAAAATACGTAGTAATCGATATCGGATTCAAATCTGAAGGTATCATTGCAGTTAACGAATTTTCGAACAAAGTGCTTGAAAGCATGGCGGCTGGAGACGAAGTAGAAGTATTTCTAGATCGTGTTGAAGACAAAGATGGTCAACTCATTCTTTCAAGAAGAAAAGCAGATATTTTAATTGCTTGGGAAAAAATCGAGTCTGCTCACGAAACTCAGGAAGTGGTTGAAGGACTTATTAAGCGTAGAATTAAAGGTGGTATGGTTGTCGATCTATTTGGAATCGATGCTTTCCTTCCTGGTTCACAAATTGACGTACGTCCAGTTCGTGATTTTGACGCCTATGTTAACAAAACAATGGAATTTGCCGTTGTTAAATTGAACATGGCTGCAGAAAACGTTGTGGTCTCTCACAGAGCTCTTATTGAGTCTGATCTTGAAGAGCAAAGAGAACAAATTCTTGATACCATCGAATCTGGTCAGGTTCTTGAAGGTGCCGTTAAAAATATTACTGATTTCGGTGTATTTATCGATCTTGGTGGAGTTGATGGACTTCTTCACATTACAGATCTTTCTTGGGGACGAGTGGACAATCCAAACGAGATTGTTCAATTGGATCAACGCTTAAACGTTGCTGTTATCGACTTTGATGAGCGCAGTAAACGTGTTTCTCTTGGTCTTAAGCAATTACAGCCGCATCCGTGGGAAGACATTCAGTCTAAATACCCAGAAAGTATGAAAGTACAAGGACGTGTAGTTTCTATTGCTGATTACGGTGCGTTTATCGAACTTGAAAAAGGTGTTGAAGGTCTTATTCACATTTCTGAAATGTCATGGACTCAGCACATTAAGCATCCGTCTCAATTAGTTGAGAAAGATGATGTAGTAGAATGTATTGTATTGAACATCAACGAAGATGAGAAGAAAATCTCTCTTGGTGTAAAACAACTAACTAAAGATCCTTGGGCTGATATTCTTGAGAGATTCCCAATTGGTTCTAAGCACAAAGGTATTGTTCGCAACTTGACCAACTTTGGTGTATTTGTTGAACTAGAGCCAGGTATTGATGGCTTGATTCACGTTTCTGACCTTAGCTGGGAAGAAAAAGTGGAACATCCGAACGAAGTAGTTTCTAAAGATCAGGAAATTGATGTGGTTATTCTTGGTGTTGACTTCGACAATCGTCGTATCACACTTGGTCATAAGCAAGTTCTTGAGAACCCTTGGGAACAATATGCTCGTGAGTACACACCTGGAACATCTGTTGAAGGTGAAGTTATAAAAGTAACCGATCGTGGTGCTTTTGTTAAATTACCTCTTGGTGTTGATGCATTTCTAAATCTTACTAAAGCTGTTGAGCCTGAATTTAAAGAAGGCATGAAAGTAGAAGCTTTTATTTTCAAATTTGATGAAGCTGGCAAGTCTATTGATTTAAGCCAGTTAGATTCAGATCAGAAAAAAGCTAAAACTGCTAAAAAAGAAGCAGACGAAAAAGCGAACATGGAAACAGGTGCACCTACATTAGGTGAAATGTCTGGTCTCGGAGCTTTGAAAGAAAAGATGGAAGCTGAAGAAAAAGCAGAAGCTGAAGCGAAATCTAAAAAATCAGCTAAAAAGAAAGCTGAGAAAAAAGAATCAGCTAAAGACGAAGAGTAAAAATTAGCATACTCTGTAAAAAATTAAAACCCATTTCGAGAAATCGAGATGGGTTTTTTTGTTTGAATATTGAAGAAAAGCTTTTTTTAAGTTAAGAAGAGAAGTTTTATTAGCCTATAGATATAAGATTCAATGACTAGGGCTTTTATTTCAAATAGAAAAAGACAGATTTGTTCACAGAATCTTTTCTGCTCTTAACTTTTTTGTTGGTCTCTCTATTAAAAGCATACACTACATTACGAGCAGAGCTCAGCTCTTTCTCTGTTGAATATTTCACTTGAATGGCATCTCCTCCTGGCTTCAATTTTTCTAATGCATCAAGAAGGGGAGCATATTTTGAGCTCTTTTTTCTGGAACTAGAAATATCATCCCGGGGAACCATTTTTATCTTCATAATTATATAGACTTAATACGTTGCTTTAGTATAATAATTAATGGAATAAATTTTATGAAAAGCAATAGGTAAAAATACTAAGGAACCTGAACGGTTGACATAATTTTTTCTACAATATTTTCCGAAGATATATCTTCCGCTTCCGCCTCAAAAGTAGGTATGATTCTGTGGCGTAAAACATCCATAGCAATTACCCTCACATCCTCTGGAGTTACATAGGCTCGGTGTTCCATAAAAGCCTGAGCTCTTGCAGCAAGATTTAAATTAATAGTTGCCCTTGGCGAAGCGCCAAATCCAATAAGATCAGAAAGATCATCTAAGCCATAGTTCTTAGGCTTTCGTGTAGCAAACACTAAATCGACGATATATTTTTCAACTTTTTCGTCCATGTAAATCTCGTTAACCACACTACGAGCTTTCATAATAGTTTCTGGTTGAACAACTTGAGAAAGTTCTGTTTTAGAACCCGTCTTTGCCATTCTTCTCATAATCTCAAGTTCTTCTCTCTCAGTAGGATAGTCGATTTTTAATTTTAACATAAATCGATCAACCTGTGCTTCCGGGAGCGGGTAGGTACCTTCTTGTTCCACAGGATTTTGAGTTGCCAATACTAAGAAAGGTTCTTCTAATTTGAAGGTCGTTTCGCCAATGGTAACTTGTTTTTCCTGCATAGCTTCTAAAAGCGCACTTTGTACTTTAGCAGGTGAACGGTTAATCTCATCCGCTAAAATAATATTTGAAAAAATAGGTCCTTTTTTTACAAAGAAATCACCTTCTTTTTGATTGTAGATCAATGTTCCAATCAAATCTGCGGGCAATAAATCGGGTGTAAACTGAATACGCTGAAATGCAGTATTAATAACCGTTGCAAGTGAGGAAACCGTTAGTGTTTTTGCTAATCCTGGAACACCTTCAAGTAAAACATGTCCACCTGTCAATAAGCCAACTAACAATCGATCAATCATATACGATTGACCTATAATCACTTTATCTAGTTCTTTTCTTATGTCTTCGATAAATGCGCTGTGTTTTTCAATTTTTTCGGCCAACGCGTTCATGTCTATTGCTTGTTCAGTCATTTTTTAAAATTCGATGTTAGTATTTGACGATGATATACTTAATTTCTGATTCTTTTAAATTATCGTCAAATATAATACTTGGTTATTTCAACACATGGACATTTTACAATCTTTTTTATTGGGTTTAATTCAGGGCTTAACGGAATTTTTACCAATTAGTAGTTCCGGGCACTTAGCTTTAGGTAGATATTTCTTAGGTGCAGATACTGAAGTTGGTATTACTTTCGAGGTTGTTGTGCATTTTGGTACACTTTGTAGCATTGTTATATATTATAAAACTGAGTTAGCAAATTTAATTAAAGCTGGGTTTGGATTTCTTGCATCTCCATCAACAAAAAAAGATGACCCAGATGTTCGAGTAATTCTATTCATCTTGGTGAGCATGATTCCTGCAATGATAATAGGTTTTACAATGGAAGATCAGATTGAAGATTTAATTAGTAATCCGGTGGTTGTTTGCGGTCTTTTAATAGTAACAGGGCTTATTTTGTTTTTAACAAAATTTGCAAAATCGTCGAGTGGAGATGTTACCTTTGGGAAAAGTATTTTAATTGGAATTGCTCAGGCCTTTGCAATACTTCCCGGAATAAGTAGATCTGGTTCTACCATATCTATGGCCCTTTATTTAGGAATCAGTAGAGAAAATGCTGCAAATTTTTCTTTTCTAATGGTCATTCCAGTAATCGGTGGAGCAATGTTATTGAAAACGGTTGAGGTTGTAGAAGTTTATGTGGCAACTGGGGCTCTTGAGATTGGTATTGCAAGTTTAATAGTAGGTTTTCTTACTTCATTTATTTCAGGATACTATGCCTTGAAGTACCTGATAATCATTCTTAAGAAAAAAGGATTTCACTATTTTGCTTACTATTGCTGGATAGTAGGTGCCGTTGGTTTGGTATACTTTCTGGTGTAATCAAAATCACTTATAATTAATCTCGTACCCATCACCTTCCCAGCTTATTCTAGGATTGATTAAGACGCTTGCAGGCAACCAAATCATCACTAATAAGATGTATAAGAATTGAACAGGAAAGTAGCGTAAAATTTTATTCTTTCTTAAAAGAGTCTTCTGAGAAATCAGCATGAACAGATCTGCGAGAAACTTCAAAGCTAAAGCTAGTAATGCAATTTCTAAGGTGAAAAAAAGTCCGATGATAAAAAGCAAAGAAACAGAAAAATGGAATCCAAAACCAAGAACGAGACCAAGTCTTAAGCTCATTGGCCCCTCAAATCCTCCGCGTAACCACCGGCGTTGTTGACTAAATAAATGCTTATAAGATGAAACTGGGTTTAATTGAATAGAAGTACTTTGAGTAAGATAAGATACTGACTTGAACCCTGCCGATTCTATTATTCCAAATAGCGCTAGATCTTCGGCAATATTAAAATCTGCGTTTTGAAGCCCACCATACTTTGTATAAACCGATCGGCGGATGCCCATATTTGGGCCCACACAAACGAATGATCTGCCCCAGCCTGCCAAACCAAATGCAACAGGTAAAGCATAAGCCCAGCTCATTTGTTCTATGATAGCTAGAAAAGAAACGGGTTTAACATTAAGCATACCTCCTATAATCCCTGTTTTCTCATCTACTTGTGAAAGCATATGGCGTAACCAATTTGGATGTACCTCAGCATCCGCATCAGTAATAAAAACCCATTCTTGTTCTGATTTTTCAATACCCCAAGAAATCCCTCTCGCTTTGGCTCTTAAACTATTTTCCGGTGCATTTTCTGTTGATAAAGCTATAAAATGTTCATTTTGTTGAGCAGCTTTTTTGATAATTGAATATGTGTTATCAGTACTTCTGTCGTCAACTAGAATGACCTGGAGTTTTTCTTTTGGAAAGTTGAGCTGTTCAAGACTGGCAATACATTTAGGAAGGTCATGCTCTTCGTTTCGTGCAGAAACAACAATTGAAACAGTTGGTAAATCTTCGTCTTTAACTGGAAAAGATTTTGGTAGACGAAACATGCCTAAAGTGATAAATATTACTATAAATGAATAGATAATCCCGCAAGAAATGATGATGATATCAAGCATGTATTATGTAGGCAAGCCCCTGAAAAATTAATTGATGAATATTATCTTAAAACATATAACCAACGGTAATATACACTCCCGTTTCTTCTTCTGAAAACCCAATATCTGCCCTAATAATGAAGTCGGGTGTGAAGAAGGAACTCGTTGCTCCAAAACCATATGTATATTTCAATTCTCTTTTAATTGTGTTGATGGATGTTTGATTACTAAAAGTTCTACCCACATCAACAAAAATTGTCCCACCTAATTTAGTATTAATTGATTGGAAATTGAATAGCCAAGTTCTGAGTTCGTTATTTAAAATAACTACGTTATCATCGATAAAGCGTTTTGAAGGATAGCCTCTAAGAGTTTCATCATCTCCGGCATAAGCAAGTTTCCAATAAGGGGTGTCTCCGGAAGTGTGTTTTAAGAAAAAACGATTTGCTAAAGTAATGTCTTTGCCCAGCGTAAAAGTAAAGTAATTGCGCATATCATGTTTTAATACCAATGTATTAAAAGAGCTTCCCCAAACTTTATCCCCAAGTTCTAAAGAAGTTTCGAAATAAGTGCCACTAGTTGGATTAAACTCACTATTTCTACCTTCCCAGATTAAGCCTGTACCAAGCATAAAAGTTCTCCCGCCTTTGTATCCTAGTGGTTGTTCCAAAGCTATCAAACGATCGGTTCCATTCTCCCATGGTGTTTCATAATCAAAATTTAGAATAGCCAATATATCTAGTTGCCTTGACGTAGATTTTTCTAATAAAGGGATTCTTAGAGTTGTATTAAAACCAACCGAAAATGATTGAAACTCATATAATTTTGGAAGTTCGCTTGATGAAAAATTTATTTTATCATAATTCGCTAAACCAAAGTACGTGTTTTGAAGAAATCGAAATGCATAAATACTTGATGATAATCTTATGTTCGTTCCAAAAGCTTTTGGTTTGTCCAAAGCGAGTTCAAAAGAAGCCAAGCCTTTTGTTGAGAAAATCCCAGAGACGGAAGTGAATGAGTAGAATGGCTTCATCTCATCTTTATAGTCGTATTTGTTTACAATTCCTCCAAAAATAAATCCCAAATCGCTATTAAAAGCTATTGCAGGTAGGATGGCAAGTTTTACAGAATCAGCTTTTCCAAAATCCTGACCAGAAACAGAGTTTTGAAAAAAGAAGAACAAGTAAAAAATAAGAAATCCTTTTTTACACAAAAGGCTGAATCAATTAGGTTAAATAAACAGGAAGGTGACCAATAAATATATTGGCACTAATATACCGACCGACCAAATTAGATACGCCCCAAAACTAGGCATCTTAACTCCATTTTGTTCAGCTATGGATTTCACCATGAAGTTAGGAGCATTACCGATATAAGAGAGCGCTCCAAAGAAGACGGCTCCTGAAGAGATTGCTATTAAAGTTTGGCTCATTTCATTCATTAAGATTTGGGCATCACCTCCAGCTGCATTAAAGAAAACTAGATAGGTTGGAGCATTATCCAAAAAGGCGGAAAGCAACCCAGTAATCCAGAAAAACATGTAATTAATAGGATCTCCGTTTTGGTCAAAAACCGCATCATTTACAAACTGTAATGCACCCTGTCCATTGTTGGCTGCTTTAAGCATTGCAATTGGGGTAATGATGGTAATAAAAATACTAGCAAATAATTTTCCAACTTCTTGAATTGGGAACCAATTAAAGCCATTGGCAGCTCTACTTGCCTTTGAGGTAATTAACCAGCTTATCCAAGTAATAAGAAGAAGAGCGCCATCACGAACGAGATTTTCTATATTTACATGAACGTGGAATATGGTAAGCTCACCAAGATGAACAAGACCAGAGAAAAGTACTGCTCCTACAATAGCTAAAATCAAAAGTAAATTTTGACTTCCTTCAATTCCTAGTGGTTCTGAACCATCGTCGAGAGGAGCGGTGTTAGTTTCTTTATTGTAAAGATGCTTATCCCAGAAATAGTAAAGGATGAGTAGGATAATTGACACAAAAGTCATTTCCCAGAAAAGATTCGTGGTTGTCCAGAAGAAATCAACTCCTTGTAAAAAACCTAAGAAAAGTGGAGGGTCACCTAATGGAGTTAAAGAACCACCTACGTTAGCCACTAAAAATATGAAGAAGATTACAATATGCTTTTTAGTACTTCTCCATTCATTAGCACGAAGAATGGGCCTGATAAGCAACATAGCGGCCCCAGTTGTTCCCATCCAACTTGCAAGTATGGTTCCAATAAGTAGAATAGCAGTGTTTACCTCTGGGGTTCCTTTTAGATATCCTTTTATTCGAATACCACCTGAAACCGTAAAAAGAGCAAGTAATAAAACAATAAACGGAATGTACTCAAGTAGGTAGGCATGAAGTACTTCATACAGTGCCGCTTCAAAACCAAAGCTAAAAATAAGTGGAATTATAAGAGAAACAGCCCAACCCGCTGATACTTTACCAAAATTTTTGTGCCACCAATGTTCAGCGAATAACGGAAAAATAGCAATGGATAAGAGTATCCCCGCAAATGGGAGTGCCCAAATAAGTCCTAAGTTACTTCCATCTATACCATGAGAAGTTCCTGTTTCGGCAGCAAAGGCAAATTCTGAGAGTATAAAAACAACTAAAGGTGCCAATAAATACTTACATGTGCGAAATACGGGTCTTAGATTCACTAAATAAGGATGATTAGTTTTTTTGTTTGTTAGGTAGAAAATAAAAGAAGTAAACTCGTTTCAAAAAAAGGAAATGTATCTTTCTTAAAAATGTCTGTTAAAAGATTGTAAAGCACAATATTAAATCATGTTTTTTTAAGTGAATGAATGTCGCCGAGGGATCGTTTAAAGAAGAGAATCTAAATACGGAAAATATGAAGCCATTAAACATACACAGAGTAGAACAAGAATTAATTGAACTATCTGACTGGAAATATGAAGATGATAAAATCGAAAAGAAGTTCGAATTCAATGATTTTAAAGAAGCATTAGCTTTTATTGTTCGGGTAGGAATAGAAGCTGAAGCACAAGCACACCATCCAAATTTGCACAATGTATACAATCAGGTGACTATTAGTTTACAAACGCATGATGCCGGTAATAAGGTTACCGAAAAAGATATCAAGCTTGCAAAAGCAATAGAATCTATCCGTAAATAAAACTTAAAACGAACAAGAAAGTTTTGAGTTATATGTATAGCAATAAGAGATAAAAAATCTTATATTTTAAGCCTTCTGTTGTTTTGGCAAAGTGCTGAAATAACTGTTTTCATAACGAGAACATCCATAGAAACCTTACACATACTATGAGCAAGAATTATTACGAATTAACGTATATCATAAATCCTGTTTTAGAAGAGGATATTGTAAAAGCTGCTGTTGAGACTATAAATAAGCTTATCACAGACAACGGCGGAGAAATTGAAGAAGTTGAAGAGTGGGGATTACGAAAGTTTGCCTACGAAATCGACAAAAAAGGAAACGGATATTACATCAATGCCTACTTCACAGCACCAGCTACTGCAATTGCTGTTATTGAACGGTACATGCGAATTGAAGATGATTACATGAGATATCTTACACTCAAATACGATGCTAAAATGCTTCGTCACAGAGAGCTAGTTAAGAAGAATGCTGTTCCAAATATCTTCGCAGTTGAAGAAGAAGAAGTCGAATCAGAAGATTAATCCTCATTTTAAAGACATTCAATTATGATTAAGAATCCATCACACCCAAAGAAAAGTATTCGCAAGGTAAAGCAGTGTAAATTCACTAAAGCTGGCCTAGAATACATAGATTATAAAGACGTAGAAACCCTACAACGATTTACGAACGACCAAGGCAAGATTCTTCCACGCCGCGTAACAGGATCAAGTGCAAAACATCAACGGCAGTTAACAACTGCTGTTAAACGTGCTCGCTTCTTGGCTTTAATGCCATACGTAGCCGAAAATCTTCGATAATAAAGGAAATTTAGATCATGAAAGTTATTCTTAAAGAAGACGTAGAAAAATTAGGACAAGCTGGTGAGCTTGTAGAAGTTAAAGATGGGTATGGTCGTAATTATTTGATCCCCCAATCTAAAGCAGTTCTTGCAACAAAAGGTGCAATCGCAGAAGTTGCATTGATGCAAAAACGTGCTGCTTTAAAAGCAGAACTTACTGTACAAGAAGCAAAAGATTTAGCAAGGCTATTGGAAGCAACTTCAGTAACTATACCAGTTACAACTGGTGAAGATGATAAAATCTTCGGAACGGTTACTAATGTGCAGATTGCTGAAGCATTACAAGAGCGAGATATTTTAGTTGATAGAAGAAATATTACAATCAACGAAGATGTTAAAGTTCTTGGAGAATATTCTGCAACAGTAAGCTTAGTTGGCGATTTAAAGCCAACAGTTAAGTTCTGGGTAGTAAAAGACGAATAAAACGAAATCTTTGATTCGGTACTAATTTTCCAACAGCTATTAAATGTTACAGAAATGTTATTTTCGAAACTTTGATACTCTGGAAATGTCGATTATCATTGATTTATTAAAGTAATCTAGAACCGAAAGCATCAAATGAACGTTTTTAAAAAATTATTAGTGGGAATCATCCTTGGGATGTTATTCCCACTTTTTGTTTATGCCCAAATTCCTGATCCAGTAAAATTTGAGGTTACTGAACTTCCTGAACAAGTTAAAGCCGGTGAAGTTTTTAATATTATAATTGATGCCTCGATTGAAGGAGATTGGCATTTATATTCCGTCCTAAACGATCCTGACGCAGGGCCTTTTCCAACCGAGTTTTCAGCGAGCTCACCCAATTTCGTATTTGCTGGTGCAGTTGTCGAATCAGAAGCTGATATAGAATTCGATCCAAATTTTGAAGCAGAACTTGGCTGGCACTCTTCTTTTGCACAGTTTAATGTTCCAGTTGCTATAAAAACTGAGCTATCAGGTAGACAAACTCTTGACATAGAAGTGTACTATCAGGTTTGTGATGATCGGGTTTGCCTTCCACCAAAGAGTAAATCAATTATTGCCGGTGTTGATGTAGTGGGCGTTTCTGACACACCATTTGAAGCTGCAATCGGTGGGATTGAGATTGATGAGTCAGACGAAATAGATGAAGAAAGATCATACGATTTGGGAAACGATGGCATTTTCTCCTTTATATGGATTGCACTATTAGCAGGCTTTGCTGCTCTTTTAACTCCGTGTGTATTTCCTATGATCCCGTTAACAGTGTCCTATTTTTCTAAGCAAGATGAGCATAAGAAAGGGGTGGGGCAGGCACTATTTTTTGGTGTTGCAATAATAATAACATTCACATTGATTGGTGTGATTCTGGCAGCAGTAGTTGGTGTTTCAGGGGCACAAAATTTCGCTTCTAATCCCTTCGTTAACTTTATGATTGCAGCTGTATTGATTGCATTTGCATTGAGTTTACTTGGAATGTACGAGCTTCAATTACCACACCAACTCACCAATTTTCTAAACAGAAAAAGCAATGAAAGTTCTGGAGTTGTGGGCATTCTATTTATGGCAATGACCATTAGTGCGGTATCATTTTCATGTACAGCACCCTTTGTTGGGGTTGTATTTGCTGCAACTGCAGGCGGTGGGCAATGGTTGTATCCAATTATTGGAATGATTGGTTTTTCTGCGGCTTTTGCAAGTCCATTCGTACTTTTTGCAATGTTTCCTCAATGGCTTAATAAGCTCCCCAAAAGTGGTTCTTGGATGAACGTTGTAAAAGTTCTGCTTGGCTTTATCGAACTTGCTGCAGCAATAAAATTTATCTCGAATGTAGATTTAGTAATGGGTTGGGGCTTAGTAAGTCGTCCTTTTGCTATCGCTGCATGGATCGCCATTTTCTTAGTTGCTAGTTTGTATGTATTGGGCGTATTTGTTCTAAAAAATGAAACTAAACCCGAATATGTAACCACTGGAAGGCTATTACTTGCGCTTCCATTTCTATTATTCAGCTTTTACTTGATGCCAGGTTTGATGGGGGCATCACTTGGGATATGGGATTCTTGGCTTCCCCCAAAAATGCAAACTGATGTTAGCGTAGTTGGCACCATTGCCGCTATGGGAGGCGGCGGTTCGAGTTCCCCGGCTGATAATGAAGGTTGGACAGAAGATTATAAGGCTGCTGTTGCTGATGCTAAAGCTAAAGGTATTCCAGTATTTATCGATTTTACTGGATACACATGCACCAATTGTAGAGCTATGGAGTCTAATGTATTTCCGCTTGAAGAAGTAAGAGATCGGTTCGATCAAATGAAACTGGTTAAGCTATATACCGATGGTGGCTCCGATGCTCAAACCAATCAGCAATTACAATTCAAGCTAACCGGTAACGTTGCACTTCCAACTTATGTAATTCTAGAACCAACAGGAGAAAGGGTTATAGCTCTCGAATTAGGATATATAAACGCAGAGAAATTTATCTCTTTTTTGGATAAAGGGATAAATGCATACAATTCTAAATAAATTATCGATAATAGCTACTGTATTTAATACGCATAATATTTAATAACTATGTTGTATTGCTGAATCCAACTGAAAGCAAACAGGCTTGATTCAGCATATTTGAAACATAGAATATAAATTTGCCGAGCAAATTAGATAAACCATCATCATAAACAGTGGCGGTGCAAAAACGATTTTTTATTTTTTTGTGGATTTCATTGGTAAGCACAGCTCTTTTTTGTGTTGGAAAGGTCAACGCCCAAACCACTATTAAATCAGAGCTAATCATAAATCCATTTGACCCCGATTCTAGTTATGTGCTGAACGACTGGGCGATTGCTAACACTATCAAAGTTTTTATTGAAGATTCGTTGGTGCCTAAGCAATGGTGGTTTTTCGAGGAATCTGAGCGAATTTGGAATATTAAACCCGAATTCAAAGATCAATTTAGGTCAGTTCTGGCCATAAAAATTGAATTTGAAGCTTATCCGCTTGCAATAAAAAGAGTTTACCAAAACCGGGTGGAACTAGCATTGGATTCTTCATTTTATAATTTAGATGATGATTCACTAAGTCAGGAATTAATCCAAGCTTCCAATCAAAATAATTTTGATGATTCTGAGCTTGAGCAGAGAGGTAGTCTAAGCCGCGGAATTATTGTAGGAACAAATCAGGATTTTGCTTTAGAAAGCGGACTTCAGTTTGAGTTAAATGGCCAACTTACCGATGACGTATCCATTAATGCTTCGCTTACAGATAAAAGCATCCCGATCCAACCAGATGGAACTACGCAAAATCTTCGTGAATTTGATCGTGTCTTTATTCAGCTTCAATCTAAAAATACCACGATTGAAATGGGGGATGTAGATGTGAGTTTTGAGCAAAGTACATTTGCCAGATTAAACAGAAGGCTCCAGGGAGCCGCTGGGTATACTTCCAACAAATATGGCGATTATAATGCTGCACTTTCGGTGGTTAGAGGAACATTTAAATCTCTTTCATTTAACGGACAAGATGGAGTTCAGGGACCTTATCGATTATCGGGACGTGAAGGGGAGGAATTCGTTATTATTCTAGCGGGAACAGAGCGTGTGTTTATAAACGGACAGCAAGTTGAGCGGGGGGAAGAAAACGAGTATATCATCGATTATGGCTTGGGTGAGGTATATTTCACAAATAATCTACTAATAAAAGATGAAACGCGAATTCTTATCGAGTATGAATATATAGATCAAAATTTTAACAGAACATTGGTTGCAGCTGAAGCAGAGGATGATTTTTTTGATGGAAGATTAAAGTTTGGAGCCTCGGTAATTAGGCAGGCTGATGGAGACGAACTGCTATCACAACAAACACTAACAGAAGATGATATTGAACTACTTAAGGGAGTAGGAGATAATCTGGAGTCGGCCATAGTTTCTGGCGATCGTCTTGCAGAAGATGATGATGATAACAATGTACGTTATGCAAAAATCGATACCGTATTTAATGGCGAAACATACTCGATATTTAAAAATATACCGGGTTCATCACAGTCGATATATATAGTGCGTTTTTCGAAAGTTGAAGGAGGTCAAGGAAGTTACCAAAGAGTAAGTGGCGCAATTAATGGGCTTTTATTTGAATGGGTTGGACCAGGACAAGGTGTTTATGCACCTTTTAGACAACTCCCAGCTCCGCAGGAACAAAGAATGGTTGCATTAACAAGTTCTTTTGATCTTACAAAAAATATTTCAGTTTTTGGTGAGTGGGCTGTAAGTGGTTATGATCAAAATAGGTTTTCAACGCTCGATGATAACGATAATAACGATCTCTCCTATTTATCTGGAGTGAGATTAAAGGAAATGGACTCAAAATTTGGGAAGGTTAATGCATCTTTTTTAAGAAGATATTCTGGTGATCGGTTTCAATATTTTGAACGCACAAAAGAAGTCGAGTTCAATAGAAAGTGGAACATAACTAGGGATACTCAAACGAAGGAAACTTTTAAAGAGGCCCAAATGGAAATACAACCTTCAACAAACACCAGTATTACGGGAGAGTATGGGTTTATAAATAGGACCGATTTTAAAGGATACAGACAAGGAGCAAGAATAAACAGTGCAGAGCCAGGGATTTTGACTGTAAATTACAATCAAGATTGGGTTCAGTCAGAGGATGAAATCCTGAATCAAAATGGAGAGTGGTTCAGGCAATTGGGTTCAATCGGAAAAGAATTATTTGAGAAATGGACACCCTATATTGGATTCGAACAAGAAAAAAAGATTGAAAAAACTACGCTAACTGATTCTCTTCTGAATGCTTCGTTTTCATTTTTTGAACTAGGTCCGGGGTTTAAATATTCTACTTCTACACTTCAGACTGATATTAGTTTTGTTTATCGAGCTGAAAGAGGTGTATTAGATAACAAACTAGAAGATCAATCCACTTCTGTTGAGCAACGATTTAAGTTGAATTATAGACCTAGTAATCTTTTTGGAACTACAAATGAAATTGCTGTTCGTTCAAAAGATTTTACTAAAGATTTTGAAGAACTGGGAAGAACAAATCGACGAGGCTTACTTATTCGATCGGTAACAGATTACGAAACAAAATCAAATGTATGGAATGGGCAGTTATTCTATGAAGCAAATACAGAACGGCAAGCATTATTACAAGAAGCATATATAGAAGTTGGGCCTGAATTGGGACAATATGTGTGGATTGACACAAATGAAGATGGAGTTCAACAAATCGATGAATTTTTTCCTGAATTTAGTCCAAATGAAGGAATATTTGTCCGGCAATTTCTACCATCCGATGATCTTTTCCCAGTGATTGATTTGAAAGCTCGTTTTAGAAATGAATTCAAACCATTTAAATTTTTAGGGGATGGCGAGCCTGTAGATCGATTTCTCTCAAACATAGAGTTCCGCTCAAGAATTGATGTTTCAGAAAACTCGAGTACCGAAGAGCTAAGTGATATCTACTTATTAAGATTGAGTAAATTCCGAAGCGATTCAACTACATTACAAGGTCGACTAATTTGGGAAAAAGAAATGGATTTATTTCCAGAATATAGCAAGGTAGATGCCCTTCTAGGCTACAACCAAAGCCAAAGTCTAAATCAGAGAAGTAGTGAATCGCAGTCACTATTTTCCAATATTATTTATATAAATAGTTCATTTCAGGTTGCAGAGCGTGTACGAGTCTCAGGCGATTTTACATCTGGGAAAAATGAATCAGCAAGTAATAGTCTCTCAAGCCGAAATTTTGACATAAAAACAACAACGATAACTCCCGGATTGGAAGCTACATTAAATCGATCTTGGCAAAGTTCTGTGTCTCTATCCTATTCTTTCAAAGAAGATCGATTCCCTATAAATCCTGTAAATGCTCAAATTCTAAAAGTAGTAAATTCACACCGTGCATTTCTCTGGAGGAATCTTCAAGCAAATGCACGCCTTGAACTTCGCAATGCAAAAGTAGAAGGAACGTCGTCTTCCTATGGTTCTTTTGAACTAACAGAAGGAACAGGATTGGGTACAAATCTCATTTGGTCATTCGCAGGATCATACCGAGTTAGCGAACTAATTAGACTAAGTTTTAATTACGATGGAAGAACCGTTCAAAATAGAGCAGATATTCACACATTAAAACTGGTTGTAAGTGCTGTTTTTTAATAATAAAAGGGTTGTTGGTGGTCATTTTATATAAAGTGTAAAAAGCCTTTTTAATTATCTAAAAGTTAACTTTTCGATGCGTTAGTACTTTGACATTTATTTCAAAATGACCTATCCTTTTGCTTCACTAATCTTAGACACTAACAATTAAAATATAATCGGAGTGAACATGGCATCGTCGATTGCTCTATTTCTTTTACAAGCACCAGCTGCAGACGCAGGCTTTTTCAATTTAATCGTAGAGAAATTTAACCAAGGTAATGACGGAGGTTGGATGTGGCCAGTATTGATCACATTGATCTTGGGTCTTGCCATTTTCCTAGAAAGAATTATTACGCTAAACCTTGCAGATATTAATACTCGAAAGTTTATCGTTAACGTTCAAGAAGCCTTACAAGAAGGTGGAGTTGAAGCTGCAGAACAACTTTGCGCTCAAACTCGCGGTCCTGTTGCTTCTGTTTTTCAAGCAGGCTTAATGCGTGCACATGAAGGCATTGATGCCGCTGAAAAAGCAATTGCTGCTTATGGTTCAATTGAAATGAGTTTTCTTGAAAGAGGACTTGTTTGGCTTTCATTATTTATCGCAATTGCACCACTATTTGGATTCCTTGGAACGGTAGTAGGTATGATCGCTGCATTTGATGATATCGAAGCTGCATCAGATATTTCTCCTAGTATTGTAGCGGGTGGTATTAAAGTTGCCCTTCTTACAACAGCTGGCGGTCTTATTGCAGGTATTATCCTTCAAATTGGATACAATTACTGTGTATCTAAAATTGATCGTTTGATTGCTGAAATGGAAGAAAGCTCAATCACTCTTATTGATTCTATTATTTTATTACAAGAAGGCAAGCCTCTTGTTGCTCCTGCAGCAGACGCTTCTGAAGAATAATCTATAATTTAAACTCATAAGGAGATAATATGATTGTTCAAATAGCCGTTATAGGAGCCTTTGGTTTAATTGCGCTTGGTATTATTGCTACGATAGTATCTGGTATCAAGTCAATGACTCAGGGTAAACAGGATATAAAAAGAATTGGCATCATGGCCATACCCTTTGTAATCTTCGGTATTTCGTACTTGATAGTTCAAGGTTCTGAACTACCATTTGCAAAAGCTGGCGTTATGACCGCAGGAATTATGATGGGCATCATGGTACTTTCGGTATTTTTTACCGGATTACGTGGTACTTTTAAATTTTAATGGAGCATAAAAATGCTACTTAAAAAACGTGAAAGAGAAGGTGCAGAAATAAATGGGTCATCAATGGCCGATATTGCATTCTTACTCCTTATTTTCTTTCTCGTAACCACCACTATTAACGTGGATACGGGTATTGGGATGGTTCTTCCTCCACCATTAGATCCGGAAGTTGAGCCACCACCCATTCGTGAAAGAAATTTGATGAACGTATTGGTAAATGCACAAGGGCTCATTCTTATGGATGAGCAACCTGTGTCTATCAATGAGGTGAAAGATAAATTAATCGAATTCATTGATAACCCAACGAATAACGATCAGTTATCAGTGTCACCAGATGCTGCTATTGTTTCTCTTAAAACCCAACGTGAGACCCCTTATAATATCTACATTGATATGTTAGATGAGGTTATGTCTGCTTATAAAGATTTAAGAGATGCTGCTTCAAGAGCTAATTACGGCGTTGAGTACGCTAGATTAGTTGAGAACAGTCCTCAACAAGAGCAGATTAAGGATATGTATCCAAAGAAAATTTCAATTGCAGAACCGGATAGTTAATTATGGCTCATTTTAAAAAGAAACAAGCCGGAACAAAACAGGAAGTGCCAACTTCAGCTATGCCTGATGTTGTATTTATGCTGTTGTTCTTCTTTATGGTTACCACGGTACTTCGAGAGGTTACTCTTAAAGTAAAGCTTGATCTTACCAAAGCGAATAATATTGAGAAGATCGAAGAAAAACGTTTAGTATCATATATTTATATGGGACCAGAGCGTTTGCCTCAAAATAAACTTGGAGAGGATAAGGTTCAAATTGATGATGCTATTGTAGACGATATTGGAGCAATCCGAAATATTATGTACGATAAACTTATCGACGAACCACGACTAATTGTATCTCTTCGTGTAGATCAAAACTCAGAGTTTGGTTTGTTAACAGATGTTCAAAAAGAACTTCAACAAGCTGGAACTTTTAGAATTAATTATTCTACGAAGCGCGAAGATTAAATATCTGATTCAGAGAATTTAAAACCAGCACATATCTTATGTGCTGGTTTTTTTATATAAATATGATGTCAAACGATTTTATTACAATTCAGAGTATAGGACGAAAAGGTCTTCTAGAAGAACTTTCAAAGTATAAGGGCAAACAGCAAGATTCTACCATTCTTGGTTTAGGTGACGATGCTGCAGTTCTCAAAAATACTAGAGATACTTTTACTCTTTTATCTTCAGATACATATGTTGAAGGAGTAGATTTTGATCCGACTTACACTCCGTTTACTCATTTTGGCTTTAAAATAATATCTGCTAGTATTAGCGATATTTTAGCAATGAATGGCTCACCCACTTCAGTGATGATAAATCTAGCATTGCCAAATCGTATGTCTGTACAAATGGTTCAGGATTTATACAAAGGAATAGACAATGCTTGCAAAAAATATAACATTGAGGTTGTTGGAGGAGATCTTACAGGGAATCATAATCATGCCGTTATTTCTGTGAGTGTATACGGTAAAGTAAACTCCAAAAAGATTACATATAGAAAAGGAGCGAAAATTGGTGATGCTATTTGCATTTCGGGAGATGTAGGTGGAGCAATCGCAGGTCTTCGGATTCTCATGCGTGAAAAGAAATTCTGGGAACAACATGGGAGCGACTCCATTCAACCCGATTTACAAGATTATAAATTTGTAGTTCAACGCCAGTTGATGCCAGAAGCTCGGCAAGATGTGATTAAGAAGCTAGATGAACATAAGATTGTACCTACTTCAATGATTGATATTACTCAAGGTATTATTAATGAACTTACCGAAATATGTACTTCTTCTAACTTAGGAGCTTATTTATATCAAGCAACGCTTCCTATTGCAATTGAAACTCGACATGTTGCAGATGAGATGGAAGAAGATGTAGATCGTTATGCACTGTTTGGTGGAGAAGACTTAGAACTTCTTTTTACACTTAGTGAAAAGCAAGTAGAAGAATTGATAGAACATTTTAAAGACTTTACTGTTATAGGACGGATGACACCGAAAGATGAGGGCTTACTGATGCAAACAGCAGAGGGAGAGGTAGTCAGTTTTGATGATTTGTCATAAAAAAATAGGTGGCACGTTTTTTGCCAAACTCATGTTAGCTTAAGAGCTATAAAAATATTTGTTATTCGCTATATTGCAAAAAATTTAAGATTAAGGATTAATGGCCGATAAAAAGCCCACTCCAAAAAAGCAGATTAAATCACCTTTAGGCAACCAAAAAGGGGGAAACCCTAAGTTTCCAACGTGGGGATTTCTGGTAATTATATTATTACTAATCTTTGTTCAGTTTATGTTTCTGAACCCTGAAGGGGGAAACAACATTAAGTACAGTAAATTTCTTAATGATGTTAAGGGCGGATACATTGAAGAGATAATTATTAAGAATGGTGTAAATATTTATGGAAAATACAATGAGAAAGCCATTCAAGATGGAATTGTTCAGCTTCCCGTACAAGATGACAGTCCATTAAATTTAAACTCAGGAAGCTCAGAGGAATTCAAGGCATTTGTAACAACGATGCTTCCAGGGGATGAAATTCGACCTATTCTTGATGAAAATAACGTTGAGTATGAAGTTAGAATAGAAGAAGAATGGTTTAGCGGTGTATTTATGTGGCTGATTATGATCGCACTTGCCGTAGGTTTCTGGGTATTTATCTTCAGAAGAATGAACCCTGGACAACAGGTACTTAATATTGGTAAAAATAAAGCTGCACTTTATGATCAACAGTCGGATACAAAAATATCATTTAAAGATGTAGCCGGATTAGAAGAAGCGAAAGAAGAAGTAAAAGAAATCGTAGACTTTCTTAAAACTCCTGATAAATTTACAAGCCTCGGTGGTAAAATTCCTAAGGGAGCACTTTTAGTAGGTGCACCAGGTACAGGAAAAACTCTTCTTGCTAAGGCAGTTGCCGGAGAAGCAGAAGTTCCATTCTTTTCACTCTCAGGATCTGATTTCGTAGAGATGTTTGTTGGTGTTGGGGCTGCAAGAGTTCGCGATCTTTTTAAACAAGCAAAAGAGAAAGCTCCATGTATTGTTTTTATCGATGAAATTGATGCCATTGGTCGCTCTCGTGGAAAAGGGCAAATGCCTGGTTCGAATGATGAGCGTGAGAATACATTGAACTCTCTTTTAGTTGAGATGGATGGCTTTGCTACTGATTCGGGTGTAATAATTTTGGCTGCTACTAACAGACCTGATGTATTAGATAGTGCATTACTAAGACCAGGTAGATTTGATCGTCAAATTAGTATTGATAAACCAGATATAAAAGGCCGTGATGCCATATTTAAGGTACATTTGAAGCCCTTGAAACTTCATAAAGAAGTTGATCCTAAGAAACTGGCTGCTCAAACTCCAGGTTTTGCAGGTGCTGAAATTGCTAATGTCTGTAATGAAGCTGCTTTGATAGCTGCCAGGAGTAATAAAAAAGCCGTTGATATGATAGATTTTCAAAACGCTATCGATCGTGTTATTGGTGGATTAGAAAAAAAGAATAAAATTATCTCACCTGAGGAAAAGAAAATTGTTGCCTATCATGAAGCTGGACATGCGGTAGCAGGTTGGTTTCTTGAGCATGCCGATCCATTAGTAAAAGTCTCAATCGTACCTCGTGGATTGGCGGCACTTGGATATGCTCAATATTTACCGAAGGAGCAATTTTTACATCAAACTGAACAGCTGTTAGATCAAATGTGTATGACACTTGGTGGAAGAGCAGCAGAACAGATTATATTTGGCAAAATATCTACTGGTGCATTAAGCGACTTAGAAAGAATTACCAAAATGGCATACAGTATAGTTACTGTTTATGGTATGAATGACAAAATAGGTAACGTTTCTTTTTACGACTCGAAGCAAAGTGATTATAGTTTTAATAAACCTTATTCAGATGCTACTGCTACTATTATTGATGAGGAAGTAAAAAAGATAATTGACGAAGCATACCAAAGAACATTGAAGCTTCTGAAAAACAAAAAGAAAGAATTAGAGATACTGGCAAAAGAATTGCTTGAGAAAGAAATTCTCTTTCAATCTGATTTAGAAAAACTAATAGGGAAAAGACCTTTTAATCACCAGACTACTTACGAAGAATTCACAAGTGGAAAGAATAAAGACGAAGTAGAAGAAAAAAAAGGTGAATTAAAAAAGAAATCCCCAGCTAAGAAAAAGACAAAAAAAGTTGAACCGAAGCCGTCAGAGTCAGCATCAGAAACTCCCGAAAATGTAGAAGATGAGAATTCTAATGATGAGGATAAATGAGTTAACTGGGTAACATTACCGTAATCTATAGGTAACAAAAGGATAAACCCAACATAACAGTATGGCAACGAGTGTATGCTAGTTTTGTATCGCAATGAATAAACGCGAACAAAATAATAATCAGCACACTCGTGAACACATTCAATAAAGTAATTTTTTTAATTACTGCGCTTTTTTTAACAGCTAATCTTAAAGCGCAGGAAAATGGTAGAATCGTTGGAACCGTAGTTGATGCCGAAACTGGGGAAACCCTAATCGGTGTTAGCATAATAATTGAAGGTACAGTAAAAGGTGCCGCCACAGATATTGATGGAAACTATATCATTAGAAATGTGTCGGCAGGAACCTATAATTTAATTGTTAGCTACCTTTCCTTCTCAACTCAAACTATTACAGGGCTTGTAGTAGAAGAGGGTGATACCAAAAAACTAGATATAGCACTCCAACCAGAATCTGAATTTCTAGATGAGATTGTAGTCAGCGCCGCAGCTATTTTAAATAATGAGGCAGGCCTACTCAGTCAGCGTCAAAAGTCTATATCTTTTAGTGATGCCATTTCTTCAGAAAATATATCTAATTCTGGAGCAAGTGATGCAGCTGCGGCGATGACTAAAGTAACAGGCGCTTCTGTTGTTGGGGGGAAGTATGTTTATGTACGTGGTTTAGGAGACCGATATACAACAACACAACTTAATGGACTGGAGCTTCCTACATCAGATCCTGATCGAAAATCTTTTCAGTTAGATCTTCTCCCATCAGGACTTTTGGAAAACATAGTAACTCTAAAAACCTTTACCCCTGATAAACCAGGTAATTTTTCAGGTGGGTTAGTAGATGTAACTACACGCGCCATACCTGAAAATTTGTTTTTCAACATCTCGATTAAACAAGGGTACAATACAGCATCTTCATTTCAAGATATTTTACTTGGAGATAAAAGTGATACTGACTGGCTTGGATATGATTCCGGGTATAGATCGACCCCTGAAGTAGTGGATGGACTTGATAATTCAGAATTCCCAAATGAAACAGAAGCCCGACTTAATCCAGATGCAGCAGAAAGCTTAGATCAGATTTCACGATCGTTCAATACTCCATTTTTACCCTCTGAACAGTCCACCATTCTTAATCAATCGTATAGTATTGGATTTGGAAATCGGCATGATTTAAAAAATGATATAAAACTTGGGTATTCACTTAACTATTCATACGGAATGAATTATAGTGCGTACGACGATGGAAGACAATCGCGATTTCAATTACTAGGTCAATATGAGGAAAGCGAAGCTCTTTCACCGAATATTGATCTCGTAGATATAAAAGGAACCCAGACGGTAGATTGGGGACTATTAGGTTCTTTTGGGTTAATACTAGGTACATCTAGTAAAATCAATTTTAATTTTCTTCAAACTCAAAGTGGAGAAAACAGTGGTCGATATCTTGCGGGAGAATGGGAGCAACTAAATTCTGATAATGCGGAGCTTCGTTCTCGGGTAAATCAATACAAGGAAAGAGATTTAATCTCCTATCAAGCTTCTGGTAAACATAATTTTGCTTCGCTCAACAACCTTCAAATTGATTGGAATACAGCTTATCAAACGAATGGACAAGAGCAGCCCGATTTAAGATTTATTTCTTCTGATGCTCGATTTGTAATAGATACAAACACAGGTGCTGTAGTGGATACCGTACTTGGAAACGATAATTCACAACATCCAAGACCAGCAAGGTTATTTCGGGATTTGAACGAGTCGAAGTATTCAGGAACAGTGGATATTACAATTCCTATCTCGGTCGCAAACCAAACTGTAAAGTTTAAAGTAGGTGGTTTATACGAAAACACTGAACGTGATTTCTCAGAACGCCGATTCGAGTACAATCAAGGTAGAGGGTTCTTCCTAAATCAATTTGATAGTGAAGTTGAATTTTTGAATTCCGTTGGAATTATTGGGGAAGATAGAAGAGGGCGACCTCTATTTGCTAATTATGTACAATCAGCTACAACAAACAGAAGTAGTTATGATGCTGAGCAGAATATAAATGCAGTTTATGGAATGATAGACTTTAATATTTTGCCCTCATTAAAAGTAGCTACTGGCATAAGATATGAAAGTACTGATTTACAAACAGCTAGTCGTGATACTACTCTCCTACCAGATGATAGATTTGGATCGATTGATGAAACTGATTTACTTCCTTCATTAATTTTGATTTACTCAATAACCGATCGCTCTAATATTAGAGGTGCTGTTACACAAACATTAGCAAGACCTACTTTTAGAGAGATGACTCCATATGTTTCCTTCGATTTCGTAGGTGATAACTTGTTCAGAGGAAATGCAAATCTTGAGCGCACTTTAATTACTAATTATGATTTACGTTGGGAATGGTACCCTACACCAGGAGAAGTATTTACAGTTAGTGGATTCTACAAAAAACTAGAAAATCCGATTGAGAGAGTACTTCGATTCGACATCGCTGAGAAAGCTGAATCTGTTCAGAATGTTCCTGAAGCAACAGTAATAGGTGTTGAATTTGAGGTGAGAAAAAATTTAGAATTCTTAACAAGTGCCCTATCTAACTTTCAGCTCATCACCAATTTTACCATAGTACAATCAGAAGTTGATATACCTGAAGCAGAACTAATCCAAATAAGAGAAACTCAGCAAAATCCTGAAACTACTCGTTCATTAACCGGGCAATCTCCTTATTTGGTAAATGTAGATCTCAGTTATTTTAATGATGAAAACGGTCTTTCTTCAAATCTAAGCTATAACGTATTTGGTGACCGTTTAAGCCGAGTATCACAAGGAGCGGCACCTGATATCTATGAGCGTTCTTATTCTCGATTAAACTTCAATATAAGCAAGCCCTTAGGAGAGCATTTTGTGCTTAGCTTAAGTGCGAATAATCTCCTAGATCCTGAAGTAACGTATTCACAAATATTTAAAGGAAACGAATATATATATAACCAATACAGAAACGGTCGAACCTTTTCTTTTGGGGTAAAATATAATCTTTAATACAAATCCAAAACAAACACTAAACTAAATGAAATCAATATCTTTTACTATTTTTGCGGCACTTTTTTCTGCATCCTCAATAGTTGCTCAGGTCACAATAACAGATGCGAGTATCAATGCGGGAGATAAAGTATTTTGGACAGCAGACAATGAATATCTTCTTGATGGGATGGTATTTGTGGAAGACGGAGCGGAACTATGGATTGAGCCGGGTACGGTAATCAAAGCCGAAGACGGGTCAGGAAATAATGCTTCAGGTTTGGTCATTGCACAAGGTGGAAAAATCTATGCTGAAGGAACAGCAGATGCTCCGATCATCTTTACTTCTAAATTGGATGATTTAAGTGGAATCTTAGATGAGCAAGATCGTGGTTTATGGGGTGGTTTGGTTGTACTGGGTTATGCAAAAACCAATAATGCCACAGTTCGCCAGATTGAAGGGGTGAATGAAATAGTAGGAGCTGGAGATGATCGCGCTAACTACGGTGGAGAAAATGATGATGATAATTCAGGTGTGATTCGTTATGTGTCGTTACGCCACACCGGTAAAGCGGTAGGCGATCAGGCTGGAAATGAAATTCAAGGATTAACCTTAGGTGGAGTTGGACGTGGTACGACCATTGAGTACGTAGAATCATTTGCCTCAGATGACGATGGATTTGAGTGGTTTGGTGGAACAGTAGATGCGAAATACTTAGTATCAGCATTTAACTCAGACGACGCCTTTGACTGGGATGAAGGCTTTAATGGACGTGGACAATTCTGGTTTGCAATTCAGGCGGAAGATGCTGGT